>JANOAK010000022.1:0-300027 GCA_031411095.1 Flavobacteriales bacterium | reverse complement strand
GGGGTCATTTGGTCATGCATACTTGCTCAGGAACCCGCAGGGGTCATTTGGTCGCGCATACTTGCTCAGGAACCCGGAGGGGTCATTTGGTCATGCATACTTGCTCAGGAACCCGCAGGGGTCATTTGGTCGCGCATACTTGCTCAGGACCCCGAAGGGGTCATTTGGTCATGCATACTTGCTCAGGAACTCGCAGGGGTCATTTGGTCGCGCATACTTGCTCAGGACCCCGAAGGGGTCACAGCAATTAGGATAAGGCCATAGGCGGTCCGACCCTGAAGGGTCGCAGGAACAATGCCCTTCCACCCAGCTACAGCAAGTATTTCGGATCATATTCCACGCCGGCTTCCTTCAACATGTTTTCAACCTCTTCCATGTACGTTTTCTTGCGGTGGTGTTCTTCCTGCGATGCGATGTAGTTCTTGATGATCTCGCGTTCCCGGTACCCCACGGTCAATGCTGCATAGCCTTCCTGCCATGAGAAGGTCTTCAGGCTGATCTCATTGCTGATCCAGATCGAAGACGACTTCTTCAATTCGCGCATGACATCGCTCAGGCAATGCGTGGCTTTCAATCCGAACAACAAGTGCACATGATCATTCCATCCGCCGGTGCCCTGAGGAAATCCACCCAGGCCACGGATCGTACCACCCATGTAGTCGAACAATCGCTCCCGCCACGCTTTATCCAGGCATGGTACCCGTCTCTTGGTGGAGAACACGACATGGTAGTGAAGGCTGAGGTAGGTGGACATGCCCACGGTTTTGGATGATGTGAATGTAAAATTGGCCTTCATAATCCGGTGACGCGGAATCGTTTGCCACCCCTTCAGGCTCGACTTATTGATTGAACGTTGTCCTAGGTCTGCGACCCCTTCGGGGTCGAATTACCGCTTGAACAGGGCTAATTGCTGCGACCCCTTCGGGGTCATATTACTGCTTGAATGATATCGTCGAATGTCTGCGACCCCTTCGGGGTCGAATAACCGCTTGAATGATATCGTCTAATGGCTGCGACCCCTCCGGGGTCGGATCCGCCTTCATTCTCATCCTTCTGGCTGCGACCCCTTCGGGGTCGATTCACCAAGTGAACGATATGTTCTAATGGCTGTGACCCCTGCGGGTCGAATACATCGGATACGATACAACCTGTCCCGACCCATCCTGGGGTCATAAGGTCCGGATCACGTCATGTACACCCACAGCCCCCCCGCACACAGCAGGAAGTAAGGCACGAGGCTCGCCGCTCCCGCATAGTCCTTCGCCAGGCGCTGCCCGAAGAACAACAGGAAGATCGCCTTGGTTCCGAAGATCATGCCCAGCAGACCCAGGCTGGTGCCATGCGCCGTCAACACTTGGAAAAAACCGGCTGCACTGAACGCACCTGCAGCTATTTCCAACACGGTGACCACCAACAGCCCCAAAGGCACCAAGCCCTTGAGCGGCGACTTGGCGAAGTGCCCCGTGAGCCAGGCCTTCTCCCCCGCCCAGTTCATCACCTTGTCCAGCCCCGATTGCAGGAACAGCACAGCGGCCATGGCCCCGAAGGCCATTTGCATCACGTTCACCGGATGAATGCCGTGTTCGGCAAGGAAGGGCAGCAGGTCCATGATTCGATGTGTTCGTTGTGGGTGAAGATGCACGATCCCCACGAATGGGCCGCACTGCGTTCCTTTGCCAAGCCTTGCAACGGATGCCGACGACATCCGCTCATCAGGACATCACCTCACCAGCTCATTGAATGAACCTCTTCCGCAACTTCAAGTCCGTTACCAAGACCTGCTATGGCCGTGGTTCCTTCGGCAAGCTCGGTGAGATCCTGGAACCCCATCGCTCCGCCAATGGCGGCTTCATGCTGTTCGTGGTGGACGACTATTTCGAGGACAAGGCCGACTTCGTGAAGCGGATACCGGAGCTGGAAGGTGATGAGGTGCATTTCATCAGCGTCCTGAAGGAGCCCACAACGGAGCTGATCGACCAGCTGCGTGATGATGTGATGAAGCGACGCGGACTGCCCGCGGGCATCGTAGGCATCGGTGGAGGCAGCGTGATGGACATCGCCAAAGCCGCTTCGTTGATGTTCACCAACGAGGGCAGCAGCGTACAGTACCAAGGGTTGAACCTGATCAAGAAGCCCGGCATCTACCACTGCGGTGTGCCCACCATCAGCGGCACGGGCGCGGAGGTCAGCATGACCGCCGTGCTCACCGGCCCCGTGAAGAAGCTCGGCCTGAAGTGCGATTGGACGGTATTCGACCAGATCGTGCTGGACCCGGACCTCATCGCTTCCGTGCCCCGCGACCAGTGGTTCTACACCGGCATGGACACCTATATCCACAGCGTGGAGGCGATCACTGGAACGAAGAAGAACACCTTCGCCGAGGCCTATAGCGAGAAAGCCTTGGAGATGTGCCGCACCGTGTTCCTGGAAGTGGACCGCAACGATGAGAAGAGCGACGAAAAACTGATGGTGGCCAGCTACATGGGCGGCCTCAGCCTGACCTACAGCGAGGTGGGGGTATGCCACGCGCTCAGCTACGGCTTGGGCAAGGTGCTGGAGATCCACCATTGCATCGCCAACTGCATCGCCTTCGACAAGCTCGAGGATGTGTACGGCGACTTCGTTCATGAATTCAAAGGCATGGTGAAGCACAACCAAGTGCACATCCCCCAAGGCCTCGCGAAGGATTGGAGCGAGGAGACCATCAGCGCCATGGCCGAAGTGGCTTACAACCTGCCGCACATGTGGGATCACGCCTTCGGACCGGATTGGCAGAAGGTGCTGGATAGGGAGCGGATCAAGGGGTGGTATAGGAGGATGTGACCAATTAGAGCGCGAAAGGATCATGGTTGATTTCCTTTCCACGCTCGCTTCGAGGTATTCTCTTGAGGTTACTCAGCGCGGGGATGGGTGGCAGCTGTTACTCCCAGATCGGGGAACGTTGCGCTGTCAGCTTGATATTGGGCCATCTGCATTGGATTGGTATGCCATGGTCAACAATGTGGTTGAAGAAGGTGCAGCATTCACGGATTGGATGGATTACCTTGGGTATGACGACACAACTGAGGATGAGCTGATCATCGATAAGCAAAAGGATATTACTTGGTTCATATTGACATGGATGGATGCTGAAGAAGTACGCATCATCCCTTTCAAGCGGGGATTCCTTGGATTGGGCGCCAAATGGAGTGCTGATTGGTGTCATCAAGGTCAGTGGTGGCCGATCCAGTTGTGTGACCCTCACCGTGACTGAGACACCAGCGCGACCTATGACCGGTGTGAATAGCAGCAGACCCACCTCAATAACGCTCCATTCACGATCAGCAGTTTGACCGGCCGGAAGTGCATAAGATCATGAAGCAACTTGGCCGCCTTGTTTTGTTCGCCAGTCTAATGATCGCCTGCACGCGTTCCCTTCCCTTCGACAAGGAGCGGTGGTCGGCCAAGAATGACATTGGTGGTTATCCTTGGCGAGCGGACATGCTCAACGATCTGGAGGCGAAACAGATATTGGACGGCAAACATGTTCGTGATGCGATCGGCCTACTTGGTGCGCCCGATTTCACTGAAGGGAATGAACGTCTTTGGACGATCACGATAGACTACGGAATGGACATAGACCCGGTCTATCTGAAGTACTTGGTCGTGATCGTGGATACCGATTCAATGGTGGTAGCGCATTCGATCAGAGAGATCGAGCACTGAGCTGGTCACTTCAAGAACGCCCCATCCACGATCAGCAGCTTCACCGGCCCAACGGTCCGCGAGCGATGCGAGCTGAGCCCATCAGAGACCGCATAGGATGAACCGGCCTTCATCACCGTTGTTGGGCCGTCCTTCAGTTCGTTGATCAGTTCACCTTCGAGCACGAAGACCAGGTGGCCGAGTTGGCACCAATGATCGGCGAGATAGTTCGCGGAGTACTCGACCATGCGGATGCGGAGGTCGGCATGTTGAACGATGCGCATGGTGGCGGTGCCAGTGGTACCGTGTACCACAGTGGTCGGCACCTGCGACCAGTCTGTGATCTGGAAGGGGATGGAGGTCATCGCCAGACGAGTTCCAATGGAGGCGATTGCAAGCGCTTGTACACCCAGAACGCGAAGAGCAGGCTGATCGCCCCTCCAACGACCAAGGTGCCCATGATGCCCAGCACTTCTGCTACACCCAGCAGTATCGCCTTCATCCAAGCCCTACGACCAGTGGGATTGAACTCGTTACCAGCCTCAAGGTCCTTGGCAATACCGTACGTGATTACGGTAAGCGCCAGGCTGACCAGCAGCCCGATGCCCGGTGTCTTCAGCGCCTACCATTTGCCCGCCGCGCGTTCGTGCATGCTCAGGCCCCGCATCGTGGCCAATGCCTCCGCAACGCTGCGCGCATCGCGTTCCTCGCTGAATTCGGCGGTGAAGTGGTCCTCTTTGCCGCCATCCCCAAGCCAGCTGATCTTCAGTTCATCCTCCGCGGGCAGCATGCTCATCTGCGTGATGCCGGAAACGGGGATCCTCTTCAGGCTTTCGAGCAGGCCCTTCTTCTCGATGGAACCGTGGAAATCCAGTGGGGTATCATGCCCCTTGCTGCTAACATGAACGAAGCCAGAGCTGATCATCAGGCGTTTCCATTTGTCGTGGCCCAGTCGGTAAACGAGGTTTTCCATGGTGGTGGTTCTGGCCCAAAAGAACGCATCCCGGAACAAACGCCCGTCGTCCCTTACTCCGCGAGTTCAAGTTTCACGATGCGCGGTGGATCGTCCTGGCCATCCGCGTACAGGTAGGTGGCACGCACGCGCATTCCATCCTTCAGCGGGACCAGCGGATCCTTGCCGTTGTGGAAGCCGGCCATGCCGACATCACGGAAGTAGCCGAACCAGATACTATCGCCAACATGGAAGCGCTCGTAGGTGTGGTACTTCCCCATATCGGATCGACCAGACCGCACGCGCTCAACGCCCCAACTCTGCACGGGCCCTTCGACCACGCGTGCTTCGCCGTTCCCGATCGCCTTCACCAAGCGCCACTGATCCCAGCCCATCACCCCCAAGCCCAGCGCTGCAATGATGATTCCGACGGTGATCAGCAACTTCGGTGTCGTGAGGCCCTTTCGGGAAGGTGGATCAACGCGCTTGCGGTCCTTGGCGCGCTGAACCTGTCGCCAGATGAGGCCGAGCATGATGAAGCCTCCGGAAAGCCACACCGCCTCGATCGCGAAGAGCGGCTCGGTGGTGATGTCGTAGACCGTCCGATAGCTCATGGGGCCATTGGTTCCGCCAAGGCGATCACATGCCCATCCGGATCCGCGAAGTAGGCAACACGGTGTCCCCAGTCGCGGTCTGATGCTGGGGAAACCAGGGCGGCCCCGGCTTCGCGTGCCAGTTGGATGGAACGGCCAAGGTCATCAACGACCAAATACAGTTCACAACGCGGCACCCCACTAGCCTTGGACGGGTGGGGCAATGCCGGCGTGATGATACGCGCGATCCCATGCTCGGGCATGAGGCCGAGCTTGCATCCGCCCAAGTCGAACTCGGTGATGCCCGGCACTTCCAGCACTGGCGCCCTGTCCAGCAGGCGCGCATAGAGATCGCGGCTCCGCTTCTGGTCCGAAACGTATAGTATGAACTCCACCTCCATCAGAAGCGGAAACGCAGGAAACCCATGCTCAATGAAACCGTCGGCTTGCGGTCGGCGAAGAAGGTGACGGCATCGCGCGAGGCGATGCCCGCTTCGTAGGTGCCGTTACCCGCGATGAAGGTGATGCCTACCGGGATCTTGGTGTCGTAGTCGCCACCGGTCACCAGGCCTGCGCTCAACTGCAGCCACTTCACAGGTCGCACATCCCCTCCCACCCCGATCACCGCCTTGTTGTAGTTGCCGGGTTCGTCGTTCGTGGGCAGCACGATGTCCAGCCCCACCTCTGCGAACTTGCCGAACACCCTGCCCAGGCCCAGTCGCACATTCGTGGGCAACGCCACCCGTCGCTCCTTGCTTCCCTGCCATTGCAACAGACCGCTGTTCGTCACGAAGTCGTCGATGCCGGCGAAGAAGTTGTAGTTGTCCAATCCGTTCGAGGCGAGTTCCACCAAGGTGGCATCATCCGCAGTGTACACGTTGCCGGTCCAGTTGATCGATCCGATGTTGGTGACGGCCGCGCCGATCTTCCACTTCTCCTGGATCAACGCGCTGAGGCCGAGGTCCACGCCAAAGCCCTTCCCCACCGCTTCGGGCAGCAGCGTGCTGCGCGCGGTGACACGGGAGGGATTGCTTTGGGCCGCATCGCCGTAATTGATGTCGAAGTATGGCGACAATGAACTGAAGCCCTCGAACCGGTTGTTCTCGGCGCGCATGTCGATGATGCCGATACCCAGCAGATACTTCAGCCCGATGCCGCCGAAGAGCTCCACCCCATCGTTGTGGAAGAAGCGCCGGCCATAACTGATGTTGAACTCGCGATACCAGGTGAAGCTGATCCTTGACCCGTTAAGCACAATGCCCAGCGGTTGGGGCTGTGTAGCAAGGCCGCTGATGATCAAGGCCAGTGAATCAGGAGACATGCTCGCATAATTCGTGACGGTATCCCCTGTGGCCAACACCAGCAGGTCGAAGTAGTTCGAACGGTAACCTTCGAACAGCAGTTGCGCCATCAACGGGCCGAATGTGGAGGTCCACTGAGCCCTGTCGCGCACCTGAAGACCGAAGCCACCGAGCGTGTCATCGGCATAGGCCGCACCGAGCAACATCACATCGGCGTTCAGGGTGGTGCCCGCTTCAGCGAACGCCCGCCCTGCGCTTTCCTTTTCCGCCTCGGTGAACTTCACGTCCGCATTGATCACCCGGTTCCGCAGATCATCCCGTGTGAGCGCCTCGGAATAGATGGAGTACGACCCTTCGAGCAGGCCGAAGGCCAGGGGCTTGTTGGGGTACTGTCCCCTCCACCCCAGGTTCGCCGGGTTGATGCCCAGTGCCTGATAATCGGTAACGAACGTGGTGGCGGCCGCCCTGCCGGTGGTGGTGAAGACGCTCATCTCCGTTTGGGCGTTGGCGGCCGTGATGGCCAACATGCACGTGCATATGGTGAAAGCGTTCCTCAACATGTTCGATGGGATGGGAGGTGGAAGTATGCCATCAAGGTAATGATGCTGGCCGTTAGGACACGCATGGAACAGAATTGGTCCGGTTCATGAACGCCATGATGTGCACGCACCCTCAACCAGCGACGCTTCAGATATCCTGCCAATGACCAAACGTAGCGTTCGCATCCTGGTGATCACAGCTGGCGTAATGGGGGCGATCGCATTCAGCGTGTCTCCGCTCATGCGCTGGCTGGAACGCACGGCCTTGGAGCGCAGCGAGCTCATGGTGCGGCAGTTGAGCGGGCCGGGTAGCATGACGCGTATCGGCAAGGTGGAGATCGATCTGTTCAAGGGCAATATCCAGTGGCATGACCTCCGCATCGATCAACCGGTCAAGCCCTTGGCGGATGAGGACCCGCGCTCCATGCATCTCAGTGGTCGGGTGGAGGATATTTCCGTCCGTGGTATTTCCCTCTGGCGGCTCTTGGTGACCAATACCCTGTCCGTTCGTTCGGTCACCATTGTTCGACCGGACCTGGACATCCGCCTGCCAGAGGATACAACCACCGCCCCTTCGGCGGACCGGGACCCAAGTAACATCTCCGCCTTCAATGCGGACAGCCTGGTGATCAAAGGCGTGAAATATCGCTCCCATCGGATGGCGGACAGCTCAGCGGTGGTCCTCGATTCCATGGACCTTCAGCTGCTCGGCGTCAGGAGCAACTGGTCGAATACCGCGCGTATGGACCTGCGTTTTGTGGAGATCGGTGGACAAATGCGGGGAATCCATGCCACATTTCCGCCGTTATATGATCTGCGCATCGCCGCCATCGACCTGGGTGAGAACGGCCGGAATGTGCTGATCACCGGTGCGGCGTTCAGGCCCCTGAAGACCAAGGAGGATTATGACCGCGTGGTGCATTACGAGACCGATCTCCTGGATGCCCGGATCGATACCGCCCTGTTGCATGGTCTCGACGTGTTGGCGTTGATCCGCCAACGCGTGTTGACGGCGGATAGCCTGCTGGTCGCCGGTGTTATACTGGACGTGGCGCGGGATAAGACGATGCCCGACGAGCCGTACAGGGTAAAGCGCCTTCCTGCGCGCCTTGTCCGCGACATACCGATCAAGCTGTGTCTGGAACGTGTGGTCCTGGACCGCGTGAACGTTGCCTACCACGAAAAAGGGCTCATGACCTCGGAGTTCGGCGATGTGACCTTCACCGATATCCATTCCGTCATCACCGGCCTGTGCACGCTGGACACCCTCCGCAGGGACACACTGCTGGTGGCCACAACGGCCAAAGGATATGACAAGGCGAACATCCGGCTGGAGGTGCGCACCGTGATCAACGACCCCACCGATCGCTTCCAGGCGAACGCGCTGATCAGTGGACTTCCGTTCAGCGTGTTCAACCGAATGACCGCCGATCTGGTCCTCATACGGGCGACGGCAGGTACCATCGGCGGGGTGGACCTGACGATGACGGGGGACAATGATCGCGCGGTGGGCCGCGTGGACATGGAATATGACAAGCTGGCCCTGGAGATGCTCAAACAGGATGGTTCGGGGAAGAAGGACAAGTTCAAGTCGACGCTGATGAACATGGCCGTGCGCAACCATAACCTGCGCTCGGACCTCGACTTCAGACACGGTGATTTCACCATTGAGCGCCGAAAGGACCGCTCCATATTCAACTACCTGTGGTCCGGCCTGCGGGAAGGCATGATCATGACGGTGCTTCCGGATGTGATGAAGGAGTTCAGGAAGGTCGCCCAGCCGCCTAAGGCGGACTGATCATCCGGCTCAGAATCCCACGATGGAAGGTTGCGAAAAAGCGAAATCAGCTGCCCGAATGGAATAGCTGGTGGAGGGGTTCGCTTGAATGATGGACGTACTTCCATCCGGCAGGTAGGGATAGAAACCCAGGGACAGTTCGAAGGTCTTTACGAGCAGGTTCTCATTCCGCACCAATAGCCCGAGCGAAAAGGCGCTGTAGATCCGGCCCGCCAGCAGCGGATCGCCCTGCTCGCCCACATTGCCGAAGCCGATCAGGAATACGGGAGCGAAACGGAATCCCAGGATATTGTACGGCGCATAGGCCACCGTTTCCAGGTTGAGCGTGGTGCGTTGCGTGCCGCTGAGCGTTCCGCTCTGCAGGCCGTATAACTGGTCGCCGTCAAGCGAGATGCGGGCGGTAGATGGTTTGTTGATGCCCACAGCCGTACTGATGCGCACGAATTCGCGTAGATGCCACCGCCCAGCATGGTACGGCTCCGTGAAATAGGTGAGGTCCGCCCGGAACGTTCCATCCTGGGCCTGGCCCCGATGGATGAAGGTGCCGAACGCCAGCGCAAGTGAAACATAGCCGAAGCGGTCGGTGTTCCGTCCACGGGACATGGCCAACCCGAAATACGGGGTCGGCGCCGTGAGCTCCCGTTTTCGCACCCCTGCGGTACCGGTCAACAACAAGCCTTCGGGCACATCCTCCGTGGCCCCGAACCGGAACAGGTAACGCTCCTGGTAGTACTGCCGCACACTGATCCCCGCGCTCACCAGGAACAACGACGTGGCGGAGTTGCTGCGCGCAGTATCGATATCGAACGAAGGGCGCACGGCATACCGCGTCTGGGCATAACGCGCGCCCATCAGGAAGTGACTGCTCTGCGCGGCAGCCTCGGTGCTCTTGCCCAACGGATAGCTGCGCGCCAGCCATGTGTCAAAGCCCACGGGGCTCACCCTGTGCGCTTCGAGGACCCCGGTCGCGGGATCGGTGTGCTCATCGTGTCTCCAACTTTTTCCTGCGGCCACCGCCCCGGCCCAACGCGCCAAAGGCGAATAGAACGGGCGATCGAACGAAAGGCCCACCTGGTCCAACTCCTCGGTGGTGGTGTAATTCAGGGTGGAGGAGATGAACGAGCGCTTGATGTTATACACCGAATGCCGGCCTTGGAGACCGATCTGCGATGACCCTACGCCGTAGATGACCTTCTGCTCCAGTTCCTGGCCCCACCCCAGCAGATTGCGGTCGCGTCCGGAAAGCGTGGCTGAGCTCAGGTCGCCTTGGGCCGCCACATCCATGGACCATTTATCATGCACCACCACGATCACGTCCACGCTGTCCTTCGCACCGGTCACACGCACCACGCGCACCGATGCATCGTTCACCATGGCCGAGGCGCGCAGCACCCGTTCGGATTCGGTGATCTTCAGCGGATCCAACCGGTCCATCGAACGCACCAGCAACAGGTTGCGGATGATCTGGGGGCGAGAGCGGCGATGCAACCTGTTCCCCACACGTTGGAGACCGTTGGTGGGCGCCTCCAGCGTGTCGTCAACGGAGTAGCCGAACGGGTCGAACACGTGTACCTCGATGCGGCGGATCGTGCGCCCTTTGAATTTCCGGTTGGGGTCCACACGCCTTCGCGGTCGCACCTGTGCCTTCGGCTCTTCATCCGATACCTGCGGAACGAAAATGGCCTCGTAGATCCATCGCGTCACCCGACGCTTCACGGCGAACTGCTCCACCTTCTGGTAGATCGCTGTGGTATCCCTCTGGGCCTCCGCGTTGAAGGCGAACGTCGCTACCGCGACCATGGTAATGCCACGGGCCGCATCCCGCATGGGCCAGTTCGACCGTAGCATCCGTCGCCGGAACCCATCGATCGTGCCCAAGGCTGTCATGGCAGGGTCATGATGGGCTCCGTCACCTTCTTCCGGAACCAGCGCAGACCACGGTCGGCCGCACGGATCCTTCGGTCGAAACGATGGGCGAAGTTGAGCCGGACGTTCCCCACGTTCCACCGAAAGTTACCCTCATCCGATATCAGGTATCCAATGTTCTCCTGGTGAAAGGAGAACCCCACGTAGTTCCACGCACTGTTGTACCCCAGCCCGGATCGAAGCTGACCATGCCAGCCCAAGCCCATCCCCGTGCGGGAAGCCTCCACCTCTCCCACCTCGCTGATAACGCGCTGCAGGCTTAAGCCACCGCCCAGCGCCCCGGATACGGTAAGGAACCAATGTTCGCGGTACACCAACGTGTATGCATAGCCGGCCATCGGCCCTAGGTCCAGGAAACCCCCGCGGCGCAGGCGGGCCTGTGGTTCGAACTGGTCGATCAGCGCGGTGGGTATGATGGAGGAATCGGCGCGCACGTTGTAATACGTCATGTAGCCGCCCAAAAGGAAGGAACCCTGGCTTTTCCGCTGCCATGCGTCCTGGTTGAACGATGCGCGGTAGCTGAAGCGCCGATCGTTCAGGATACGCAAGGAACTCGCCCCAAAATTGAATTGGACCAGGTCCGCGCGATACGGACGCTGCGTATCCTGCACCCAACCTACCTGTGCCAGGTCGTGAGAGGAGATGTAATAGCCCCCGAAGACCTGCAGGAACAGGTTGGTGGCCCAGCGCTGGTTGTAGATGTTGGCCTGGGCATCCAGGTACTTGGTACGACCGCGCACCTCATTGTCGTCGTTGATCATGGCCAGACCAAAGCCGATGTTAACGGTGAGCGCACGATAGCTGGCTCCTATGCCGACATTGATCCGGTTGTTCGGACGATGCACCAGGTCGGGATACGCGGCGCTGGCAAGGAAGAATGCATTGTACTTGGTGCTGGAGAACACCCGCGCCGTGATCCTGCGTGAATAGTCGCGGACGTACGCCGTATCAAAACCGGCCGCCGGTCTTACGATCTGGGAATGCGCGGGTGCGGCGAGCACCCAGGTGAACAGCACGGCCGATAGGAACTGTCCGCACCTTCCTCGGCAGAGTGTACAGGGTGGATGCCCGATGTTCATGTTCATCCCTTGCTCTGCCAAGAGGTTGCCACGAATGACATCCTGCGACGGAGCTTATAAAGCCCACGCTGCCACACGGGAATGCTGTCAGGAGGAGCGTAGCACAATTCCCGGACCTGGGGAGGATCATCCCCGATCGATCATGTACAGTGGGTCCATCCCGACCCCCATGACCCATTCGGTCACGCGTTGTCCTCCGCCACTTCTTCGCCTTTGCCCTCGGCTTTCCGCTCGCGGAAGCGATCCACCACTCCACTCACTTGCTTGATGATGGAATCGAGGGAGACCGAACCTGCCTGTTTCAGCAGCACGGGCACGAGCAACGTGGTGGCGAAACTGAAGATGCGTTTGCCCAGGCCACCACGCCGGAAGGCCGCCGCCCCGACGGCCGATGCCAAGGTGCCATTGCCCATGAGCCCTGCGATCATCCCTGCCGGACGCCATGAACGCAGCACGTCCGACACAGCGTCGCGCATCAACACCCCACGCACCTTGTGGTCCTTGAGCGCGGACCAATGCCGTTCGAGGCGATCGCCATGAGCGGAGCGCACATGATGCAACCTGGCCCGCTCCTGGGCCAACTGCTCAATGGTGGAGAAGCGTGCAGGACTAGTCATGGTAGATCGAATTGAACATGCTCAGGATATAGCGGTCGCGATAGCCACTGCGCCAGATGATCAGGAAGATCAGTCCCAGCACGAAGTAAACGCCCGCCATGCTCAGGAAACCAAGCGCCATGTCGCCCAGGAGCCGCCCGATCCAGATCGCACCAGCGAGGCTGAGGAACACCAGGATCGAGGCGACCACCAGGCCCATGATGAGGCCATTGAGCATACCGGCACTGGCCTTGGCCGCCTTCTCGCTGGCCACGAAGGTGTAATACTCCTTCTGCGCCGTCCAATAGCCCTTGGCCTCACTCGCCATGGAGTCCATGAAATCGCCGAAGTCCTCGTGATCGAAAGGATCACGGGCCATGGGGTCCCCGTTCGACGTGGGCGCTCGATCCTGTTGGTACATGATTTCCGCGGATGATGGTTCAGTTCGAGGAATGGACTGTCTTGCCGGCCTTGTTCACCACCTCCCCGGCCTCGTCCTTCGCTTTATTGAACTTATCGCGGCCCTCCTTCACCAGTTCATCCACCCGGTCCTTCGCTTCGCGTGCCTTACGCTTCAACTTATCCCGGGTCTCCTTCCCGCTTTGGGGTGCCAGCAACAAACCCAAGGCTGCTCCTGCGGCCAACCCTGCAAGCAGAGCGGCGATAGTGGTTGATCGATTCGACATGGTAATAGGTTTTTATGGCTCGGAAGTTCGATGTCCATGCAGTTAAGATACGCCACGTCCTGTGGCCGATAACATGACAAATGACAAGTATTATGCCCGCCGGATGAAGGCGCATGGATGATAATAAAGAACGGCACCTCGCTGACGCGGGATGCCGTTCATGAATAAGGGACGAGCTGCTCAGTTCAGGATGATGCTCACCTTGCCCACAGGGGGCATGTCCACCACCTTCAAAGCCTTGCTGAAGTTGAGAATGGCGGCGATGGTTGCGGCTTTGGGGCCGGGGCTCAGGTGCATATCGGGGCGGCGGCGGGAGGAACGTTTACGGAGCGTAGAATTCGTCATGTGACGGGGGTTTGGTTCATTTCACGAGAGAACAACGCAGCCTTCCCAAGGCATATTGTGGGGATATGATCTCCCCCGGACGGGGCTATTTCTCCACACAGCGAACCACATCCTTCCGGGCCATATCCACCTCCATGCATTCACTGACCACGCACCGCCTAACAGGCATCCGGGAACACGAACGCCGGCTTACGGGCCGGCGTTCCTGGGGCGGTCCTCACGGAGAGGGTCAGGCCCGTTCCAGCTGCATTTGGTGCTTCTGGATCAGTTTGCGCATGTTGATGAGGGCGTAGCGCATCCGCCCGAGCGCCGTGTTGATGGACACATCGGTATGTTCCGCGATCTCCTTGAAGCTCATGCTCAAATAGGTGCGCATGATCACCACCTCCCGCTGTTCACCGGGGAGCTGGTCGATGAGCTTTCGCACATCGTCGTCGATCTGCACGTTCACCATGCGTTGCTCCACATTCTCGCCCGGTTGGGCGAGGGAGGCGAATACATCGTGCTCGTCGTTGCTGCGCGACATGGGCATCTTCTTGTTCCGGCGGAAGTGGTCGATCACCAGGTTGTGCGCGATGCGCATCACCCAGGGCAGGAACTTCCCTTCCTCGTTGTATTTGCCGGCCTTCAAGTGGTGTACCACCTTGATGAAGGCCTCCTGGAAGAGATCCTCGGTGACCTCGCGGTCGCGCACCATCAAATAGATGTGCGACCACACCTTGCGCTTATGCCGGTGCAGCAGGAGCTCAAAGGCGTGTTCGTCACCAGCCAGGTAGCTGTTGACCAGGTCGATATCCGAGATGGCGACCGCTTGCGCGGGGCGAAGACGTTTGACGAGCATGGCCTGACCTTTTTTGGTCCGAAGGGGTAACTAATACTTCGGGGTAGAGGTCGCTCTATGCTGTCTGCGTTGTTAGTGTGTGATGCTCGTCCAGGAAGATCGGTCTGGGCCTATGAGGGGGATATACCGATCAGCTTGTACGGGAAATGGACGGTGCGTGTTCCGAAAACGTTGCTTCAGGGGACTTTATTGCGCAGGTGGAAAAAATCCCTTGGCTGCAGTTCAAATGTAATACCGATCGGGGTTTCCGGGGTCGCCGAAGGTTAAATTCGCGGCCCGCCTAACAGCATAGCCCCCCTCCTTGCCCGCCCAGCCCCCCTCCAGCGCACAGAGAACCGCGCCCCCCAAGGCCACCGACGCCCTTCGCCGTTCCCTGAAAGGCACCATCCGGGTGGAAGGTGCCCGTGTACACAACCTGAAGAACATCACCGTCGAGATCCCCCGCGGAAAACTCGTGGTGATCACCGGCCTCAGCGGCAGCGGAAAGAGCTCCCTTGCCTTCGACACGCTCTATGCCGAGGGGCAGCGGCGCTATGTGGAGAGCCTCAGCAGCTATGCCCGCCAGTTCATGGGCCGCCTGGAGAAGCCGGATGTCGACCGCATCACCGGCATCAGCCCCGCCATCGCCATCGAACAGAAGGTGATGACCAGCAACCCGCGCAGCACCGTGGGTACCAGCACCGAGGTGTACGACCACCTGAAGCTGCTCTTCGCCCGCGTGGGGCACACCATCAGCCCGCACAGCGGTCGGGAGGTGAAACGCGATACCATCGAGGATGTGGTGGCCGGGGCCAATGCCTTCCCCGCTGGAACGAACGTGCTCCTGATGGCCCCGATCCATCTGCCCGTCGGGCGCAGCCTGCGCGAGCATCTGGACATCCTGCAGCAGCAGGGCTATGCCCGTGTGTTCGATGCCGTGGATGTGCAGCGCATCGAGGACCTGCTGATCGCCCCGTCGCACCGCAAAGGTCCTTGGCACCTGGTGATCGACCGCATCTTGGTGGAACCGGGTAACGAGGACACTGAAAGCCGCCTCGCCGATGGCGCCGAGACCGCCTTCTTCGAAGGTCAGGGCGAGTGTGTGCTCCAACGTGAGGACGGAAAAAGGACACCTGTACAACGCGTGTTCAGCGACCGCTTTGAAATGGACGGCGTCATATTCGACGAGCCCTCTACCAACATGTTCAGCTTCAACGATCCCGTGGGGGCCTGCACGAAATGCGAAGGCTACGGCAACATCATCGGCATCGACGCGGACCTAGTGGTCCCGGACAAGAACCTGAGCGTGTACGACGACTGCGTGGCCTGCTGGCGCGGAGAGAAGCTCAGCGAGTGGAAGGACGACTTCATCCGGTCCAGCGCGGCGCACGACTTCCCCATTCACCGCCCCTATCGCGATCTCACCGACGCGCAGCGCAAGCTCCTGTGGAACGGGGCCAAGGGCGTCCATGGCATCGACGCCTTCTTCCAGTACTGCGAAGAGAAGAGCTATAAGATCCAATACCGGGTGCTCGCCAGCCGCTACCGTGGAAAAACCGTGTGCACCACCTGCGAAGGCACCCGCCTGAAGAAACGTGCGACGTACGTGAAATTGGCCGGGCACGACATCACCCAGCTCGTGCGCATGCCCATCGCCGAATGCCTTCGCTTCTTCGAGACCGTCGCGATCAGCGAACGGGACCGCAAGATCGGCGAGCGGCTGCTGAAGGAGATCACCAACCGCCTGCGCTACCTCAACGATGTGGGCGTGGGTTACCTCACCCTGGAGCGCCGCAGCAACACCCTCAGCGGAGGCGAGACCCAGCGCATCGACCTGGCCACCTCGTTGGGCAGCAGCCTTGTAGGCTCCATGTACATCCTGGATGAACCCAGCATCGGCCTTCACTCACGCGATACCCAGCGCCTCATCGTTGTGCTGAAACAACTGCGCGACCTCGGCAACACCGTGATCGTGGTGGAGCATGACGAGGAAGTGATGCGCGCGGCGGACCACATCATCGACATGGGTCCCATGGCCGGCACACGGGGAGGCGAAGTGCTGTTCAGTGGCATTCACGCGGACCTGATCAAGAATGACAGCCTGACCGCCCGATACCTCACCGGACGCGAGCGGATCGAACGTCCGGAGCGCCGCAGGCCTGTTCGCGATGTGATCACGGTGCAAGGCGCACGCGAGAACAACCTGAAGAACATCGATGTCAGCTTTCCACTGAACACCCTCACCGTGGTCACAGGTGTGAGCGGCAGCGGCAAGACCACGCTCGTGAAGCGCATCCTCTACCCCGCTCTCCGCCGCGAACTCGAAGGCTTCAGCGAACGACCGGGGGAACACACCGGCATCACCGGCGACATCGGCCGTTTGCAGGCGGTGGAAATGGTGGATCAGAATCCCATCGGACGTTCCTCGCGTAGCAATCCCGTGACCTACGTGAAAGCCTACGACGACATCCGTGCGCTTTTCAGTGAGCAGGAGATCAGCCGCGTGCGGGGTTACAAGCCGGCCTTCTTCAGCTTCAACGTGGATGGCGGCCGGTGCGAAGTATGCCAGGGCGAGGGCGAGGTACACATCGAAATGCAGTTCATGGCGGACATCAACCTGAAATGTGAGGCCTGCCATGGCAAACGCTTCAAGGAGGAGATCCTCGACGTGAAGTTCGCCGACCTCGACGTGTCGCAGATCCTCGACCTCACCGTGGATGATGCCATGACCTTCTTCCGCGCCCACGAGGGGAAGCATAACGCGGTAAAGCACATCCTCGACAAGATCCTCCCCCTGCAGGAGACGGGCCTGGGTTACGTCAAGCTCGGGCAGAGCAGCAGCACCCTGAGCGGCGGTGAGGCCCAACGCATCAAGCTCGCCTCTTTTCTCACGAAGGGCCAGGACGCCAAGGCCACGCTCTTCATCTTCGACGAACCCACCACGGGCCTGCACTTTCACGACATCGCCAAGCTGCTGAAAGCATTGAACGCCCTGATCGCGAACGGCCACAGCGTATTGGTGATCGAGCACAACACGGAAGTGATCGCCTGCGCCGATCACCTCATCGACCTGGGACCCGAGGCCGGTGACGGTGGTGGTGAAGTGGTGTTCGCTGGAACTCCGGAAGAGTTGGTGGCACAGGGTAAGGGCCACACGGCGGAGAGCATGAACGGGAAATTGGGCAGATAGGACAATAGGTCCAGGCCTCCATTCTCAGTCCCGCTCAGCCAGATCGGGACGGTCCAGGTAATCCCATTCGTGCCCGTGCGGAAGTTCCCCAGGGGGCTGCGCTGTATCGTGGAGAACGGTCCACACCAGCCACAGGACCATGATAGGACAGACAGCGAGCAGGAGCAAGCCTATCCAAAGCGGGGCACTGAACCATACGGCGCACATGATGATCGGAAGCAACCCAGTGGTCAATAAGGCTTGACTTTCTGCGCGGTTCATGACCATTGCACCTCCAAGGTGCGGGCCAAGGTGATCAAGGATGCCCGTGAACACAAGGCCATGGCACACCACATGCTGATCAGCCTGCATGGCACACATAGAGCCCTCCCCGTCGCGGTCATCAGCCCGGAACGGAGCGGAAACGGAACTTGAACTGAGCGAACAGCGCACCGAGCTTTCCGCGACGCGCACACGCGATGCGCTGGAGCGCACGCTGATGTCGTGGATCCGCACGGCGCTCAACATGATCGGCTATGGCTTCGGCCTCTTCAAGATCCTGCAGTACATGCTCGACGCCAAGGACGGGGCTGCGGCACCACATCCCACCTCGGATTGGCTGGCGACGACCTTGGTGGGCCTTGGTACACTGCTCCTCATCGCGGCCGCCCTGCAGTACCACACCGCCACGCGTGCATTACAGCGCGAGCATGCTGTGGAGGGTCGCCTGCCTTTGCCGCTGCTCGGTGCCGCAGGGGTGGCGCTGATCGGGCTCTTCGCGTTGACCAACCTGTTGACCACCGTGCTCTCCTAAGGAAGGGATCCGTGGTCGCTTGGCCATTCGCCTGCACGCCTCGATCGATCAACGATCACTTCCTACGGATCCGGGCGAAATAACCGGTAAGCCCCCCCGACGCGTCGGCGTAACTTGCATCACGCCTTGGATCTAGCGTTCGGCCCGACCCGTGCGGTCCACGCGAATACAGGGATGTATCATCGGACGTTCGAGAAACTCAACCCAGCCAAACCATGGAAGCGACCAGCCCTTCGTTCGATCCGGTGAAATACAAGAACACCACGCGTGAGCAATGGCAGAGCGCCGCTGAGGCCTGGTTCCGCTGGAGCCCGACGCTGCATGAATGGCTCGGGGGGGCCACGGAGACCATGTTGGACATGGCCAGCATTTCCGAGGGCCATCGCGTGCTGGACGTGGCCGCTGGTGCCGGTGAACAATCCATCAGCACGGCACGACGTGTAGGACCATCAGGCCATGTGCTGGCCACGGACATTTCGTCGAACATCCTTGAATTCGCTGCACAGATGGCGAAGCAGGCCGGATTGGACAATATCATCACGCAGGTGATGGATGGGGAGGATCTACAAGTCCCTGACGCCACCTTCGATGCGGTGATCTCGCGCGTGGGCCTCATCTATTTTCCAGACCAACAGCGGGCGTTGAAGGAGATGCTTCGGGTGTTGAAGCCGGGTGGCCGGGTGGCTGCCATTGTGTATTCAACTCCGGACAAGAACACCTTTTTTTCCATCCCCGTTTCCATCATTCGCCGCCGTGCGACCCTTCCTCCTCCACTGCCCGGCCAGCCCGGCCCGTTCAGCCTGGGAGCCGAGGGGGTGATCGAGAAAGCGTTCGAGCAGGCGGGATTCACGGATGTGCGCTCGGTACGTGTTGATTCGCCGCTCCGCATGCCCTCGGCTGCGGATTGTGTGCGGTTCGAGCGGGAATCGTTCGGCGCGTTGCATCAAATGCTCAGCAGCCTTTCCGATCAGGAGAGGCAGAGCGTGTGGGAGGAGATCGAACGCGAACTGGGCAAGTTCGGATCGGAGAAGGGCTTTGTAGGTCCCTGTGAAATGGTGGTGGCCGTGGGAGTGAAGGCGTAGTCGTGCTCAGCACGCCAATTCGGGCGTTCGCTCAGTGAGGTAGGAGCTTTCAGCGCCTCAAACAAATTCACTTGCGCCAAAGGCGCGCACCTCGCCTCATACGCGCAACCCCGGATGAGGCTCCGGGACGCGGACGGACAATCCGTATGTCGGACCAGTGAGGTGTGCGCTTTCAGCGCCCCAACCAGTTTCACTTGCGCCAAAGGCGCGGGCCTCGCTTGATCCGAGTTGCAAGCACATTCACATTTCAGGGATGTCCTCACTCTGTGGATCCCTCACCTCACCACCGTTACCGCCCCATGCTGCTCAGTAAAGTCACCGGCACACGCGGCCTGGTAGCGAACGATATAGAAGTACGTTCCTGCGGGCACGGCATTGCCGTCCTTGTCACCGCGCCAAAGCGTGCCGAGGTCGGGTGAGGTGAACAGTTCCTGACCGAAGCGATTGAAAATGGTGACCGACACCGCCGGATTGCCACCGCTCTGGGGTTCGAAGCGATCGTTCAGGCCATCGCCGTTCGGGCTGATGACGTTTGGTATAATTACGCCAAGCCCGAGGGGGTCTACGACGAATTCGGCCACGTCGGTGTACGAGCACCCGAACTGATCGATCAGCGTGAAGGGATAGTCACCGATGGCGTTGACCGTGATGCTTTGCGTGGTGTCGCCGGTGTCCCAGAGATACGTGCCGTTCGTGTAGGGAATGGTAAGCGTGGCCGGACGTGTTCCACAGCCGAAGACCGTGCTGCCCAATTCAACCGGCTCAGGCGCAGGCAGCACAGCCACTGTATCACTGCCTGCGCAATCGCCCGTGCTCGCATTCACCCAATAGATCCCAGGTGAGTCCACGGTGATGCTCGGTGTGGATGCGTTTGTGCTCCACAGGTATTGCTGTGCAGGGCCTGCGTTGAGCACCAACGTTGCTCCAGGACACAACACGCCATCATCACCCAGATCCGGTTGTGGCGCAGGCTCCACGGTGATCGTCAGCAGGTCCTGAACAGTGGTGCCGCACTGAAGATCGCTCACCGTGACCACGTAGGTGGTGGTGGTCACCGGTGTCGCGATGGGTGTTGAGATGCTTGCATCATTCAAGGTGGCCGGCGGGGCCCAGGCGTATGAATAGCTTCCGCTTCCGAGGAAGGCCTGCACTTGCAGTTGCGCCGATCGCCCTGCACAGACCGTGGTGGGCACCGCGTAGACATCCGTGTTCAAGGCTTCGACCACGGCCACGACGATGGTGTCCGTTACCACGCATCCGAACACGTTGGCCACCTGCACCACGTACGCCGTGGTCGCCAGTGGAAATGCCGCAGTGGTCTGTTGCACCGTGCTGGTCAGTGTGCCGTCATTGGGGGTCCAGCTCCAGGTGTACGAACCCTGCTCCACGGGATCGGCGAACAGCTCCGCACCCAGCCCCGGCCCGCAGAGCACCGTGTCGTTGGAACTGACCAAAGTGAACACCGGGCCCACCTGCAGCAGGAGTTCGTCGCTGTAATTGCAACCCGTTCCCTGGTCGGTGATGCTGACGGTGTAGGTCTGTGTGGCGGGTGGCGTGGCGACCGGGTCAGCGATGTTGGCGTTGCTGAGGGATGCGGGTGGCGACCAGTTGAAGGTGATGTCCGTGTTGTCGTCGGTGGCGATGGCCACATCATCCAAAACCCAGTTGTCCTGGTCCACACCGCTGTTCAACAGCTGCCTCCAACGGAAGCGCGTGTTCGGCGATTGGGCGGTGGGCGGGATGGGCAGGATAACGGAACCGAAATCGGGGAACTGGTTCTCGGTGTAAGTGGTCATCAGCGTCCAGCTGCTACCGTCCAGCGAGTATTCCACCAGGATGTTCTCCCCGGCATCCACATCCTCACACGGAGCTGTGCCGTTGGCGATCTTCAAGGCAAAGCGGAGCACGCCGCCAGCGCTCACATCCAGCGGCAACGTTCGCGCAAAGCGGAAGCCGGAACTGTTGAAGCGCAACGCATCGCCCGCGACGGCGCCGCATATGGCGTTGGTGGCGCCCCCCTGCACCACGTCCCAGATCGGGCCAAGGCCGTTATCGAAATCATCCTCCGCGATGATCTGCTGCACCCGCACATTGAACTGGGCCTGTTCGCCTTCGCATATCAGTGTGGGCTGGGAGAGCGCTTCCACGTTCAACACGTCGCCGTTGGTCACCGTAACGAACACGCTATCCTCCGTGGCCGCACATCCGGTCAAGGTGCTCACTGTTACATGGTACCAGGTGTCATGCGCAATGCTGGCCACGGGATCCTGTGCATTGGCATTGCTCAGACCAGCGGCCGGCGACCAGTCATAGACATAGGTGCCATTGGGTGTAAGCTGCAGGTCGAGGGTGACCGGTGCATAGGCACAAACGCTCGGCGGTGCGATGATCTGTGTGGCGGGCGGATCGGCCAGTTCAACGCTGAAGAAATACTGCTGTGTGCAGCCGCTCACATTCTCTGTCCCTGTAAGCACGTATACGTCGCTTGCTCCAGGTTGGAACGTGTATACCAGTCCCTCGTAAAGCGTATCCGTCGGGTTGCTCTCCACGGTCCATACTGGATTGAAGACGGGCTCCGGAGGTGAGAGCGTGATCACATCCGACGTATCGAGCCCACAGAAGACCGTGTCGTAATTCAGTGCGGGAAGGGGCGTGAACGAACCAACGGAATAGGCATACGTCTCATAGTTCGGGCCGGTACCATAGACGTATCCGGTAAGCCCGTTCGGACAGGTGATGTGGTGGCTTCCCTGATCGAGCGAAAGCCGGGCATAGGATCGATCGCCGCACACAGGGAAAGGGGTGAACTGCACGGTGGGGACAGTATTGCCATCGAGCACCACGGTGCCCACGTCGCTGGTGTTCACCACCACGTTGATGTACTGCGCGGTGATGGCGTTGCTGATGACGGCCGCGAACGTGATGTCGTTGATCTTCTGCTCCTCGGCCCCGAGGATGAGCATGGCCGGATCGCTATTGCCGCCGCTGCAATCACTGCCCTGCATGAACTGCGCAACGCTGATCGGGCGATCGCCCGTGATGCAATGTGGCGTGCCCGTGCCGTTCACCTCGATGTACTGGCCCGCACTGAGCATGATCGGCGGGTCGGTATCCACGGTAACGGCGGTGTTGTCCTCGTTCGCCAGTACCCGATAGGTGTATCCGTTGGAATCCTCCCAAGGCACCACGTAGTAGTCCGTGCCCCAGAACGGCGTGGGCAGGTTCTGGTCGAAGACATGGTCGCAGGCAAAGCAACCGACCGGCACATCCGGGCATACACTTCCGCTGAAGACGGCGAACGGCCGGCAAGCCCCGCTGGTCACGCTGGATATGACCGTGGACCCGGTGAGGTCCTCCGAACCCAGGGATGCCTGCACCTGGTAGCTCTCGCCCTGGTCCAGTGTGATGGAGAACGGCACGTTCGCCGGCTGACCGGCGAGGGTGTTGCACCTCGGCACGATCTCGATCTCCGTATCATCCGCCGTGGCCACGATGAGCATCTCCGAGTTCAGGGTACCGAATCCTTCCAACCCGTAATAGGCCTGCACGCGGTAGTTGGTGCCCAACGACTTGGTGGGATAGATCACCGCCGCATCCGCCGTAGCGCTTTCGAAGTTGAGCGCATACACCGCCACCGTATCCTCCGTTTCGATCAGTACGCTCTTGTTATCGATCACCTCCGACCCCAGGTGCATGTTGGTGATCGGTACTTCCAACGTGGTGATATTGTTGGCCGTCACTGAGAAGGGCTGTGACCAACCGATCAAGGGCGAGCTCATCACGCCGCTGGTGTTCACGTCACTGCTGACATACACGGTGAGGCGCTGGGTGGCACCACCGCCATAGTTCTGCATGAAGCCGAACCAGAACTCCTTGCCCCGGGTGGGGATCAATTGTTGCGCGTCGGCGGCGGCACCGATCCACAGGGCGATGATCAGCAGCAGGGCACGTTGGAAGGATCGATCGGTGGTCATTATGGGTCGCTGGGGCGCCTGACGGGCACTGCTGGATGGGCCTGAAGTTAGCAGACCGCCCGGAACCGGGGTCGTTCGACAGCAGGACGTTAGGGGGCGACCGGCCGTTGCACGCGTATGCAGCTCAACGGAACTGCAGATCGTACAGCTTCCGATAGGCGCCGCCCATGGCCAGCAGTTCCTGGTGCGAGCCCTGTTCGAGGATCCGGCCCTTGTCCACCACCAGGATGCGCGTCGCGTTCTGCACCGTGCTCAGCCGGTGCGCGATCACAATGCTCGTGCGGCCCTGGGTCAGGCGCTCGGTGGCCTCGGTGATGAGCTGTTCGCTCAGGCTGTCCACACTGCTCGTGGCCTCGTCGAGTACCAGGACGGTCGGCTTGTGCACATAGGCCCGGATAAAGGCCAGCAACTGCCGCTGCCCCGTGCTCATCACACTCCCCCGCTCCTGCACGGGCGTATCGTAGCCCTGCGGCAACGCCTCGATGAAGCCGTGGGCGCCCACGGCCTGCGCTGCCTCGATCACCTCCGCCCGGGTGATCCGTTCATCGCCCAGTGTGATGTTGTTGTGCACCGTGTCGCTGAACAGGAACACGTCCTGCAACACCACGCCAACACTGCGCCGAAGCTCATCCAGCTTGTACGACCGGATGTCGTGACCGTCGATCAGCACTCGCCCGGACTGGAACTCATATGAGCGGCTAAGGACATTCACGATGCTGCTCTTGCCACTTCCGGTGGAGCCCACCAGGGCCACCATCTCCCCCGCCTTCGCGGTAAAGGAGACATTGTGCAGCACGGGTTCACCCTCCTCGTACGCGAAGGTCACATCCTCGAACACGATGTCGCCGCGCATGCCCCTGGTACTGCGTGGGCCTTCATCCGCGATCCGGGCTTCCGTGTCGAGCACCTTGAAGATGCGGTCGCTGCCCACCATGCCCATCTGCAGCGTGTTGAAGCGGTCGGCCAGCTGGCGGATCGGCCTGAAGAGCATGTTGATGAAGGTGATGAACGCGACCAGTTCGCCGAAGGTGGCCGTGCCCTCCAGCACATCGCCCATGCCCCAGTAGATCAACGCCGCAAGGGCGATGGCACTGAGGATCTCCACCACGGGAAAGAAGATGCTGTACGCCAATACGCTGCGAATGTGCGCCGCGCGATGTTCCCGGTTGATCGCGATGAACTTGTTGTATTCCTGATCCTCGCGACCGAACAACTGCACCACCGGCATGCCCTGGATGTGCTCCTGCACAAAGGCGTTGAGCCGCGCCACCTGCGTGCGCACGTCCTGGAAGCTTTTCTGGATGCTGTTCTTGAAGATGTTCGTGGCCCACAGCAGCACCGGCACAGGGGCCATGCTCCATAGCGCGAGCTTCCAGTTCATGGCGAACATCACCACCACCACCACGGCCAGCTTCAGGATGTCGCCCATGATCATCAGCAACCCTTGTGAGAAGATCTCCTCCACCGTTTCCACATCGCTCACGACGCGTGTCACCAACGTGCCGATCGGCGTGCGGTCGAAGTAGCGCAGCCGGAACTTCATCACGTGTTCGTATAGCTTCTGCCGCAGGTCCAGCGTGACGTTCAGCCCGAGGCGGCTGGTCATGAACGCCTGGTAGAACTGCACGATGCCTTCCAGGAAGAGCATCACCACCACGATCCACATCAAGGTGACCAGGCCGGGCATGTCGCCCTTCAGGGCGTGCTGGTCGATCATGCGGCCCATGAGGATCGGGCGGATCACGCCGATGATGCTGAGCAGGATGGTGAGTGCGAAGCAGGACCAGAACAGCGTCCGGTAGGGGCGCACGAAAACGAGCACGCGCCGGAAGAGCTTGCCGTCGAAGGCCTTGCCTTGCACCGCTGCTGCGCCGCTCATGACCGCGAAGGAATGAACGGATACACCACGTGATCGAGATAAAGTCCGCGGGCGGGTGCGCTTTTTCCGGCCATGGAGCGATCGTGCGCCTCCAGCACGGTGCGCATGTGCACGGGCGGTTGCTGTCCGCGACCGATCACCAGGCAGGTGCCCACCACGGCGCGCACCATGTTCCGCAGGTAGCGATCCGCACGGATGCTGAAGCGATAGCCTGCCTCCGTGTGCTCCCATTGCGCGTGGCGCACATCGCAGATGGACGTGCGGTTGTCGCTGCCCGTGCGTTGGAAGCTGGAGAAGTCCTGTTTACCGATCAGCACGGCGCAGGCCGCGTTCATGGCATCCACGTCGAGCGCGGGGTACAGCAGGTGCGAGCGCCCGGTGAGGAACGGATCCTTTTGCCGGTGGATCAGGTACACATAGCCGCGCTCGGTGGCGCTGAAGCGTGCGTGGGCATCATCGGAGACGGAGATGATCCGCTTGGCCGCGATGCTGTCCGGTAGAATGCCATTGATGCTATGCACGAATCGCTCGCCAAGCACTTCGTCGCTGGGGCCGTCGAAGTGGATCCAGTACTGCGATGCGTGAACCCCGGTATCGGTGCGACCACAGCCCACGGCGTTCACCTTCTGCTGGTGCAGGGCGAAGCGCAGGGCCCGCTCCACTTCCGCCTGAACACTATGTGCGTTCAACTGCAATTGCCAGCCGCGGTAGGGCGTGCCGTCGAAGGCGAGCTCGAGGAAGTAGCGGGGCATGATCTCCATGGTGCCGATCAGATGATCAGACGATCAGATGATCACCGGCGAGCGGCGAAAGTAGACCGCGGATGCAGCTGGATAAGTTGAAGCACTTCAACGTTCCCCATCTTCGCTCCCGATCCGCATCTTCTCATTTTCTGATCATCTGATCATCTCATTTTCTGATCCCTTTGAAGCGCATCGGCCTCCTCTCCGACACCCACGGCTGGCTGGACCCGCGCATCCGCGAGCACCCTATTCGATGATGAGCTTCGTGCGGTGGCCGTTCACTTCAAAGATGTACAAGCCCGGAGCCGCTGTCATCAGCTCAACAACGGTTTCATTGCCTTGGAGTCTACCTCGCTGGATCTCGCTTCCACACGCATCAACCACCCGATACGATCCGCTCGCGCTCATTGTCGTGATCTTGAATCGGCCATTGCTGGGGTTCGGATGGATCTTCTCCACCTCGACGTTCTGCATGCCCAGTCCAAGGGCGATGTCCTCAGAGCAAATGGTATAGGCTACGCCGCCTTCATCCACATAGTCCGCGCAATAGTTGTACGTCGGGTTGTCACAACCGAGCGGTGTCTCGTACCATGGTCGGAACAGTCCCATGAGGCTGCCGATGCCTTCCAGCCAGGTGTCGCCATTGTTCAGGTGGAAAAGCTGGCGCGGTCGTCCCACAACTTCGATCGTGTCAATACTTTGTATGATCGCATGACCGAATCCGTAGTACTCATCCCAGTATGCAGTGTCGCCTTCCGCCAGACCGAAGTCATACAACACCACGGTGGTATCAGGTGGGGTGTGGTTCCAGGTCAAACCGTGATAGAGGACCCGATCGCCGTCCACGGTGATCAATCCCAATGAGCCGGGAGGATCCAGCTGTCCCCAGCTCATGCCTTCCAGCTCAACGGTCGGCTCCGCCATGAATGTGTAGGTCTGCCAAGCCGTCCAAGGACCAAAAAAAGGATCTATGCACGGCCACGCTAGGGTGAGTTCCGCGCTCACGTTCGGGAAATACCGGTCGCTCTGCGCGGCACCGGTGGAACAGAGCGATATGATGATCAAGGATGCGATCGCTCGAAACATGTCGTGAAAGTAGACATCCCGTCCATCATCTTCGCTGTACGATCCCACCGCCCATTTTCTGATCTTCTGATCATCTCATTTTCTGATCCCTTTGAAGCGCATCGGCCTCCTCTCCGACACCCACGGCTGGCTGGACCCGCGCATTCGCGAGCACTTCGCAGCCTGCGACGAGATCTGGCATGCAGGTGACATTGGAGGACTGCACGTGACCGATGAACTGGCCACCTGGAAGCCGCTGCGCGCCGTGTACGGCAATATTGACGACAAAGCCACGCAGCTCACCCATCCGGAGCACCAGCGCTTCACGTTGGAGGATGTGAAGGTGTGGATGACCCACATCGGCGGGCGACCGCCACGGTACAATCCGCAGGTGATCGGCGAATTGAAGAGCTCCCCGCCCACCGTATTCATCTGTGGGCACTCACACATCTGCCAGGTGCAGTTCGACCCGAAGCTCAACCTGCTCTTCATGAACCCCGGTGCCGCCGGCAAACACGGCTTTCATCACATGCGCACGGTGCTCCGCTTCACCATCGACGGCCCGAAACTGAAGGACCTGGAGGTGGTGGAGCTTGGTTTGAGAGCATTGTGAACCAGGAGCAGGAGCAGGGGCAGGGGCAGGTGCAGGGGCAGGGACAGGGACATTCGAACCGGTCATCAATGCTCCTGCGCCTGCTAACTGCCCCTTACCGCCACCTGCGGCAGTCGATGCTCCTGAGCCTGCGGACTGCCCCTTACCGCTACCTGCGGCCAATGATGCACCTGCGCCTGCCGACTGCCCCTTACCGCCACCTGCGGCCCATGATGCCCCTGCCAACTGCCCCTGCCCCTTTCCCTTACCTCAGGCGATCCGTGCTCCGCACCAGCTCCTCATCCGCGCGGATGGCGCGTTCGGCCAGCCAACAGAACAGCACGGCGATGAAGGGGAACACAAAGGCCAGTTGGATGGAGCTCGTTACCGTGGTCGCCGTGCCCAGATAGGCCGAAATGCTTTGGTGAACGAAGACCTGACCCACCCCGCTGAGCAGGATCATCAGGAACAACGCCCGCAGGATGCGCATCTGCAAGGGTCGGTTCTTGAACAGGGCGATCACCGTGCCCAAGGCCGCTATCAGCGCACCGTAGATGAACTCGAACGGGAGGGGAAACCCGAAGTCAGGGACCTTTACCCCGAGCCCGTTCTCCACCCCCCACGGATGAAAAGTGAACCGCATATCGTCCGTGCTGCGGTGGTATTCGGCAATGGGCAGGAGGTAGAGCAAGGCCAGCAACAGCATGGCCGCCAGGAGGTAAAGGGTCTGCTTGCGTTGGATCATGGGCGTGGGTAGCGGCTGCGAAGATGGTGCGGGGATCGGGTTGTGGGAACCGTTCAGAGTCCTATCATTGCATCGTCTTTCCCGGTTGATGCCTCCTGCGTCAACGCCCCCCGAACCACTTTCTACTGATCATTCGAGGCCCCAAAGGCTTCATTCCGGTCGAACCGACCGAATCCACTTACACGTTTTCGCATGTACGACAAGGCCGCATTGGAGAGCATGAAGCTCACCGAGCTCAAGGAGGTTGCAAAGAAGCTCGGCCTCAAAAAGATCGAGAGCCTGAAAAAGCAGGACCTCATCGATCGCATCATCGCCACGGCCGGTTCCAAGGCCGACCTGCGCGATACGGATGCCCTGGCCGCCATGGCCACCGATGACGAACCCGAACTCGCCACGGATCCAGAGCCCGATGAGGCCGAGGAGGAGAATGGGGAGAACGGCGAGAACGGCGAGAATGGGGATGACGACGATGAGGACGACGAGGACGAGGAGGATGATGACGATGAGGAAGACGATGAGGAGGAGACCGCAAAGCCCGAGCAGCCTCCGAGCAGCCCGGCGCCGGTGACCGAAGCCCGCCAGGACGGTGCGCCCCCCCAGCGCGAACGCAGCGAGGGCCAGCGCCACGATCGCCGTGAACGCGAGCGCCAGTGGCGCGAGAACAAGGACCGCGCAGGCCAAGGCCTTCCTCCCCGTCAAGGCAGCGAGCAGGCGCCCTCCAATGTGGGTGACGACTTCGCCCGCCCCGCGCCGGACCAGCGCCGCGATCAACGTCCGGAACAGCGCAACGATCAGCGTCCCGACCAAAGGGGCGATCAACGTCCCGATCAGCGTAATGACCAACGTCCGGACCAGCGCCAGGATCAACGCCGTGATGACCGTCGTGACCAAGGCCAGCGCCCGAACGATCAGCGGGGCGATCGACCACAAGAAGGCCAGCGACCTGAGCGCAATGATCAAGGCCAGCAGCGCCAGGGCGATCAGAACCGTGATCAGAACCGCGACCAGAACAGGGAGCAGAACCGCGACCAACAGCGTCAGCCGGAGCGCCAGCCGCAGTACAACTTCGACGCGTTCATCGAGTGCGAAGGCGTGCTGGAGGTGATGCCCGAAGGCTACGGCTTCCTGCGTAGTAGCGACTACAACTACCTCGCATCACCCGATGATGTATATGTGAGCCAGCAGCAGATCAAGCAGGCGGGCATCAAGCTCGGCGACACGATCAGCGGCTTCGTCCGTCCTCCGCGTGAAGCCGACAAGTTCTTCCCGCTCGTGAAGATCGACCGCATCAACGGCCGTGATCCGGAATGGGTGCGCGACCGTGTGCCCTTCAAGTTCCTCACGCCGCTCTTCCCGGACGAAAAGTTCGATGTGACCACGAAGGGAGGCAACCTCAGCACCCGCGTGCTCGACCTCTTCTCCCCCATCGGCAAAGGCCAGCGCGGCCTCATCGTGGCGCAGCCGAAGACAGGTAAAACGATCCTTCTCAAGGATGTGGCCAATGCCATCGCCGCCAATCACCCCGAGGTGTACTTGATCGTTCTTCTTGTGGATGAACGTCCCGAGGAAGTAACGGACATGGCCCGCAGTGTAAAGGCCGAAGTGATCGCCAGCACGTTCGACGAGCCGGCCAGCCGCCACGTGCAGGTGGCCAGCATGGTGCTCGAAAAAGCCAAGTGCCTCACCGAGTGCGGTCACGATGTGGTGATCCTGCTCGACTCCATCACCCGCCTGGCCCGCGCCTACAATACAGTGCAGCCCGCCAGCGGCAAGATCCTCTCCGGTGGTGTTGATGCCAACGCGCTGCAGAAACCCAAGCGCTTCTTCGGCGCTGCACGGAAGATCGAGAACGGCGGCAGCCTCACCATCCTCGCCACGGCGCTGGTCGAGACCGGCAGCAAGATGGACGAGGTGATCTTCGAGGAGTTCAAAGGCACCGGCAACATGGAACTGCAGCTTGACCGGAAGATCAGCAACCGCCGCATCTTCCCCGCCATCGACATCCTCGCCAGTGGCACCCGTCGCGACGACCTGCTGCACCACAAGGACGTGCTTCAGCGCACCTGGGTACTCCGTAAGCACCTGTCCGATATGAATCCGGTGGAGGCCATGGAGTTCATCAAGACGCGGATGGAGGGAACGAAGAGCAATGAGGAGTTCCTCGTTTCGATGAACGGCTGACGCCAGTTGGCAGTGGGCAGTGGGCGGACGGCAGTATGCAATTAGCTGATCAAGCATGCGATCGACACTGATCATCACCGGAACCGCCATCGCGCTCCGCTGGGGCCTTTTTGCAAGCGGCGTTCACGTAGAAGTGTACCAATTCGCTCCGGCGCATCTCTTGTTCCTCGTGCTGGTGGCCTATTTCAATGGCTTCTTCACCTTACGGGAGGACAAGGAGACCGGGTTCGCGGAATTGCTTCGCTCAGGCCTGCGGGAGACCACGCTGTACGCGTTGATGATCGCGGTGTTCACGTGGATCTTCTTCACGTACATCAACGACATGGAATTCCCCACGCGTATCGAAGCGATGGTGAAAGGCTCGGTCGCGGAAGGTCACGCAGAGGCGGAAGTGCGCAAACGCATTGGCCAGTTCTTCACCCCGGGCTGGTATGCCTTCCTCTCCTTCATGGGCCTGATGGCGAGCGGCGCGATCAACGCGTTGATCTTCGCCTACGTGCACCACCGCTGGCTGCGACGGTTCATGCAGTGAAGGCTTCGGCCGTGGCCTGCAGGTCCATGCCACCGAAGTTCCCGCTGCTCATCATCAACAATACGCCCGCCTCTGTAAGGTCCTTGCGCACCGCGCCCATCACGGCCACGGGATCAACGAGCACCTGAAGGTCGGGCCGCGCGAAGGCGCGATGGATCCGCTCGGGCGGAATGCTCGGCAGGCGCTTGAGCTGCACCGCATGCGGATCGTAGAACACGATGGCCGCATCGGCCTGGTCCATGCAACCGGCGTACTGGTCCAGGAAACCTTCACTCAGGCTGCTGTAGGTGTGTAGTTCCATGCAGGCCACGAGCCGGCGATCGGGATACTGCTCACGCACAGCATCCACCGTGGCCTTCAGCTTGCTCGGCGAATGGGCGAAGTCCTTGTACACCACACGTTGCCCCCTTTCCGCCAGCTTCTCCAAGCGCTTCGCCGCACCGTGGAAGGAGCTGATCGCCGCGTAGAACTGGCTGTCACCGATGCCCAGTTGATGGCACACATGACGGGCTCCTTCCATGTTCATCAGGTTGTGACGGCCGAAGACCTTCAACGGCACCTCGCCCTTACCAGTAAGCAGGTACGTGACACCATCGCGGATCACGTGCGGCGGAACACCATAGGCGATACGCTCGTGCGCGCCACCGGTCTCCTCGGCCAGCAGCTTCACCTCCGGATCCTCGGCGCAGTAGATCAGCTTTCCTCCCGGTGCGATCGCGTTGATGAACAACCGGAACTGTTCCACATAGCTCTCGTACGTCTTGAAGACGTTGATGTGGTCCCATGCGATCCCGCTGATCAGCGCGATGTCCGGCCGGTACAGGTGGAACTTGGGCACCGGCTCCATGGCCGAGGCCAGGTATTCATCGCCCTCGATCACCGCCACTTGGCTGCTGGGGCTCAGGCGCACCATGCAGTCGAAGCCTTCGAGCTGCGCGCCCACGAGGTAATCGAAGTCGCTCTTCACATGCCGCAGCACATGCACGATCATGCTGGTGATGGTGGTCTTGCCGTGACTGCCGCCGATCACCACGCGCGTCTTGTCCTTGGTCTGATCGTAGAAGTACGAGGGGTAACTGTACACCGGAATGCCCAGCTCCTGCGCCCGAAGCAGCTCGGGATTGTCCTTGCGCGCATGCATGCCCAGGATCACTGCATTGAGGTCCGGCGTGATGTCCTCGGGATGCCAGCCCAGCATGGATGGCAGAAGTCCAAGACGCTCCAAGCGGCTGCGACTGGGCTCGAATATCTCGTCGTCGCTGCCGGTGACGTGGTACCCTTTCTGGTCCAGCGCGATGGCCAGGTTGTGCATGGCGCTGCCGCCGATGGCGATGAAGTGGACGCGGGGAGAACTCATGTGGGCATGGGCTCACGTGGGCATGTGCCCATGGAGTGCCTACAAAGCTGGTGCAGTACGCCCTTTCCTTTCCACCCTACCCCTGCTATCCGTCAACGCAGCCCTGTGGAATGCATGAACCTTCCAAGAACGATGATGTATCACAGATCTTTGGCAGACCTCCGCAGCGGGAAACGCACGCTCACACTGAACGCGGGACCATCTTCCAGGGTGTATCTGGTTCCCGGGTTGAAGTGACCACCGTAAGCTTCGATCACAACAGGGGCGTCGATGTAGTGGGCGTAGCCGATGCGTAGAACGAGGTCCGACCGACCCGTAAGCAGGGTCAGACTCGCTCCAGCCTTGATCATGTGGCCAGTGGAGCAGCGCTCAACCTCAATTGATCCCAGATCGTTGCTATGTCTACCTAATGTGTATGTCCAGTAGCTGTACGCTCCCATTTGCGTCCTACCCGTCTGGGCGATCCGGTATTCCATTCCAGCGGACAGGTGTATACCTTCCGGGGTGCCGTATCCTGCGGCCACCGCAGGGGTGAAGTGTGCACCCAACGGCACTCCTGCGCACAGGCCAACGAGTCCGGCCGGTGAGTTGATCCCGAACGTCACTTCGGACCAAGGCGGAGCATCAGCCTTGGTTCCATCCCTTTGTGCCCATACTGCCAAGGACAGGAACATCCAACCGGTCGCATGGATGAAGCGATGCACCTGTCGAAGGTATTACGTGGGACAACATGCATCTTCGCTCCATGAACCTGCATACGATCGACACCGGCTTTTTCAAGCTCGACGGCGGCGCCATGTTCGGGGTGGTCCCCAAAACGCTCTGGAGCAAGAGCCATCCGCCCGACGAGAAGAACCTGTGCACCTGGGCCATGCGCTGCCTGCTGGTCGAGAACGAAGGCCGCCTGATCCTCATCGACAACGGCATCGGCGCCAAGCAGGACGCGCGCTTCTTCGGGCACTACGACCTGCACGGCGATGCCACGCTCGACGGCTCCCTGAAGAAGCTCGGCTTCTCGAAGGACGACATCACGGACGTCTTCCTCACCCACCTGCACTTCGATCATTGCGGGGGAAGCATCGTGCGAAAGGGTGAAGGCTTCGCACCCGCGTTCAAGAACGCGACCTACTGGAGCAACAAATACCATTGGGACTGGGCCACAAAGCCGAATCCACGCGAAAAGGCCAGCTTCCTGAAGGAGAACATCCTGCCCATCCAGGAAAGCGGACAGCTTAAGTTCGTGGACTTCACTCGCACCGACGCTACGGAGAACACCTACATCAAGGAACTATTTCCGGGATTCGATGTCCTGCTGGTGAACGGCCACACCGATGCCATGATGATCCCGCATATCCGGTACAAGGACCGCACGATCTGCTACATGGCCGACCTGCTGCCCAGCGTGCATCACGTTCCGTTGCCGTGGGTGATGGCGTATGACACCCGGCCGCTGATCACCATGCAGGAGAAGGCACCGTTCCTGGAACGCGCGGCTGACGAACCGTTCGTCCTCTTCTTCGAGCACGACAGCGTGAACGAATGCGGCGTGTTGGAACGCACCGAAAAAGGGGTTCGGTTGAAGGAGGCCATGCCGCTCAACACCATCTGATCCATGTGCTACACCGTTTCCCAGCTCACTAAGCGCGAAGTGGCCTATGCGAGACGCGCTGCCACGGACGAGGCCGAGATCAAACGGTTGGAGCAGGAACTGCGTGAACTGAGCATGCCGCCCCTCTTCCATGTGAGCGGGTTCGCACACCCCGATCTGCTCTGCTTCACCAACGCCGACGGGCCGCACTTCACCCCCATGCGCTGGGGCCTGATCCCGTCCTGGGTGAAGGACGCCGCTCAAGCCGCACAGATCAGCAAACAGACCCTGAACGCACGAGGCGGGTCGATCTTCGAGAAGCCTTCCTTTCGGCATGCTGCAGCAAAGAACCGCTGCCTTGTGCTGATGGATGGGTACTTCGAGTTCCACCACCTCGGCAAGCGCACCTTCCCCTTCCACATCCGGCTGAAGAACGGCGAGCCCATGGCGCTCGGTGGGCTCTATGAACATTGGCGTGGACCCGAAGGTATCGCCATGACCACGGTAAGCATCGTCACCACCGAGGCGAACGCGTTGATGCGCCACATCCACAACAAGCCCGGCTCAAGGCCGGGCCAAGTCCAAGCGGAAGGGCCGCGCATGCCCTTCATCGTGCCGCGCGGTATGGATGGTGAATGGCTTGGATCAACCGCGGACAAGGATCGGATCGCCAGCATGATCCAGCCGTACGATGAGCGCGAGCTCGAAGCCTACACTGTGCCACCGCTGCTCGGGAAACAGGCCGTCGGGAATGTGAAGGAAGCGGTGGAGCCGTTCAGCTACCCCGAACTGGGACTGTTCCAGTGATCACCAAAGTCGCAGCCCGAACACCCTGATCGTGGTGTAGGGAATGCCAAGGTGGATGCCCGTGGAACGCTCCTCCACCGGAAATACCTCCAGGTTGGAACACACGCCGTGCCGTGCCTTGCCCGTCTCAGGGTGGAAGTGGAAGCGATGGCGTGGACAGACGAGTTGTCCTTCATCGAACCATGCGCCCTCGAAGGTGCTGCCTTGATGCGGACACAGATCCGCCACTGCGAACAGCCGGTCGCCGGTGCGACCAAATCGGATCGCACGCTTTCCCACCGTCACCCGTACGGTCGTGCCTTCACTCAATGCCCGCAAGCGCGCATCATCCACGCGTTTCCAGCGGATCCCTTCCTCGATCTTCACTCAGCGAACATACGCCCCTTGCATGCGCACATCATGCACGCTTACGCCGTGTGATGAACACCAATGGCGGATGTAGCTCCGACCGCGTGCCGGTATCGAGGGCGATAGGATAAAACCGTGCCGTGGCGTTAGCGCCGTCTGCAAGCCATCCATGTTGAAGCGCCCAGGGCCCTCCAGCACGACCGCGCTCGGAGGAAAGGACCTCACCGCTGGCATTGGATCGGTGGCGCGAACAATGAGCACGTCGGCGGGGGGGCGCCCCAGGACCTGAGGCATACTATCGACCCGTTGCACCAAGGAAGCACCACAGGAGCGTGCGTGGGCCTCCACTTTCCGATCCAGCCACTCATCGGTCGTGTCGCTGAGAGCGGTCAAGGCCCGGCCATGGACCCAAGCACAGGCCAGATGCTCCCGATCGTCGTACACCACGAAATGGTCCTGCGCGTTCGTCCTTCGGGCCGTGTAGCCCCAACTGAGCAGGACCGCCAAAAGCACGACCAACAGTGCGCGCAAGGTCCACTTCCACCGCTCGAAGAGCCATGCAGCGGTCAAGAAGACCAGCGCGTAAAGCAACAGGCATTGGAAGGCATCTATCCTGATCGATGGATAGGCTCCGGGGAGATATGCAAAGAAGTCGGAGGTCCAACCAAGCAACAACAGCAAGCTTTTCATGGCCGCCGTGATCAGCTGGCCCACGAACGGCACGGAATGCAGCAGCAGAAGCAGCACTCCGCCATACACACCCAGCGAGACCAGCCCCACGATCACCAGGTTGGCGGGCAGGAACCATACGGGGAACGCCTTGAACCAGTAGAGGGCAAGCGGCGTGGTAAAGGCCTGCGCAGCGATGCTCACCGCGAACAGGGACCAGAAATAATGAAGGACCGTGTTCGGAGCAGCCCAGGCCCACATGATCGGTTTGTAGAAGAAGGAGATCCCCAACACCGCCAGGAAGGATAACTGGAAGCTGAGCTGCCAGAGCATGAGCGGATCCCAGAGCAGCAGCAGAAAAGCGGCGGCGGCAAGGCTGTTGATGGGCTGTGACCGCCACGGCGTCATGTCCGCGATCAGCACAAGACTGAAAGTGGCCGTGGCCCGCAATACACTGGGTGAAAAACCTGTAATGCCGGCGTAGACCCACAGGACCAGGAGGATCAACACCGAGCGGACCACCCGCCAGCGCAATCGCTCTCCCAGCCAGCCCAAGCCTACCAGCAGGGCCCCATAGATCAACGCGACGTGACTTCCACTGACCGCCAGTACATGCATGGTGCCGCTCCGCGCGAAAGCGACCTTCTGATCACGGTCCAGTTCATCCCGGATGCCCAGCAGGATCGCCTTGACCATTCCCCGTTCCCGTTGTGGAAGATCCGATGCCTTGATCCACGAAACGATATGGCCCCGCAGGTCGGCAATCCCGGATAATGCGCCCAGGCTGGGTGACAGCACGGTCCAACGCCCCTTCGTTGCAAAGCACGCGTGATAAGCACCGTAGCTGCCTGCCCACAGGCGCTGATCAAAGCCCCCGGGATCGGGTACCCGGTCGATGGTATCCACACGACAGCTGAGGACGAGCGTTGCGCCTGCTTCGGGCTCAGGCTCCAAGCTATCCTTCATCAGCGTGACCAACACACGTCCCCTGGCCTTGGTCCATTGCCCATCGCGGTGCACGGCCTGAACATCAGCCCAACACCGCGTGGTGCGCTCGGTTGTGCCGATGAGTTCGAACACCCGGACCTTGGATCCGTCGATACCGGAGGTTCCTCGCGCCAGTGAGACCGGGCCATGGAGCGGTGAGCGCACCGCCTGCCAAGCCATGCCGAAGGTGAGCAGAACGAACACCAGCGCAGCACCCCTCAGCCATCGGTTGCGATAGGTCGGTGCGCTCCGCGTGGCGAGGATCCAAGCGACCACAGCTGACAGCGCCCATATTGCCAAGGCAAACGGCGACCACTGCAGCGCGTCACCCAGCAGCAGTCCAAGCGTGAAGGGCACCGCGATGCGCAACATGGGCGCACGCTTCACAGCACTATGGAATCCAGCTCTGATGGACATGACGTGAACGCGAACGGCGCCCACAGCACGACCCCTGGGAGCAAGCAAGGACCGACCGAGGGGAGTGCTGCGAATCTAACGGACTTCGCCGATCACAGCACCTGCAGCACGATGCATTTCAAGTACAGCGTTTCCGGTATGGCCCAGTGGTGGGGATGGTCCGGCGGTTGGGTGCCGTAGTACACCTCGCGCACCTCGCGGTAGGCATCCCGCGCCGCGCTGGCCACCATGTCGCGGAACAGGTCGGGGGTCATGTGCTGGCTGCAGGAACAGGTCACGAGGAAGCCGCCGGGGGGCAGCAACTTCATGGCCCGCAGGTTGATCTCCTTGTATCCACGGGTTGCGCCTTCCATGGCCCCGCGGCTTTTGGCGAACGAGGGTGGATCGAGCACGATCACATCCCATTGCGCATCACGCTTGCCGTTGGGTCCGATCTGTCGACGGTCAGCTTCGGCCAGAAAGTCGAAGACGTTCGCTGCTTTGAAGGTGCACCGTTTCTCGAGCCCGTTGGCCACTGCATTCGCACGGGCCATGGCCACGGCCTCTTCGCTGATGTCCAGTCCCAAAACCTCCTTGGCACCGTATTTCGCCGCGTGCAGGGCGAAGCCTCCTGTGTGTGTGAAGCAGTCGAGCACGCGGGCCTGGTGGCTGATGCGCGTCATGGCCGCATGGTTCAGGCGCTGATCGAGGAAGTGGCCGGTCTTCTGACCGCTGGCCACATCCACGGCGATCTTCAGGCCGTTCTCCTCGATCACCAAGTGGGTGTCGAACGCTTCGCCGATGAAGCCGCTGTGCAGTTCCAATCCCTCCTTCTCGCGCACGCTCGCGTCGTTGCGCTCGTAGATGCCCCGTGGCTTCAGCACTTCCCGCAATGCCTGCACGATATCGTCCTTGCGCAGGTCCATGCCCAACGCCATGGTCTGCATCACCAGCACATCGTTGAACTTGTCCACCACCAGTCCGGGCAGGCCATCGGCTTCACCGAAGACCACGCGGCAGCTCTCGGTGTTGCCCATGCGTTTCCGGTAGCTCCATGCGGCCTCGATCTTCCGCTTGAAGAAGCCTGCATCGACCGGCTCGTCCAGGTCCTTGGTGATGAGCCGCGCGCGGATCTTGCTCTTCGGGTTGAAGTACGCCTGCCCCAGGGGACCCTTCTTGACATCGAAGACCTGTACGATGCCACCGGCCTCCGGCCGGCCCTCGAAGCGCAGCACCTGGTTGTCGAAGATCCAGGGATGCCCACTGCGCACGCGCTGGCGGGTGTCATCGATGTAGAGGCGGTCGCGCATTGTATCCGCCGAAGCCGGCGTAGGTGGATTGTGGCGCGAAGGTGGTGAAGATGCAGGGAAGAAGTCACAATTCGCGCGAGCGTCCACGCTGGTGCGTTGGCTTAGCTGCGCGTTCGTCATGAGCACGAGCCTGGCCGCACGCGCCAAAGGAGGGTTTACTGTGATGCCCGCGAGAAAGACGGTGATCGGTGGCCTTGGCCAGAGCCAACATCAGAGAACTGCTGATCGAGCAAGGAATTACACCGGCCAGATCGGAGTCTGAGGGGCGCCGGGAAGCGCATCGGTATCGCAGGACCGAGATCGCAATAATGAAAGACCGCCAAGAGCGCGAGAATGCCCTTGCGCTTGACAGACAAGTTGGTTACTTGGTCGTGTCTTTCGATCACAAGCGATGAGAGTGGCCCTTGCGTGCGCCGCGATAGCCGAACGGGTGCGGGGCGGAGGTCCGTGGGACACCCGACCACGTGCTTAGGGCGTTCCGCGTATACCTGCCGCTTTCGGAATGCATCGAATGCGTACATTCGGTTCACCCCTAAACACACTATCACATGGCAATTGCGCAAAACGGCATGAACTTGGTCCCCAGGGTACCACCGAGTTGGGTGCCCGCTTTCAGCTTAGCGACATTAGCCCTCCTGATGAACTCATGCGTCGATACCCAAGCACCGAATTCGATGATCGGATTCGTCGTGGATGGCGAACGCGTTGTGGCGGAGGTGACCAACAAGGAGGGAAAGATCTGGAAAATAGGATCCGCCAAGACCCCCTTGACCACGAGCTATTTCGTTATTGAAACGGATGGTCCATTGGACCTTATCGTAACGAGTTTCGAGGACAGCCTCGGGCGACCACATGCCATTGCGTTCGCTGATAAGTCAGCGAAGGAGAAGGCTCTCGCCATATTCGATCACCGGTTCCTGGCTGGTGTCGCTGATGCCTCCGATCCGTTCAAGCAATGGGTGGAAGAGCACAAGGACGTCCTCAGTGGAAAGACCAAATTGGAACGTGTGATGGATACGGAGAAAGGAGGCCTTGGAACCGGGGATATCAGGATCGACAACGATAAGATCATAGGGCGAATAAAGGCGGCAAAGTGTCATTGCTATGAAATGCCGATGTCCTGTGCTGGACTGCCCTCAACCTTCATTGCTTGTATCAATGATATATGTGATGTGATCAACTGTACGATCGATATCTTGAACGGGAGTGGGTCGAATTGTGGTCAAGAGGGTGCGACCGCCCAAACATCGTGCGAGCTGGCCGTAGGTGAACCGCAATAACACGTTCCACCATACATACCTTGTATCAGGCAACCCTCACCTGCTTGCCCTCTCCATCCCCCTCACCACCTCCATCGTCCCCACACTCACCGTTGTCACCCTCCTCAACAAGTCTATCACCTTCTCCTTATAGTCCGCGATTCTGCTTACCGCAGCCACAGTGTCTATCTTCATTGTCCATCGAAAACAGCCCGAACATGAAGTGGATCCATTTCCTGCTTGCCAGTGCATTGGCAGCATGTACCCCTGGCCAGTGTGAGAAGGGAACTTTACCCGAAGCCGAACCTGCGAACGGTGATACGGAACCAATCCAGCGAACAGGGACAGGAACGGCTCCTGCGCTTCCAACGGCAACGGTGTATGCCAATGAGCGGTTCAAAGAGGTGACCGTTGAAGGAACAGGGGAGCATGAATTCCTTGTACGGGGCAGGGGCCAACTTTTTGAAGCGAGTTTCAGCTGGGTGGTTGAGGATGGTCATGATGAGTTGAAGCAGGGCCATGGAATGACCGCTGCCGGAGCACCCGAGTGGGGGAAGTTCGAGTTCACCATCGATGTGGAGAAGACCCGGCCAAATTCCACCCTGACCTTGATCCTCTTCGTGGCCAGCGCCATGGATGGGAGTCGGCAGCACGAATTGCCCATTGTATTGTATTGAGCCGCTAAGGGATAAGCCGTCCAAGGATCCTGTGGGATACTTGCTCCACAGGATCCTTTTCAGGGTCCTTGCGGAGGTTTAAGGAGTCCGTTATCACCCTCTCCTTATGGTCCGCGAAGGGAAACGCATTTCTCCGCCTCAGGATCCCGAAGATGGAGACCCACTAGCCGTCAAGGAACGCAGGGTCCCCGAAGACGGGAGACCTTGCTGCGGCTTAAAGCAACAACTGGGTGAAAGAGTGCGAGGCATTCGGTCTTTTTACCCCTTTAGTCTTTGAAAGGTGTTCAGTTTCTTCAACGCCGGATCAGTAGGTTTGTTAAGACCGATCCACGCCCAACCCCGAACCCATGAAAAAGCAACTACAACGTGCATCGCTCCTCTTATCCTTCAGCCTGTGTTTGGGCATAGCGGCGTTCGCGCAATCCATCGCCACGGGTGGCGCCCATTCTCTTGCCCTGTGCAGCGATGGCACCGTGAAGGCATGGGGTTATGGCGGGGATGGTGCCCTCGGCGCTGGTAGCAATGTCAACAGCGCGGTTCCCGTGCAAGTGATAACGATCTCCAGTATCGTGGCTATCGGCGCAGGGAATGCGCATTCCTTCGCCGTGAAGGACGACGGCACGCTGTGGGGTTGGGGATCGAATTTCTTTGGGCAAGTAGGGGATGGGAGTGCCACGGACCGCAACGCTCCTGTACAGGTCGCTGGCCTCTCCACCGTTGTCGCGGTTGCCGGGGGGGACGCCCATTCCCTCGCCCTGAAAGCAGATGGCACGGTGCAGGCCTGGGGCCGGAACAACCTCGGGCAACTCGGCAATGGAGGCAACAGCAGTAGTACGGTGCCCGTGCCGGTCGGTCAGCTCAACGGCATTACGGCCCTTGCAGGGGGGCAACTGCATTCCCTCGCGCTGAAGGACGACGGTACGGTATGGGCGTGGGGCTTCAATGGAAATGGAGAACTCGGGATCGGCAGCAACTCGGACACCAACATTCCTGTGCAGGTGAGCAACCTTTCGGACGTGACAGCGATCGCTGCAGGTTATGGACATTCCTTTGCCCTCAAGAGCGACGGTACGCTATGGGGTTGGGGTGGTAACGGCTTCGGGCAGCTTGGCAATGGTACCAACACGGACAGCAATGTTCCTGTTCAAGTGAGCACTACGAACGTCACGGCCATCACATGCGGAATATGGTACTCCCTGGCGCTCCTTGCGGATGGCACCGTGGTGGGATGGGGCGGGAACAACTGGGGGAACTTGGGCAATGGGACGTATGATAATACCAGCGTCCCTGTTGCGGTTAGCGCGCTTACCGATGCCGTTGCGATAGCGGCGGGTGGCGGAAGCCGGCATGCACTTGCACTGAAAGCCAACGGTACGCTGTGGGCGTGGGGGGATGACCTTTACGGACAGCTTGGCGATGGGACTATCCTTTCTATGAGCCCTGTTCCTGTAGCCGTTATTGGGCTGTGCGATGTAGCGAACGCCATGAACGAACAAGTGGAAGATGTCCACGTCACCGTTGCTCCCAACCCTACCACGGGTATCCTGTCCGTTCATGCAGCCATCCCGGATATCCTGAGCGTGGAGATCCTCAATACCATGGGGCAAGTGGTGTGTCGCACCGTGAGCGTGGCGTCAGCTTGTGCGATCGATATTTCCGCGCAGCCAGGCGGCGTATATTTCCTTACTGTGCTTACCCGTGGACAAGTGATCACGAAGAAGGTGATCAAGGAGTAATACACTTCTGTTGATCTTGGATATTCCGGGAACAACGGTGTTTCTCACGGCCCCTTTGGCCTTAGTGAACAAGGACCACCTACGTGCTTTCCCGGCTGAGGCGGACGAAATACATCTCCAACTCCCCCTTCCCTTTCGCCTGCACTTTTCCGCGCGGTGTGAACGCGAACGCCGCCTCATTCTTCACCAGTGCATAGGTGCTCTCACTGATGTTCACCTGGCCCACCTCACCGGATGATTCCATGCGCGAAGCGATGTTCACCGTATCGCCCCAGATGTCGTACTGGAACTTCTTCAACCCTACAATTCCCGCCACGACCGGTCCTGTATGGATGCCCACGCGCATCTCGAACGCAGGTACTCCTGCAACACCACGCACTGCCTTGCGCTTTACCATGAAGGCCTGCATCTCGAGCCCGGCGAGCACGACGGCGGCCGGGGATGCCGAAGTGGGATCGGGCAAGCCGCCCGCGCACATGTACGCATCGCCGATGGTCTTGATCTTCTCGATGCCGCGTGCGGTGATGATCACATCAAAGGCCTTGAAGCAGGTGTTGAGTTCTTCCACCAACTCTTGTGGCGTCATGCGTTCACTCGCTTCCGTGAAACCCTTGAAGTCCGTGAAGAGGATGGTGACCTTGTCGAAGTGTTTGGCATCGGCATGGCCTTTCGCCTTCAACTCTTCGGCCACCTCCGCAGGCAGGATGTTGAGCAATAGTTCATCGCTGCGCCGCAACGCCTTCTGTGTCCGGCGGCGCTGGCCAAGCACCACGAGCCCGAAGACGAGCAGGCCCGCCCCGGCGAGGATGAAAATGTTCCTGCGTATGCGCTCCTGTGCCAGCCGGTGGTCCGCAAGGAGCCGTTCCCGCGCACGCTCGATCGCGAGGGCACGGTCGCGCTGTTCATAGGCGGTGGCGGCCGCCGCGTTCTCCACGCTTTGGCGCGCCAACAAAAGTTCGTTGCGCGCCATGGCCTGCACGCGAAGCTCCATCTGGGCCAGGGCTGCTTCCGGTTGTCCGGTCCTTTTGTAGAGTTCGGCGAACGTCGCATGAAGGTCCGGCATCGTTTCCCCGCATACTTCGCACCGCGCAGCGAACGATGCGCCCAGCTGCAGCACGGGATCCGCCATGCCGAACGCACCCCGGGCGATGAGCAGATCGGCGTACCGGACGCACGGCGAGACCGTGTTCCAGGCGCGCGTTGTGCTGTGATCCTTCAGCAGCCCGATGTAGGCATCGAATGCCGTGCGCACCGGGCCCAGCGGAAGTGCCGGATCCTTCGCGGCCCTGCGTGCCTCGATCACGAAACGAAGGAAGGCCGCCTGCATACGGTGCAAGGGGTAGCCGGGCCAGGCACTATCCGCCTCCACCGCGTTGCGCTCCACGAATGCCAGCTGTTGCTCCGCAAGGTCCAGCTCATCGCGTTGCCAATGCGCTTCGGAAATGAAATGTGCAGCTGTCACACGATCGTCCATGCGGGTGCTTAGGCCCAGGAAACGATGGAGATGCGGCAGGGCCTCGTCCGGCTTGCCCAAGTAATCGCACAGCAGCGCGCCCAAGAGCCAGGAGGCTTTGGAGACCGCAGCACTGTCACCCTCCTGCCTCGCCAATGGCAGCGCTTCCAAACCATGGCGCATGGCCGTACCATAGTCCCCATGGCGCAGATCGTCCATGCCGGCATGGGCCAGTTGGTAAGCCCGCAAACGATCGTCGCCGACCTCTTCAACCAACCGGTGGAAGCCGGTGTAAGCATCCGGTGGACGGTATCCATACACGTTGAGCGCGGCCTCATGCGCATCGATCACCAATTGCGGTTGCGCGCGGGCGACTTCAACCCGCTGGAACATGGGCAGCACAGAATCGCAAAAGGCGGTATCCCATGCCAGCGACTTCATGCGCAGTTGCGCGGCCAAGTGCTGCAAATTGGCCACGCGTTCGGCCGAAAGTGCGACCACTGGCGGGGCTTCCGGCTCTTCGTTCTTACAGCCAATAACCGAAAGCACTGCGAGCGCAAACGCGAGTGGAAGGAAAGTGGAACGCGCGCTCATGGGATCACAGCCCTACCGTATTGCCTACGCCCGAATGGGATGCATGATATTCAACGTTGTGCTTTCTCCATCCCCCTCACCACCTCCATCGTCCCCACACTCACCGTCGTCACCCTCCTCAACAAGTCTATCACCCTCTCCTTATAGTCCGCGAAGCGGTAGGTGTTGAACTTCTCGGCGATGGTGGGGTCGCTGGGCTTCTTCTCCTTGTACTGGTCCAGCACCCATTCCAGGGCACTGCGGTTGCCGAGCTTGTAGCTCCAGGCTTCTTTGGGGATGCCCTTCAGCAGCGTTAACTCGTCCAGCTCGATGATGCCCGCTTCCTTGTCGGCCTTCAACTTCACCTTCACTTTGGGAATGAAGCCGTAGGGTGTCATCGGGTCGCTTACCATTCCCTCGATCACGGCTTGCTTCTTCTCCTTCTGCTTTTCTGCGGTACGACTGCGTACGACCTCAAGTGGATAGGGCTCTGCGGTCTCGTAACCAATGTGCAGCTCCATCAAATCTTTGCCCCATTTGCTCCATTGCGCGAAGTCGCTATGGAACGGGATCCGGGGAAAGTCGCGCTTCAGGTTCGCTTCGAACTCCAAGCGGTATTGCGGATCATGGAGCGCGGCGTAGACGTAGTGGAAGATCTGCTCCTTAGTGATCCGTTCATTCTTGTAGTGGGTCCTGAACAGTGCAAGGCCCCAATCCGCGAGGTTGTCATGGCGTTCTCCGTTCGCACCGAACCGGAACAGCGGGAGAGCATGCGTTCCACCAGCAGCAGGGCTGATGAAGTTCATGTCGAACGGCCCATTCACGGCCATCAGACTGAAGGGCTTTGCTGTACCTGTAATGAATGTGATGACAGGATTCGGTTGGTCCAGGTCCTTGCCGAAGAATTGATAATGATTGTCGGTGAGACGGTGGTTGAACAACTTCTCGGTATAGTGGAACATCCGAGTGAACGGGCGGTACATGGTGCCCCGGACAAAGGCCTTGGAGAACTGACCTTTTGTGCCCCGAACAAGATGGTCCTTCAAGCTGGAACTCCACTTGATAGTATCCGGGTATGTGCGATCACCCGCTGTAACCAGGTCGTTGTAGGTGCTCGTGAAGTAGCGCATCCGTTTCACAAGATCTGCTTCACTGAAATCGTAAAGCCATTCATCCCGATTGGTGTTGATGCCCAACGAGTGAAGATCGAAGAGAGCTTGGACTGATGCACCCGGACGCGCACCCGGGTCGATCGTGGGAACGAGTGCATTAAATGCGCTACCCGCTTGTTCGAGCCAAGTATCCTTCAGGTCGGGCTGTATCTCTGTGAACGGAATGGCGCCTATCTCCTCCTGCGCCCGGAACCAATCCAGTTTCTCCGTGCGGTCAAGGTCATCGCTCAGTTCAGCGTAGTGGATCCGGCAGGCTCCGGCTTTCTTCTCCTGCCTAACGAGAAAGCAGATGGCTACGCCGGTCTGAATCCCGAACACATTGTGCTTCGTTCCGGAGATCCTGGGATTGTCGCGCACATCGCTGTGTGTATCGATCACGTACGCTTGGGAGAATTCATCCTTCACAATCGCGCGGAATCCGTCCAGCGCCTTGCCATCTAGGAATGATCGATTCGTGACGAACGCAATGATGCCGTTCTTATCCACACGGTCCATGGCCCAGCGGTAAAAGCGAGTGTACATATCGTACACGTTCGCTTTGTTTGATGCGCGTGACCGCTTGCCGAAGCTGTCTTTGATGCGCTTGTCGATCACCGCATATGTGCGGTTCCTATTGTTGTCGTTCTCGCTCTGCTGGTTGGCGTTGTAGGGCGGGTTGCCGATGATGACGCTGATCTTCTTGCCGTTCTGCCGCTTGATGCGCGCGGTGTTCTCGCTGCTGAGGCCGAACATGTCCTCCTGCTTGCCGCTGTATTGCAGCGCGCCGGTGTTGTCCAGCGTATCCACGAAGCAGAGGTTGGGGAACTCCGCGTAGTAGCCCATCTTCTGCTTGAAGGTATACTCGATGTTGAGGTTGGCCACGTAATAGGGCAGTATGGCCACCTCGTTGGCGTGGATCTCGTTCTTGTACTTGTAGTCCAGGTCCTGCTTGGGCAGATGGTCTATGAGATCGGTGAGGAAGGTGCCCGTGCCGGTGGCGGGGTCCAGGATCTCCACGTTCTTGCTGCTCAGCGTTTTGCCGAAGTGCCGGTGCAGCAACTGGTCAGTACTGCGGATCATGAAGCGCACGATCTCGTTCGGGGTGTACACCACGCCCAGACGGTCGGCCATCTTGGGGTTGTACACCTTGTAGAAGTTCTCGTACAGCACTTTTAGGAACTGCTGCTTCTCGTGGTGGTCCTTGATGCTGGCGGCGGCCGCGTTGATGGCCTCGTAGTAGCGCTCCAGCAGGCCCAGCAGGTTCTTGCGCTCGCTGTAGGTGAGGAGGGTGCCCACCAGCGCTTCCAGTTCGCTGGCGATGTTGTTGTGCTGGTGGAAGTCGGGCTCGTCGAAGATCTTGTTGAAGATGTCCGCCGTGAGGATATGCTGGATCATCATCTCGCGGATGTCCGCCTCGGTGATGTCCGGGTTGATCTCGTGCTTGGTGAGCGTCCAGAACTTCTCGGCGGCCGCGATGAAGGCCGGGTTCCCCTTTCGCGCGGTTTCTATCCGGTCGCGCAGTGTTTCCAGGATCGTCGGTAGGTCGGTCTTGAAATGCTCCAGCGCTTCCTCGAACTTCCGCGCTTCAGGATGCTTGTGGTTCACGAAGGCGTTGAGGATGGCATCGAGCTTGTCGGCATCCTTGAAGCTCACGCGCTGCACCTCGCGCCCTTCCTGGATCAGCACGGCCGTCTGACTGTCCTCGAAAAGGATATTGCGGTCCGGGTAGCCCTTCTTGAACTTCTTCTCGATCTCGTCGTCTATCACATCCGCCTCGTCCTTGCTCTCCCAATAGCCGTAGTCCAGGCGCAGGGCGTTCTTCAGTGTGCCATCGGGCATCACCTTCTTCCCATGCTTGCCCTCCACCGCCAGTTCGGTGATCAGGAAGAGGTCCTTCTTCTCCGCGTAGTGGTTCAGCAGGGTAATGAACGCCTGCCGTATCGCCGTCTCCTTATGGCTGCCGCCCCAGTCCTTGATCTTCTGGACGCTGGTGTAGTACTTGTCGATGGCAGGGCTGGACATAGGCAATTTCCGTGTTGATCGACGACATCAATGGCAGATCACATGCACAAGATGCGCATTGGCCTGTACCCAACCCACCCCCAGCCTGGATGTTTTTTCATGCAGACCTTCGATCTGCCCCAAGGTGCTCCTCAGAAGTTCGGCTTCAACATGTACTTGCTGTAGAACTTGCCGATACCGTGAGCCCGTGAATGCGCCATGTTCGTTGGGCCATTCTCGTGGAGGGCTTAATGGATCCTGGCCTCCACGTTGAGCGGTGGTCCATCCAAAGACCGATGAGATCAGAGGCTGCTACGCGATCAATGCGCAGCTGGAATGAAGAACCGGATCGTGCACCCCTGGCTATCCTCGCTCACCGCCTGCACAGTTCCCCCGTGCGCTTCCACAAAACTCTTGACGATCGCAAGCCCCAGTCCTGTCCCATCCTCACGTTCCGGATCCGTCACCCCCTTCTCAAAAACCGTGTCGATCATCTCCGCGGGAATGCCGCTTCCGCTGTCGCTTACCCAGCACTCCACGCTACCATCAGCGGTCTGGGTCGCACCAATGCGGACATCCCCCGATGGCGTGTAGCGAACTGAATTGGTGATCAGGTTCTGGAAGATCCGGCGCATCAAATTGGCATCCGCTTGAATGAACAACTCGAACGGCACCTCGTTGATGAGCCGGGTCCCTTCCGCCCCCGCGATCGGCTTGATATCCTGGATCACGGAACCCACCAATGCCCAGAGGTCGATCTTCCGGCGCACGAGATTAATGCCCTCGCCGTTGCTCATCTCACTGTTCTCGTCGAGCACTTTGTTGACCAATGCCACCAATTGGCCAGCGTTGCGTTGCACCACCTGGATCATCCGTGGAATGTCCCTATCAGCCGAGAGTTCAGGAAGCACGGAATCGAGCGTGTTCGCTGCCAGTGTGATGGCGCTCAGCGGGGTGCGAAGGTCATGTGCGACAAAGGCCAGATACTCCTCCCTGCGTTGCTGGATCTCCCATGCCCGTTGCGCCGCATGTGTTTCCACAGCCAAGGCTATCGCTGTATCGAGGACCTTGTTCAGGATGTGAAAGGCCTTGCCCTGCAGGGTCACCCCATGCACATCCGCCAGGTCATGCAGGCAACCGCGCAGAATGCTGTACTCTGCAACGACCTCGCCCAGGTCGAATCCATCCGCCACGCGCTGTATTCCATGTTCACGGGGAGTTCCCGCCATCAACGTCACGGTGATCCGATGATCGGACATTCCTTCGAACGCCTCGGCCAGTTCCTCCAACAGGTCAGGAATATGATCGTTCAGTGTAGGTACGTCGAGCTGTCGGGCAGAGGGAAGCTGTCGAACCTGCTTTCGCCATTCCGCCAGAAGGGTCGACCCTTCGGTGCGAACCAACTGTGCAAGGGTTATAAGTTGGGTGGGGGCGGCTGGAGAGGGCATCGGGAGGGATCGCCGGGAACAAGGCATAAGACTCCCCCGTTGGAGCATGCCTTGACCCGTTACGGGATGCTAAAGTACTTGCACAAGACCCTGTTGCCGGACGTTCGTTGACTGGTCAAAGCACCGAGCCTTGAGAGGGCTGCACCTGGCCCGCATACGGTCACTCCACTTGCAGCGGCGGCAAGATCCATACTGCTCACTCCATCGTGCAGGGAACGAATGGAAAGGCCTCAGAAGTTCGGCTTCAGCATGTACTTGCTGTAGAACTTGTCGATGGCCTCCACGGCGGTGTCCACGGGTTGGATGAGCTCCATTGTCGCCCTACCCCATCCTTGTGCTCCTCCCTTTCGCACATCCCGTTCGGCTACAATTAGTGAGCACGGCCGCCAGTAAAAGAGGTAGGCGCTGTACAGCTAGCTTTGGTCGAAGTCTAATGTCATTCCCCATTAGCCCGCTTTAGCCATGCTTTGTTCGCGAACGCTCGCACTTCAAACTGCCATTGTACTCTCCACATCATCCATGGCACAGGACACTACATATTATGATATCAGCGGTGTTGCAAACCTGCGCACAAAGTGCGCTTATTACGTGATCAAGGGAGTGGATCCTGCAGCACCTGAGCGCACGCTTACGCAATATTGCACCTGCGACGATCACGTCCAGCGGGAAGAGCGCATGGTGGAACGCGAGCCCGGCAAGGCTGTTTCTGATGGGATCAGTCGCGGGTATAATAAGAATGGCACAGTGAGGTGGGAACAGGAATTCTCGAACGGTGCAAAGGTGCGGACCACTGCATATTGGTCAGGTGGCCAGATCAAACGCCGGGATGACTATGTGAACGATTCGCTCGTCTCCGGCAAGTGCTTTACAGAAGAGGGTAGCTTGGCAACATATCGCCCGTTCCTTGTACAGCCGGAGTTCAAAGGCGGCCACGAAGCGATGAACAAGTACCTACGAAGAAAACTCCGCTATCCCAAGAAGGCCTTAGAAGAAGACATAACAGGAACCGTGTACGTGACCTTCAGCGTAGATAAGGATGGAACTATAATGAACGTCAGGATCCTACGCTCTGTCCATCCATTGCTCGATGCGGAGGCCCTGAGAGTTGTAAGTGAAATGGAACCATGGTCCGCTGGTACGCTGGATGATGATCCGATAAAATGCCGCTATAACCTGCCTATCGTCTTTATTCAGCGAGGGGGTTATCACTGAACCGGCCGGCACCTTCAACGGTCGTCCACCACGGCGTTCTGTTATTAGATGCCTGCGCACCCGAAACGGCTCCTTCAAATAGGCTCGATATATTCAAGAAGCGTTCCCAGCTCGGGTCTCCCAGTCGCTCGTCGGAATCAGCTCAGAAGTTCGGCTTCAGCATGTACTTGCTGTAGAACTTGTCGATGGCCTCCACGGCCTCTTCGGCGGTGTCCACAAGCTGGATCAGCTCCAGGTCGTTCTCGCCGATGTAGTGGTACTCAGCCTCCATCACCCGCTTGATCCAATCGAACATGCCGTCCCAATATTTCCTGCTCACCAGGATGATCGGGAAGCGCGCGATCTTCTGCGTTTGGATCAGTGTAACAGCCTCGAAGAGCTCGTCCAACGTACCGAAGCCACCGGGCAGGCCGATGAAGCCCTGGCTGTACTTCACGAACATCACCTTGCGCACGAAGAAGTAGTCGAAGTTGATGCTCTTGCCTTTGTCGATGAACGGATTGGGTTCCTGCTCGAAGGGCAGCTCGATGTTAAGGCCAACGCTGGTGCCACCGCCCCGTTGCGCGCCCTTGTTGGCCGCCTCCATGATGCCGGGACCGCCCCCGGTGATGACGCCATAGCCATGACCTGTGAGGAGGAAGCCGATCTCCTCAGCCAGTTTGTATTCGGCCTTGGTGGGGGCCGTACGCGCGCTACCGAACACGCTGACGCAGGGACGGATCCGTTGCATGGCCTCAAAGCCTTCCACGAATTCGCTCATGATCTTGAAGATGGCCCAGCTGTCGTTGGCGCGCACCTCGCTCCAACCCTTGCGTTTGAAGGCTTTCTTGATGCGCTGTTCGTGGGCGTCGTCCTGTACTAATGTCCTGGTCGGGGTGGTCTTGGCCATGTGCGTGTCGTGTAATGGGCTCCATGCGCCCTGAAATGGCGCAGGTAATGTTCAAAGGAAGGTCGCGTTCACGATCCCGTTCATGCGCGGCTACAGGAAGAACGAACAGGCGACTTGCGAAAACTAGAAGGCGAGTTCCCGTTCGAGGAATCCGGCCGTGTGCCCGCGCCCCAACATGGCCACCTCTTCGGGGGTGCCCTTGGCCGTTATTCGACCACCTCCTTCCCCACCCTCGGGCCCCATGTCGATCACATGATCCGCGACCTTGATGAGGTCCATGTTGTGCTCGATCACCAGTACCGTGTTACCCGCTTCCACCAAGCGGTCCAGCACGCCGATCAGCTGGCGAACGTCCTCGAAGTGCAGGCCCGTGGTGGGCTCGTCCAGGATGTAGAACGTGCTGCCCGTGTCACGCTTGCTGAGCTCCGTGGCCAGCTTGATGCGCTGCGCCTCACCCCCGCTCAGTGTGGTGCTGCTCTGCCCGAGCGTGATGTAGCCCAGTCCCACATCCTGCAGCGTCTGCAGTTTCATGCGGAGCTGTGGGATCTCCGAGAAGACCTGGAGCGCCTCCTCCACCGGCAGGTTCAACACGTCGGCGATGCTCTTGCCCTTGAAGCGCACCTCCAGTGTTTCGCGGTCGTAACGCTTTCCCCGGCAGGTCTCGCACGGCACGTTCACATCCGGCAGGAAGTTCATTTCGATGGTGCGCACACCGGCGCCCTTGCAGGTTTCGCAACGGCCACCGGCCGTGTTGAAACTGAATCTTCCGGCCTTGTATCCGCGGATCTTGGCACTGGGCAGCTGGGCGAAGAGCTCGCGGATATGGTCGAAGAGGCCTGTGTAGGTGGCCGGGTTGCTGCGCGGGGTGCGACCGATGGGGCTCTGGTCCACCTCGATCACCTTGTCGATGTGCTTGAGACCTTCGATGCTCTTGTAGGCGAGCGGGTGGGCATCGCTCCGGTAGAAGGTCCTGCTGAGGATCGGATACAAGGTGTCGCCGATCAACGTGCTCTTGCCGCTGCCGCTAACACCTGTGACGCAGATGAAGGTACCCAACGGGAAGTCCACATCCACGTTCTTCAGGTTGTTGCCACTGGCGCCTTTGAGCACCAGGCGATGACCGTTGCCTTTGCGCCGTTCTGCCGGTGCGGGAATGCGTTCCTCGCCCCGCAGGAACTTCGCCGTTAGCGAGTCGCTCTTCATGAGCTCGGCCGCGGTGCCTTGCGCCACGACATGGCCACCATGCACGCCCGCTCCGGGCCCGATGTCGATGATGTGGTCCGCGCTCATCATCATCTCCCGATCATGTTCCACCACCAGGATGCTGTTGCCACCGTCGCGCAGCTGGCGCAGGCTGCCGATCAGGCGCTGGTCATCCCGCATGTGCAGTCCGATGCTGGGCTCGTCCAGGATGTAGAGCACCCCGGTGAGCTGGCTGCCGATCTGTGTGGCCAGGCGGATGCGCTGGGCCTCGCCCCCGCTCAAGGTGCGCGCACTGCGATCGATGGTGAGGTACTCCAGACCAACATCCAACAGGAAGCGGCTGCGTGCAGCGATCTCCTTCACCACGTCGCGCGCGATCATGGCCTGCTTCTCGTCCAGCTTATCGTGCAGCGTGGTCATGTGCTCATGCAACGTGGCGATGCTCATCTGCGACAGTTGCGTGATGTCCTTGTCAGCGATGCGGAACCAGCGCGCGAGCTTCTTCAGGCGCGAGCCACCGCATTCCGGACAGGTGATCATGTGTGTGAACTGCTCGGCCAGCTTCTGCGCGCTCTTCGGACCCTCGTCAGCGGAGGCCATGATGTGCGGAATGATGCCCTCGAACTGCACCGTACGGTCGCTGAGCCCAACGCTGCTGGTCACCTTCAGCGGCTCGTCCATGCCGTTCAGCAGCGTGGCGATCACATTGTCATCCAGCTCATTGAACGGCGTGTTCACATCGTGGCCGAAGTGCTCGAGCACCGCTTCGATCTGCTTGAACACCCAGGTGCCCTTGTACGGTCCGAGCGGTACGATGGCCCCTTTCTTCAAGCTCTTCGACGGGTCGGGCACGATCTTCTCGATCGCCACTTCGGTCACCTGTCCCAATCCGCTGCATTTCGGGCACGCGCCATACGGGCTGTTGAAGCTGAAGATGTTCGGCTCCGGTTCCTCATAGGCAATGCCACTGGTGGGGCACATGAGGTGCCTGCTCAGGTAGCGCACGGATTCCTTCTTCACATCGAAGACCTGCAGGTTCCCCTTGCCCTGCTTCAGCGCGGTGTCGAGGCTATCGGAGATGCGTTTGCGATTGGCCTCCGTGACCTTCACACGATCAACGACCAGTTCGATGTCGTGCACCTTGTACCGGTCCAACCGCGGACGGCCGCTGATGTCGATCACTTTCCCATCCACCCGGGCACGCAGGAATCCCTGGCGGAGCATCTGCTCGAACAGTTCGCGATAATGGCCCTTGCGCCCCCGCACCAGTGGTGCGAGCACAAGTACTTCATGCCCATCATGCTCCTTCAGCAACAGTTCGAGGATCTGCTTGTCCGTGTAGCGGATCATGCGCTCGCCGGTGACGTAGCTGTATGCCTCGCCGGCGCGTGCATACAGAAGCCGCAGCAGGTCGTAGATCTCGGTGATGGTGCCCACGGTGCTCCGCGGGTTGCGGCTGATGGTCTTCTGCTCGATGGCGATCACGGGGCTGAGACCGGTGATCAGGTCCACATCCGGACGTTCGATGCCCCCGAGGAACTGGCGGGCATAGGCGTTGAACGTCTCGATGTATCGACGCTGCCCTTCGGCATGGATGGTATCGAACGCGAGGGAGCTCTTGCCGCTGCCGCTGAGGCCGGTGATCACCACCAGCTGCTCGCGCGGGATCCGTACGTCGATGTTCTTCAGATTGTGTACACGGGCACCCAGCACCTCAATGGCGTCGGGATCGGATGAACTCTGTGTGGATACGGGTGCCTTGGCCGTGCCGTTGCGTTTCTCACTCATCGCTCTCCAAAGGCTTGTCAAAGCCGTCCGCCGGTAATTGGATTTCGTACACCTTGCCCTTGACGTTGGTCAACTTGATATCGCGCAACCACGGGTTGAGGAGTTTCAAGGTCTTGTAGTCCGTGCCCTGTCGTACAGCGAAATCGTTGAGGTCCTCCACCGGTCCGGTGATGGTGATGCTGCGTGTGGTGTAGGTGGGATAGAGGTCCTTCTCCCGAAGGTGGAAGCCATAACGCTCCGGCTCTTCGATGATGCTCTTCATGGCGAGGATGCGGAAGACGTACCGCGATGTCTCCTCGGGCAGGAGCAAGGAGTAGTAGTCACCGTTCTTCTGTCGGCCCAACTGCTTGTCCACACCCCCGGCCCCCAGGTTGTAGCTGGCCACGGCCAGGGCCCATGATCCGTATCGTCCCTTGGCTTCGAGCAAGTAGGCGCAAGCGGCCTCGGTGCTCCGTTCCACGTTATAGCGTTCATCCACCTCCGCATTCACCTCCAGGCCATGCTGGATCGCCGTCTCCTTCATGAACTGCCAGAACCCCGTGGCGCCCATGGGGCTTATCACATTGGTCAACCCGCTCTCGATGAGCGCGAGGTATTTCATGTCATCAGGCACCCCGTTGCGGGCAAGGATCGGTTCGATGATGGGGAACCAGCGGTGGGCGCGTTTGTGGGCGAGGATGCTGTTGCTGTGCCAATACGTATTGACCAACAGTTCGCGGTCCATGCGCTCCCGCACGTCGATCTTTTCCAGGGGCACCTTCTCCCCGCAGAACGTGAGCGATGCGGGCAGGGTGAGGCTGAAGATGCGATAACGTTCGTTGAATTGCCGCTGGTAATCCAGATCGGTGTCGTTGCCGGACATGCTGAAGGTGAACAAATGCACGCACAGCGCACCTGCCAGAACGGCGGTCACCAGCAGGAGGGAACGGATGAGAAGCCGCATCAGGTCGAATGAGGGTGCAAAGGTCCGCACTATTCCGCTTCCGGAACACGGGTGCGCCTGGTGAGCGCAAATAGCACGCCGAAAAGCACGAAGAACCAGGCGATGAACACAGCCGAATGCCAGGAATGCCACACCGGTATGAAATGGACCATGGCAAAGACCAGCACGAACGAAACCGTACCTAACCCGCTGTACACGAGCGCCACTTGGGCGTCATTGAGCCCGGAGTAACTGAGGTGGTGGGTGGTGTGGTCCTTCCCGCCGACGAAAGGCGACCGGCCGCGGGACAGTCGGTTGATGGTGACCGTGCTCGTATCGATGATCGGGAGCGCGAACACGACGAGGGCGCTTACGGCCTGTCGCCAGGGCTCCAGGTCGCCCGCCATGTTGGTCCCGTTCCAGAAACAGCGGATACCGATGTAGGCCAGGAACACCCCGAGGAACTGGCTGCCCGTATCGCCCATGTACATGCTCGAGGGGTTCCAGTTGAAGAAGAGGAAGCCGCACAGCGAGGCGATCATGCCGATGATGAGCACGAGGTTGATCGTGACCAGCACGCCGGATGTGAGGTGCACCAAAAGGCCGCAGGCGAGGATCCAGATGCTCGTGACGGTGGCGATGGCGTCCATGTTGTCGAGCATGTTGATGGAGTTCATCAGGCCCACCACCCACATCAATGTGAGCACATGGTTGTAGAGTGGTGTTTGGAAGATCTGGATACTGTTACCGGAGGCGATGAGGATCACGCCACAGGCCACTTGCGAGGTGAATTTCAGAAGCGGCTTCGTGTTGTATGCGTCGTCGGCCAGTCCCATCATGAAGCCCAACCCCGTGGCCGCCAACAGCCCGATCAGCTCGGGCTGGAAGGGATTGCTCGCCTTGGGGAACAAGGCTCCATGCACGGCGAACGCACCGAGGAACACAATGAAGAACCCCATTCCACCGAAGGCGGGTTTCGCGCTGGCCGACCATCGCACCATGCCCTCCTGCCCTTCACGGATGCCGAATGTGCGAAAGAAGCGCATGAACACACTGTTCGTGATCAGCGAGAACATGATCGCGCCGAAGAACAGGCCGCTGCAGATCAGGAAGAGCTGGGTGCCGGTGTACATGGGATCAGGGCCGTTTCACGATCGAGGTGAACGGAACACCACCGAGGTCCTTGGCGCTAAGAACGGGATCCGTGATCCCCCAATCGATCCCGAGCGACGGGTCGTTCCAGAGGATCGTGCGCTCGCTTTGGGGATGGTAATGTGCAGAGCACTTGTAGCTGAACATGGTACCATCCACCAGGGTGCGGAATCCGTGCGCGAAGCCCACGGGGATGTAGAGCATGGTCTTGTCGTCGCCCGTGAGCTCGATCTTGAAATGCTGGCCACATGTGGGGCTCTCGGGGCGGATGTCCACGCATACATCCAACACGGCCCCGCTGATCACGCGTACGAGCTTGGCCTGGCCGTGTGGGTCGGCTTGGAAATGCAGCCCCCGCAGCACACCGGCCGCTGAGCGGCTCTCGTTGTCCTGCACGAAGTTCACCTGCGCACCTGTGGCACGCTCGAAGACCCTGTCGTTGAAGGTCTCGAGGAACCACCCGCGATCATCGCGGAAGACCTTCGGACGGATCACCATGAGACCCGGCAGACCGGTGGTTTCAACCTCCATCATTTCCTTGCCGTCAGGATCTTCTTCCACCACGGGACCTTGGCCGCCTTTTTCCCGCGCTCCTCGTAATAGCCATAGCCGTAGCCGTATCCATAGCCGTATCCATAACCATAGCTGTACCCATACTTGTTCCGGTCGATGTCCACCCCGTTGAGCACCGCACCCAAACGCCGGATGCGGTTCTCGTTGATCAGTCGATCCACGTTGTGCACGAAGGCCTTCTTCGAATAGTCCGCCCGGAAGATGTAGATCGGGATGTCGGCCACCTGGATGATGGCGATGCCATCCGTCACCAGTCCAACGGGCGGATTGTCGATGAGGATCACATCATAGCTCTTCTTCAATTCATCGATGATCTCGCCCATGCGAGCGCTCAGGATCAGCTCGCTTGGATTGGGGGGGATGGGACCGGCCGTCACGAAGTCGAGACCCCGCAAGGTGCTGTGCTGCACGCAGTCCTCGATGGAATCGCGGTTGATCAACAGGGTGCTCATGCCCCGCATGTTCTCCACGCCGAAGCCGAGGTGGATCTTCGGCTTGCGCATGTCCAGGTCAAGCACGATCACCCGCTTGCCGCTGAAGCTGATGATGCCGGCCAGGTTGATCGCCACGAAGGTCTTGCCCTCGCCGCTGATGGTGCTGGTGATCGCAATGACCTTCGGACCGGGGGAGTTGTCGACGAATTGAAGGTTGGTCCGCACGGTGCGGAAGCTCTCCGCGATGAGGCTCTTCGGGTTCTTGTCGACCAGCAGTTGACTGATGGGGATCTCCTTCTTGTACTTGGGCACCATGCCCAGGATACCGATGGATGAGTGGCTCATCTTGGCGATATCGTTCAGCGAGGTGATGTTGTCGTGCAGGATGTAACGGACCAGCACGATGAGGAATCCCAGGATGCCACCTGTCAGCAGGTAGCTGAGCAGCACCACGCCGCGATCCGGGGATACCGGGACCGACGACAAGGAAGCTGCTTCAAGGACCCGGTTCTCCGGCACGTATCCCGCCTTGCTGATGCGGTACTCGATGTCCTTTTCCAACAGCTGGGTGTAGTACTTCTCATTGATATTGAACAACCGCTGGATGCGTGCGTACGCGACCTGCTTCTCGGGCAGGGTAAGGAACCGCGCATCGTATTCGGTGATCCGCTCCTGCAGGCTGTTCCGCTTCTCAGCAAGTCGGGCACGCATGGTGGCGATGCTGGAGAGGATCAGGTCCTTCTGGATCTGTATCTGACCGTCCAGGGTGGTCACCATCACATTGGACTCCTTCGCATCAAAGACCATCAACTGCCGCCGGTCGAGCATCGTCTGCAGGCCCTTGATCAGTTCGGATAGCGTCTGCTCATAGGTGGTGCCCACCAGCATGGGGATCAGCTCGTACACGTTCAAGCCGGCGGCATTGCCCTTGGTGCTGCGCTCCACACTGGCCAGCAGGTCATCCTCGATGGTGAGGCTCACGATCTGGTTCTCATATTCACTGCTGCGCTCCAGCAACAGGGGCATGATGTTCTCCATATCGCTGACGCGATAGTCCTTCTTGAACGCCTGCATCTGCACCTCGCTCTGGGCCAATTGCTGGAACACCGTGTCCTTCTGGGTCTCGATGAAGGCCAGGATGCTCTTGGCGCTCTCGCTCTTGCGCTCCACGTCATAGGCGATGAACGCATCGGCGACGGCCTGCGCCACGTCCCTTGCCAGCATGGGATTGTGATCGCGGCACGTCACATATACCGTCTTTGCGGTAGCGTCGGCGATCCCGATGGTCAATTGCTCCCTGAACCGGGACACCAGGCTCAACGGATCGTTGAAAACGAAATAGAGGGTGCCATCCTCGCGGGGCGGTTCCATCCGCTCACCGTCCCGCGGACGGATGGTGCAACGGAAATGCGGCGTGGCGATGATCTGCCCGATCGGATAGGTATCCGCGTAGTTCCGCCCCTCCTTGCTGTAGGACAGCTTGACATCATTCTCACCGACCTCCATCACGATCGGGACGTCGCGGATGCTGCTGTCGAGCAGCACGGGGTCCGCTACCACGAAAAAGGACTCGCTGTAGAATTCCGTCGTGAGGATCTGCCCCTTGAAGAAGTAGCCCACCTGTAGCGGCAATCGCTTCAACGCCTTGGCCACAAAGAACCTCGACCGTAACAGTTCAACGTCGGCGGTAAGGTTGTTGCCCTCCACCAGTTCGCTCACCTTCAGCACCTTCTCGGCCGTATTGCTCTGGCCGAACTGCATCACCGCCCTGCTTTCATACGTGGGCGCGGTGTACCTCAGGTAGATCCACGCCGCGGCAAAGGCCAGCAGCAGGCAGAGCGCGATCCATACGAGCGAGCGCTTTACGATATAGAGGAAGAGCCCGAGGTCGAACTCGTTGCTGAAGTTCGTGATCCGCTCGCGGTAGCTCTCAAGGCTGGCCGCGCGGTTGCTCACGTCATCGTTCAGCATCGCTGGGCAGGACTATTGGCTGAAACCCTTTACCACGCCGATCACCAACACGGTGGTGGTCAGGAGTGAAATGAACGGGTTGATCGCGGTGAGCAGTTCCTTGGCGATCTCCGGGTTCGGTTGCACGTAGATGATGTCGTCCGCCTGCATGACGATATCGGCATGTGGAAGGCCATTGATATCGCTCATATCGAACTCGAACACGAGCCGGCCTCCATTGGCCTTCTTCCGGAACATCTTCACCTTCCTGGCATCGCCCCTTGTGGAAACCCCGCCCGCCTGTGCCAGCGCCTCCAACAGCGTTGTGTTGTTGTTCTCCAGCTGCACCACGCGAGCGTCCCCCCCACCACCCGGGAACACGACCACCCGCCTGTTGCTCACGGTCAGCTGTACGAACGGACGGTTGTAATATTCAGTGTACCGCTTCTCCAGTTCCAACTCGGCCTCACGGACGGTCATGCCCTGGAGCTTCACGTTGCTCAACAGGGGCAATTTGGCCTCGCCCGCGGCATCCACCAGGTAGGCGAAACTCGTGCGCTGGGTGGCGCGCTGGGATTGTTCATCCACCAGATCGATCATGCGGAAACCATCGTTCGCAAAGAGGCGGAAGGTGATGTTGTCGTTGGGTTGGATACGGAAGCCCGTGGGCAATGAATCCGGGACCTGGTCGAACACATGATCCGTCGGGGTCTTGAACATGATATCACGGTTGATGTTGCAGCTGGCGAGCAGCACACACAACATCAGCAGGTAGTTCCACCTTCTCCCCATTCCACGTGATTTCGCGCAAAAGTAACGATCCAAGGTCACCCGGTCAGCCCAGAAGTTCTTCATAGAGCCCGGCCATGTCGCTCACCAACCGGGTGTAGTGATAGCGCTGCCGGACGTGATCCCAACCCTCGCGGGACATGCCGCTCCTCAGTTCATCATCCTCCAGCACGCGTATCAGGTTGTTGCTGAAGCCATCGACATCCTCGCGTGCACTGAGCAGCGCCGTGCGCCCCTCCAATACCACGTTCTCGATGCCACCCACCTTCGTGCTCACGATCGGCCTGTTCGCTGCCTGTGCCTCGATCAGGCTCACCGGGGTGCCTTCGTTGAAGCTGGTCAAGGCCACCACGTCCACACCTGCGTTCACGATGTCGATCTCCTTGATCCAGCTCGTGAAGGTGATGTCGGCCCGCTCCACCACCGGTCGTCCGTTCACCCCATGCCCGAAGCCATGCCCGTTGAAGTAAGGTCCCTGCGCCATGCTCAGCCCCAGTTCACGGGTGCGGGCCTCCAGGCGCTCGCGCTCCTCTCCATCCCCCACAATGAACGCGCGCACCTTGCGGCCGCTGCGCTCCTGCACCTGCTTCATGGCGTGCAGGAAGAGGTCGTGGTTCTTCACGGGGACCAACCGACCCACGATGCCCACGGCCAGTTCATCATCCGCAAGGCCATAGACACGGCGGAACAAAGCCCGCTTGGACGCCTGTTCATCCTGGAATTTGCTCAGGTCGAAGCCCAGCGGGATCACACTGACCTTTTCCGCCGCGCAGATCCGATGCTCGTCCACCAGTTCGCTCTTCTGCTTCTCGCTGATCGCCACGATGCGGTCGCTTCGCCGCGCCAGGAATCGTTCGATGTTCTTGTACAACGCCGTGCGCACCTGTCCGAAGTAGCTGTGGAACACGTGGCCATGGAAGGTGTGAACGATGGCCTTCACCCCCATTTCACGTGCGGCCATGCGCCCCACAGCACCCGCCTTTGCGGCATGGGTGTGCACGATGTCCGGCTTGAACTCCTTGATGATCTGCTTGATGCGGCGATAGGCCGTACGATCCCGCCATGGCGCCACTTCCCGCTGCATCTCCGGCAGGATCATTGGCTTTACGCCCAAGGAGTTCAGGATGTGCCCGCTACCCTCCTCGCTCTCCTCCTGCGCGCCGCCCACCAAAAGGGTCTCATATTCCCCTGGCAGATAGCGGGTGAGGTAGGCCGCATTGTGCGTGGGACCTCCCAGATTGAACCGATTGATGATGCGGAGGATGCGGGGCATGTCGAGCGGGAGGCCGAAGGTATCCGTTCTGGCAGGGATCGGGCCGTTCTTCGCCGTTCTCCTCCCCGTGGCACATAGACGATGGAACCGGCGCCGGTTGCCTTCGGCCTCAGGCTGGTCGCCGAACGGCGCGGAACAACAGGTCGCTGCTCATCCAGCGCAACCACGCAGGGGTGCCCTTCGCCCGTGCCAGGCGCCGGGCGAGTCCCAAGGACAGGCCGGAGAACAACAGATTGAACGGGAATACCGTGTGGTTCAGCACATCCACCTGTTCCACCCTGAAGTGACGGCCGAGGATGGTACGCGCTTCACTGGCGGAATAGGTGTACAACTCCAGGCCACTGGACAACACCCTGCCCCGGCCGCCGAGCCAGCGCATGGGTCCACGGGCCACGGCCCGCGTCCATGTGTCGAGCCCATGTTTGTTCGTGAAGGTGATCACCACGCGTCCACCGGGTTTCAGGCTGGCGGCCATGAACGCCAGGTTCTTTTCCAGTTCCTCCGGTGCCAGGTAGGTGGTAACCCCCAGCATGAAGATGACATCGAAGGTGCGCGTAGCGAAGGTGTGCTCGTACGCATGCCCTACGAACTTGCGCTCCGCAGGGACCCGGCTTTGCGCCAGCATGCCGGCGCTCACATCCGTCGCATGGAACCGCATCCGCGGGAAGCGCTGCACCTGATGATCATATAGGTCGCCGGTGCCGCCTCCGATATCCAGCACATCGGCATCGCTCAGGTCGAGCCCGCGTGTGGCCTTTTCGAGCCGCTCGTTGAAGAAGTACTGGTGGAACGGACTGCGCGCGGTGTATTTGTCGCGATAGGAGCCGCTCACCTCATCGAAGAAGCGCGCGGCCTGCTCGTGTTGTTGGGGCGGGCGTTCGGCCATGGGCAGAAGACATCCTTACAACTGCGTGGCGACGTGAACGTCGACCCTACAGATGGATAACCTCACCGTATGCCGCTGCGGCCGCTTCCATGATGGCCTCGCTCATCGTGGGGTGCGGGTGCACCGTCTTGATGATCTCGTGGCCCGTGGTCTCCAGTTTGCGGATGCTCACGCACTCGGCGATCATCTCGGTAACGTTCGCCCCGATCATGTGCGCACCCAAGAGTTCGCCGTACTTGGCGTCGAAGATGAGCTTCACGAAGCCGTCCTTGCTGCCGGCCGCACTGGCCTTGCCGCTGGCCGTGAACGGGAACTTGCCCACCTTGATCTCCACGCCGTTCTCCTTGCACTGCTTTTCGGTCATGCCCACGCTGGCCACTTCCGGGCTGCAGTACGTGCAACCGGGGATGTTGCCATAATCCAAGGCGTGCGGCTTCTGCCCGGCGATGGCCTCCACACAAATGATGCCTTCAGCGCTGGCCACGTGCGCCAATGCCTGGCCGGGTGTGGCGTCGCCGATGGCGAAGTAGCCCGGGATGTTCGTGGCGTACATGTCGTTCACCTTGATCTTGCCCTTGTCGGTGACGATGCCTACGGCCTCCAGACCGATGCCTTCGATGTTCGCCGCGATGCCGACTGCGCTCAACACGATGTCGCACTCCACCTTCTTCTCCCCTGCCGAGCTCTTGATCGTCACCACACAACCCTTGCCCTTGGTGTCAACATTCGTCACCTCGCTGCCCAGCATCACATCGATGCCCTGCTTCTTGAAGCTCTTCTCCAACTGCTTGCTCACATCCTCGTCCTCCACGGGCACCACGTTCGGCATGAACTCCACCAGCGTGACCTTGGTGCCGATGGCGTTATAGAAATAGGCGAACTCGCTGCCGATGGCTCCGCTACCCACCACTACCATGCTCTTGGGCTGTTCGGCCAGCACCATGGCCTCGCGGTAGCCGATGATCTTCTTGCCATCCTGCTTCAGCGCAGGCAGCTCGCGGCTGCGGGCCCCCGTGGCAATGATGATGTTCTTCGCTTCCACGACCTGCTTCTTCCCATCGGCGGCCGTGACTTCGATCTTGCGGCCGGGCATCAGCATGCCGGTGCCCATGACCACATCGATCTTGTTCTTCTTCATGAGGAACTGCACCCCGTTGCTCATGCCCTTGGCCACGTCGCGGCTGCGCTGCACAATGGCCTTCATGTCCGGCTTGCCTTCGCCCACGGTGATCCCGTAGTCCTTCGCGTGGTTGATGTACTCGAACACCTGCGCGCTCTTCAGCAGCGCCTTGGTGGGGATGCAGCCCCAGTTGAGGCAGATGCCGCCAAGGGCCTCGCGTTCCACAATGGCGCATTTCAGGCCCAATTGGCTGGCGCGGATGGCAGCCACATAGCCTCCGGGGCCGCTGCCGAGAACGATGACGTCGTAGCTCATAGTAAGGATGCTGATCTGTAGGCCGCGAATGTAGCCGTTCACCATTACGCATTACCGCCCCGCCCGAACGATGTCCATGGACATTCCTTGAACGGATATCTTCGGCTCCACCAAAAACCACGGACCATGACCGACTACAACCCTGTTGTGACCAAACGCCCGACGCTGCTGACCGTGCTGTGCATCCTGAGCTTCATCGCTGGTGCCTGGGGCCTCATCGACGGGGCGCGCAATGCCTTCACGGATAAGCCGCAGGAGGACCTTGTCGAGACCAGGGTGAAGATGGAGGAGACCATGGAACAATTGGGCGATGGCGCCACCGGCGTGGTAAGGGACATGATGGATTCGGCCATGGAGATGGCGGAGAAGGCCGTTGAGCATGCCAAACCCTTGGGATATGCCGGCATCGTCCTTTCGGCCATCAGCCTCTTGGGCGTTTGGATGATGTGGAACCTCAAGCGGAACGGCTTCTGGCTGTATCTCTTCGCCTCGGTGAGCGCCCTGATCGTTCCGATCTATTTCCTGGGTGGCAGCATGACCGCCATCCTCAGCGTGTCCATCATGGGACTGATCACACTGATCTTCATCATCCTCTACGCGGTGAACCTGAAGCACATGAACTGAGGCCGCCGTTATCTTTGACAGGTGGACCCCGCATTCGCGGGGTTTTCCTTTTTTCACGGTCGAAATGGAACCTCTCGCTCCCTCCCGACGCCCGAAAGGCCTCACGCGGCTGTGCATCGCCAGCTTCATCAACCAGGGCGTGATGTTCCCCGTGTACCTGTTGGGGATCCCCATCAGCGCCATGATCCGCACCATGGACCCCGACGCGCTCGAGGCCCTCGTGCGCCAGCAGTATGAGCCTTATTTCGATGATGCCCAGGTGGAGCAGTTCCTCTCCTACTCCACCCTGCTTCGCGACCATGGCGTGGCGCTGATGGGCGTGTTGGCGCTGCGCACCCTGGCCCGCTTCGTAGGTACGTTGCGCATGTGGCGGTTGAAGGAGGATGGCTTCCACATCTATACCACCGCCCAATTGCTGGGCGTTCTGCTGCCCATGCTGGTGGCCGGCAACGCGATGTTCAGCCTCTTCGGACTGATGACCGCCGTACTATGGTGCCTGCTGTATTGGCAGCAACACCGACTGATCACGGAGCCTCCGGTGAACCTGCCCATGGCCAGTTGACGGCGTCCGGACCGCTCCTTCAGCTTCGGCAGGCGATGCCATGCCTACGCTCGCTCAGCTTCGGCAGGCAATGCCACTGATCTCCACGTTCACACCCCGGGGAAGGCCCCGTACCGCCACCGCTTCGCGCGCCGGAGGCACATCCGTGAAGTAAGTGCCATACACCTTGTTCACTGCGGCGTAATGCTCCATGTCGCTCATGAAGATCGTGACCTTCACCAGATGCTCGTAACTCATGCCGGCCGCGCCAAGCAGGGTGCCGATGTTCTCCATCACCTGCCGGGTCTCCTCCTCGATATGGTCCGTGCGCAATCCGCCATCCGCCGTCAGGGCGATCTGTCCGCTCAAATACAGGGTGCCGTTCGCTTCAATGGCCGGGGTGTATGGAGCGATCGGCCTGGCGGCGCCAGGTGGATGGATGGGCTTTTTCATGTGGTCATGTGATCATGCGGTCATGGGCGCATGGACCCTGCGAAGATGCGATCGGCGGAACAATATGGCTCCGGTACCTTTGCCGCCCGATGAACGACACCCGCCCCCTGGTCCTCGTTACCAATGATGATGGCATCACTGCTCCGGGCATCCGCACGCTGGCCCAGGAGATGAAGGCCTTCGGCCGTGTGCTGGTGGTGGCCCCCGACAAACCACAGAGCGCCATGGGCCATGCGATCACCATCCACGACTACCTGCGGCTGGAGAAAGTGGAGATGATGGAGGATGTGGAAGCCTACGCCTGCAGCGGCACTCCAGTGGATTGTGTGAAGCTGGCCGTGTACCAGGTGATCAAGGGGCGGCCCGCGCTCCTCGTCAGCGGCGTGAACCACGGCAGCAACATCAGCATCAACGTGCTCTACAGCGGCACCATGAGCGCGGCCGTGGAGGGCGCCATGGAGGCCATCCCCAGCGTAGGCTTCTCGTTGATGGACCATAGCATTGAGGCACGCTTCGACCATGTGCGCCCCATCATCCGCAACGTGGTGGGCAACGTGCTGGAACGCGGGCTGCCGAAGGGTTCCTGCCTGAACGTGAACATCCCCCGCGAAACATCCGAACCCCTCAAAGGCATGCGTGTCTGTCGACAGGCCTGGGGTTTGTGGGAGGATGACTTCGAGGCCCGCAAGGATCCGATGGGCAAGGATTACTTCTGGCTGCGCGGACGGTTCAAGGACCTGGACCACGGCGAGGACACCGATGTATGGGCCGTGAACAACGGGTACGCCAGCGTTGTGCCCGTTCAGTTCGATATGACCGCGCACCACGCCATCGCCGAGTTGAACACATGGGACCATGCGCGCTGACCGCTTCTCCACCGGTCTCATCCTGGGGATGCTCGCGCCCTTGCTCGGATTCCTTGGATACGCCGGCCTGTACGTCACCACCATCCGACCGCAGTACGACCTGCATTGGTTCGTGAACGACCTGTTCCTGGGCACGCGTGAGTTCCGGGCACCGGTGCTCTCCCTCAGCCTCATCGCCGATGCCGTCCTCTTCTTTGTACTGGACCGCTATGATCTATACAAGGCGATGCGCGGGGTCATCGGGGCCATGCTGGTCTACGGTGCGGTGATCGTCATCATGCTCTTCTGATGTCGACATCTGCGGCCACCAGCGCACCAAAGCGATTCTTCGTCATCGCCGGCGAGGCCAGTGGCGATCTGCACGGTGCCAACCTGCTTCGCGAACTACGGGCGATCGATACCCGCATCACGGTACAGGCATGGGGCGGTGACCGGATGACGGCGGAAGGTGCGGATGTGTTGAAGCACTATCGCGAACTGGCCTTCATGGGCTTTACACAGGTGGTCATGAACCTGCGCACCATCCTGCGCAACATCAGTCTATGCAAGGAACAGATCCTGGCGTTCAGGCCCGATGCCCTGATCCTGATCGACTATCCCGGCTTCAACCTGCGCATCGCCGACTGGGCGGAGCAGCAGGGCATCCGGGTGTTCTACTACATCAGTCCACAGCTGTGGGCGTGGAAGGAGAACAGGATCGCCACGGTGAAGCGTAGCGTCGAACGCATGTTCGTGATCCTTCCGTTCGAGAAGGAATGGTACGCGCAACGCGGTGTGGATGTCGACTTCGTCGGGCACCCCTTGATGGATGAGATCGCCGCACATGGCCAACTGCCTGCTGTTGGGATCCGCCGGATGGATGCGCCCATCGCACTGCTGCCCGGCAGCCGGCAACAGGAGATCGCGCGCATGCTGCCGTTGATGATCGACACGGCCAAGCACTTTCCGGAGGAACGTTTCGTGGTGGCCGCAGCCCCGTCCATCCCACCTTCCTTCTACGCTGAACTGATCGGTGACGCGAAGGTGGCCCTCGTGACCGGTCGCACCTATGACCTGCTCCGCGAAGCCAAGGCCGCACTCGTGACCAGCGGGACCGCCACCCTCGAGACGGCGCTGTTCGGCGTGCCTGAAGTGGTGTGTTACAGCGGTGGTGCGATCAACGTCTGGCTGGCCCGCCGGTTGGTAAAGGTGAAGTTCATCTCGCTGGTGAACCTGATCATGGACCGCGAAGTGGTGCGCGAGCTCATCCAGCAGGACCTTACCGTGGACCGCATGCGCGATGAACTGCGGAAGTTGCTCCAGCCGGGCGCCGATCGCGATCGTTTGCATGCTGACCTCGAGGTGCTGCGCGAAAAGCTCGGCGGGCCCGGTGCTTCCGCACGAACTGCGCGGCTTATGTGGAAAAGTCTGCACGAGCCCACCTGAGCGGCCCTGCGCTCGCGGATAGTTTCGCCGCCGTTATGCTGCGGTGCTTCCTTCTCCCTGCTCTGGTATTCCTGTGCTCGCCGCTGTTCGCCCAGAGCGATGTCATCCGCGTAGGTCTCCTACGAGGACATCCTCCCTCCGAGGTCATCGTTTCCTGCAAGGGTGGCGAGGTGGACGTGATCGTGGATGGTCGCGCCGTCGGAAGACTGAACGCCCGCGAAGGCCTCCACGTGTCCATTGAGCGAGGGCGGATCTCAGCACGTTCTCCCCTTCGCGCATTCCAGGCGGAGCGCACGCTCCAGCTGAAGCCTACGACAACCGTTAACCTGCAGCTCAGCACCGTAGGCAAACCGCCCAAGGTCGAGGATGTGCCGGGGTGCATCGAGATCGATCGGTCGGGTGCGTTGCTTGTGGTGGTGGGGGTCATGGACATCGAATCGTACGTTGCCGGTGTCGTGCAGGCCGAAGCGGGCAAGGACAAGCCATCCGAATACTACAAGCTGCAGGCCGTGGGTTGCAGGACATATGCGCTGTCGAACGCACGGCGACACCTGCCCGATGGATTCTCCGTGTGCGATGGAACGCACTGTCAGGTGTTCCACGGATCATGCACCCTGGGGCCCGTGGTGGAAGCGGTGCAACAAACACGCAACATGGTCGTGGTCGATGCCGGCATCCATTTGATCCACGCCACCTTCCATAGCAATTGCGGTGGCGAGACGATGAACGCGGAGGATGTCTGGAGCAAACGCGAGGTGTACCTGGTGAGCGCGCTGGATCCCTACTGCCAGGGGTCCACACACGCCATCTGGAAGCGCACCTTGCGCCGTGCGGACTGGATCGCCTACCTCATGCGGACGTACCACTTCAACCCCGCTGACAGTGCGTCCGTATGGGTGGTCACCGACTTCCGGCCGCGTTGCCGTTCGCTCTATTTCGATGGTGCACGGCCGCTCATCCCCCTTGAACAGGTACGTGCGGACATGAAGTTCAATTCGGCCTGGTTCCATGTGCGGAGCGAGGGCGATTCGGTGATGTTCGAGGGACGGGGATTCGGACATGGTGTGGGTCTCTGCCAGGAAGGCGCCATGCAGATGGCCCGCGTGGGACGCAGCTTCACGGAGATCCTGCACCACTACTACGCCGAGGTGCACCTGGTGGATCTGCACACGCTGGACTTCTTCCGCGACGAAGGATTCTGATCGCTGCACGACGCGCACACCATCATTCCGCTTTCCACACCCACCTGTTGGAAGATCACGATCGGCGCGGTCGGATCGCTGGTCGGTAGCCGGATAGCTTCGCCGTCGATCAACCCGACGACCCAAGCACTCGCCCATGCTAAAATTCTTCACCCTCCTGAATCTCACAGGTCTGTTCCTGTTCCGCGCGCTGTTCCTCACCGATGTGATGATCACGCACGAAACGCCGACCACCATGCAGGCCGGCTCCGAGGTGAAAGTGACCGTGACCATTGACAAGGGACAGCTCGCCGGTTTCGCGAAACTGCAGATCGATCTGCCGGAGGGATTGAGCGCGACGGCGATCGAGACCAAGGGTGCGTCCTTCACTTACGCCGAGGGCAAAGCGAAGTTCATCTGGATGGCCCTGCCCAGCCAGCCCCAATTCTCCGTCAGCTATACCCTCACCGCTTCCCCCAACGCCTCCGGCACACTTCCGATCAACGGCAAATTCTCCTACATCGAGGACAACGAGCGCAAGAGCGAGGACCTCGCCACCACCACTGTCACCATCACCGGAGCGGCCGCCATGGCAGAGGACAACAGCACCACCGACCCGATGGATCAGAGCACTGCGGGAAATGCCAATGATGTGGCGTCCGCCGGTGGAGGTGTTCCCGCTGCAACCGCTGAAGTGGCCACACTTTCCGGTGTTGCGGCGCAGCAGGGTGCCGGTGGCGTAAGCGCCGTGCGCTCCATCAGCGCAGTGACCGAAAGTGAAATGCTGGTGGAGGTGACGGTGAACAAAGGTGACCTCCGTGGGTTCGGGAAGTTGCAGGAAACGATCCCCGAAGGTTTCACCGCCATGGAGAAGAGCAGCAATGAGGCCATCTTCACCAGCCAGGGCCGGGTGGTGAAGTTCGTTTGGCTGAACCTGCCGGCCTCGCAGGAGTTAAAGGTGAGCTACAAGCTGCGTGCGAGCGGTGCCACCGAAGGCGAGCATACCGTGAACGGGGAGTTCGGCTATCTCCTGAACGACGAGACCCAGAAGGCCGTTGTGGGTAGCACCACCTTCTTTACCGGTCCCAAGGCGATGGAATCCGCTGCACAACAGCAGCCCACCCCGACCGAACAGGTCGCACAGACCCCACAGACCACACGCACCACGGAGCAGCCCGCAACCGAGGCCGTCCCCCCGGTGAAGGAAACACCCAAGGAAGCGGTCGCCGCCGCCCAACCACGTAAAGAGGCACCGGCCACGGCTTCCTCCAGGATCCCGACCCCTGAGACGGGCGTCACCTACAAGGTGCAGATCATGGCCGCACACCGCGAAGTGGGTGGCGAGTATTTCGCCGAACAGCACCGGTACATGGGTGACTTCGGTGTGGAGCGCCACGAAGGTTGGATCAAATACGTGACCGGTCGCTTTGCCGAGTATCGCGCAGCCCGCGACCAGCGCAACGCATACCTGAGCGTCGGCCACAATTTCCCCGGCCCCTTCGTTACCGCATACAACGGCGGCGAGCGTATCACCGTGCAGGAGGCCCTGATGGTCAGCAACCAGAAGTGGGTGCAGTGATCGGGTAGGGGACTATCTTTCGCGTCCGGTCCGCCGCCACGATCCCCACCCCCCTATGCGCATCCGTTCCCGTTTCCTTCTTTCCACCTTACTGGTGGGCACGTTCGGTTCCAGCGTAAACGCGCAGAGCGATACCGCCGCGTTCCGCATGAAGCCGACCTTCACCCTGGGCGCCGGCATGTTCGGCTTCTACGGTGACATTGGAAGCGATCATACCGGGTACAGCCCATTGGTCACCCGTTTTGCCTACGAGTTCCGTGCAGCCACCCCCGTTACCCGGTGGTTGGAGGTGTCGCTCTTCGCCCAGCACGGCCAGCTCGGGGTGAACGAACGGAGCCTGACGCGCAACCTCAACTTCAAGAGCCGCATCACAACGGGCGGACTTCAGTTCGTTTACAACTTCGACCAATTCCTCCGCAAGGATCACGTGGTGGAACCCTTCCTCGGCGTGGGCTTCGAGAGCGTGGAGTTCCTGAGCAAGACCGACCTCTACGATGCGCAGGGCCGCCAGTACAACTACTGGAGCGATGGTACCATCCGCGACATCGCGGAGAGCGCCTCCAACGCGGCCGATGCCCTGCTGCTGCAGCGTGACTACGACTATGAGAGCGATGTGCGCGAGTTGAACCTCGATGGTTTCGGCAAGTACACCGAGCGCACATGGGCCGTTCCCGTGAGCATCGGGGCGAAGATGAAGCTGGGCGGTGGATTCGACCTGCGGCTGGGGGCCACCATGCACTTCTCCTTCTCCGACCTGATCGATGGCGTTACGGACGAGAGCGTGAACGAACGGGCGGGCGACAGCCGCAAGGACCGCTTCCTATATAGTGGCGTGAGCGTTGGCTATGCGCTCGACCTCGATCGACAGAAGAAGAAGAAGTCCCTCGAGCCCCAACTCACACCGGAACAGATGGACATCCTGGTGCTCAAGGATGACGCCGACAGCGATGGTATCACCGACTTCAACGACGTGTGTCCGAACACCCCTGCCGGTGCCAAGGTCGATGAACATGGCTGCCCCTTGGACAGCGATGGCGACGGCGTGCCTGATGGTGTGGATGAGGAACCCGCGACCGCAAAGGGCGCTCCGGTGGATGCGCGCGGCGTAACGATCAGCGACGACCAGTTCCTGAAGTCCTATCTCGCCTATGCCGACAGCGGCAATGTGAACGTGATCAGCAGCCGCGTGGAATCCCTCAGCGGCCGGAAACCCAATGTGATGGTGGCCCCCAAGCGCATCTATACGGTGCAGGTCGGGTCAGAGGTCACCGGTATCACGGAGGCCCAGATGCAGCAACTGCTCAGCATCCCGGACATCCGCACCATGGAGAACGGCGATACCATCAGCTTCGTGGTGGGCGGTTACGAGGCCATTCCGGAGGCCATACGCCGACAGCTTGCCTTGAAGAAGGAGGGCGTCGAGGGGCATGTGGTGGCCCAGGATGGGGATCGCATAGTTGATGTGACCGATGAGGTGGCCGCTGCGGCCGCGAACATGGGCGTCCCCACGACCAGCGAGGACCGCACCACCAAAGCCTTGGTGCGTGTGCAACTGGGAGCCTTCCGCAACAAGCTGTCGAGGAACATCTTCGCCGGCATCAACGACCTGGTGACCATCAAGGGTGATGATGGACTGGTGCGTTATTACACCGGTGTGTTCACGGACATCAACAAGGCCGCCAACCACAAGGTGGAGATGCTGGGCCGTGGCTTCGGCGGGGCGTTCCTTGTGGCCTTTAAGAACGGCAAACGGGTATCGCTGAAGGAGGCGGGTGCAAAGCTCACAGCTCCCGAATCCCTGAAGAACAAGCCTGTGAACGGCATCACGAAGGATGACATCCGGTACAAGGTGCAACTGGGATCGTTCGCGGGCAATGTGCCCGAGGACGTGAAGAACATCTACCGTCAGATCGGCAGCATCACCCACCTGGTGGGCGCTGAGGATACCCGCTATTACTACGGTAGCTTCAAGTCGCGCGCCGAGGCGAATGATGCCCTGCATGCCATCCAGGAAAAAGGGATCACCGATGCCTTCGTGGTCGGCGACCTCAAGGGGCGCGTGATCCTGGCCGAGGATGCGGACAACCTGCTGAGCGAGCCCTGATCCGGTGTGAACCCCGGTCGTTACCCGTATTTCGGTACCTCCGCAATAGCCGGCCGATGCATTGCGTTGTTGCATCGGTCCCCCTTATTCCCTTCTCCCCAGCCAACTTCCCGCCCCATCATGTACCGTGCGCTCAGCAGGACGCGTGTGATCGCTTGCACCCTGTCCTTGCCCGTGCTCCTGGCCGCCTGCCAGAAGAAGCACACCCCCGTCAAGCCCGATGCCGCCTTCACCCCCTACATCACCGGCTTCACCGCCGGGCCTGTCCCCGCTGCTGCGCCCGTGCTCATCCGCCTGGCCGAGGGACTCACCTACCGCGATAGTTCCGCGACCACCCTCAGCGAACTATTCGCCTTCGAGCCCGCTGTTGAGGGGAGCGTACGCTGGGCCGACCGCAACACGCTCTCCTTCCAACCACGGGAACGCCTGCGGCAGGACCGGACCTACGACATCACCTTTCACCTGGCCCGCCTGATCGAGCTGCCCGCTGGTATGGACGACTTCCATTTCCAGATCAACACATTCCGTCAGGCGATCGATGTAAAGGTGAGCGACATGCAGGCCGTTTCGCCCACCGACCTCCGGTGGCAGCGCGTGCATGTGACCGTATTCACCAGCGATCATGCCGTGGACAGTTCCTTGGAGGCCAGCATCACGGCCGAACAGGATGGCAGGCCCCTGCAACTCCTGTGGGAGCATGAGCCGAACGGAACCCTTCACCGCGCCGTGGCGGACAGTGTGCGCCGGGATGATGCGCCGGGAAAGGTGGTATTCCGCTGGAACGGGGAGGCGATCGACTGCACGGACAAGGGATCCCTGGAGCAGATCATCCCTGCGCTCGGCGACCTGCAGTTGGTCAGCACCGAGACCTTCAGCCAGGGCGAGCAGTACGCCACCCTCCTCTTCAGCGACCCGCTCGATCCCGCACAGGACCTGAGCGGACTGGCCGGTATCGCCGGTGTGGAGACCGTGCGTTTGAGCATTGAGGGCAACAAGCTGCTGATGCACCCCGCGGAACGTTTGAGCGGCCAGCAGAGCGGCTTCGTTGCGGCAGGGCTCGCCAACGTGAACCATAAGACACTGGGCAAGGACATCACCCTGGACCTCCTGTTCGAGGAGGTGAAGCCGAACGTAAGGATCAACGGCAACGGCACCATTCTTCCTAGCACCGATGGCCTCCTGTTCCCCTTTGACGCCGTGAACCTGAACGCCGTGGACGTGCGCGTGGTGCGCATCTATGAGCAGAATGTGGCGCAGTTCCTTCAAGTGAACAACCTCGATGGTGAGCGTGAACTGGCACGCGTTGGTAGACTGGTGCTGAAGAAGACCGTGCCGCTGTCCCGTGAGAAAGCCTCCACCAACCGATGGACCACGTATTACCTGGACCTGGATGAACTGATCAAGGCGGAACCCGGGGCGATATACCGCATCAGCTTGGGCTTCCGGGAGGCCTACAGCACCTACCCCTGTCCGGACAAGGAGGAGGGAACACCGGAGCTGAGCGCGACACAGGAGGAAGCAGGACAAGAGGATGACGGGCAGTGGGACAACCCCTATCAGGACCAGTGGTATTACGAGGACGAGTACTACGAGGATGGTGAGGAATATGACCATCGTGAGCGCGAAGAGCCCTGCTCGGCCAGTTACTTCCGCAACAAAGGGATCGTCGTCTCGCGCAACATCCTGGCCAGTGACATCGGCCTCATCGCGAAACGCGCCAACGACGGCACCCTGTTGGTCGCTGCCAGCGACCTGCGCACGGCGGCCCCCCTGAGCGGCGTGAAGGTCGACGTGCTGGACCTGCAGCGTAAGAGCCTCGGGTCGGCCGTGACCGATGGCGAAGGCCTTATCACGCTACCACAGGCGCGTTACAGGCCGTTCCTGCTCGTGGCCAGCAAAGGCGCCCAACGCGGCTATCTGCGCCTCGAGGAAGGCAGCGCGTTGAACGTGAGCGCCTACGATGTGGAAGGCGAACGTGTGGACCACGGACTGAAGGGCTTCCTCTATGGCGAACGCGGCGTATGGCGCCCCGGCGATTCGCTGTACCTCACCTTCATCCTGCAGGATGTGGCGAAGAAGCTGCCGAAGGACCATCCGGTGGTGCTTGAACTCACGGATCCACAAGGTCGCTTGGACCAGCGCCTGGTGCGCAACGCGGGTGTCGATGGGATGTATTCGTTCCGCTGTGCTACCGATGCCAACGCGCCCACCGGCAATTGGGGGGCTCAGGTGAAGGTGGGAGGCAGTTCATTCTACCAGACCGTGCGCATCGAGACGGTGAAACCCAACCGCCTGAAGATCCTGCTGGACCTGGGTGGCGAGCGCATCACGATGGCCAGCAAGGACCGTCGCGTGAAACTCACGAGCACCTGGTTGCACGGTGCGCCCGCGCGTGAGCTGAAGGCCCGCAGCACCGTGACCCTCACCCGCGCCGTTGCCCTGTTCAAGGGCTATGAGAAGTACACCTTCAACGACCTGAACACGGACCTGAACACGGAGGAGATCACGGTGTTCGACGGGTCGCTTGACGCCGAAGGACATGCTGAATTCCCCTTCGCACTGGACCTGAATGAGCATGCACCCGCGGCCGTGAACGCCAACATCGTCACCCGGGTGTTCGAAGCGGGCGGCGATGCCAGCATGGACCGCACGGATGCGGTGTACTACCCCTACACTTCCTACACCGGACTGCTTGCACCGGAAGCACGTGGCCGGTGGGGTAACTACCTGACCGATACCACTTATCGCGTAACCGGCCTCGCCCTCGACCCGGAAGGCAAGCCCCTCGCCGGCCATGCGTTGAAGGCACAAGTGGTGAAGGTGAGCTTCAATTGGTGGTGGAACGGGGACATGGACGGCCCGGGCAGCTACATGAACGCCCCCAGCTCCACCATCCTGGGCGAACAGGACCTCACGACCGATGCCAAGGGACGCACGAGCTTCAACTTCCGCGTCGACCGTCCGAACTGGGGCCGCTATATCGTGCGCCTCACCGACCCGGAGAGCGGCCATGTGAGCGCACTACAGCTCTACGTGGACTGGCCGGGATACGAAGGGCGCAGCCGCAGGCAGTCCGGAAAGGAGGCCGCCATGCTCACGTTCAACAGCGACAAGCAGACGTATGCGACCGGTGAAAATTGCACGCTCACCATCCCCAGCAGCGGCAGCGGTCGGGCCTTCATCAGCCTGGAGACCGGCACGCGCATCCTGGGCACCGAGTGGATCGAGCTCGATGACAAGGAAACGAAGTACATCTTCCCCATCACCGCCGAGATGGCACCCAATGTATACGCCCACGTCACCTTGATCCAGCCACATGCCAAGGCCGTCAACGACCTGCCCTTGCGGCTGTATGGGGTGATGCCAATTTCCGTGGAGGATGCCACCACCCACATCGCGCCCGTGATCACCATGGCCGGCGAGGTCCGCACGGATGAACCGTTCAACGTGCAGGTCTCAGAAGCCTCTGGCGAGGAGATGACCTACACCCTGGCCATTGTGGATGAAGGCCTCCTCGACCTTACGCGGTTCAAGACGCCGGATCCCTGGAACCATTTCTATGCCCGGGAGGCCTTGGGGGTACGCACGTGGGACCTTTATGACCAAGTGATCGGATCATTCGGCCGACAACTGGAACGCGTATTGGCACTTGGGGGCAGTGATCAGGTATCCCCCGACGCCGCGGCAAAGGCCAACCGGTTCAAGCCGGTGGTGCGCTTCGTCGGCCCGTTCCATCTGGCCGCTGGCGCGAAGGCCTCGCATCGTTTCACCATCAGCAACTATGTGGGCAGCGTGCGGGTGATGGTGGTGGCCAGCAAGGACGGTCACGCATACGGCGCCAAGGACAGGACCGTGCCCGTGAAGAAACCGCTCATGCTGCTGGCCACGCTTCCCCGCGTAGTGGGGCCTGGGGAAACGCTCGATCTTCCGGTCACCGTGTTCGCCATGGACCCCAAGGTGAAGAACGTCTCTCTCAAGCTCGAGGCGAATGAGATGTTCACCGTAGAGGGTGGCAAGGAGCAGCAGCTCACCTTCGCGCGAACAGGTGATCAGGTCGCCGTGTTCCGCGTACGCATGGCCGAGCGGATCGGCCTTGGCAAAGTGAAGGTGGTCGCAGAAGGCGCTGGTGAGCGGGCCACGCAGACCATCGAGATCGATGTACGGATGCCGAACCTGCCGCAGACCGACGTGAACGAAGCGGTCCTGGAGCCGGGGAAGAACTGGGAGGACACCCCACACCCCACGGGCATCGCTGGCACCAACAAGGCGTACCTGGAAGTGAGTACGATCCCCGCGGTCGACCTCGGTAGACGCCTGCAGTACCTCATCGACTATCCGCACGGATGCATTGAACAGACCACCAGTGCAGCCTTCCCGCAGGTGTTCCTGGCCAGTGTGATCGAAGTGGACCCGCGCAATGCCCAGCAGATGCGGGCCAATGTGGAGGCCGGGCTGCGCAGGCTCAAACTGTTCCAGCGGCCCAGTGGAGGCTTCAGTTACTGGCCCGGCGAAGTGGATGAAAGCGATTGGGGTACCATCTATGCCGGTCATTTCATCATCGAAGCGGAGCGCGCCGGCTTCCACCTGCCGGACGGCATGCGCACCAAATGGCTGGGATACATGCGCAACAATGCCCGCAACTGGACGGCCATCGAGGACCATGGTTGGAGCAGCGATGGCAGCCAGCTCACGCAGGCCTACCGGCTCTATGTGCTGTCCCTGGCCAATGCTGCGGAGCTCGGAGCGATGAACAGACTGCGCACCACACCCAGCCTCAGTCTCCAGTCGAAATGGATGCTTGCCGCTGCGTACGCCATCGGCAATCGCAAGGACGTTGCGCGGGAGTTGATCACCGGCCTGGCCACCAAGGTGGCACCTTACACCGAAATGGGCTACACCTATGGCAGCGACCTGCGCGACGATGCGATCATCGCTGAAGCCTTGATCCGCATCGGGGACCTATCCACCGCTGGCATGGTTATCAAACGCATCGCCACGGACCTCGGGATGGAGAGCTGGTACAGCACGCAGACCACCGCCTGGGGATTGCTTGCGGTGAGCCGCCTGGCCACATCCGGTACGATGGGGAAAGGCATGAGCTTCACGCTTGGGCTTGACGGAAAGAGCCAGGATCGCTTCAGCGAAAAGAGCGTGATGAAGGTGGACCTGCCCGTGCCGAACGGACAACACACTGTGCGTGTGACCAACACCGGCAAAGGCATCCTGTATGTGCGTACCGTCCGCACAGGAACCCCCATGCCGGGGGATGAGCGGCCGGCGAGCAATGGGCTTGCGGTGGACGTACGGTACATGACGATGGACGGAAAACCGATCGACCCGACCACCCTGGACCAAGGCAGCGACTTCCAGGCCGTGGTCACCATCCAACACCCGGGCATTCGCGGCGATTACCAGGAAATGGCCCTCACGCAGGTGTTCCCGAGCGGGTGGGAGATCCGCAACAGCCGGTTGGAAGGGACGACCAGCGCACAGGAGAACAGCTGGTTCCAGTACCAGGACATCCGCGATGACCGGGTGATGACCTACTTCGACCTGGTCGCCCGTCAACAGTCCACCTACCGAGTGTTCCTGAACGCAGCCTACATCGGACGGTTCTATCTGCCACCCACGGTGTGTGAAGCGATGTACGACCATACCGTGAACGCACGCAGCCCGGGTCGCTGGGTGAACGTGGTGAAGCCCGGTGACGGACGCGCGAGCAAGTGAATGATGATAAGTCCCGGACGCGTGCTCTGCGCATCCGAGATCTCAGCCTTGATCCGATATTCCTCGATCAGGTTACCTTGGTTCAATATTGCCGATGCGACAAAACCTGCGTTTCCGAAGACAATTCGCCGGTGGCCCTGACTGGGTTGTTGTCTCGGTGCGTGCAAGATGAAACCTATGAAGGACCCGATCAGCATTCGCACTTTTAGCATTGCGATAAATAAACTCCCAGCTGATGAGCCAATTCACGTTACCACAGTATGGTACCGCACACAGAAAGAGCATTGGCTTGGTTGGCTAAAAAACTACAACGACCCGGGTGCCTACGGACGTTTGACCGGGGTAAAGCGGGATGCAAAATTCGCCTATAATCATATCGTAAATCCAGATATGCTTCTGTACCTCGCCGAAGCGTCCGGCGTCAATCGAAGACTTCTCTCTCAAGCCAAACATGCTTCTGATCCAAAGAAGACCTTGATCCAACAGGCCGCAACGATCAGAACTTTTATTCCATGGTCTACGGTCGCCTCTGCCCTATGGGCTGACTATGCAACGTGAGCAAATTGGAGATGATCTCCTCCTGTGGCGTCCCCCAATGGTGACCCTACCTTGATAGATAAGCGCTGCACTCAACTCACTCGACCACCACGCGCAGCACCTGCTTCATTGAGGGCGCCTCCACCACCAGCACATACACTCCTGTCTTCACGCCCTTCAGGTCGATCTGTTGTGTGCCTTGACCGGTCACCCGCTGTGCGGAGATCTCGCGGCCACTGGCATCCATGAGGCGGATTAGGCTGGCGCCGGGCGCCAGGCCTTCCACGTTGATGAACGCGGATGCCGGTACGGGCCAAGCGCGCAGGCCACCCTGCACTTCATCGTTCATGCCCACCAATAAGGGCGCTTCATCACAGATGGTGAAGGTGCCCGCGTTATCACCTCCCGTGTTCCAGACCTGGATGTAATATGTCGTGTCCGTCAGCAGTCCGGTCAGCACCACCGGTCCTTGCGTGGGGTCATAGCACTCGATGAAACCCGATCCACAACCGGAATACAGGGCCATGTCCAAGGCACCCGCGGTCGCGGCCGAGAGGGTGATCGTGTGGGTGGTTGACGGCCCGGTGGCCATGCTGTACCACACATCCTGGATCAGTGTGTAAGGATCGCATCCGGGGTTGGGTCCACTGCTCACGTAGGCGCACACATTGGTTCCCTCCACGGCTTCGCAGCTGCCCATAGCCTGTGGTATGAGGGGCTGGGCGTTCACGCAATCATCATTGGGTACGGCTGGCGCACACGGTGCGGCGCAGGTCATGCTGAGGGTGAACGCTCCAGCGGCATCCTGGTATCCGTGGACCAGCGCGAGGTATTCCACTCCGGCCAACGTGGCCACGGTGATCCGCGAGGAGTTCCCATTGCAACCTGCCGCATCATCGTTGCCCCCCGCGCAAACGAGGTCCGCGCATGGACCGGAGAAGATGCTGATCTTCGAATCGTATGCTGCCGTGCCGCAGGTGCTGAGCGTGGCGTCATTTCCATCGCCCACGAAGGTGTACCACAGTCCCGGAGAAGTGATGTTGGCCGATCCGCACCAAGGTCCGGGCGTGTAAAGCCCTTGGGATGTATTGCCTTCCACAGAACCGTCGCAGGCAATGGTCACCGCACCGGAGCAGAAGGCGTTCGTGGCCACCGGATCTACGAGGGTGGTGAACGCTACAGGTCCTCTCCGCAAACTGACCCCACCATCGGTGCAGGTCTCCGAAAGGTATACCTCGTAGTCGGTATCCGCCTGAAGACCTGTCATCGTTGCAGGAGGGCCGTCCACCCCGTAAATGCCGGTGATCACCGTGCCTGTGCCCGGGGTGAATCCCGCAGGCCCGTATTCCACGGAGAACTGAGCCCCGGCGTTGGCGGATGTCCAGTACAACAAGGCCTGTGTATCGGCCGTGGTAACGACCAGACCCTCCGGTGGCTGGCATGTAGGGCAGTCGAGCGAGAGCCCGAAGGTGCCGGTGGCACCGTTGTATCCCTGCACCAGCACCAGGTATGTAACGCCTTCCTCGGCCTGCATGATCACCTCACTGCCATATCCGCATCCCGCAGGACCATCATCGTTCCCGCCCACACATTGAAGGTCATCGCACGGTCCGGTGTAGACATTGATCTTCGTGTCATAGCTGTGGTCGGCGCAGGTGCTAAGCACCACCGTACCCGGCCCTGCAGTGAAACTGTACCATACGCCCGGTGCCGAGATCGATGTGCCGCACTCGGGTACCGCATCCTCAGCAACCCCCACGGTGGTCCCGAACGTGGTGGTTCCGCATGTGATCGGTTGTGCGCCTTCGCAGTCGTCATTCTCCGCAGCCCCCAAGGACGTCGCATGCCACGGTCCCGTGAATGGTGCAACGTTACCGCCTCCACAGTTGACGTTCATGTACACATCGAACGCCGCATTGCCCAGGAGCGAGTCGATCGTGATCGGAGGTTGTGTATCGCCCTGAACGCCACTGACCGTGGTGCCCGTTCCTTGTGCGAAACCAGGCGGCCCGTACTCCACGATGAAGGGAGCTCCCGCTGCCAGCACAGGCCAATCCAGTGTGAACGAGTTGAAACCTGGCGTGATGGTTGGCATGGCGATGGGACAGGCATGCAGGTCCATGGTCCACGTGAAACCGTCGGTGGTGTACCGATCGTCCCACTCGATATAGTAGGTGACACCAGCCTCAACGGGGACGTTGGCCAGCAGGCTGCTACCCGGGGGATAGCCATCAGGGCAGCCATCATCATCACTGCCCAACAGCGTAAGGGAACCACAGGTGCCACTGTGGATGTGCACCCGGGTGTCCACCTGCGAACCGCAGCTCCACACCGACAGGAAGCCTTCGACCGGGGGGGTGTAGGCATACCAATCCGCATTCACCGCATCAGGTTGTGATGCGCCACTGCCTGTGGCCGGACCATCGGCTGTGTATATGCCCGGAGAAACGAGCAGCGCTTCGTCGCACAGGTCCGCTTGGCCGAACAGCACGGGACAGGACAGCAGGATGGCGAGTGCCGCAGTAATAGAGGAAGTTCGCATATGGGAGAAGGGTTCGGAGCGTTGAGCGTTCATTCATCCGAGCGCGAGGAACGTCGGCGCTGCTTGCGTTCAGGATCGGCATGGAAGAAATAGCGGATGTCGACGGTGAGGTAGTCACCTGCCACGCCGGACTTGATCGTATGTCCGATATCATCGGCATCATACCAGGTGAGTTCGGCAACGGCCACATCATCGAATGGCCGGTGGTAGGTGGCACCGAGGTAGAACCAGCCACTGGTCAATGTGCGGTACTCCAGGCCGATATTGGCCACCACGCCCATACGTAGCCAATTCGTTCGTGCGAAGTAGATGCGGCTTTGCTCGAGGATGCGTTCCGCATCGCTCGGGTACAGGTCGGCGCTGAAGCCGAGCGCATTGTTCATCCAGCTGCGTTCGCCCAGCCGGATGTACACCATCGCCATCGCCGGGATCTCATAGCCTACATACCTCAGCCTGTCCTCCTCCCGGTACCCCAGCGTGTCATTCACGATGGAACAGGAATAGCGCCGTGTGATCTGGTTGATCCCCGTTTCGAAGGAAATGCTCTTACTGATGCCGGTGCGGACCACCATGCCGAAGGCGAAACCAGCGGTGAGCTCCACTTCTCCGTAAAGCGGAGCGCTGCCCACCTGCGTGACCGGATCGAAGAAGGAAAAGGGGATCACCGGCTTGGCCTGCAGACCCAACGTGGTAAGCCCGGCCTGGCCCATCGCTGGAAGGTCCGCGAAGAAAGGAAGGAGCGCGATCAGCGCAACCGGCCGACAGAAGCCTGATCGCCCCCCAGGCGCATGGCCACCGTGGGTGGCAGCACCATCAGGCGTTGCCCCACCCGCAGGCGGGACTTGCGACAAAGGCCATTGGGACTGCACAGTGCTTCGACCGGCACTCCGTAATGAGTGGCGATGCTGCTAAGATGCTCACCTTTCTCCACAGTATGAAATCGGGTGCCCTTGGGATATGCAGAGAATCCGGCGCGTGAGCGTTTCAGCACGATCGTATCGCAGAGCAGCGTGCCGGTGGTGAGGTCGATCATGTGGGCCGGATCGATGGGGATGCCCTTGAAGCGGGTCTCGAAATGGAGGTGGCTTCCCGTGCTGTGGCCGCTGCTTCCTCCCAGACCCACGATATCCCCGGCATTCAGCTCATCCCCCGACTTCACGCGCAAACGATGCAGATGCGCATAGTAGGTCTCCATACCATTGAAATGGCGTACCACCACCAGTCGACCGAATCCGCCGAACGTACCCGCGTAGCGCACAACGCCTGGAAAAGCGCAGGCCACGGGATCACCCACCTCCAGGTCCAGGTCCACACCATTATGGTTGCGTCCATCGCGCCAGCCGAAGCGGCTCGTGACCACTGGCGGTACAGGCATGCGGAACATACCATTCGCCATCTTCTTCACGAGCTGTAGCTGCACCAAGGTGTCCTTCGCGCTCAATTCGGGTCCGTACGCGTTCGGCTTCTCATCATTCCACGCGCCGTAGATCTCCTCGCCAGGATGCTTGCGGTCCGCACTCCATGCCAGGACCACGCTGTTGTCGACATCGGCACGCGACGGCAATTGGTCCACGTAAAGGTTGATCTCATTGATCAATGCATAGGGCACCGTATCCAATTCGAAGAGCGAGTCGATCAACATCACCATCTCCCCTTCATCCATGCGGCGGATCTGCTGGTACAAGCGCAATTCCCGGATGAGGTCCTGCGGTGCGGGATCAAGGGTGCACAAGGAATCGAGCAGGCCGGTCAACTCCCCATCGGTGAGGGCGTCCTTCTCTGCCACCAGTTTGTCATCGCCATAGATCACCACGGCGTTCACAAGCTGGGACCCGACCTGCGCCGAGATGGGCCCAATTGCACATGCCAACATCATGGCCATCAGCCAGATAAGCATAATAATGGACGTGTTCGATCGGCGCATTTGACCCGTTCTTACGGAAAAACGGCCGGGAAGATACCCTCTGGCCGATCATGGCCCCATCCAGGTCAAGGGATCACCCCGAAGATCGTCGTGAGCGCGGGGTCGGGACGTTCGGTGACCACCAAGGTGCTGAACTCATCCAGTTCCCGTTCCCTGACATTGTCCTGCAACTCATTCGCGTGCACGGTGAGGTGCCCACCGGACAGCAAGGGGCTGCTGCGATGGATGCGGTAGACCACCTCGCTGCGTTCGATCCGGTTGCGGGTGGCATGCATCACCGCCAGATCCGATACATCCAGCGCGATGTGGTTACCCGTGAACCGCGAGGCCAGCACGAGCACCTGTGCAGTGGCCGACGCCCGGCACCCCGCATCCCCCATGCCCACGATATCACAGTCCCGCAGTTGCACCCGGGCGGAGCGGACCTCCACCCCAACGGTTCCGCCTTTACCACCCGTGCCTGCGTCCGTGGATCCCACAAAACGGCAGCCGACCAACTCCCCTTTGCCGTTCTGCACGCACACTGCGCCGGCCTTGGGAAGGAAGATGATACAGGAGGTCATGCTCACGGTGCTGCCTTCAACATCCGCGGCGAAAGGTCCATGGCTGGCTCCCAGTTCGCAGTTGGTCATTTCCACGTCACACCCACGGAAGCTCAGCATTCCTCGATGCAAACGGCCGTCCACCCAGGCCTGGTCGCCGCCGCTCATGCGCAGGCCACGTACCACACAACGGGTATTTCCGTTCCCGTTCACGCAGATGGTCCCGTAGGGTGCAGTCTCATCCGCTGCGCGGATGAACACCGGATTGAGCCCTGTACCCTTGATCCGAAGCGTGTTGTTCACCACGAAGCTGGCACCGGGCGATATGGTGAAGCGGGCACCTTTCTCGAAGACCACCGGCACCGAGGACGGCAGAACGACGGTGTGATCGATACGGTGCTTTCCGCGGGGGAACCTCAGCGTGTCATCCACACCCACCATCCGGGCCAACCAGGGTTCGAGCACGGGCGGGGGCACGTTTGGCGTAGCTGTGGACGTGTCCTCGGCCCCGAACTCCGGATGCAGCAGTCGGTTGATCCAGCGCTGCCGCTGGTCGGCCAGATGGGCCTGCAGGAAACCGGCACTGCGGCCATCGGAAAGGACCGGTGCCCACATCTGCTCCACCACGTCGAACTTGCTGCTCCAAGTGGCGCTGTCCGCTTTCATGCGCGTGACCAGCTCCTCCACCTGTCGACGTGTCCGGGCATCGATCATGGCCATGTTGCCGGGTGGATCCCTGGCGATGCGTGCTGCGCCCACGATGGGATGCAAGCGGCCTTTCAACGGGTCGAACGCGAGCACGTCCGGCGCATCGGTGTCCATGATGCCCGCAGCGCGGAACCAGGCGATCACGGCATTGGCGATGGTATCGATCCGCCCCGGTTCGCCGACGCGGGCACGGGCCTGGGCCCATTCCGCGGCGGCCATCTCCTGCTCGCTCATCGGGCCCATGCGCGTAAGGCGGCCGTCGCGTGGGGAGCGGGTGACCATGCGGGCGTCGATGATCCCTTTTTTGGCGATCATGGCGGGAGTCACCTGTTCCACTTTCATGAACAGGCCTTGATCGTTGCCCCCCACGAACAAGCGCACGAAATCCGTGCCCGGCGTATTGCAACCAAAGGATCCGGCGATGAGTTCCGCGTACTTCACCTGGATGGTGGCGGTGGTCGCCGGGATGAGGTCGATGGCTTGCTGGGAGCGGAAGGGCTTGCCTTCGGGGAAGTGCACCGACCATACCTCGCCGCGCTTGATCACGCGGACAGATGCCGCATAGTCTTTCGCGTTGAAGTCCAGGTCGGCCACCGCTTCACCTACCCCACCGTCGACCTTGTTGAGGGAGTCGAGGTCCATGCGTTCAGCCTCGCCGGTGGTGGGTTGGCCCGGGCGCTGATCGAACCATCGCTGATAGGCGGCCACCTCCTCCGGTGCGATGCCCAGGGGCCACCGGGAGGTCATGGCCTCATATGGCAGGAGGGAGAACACGGCGAAGAGCAACACCACCGCCACAGCCGCACCGATGATGATTGCCAGCGGCAGTCCCATGCTCGTCCGATGCTTCCTCATCGCGATGAGTAGGGCGCGTTGAGGATGAGCACCAACGATGCGGCCACCAAAAAGGCCAACGCGCTGAGGTAGATGCCGAAGCCCAACAGCGCGGCCAGGATCAGCATGGGGATCCATGGAGTGCGTCCCCCACCGCGACTGGTGAACAGTCCGCCCGCGACCATGCCGATGGCGATGATCACCGAGTTCCAGAGATCGTTGTGGAGATGGCGCACCAGCAGGAACAGACCCAGGGAAAAGATGAACAGCCACGGATCCAACACGACCGCCCGGTCGGCCGGGCGTGAGCGCCTGTTGAGCAGCCAGCGCAGCAGGATCTGAGCGAAGAGGAGCACGATGACCATGACCAGGCCCTGACGCCAGTCATCGCGCATGCTCAGCAAAAATCGTTCGAAGAAGGACCGCATGCCGCCAAGTTCGTTCGGTTCCGAACGCAGTACCGGGTCCGAACACCTTAGTTTTCCATGGTAGCCTGTGCCTTCCGCTGGGCCTTCGGCGGCAGACCGCTACAACCAACGCGCCATCCACGTCTGACGCAGCGGCGACCGGAAACGAGCGTCCAGGTCACCCTTTAACCCGACAAGGTCATCGAAGACGATCGTCTCGGCGGCCAGCTCACCGCGCTGCAGCATACCCTGCACCTCAGGCACACGGCACGCCTGCACAGCGCCATCCTTCTCGTATAGCACCACCATGCGATCGGTGAGCGAGGTGCCCAACGCATGCTCCAGGTCCTGCACAAAGCGCACGCTCTTGTCGATGCTGCAGCCACTGGCCATGGCCTGCTGTTCGTCCACGGAGACCACAACGAAATGATCGTGGAGCACATCCACACAGGCATCGAGCGCGGCACCATGCGCCGCCCAATCGGCCGTGAACTTCGCCCCTCGCTCAAGGATCAACGCGCACTGTTCCGGGGTGAAGGCCGACGCGCTCTTGTAGACCCACACGCGGGCATGAGGAGGCATGGTGGCGATCGGACGGGTACGGGCCATGGTGGACATGCTACAAAGGTGCGTCGATCAACCGTTCGTCATGTGACCGTTGCTTGCGGGGGACGGATAGTTTTGAGCCCCACCACATCTCCCAACCTATGAAGCCCACCATCTTCCTCGCCACCGTCATGCTTACCACTTCCGCCCTGGCTCAACAGGGCGATCAGGGCGGTCCGCTCTGGCTGCGGCAGTCGGCCATCTCGCCGGATGGAAAGGCCATCGTGTTCTGCTACCAGGGCGACCTCTGGCGGGTACCAACGCAAGGAGGCGATGCGGCGCTGCTGACGTCCAGCGATGCGTATGATGCCAGCCCGGTCTGGTCGCATGATGGAGGTCGGCTCGCCTTCATGAGCAATCGTTATGGCAGCGGCGATGTGTTCGTGATGCCCAGCACCGGGGGCGCGGCCACGCGCCTCACGTACCATTCCGCTTGGGACAGGCCCAGCGATTTCACGCGCGATGACCAGGCCGTGATCTTCTACGCCAACCGCAGCGACGATGCCGCGAACCAGCTCTTCCCCGTGGGTGGTCTGGGAGAATTGTACGCGGTACCGGTGACCGGAGGAGGCACGGACCGCATCCTGGGCACGCCGGGCGTATCGGCCCGCTTCAGTCCGGATGGAAAGACCCTGGTTTTCCACGATGTGAAAGGCTACGAGGACAACTTCCGCAAGCACCATACGTCGTCGGTGACACGCGACATCTGGAGTTACGATATCGCTTCCCACCAATACAAGCAGCTCAGCGGGTTCATCGGCGAGGACCGCGATCCGCGCTTCAGTGCGGATGGCAGCACGATCTATTACCTCAGCGAGGAGAAGGGCTCCTTCAACATCTACAAGATGCCCGCGAGCGGTGGCACGTCCACGCAAGTGAGCTTCCTCAGCGATGATCCCGTGCGGTACCTGAGCGTAAGCGACGGCGGCGTGCTGTGCTTCAGCTATCGTGGCGAGTTGTACACCATGACCGAAGGCAGCGAACCCCGCAAAGTACCGGTGCGCTTCGCAGTGGACGCACGCTACAATCCCGAGCGCACGATCAGCGTGAACGGCAATGCCAGCGAGATGCACGTTTCGAGCAATGGTAAGGAAGCGGCCTTTGTCTTCCGCGGCGAAGTGTTCGTGACCTCCGTGAAGGAGGGCACTACGCGCCGGATCACCAACACACCGGAGCAGGAGCGCAGCGTGAGCTTCAGTCCCGATGGCCGCACGTTGCTGTACGCCAGCGAGCGCAATGGCAGCTGGGACCTGTACACCTCCACGATCGTCCGCAAGGAGGAACCCTACTTCTTCACAGCGACCGTCCTGAAAGAGGAACCGCTCCTCAGCACAGCGGCAGAAGAATTCCAGCCCGTATGGTCACCGGACGGCAAGGAGGTGGCCTACCTCGATGAGCGCACCACCATCAAGGCATTCAACCTGGCCGCGAAGAAGTCACGCACCATCATGCCCGGGAACAGGAACTACAGCTATGCCGACGGCGATCAGTACTTCAGCTGGAGCCCCGACAGCAAATGGCTGTTGGTGGAATTCCTGCACGACGACCAGTGGATCACGCAGTGCGGATTGGTGAACGTGGGAAGCAGCACGGACGCCAACTACACGCCCGCGGACATCATCGACCTTACGAAGAGCGGGTATGGCGGCGTTCGTCCGGAATGGACATTGGGGGGCAAAGCGATGCTCTTCTACAGCGCGCGGGACGGCCTGAAGAACCACGCCAGTTGGGGCGGACAGGCCGATGCGTATGCGATGTTCTTCACCCAGGCCGCCTTCGACAAATTCAAGCTCACCAAGGAAGAGGCTGAATTGTTGAAGGAACAGGAGGACAAAAAGAAGGAGGAGGAAGAGAAGAAGAAAGGCGAGGACAAGGACGAGAAGAAGGACAAGGACAAGAAGAAAAAGGAGGAGGACAAGCCGGAACCGTTGAAGATCGAGCTCCACGACATCCAGGACCGGAAGGTGCGATTGACCCCGAACTCCAGCGATCTGGGAGGGGCGGTGCTTTCACCTGATGGTGAGAAGCTCTTCTACCTGGCCCGGTTCGAAAAAGGGTATGACCTGTGGCAGATGGAAATGCGCACGCATGAGACAAAGGTCGCGGCCAAGCTCGGTGCGGACTTCGCCGGCAGCCTGGCGATCGACAAGGAAGGCAAGCACCTCTACTTCTCCACCAACACCGGACTGCAGCACTTCGACATCGAAAAGAGCGAACTGAAAGGCATCGGCATCAACGGTGAAATGGTGTTGAACGAAGGCAAGGAACGAGCTTATCTCTTTGAACACGTCTGGCGGCAGGTGCTGAAGAAGTTCTATCGTGTAGACCTTCAAGGCGTGGACTGGAACAAGTACAAGTCCGAATACGAGCGATTCCTTCCCTACGTGAACAACAACTGGGATTTTGCCGAACTGCTCAGCGAGATGCTCGGGGAGCTCAATGCCTCGCACACCGGTTCGGGCAACTACGAGGAGATCCCGAACGCGGACAACACGGCGGTGCTCGGCCTGTTCTACGCCAATGAGCCCGCGTTGAAGGGGCTGCGCGTGACCGAGGTGATGGAGCGGAGTCCCGTGATCCAGGAAGGCACGAAGATCAAGAAGGGCGTGGTGATCGAGAAGATCGATGGGCAGCCGATCTCGAACAATGAGGACGCGTATCGCCTCCTGAACCGCAAGGCCGGCACGCCCACCCTGCTTTCCCTGGTGGACCCGAAGACGGATACCCGCTGGGACGAGACGGTAAAACCCATCAACCGTGGTGATGAGAACGACCTGCTCTACCACCGCTGGGTGGAACGCTGCCGCCACATCGTGGACAGCTTGAGCGGTGGCCGCGTCGGTTACGTGCACGTGCAGGGCATGGACGACCCCAGCTACCGAACGGTGTACGAGGAGGCGCTCGGTCGCTACTGGAACAAGGAGGCGTTGATCGTGGACACCCGATTCAACGGAGGCGGATGGCTGCATGATGACCTGGCGACCTTCCTCAGCGGGAAGACCTACATGCGCGAAGAACCGCGCGGACAGAAGCTCGGCACCGAGCCGCAGTTCAAATGGCAGAAGCCGAGCTGCGTGGTGATGAGCGAAGGGAATTACAGCGATGCGCACATGTTCCCCGTGACCTATCGCGCCCTGGGCATCGGCAAGCTGGTGGGCATGCCGGTGGCAGGGACAGGCACAGCGGTCTGGTGGGAAAGCCTGCAGAACGGCATGTATTTCGGCATCCCGCAGGTGGGGATGATCGACAACAGCGGCAATTATCTGGAGAACCAGCAATTGGATCCCGACGTGAAACAGGCGTTGGACCCCGGCGTGGTGAGCAACGGCCGCGACCAGCAATTGGAGGCGGCGGTGAACTTGTTGTTGGGGAAATGACCGTCAGAGGTCCCCGGCGTCGGCGATCAATTCCGCCACATCCTTCACCTGCACCTCGCCTTCCTTGTTGAAATGCTTCACACCGTCCGTCAACATGGTGTTGCAGAACGGACATCCTGCGGCGATGATGTTCGGTGATGCGGCCAGGGCCTCCTCGCTGCGCTCGATGTTGACCTCCTTGTTGCCGGGCTCGGCCTCCTTGAACATCTGTGCCCCACCCGCACCGCAGCACAGGCCGTTCTGCTTGCTGCGCTTCAATTCGATCAGGGCGGCGTCCAGCTTCAGCAGCACCTCCCGCGGGGCCTCATACTCCCCGTTACCACGTCCCAGGTAACATGGGTCGTGAAAGGTGATGCGCTTACCTGCGAAGCTCCCGCCCTCCACCTTGATGCGCCCTTCCTTGATCAGCGCGTTGATGAACTGGGTGTGGTGCATCACCTCATAGCTGCCGCCCAGCGCAGGGTATTCGTTCTTCAAGGTGTTGAAGCAGTGCGGACAGGCCGTTACGATGCGTTTCACGCCATAGCCGTTGAGCACGGTGACGTTGTTCAGCGCCTGCATCTGGAAGAGGAACTCATTCCCTGCACGACGCGCTGGATCACCACTGCACGATTCCTCCTGCCCCAAGACTGCGAACTTGACCTTCGCCGCGTTCAGGATCCGCACAAAGGCCTTGGTGATCTTCCGCGCACGGTCGTCGAACGAACCGGCACAGCCCACCCAGAAGAGGACCTCCGGAACTTCGCCGCTGGCGGCGAACTCGGCCATGGTGGGAACGTGGATGGGGTCGGTCATTTTGTGTATCATCGGTCGACCCGTTGGGTCGACGCTACGGTTCAATCTTCGAATACCTGCACGGTCGCCTTCCGCTCCACCAGCTCCGTGAAATGCCCGAGGTAGCGTGTGGCATGGACCTCACGATCATCGATCCAGTGGTAGTTACCGCCGCGGGGCTTGCCCATCAACATGCCGTGGTACTTGAATCCGTGCTTCTTCAGCCAGGTCTCCGTCACCTCCCGATGGGCCTCGGTGCGGCTGGTGAAGAAGGTGATGATGTGGCCTTCATCGAACCACTTGTTCAACTTCTCCAGCGCTTCGGGGAACACCTCGGCATCCACCATGCGCCATGGCTCCTCGTTGGGGATATCATCACAGATCGTCCCATCGATGTCGATCAGGAAGTTCTTGATGTGCGGCGGCAACTTGGGGCTGATCTTCTTGCCGCCTTCGGTGCTTTCGATGAGTTGTGCCATGGGGGATATGTTGGGGCGGGTGGGGCCGGAATTTTCCCGCCCTTACATCATTCGGGTTGTGCCCATTTCATGCGCTCGCTCTGGGCGAAGGCCCAAGGCGCGCCGTTGTTCTCCACGTTGGTGCTCATGGTGGTAAGGGCGGCGGGCATCCTGCTCTCCTCCATCACAAGGTAACGCCGCATGTCCATGATGATGCCCACCGGGTCGATGTTCACCGGGCAGGCTTCGGTGCAGGCATTGCAGGTGGTGCAGGCCCAGAGCTCCTCTTCGCTGATCCGGCTTCCGAGGTTCTTGCCGTCGTCCTCCCACTTGCCTTTCGCATCGATCACTTTCCCTACTTCCTCCAGGCGATCGCGCGTGTCCATCATGATCTTCCGAGGGCTCAACAGCTTGCCGGTGAGATTCGCCGGGCACACGCTGCTGCAACGACCGCATTCGGTGCAGGTCATGGCGTCCATGAGCTGTTTCCATGACAGGTCGAAGACGTCCTTTGCGCCAAAGCGCTCGGTCATTTCCACGCCAGCGACCGTATGCGGCGCAACCACGGGGGATGGCTGTGACGGATCGAGCATGCTCTTCACTTCGCCGGTCACACGCTCCATGTTCTTCAGTTCGGTCTTCGGTCGCAGGTTGCTGTACCACACGTTGGGGAAGGCCAGCAGGATGTGCAGGTGCTTGCTGACCACGAGGTAGTTCAGGAAGGCCAGGATGCCGATGATGTGGAACCACCAGCAAGCGCGTTCGATCGCGATGAGGCCAGAGGAGGAAAGTGAGTTGAAGGATGCGAGGGACGCGATGGCGGAACTGACCGGGAAGGCACCTGCCACGATGTAATGGCCTTCACCTCTCCCCTGCAGTGTGTGATCGGCCGCGTTCATCAGCAGGAAGGCCGTCATGAGCAGGATCTCCGTGGTGAGGATGATGCTGGCATCGCTGCGCGGCCACCCCGCCATCTCCCTCATCCAAAAACGCTTCAGCCGAATGCCTTCACGACGGACCAGGAAGATCACGCAGGCCACGAGCACACCCAACGCCAGCCATTCGAAGCCGCCGATAAGGAGGTCGTAGAAGCCGCCGAGGAAGCTGAGCACGCGGTGCGTTCCGAAGATGCCGTCGATGAGGATCTCCAGCACCTCGATGTTGATGATGACGAAGCCCGCGTACACGATGATGTGCAGGATGCCGGCAACAGGCCGCACCACCATCTTGCTCTGGCCGAGCGCCACGCGCGTCATCACCGCCCAGCGCTCCGGCTTGCGGTCGTTGATCAGCACATCGCGACCCAGCAGGATGTTGCGCCGCACCCGCATGATGTTGCGCGCGAACAACGCGCTGGCCGCACCGAGCAGTACGATGAAGACGATGCTGCTGATCACGGCGTCTGCTGCTTCTGGTAGCTCTGTTGGATGCGCTCGATGTCCGCGTCGCTCAGTTTGGGCAAGCGGTCCTTCTTACCGAAAACACTGAAGTACCGGTTCGGGTTCGCGCGCAGATCCTCCAGCAAGAGGTCCAATTGGTGGCTGGCCTGGTTGAGGTTGACGTACAGGCTGTCGTCCTTCATCAGCTTGCCCATGGTGCCTTTGCCATCGTTCACACTGGCTAAAGTGGCCTTCAACTGATCGCTTGTGGCGGTGACGTTGGCCATGATCTTGTCCAACCGGCCGTCGGCGAGGGAGGCGGCGAGCGTGTCCATGTTGCTGAAAATGCGGCCCATCTCATCGCTGTTGTTGGCAAGGGTGGCGCTCACCTTGTTCAGGTTATCGAGGGCCGCGTGGATGGTGGTGGTCTCCGCTGCCAGCAGCGCGTCCAAACGCTGGGTCGTGTTCCGCACATTGTCCAAGGTACCGCGCAGGCTGCTGAAGCTGGCATCGATGTCCTTGCGGGCGTCCACGTTCAATATCAGTTGCAGGGAGGTGAGGATGCTGTCCACATTGGCGAGCATGCCTTCGGCTTTGCGTTTGAGCGGGTCGATCTGCTGATTCACGGTCTCGGTGAGGCTCAACTGGGCGCCCCCGTTGAGGGTATCTCCCTTGGCCGCCGGCTCCGTGCTGGTGCCTTGGATGATCCGGATGGACCGCGTGAAGAAATCGCTGCTGAAGATCTCGGCCTTGGAGTCCTTGGTAAGCTGCAGCTGTTTCTCATGGATCTGGAAGGATACAGCGATGCGACCGCTGCCGTCCGGCAGCATCTCGGTGCCGATCACCTGCCCCACCTTCATGCCGTTGTAGAGCACCGGGCTGGCGTCGTTGATGCCGCTCACATCGCCATACACGGCGTAATAGAGGTTGCGGCCTTGCAGCACGTTGAGGCCTTTCAGGTAATTGATCCCGAAATAGAGGAGCACGATGCCCCCGATCACCATGAGGGCTATGGAGTATTCTCGCTTGATCTTCGGCACTGGCGCGGTGTTCAGTCTGTTCGGGTCAAAGTAACGGCTTGCTGAAGGTCAATGCGCTGCCCGTCCTTGAAAGCGACGATGAAACAGCCGTCATATCCTTTCTCCCGGCAGCGTTCCTGCACCTTGCGGGCCGCGTCCAGCGTAGGCTCGTTGCCCACAGCATACTTCCACAGGTCCTTGCCCTGCATCTCCTCCACGCCTTCGAGGCCGGCGAAGTTCTTCGGCTTCAGTTCGATCCGCTTGCTGCTGGTGATGATCTGCACCTTGAAACGCACACCGCTGTCCTTCACCACCGGCACGGGCACCGCCACCGCCGTGCTGTCCACTTTTGCCTCCGGCGCGTCCATGGCCACATCGGTGCCTTCCATCTTCGCCTTGTACTGCTTGAAGGCCCGGTAGATGCCGGAAGCCAGCAGGTCCTGACCCTTGGTGCTCTGCAGGAAATCCTCTTCTTCCTTGTTCGTGAGGAAGCCCAGTTCAATAAGGATCGCGGGCATGGAGGTGTAGCTGATGACGAGGAAACCCGCCTGCTTCACCCCGCGATCGGGCCTCCCAACACGCTTGCCCAACTGTGTCTGCACCAGGGAACTGAGGTCCTGGCTGTGGTCCATGAAGGCGTTCTGGCGCAGGCTGAGCGCAATGATGCTTTCGGGGTCCTTGGGGTCGTAGCCGTCGTACTTCAAGCCCTTGTCGTCCTCCAGCAGGATGGATTCATTCTCCTTCATCGCCACGCGCATGTTCGCCTCGGTCTTGTGCAGCCCCATGCTGTAGGTCTCACAACCGTGCGGCAAGGGGTCGTTGTTGGCGTTGCAGTGGATGCTGATGAAGACGTCGGCCTTGTTGCGGTTGGCGATCTCGCAGCGCTCCTTCAGTTCCACGAAGGTGTCGTTGTCGCGGGTGTAGATCACCTTCACGTCCGGGAAGTTCTCCGTGATGTACTTGCCGACGAGGCGGGTGACGGCCAGGGATACTTGTTTCTCGGTGGTCTTGAACCGGCCGGTGCCCAGATTGCCGGGGTCCTTGCCGCCATGGCCCGCGTCCAGGCAAACCACATCGATCCTGTTGGGGTCGTTGGCATCCCCGCCATGGTCGGGCGACTGTGGCAAGGTCTGTGTTGGGAGCAGCAGCACCAGCGCGCCCGCGAACACCCCTCCCTTTACCTGTTGCATCATCTTGTTCCGGATGTCCCTGTTACGAAGCGCTACTTTCGGCCACCCGATGAGGACGCCGCCAAGGTCCGCCCCAGGGACGGGCGAAAGTAGAGGGAGCGCCAGCAGGCCTGTGCCGGTGGGCTTCGCGTTTTTCATCACGATCCTGTTGACAGTGCTCATGGGTGGTGACTGTTCGGCGCAGGGGCTGAAGGATGAAGTGCACTATAGCGCCCGGGACAGCATGCGGTACGACCTGCAACACCAAACGGTGTACCTCTTTGGTGCGGCCAAGGTGAGCTACCAGGGCATCGAGCTCACGGCCGAGCGCATCGTGCTCGATATGGAGAACGAGGAAACCCGGGCCTATGGTGCGTTGGACAGCAGTGGGGTGCCCACCGGCCAACCGGAATTCCGTCAGGACGGCCGCACCATCACCGCCGACACGATCCGCTACAACTTCCGCACGAAGAAGGGCATCATCCGCGAGGTGCGCACCACGGAGGACCAGCTTTACGCTATTGCGCACAAGAGCAAGCGGCACGAAAACGGCGAAGTGCACAGCAAAGGCGGCATGCTCACCACCTGCGACCGGCCACGGCCCCACTACCACTTTGCCGTGAGCAGGATGATGGTGATCCCCGGCGACAAGATCATCGCGGGACCGGCGGTCATGAAGGTGGGCAAGGTGCCGGTACCGCTGGGCATCCCCTTCGGCCTGTTCCCGAACCAGCAGCGACGGACCGCCGGGGTGCTGATCCCCATCTACGGCAACAGCCAGCAGCTTGGCTACTTCTTCCTCAACGGCGGATATTACCTGCCCTTGGGCGAGCACTTCGACCTGCAGCTCACCGGCGACATATACAGCCGCGGCAGCTGGGGACTGCGCAGCGTGATGCGCTACAAGACCCGCTACCGCTACACCGGTTCGCTGGACATCAGCCATAGCACGCTCCTCAACAGCCTGCCGGAGTACCCGGACTTCAGCCGCCAGAAGAACTTCTTCATCCGCTGGAACCACCTTGTGGACCCCAAGGCCAGCCTCACCGACCGCTTCACCGCGAGCGTGAACCTGGGCACCAGCCAGAACTTCACGAACAACTTCAACAGCAGCACCGGCGACTACCTCAGCAACACCTTCCAGAGCAATGTGCAATGGAACCACCTGTGGAGCGGCAAACCCTACAGTTTGTCGGTGGGCATGCGGCACAGCCAGAACACCATCAACCGCACCTTCGACATCACCCTGCCCACCGCCACCTTCAACGTGCAGCGCGTGTTCCCGGCCGATTGGTTCCGCGGGGACGAAGCCGTGGTGAAGCGCAACGCGTTGGACAACATCGGCCTTACGTGGAGCAGCTCATTCGACAACCGCCTCAGCACCACCGAGGACCAGTTGTACACCGACAACCTGCCCACGCTCACACGCCAGATGCGCAACGGCATCAAGCACACCGGCGCCATCAATACCTCCTTCAAAACGCGCTTCCTCACCGTGAACCCGGAAGTGCGCTTCACAGACCGCATGTACTTCGACCAGTTGCGCAGGACGGCGAACATCTACAGCGACACCACGGTCACCACATCGGACTCCATCGCACGCTTCGCCGCGCCCTTTGAATGGAGCACAGGCGTCTCACTCACCAGCAAGATGTATGGCACGTACACCTTCAGGAGCGGCAAGGTGAAAGCGATCCGCCATGTGCTCACGCCGACCGCAGGCTTCAGCTATACGCCGGGGAATGACACCCGCGTGTTCGGCCCTTTCGGCACCGATGGCGCCGCGTCAAGCTATTCACCGTTCGACATCGGGATCTATGGCGCGCCCTCGCCGAATGAGAGCGGGCTGGTGTCGATGGGACTGATCCAAAGCGTGGAGGCCAAGGTGCAGGGCAGCAGCACGGCGAACGGCGCCAATGATGGACCGACATATAAAAAGATGAAGCTGCTGGACTTCGTGGGCACCACCGCCAGCTATGATCTGATGCGCGACAGCCTTCGCTGGAGCCCGATCAATGCCAGCGCGCGCACACTGCTGTTCAACTTCCTTGATGTGAACCTGGTGAGCGTGTGGGACCCCTACGCCACCTCGGCCGAAGGCGTGCGCATCGAGCGTTCGCAGCGTTCCTTGGACGGTCGGCTGCTTCGCTTGACCAACCTGAACACGGCGCTCGGGTTCCAGTTGAAGAGCCGCAAGTATGGATCAACCACGACCGCGGAACCGAAGGACGGTCAGGTGGTGGGGGAAGCCGATCCGAGCAAGGGCGCGCGCATCAACTTCAGCATGCCCTGGCAGATGCGCGTGAACTACAGCTTTGATATGTCACGTGCGTGGCAGGCCTCCGACTTCAGCGATCAACAGCGGCAGAGCGTACTGGTGAATGGCGACGTCACCCTGTTCAAATACTGGAAGCTGGGGGCCAGCACCGGTTACGACCTGGAGGCGCAGGAATGGACACCCACGTCCTTGAACCTGTACTGGGACCTGCATTGCTGGGAGTTCAACATGAACGTGATCCCGCTCGGGCTGCGCAAGAGCTTCACCTTCCGTATCAACGTGAAGGCCAGTGTGCTTCACGACCTGAAGTATGAGCTGACGAAGCCGTTCGGGAATGACGGACGGTTGTTGCGGTAAGAGAAGGCGCTGAAAGCGCGAACCTCGCGGCATCCGCGCAGCATGCACGGACGGACCAGTGAACTGGTGTGCACGCGCCAGCAAGTGCGATCGATCTGTCCCTGAGAATGACCAGTCCTCGGAAGTGCCCATCGAGGCCGTTCCACCCTTGCGATCGTAGCATTCATTCCCCGTTCCTCGGCGGAGCAGATGAACCTTCGGTACACCGGAACGCTGGGATCACCGCGTCCATTCAAGCATGGAAGAGCCTGAGCCACTGAAGACGTTGAAATGGCACGGTGCATGTTCCTATCCCAATGCACCAAATACCGGATCCACATGAGAACAGCAGCCATCCTGATCGCCCTGGCGACCAGCAGCCTTATCGGTCTACACGCACAGAACAACGGTGACGCACAGGTTGAGCCTCCCGCTTATGTGATGATCGATGATAGCCTCGGGCACGAGCTCGGGTTGACCAACGAGCAGATGAAACTCGTGCAGGAATCGGATGCACGCTACAGCGACCTGGTGGCCAAGGGCGACAAGGATGCGTTGAAGCTGCGTGATCGTGACCTGCAAGCGGTCATGCTGCCGTCACAGTACGCCCAATGGAAGACGATCGTGCAGCAGCGCGTAAAAGCTCAAAAGCCGCAATAGCACGAGCATTTCGCCGCGCGGACGCTGATCACCCCATTCCACAAAGTCATCCATGAGAAAAAAAGGGCCACCCATGCCGTGGGGCTATCGCCTCCTGGCCATTGCGCTCGGCGTATTGTTCGTCGGCTGGATCATGTTCAGGGTCTGGTAGGCCCAACCTGATGCTCGCGCACTCCCGAGCAGGCCTGCGCCCATGGCGGGTGACTTGCATTGCGGACCAGCGCCTGCGTTCGACCGAACATACGGGTTGCTTGCCGCGCTGAAAAGCGCGAACCTCGCAGCATCCGCGCAGCCCCGGATGAGGCTCCGGGGCGCGGACGGACTTGGCGGACCTGTTTGATCTGTTGGTCACTCGCAACACGCGAGCGCATGCTTCACTTGGCGGTCCTTACAAACTCATCAGCTCCTTGAATCGAGAGGCCTGTCGGCGGCTCACTTCCACCTCCTCTCCCGTCTTCATCTTCACGTTGAGGCCACCGCTGAACCAGGGATCGATCTTCTCGACGTAACGCAGGTTCAGGATGTGCTTGCGGTTGGCCCGGAAGAAGACGTGCGGATCCAGCTTCTCCTCCAGCTTGTTCAAGGAGCGCAGCACAAGCGGCTTCTGGTCGTTGAACTTCACGCGGACATAGTTGCCTTCGCTCTCGAACAAGCGGATGTCCTTCAGCGCCACGAACCAGCATTTGTCACCGTCCTTGAGGAAGATCTGGTCCTCCAGGCCGAGCACCTCCCGATCGGGAAGCTCACCATCCTTGGCCTTCGGCAGCTTGCTGATCGCCGCTTCCAATCGGTTCGGATCAATGGGCTTCATGAGGTAGTCCAACGCGTTCACCTCGAAGGCCCGCAGGGCATGTTCATCGTAGGCCGTTACGAAGATCACGTGCGGCACTTGCTCCAGCGCCTCGAGCAATTGGAAGCCATCGCGCCCGGGCATGTTGATGTCCAGGAACAACAGGTCCGGCTTCAGTTCCGCAATGCGCTGTTCGGCCTCTTCGGCATTGGCGGCCTCGCCCACCACCTGAATGCCGTCGTGTTTCTCCAGTAGACCGGCGAGCTCTTTACGCGCCAGTCGTTCGTCATCGATGATCAGTGCTTTCATGGTGCTTGGTCCAATGTTGCACGAAGTCCTGCTTCGCGCGGTTGTAGAGGTATGATGATCTCCGTCACCACCATCCCATCGCGGTTGTTGATGGTGAGCGAAGCGTCGTTCCCGTAGATCAGTTCCAACCGTCTGCGCGTACCGTTCAGGCCGATACCGCTGCCGGCGATGCGACCTTCCTCATACGTGCCGGTGTTGCTCACCGAGAGCAACATGCCGTTCGCATCACGCGCGGCACTGATCACCACCTCACCCCCACCGGTAAGCCGCGCGATGCCATGGCGGACCGCATTCTCCACCAGGGTCTGCAGCAGCATCGGCGGCACGGGTTCACGCTCCAGCGACGGGTCCACATCGAACCGCGTGCGCAGGCGTTCCTCGAAGCGCATGCGCTCCAGGGCCAGGTAGTCCTTCACGATATCGAGTTCCTCGCCCAAGGGCACCGTACGCCGTTTCACCGTGCTCATGGCGTTGCGCAGGATGGAGCTGAGCTGGGTGATGGCCTGCTTGGCCCGCGCGGGATCCTCATCGATGAGCGCGCGGATCCCGTTGAGCGCGTTGAACATGAAGTGCGGATTGAGCTGCGCGCGGAGGTTGCTCAGCTGCCCTTCGCGGTTGGCCGTTTCGAGGCGGAGGTTGCGGATCTCCTCGCGGCGCCCGCGGATGAACCAGTGATAGGCGAAGTAGCAGATGCCCCAGCCCAGCAGCAGGATGGTCCACGAGATGATGAACTCGGCGAGCGAAGCGAGCGGACCGGCAAGAATGCTCTCGGCGTTGGGAAAGAGGAGGTCATGCAATACCGCCTGCACAACGGCGGCAATGGTGCCCAGGAACATGGCGGCGAGCGCCATGCGGGGCAATGCGTAGCCGAGCGATCGGTCCGTGAGGCGTTGACGAAGGATCATCAGCCGCAGCGCGTGGCTCACGGCCACACCCATGCACAGGGTGAGCAGCAGTCCATACCCCTGGCCATGGGTGTACTTCCCCCCGATCCACATGCTGAACCCGAAAATGAGGACGTAGCCGGTCCACGCGACCACCTGGGTCAGCCAGTAGATGAGGGTATTGCGGAACGGCCTGGTCACGGTGCCAAATTACCTGCCAGCGCCGCGCTGGTGCGTCTGCTACATGAACGGCGGAGAAGGCCGGATGACCGGGCGGTAACTTGCACCGCGATGAACTACCTCGGCCATTTGCTGGTCTCAGGCGATGATCCGTTGGTGATCACCGGCAACTTCATGGCCGATGCCGTGAAGGGCCGTGATCTATCGGCACACCTGCCGGGCGTGCAGCAGGGCATCCGCCTGCACCGAAGGATCGACGTGTTCACGGACAACCATCCGCTCACCCTTGCCGGCCGCGATCGCCTGCGCGCGCATTGCGGGAAATATGCTGGCGTGGCCCTCGACGTGCTGTATGATCACTGCATTGCGACCACATGGAACGAATTGCATCATGAACCCCTCGCGCAATTCGCCGATCGCATGTACGCCCTGCTCACGGGGCACATGGACCTGATGCCCGAACGCACGCGCTTGATGCTGCCCTACATGGTGCGCGGGAACTGGCTTGCCACCTACGCCACGGTGGAAGGTGTGGGCCGCGCTCTTGACGGCATGTCGCGGCGCGTGCCCGCCGGCCTTCGCCTGCGGGGGGCTGAAACAGTGCTGCTCCAGCATTACGAGGATTACATCGCCGAGTGTTCTTCGTTCCTTCGCGACCTGCGTATACACCTGGAACGTGAAGAAGGATAAAGGAGCGACCATCGGCATTGCCGTGTTCGCATTGCTGCTGTTGGCGCTGGTGTTCAAACCGGACTCGCCCTTGCCGATGATGCGCGAGCGGGCGCCGGAGTGGACGCGTCCGCAGGTGCAACGCGATTTGGGGCATATCCAACGGGACACCCTGCGCGTGCTTGTGCTGCAGGACCCTTTCTCCTACGATGATGTGGGCGGCGATGCCGGTGGCCTGGAGTGGAGGATCATCAAGCGGTTCGCCCGGGCCCAGAAACTACCCGTGGTGGCCATCACCGTATCCGACCCGGACACCATGCTCCTGATGCTACAGCGCGGGCAGGGCGATATCATGGCCGGGCAGTTCTGCCCGCAAGGTCCGTTCGCGCATTATGTTGCCTTCACCCTGCCCTATCGCACCGTGGCACCCATCCGTGCGGCCCTTTACCAGGATGCACTTGTGCGCCGGACCATCCGCAGCAGGCGTGCGGAAGGGGTGGCTGACACCTTGACCATTTCCCGCTGGTCCTCCTTCCGTGGTCTTGCCGCACCGTTCGACAAGCGCGCTGGTGATGTGGTCCTCGTTCCGGACAGTGCGGCCCCCATGGAACTGCTGTACCGCGTGGCGCTGGGCACGTGCCGGGCCGCCGTGCTCAGCGATGCACAAGGCAGCTTTGAGGCGCGCAAGCTGCCGCATGTCGACTTCGGCACCCACATCGGACCGGAGATCCCGCTCGCCTTCGCGGTTCGCAGCAATTCGCGCACGTTGCTCCGCGCGTTCAACGAGCACATGCTCCGGAAAAAGGAGAAGGGTGCCATCCGTTCGCTGATCGCGGAGTACAGCAACGGGGTGATCGGCAAGGGGCAGATGCGTTCGCTTCCCAAGCTGGACCTATCGCCCGACAGCATCTCCCCCTTCGACTCCCTTTTCCAGGTGCATGCGGACAACAGCATTCATGACTGGCGCCTGCTGGCAGCGCTGGCCTACAAGGAATCGCGCTTCGACACCACGGCCGTTTCAGGTGCTGGTGCCGAAGGGCTCATGCAGATCATGCCGGGTACGGCCACTGAACTGGGCGTGGATTCGGCCGGGGGGGTCAGTGGCCACATTAAGGGCGCACGCGATTATCTGGCCTACCTCGATGAGTTCTGGCGGGCCTCGGTTCCGAACCCCGAGCAGCGGTTGAAGTTCGTGATCGGCTCATATAATGCCGGTCCGGGACACATCAAGGATGCCCAACGCCTGGCCCACATGTTCGGGTTGGACCCGGCGAAGTGGGACGGCCATGTGGAGCGCACCGTGCTGCTGCTCGCCGTCCCGCGGTTCCATGAAATGCAGGAGGTGCGTCACGGCTATTGCCGCGGCACGGAGACCTTCTGGCATGTGCGCGACGTGATCTCCGCCTTCAAGCAGTTCAGGCAGCGGCCGTCCTCCCCCAGGTGACGATCGGCGCGGGTGGGCCTCCCATCATCGCGGCATCCCTCTCCTTCTCCGGCCTTCGCGCGATCTATCTTGCACCACCCATCCATCATGCGCCATTCACTGCTCCTCCTCCCCATCCTGGCCACTGCGCTCAGCGCGGGTGCACAGCAATTGCCCCACGCCCTTGCACCTGGCGAACTGCACGCCATTCCCGCCTACCGCGACAGCCGCGCTGGATCGTCACGTGGCATCACCACGCCCCCCACGGAGCCCGTACGTACCATGGCCGAGTGGGAGGAGATCCAATCCCTGGTGATCTGTTGGGCGCAGTATGATGGCATCCTGAAGCAGATCGTGGCGGCGGCCAAGGATGAATGCGAAGTGATCATCGTGTGTGAGGACCCGGCCGTTGTGACGACCTTCCTGCAAGGCAGCACCTTCGGAGGTCCCCTCCCCGATCTCAACAACATCACATTCGTCCAGGCCCCGTTCAACAGCGTGTGGATGCGCGACTATGGTGCGGAATGCATCTATACGAACGAGGTGGACAGCCTGTACCTCCTGGATTGGATCTACAACCGCCCGCGACCGAGCGATGATGCGGTCCCGGATGCCCTCGCGCAGTACAAAGGCATCGGCATCTACAGTACCACCGAGGCCCCGAACGACCTGGTGCATACCGGAGGTAACTTCATGAGCGATGGCGCCAGCACCGCCTTCAGCAGTGAGTTGGTGCTGGATGAGAACGGCCCGGGTGGCCAGTTCAACCAGACGGTGAAGACCGAAGCGCAGGTGGATGCGATCATGAACACATGGATGGGCATCGACCATTACATCAAGATGACCACGCTTCCCTACGACGGCATCCATCACATCGACATGCACATGAAGCTGTTGGATGAGGAGACCCTGCTGGTGGGCGAATTCCCCCAAGGGTTGAGCGATGGACCGCAGTTGGAAACGAACCTGCAGGCGATCATGGCCAACGAGCTGAACGTGTTCGGTGAACCGTACAAGGTGATCCGCATCCCCATGCCCAGCAGCACGGGAGGGGCGTATCCGCCGGATGCATCGTACCGCACGTATGCGAACAACATCTTCGTGAACCGCACGGTGATCGTTCCCACGTATCGCACGGAATATGACAGCACGGGTGTGCGCATCCTGCAGGAGGCCCTGCCCGGATACAGGATCGTCGGGATCGACTGCGACAACACCGGCATGAACATCATCAGCGCCAGTGGGGCCATCCATTGCATTACGAAGGGCATCGGGGTGAACGATCCGCTCCTGATCCGTCACCACCGGCTAACCGATACCTACGACACCCAGAATCCGTACCCGGCATCGGCCTACATCCGCCACAAGAGCGGCATTGCAAACGCCGTGTTGTACTGGACGATCGACACGGCGCAGGCCTTCAACGCCCTGCCCATGGTGGACCAGGGCGGTAACACCTGGAGCGCCTCCATCCCCGCACAGCCGTTGGGCACCACGGTCTACTACTACATACAAGGTACCTCGGTGAGCGGCAAGACATTGGTGCGACCGATCGTTGCGCCGGCGGGCTGGTGGAAGTTCCGGGTGCTGGACATCAATTCATCCGTGGCCGACCCCAATGGGCCGCAGATCACCGGGCTCTTCCCCAACCCCTGCCAGAACCACGTGCTTGTTTCCATGGACCGCGTGCGGAAGGAGAACCTCCGCATCCACGTTCGCGATGTGCTGGGCCGCAACACACATGAATTGCACAACGGGCCCATCGCTTCCGACGGCCGCATCCTGCTGGACCTGTCGCACCTGGCCCCCGGAACCTACGCCTTCACGGTGGAGAGTCCATTGGGCCGCAACACCCGCATGCTCGTGAAGCACTAGCAGCCGTTGCGGCATGATGATCGCTTGGAGATCACAAAAACAGATCAACCCCATGTCCCTGATCCGTTCCCTCACCGTTCTGATGTTCGGCCTCGCCATGCACGGGGTCCTCGCACAAGCCCCCAACACCATCTACAGCTACGCCATTGGCGACTGGCGCAATGGTCCCGTGGTCACCATTTCGCCGTTGTTCGAGACCACCGAGGCCTTCACCACGCCACAGCTGATCGCCAAGGTTAAGAAGGACCATCCGGCCTTCGCCAACATCACGGACATCGACATCCAGCGCTTCGCCACGGTGGAGGAAGGCGAACTGTCCCGTACCACGCTGAAGGCCAAGTACGGTGTGCGCAAGCTCGAAGTGAACATGCTCGAGGCTCCAGCGACGCCGGTGAAGGGACCCTTGGCCCCGGCAGGAAAGGATTGAACCAGCGGTCGATCATCCCACACGGCAGGGGCGCACATCGGATGCGCCCTGCTTTTTTTCTGCCCCCATATCGGCGGGATCTTTCACAGCGTTATTCCTGCACTCAATGATGGCGCGGATGGTGGAGTGGCTCCGGGGGAATCGGCGCAAAGCCGTCATCGCCTTGCTTTCGGTGATCGCCGTGTACGCATGGGCGAGGTGGGGGCCCATGGACCCCCTCTTCAGCACGCCGCGCTCCACCGTTCTGTTGGATCGGAAGGACGAATTGCTGGGCGCGACCACCGCAGCGGATGGCCAATGGCGATTCCCGGCCCGGGGCGACGTGCCTGAGCGCTTCGTCGTGTGCATCACCCAGTTCGAGGACAGGCACTTCTTTGAGCATCATGGCGTGCGCTTACAGAGCCTGGTGCGTGCAGCACGCCAGAACCAACGTGCTGGGCGCACCGTGAGCGGGGGGAGCACGCTCACCATGCAATTGGCGCGCATGAGCCGCGGGCCAAGCCACCGCAGCTACGTGAACAAACTTGTGGAAGCCCTGATCGCACTGCGTATCGAGTTGCGCAACAGCAAGCAGGAGATCCTGGCGCTGTATGCCGCCAACGCCCCGTTCGGCGGGAATGTGGTGGGACTTGATGCGGCCGCCTGGCGCTGGTTCGGTCGGTCGCCGGACCAGTTGACGTGGAGCGAATGCGCCACCCTGGCCGTTCTGCCCAATGCACCCTCCGCCTTGTATCCGGGGAAAGGGGATGCGGCCCTCCGCGCCAAGCGCGACCGGTTGCTGGACCGGTTGCATCTCGTTGGCACATTGGACGACACCGAATGGAGCCTTGCACGGGAGGAGCCGCTACCCGGCAAGCCTCACGCGCTGCCGATGCTGGCCCCGCACCTCCTCACCACCCTGCGTAACAAAGGACGTTCCGGCGAGCGCATCACCTCCACCCTCTCCGCCCCGATGCAAAGCCGGGCCATGGAGATCTGCGAACACTATGCACCACGGCTCCGCGCCAACGAGGTGCACAACGCGGCCGCCCTGATCATCGATGTGGCCAGCGGCGAAGTGCGCGCCTATGTGGGCAACCTGCCCAGTTGCCCTGCGGACAAGGCAGGCCACGTGGATATCGTACGCGCACACCGCAGCACGGGCAGCCTGTTGAAGCCCTTCCTCTACGCTGACATGTTGCAGAGCGGTGAACTTTTGCCGGACATGCTGGTGGCCGACGTGCCCACCCAGTACGAGGGCTTCGCCCCGCGCAATTTCGATGAGCACTTCTCAGGCGCGGTGCCTGCCAGTGTTGCCTTGGCCCGATCGCTGAACGTACCCGCGGTCCGCGGGCTTCGCAGGCATGGTGTGGACCGCACGCTGCAAACGCTCCGGGCAATGGGGCTCACCAGCATCGACCAGTCGGCCGCGCACTACGGACTGGCGTTGATCATGGGGGGTGCTGAATGCAGCCTTTGGGAACTGGGAGGTGCCTATGCCAGCATGGCCCGGGTCCTGGACAATTACGGGCGCGGAGGTACCCGTTATCGGGGATCGGACATCCATCCGCCATTGGTCATCGCCACAACGGCGCGGCCAACGGACACCGCCGAACCCGCAGTACCACCGCTCACTGCGGCCAGCATCTTCTTCACCTTGAAGGCCCTGAGCGAGGTGGACCGCCCTACCGACGAGCAAGGCTGGAAGAGCTTCGCACACAGCGAACGCATCGCGTGGAAGACAGGCACCAGCATGGGACATCGCGATGCCTGGGCCATCGGTGTCAGCGATCGCTGGTGCGTGGCCGTGTGGACCGGCAATGCGAGCGGTGAAGGACGGCCTGGGCTCACGGGCACGCTGGCGGCGGCACCCCTGATGTTCGACCTCTTCGGGTTGCTACCTGCGGGACAAGGCTCCGAGGCCCCCGAGGAGGAGCTTGTCAGTGCCACCCTGTGCCCACGCAGCGGTCATCTCGCCGGTGTCGAATGCCCGGTGGGTGATACCGCCCGTGTTCCGGCTCCGGGCCTGCGCACCCCCGTGTGCCCTTATCACCGGACGATCCATGTGGATGCCACCCAACGCTGGCGGGTGCCCGCCGGCGAAGGCACGCCCGTGCCCTGGTTCGTGCTGTCCCCTTCCATGGAACGCTATTACGCGGTGCTACACCCGGACCATCGCCACCTGCCCCCACTGCGATCGGGCGAAAGCGATGAAGTGGCCATGGAGGTGCTGTATCCCGATGCCGGTGCGCGTTTGCTCATTCCCACCGAACTGGACGGCAGCCGCGGGAAGGCCGTGATCGAGGCCGCGCACCGCGACCCCCATGCGCACGTTCACTGGGACCTCGATGGCACCTTTCTGGGTACCACCCTCAGCGATCATCGCATGGCGCTTGATCCACCGGACGGACCGCATAAGCTTACGCTCACCGATGACCACGGTCGCTCCATCCGCCATTCCTTTGTGGTCGTAAGTCGCGACCAGCGCTGAACCATGCGCAACCTGCCCCTCCTCTCCTTCCTGACCCTGTTTTCCTGCGCGGCCAGCGCCCAGCCCGATTCACTGTACATCCAGGAACGCGACAGCACCGTGGCCTACGCGGTGACCTATGCGCCGATGCAGGACGCGGAAAGCTTCACGCGCATCGGACGCTTCGCCATGGACACCAGCCGGGTCGCCGTGCGATTGGGATACAAGCGAGGCAAACCCTGCGGCGTGTACCGGGCATTCTATCCCGATGGTGCCCCGCTGATCTTCGCGGTGTACGGCTGGGGCTACCTCGAAGGGGACTGGACGGAATACGCGCCGGATGGGCGGATCACCGTTAAAGGCCGCTACCATCAAGGCCTGCGGGATGGCACTTGGGCCTTCCGCGATCAAGGCATCGTGGGCAAATACAAGGACGGAAAGAAGCATGGCAAGTGGAAGTATTACGAGAACGGTCGCCTGGCACGTGTGGAACGATACCGCCAGGATGTGCTGATCCCCGGCTCGCGCTTCCTGTTCCGCTGATAGGGCCGCTTCACCATCATTAACAGCAACCATGGAACCGCAGCCCTGGTTCCTGCGTTAAATTCACGTTCAAGCTCCAGTTCCCCAACCTTCCATGCATCGTCATCTCCTAGGCACTCTATTGCTCTTCCTGTCCGTTCCACTGGCCTGCGCGCAGACGGACCCACGCACCTTCGGTAAATTGGAGGCCCTGTTCCACCACATCGACCACATGTATGTGGACAGCGTGGATGACCAGAAGCTGGTGGACAAGGCCATCGTGAGCATGTTGGAAGAGCTTGACCCGCACAGCATCTACATTCCCAAGGAGGAACTGGACGGGGTGAACGAACCGCTCAAAGGGAACTTCGAAGGCGTCGGCATCCAGTTCAACATCATCCGCGACACCATCTATGTGGTGGATGCGATCGCTGGCGGACCCAGCGAACGCCTAGGCATCCGTGCCGGCGATCGCATCGTGAAGATCGAAAATGAGGTGGTGGCCGGCGTGGGCTTCAAGAACAACGATGTGATGGAGCGCCTGCGCGGGAAGAAAGGCACCAAGGTGAACGTGGCCATCCTTCGCCAGGGCGGATCGGGCCCGATGGATTTCACCATCACGCGCGACAAGATCCCCATCTTCAGTGTGGAGGCCGCCTACATGGCCAGTCCGTCCGTGGGCTACATCAAGGTGAGCCGCTTCAGTGCGACCACCATGAAGGAGTTCCGCGAGAAGCTCGACATCCTCAAGAAGGAGGGCATGAAGGACCTGATCCTGGACCTGCAGGGCAACGGCGGCGGATATCTCCGCACGGCGATCGAAATGGCCGACGAGTTCCTCCCCAACAAAAAGCTGATCGTTTACACGCAGGGGCGCACCACTCCGCGCGAGGACACCTATGCCACGGAGACCGGCAAATTCGAACAAGGGCGCCTGGTGGTGATGGTGGATGAGGGCAGTGCCAGCGCCAGCGAGATCGTTACTGGCGCCATGCAGGATTGGGACCGGGGGTTGGTCGTGGGCAGGCGTTCCTTCGGAAAGGGCCTGGTCCAGCGCCCGGTGATGCTGCCCGATGGCAGTGCGGTGCGCCTCACGGTGAGCCGCTACTACACACCCAGTGGGCGGTGTATCCAGAAGTCCTATGACCATGGCCTGGAAGCCTATCAGGAGGAGAAGCGCGATCGCATGAAAAAGGGCGAGCTCACCAGCGCGGACAGCATCCATCCCGCCGATACCGTCAAGTACTTCACCATGAACAAGCGGGTGGTGTACGGGGGTGGTGGCATCCTGCCCGATGTGTTCGTTCCCATCGACACCACGCTCAGCTCGGAGTACTTCGGACAGATCGTGCGCAAAGGCGTGTTGAACACCTATGCCCTTACGTATGTGGACGCCAACCGGACCGAGATCATGAAAGCCTACCGCAACGTGGACCAATTCCTCTCGCGGTTCCTGATCACCCCCTTCATTACGCAAGGGCTGGTGGCCCAGGCGGAAAAGGACGGGATAGCACCCGACCCCGCTGGCCTGGCGAAGGCCAAGGCACTGATCGACCTGCGACTGAAGGCCTTGATCGCCCGGGACGTCTGGGACACCTCGGCCTACTGGCAGGTGATCAACCATGACAACCCGGTGGACCGCAGCTTCCAGCAGGCCTTGATGGTGTTGCAGGACAATACGTACCAACGCATGGGCCTGGCCGCTCACTGAGCCTGGGGTGTTGATCTTTCGTTAATGGTCGTTCGGACCGGCCCGCCCACGCTATTTTCGCGACCCGAAACACGCATCGCACATCATGAAAGACACCATCAAGATCGCACTGCTGGCCATCATCGCCGGCACGCTCATCATCCAGACCATCGGTCAGAAGAGCGAAGGCACCAGCACAATGGGCACTGCCAGCAGTGCTGTGGCATCAACCGCCCCGAGCATTCCGGCGAACGCAACATTGGCGGACAAGAAGACCTTCGACCCCCTTACCCCGCCCAGTGCCATGCCGTTGGACAATGGTCCAAAGTCGGCCATCGCCTTCCCGGTGATGGAGCACAACTTCGGCAAGGTGAAGCAGAACTCCGAGAACACCTACGTGTTCAAGTTCACCAACGCGGGTAAGGAACCCCTGGTGATCAGCAATGCACAAGGCAGCTGCGGATGCACCGTGCCGGAGTATCCGAAGGAGCCCATCGCCCCAGGTGCCTCCAGCCAGATCAAGGTGGTGTACAAGCCCGGCATGCAGCAAGGCAACCAAGCGAAGACCGTGACCGTAACGGCCAACACGGAACCCGCGCAGACCATTTTGCGCATCAACGCCGATGTGCAAGTGGATCCCAATGCCCCCCCTGCTCCGGAGGCCGCCCAATAAGCCCACACACGCTCTTGAAAGCCCTGCCCAACGGCGGGGCTTTCGCATTTCAGCTGCCCAGCTTGTCGATGGCCGCGGCCAGCTTGCGATCCTTTTCCGTGACCACATCCCCGGCATCGTGGGTGCTCAAGTGGATGGAAACGGTGTTGTACACGTTCGTCCACTCCGGATGATGGTCCATCTTCTCGGCCACAAGGGCTACACGCGTCATGAACGCAAAGGCCTCGCTGAAGTTCTTGAAGCGGAACTCGCGTACCAGCTTGTTATCCTGTTCGGTCCACATGGGTCAATGGTGTATGGGAAGTTGGATGATGTGCGGTGCTGCCTCCGCCGGATGGTGTACAAGGTCCATCTCCTTCACCAGGTGTCCCGCGCCGCACACCTTGTCGATCACGAACAACACGTACCGGATATCCACGCTGATGTTGCGGCACTTCTGCGGATCGAACTGCAGGTCGCTCATCGTGCTTTCCCACGTACGATCGAAGTTGATGCCGATGAGCTCACCGCGACCGTTGAGCACGGGGCTTCCGCTGTTGCCGCCGGTGGTGTGCAGCGATGAGGTGAAGCAGACAGGCATCGTTGCCGTGCTGCTGTAGGGTGCATAATCCTTCGTGGCATGGAGCTCCAGCAGGTGCTTGGGCGCATCGAACTCGGGGTCGTTCGGTCGGTATTTCTCCATCACGCCGTCCAGGTCCGTGAAGGCTTCGTAGATGATGCCGTCGCGGGGCGAACTGCCCTCCACCTGACCATAGCTCAAACGCAGCGTGCTATTGGCATCCGGCCAGAAGGTCCTTTCCGGAAAGAGGGTCATGAGCCCGCTCATCCAGGTGCGCATGTGCACGGCCAGGCGATCGTTCAACCCATCCAACTGCGGCTTCACATTGCTCGTGTAGGCCTCTGCGAAGGATCTGGCCGCGAGGTAGGCGGGGTCCTTGGCCAGCTTCCTCGCCACCGACGTGGAATACCCATTGAGCAGCTTGTTGAGCGCTGCGGGATCGGCGAAGACACTCCGGGAATAGATGTCCGCGACATAGGCCGCGGTGTTCCCCTTGAAGCGTTGCGGAATGGCCGCGCCATGGCGGGCCTCGATGTTCGCGAGGTAGATGGGAAGTTGGGCGTTGAGGATGCGTTGGTCCACCGCCGCGTCGAAGTCCTTGTGGAATCCGATGGCCCGTTGCCGCATGGACTGCACCTCGGCCTCGAGCTTGCCTTCGCTCTTCAGTTTGGCGATGGTCTCCGGCCGGAGCAGGTTGTCGAAGGCCATGGCGAAGCGCATCAGGTCCGCGCCTACGAAGTACAGTTCCACATGCAGGTCCCGGGCCTTGGCCAGTGCTGGATAGGTGGTGTAGATCGACGCTATGGAGTCCAGCGCGGCCAGCAGATCGGGACGACCGGCGGCCATGGCGCGCTCGCGGTAGGTCCGCTCGAGCTCCACTTTGTGGTCGTACGTCGCCAGTTCGGTGATGCCACGCAGCTCGCCGATCCATTTCTTGTAGGCGTTGCTGATCCCCTTCTGCTTGTCGGCATAGGCGATGCGTAGGCGATCGCTGGAGAGCATGGCCTCATCGATCACGGCCAGGCTGGCGCGCCGCATGCGGATCTTCAAGGGATCGCCCACGTTCTGTGCGTAGGCCAGGGCGTGGCTGGTGAGGTAGCGCTGGGTGTTGCCGGGGAACCCGAAGATCATGGCGAAGTCGCCCTCCTTCACCCCGTCCATGCTGATGGCGAGGCTGCGCTTGGGTTTGTAGGGCACATTGGTGAGCGCGAAGTCCGCCGGCTGGTTCTGGGCATCGGCATAGATGCGGAACACGCTGAAGTCGCCCGTATGCCGCGGCCACATCCAGTTGTCGGTGTCGCCACCGAAGTTGCCGATGGAACTGGGGGGCGCTCCGACCAGGCGTACGTCGCGGAAGGTCTCGCTCACGATCAGGAAAAAGCTGTTGCCGTAGTTGAAAGGCTTCACCACGGCCTTGTATCCCGTACCCTTCACAGCTTCGGCATTGATCTCCTCGGCGACCCTGCCAAGCGCGGCTTTCCGGGTTGCTTCATCCATGCCGGGCATGATCGCCGCCAGCATGCGTGCCGTCACATCCTCCATGCGCACGATGAAAGTGGCGGTAACGGACGGGTTGCGCAGCTCATCGGCCAGGGTGGCGGCCCAGAAACCGTTCTTCAGGTAGTCGTTCTCCACGGTGCTGTGGTCAGCTATGGAACTGAAGCCGCAATGGTGGTTGGTAAGGATGAGGCCCTGCGTGCTCACCACCTCGGCCGTGCAGCCACCCCCGAAAAGCGCGGTGGCATCCTTCAAACTGCCGTGGTTCAGGCTGTAGATGTCCTCGGCGCTGATGAGCATGCCCTCGGTACGCATATCGCCTTCGATGGCCTGAAGGAGTGTAGGAAGCCACATGCCTTCGTGGGCGTACCCGGTGATGGCCCAGACGAGGGCAGCAATCGATAGGTAATACCGGTGAACGGGTATGTAAGAGCAGGGGATCATGGGAGGAATGTAGTGCTACCGCGTGAAACTTAATTCAGGTCAGGTGCGTAGACCCAAATAACGATGATCTCCCCCCATCCATAAAATCCGATCCATGAGCACTATATATCGCTGGATGCCACAATTGGTGGCGATCATATTCCCGATAACACTTGCGGCACAATCCGGAGCACTGGACAACTCGTTCGCGCCAGGGGCTGGAGCCAATGGACCCGTGAAGCTGATCGGGGTGCAACCCGATGGCGGGATCATCCTGTGCGGGACCTTTACCACGTTCAGTGGCATCCCTGTGGGAAATATCGTGCGCTTGTTGCCCGATGGACAGGTGGATGCGATGTTCGAGGCGGGCTCTGGATTCAATGGCGCGCCAACGGACCTCGAGGTTCAGCCGGATGGCAAGATCCTCGTATGTGGCTCCTTTACGCAATTCGACGGGTCCTCCCTGAGCTGCGGATTGGTGCGATTGAACGCAAATGGCACCCGGGATAACGGTTTCGCACCGCCACCCTTTGGTGCCGCACCGATCAGAAGCATCGATCTGCGTGGCGATGGCCGCATCGTCATCGGCGGAGGCATGGGTGTGACCCAGCCCCAACAGTACGGTGTTTGCCAGCTGAACCAGAACGGCAGCCCCGATCCTTCCTTCACCACAGGACCTGGCTTCAATGGCCCGGTGCAACACGTTCGCATCTTGAGCAATGGGAAGGTCGCCGCGGCCGGGTCCTTCAGCGCATACGCGGGAACCCAACGCGCCGGAGTCGCCGTGTTGAACGCCAGCGGCTCCATTGATGCCGGGTTCGACCCGGGCGCTGGAGCGAGCGGACCCATTGTGCTGCTGGAGAAAGCCCCCAATGGCGGTGTGTACATCGGAGGAAACTTCACCACCTATCAGAATGCATCGGCACCGGACCTGATCCGGATCTCCGCGGATGGCCAGGTGGATGAAGGGTTCAACATCGGTGCCGGGCCTGACGGGGCGCCGCGCGCGCTTTCCACCCAGTCGGATGGGCGGATCATCCTCGGTGGCGATTTCTCCTGGTTCAGCGGCACCTATGTCGGTCGCCCTTGCCGTCTGGAGGACTCGGGTGCCATTGATGACGGATTCGGTGCAGGGGGCGGTGCGAACTTCGCGATCTTCGATCTGGCCATGCAGCCCGATGGGAAGATCCTCATCGCCGGGGCGTTCACCACCTTCAATGGCCAACCGGTCCATTCCGTGGCCCGGTTGATCAATTGTGTTCAACAAATGTGGTTCGCCGATCTCGACGGCGATGGCTTGGGCGGCCTCAACAGCGCCGGCCTTAGCTGCCTCCCCATTCCCGGGCATGTGGCCAACTCCAGCGACTGTGATGACGCGGATCCAAGCATCTTGGGACCGATGACCTGGTTCAGGGACATGGATGAGGACGGTGCAGGTGACCCCAACGCCAGTGTGATGGATTGTTCATCGCCCGCAGGCTATGTGATGGATGACAGCGACTGCAACGATCAAGACCCCAACGTGGCGGCCTTATCCATGTGGTACCAGGATGACGATGGCGATGGCGCGGGTAACGCCTCCGTCCCCCTGGCTCATTGCGGGCCACCGAGCGGATTCGTGGCGAACAGTATCGATTGCGATGATGACGATCCCGCGGCTCAGTCGATCCAGAACTGGTACGTGGATGCGGACGGCGACGGCGCTGGTAATCCCAATTCAGCCATCAGCAGTTGCGCGAACATCCTTGGATGGGTGCTGGACAATACCGACTGCGACGACAACGACCGGTTCATCCATCCCGGCAGCCCTTGCAATGACGCCAACCCGCTGACCTACTTCGATGTGCTTGGGTCGGACTGTGTTTGTGCGGGACTGCCCTGTGCCATGGGACCGCAACTGCAGATCTTCCCCGACGCGTTCGGAGGCCAGACCACCTGGCAGATCCGCAATGCGAACGAGGTGGTCGTGGCCAGTGGCGGACCGTATACCAACGGTAATACCGCTGTGATCGAAGAGAACCTCTGCCTTCCACAAGGCTGCTATAGGCTGTTGGTGTTCGATAGTAACGGCGACGGTATGTGCGGCACCAACGGTGCCGGTGGCTATGTGCTGCGCACCCCACCGGAGCATGGTGGCGTGCCGATCATCGACAACAGGAACTCCGGCCAATTCACCAACCTGAGCGCCATCAATACGGCCAATGCACCCTTCGGCAGATTCTGCCTGCCCCTGGGCCACTTGAAATTGCAGCAGCAGTATGCGGAACCCAGGCAGACCCTGCAGTTCTCGTCCACGATCGCCTGCATGGAAGATCCCGCGGTATCGGCCCAGTACGGGATCGGCGACCAGACGGACGATGGATATAGATTCTGGATCTTCAACCCGAACAAGGATTACAGCGTGGAGAAGAAGCAGACCCACGCCAGTCCTGGTAACGCCGGGCCCACCGGGCCATCAAAGTGCAGCTACTTGAAACTCAATTACACCACGAACCCGATCCCCGTGAGCCAACGGAACAAGTGGTTGAACGTCCGTGTCAGCTCCATCGTGAACGGGGTTGCTGGCCCTTACGGACCGGCCCAACGGATATGGATCTCCACCGACACGTGCGTTCAACTGGTGGATGAGCCCGCCAACTCGCGCCATTCGTGTGGCGTTGTCCGGCGCTTCGGTGCCGGTCAGTTGAACAATAAGATCTGGTGCACTACGGTACCCGGGGCATCGCAGTACAGGTTCAGGTTCAGCAATGCCGAATTGGGGTACCAGCGCTCCGTGACCTACCTGAACGCCCAGTGCACATTCGATTGGACCACGGCGGTCCTTATCCAGGGACACACCTACTCCGTTGTGGCCAGCGCATATGTCGGCGGTCATTGGACCACATGTACCAGTGCTTGCACGGTGACCATCAATAACTCCTCTGCTCATAGCCCGATCAGTGCTCCGGGGGAGGGTGCGGAGCCTGAACTGGTGATGTGGCCCAACCCGAACAACGGTAACAAATTGCACCTCAGCATCGACCATCTTGATACCGAGATCGGCCAGGCGAACGTAAGGATCATCGACATGTTGGGCCGTGAGGTGCGCAACGAAACATATGTGATCGAGGAAAACCAGCTGAGCGCGATGCTCCGAATGGACGAGGCCTGGCCCGCGGGGATGTACGTGGTGAACGTGGATCTGGGCGATCGGGAGTTCATCCAACGGCTTGTGTTGGATTGATTCCTGCATACCCTGCTTTCAGTCAGCCCCGATCGTACATGGTCGGGGCTGTTCGTTCCAGCCGACCCTGCCCTGCCTCAATTCCGATCGAACCTCGTCCAGCGTTCGATGCCCATGATTCAGTCGGAACCCGGCTGTGTCCGATGTTGGTCCGGAGCGCCATTCTCCTTCTCCACCACCTCCGAAACGAAGATCGCCAAGAGGACAATGATCAATAGTGCGATGAACGCTTTGGGATCCTTGTAGAGCGGCTTCCTAGGTCGCGCCACGGCGCGATGGTAGTTATAGAGCAACCGCCGGGCATCCTTGTGCCGGGCGATCTCGGCATCGCTGATCCGGGGCGCTCCCTGGGGGGCTATGCGGTAGCGCTGTTTCATCGCTTAGGAGCAAGGTATGTGCGCAGGGTGGCCAGTACCCGGTGCGTGCGCATTTTCGCCGCGTCCTCCCCGATGCCCAGGACCTGGCCCACTTCGGCAAAGGAGAGCCCATCAAAGTACCGCAGTTCGATCAATTGGGCCTGTTCAGTTTTTAGCGAGCTTAATCCACTGACTATAAGACGCATATCTTCTTCTTGTTGAAGCACTCCACAATCATCCGCCAAGGGCTTCAGATCCTGCATACCAAGGTCCATGACCACCTCCTTACGCTTGCGCCAGTGCATGCGTAGTTCATTCAATCCGATCCGGTAGAGCCACGCCCTGAACGGCAAACCCCTGGGCTCATAACGCGGAAGTGCCAGCATGGCCTTCAGAAAGGTCTGCTGGGTCAGGTCAGCCGTGAGCTCCCGGTCGCCTGAACGTCGGAAAAGGAAGCGGAACAGGTCATTGAAATAGCGCTCATACAGAGGCGCAAATGACTGAGGATCAGCCTTTGCCAATTCTATGAGCGATGCCTCCCTTGCTGGATCCATGCCTTGGTGCACCTGTCAATGCGCAGCCTTGTAGCTGGTAACGATGATACTGACCGCGCCGTATGCCAATACCGTAACAACCATTGGCTGAAGGGTGCGTAGAAGCGGGTTCATGGACCTCCGTCAATCTTCGACCAAAGGCCTATTGTTCACCACCGAATGAACCGGACCCTGCGACGAACGTTACCCGCCTGGCTCGGGTACGGGGTTATGGCCTTGGGCATAGTGTGCTGTCAATCGGCCACGGCGCAGACACCTTATACCTGGAACTGGAGTTCGCGGATCAACAGTACTTATCCCGAACAGGTGAACAAGGTGGCCATCGACCCTGCGGATCGTTCCGTGTATGCGATCGGCACCACAACGAACACCGCCGCCATAGCGACGGGTCCGGTGAGCACAACGAACATCCAACAAGCCTTCCTCCTGAAATATTCAAGGACCGGCGCACTTCTGTGGAAGGTATCGATCGGTGCAGCGGGCACCGAGACCGGAGAAAGTGTTTCAATAGGTCCGGATGGAGTGGTTTACATCGCCGGCACCTTCAGTGGAAGCTGCACCTTCCCGAATGCAGGTTCCAACGCAGGTGTTGCCACGCTCACCAGCGCGGGGGCCAGTGACGTGTTCTTCGGAGCCTACTCAGCGGACGGCACATTCAAATGGTGCAAGCAGATCGGTAATATCAACGCGGACAAATTCCCTGTCATCAGCGCGGACAATGGCGGTTTGTCCATCCTGATGAGTTATAAAGGGGTCCTGACCTACAGCGGACAATCGACCACGGCAGCCCTGCCGGCATCAATGTATTGCATACTGTTCCTAAGGACCGACCTTCTCGGGAACACGGCATGGATGAAAAATGGTGGGAGCTCGGGCACCAACATCCCCACTTCGATCACCAATGATGCGAATGGATCCCTCTTCATCGCCTATCAGAGCGGTGGTTCAACCTTTACGTGGTATGAACCAAATGGGACGCTCATAAGCACGGGGGACCTGTCCAGCAATCAGGATGACAGGTTCTCGTGTTTCTCCGCGACCGGCTCACATGTCTGGTCCAGTGTGCTGTATGATTCCGCGAACAATAGCAACGGCAACATAGCGCTGGCTGTGGCATGCGATGGGTTGTACCTGACCGGAGGGTCAGGCTATGGAACCATGTTCCCCGGTGGCATCTCCATGGGCTTCGGCACATCCGGCAATGGAGGATTCTACGTGGCGCGATGCAACAAGAGCACGGGCGTATGTGAATGGGCCCGCTTTGGTTACTCTGTATCGGGTAACACCTTCGAGGGGATCGACATTGCCACAGGCCGATATGGAGCGCTCCATGTCAGTGGAAAATTCTCGGGGACGGTTGGCTATGATGGCTTCTCGCTGACCGCAACCGGCAGCATGAACGCATTTGCGCTCTCCCTGACCCCGGAGGGCTCCACGGCCCATCTCCAGGCCCTCACCAGCACCGGCAGAGCGGAGGGTCTTGCCATCAAGAGCGACATGGAAGGTGGTGTGGTGGTCGGCGGGATGTACGATACGAACCTGAACATTCCCGGTGCCGCGCTGACCGGGGGGGGAGATGATGACGGCTTCATCGGCTATGCCCAGATCCAGTCCCCTACCCTTGGCTTCAACGATCCCAGCCGATGGAGCGGAGCCCCCGCGAGCGTTTGCAATTCCGGCAGTGCGCTTAACCTCAATAGCTATCTCCTTGTTTCGAGCGGAAATGCCGTCAGCGTTCTCAGTTCAACAGGGCTTTCGGCCGGACAGAAAGCACTGGGCGTTCCGAACGGCAACGCCGATGTCGCGAGCCTGACAGCATCCACGGCCGTTCTTGACCTGGACCTCGGGGATACCATACCGAGTGGTGAGTACATCCAGGTCCATTGGGACAAGAAGAGCACAAATGCCAACCCGACATCCACGTTGGTCGTGGAAACCTCTTTTGATGGGAACAGCTGGACGCCGGCATCCCCTTCCACTGTCACCACCGCTCAAACGACCATCGTGCGAAGCGTGGTGCAGGCCACCGGGGCCACCCGTTACGTCCGGCTTCGACCGCTGAACGCCACTTCCGTGCCACTCGAAGTGGATGCGCTCGCATACGCCTTCGGGGCAGAGTCCGGCGGCACGTGGAGCGGTCCAGGGGTCTCGGGTGCATCATGGAGCCCCAGCGGTCTTAGTGGAAATGTGCCGATCACCTACACCTTCGGTAGCGGCGCATGTACCTCTTCCACGACGATCAACATCCAGATCGTTCCCGGCCCCTTGGGGGGAACGTTGACCTCGTCCGTTACGGGCGACCAATGTCCAGGCAGCAATACGGCCACCCTGAGCTTAAGTGGGCACACGGGTGTTGTGAGCAACTGGCAGTGGGCGTTATCCCCTGCTTTCAGCTCGCCCACGACCATAGCCAGTGCGGCCACTTCCCTGGTCCAGACCAACATTGCGCAAACGCGTTACTACCGGGTGAACGTGGCATCAGGCTGTGGCAGTTCGACCAGTTCGGTGGTCGCCATCACCATTGCCGACAACATCCCGCCAACCATCACCTGTCCAGCCCACCCTCCGATCAATGCCTCGGGTCAAGGCTGTGAGGCGCACGTGCCGGATTACGCATCGTTGGCCACCACCACGGACAATTGCACCGGTGCGGTCAGCGTGACGCAGTCCCCGGCACCGAACGACTGGGTGAGCAATGGTTCGCTGGTGGTGCTGACGGCAACGGACCAGGGCGGGAACTCGGCCAGCTGCTCCTTTAACGTTTCCGTAGCGGACAACACAGCTCCGACGATCACGTGCCCGGCCGCTGTCAACACAGCCACCAATTCCGCATGCACGGCGACCGGGGTTGCCTTGGGCACTCCTGTGGTCGTGGAGAATTGCAGTGCGCCTGCGGTGACCAACAATGCTCCCATGGCATTCCCGAGGGGAAGCACGGTGGTCACTTGGACCGTTACCGATGGAGGTGGCTTGACCGCGATGTGCACGCAAACGGTGACGGTGGTGGATCTCACGGCACCCGTGATCAGCGGTTGCCCAGCGAACATCACCGTGAATGCTGATGCTGCATGCACTGCCTTGGCCAACTGGACCACGCCCACAGTAAGCGACAACTGCTCGGGCGCAACCATCACCCGCACCACAGGCCCTGCTTCGGGCAGCACCTTCAACCTGGGCACCACGACGATCACGTACACGGCTACGGACGGCAGCGGTAACTCAGCCACCTGCACCTTCACCGTGACGGTGGTGGATGTCGCGGCTCCCGTGATCAGCGGTTGCCCGGCCAACATCATCTTGAATGCAGGTGCAGCATGCACGGCAGTTGCCAACTGGGTAGCGCCGACGGTGAGCGACAACTGCTCGGGCGCTACGATCACACGGACCGCAGGCCCTGCATCGGGCAGCACGTTCTCCTTGGGCACCACGACGATCACGTACACGGCTACGGACGGCAGCGATAACACGGCCACATGCACCTTCACCGTGACGGTGGTGGATGTGACCGCACCTGTGATCAGCGGCTGTCCCGCGAACATCACCGTGAACGCCGGTGCTGCGTGCACGGCTGTTGCCAACTGGACCACACCCACCGTAAGCGACAACTGTTCAGGTCCGAGCATTGCGCAAACGGTAGGTGCTGCCTCCGGTACGGCTTTCCCGCTGGGCACATCAACGATCACTTACACGGCAACGGACGGCAGCGGTAATACCGCCACATGCACCTTCACCGTGACGGTGGTAGACGTGACGGCACCGGTGATCAGCGGCTGTCCTGCGAACAACACGGTGAACGCCGGTGCTTCGTGCACGGCAGTTGCCAACTGGGTAGCACCGACGGTGAGCGACAACTGCTCGGGCGCGACGATCACACGGACCGCAGGCCCTGCATCGGTCAGCACGTTCTCCTTGGGCACCACGACGATCACCTACACGGCTACGGACGGCAGCGGTAACGCGGCCACCTGCACCTTCACCGTGACGGTGGTGGATGTGACCGCACCTGTGATCAGCGGCTGTCCCGCGAACATCACCGTGAACGCCGGTGCTGCGTGCACGGCAGTTGCCAACTGGGTAGCACCGACAGTGAGCGACAATTGCTCGGGCGCAACCATCACCCGCACCGGTGGTCCTGCTTCGGGCAGCACCTTCAACCTGGGCACCACCACCATTGCGTACACCGCTTCGGATGCCGCGGGTAACACCGCCGCCTGTTCCTTCACCGTGACGGTGGTGGATGTCGCGGCTCCCGTGATCACGGGTTGCCCGGCGAACATTACGGTTAATACTGATGCCGGTTGCACTGCATTGGTCGATTGGCTCTTACCGACTCCGAATGACAACTGCTCGGCTGCCACCATCACGCGCACCTCTGGACCCGCTTCGGGGAGCATTTTTCCCCAAGGCGCCACAACCGTCACCTACACCGCTACTGATGCCGCTGGGAACACCGCCATCTGTTCCTTCACGGTGACTGTAGTGGATAACGTGAACCCCACTCTCACCTGCCCGGCCAACGTGACCGTGAACACCATCAGCGGTTGCACTGCCACCGGTGTCGCACTCGGCACACCTGTGACCAACGACAACTGCGGAGTTGCTACGGTGACCAACAACGCGCCCGCAACTTTCCCCCTCGGCGTGAGCACCGTCACCTGGACAGTCACTGACAACAGCGGACGGACCGCGACCTGCAACCAGACCGTGACCGTGGTGGATAATGTGCCACCGACCGCGGTCTGCCAGAACGCAACCATCGTGATCGATGGAAGCGGGACAGCAACACTTGCCGCCAATAGTATCAACGGCGGATCCACGGACAACTGCGCAGTTGCGTCGGTCAGCGCATCCGCCACGACGTTCAATGTCGCAGGAACCTACACGGTGATGCTTACCGTGACGGATGCCGCCGGCAACACGGCCACCTGCGATGCCACAGTAGCTGTTCAGGCCAATGACTGCCTAGGCGTGCCAGGTGGCAGCGCTCTTCCAGGCACGGCCTGTGATGATGGCAACGCCGCCACCGGAAACGATGTCTTCCAAGCGGATTGCACCTGTCTTGGCGACGTCATTGATTGCGCTGGGGTGGCCGGCGGTTCGGCCAGTATTGACGCCTGCGGTGTATGCGCAAGTGGAACCACCGGCATCACCCCGAACAGCTCATGCACCGACTGCGCTGGCGTAGTGAACGGAACTGCCTCGGTTGACGCCTGCGGCGAATGCGCTGGTGGAACCACCGGCATCATTCCGAACAGCTCATGCACCGACTGCGCTGGCGTAGTGAACGGTACTGCATCGGTTGACGCATGCGGCGAATGCGCTGGCGGAACCACCGGCATCGTCCCCAACCCCAGCTGCACCGACTGCGCTGGCGTTGTGAACGGAACAGCCTCGGTTGACGCCTGCGGCGAATGCGCCGGTGGAACCACCGGCATCGGCCCCAACGCGAGCTGCACAGACTGCACTGGTGTGGTGAACGGCACTGCAACATCGGGAACGTCCTGTGATGACGGCAACGCGAACACCACCGGCGATGTGTGGAGCACCAGCTGCGCTTGCGAAGGCACACCGTCCAACTTCGACTGCCTCGGCGTGAGCGGTGGTCCGGACCAACCGGGGACGTCCTGCGATGACGGCAACGCGAACACCACCGGCGATGTGTGGAGCACCAGCTGCGTGTGCGAAGGCACACCGTCCAACTTCGACTGCCTCGGCGTGAGCGGTGGTCCGGCCCAACCGGGGACGTCCTGCGATGACGGCAACGTGAACACCAGCGACGATGTGTGGAGCACCAGCTGCGTGTGCGAAGGCACACCGTCCAACTTCGACTGCCTCGGCGTGAGCAACGGCACCACCCTCCCTGGCACAGCCTGCGACGACAGCAACGCCAGCACCATGAACGACGTGTATGATGCCAGTTGCGTATGCGCCGGTACCCCGTTCACCGTCGACTGCATCGGTGTGATCAACGGCACCACCCTTCCGGGCACGGCCTGCGATGACAACGATGCGAGCACGGTGAACGATGTGTATGACGCCGATTGCCAGTGCGTGGGTACACCTTGTGTGTCCACCATCAACTTGAGCTCTAACAGCCCAGTATGCGCCGGGGACACCTTGTTCATCCAGGCCACCGTAACGGGTGCTGGTCCTTACTCCTTCGATTGGAGCGGTCAAGGGCAGATCCTCGATGGTCAGAACAGTGCGGACGTCAGGGTGGTGAATGCCAGCACGGGCACGTACTCCGTAGTGGTGACCACCGGATGCGGAAACGTCAACGGTTCGGTGCAAGTGGAGGTATTGACCGCACCGAACGCTGGCAGCGATTCCTTGGCCTTGATCTGCCTCGGTGAAAGCATCGACCTGAACACTCTGGTCACAGGCACTTCGGGCGGAAGCTGGAGCAACGGCCCGATCGTCAACGCTGCAGGGAATTATACCTACACGGTGAATAACAGCTGCGGCAGCGACGAAGCCACAGTGACAGTAGGCGTTACGCAACTGCTCTCGGCCGGCACCGGATCCTCCATCACCGTGTGCCCCGGAACCATGATCGACCTTGACTCCCTTTTGAGCGGTGCTGACCAGGGCGGTACATGGAGCGGTGGTAGCAGCGTGGCACTGGCATCGACCACCGCAGCCTATACCTACAGCATTGCCAACGGTTGCGGAAACGACCAGGCCACTGTGAACGTGAACGTAAGCGCCCTCCCGACCGCCGGCGCTGATGCGACCACCACGCTCTGCCCGGGCGGAACCGTTGACCTGACCAGCCTGATGAGCGGCGACCTGGGAGGCACGTACAGCGCCGGCTCGGTCGTAAGTATCGCCGGAACCTATTCCTACATGCTGAACAGCGCTTGTGGCAACGACACGGCCATCTTCACCATCCTCATGGGTGTAGCACCCAATGCCGGTCTTGATGGGGCAGCGGTGCTCTGCGAAGGTCAAAGCCTTGATCTGACCACCCTGTTGAACGGAGCTAACGCAAGTGGTGTGTGGAGCGAGGGCCCAGTGGTGAGTGTTTCAGGCACCTATACCTACGCCGTCACCAACAGCTGCGGCATGGACATCGCCGAATTCAACATTGTAGTGAACCCCGATCCCATGGCCAACGCAGGCAGCGATGATAGTATCTGTGGACTGAGTTATACGATGCAGGCCCAGACATCGGTCGGTTCCGGCCTCTGGAGCGCACCAGTAGGTGCGAGCTTCAGCAACATGAATGATCCGCAGGCCACCGTCACCGTGCCTGCAAGCGGTCAATACAGCTTGGTGTGGACCGTGTCCAACGGTCCTTGCGAGGCCACTGATACCGTGGTGATCACTTTTCAGGCTCCTGTGGACAACCTCTTCCTGGAGGCTGGTCCCGATCAGGAACTTGATCTGGGAACCACAGCGACCCTTGCAGCGCAGGCGGCACCTGGGACCACGGTGAGCTGGAGCGTCATCACTGGATCGGGCGTTTTCGGTGACCCCACCGATCTGAGCACCACGATCTCCGGCCTGTCCTTTGGCACCAACATGCTGATGCTGCAGGCCAGCTTCGGACCGTGCGCTGCCGGTGTGGACACCCTGATCATCGAGGTGAACGACCTCTTCATCCCCCAGGGTTACTCGCCCAACGGTGACGGAGCGAACGACGTGTTCAAGATCACCGGCATCAATGCCTACCCTGGAAACGAGTTCAAGGTCTTCAACCGCTGGGGGCTGGAAGTGTACACGGGCAAGGACTACCAGAACGATTGGGACGGCTGCAGCAACAATGGCCGGACGCTTCCGGACGACACATACTTCTATGTCCTGCACCTGACACGGGACCTGATCTACAACGGCTTCATCATCCTCAAACGATGACCTCGAGCAGCGCTCTTCCGCTGGCAGATCAGCAGGTTCAAGCAGGCCTGCATTTCTTCTGACACCGAAACACCTCGACCCCAGTTCCATTTCGCCGACGAACAGACTGATAAAACCCGCAACATATGACCTACATACCATTGTAGATCAGCTACTTACATGCATCGCTCGATGAGACCTGCGCATCGGGGCAGAACCTATAGTGTTCCGTTCCCGTTCAAAGGCTCACTCACTCAGGCTTTTGACCCGGCTGGACACCGGGGCAAGGGCATAGACCGATCGCATGACCTACTCGACCATACCCCCTATCCGTAAACGCGCTACGCTGCTGGCTGCCTTGTTGGGCGGCCTTTTCAGCTTGGCGGCACTGGCCCAGCCCACTGTGTGGGATCGTTCCACCGCTGGCTCGTCGAACGGCAATAACGAGTACGTGCGCGACATCGCCGCCGACACGATCAATGGGGGCGTGTATGTGGTCGGTGGTTACGACCAGGTATCGCCCATGACCCCCGCAGCCCCGCTCGGTCAGCGTGATGGCTTCCTGACCAAGACCGACGCGAATGGCACCGTGCTCTGGACCGTCCGAATGGGAGGTACAGGAGATGACGGTTGCCAGGGGGTGGCCGTAGGGGCCACCGGTAACGTGTATGTTACGGGATACTTCAGTGGCAACGCGCCTACGTTCGGGACGGCCACACCGGTGATCGGCAACAACGGGCAGTCGGATATTTTCCTGGCGTGCTACAATGCGAGCGGTTCCCTGCAATGGGTGCAGACCGGTGGTGGCCTCGGGTTTGATGTTGGCTATGGTGTTGCCGTGAACACCAGCGGTGTGTTCGTGCAAGGGGTTTACTGGAATGCTGCTTCATTCAGCGCATCGCCGACCGTGGTGGCCAGCAGCAATTTTCAACAGCATTCGGTGCTGTTGAAATACTCCGCGGCCGGTGCGCTTCAGTGGCACCTTGACGGATACGGAAGCGGTTCGGACAACGCGGAGCGGATCACCTGCGATGCGGACGGAGTGTACGCCACCGGCACCTTCAGCGGCGCGCAGATGGACTGGTATAACGTTACTGCGCTCGCGGCGCAGCCCAACATCAATGCCACTGGCTCGCGTAACATCTACGCCATATCCGTTTCGAACGCCGGCACCATGACATGGGGCCAGGCCGTGAGCAACCCCGGGGTTTCCGTCGCGCAAGCCAATGCGATCGCCGTAGGCTGCGGCTCGGTCTTCATCGCCGGCCTGGCGAAGAATGGTTCCACATTCCCGGGCAATAACATTGTAAGCGTCGCGGGCTCGCCCGGGGACTATCTCTACCTCGCCGCATTGGACAAGTCCACAGGCACAACCCGGTGGGTGCGCACTGCATATGGCCAGGAGAGCCAGGAGACCTACGCCTATGACCTCGCGGTGAACCGCTCCGGTGACGTCTTGATGTCCGCACGGTTCAAAAGGGATACCTGGTTCACCGACGGCACCCTCATCGGTACGTCCCTCTCCGGAGGGAACAATGCCGATGTATTGATCGCCCGGTACAGCCCTTTTGGCCAATTGGCCTGGACCCTTTTGGCCACAGGACAGGATGATGACCAGGCGATGGCCGTGGCGTGTGATAACACGGGAGGGATCTACACGGGAGGCCAGTTCCATACCGACCTGACCTTCGCGGGGGCCAGTACGCTGAATGCCAATGCCGGGAGCTACTTCGTCGCCAAACTGTCGGACCCCGCCACGTCCTACTGGCCGGTGAACCCCACGAACTGGTTGCCGGTAACGCCCATGTGCTCGAACGCGGGCATCACGGACCTGAACAACACATTGCAAGCCAGCGCTCTGGAATATGTCGATGCCGTGACCGCATCGGGCGGTGCGACCAACCCGAACAACGTGATCGGCGCACCGAACGGCACGGTCGCCACCTTCAGTGCCAACGGCAACACGATCACGGCCGATCTCACCTTGACCGTGCTCGCGGGGAACACGTTCTCCATCCGGTGGGGCAAGAACGCGGCCGTCGCCGGATCGGCCTCGTTCCAACTGGAAACCTCGATCAACGGCACCGCATGGACAACCGTGACGGCGCCGACCATCACCTCCACGAGCTCGGCGCTGACCAACAGCACCGTAAGGACCACGGCGGATACACGCTATGTGCGGATCACGATGAACACCGCCATCAGCGCCATCGCCTTCAAGGTCGACGCCATCAAGTTCTTCCAAGGTTCGGTGACCGGTGGCACGTGGAGCGGTACCGGAGTTACAGCGGGTGGTTCGTTCGATCCCTCCGCGCTTGGCGGACAGACGGTGTCGATCACGTACACCGCTGGCAACGGCGCTTGTCCCTACTCCACCACGAAGAACATCACCGTGACCGCCGCTCCTTCAGGGACCATCACCTACGCGGGTTCGCCCTACTGTAGCAATGGAGGAACCGCGAGCGTCACGCGCACCGGGACGGCGGGAGGCACCTTCTCTTCGACTGCGGGGCTGAGCATCAACGCTTCGACAGGTGACGTGAACCTGGCCGCAAGCTCGCCGGGCAGCTATACCGTTACCTATAGCCTGCCCCCATCGGGCGGTTGTGCGGCGTTCTCCACCACCACATCGATCACGATCAACCAGGCACCATCGGCGACCATCACCTATGCTGGATCGCCTTATTGCTCCACGACCGCCACAGCCACTGTCACACAGACCGGCACCCCTGGAGGGACCTATTCAAGTTCGGCCGGGTTGGCGATCAACGGCGCCACCGGTGTGGTGACCCCCTCGGCGAGCGTGCCCGGCACTTATACTGTGACCTACGAAATCGCGGCGACCAACTCCTGCGCGGCCTACAGCACCACCACATCGATCACGATCACCGCCGCGCCGAGCGCCACGATCAGCTACGCGGGTTCCCAGTACTGCAGCAACAGTGGATCCGCCACGGTTACCCAGACCGGTACGTCCGGCGGCACCTATTCCTCCACCGCAGGCCTTTCCATCAATGCGACAAGTGGCACGGTCAACCTCGCGGCGAGCACGGCGGGCACATACACGGTGACCTACACGATCGCCGCTGCGAACGGCTGCGCGCAATTCCAGACGACCGCGCCGATCACGATCAATGCGGCGCCCGGTGCGGTGACCATCACATACGCCGGGACACCCTTCTGCAGAACTGCGGGTACAGTGGCTCCGACCATCACAGGCAGCACGGGCGGTGTGTTCAGCGCATCCAGCGCGAGCCTCTCCCTGAACACGAACACTGGTGCGGTGAACACCGGGACCAGCGTGACCGGCACCTACACGGTGACCTACACCTACACGAACGCCAGCGGATGTTCCGTGTCGGCCAGCACGTCGATCACAATCACGCAGATGCCATCGGCGACCATTTCCTACGGGTCACCGGCCCAGTACTGCACCACATCCGGCAATGTGAACGTGACGCGCTCGGGCACTGTTGGGGGAGTATATTCCGCATCGCCGGTCGGGATATCGTTCGCGAACCCCAACGGACGCATCGCCCCTTCGAGCAGTTCGCCGGGCAACTACACGGTGAGCTATACCTTCGCTGCGGCAGGTGGATGTCCGCAGTTCGTGACCACCGCACCGGTGATGATCACGGCACCGGATGCGACGATCGCCTACACCGGAACTCCTTACTGCAACAACGCGGGGACCGCCACGGTGACCCTGAACGGTCCTTCGGGCGGCACCTTCACCTCCACCGCCGGCCTGTCGATCAATGGTACCACCGGCACCGTGAACCTTGCGGCCAGCTCGGCCGGAACGTTTACGGTGACCTATAACGTTCCCGCCTATGGCGGGTGCGCCGCGTACGCGACCACGACGAGCATCACCGTGAAGAACTCGCCGACGGCGACCATCAGCTACAGCGGAACTCCTTTCTGCACCACGGTAAATTCGGCGAATGTGACCTTTGCGGGCACGCTCGGTGGAACCTATTCCGCTTCACCTATCGGACTTTCCATTAGTGCGACGACCGGGGCGCTGATACTGAGCACCAGCCTGCCCGGCACGTACACGGTCACCTACCTCACGCCCGTGGTGAACGGTTGCGTCGGCACGGCCACGGCCCCCATCACCGTAACGGCCGCACCGAGTGCGACAATCAGTTACGCGGGTTCGCCTTATTGCAGCACAAGCGCAACAGCGACCGGCAGCCGCACCGGCACATCGGGTGGCACCTACACGTCCACCGCCGGACTGTCGATCAATGCATCCACCGGTGATGTGAACCTGGGAGCAAGTACGGCGAACACTTACACCGTGACCTACACGATCGGTGCAAGTGGCGGTTGCCCCGTGTTCAGCACCACCACATCGGTGACCATCACCGCATTGCCCACGGCCAGCATCAGCTACCCGGGCACGCCTTACTGCAGCAATGGGAGCACCGCTACGGTGGTGCAGACCGGTGCTACCGGCGGCATTTACTCCGGCGGCCAGCTTGCGATCAATGCGACCACGGGTGACATCGACCTGTTGGCCAGTGACGACGGAAACCGCACAGCGAAATACACCATTGCCGCCGCCAACGGTTGCCCACAAGTGGAAGTGACCACCGACCTGGTGATCACCGAAATGCCTTCGGCCACGATCAGTTACAACGGCGGATCGCCGATCTGTAGCACGGACGATTCGGAGGGCGTTTCGCAAAGCGGTACCAATGGCGGCACCTATACCTCCACTGCCGGCCTGAACATCAACGCCACCTCCGGCAACATCAACGCATTGTTGAGCACGCCGGGCACCTACACGGTGACCTACACGATCGCTGCGGCGAACGGTTGTCCGAGCTTCTCCACAACAGCGCCGGTGACGATAACGCAACTGCCGTCCGGTACCCTTGCCTATGCCGGCAACCCGTTCTGCAGCAACGAGGGCACCGCCCTACCCACGCTGAGCAGCGCCTGGAGCGGTACGTACGATGGAGATGACTTTGCGATCAACGCCACGACCGGTGCGATCGATCTGGCTACCAGCAATAGTGGGACCCACGATGTGGATTACATCATCCCTGCGGCAGCGGGCTGCCCTGAAGTGAAGCTGACCGCCGAGGTGTCTATCACGGAGACCTACTCGGCGACCATCGCATACGGAGCGGCCGCCTACTGCCGTTCCGTATCGGCCGAGCAGGACCTGATCCGAACAGGCGACGGTGGGGGTACATATACCGCCACACCGGCAGGACTAAGCCTGAACTCCGGTAACGGGAAGATCATCCCTTCACTGAGCTTGCCAGGCACCTATACCGTGAGCTATGGTCTCCCTGCCAATGGCGGCTGTCCTCCCTACGCCACCACCACGATGGTCACCATCACGGCGATCCCCTCTGCCACGATCAGCTACGCTGGCAGCCCGTACTGCAAAAGTGCGGTTACGGCCACTGTGACCCGCACAGGCACAGCCGGTGGAACATTCTCTGCCCCCGAAGGCCTTTCGTTGAACGCATCCACCGGTGATGTGAACCTTGCGACAAGCACGGCCGGCACATACACCGTTACCTATTTCATTCCGGCAAGCGGCGGTTGTGGTGCCTATACGACCACCACGTCCATCACCGTGAACTCAAACCCTGCCACACCGACGATCAGCGCAGGAAGTGCGACGACCTTCTGCGCAGGTGGAAGCGTTGCCCTCACCAGTTCCGCAGCGAGCAGCTACCTCTGGAGCAACGGCGCCACCACCCAGAGCATCACCGTCAGCGCTTCCGGTTCCTATAGTGTGACGGTGACCAACGCCAGCGGTTGCAGCGCCGCCAGCGCGGCTACCAGCGTTACGGTGAACCCGCTTCCCGTTACGCCGACGATCACCGCAGGAAGTGCGACGACCTTCTGCGCAGGCGGAAACGTTGTGCTTAGCAGCAGCAGCGCCACGGGTAACGTGTGGAGCCCAGGTGGCGCCACGACCCAGAGCATCACTGTCAGCGCTTCCGGTTCCTATAGTGTGACCGTGACCAACGCAAACGGTTGCAGCGCCACCAGCGCCGCCACCAACGTTACCGTGAACCCGCTGCCCACACCGACGATCAGCGCCGGTGGTGCCACCACCTTCTGCGCAGGTGGAAGTGTGGTGCTCACCAGCAGCGCCGCTTCCTCCTACTCATGGAGCACCGGTGCCACCACGCAGAGCATTCCGGTGAATGCTTCCGGTAGCTACTCCGTTACTGTGACCAATGCCAGCGGTTGCACCAGTGCGCCGAGCGCTGCCACCAGCGTCACCGTGAACCCGCTGCCCGCAACACCGACGATCAGCGCCAGTGGACCCACGACCTTCTGCGCAGGCGGCAGCGTTGTGCTCACCAGCAGCAGTGCATCGAACAATACGTGGAGCACAGGCGCCACCACGCAGAGCATTACGGTGAATACTTCCGGTAGCTACTCGGTGACCGTGAACAACGCCAGCGGTTGCCTGGCCACGAGCGTCGCCGTACCGGTAACGGCCACTACGCCCTCATCCGCGACCATTTCGTACGGGAACGCCCCTTACTGCACGAACGGGGGTACAGCGGCTGTTTCACGGACTGGTTCAACCGGGGGCGTTTATACTTCCACGGCAGGCCTCAGCTTGAACGGCAGCACCGGCGCTGTGGACCTTGCGGCCAGCACCCAGGGCACCTACACCGTGACCTACGCCATTCCAGCGAACGGCGGATGCCCGGCGTTCAGCACCACGGCATCCATCACCATCACGCAAGCGCCATTCGCTACCATCGTATACCAGAACTCACCGTATTGCGGTTCCAGCGGGGCGAAAGATGTGACGCTCACCGGCACGACCGGTGGCACATTCAGTGCGGCGGCAGGGCTCAACATCAACACCACCTCGGGGAAGATCATCCCCTCCTCAGGGAGCCCAGGGACATATTTGGTCACCTACACGGTCGCAGCTGCGAACGGATGTGCGGTGTTCACCACTACGACGTCCGTAACGATCAACCCCGTACCAACGGTAGACATCAATTACACCGCCTCCGCTTATTGCACCACCACAGCACCCGATGCGCCTGTGATCACAGGCCCCACGAGCGGCACGTTCTCCTCCTCGCCATCCGGACTTGCGATCAACTCAAGCAGCGGAGTGATCACGCCGGGCAGCAGTGCTCCCGGCAACTATACCGTGACCTATAGCTACACGGACCCCAACGGCTGCTCTGACACCTCCTCCGAAGGGATCACCATCACCGTGATGCCCTCTGCCACCATTGGATACAGCGGTTCACCCTACTGTTCAAGCCAGACAACGGACCAACCGATAACGCGTACGGGGACGATCGGTGGGACATACTCCGCAGCAGCAGGATTGTCCATCGACAACACCGATGGCCATATTCATCCATCTCTATCCACTCCCGGCACCTACACGGTGACATACACCATACCTGCGAATGCTGGTTGCCCACAGTTCGAGACCACTGCATCGATCACCATCAACGGTGTTGCGAGCGCAGGATCCAATGCGAACATCACTGTCTGCAACAGCGCTGCATCGTTCGACCTGTTCAACCAACTCGGTGGCACCCCACAGGCAGGTGGTAGTTGGTCATTCAGCGGTTCACCCCACAGCTCCACCTTCACCCCCGGAACGGATGTGTCCGGTGCTTACACCTACACTGTGACGGCCTCGGCCCCCTGCCTGAGCGCAAGCGCTACTGTTACGGTCAACCAGAATGCTGCCAACTCGGCATTGATAAGCTACCCGGGCTCACCCTATTGTAGTAATGCCGGTGTGGCATCGGTAACACTCACGGGCACCGGGGGTGGTTCATATTCCTCTTCCCCAGGTCTTTCGCTCAATGCAAGCAATGGCTCGGTCAATCTGGGTGGAACCACCGCCGGCACATACACGGTGACCTACAGTGTTGCCGGCTCAGCTGGTTGCCCTCCATTCAGTACCACCGCGCAGATCACCATAAATGCTGCGCCTGCGGTGAGCACGGGCACCTACGGACCTGTTTGCATGAATGCGTCTCCCATCGTCCTTACCGGCTCCCCTGCTGGTGGCGTCTGGAGCGGCACAGGCATTACCGGAAATAGCTTTGACCCAGGGGTCGGGACGCAGACGGTGACATACTCAGCGACAGCGAATGGCTGCTCCAGTAGCGCATCGACCAGCATCACGACCAACCCTGTTCCCGCCACTCCCTCCATCACCGCCGGTGGTCCCACGACCTTCTGCGCAGGTGGAAGCGTAGTGCTCACCAGCAGCAGCGCCTCGGGCAATGTGTGGAGCAATGGTGCGACCACAGCAAGCATCACCGTAACGACCTCGGGCAACTACTCGGTGACGGTGACCAACGGCAACGGATGCACCAGCGCGCCGAGCGCTGCCACCGCCGTCACCGTGGACCCACTGCCCGCCACGCCCACCATCACCGCTGGTGGTCCCACGATCTTCTGCGCAGGTGGAAGTGTAACGCTCACCAGCAGCAGCACCACCGGAAACGTGTGGAGCCCAGGTGGAGCAACGACTCAGAGTATCACTGCCACCACGGCCGGTTCCTACTCGGTGACCGTGACAAACGGTAACGGTTGCAGCGCCAACAGCGCCGCCACCAACGTGACGGTGAACCCGAATCCCGCTACACCGACGATCACCGCCGGTAGCACGACGACCTTCTGCGCAGGTGGAAGCGTTGCGCTCACCAGCAGCAGTGCTACCGGTAACGTGTGGACGCCAGGTGGGGCAACCACCCAGAGCATAACCGCCACCACTTCCGGTTCCTACACGGTGACCGTCACCGACGGCAACGGTTGCAGCGCCACCAGCGCGCCCGTCAGCGTCACGGTAAACCCCTATCCGGTCGTTTCCACTGGTAGCTATGGTCCACTGTGCAGCAATGGCGCGGCCATCACCCTGACCGGTGCGCCTGCAGGCGGAACGTGGAGCGGCACTGGCATCACCGGTAACAGCTTCAACCCATCAGCAGGGACACAGACCGTGACCTATAGTGTTACCTCAAGTGGTTGCACCACGAGTGAAACCACAACGATCAGTGTTACCCCGGCTCCTTCGGCAACCGTCAGCTATGCTGGCTCACCTTACTGCATCAGTGCAGGGATCGTCAGCGTGACCCGCACAGGCACCGCAGGCGGCAGCTATTCAGCTCCGGTCGCGCTGGACCTGAACGGCACATCCGGCGATGTGAACACCTTGAGCAGTGTGCCGGGTACCTACACCGTTACTTATCTCATCCCGGCAGCCGCGGGCTGTGCCCAGTACCAGACCACTACATCGATCACGATCAATGCGTTGCCCCCCAGTGCCGGAAGCAATGGCTCGCTCACGGTCTGCAGCAATGGTTCCAGCCAGAGCCTGATGGCCCATTTGGGCGGCTTCCCTGCCAATGGTGGAACCTGGAGCGGCCCCAGCCCGACCACCGGATCCTATGATCCGGCCACGATGGACCCAGGGGTGTACACCTATACCATGAGCGCAACGGCGCCATGCCCCAGCAACAGCGCGACCGTGACCGTTACCGAACCGGCGGCACCGAATGCAGGAACCAACGGGTCGTTGACCATCTGTTCCAATAGCCCCTCCACCTCCCTCTACTCGCAATTGGGCGGAACTCCACAAGCTGGCGGTAGCTGGGCAGGCCCAAGTGCGGTGACCGGGGGCATGTATGATCCGGCTTCCATGAACCCGGGTATTTACACCTACACCGTAGCGGGCAACCCGCCTTGTGCGAATGCCAGCGCCACTGTTACAGTGACCGAGAACGCGGCCCCCCTCGCCACGATCAGTTACGCAGGTCCCTATTGCAGCGATCAAGGAGTGGTCGTGTGGCCAACAAGGACCGGCACCCCCGGTGGTACGTACTCCTCATCCCCCGGGCTCGCCCTGAATTCCATGAATGGCGGGGTGGGCATCTTCCTGAGCACCCCTGGCACCTACACCGTCACGTATACCGTGGCAGCGTCCGGTGGTTGTACACAGTTCGAGACAACCGCATCGATCACCATCACACCCGCTCCGGCAGCAACGATCAATTACGGTCCCTCAGCGCTTTGCGGGAACGCCGGCTGGGTCCCCGTGACCTTCTCGGGCACCACCGGTGGAACGTATTCATCCACCCTGGGTCTCTCACTCAACACGTCCACCGGTGCTGTGAACGCCACGACCAGCTCGGCGGGTTCTTACACCGTTACCTACACGGTGCCTGCATCGGGTGGATGCGGACCGTTCAGCACAACTGCCGGCGTGGTCATTGACAATGTGCCGCCCACGATCACCTGCCCGGCCAACGTAACGGCCACGACCAACAGCGGATGTACAGCAACAGGTGTTGCGCTCGGAACACCGACCACATCGGACAATTGCGGTCTGGCCTCAGTGACCAACAACGCGCCTGCGGCCTTCCCGCTCGGCTCCACCACCGTGACCTGGACCGTGACGGATAACAGCGGTAACACGGCGACCTGCATGCATACCGTTACCGTGACGGACAACGTGAACCCCACGATCACCTGCCCGGCTAACGTTTCCGCCACGACGAACACCGGTTGCACCGCGACGGGTGTTGCCCTCGGCACGCCGGTGACCAACGACAACTGCGGTGTGGCCTCGGTGACCAACAACGCGCCTGCGGCCTTCCCGCTGGGCGTGACCACCGTTACCTGGACCGTGACCGACAACAGCGGACGCACGGCGACGTGCAACCAGACCGTGACGGTGACGGATAATGTTCCGCCGACGGCGGTCTGCCAGAATGCTACCATCGTACTCGACGGAAGCGGCACAGCCACACTCGCAGCCAATGATATCAATGGCGGATCCAATGACAATTGTGCGGTTGCTTCGATCAGCGCATCAGCCACGACGTTCAATGCGATCGGCACCTACACGGTAACCCTGACCGTAACTGATGCTTCTGGAAATACCGCCACATGCACGGCCACGGTAACGGTTCAGGATGAAGACTGCCTGGGTGTTGCCGGTGGAACAGCCCTACCAGGAACTCCTTGCGATGACGTCGATCCAGCCACGGGCAACGATGTGTTCCAATCGGATTGCAATTGCCTTGGCGAGATCATCGATTGTGCCGGCGTCGTTGGCGGCTCAGCCACCATTGATGCCTGCGGTGTCTGCTCCGGCGGCACCACCGGTCTGATCGCCAACGCTTCCTGCACGGACTGCGCAGGTGTGGTGAACGGCACTGCTGCAGTTGATGCCTGCGGTGTCTGCGCTGGTGGAACGACCGGTGTTGTCCCCGATGCGACCTGCGCTGACTGCGCTGGTGTGCCCAACGGAACAGCCGTGCCCGGAAGCCCCTGCGACGATGGCGACGCCAGCACCATGAACGACGTGTATGACGCCAACTGCGCCTGCGCCGGTACGCCCTTCACCACAGACTGCCTGGGCGTGATCAACGGAACCACTGTGCCCGGAACCAGCTGCGACGATGGCGATGCCACCACGATGAACGACGTGTATGACGCCAACTGCGCTTGCGCCGGTACGCCATTCACCACGGACTGCCTGGGCGTGATCAACGGAACCACCGTGCCCGGAAGCGCCTGCGACGATGGCGATGCCACCACGATGAACGATGTGTATGACGCGAACTGCGCTTGCGCCGGCACGCCCTTCACCACGGACTGCCTGGGCGTGATCAACGGAACCACCGTGCCCGGAAGCGCCTGCGACGATGGCAACGCCAGCACCATGAACGACGTGTATGACGCCAACTGCGCCTGCGCCGGTACGCCCTTCACCACGGACTGCCTGGGCGTGATCAACGGAACCACTGTGCCCGGAAGCGCCTGCGACGATGGCGATGCCACCACGATGAACGACGTGTATGACGCGAACTGCGCTTGCGCCGGTACGCCATTCACCACGGACTGCCTGGGCGTGATCAACGGAACCACCGTGCCCGGAAGCGCCTGCGACGATGGCGATGCCACCACGATGAACGATGTGTATGACGCGAACTGCGCTTGCGCCGGTACGCCCTTCACCACGGACTGCCTGGGCGTGATCAACGGAACCACCGTGCCCGGAACCAGCTGCGACGATGGCGACGCCAGCACCATGAACGACGTGTATGACGCCAACTGCGCCTGCGCCGGTACGCCCTTCACCACGGACTGCCTGGGCGTGATCAACGGAACCACCGTGCCCGGAACCAGCTGCGACGATGGCGATGCCACGACCAACGACGACGTGTACGATGCCAACTGTCAGTGCCTGGGCACACCTGTTGATCCATGCGTACCACCATCGATCACGGGGATCACCTCGAACAGCCCTGTGTGTGCCTCGGGACAGATCGTGCTGAGCGCTGAGGTAACCGGTTCCGGTCCATTCACTTATCAGTGGAGCGGTCCCGGTCAGTTCGATCAAGGTGCGAACACGGCCAGTGTGACCGTTGCGAACGGAGCTGCTGGTCCATATGAACTCGTGGTCACGAACGCATGCGGTTCCGCCGACAGCTCGGTGACCGTAGCGATCACCGCCCCACCCACGGCTGGAACAGGTTCATCCATCAGCCTCTGCGCTGGTACACCTCTTGACCTGAACATCCTCCTGCTCAATGCGGATACTGGAGGTACTTGGAGCGGCGGCAGCAACCTGATCATACCCGTCACCAGCAGCGCTTACATCTACACCGTCAGCAACCTCTGTGGCTCGGATCAGGCGTCGGTGATGGTGAACGTCAGCGATGCCCCCACAGCTGGAGCAGGAGCAACCATCACGGTGTGCGAAGGCACGATGATCGACCTGGATACGCTGGTCACCGGCGCGGATGCAGGCGGCCTCTGGAGCAATGGTAGTGACATGATCGTGGCGAGCACGACCGCGACCTACACGTACACGATCGCAACGCAGTGCGGGAATGATGCCGTAAGCGTGACCGTGAACGTTGAGGAAGCACCACTGGCCGGAACGAGCGAGAATGCAACGGTCTGTGCCGGGACGGTCATCGACCTGGATACGATGCTGACCGGGGCGACCACAGGAGGAACTTGGAGCACCGGGGATCCCGTGATCATCGCGGATGCTACAAGCAGCTACACCTACAGTGTGATCAATGGTTGTGGAAGTGCGCAAGCCACGGTTGTGGTGAACGTTCCGGCCGCACTTAATGCGGGAAGTGACGCAACCAGCACCCTCTGCCCCGGCGGCACAGTGAACCTGGGCGACCTGATGAACGGCACTGCCGGCGGGTCGTACAGCGCTGGCCCAGTGGTGAGCGCGGCTGGCATCTACTCCTACATCCTCACCACCGCCTGCGGCAGTGATACAGCGATGTTCACCGTACTCTCCGGTGTTGCGCCCAACGCCGGAACCGATGCCGCTGCTGTGATCTGCGAGGGTCAGGCGCTGGACCTCACCACACTGCTCAGCGGCGCGGATGCCGGTGGTGTGTGGAGCGATGGACCTGAGGTGAGCGCTTCTGGCACCTATACCTATGCCGTAAGCAACAGTTGCGGCATGGACATCGCCGAGTTCAGCATAGTCGTGAACCCTGTCCCCTTGGCCAACGCGGGCAATGATGAGAGTGTGTGTGCCCTGAGCTACACAATGCAGGCACAAGCACCGGTGGGCTCCGGCACCTGGAGCTCGACCAGTGGTGTAAGCTTCAGCAACGTGAACGATCCGCAGGCTACGGCCACCGTGCCTGCCAGTGGTCAATACAGCATCGTATGGAGCGTGTCGAACGGCCCGTGTGAATCGAGCGACACGGTAACGGTGACCTTCCAGGCCCCGGTGAGCAACCTCTTCCTGGAGGCGGGGCCCGACCAGGTGCTCGACATAGGCACCACCACCTCCCTTGACGCACAAGCGTCGCCGGGGACCAGTGTTAACTGGAGCGTGATCAGTGGCTCCGGTGTGTTCAACAACCCCGCCGACCTCAGCACCACCATCTCAGGCCTGTCGATCGGCACCAATATGCTGTTGCTGCAGGCAAGCTTCGGTCCATGTGCCGCCGGTGTGGATACCCTGATCATTGAGGTGAACGACCTCTTCATCCCCCAGGGTTACTCGCCCAATGGCGACGGGTCGAACGATGTGTTCAAGATCACCGGCATAAACGCCTACCCGGGCAACGAGTTCAAGGTCTTCAACCGCTGGGGACTGGAGGTGTATGCGGGCAAGGACTACCAGAACGACTGGGACGGCCGCAGCAACAATGGCCAGATGCTGCCGGATGACACCTACTTCTATGTGCTGAACCTAACCGGGGATCTTACGTACAACGGCTTCATCATCCTGAAACGATGACCAGAACAGTACGCACCGCATTCCTCGCGTTCACCGCTCTGCTGGTGACAGCAGCCGATGCGCAGCATACCCCATTGACCAGCCAATACCTGCTCAATGGACTGCTGATCAATCCGGCGTATGCAGGTACACGTGATGCCTTCACGGCGAACCTGAGCTGGCGCCAGCAATGGGTGGGCTTCGACGGTGCCCCTTCCACACAGCTGATGAGCGCGCACAGCCCCATCAACCGGACCAACCTGGCGGTAGGCATCATCCTGATGACCGACCAGATCGGTGTGAGCCGTGAGACCGGGGCCCTGGCCAATTTCGCCTACCGCATCCCGTTCCGGCGCGGTAAGCTGCACATGGGGGTCGGTGTGGGAGCCACCCTCCTTCAGGCCGACTGGACCAGCGTAGCCTTGCAGGACCGCAACGACATGCAGTTCTCCACCAACACCAACGGTGTGCTCCAGCCCAATTTCAGTGCCGGGGCGTTCTACTACAAGAAGAACTACTTCTTCGGTGCTTCCGTACCTTTCGTGATGTCGCACGGCTTCGACCCGGAATCCGCGAGTTGGACCATTCGCACAAATGCAGCGCAATTGCAGCCCATGGTCACCGGTGGCTATGTCTTCAAGCTGAACCGGGAACTCAAACTGAAACCAAGCACCCTGATCCGTTACCAGATAGCAAGTGGCGTACAGGCGGACCTGAACGCGAACCTGATCATCAAGGACCGCATCTGGACGGGCATCAGTTACCGGACCATGGATGCCCTGGTGGGCTCATTCGAAGTGGTGCCCACCTCCCAGTGGCGCCTGGGCTATGCCTATGACCTGGGCCTTTCCGATCTCACTCCCTACCACCGAGGCACCCACGAACTCACTGTGCAGTATGAGTTCGGCAAGCGCTTGCAGGTGCGTGATCCCCGATATTTCTGATCCATGCGGTATCTCACCCTGCTCATCTCCCTATCGGTCGCCGCATTCGCCGTGGCGCAGGAGAGCTATGTGGTGGCACCGGTGGACATCATCCCTGTGGGGGTGGATTTCGCACCAAGCCTGCTGACGGACAGCACCGTGGTGATGTGTTCCCTCCGCGACAGGGGAACCGTGACCCATCGCAACGCACGTACCGAGGATCCATTCAGCGACATGTACGCGTTCAAGTGGGATGGGAAACAGGCCGGAGCCCCCTATCTGCTGAGCGAAAAGCTTTCCACCGTGCTGAACGATGGGCCGGCCACCGTAAGCAAGGACGGTAACGTCATGTTCTTCACCAGGAACCAGAACCCTGAGGAACGAACGAAGCACCGCGAGAATGACCATCTCGGCCTCTTCATGTCCACCAAGGCGAACGGTGAATGGTCCGAACCAGTTCCGTTCGACTACAACAGCAACGTATACAATGTGATGCATGCCTCCTTGAGCAGGGACGGCCAGCAACTGTACTTCGCCAGCGATATGCCGGGTGGTTCCGGTGGAACGGACCTTTATCGATGCGAACGGGAGGATGGCGGATGGGGCATTCCCGTGAATCTGGGGAAAGAGGTGAACAGCGCTTCCAACGAACTTTTCCCGTTCATTGCTTCGGACGGCGTGCTCTATTTCACCAGCAACCGTGAAGGCGGGCTCGGTGGCATGGACATTTACACCAGCAAGCCGAAAGGGATCCGCTGGACCTCGCCCTCGGCGTTGCCAGCGCCCGTGAATTCCATCGGGAACGACATCGGCTATACGTCCTTCACCACGGACCGCAGGGGTTTCTTCAGCAGTGATCGCGAGGGCAGCGACAGGATCTTCTCCTTCAGCAGGACCCTCCCGCTTTTCTCTTCCTGCAAGGAGCAGTTGGAGAACAACTACTGCTTCTCCTTCGCCCAGCCGGAGACCAACATGATCGGCGACCTTCCGATCCACTATCGCTGGAGCCTGGGCGATGGCACCACGATCGATGGCGAAAAGGCACAGCACTGTTACAAAGGCCCCGGGAAGTATGTCGTAGCGCTCGACCTGGTCGATAACGCGAGCAAGGAGGTCTTCTTTGAGCAGGCGTCATATGAACTGGTGATCGATGATATCGTGCAGCCGTACATCACCTGCTCGGACAGCCTCCGAAGCGGACGGAACGAGGTGCTCGATGCCATCCATTCCAAGGTCCCGGATCAGACCAAGGAGGAATACCATTGGGACCTGGGTGATGGCACCACGGCCGAAGGCGCCGTGATCAAACACAACTGGAAGGCACCAGGCGATCACGTGGTGAAGCTCGCGATCCTGGGCGTGAAGCGCGGTACCCGCGACCTGGCCGTACAATGCGTCACGAAACACATCACCGTGATCAAGGGGTTCGAGGATAGCCAGGACGGGAACGTCTTCACCCAATACCAGGATGCGGCGGGTAAGATGCACGACTTCAATTTCCAGGCACTTCCCTTCGACCAGTTCTCCATGGCGGTGAAGGAGAACGAGGATATCAGTTTCACCGTCCAGCTCTTCGCCAGCAAGGAGCGGATCAGCCTGGAGGATGCGCGCTTCACCGAGATCCGCAAATTCTATCCCGTGTTCGAGCGGTACGATCCGGTGAAGGGGGAATACACCTACAGCGTGGGCCAGGCGAAGGACCTGAAGGAGATGTACAAAGTGTTCCAGAAGGTGCTTGAACTGAAGTTCCTGGATGCGGAAGTGGCGGTGATCCACACGGAAAAGGTGACCGACCTCAGCGCCCTATCCCTGCTGAGCGAACAGGACCTGAACAACAGCCTGGTACGGTCGAGCACGGTGCTCTTCGAAACGGGCAAGGCCACCTTCAGCGCCGACTTCGAGGCGCCCTTGAACAAGATGGTGAAACTGCTCGCCGACCATCCCCAGATGAACGTGGTGATCGAAGCGCACACCGATGCGAACGGCAGCAACGATGCCAACTTGAAGCTTTCGCAGCAGCGTGCCCAGAGCATCATGGACTTCCTGAGCTCCAGCGGCACCTCCAGCGACCGGTTGGTCCCCGTGGGCCATGGCGAGAACCACCCCATCGCCGATAACAAGAGCGCTGCCGGCAGGGCCAAGAACCGCCGCGTGGAGTTCCGCTTGGTGATGCGCGAGGAACAGGCCAACGAGAAGCGCTGATCGCAGACCGCATCCCTCAGGCATCGCCGCGTTAGCTTTCGGGCGTCTTCCACCAGATGCCCATCCGCGGAACACTGCTTTCCCTGTCCACGTTCAGTTGCCTGGGACTCTTGGCCCAAGGTGGCGGGGCCTTTGTGGAGAACCGGGGACAGTGGCCGGCCCGTGGTGAATTCAAGGCCGACCTGCCCGGGGCGGCGGTGTGGTGTGAACGCGATGGGCTGTTGCTGGATCGCTATGCGCACCGCTATGGCGCACCCGATGGTAGCCCCCACCCCCGGCCGATCGTTACGGACCATCACGTGATCCGCCTGCGTTTCCTGGATGCCGACACGGCCGCGCGGAGCGAAGGGGCCGGCGTGCAACGCGGGGCCTACAACTTCTTCGTCGGTCATGATCCAGCCCGCTGGGCAAGCGGCGCGCACGCCTTCTCCGCCGTGATCGAGCACGATCTGTATCCGCAGATCGACCTGCGCTGGAGGACCCATGGCGGCATCCTGAAATACGACCTCCTGCTCGCCGCCGGTGCCGACCCCGCTGTCATCCGATTCACCTATGAAGGATGCGACGGGCTCGCACTCAAGAACGATCATCTGGTGATCCGAACGTCATTGGGCGATGTGACCGAGCGCATCCCCATTGCCTATCAGGAACGCAACGGCACGCGGGAACCGGTCCCCTGCCGATATCGCCTGAAAGGGACGCAGGTCAGTTTCGCCCTCGGCGCCTATGATCCATCACTGCCCCTGGTCATCGATCCCACGCTCGAGTTCAGTACCTACAGCGGAAGCACAACGGACAACTTCGGATACAGCGCCAGCTACGATGACGACGGCTTCCTCTATGCCGGCAGTTCGTCCTTCGGCAACGGATATCCCACCTCCACCGGCGCCTATCAATCCTTCTGGGCGGGGGGCGATGGACAAGGCAACATCCCGGGCACGGACATGGCGTTGACGAAGTTCGACACCACCGGCAGCTTCCTGATCTGGAGCACGATGTACGGCGGCAGCGGCGATGATCTTCCGCACAGCCTGGTCGTGAACGGCGCGAACCAGCTTTACGTGCTCGGCACCACGGGCTCGCCCGACCTGCCGACCACCGTAGGCGCCTATGACAACTCCTTCGGCGGAGGTTCAGCCTACACGCCACAGGGCATCGGCGTGAGCTATCCGTTCGGAGCGGACATGGTGGTGGCGAAGTTCTCCGCCGATGGCACCCAATTGCTGGGCAGCACCTACCTCGGCGGTGCCTTCAACGACGGACACAACAGCGCGCCCAACCTGAAGGTGAACTATGCCGACGAAATGCGCGGAGAGATCCTGCTGGATGGGAATGAAAGTGTGATCATCGTCAGTTGTTCCACCAGTCCGGACTACCCTACCACCGCAGGAGCACCGCAGGCCGTCTTTGGGGGAGGATCGCATGATGGTGTGGTGTCGCGGCTGAACAACACGCTCTCGGCGCTGACGTGGAGCACCTTCTTCGGCGGCAATGATGCCGACGCTGCCTTCAGCGGAGAGCTGGATCCCAGCGGTGACCTGTACATCTGCGGTGGCACGGTGAGCACCAACCTGCCCGTCACACCGAACGCCTACCAGCCCGGTTTCCAAGGCGGTCAGGCCGATGCCTTCGTGGCCCGTTACGCGCCGGATGGAAGTGCGATCCTCAACTGCACCTATTATGGCAGCGGTGAATATGACCAGGCCTACCTGATGGACCTGGACCAGGAGAGCAACCCCTTCCTCTTCGGCCAGACCCTCGCTGCCGCAGGTGTGCTGGTGGAGAACGCGCTCTACACCGATCCCACCGGTGGTCAGTTCATCTGCAAACTGGACCCGTTGCTGGATACGCGATACATGGGAGCACGCTTCGGCGACCTGAACAATGTGGTGGACCTGGACATCAGCCCCACGGCCTTCCTGGTGGACTATTGCAACAAACTGTACGTGAGCGGCTGGGGCAGCCCGATCTTCGTTCAGCTCAGCACCACCGGCATGCCTGTTACCGGCAATGCCTACCAGGCCACCACGGATGGGCAGGATTTCTACCTCGCCGTGTTCGAGGTGGACATGAGCGCATTGTCCTACGGCACCTACTTCGGTGGATCGGTGAGCGATGAGCACGTGGATGGAGGCACGAGCCAGTTCGATCGGCGGGGCCGCGTGTACGAAGCGGTGTGTGCGGGATGTGGCAGCAACGATGATTTTCCGAACACCCCCGGCGCCTGGTCCGCCACGAACAACAGTCCCAATTGCAATCTGGGTGTGTTCAAGTTCGACTTCAATGCACCGTTGGTCATCGCCGACCCGGCCGGCCCCGGGACACTGTGCGCGGGTTCCTCGGTCCAGTTCCAGAACCAGAGCATACTGGGCGCCACGTATTTCTGGGACTTCGGGGATACGGGAACATCCACGGCCGTGGCACCGGCACACACCTACGCCGCCCCTGGCACGTATACGGTCACGCTCACGGCCTCCAATCCCAACGCATGCAACCTGCAGGACATCGACAGTATCGAGGTGATCGTGCTGCCGGCGGCTCCGCTCCTTCAGGCCGATGCTGATATTGCCTTGTGCGGGCCCACGCCGAGCAGCCTGCTCTCCAGCACGAGCTTCGGAACGGCCACGCAGTTCGTGTGGTCCACCAACCCATCGTTCAGCGATACATTGAACACCTCGTTGGCGGACAGCACGGCGCTGCTCACGCCGCCGATCCCCGGCACCTACTATGTACAGGCCTCCACTCCCGGTTCCTGCACGGCGGTGGATCAGCTCGTGATCGGTGTATCCCTTGTGAACGCAGCGATATCACCGGATGTATCGATCTGCGCGGATGATACCGCCACCATCTCCTTGAGCGGCATCGATGCGGGCTCCACCATCGTGTGGTCACCTGCGGACCAGGTGGATGCAGGGCAAGGCACCACCGCGATCCAGGTAAGTCCTGCGGAGGCGCAGGAGTTCACAGTGCAGGTCACCTCCCCCACCGGATGCAATTGGACCGGTTCGGCGGATGTGCTTGTTTCCCCGCTCTACGGAAGCAGTGTGGGCGCATCGGTGGACCAGGCCATCGTGACCAGCGGCACCACGGTGCATCTAACGGCCACCCCCACCACCGGGGTAAGCTACAGCTGGCAACCAGCCGCCGCCGTAAGCGACCCGGCCATTGCCGACCCCACCGCGTTCATCACTCAGACCACGGCGTTCGTGCTGACCATCACGGACGGGATCTGCACCCGCAACGACACCGTGATCGTTACGGTGTATGAACTGAACTGCGCGGAACCGGATGTGTTCATACCCGATGCCTTCACGCCGAACAACGACCAGAACAACGACACCCTGTTCGTCCGTGGGCGCCACATCACATCACTTGATCTGAAGGTCTTCGATCGCTGGGGCGAACTGGTGTTCGAGACGAACGATCAGGCCGAGGGATGGGATGGCACCTTCAAGGGCCGACCCGTTGATCCCGCGGTGTATGTGTACTGGCTCGATGTGAAATGCCTGGAAGGCCAGTCGTTCTTCAAGAAGGGTAACGTCACCGTGATCCGATGAGAGCGGTGCCACGAGCCAAAAGCCACGAGCCACGAGCTGCCCGACCTCACCGGCTATCAGCTCGCGGCTCATGGCTGGTGGCCGCCTTTGCGCTGCTGGCGTTGCGCGTGCATGCGCAGGACATCCACTTCTCGCAGTTCTTCAATGCGCCCTATTCGCTGAGCCCGGGGAACATCGGTGCCTTCGACGGCCAGTACCGTGTTGGCGGTATCTTCCGGCAGCAGTGGCGGAGCGTCACCACCCCGTACCGCACCTTCGGCCTTGGTGGCGATGCGGCGGACCTAGGGGGCGTGCGCGGATTGGGGGGCGGCGCCTGGTTGTACAACGATCGCGCCGGCGACTCCCACCTGAACACCTTTCACCTGAGCCTCGGTGCCAGTTGGACCAAAAAGCTGGGCCTCGCACAGGACCAGAGCCTCACGGGCGGACTTCAGTTCGGCTTCACCACGGTGAGCATCGACTACAGCGCCCTGCGTTTCGACGCGCAATACAATGGCTTCTACTATGACCCTTCCCTCCCCACCGCCGAGCAGTTCGCGCGCAACGGGCTCTCCCATCCCGATGTGCATGCGGGGCTGGTGTATCGCTACACGCCGAGCCAACGCGATCTGATCCAGGCCGGTGTTTCGCTCTTCAACCTCACGCGCCCCAACGTTGCGTTCAACGATGCGGTGGCCTCACCCCTCGACATGCGGAGCGTGTTCCACGTGATCACCCGCTTTCCCGTGAGCGCGAAGGTGGACGTTCAGCCGATGCTGCAGTACATGGGCCAGGCGACGTTCCGTGAGCTGGACATCGGCGGAACCGTCCGGTACATCCTGCTCGATCGGTATACCTACCTCCGCACTGTTCAGGCCGGCCTCTTCTGGCGCGCGAGCGATGCGGGTTACGTGTTCGTGGGCAGCGAGTATGACGACTGGACCATAGGCTTGAGCTACGACATCAACTTCAGCGACCTGGTGCCGGCCAGCCGCAACCGGGGCGGCATCGAGATCACCGCCGTACGCGTGTTCCGCAGGAAGCCCATGGTACCCGCCCGATTCAAGGCCTGTCCAACGCAATTATGATCACATGATCCTTCGATCTGATCATCGGACGAGCGGCGGATGGCGCACTGTGCTGTTATTGGTCGGCCTTTGCGCCGCGCTCTCCTCCGCGGCGCAAAGTGCGGCGCAGTTCATCATCTGGGGTGATAATGCCATTCGCCTGAACGACTACTACGGTGCCTCCCGTTTTTATGGCGAAGCGCTGGCGCAGGACGCGGGTCGACTGGAACTGCAGTGGAAATATGCCGAGGCCTGTCGCTTGAGCAACCAATATCCGCAGGCTGCCGCGAGCTACGAAAAAGTTGCCCGCAAGGACCTGGGCCGAAGTCACCCCGAGGCGCTGCGCTGGCTCGGCGAGATGCAACTGTGCAACGGCCAGTACGACGAGGCGCAGAAGACCTGGCAAAAGGTGAAGCAGAAGGAGAAGGACAAAAGCAGTGTGCTTTCGCAGCGAGCGGACAACGCCCTGGAAGGTATCCGCATGGCGAAGGCCAACGTGATCCTCGACAGTATCACAGTGGAGCATCTGCCCGAGCCCGTGAATTCCTTCGACAGCGAATTCGCCCCGCGCACGGGACCGGACAGCGTGTTGTACTTCACCTCGTTGCGGGGCGAACTCACCAACGATGACGAAGTGAAGGACAGCCTGAACTATCACGCTCGCCTGTTCCGATCGAAGGAAGCCCAGGAGAAATGGACCGCCGTTAGCGGGCTTCCCGACGTCATCAACGACGCACACAATAACGCGAACAGCGCCTGGTCACTGGATGGGCGCTGGCACTACTTCTCCCGCGATGATGGCCACGGTACATTCGCACTGATGGCCCTCGACCGGTCGCACCCGGAACTGCCGCCCGTCGTCGTGCATGGCGAATACGGCCGCAACTTCACACAGCCCATGGTGGCCGAATGGAAGGGCAGGCAGACGTTGTTCTTCACCTGGCAGGATATCGCGGGCCAGGTCGACATGAACCTTCGCTGCGGCGACCTGGACGGAACAGCGATCACGAACATCCGCCCCATTGCCACCGAACTGGACGGACCCGGGAACGAATGCACGCCCTGGTTCGATGCAGCCACGAACACGCTGTGGTTCAGTTCAGACTTCCTTCCCGGATACGGTGGCTTCGACATCTTCCGCGTGGAGTTGCGAGGTGACAAGCGTGGAGCACCGGTGAACGCGGGGCTTCCGCTGAACAGCCCGACCAATGACCTGTATGCCACCTTTGACGCACGGACGGGGACCGGCTGGTTCACGAGCAATCGCGTTGGGTCGCTCGCGAAGAAAGGCGCCACCTGTTGCAACGACATCTATCGTTTCCATTCTCGGGGCCCGCTCTCCGCTGAAGCGCTTGCCAACAAAGGCAAGGACACCCTTACCGTGGCCGAGCGCCGCATCACCTCACTGCGCGAGAAGCTGCCGATCCGGCTGTACTTCCACAACGACGAACCGGATCCGCGGTCATGGGATACGCTCACTGCGCTCACCTACGAACAGACCTACCGTTCCTACAAAGCGCTCGTCCCCGACTATCACACGGCCTGGGGCGATAACACCGAAGGGCTGAGGGCCATCGACGGTTTCTTCCGCGAGCGTGTGGACCTCGGCTTCTCGCAGTTGAACGACTTCATCGGCCTGTTGGAACAAGCCTTGGGTGAAGGACAGCGGATCGAGCTGCAGGTGCGTGGTTTCGCCAGTCCGCTGGCCAAGAGCGACTACAACGCGAACCTTTCGCTTCGCCGCATCAGCAGCATGGTGAACTACCTGCGTACCGTGAAGGACGGAGTGCTACGTCCCTACCTCGATTCCGGCGCACTGAGCATCCGCAAGTCGCCCTTCGGTGAGGACCAAAGTGCGCGTGGCATCAGCGATCAATTGGAGGACCTGCAAGGCTCGGTGTACAGCGTGGGCGCGTCGATGGAACGCCGCATCGAGATCGAACAGGTGCTGTTGGCGTCCGGGCCGGCAAGCCCACACTCCACGATGGAAATGGAACTGACGCGTGATATCGGAACGCTGCCCCAGCTGCAAGGTCGGAAGGTCCCATTCACCGTAAAGAACAACGGAGCACGCCCATTGACGCTTTTGCGTATGCGCCCGGATTGCGACTGCACCGTTGTGAACGAGCTACCCGAACAGCCCATTCCACCTGGAGGCAGCGTTGAAGTGATCGTGGAGTTCAACGGACGCGGTCCCGAAGGACCGTTGAAGAAGGGCGTTACGATCTACACCGATGGTGAGCCGGCCACGATCCGGTTGGTGATCACCGGGGTGTTGACGCATTTCTGAGCGGGTCATCGCCCTACCTGAACGCACAACGGCCCTGGTCCACGACCACCTGCCTCCGGTTCGTATCCTCGGCCGCTGGCCCTTCCACGCATGGGCCCATGTACCTACTTTGGCGCTAACTCCTCGCTCCCATGCGCCTGCTTCTCCTTTCCAACTCCACCCTTCCCGGCGAACCGTACCTCGGGTGGGCCAGCTCCCACATCCAGGAATTCCTGGGCGAACGAAAGCGGGTCGCCTTCGTGCCATTTGCAGCGGTGTCCTTCAGCATGGACGAGTATGCCCGCATTACGCAGGGTGTCCTCGGGGAAATGGGACACGAGGTCTTCAGCCTGCACACCGAGGTTGACAAAGTGAAGGCACTGGCCAATGCCGACGCCGTGGTGATCGGCGGCGGTAATTCGTTCCAACTCCTCCGCACTTTGTACAACACGGAGCTGGTGCGTGCCATACGGGTGCGTGTGATGGGCGGCATGCCCTACGTGGGATGGAGCGCCGGGGCCAACGTGGCGGGGCCCACCATCATGACCACCAACGATATGCCCATCACGGAGGTGCCCACGTTGCGCGCCATGGGCCTGGTGCCCTTCCAGATCAATCCCCACTACACCGATGCGCGGATCCCCGGGCACGGCGGCGAAGGTCGCGACCAGCGCATCGCCGAGTTCCTGGCGTTGAACCAACGCAGCACCGTGGTAGGCCTGCGCGAGGGTGCCTTGTTGAACGTGAACGACGACCTGATGAGCGTGGAGGGCACCGGCCTCCGCCTTTTCCGCAGTGGTTCCGGACCGAAGGACATTGCGGGCGGAACGGCCCTGAGAACGGCGTTGACGGGCGCGTGAACCGTGCCCTGTTCATTCCTCGCTCATGGCCGGTGCCCACCGCCCGTTACACGGGTCTAAGTTCGCCTCGCCGCGCACGATGGTCGCGGCCGCTGATCTTTCATGCTCAAGGAACTGAACGACGTATTCGCCCACATGGGCAAGTGGGGGCCGCACCTGCTGGTGTTGCTCAAGGTGATCCTCATCATCCTTGCGGCCTTCGTGGCAGAGCGCATCGTGTTCGGCCTGCTGCGCAGCGCTTACGTGCGCGCACGCTCCAAGGGGCATGATGAAGTGACCCGCTACCGTTTCCTGCGCAACGCGGTGCGCAGCGTGATGGCCCTGATCGCGCTCGGATTCATCGCCTACACCATCCCCAGCATCCGGTCCCTGGCGGTCACGCTCTTCGCCGGCGCGGGCATCCTGGCCGCCATCATCGGCTTCAGTGCGCAGAAGGCCTTCAGCAACATCATCAGCGGCATCTTCATCGTGGCCTTCAAACCGTTCCGCGTGGGCGACAACATCCTCATCGGGAGCAACGCCGTGGTCCCCGGCGATCCCGAGCGCGGGGGTGTGGTGGAGGACATCACCTTGCGCCATACGGTGATCGTCACCTTCGAGAACCGCCGCATCATCATTCCCAACGGCGTCATCAGCGAGGAGTTCATCGTGAACAGCTCCATCCGCGACCCGGCCACGTGCGAGTACGTGGAAGTTCCGGTGGCCTACAACACCGACCTGGACAAGGCCATGGGCTTGCTCCGTGACATCTGCATGGCCCATCCCGACCACATCGACCGGCGCACCGCCACCGAACTGGAACTGATGCATGACCGGGTACCCGTGCGGTTGGTGCGCATGGGCGACAGCAGCCTCATCCTGCGCGCCTACGTATGGGCCAAGGATCCCCTCGCTGCGCGAATGATGCATTACGACCTGAACAAGACCATCGTGGAACGCTTCCGCGCCGAAGGGGTGGAGATCCCCCTGCTCACCCGCAAGATCATCAACGTAGCTGCTGCAGTCGAATGAAACGCGTACACAAACGCTCGCAAAAGGCCGGACTTCCGCCGGGATCCATGGTGGGCGTGAGCACCGAGGTGTGCACGGTCACCAGCCTGAAGGTCTTCACCTACAATGAACAGGGTTATCTGGAACGTCAGCTGCGGAACATGCAGGAGCTCGAGCTGGGCGACCCCGTGTCCGAGGTGACGTGGCTGGACATTGATGGCCTGGACGACGCCAGCGTGGTGGCGGCATCAGGCGAACGCTTCAACCTGCATCCCCTGCTCCTGGAGGACGTCCTGAACACCGATCACCGACCGAAGCTGGAGGAATACCAGGACCACATCTTCGTGGTGGCCAAGATGCTGAGCCTCGATGATGAGACCGATGGCATCATGAGCGAACAGATCAGCCTGGTGCTCGGCCGCGGTTACGTGTTGACCTTCCAGGAGAAACCCGGCGATATCCTCGACCCCATCCGCAATCGGATCCGCCACGCCACAGGACGCGTGCGGCGCAAGAAGGCGGACTACCTGCTGTACGCCCTGCTCGATGTGATCGTGGACAACTACTTCCTGATCGTGGAGGAACTCGGTGAGCGCATCGAGGAACTGGAGCGGAAGATCGCGGTGCGTCCAGGCAACGAGGACCTGCTCACGATCCAGGAGATCCGCAGCCTGCTCATCACCGTGAGCCGCTACGTCACGCCCACGCGCGAACTGGCCGGCCGCCTGAACACCGTTCAGAGCGAGCTGATCGAAAAAGGCACCGGCCGGTACATCAACGACCTGCAGGACCACACAGTGTACATCGCGGACAGCATCAACACCTTCCGCGACATGCTCACCAACCTGGAGAACACCTACCACGCCGGGCAGAACATGCGCATGACCCAGGTGATGAAGCTGCTCACCATCATCAGCACGATCTTCATTCCGCTCACCTTCATCGTGGGCGTTTACGGCATGAACTTCGACAACATGCCCGAGCTTCGGACCAAGTACGGATACTACGTGGTGATGGGCGGCATGTTCACCATCTCCCTCATCATGCTCGCCTGGTTCAAGAAGCGGCGCTGGATCTGACCCCCTGGGAGGCCTGTAGTTTTTTTTCGTTCAACGCCCCCCTGCACCCTGCACTGCTTTTACTTTGCACGTACGAACATGGACCGCAAACGCGCAACCGGCATCTGTGACCAGACATGGTCCGCCTTGCTCATCGCCATGGGCGGTCCCCTGGGCCTTCACTCCGCTTTCCGCTGATGAACGCCCGCGTGACCTCCGGAACCATGCGCCTTCCCGCATCAGCCCGCAGACCCTCACGCTTTCCAATGCCAGCCGCAGGCCTGATGCTTCAGGCCGCAGGCCTGACCATGGATAAGCCTGTGGCCTGTGGTCTACGGACAGAAGCCCATACACGTATCCCCGTTCCCCATCCCGCCGCATGAAGACCCGGTACATCGACCTCATCGAGCAGACCTTTGACTTCCCCAAGGACGAGTTCAAGTTCGAGAACGAAACGCTCACCTGGAACGACCTGCCCTTGATGGACATCCTCAAGAAGTACGGTACGCCCTTGCGGATCACCTACCTCCCGAAGATCGGCGAGAAGATCGTCCAGGCCCGCGACCTGTTCGCCAAGGCCTTCAAGGAGCACAATTACAATGGCACCTACGAGTACTTCTACTGCACCAAGAGCAATCACTTCAGCTATGTGATCGAACAGGTACTGGCCAAAGGCGTGAGCCTGGAGACCAGCAGCGCCTACGACATCGAGATCATTGAACTGCTGATGGAGCGCGGCAAACTTTCGCGCAGCGCCACCATCCTGTGCAACGGCTATAAGGACGAACGGTACATCCGCAACATCGGGCGGCTGGCCAACAGCGGTGTGCGCGTGATCCCCATCATCGACAACATGGGCGAGCTGCAGGCGCTGGACCAGGTGATCAAGGACCCGTGCGACATCGGCATCCGCATCGCCGCCGAGGAAGCGCCGAAGTTCGAATTCTACACCAGCCGCCTGGGCATCGGATACAAGGACATCATCCCGTTCTACATGCGCAACATCAGCAAGCAGAAGAAGTTCCGCCTGAAGCTGATGCACTTCTTCATCAACACCGGCATCAGCGACAGCGCGTACTACTGGAACGAACTGGGCAAGTGCGTGAACGTGTACTGCGATCTGAAGAAGCTCTGCCCCACGCTGGACACGCTGGACATCGGTGGAGGCCTGCCCACGAAGAACAGCCTCACCTACACCTTCGATACCGAGTACATGATCACCGAGATCATAGGGCGCATCAAGGACATCTGCGACGAGAACGATGTGGTGGAGCCGAACATCTTCTCCGAGTTCGGCAGTTTCACCGTGGCCGAGAGCGGCGCCACCTTCTTCAGCATCCACGGCCAGAAAAAGCAGAACGAGAAGGAACGCTGGAACATGATCGACGGCAGCTTCATGACCACGTTGCCGGACACCTGGGCCATCAACAAGCGCTTCCTGATGCTGCCCATCAACAACTGGAGCGACGAGTACGAGCGTGTGTTCCTGGGCGGCATGACCTGCGACAGCGACGACTACTACAATAGCGAGCAGCACGTGAACGCGATCTACCTGCCCAAGTACCGGGCGGACCGCAAGCAGTACCTCGGCTTCTTCAACACCGGTGCCTACCAGGATTCGCTCGGCGGCTTCGGCGGCATCCAGCATTGCCTGATCCCCAAACCCAAGCACGTGCTCCTCGATCGCCTGCCCGATGGCACCCTCACGGATCGCGTCTTCGCGGAGGTACAGAGCGCTGAGCGGATGATGGAACTGCTCGGCTATCTGCCGCAGGCGGAGTTGGTGGGGAAGTGATCCGGGAGGCGAGCGGGGGCCTATGAGCTTTCGCGACAAGTCGCCTCCTTGAACAGATCTTCGCTCCACCCTCTGCACATCACATCGCGCCTCTATATTCGACCCCGACTAGGCAACATATGCATGTCGCTTCGTCGGGCGAAGCCCCAACAACGAACATGAGCAAACGACCGATCTCCGACTTCCTCGAGAAGCACTACCTGCACTTCAACGCGGCTGCCTTGGTGGACGCGGCAAAGGGCTACAAGAAACACAAGGCCGAAGGCAAGAAGATGCTTGTTTCCCTCGCAGGGGCCATGAGCACAGCCGAGCTCGGCAAGATCCTCGCAGAGATGATCCGCCAGGGACAGGTGGACATCATCAGCTGCACCGGCGCCAACCTCGAGGAGGATGTGATGAACCTGGTGGCCCATGACCATTACGAGCGCGTACCCAACTACCGCGACCTTACCCCGCAACAGGAGCGCGACCTGCTGGACCGCGGCATGAACCGCGTTACCGACACCTGCATCCCCGAGCATGAGGCCTTCCGCCGTCTGGAAAAGCACGCGGTGGACCTGTGGATGTCCGACGACAAGAGCGGCAACCGACGCTTCCCACACCAGTATTTCTACGAGATGATCAATTCCGGTGTGCTGAAGCAGTACTACCAGATCGACCCGAAGGACAGCTGGATGGTGGCGGCCGCCGAGCGCAACCTGCCGATCATCTGCCCCGGTTGGGAGGACAGTACGCTGGGCAACATCTTCGCCGGCCATTGCATGGTAGGCGACTGCAAGCCCGGCATGATGAAGAGCGGCATCGAGTACATGATGTTCCTGGCCGATTGGTACACCGCCAACGCCGGCGATGTGGGCATCGGCTTCTTCCAGATCGGCGGGGGTATCGCCGGTGACTTCCCGATCTGCGTAGTGCCCATGCTGCAGCAGGACCTCGAGCGCGAAACCCCGTTCTGGAGCTACTTCTGCCAGATCAGCGACAGCACCACCAGCTACGGCTCGTACAGCGGAGCCGTCCCGAATGAAAAGATCACCTGGGGCAAGCTCGACATCGACACCCCGAAGTACATCATTGAAAGCGATGCTACTATTGTGGCACCGTTGATCTTCGCCTATATCCTTGACATGTAAGCCGCGCACACTCCCATGCAACGATTGATACGCTCCTTCAACACGCTCACCGATGAGCTTCGGGACAAACTGCAGGAGCAGTATCCCGATGGCATCGACAACAGCCATATCCGCACCCTGAACACGCCCAAGGGTGAAAGCCTTCGCGTGATCGAGCTGCGTACGAGCGATGCCATCTACCTGATCAAGATCAACGCCGAGAGCCGCGAGGAGATCGAGCAGTTCCTGGACCAGGATGAGGCCGGTCCCGCCGTGGCAGAGGACATTGAAGCGGGCGATGGTGATGAACTGGAGGGCGTGGATGCAGCCGATGATGAGGAGGAGAAGGACGAGGATACCGACCTGGATGAGGACGAGGAAGAGGACGCCGATGTCCCCGCCGAGGACGACGAGGACGAGGATTGACCGTCCGCAGCCACCGCATTCGAACGCCGCCCACACCGGGCGGCGTTCACGTTCCCACCCAAATGTTGTTGTTCCCCTGCCATCACGGGCACGTTTTGTGCTGACCTCCTCATCTTTACAGCACGTACGGATCATGAGGCACCTTCTTCCCATCACCTTGGTCATCCTGCTGGGGAGCGCCTGCGGTCATTCAGACCAACAGGGGGCCACCGATACCCTGCACCAGGACAAGGCCGACCGCGATGATCGTGTGCGCCCCGAGATCTACGCCACGGTCAAGCTCACCACCGACCTGAGCAAACTGGGCGGGAACGACCAACGCATGTTGGGCCTGTTGATCAGGGCGGCGACCATCATGGACGAGCTGTTCTGGCGCGAAGCCTGGGGCCGGCAGGACAGCCTGCCTCCCGGCCAGCTCACCGCGGATGCCCGGCAGTTCTTCCAGCTCAACTATGGCCCATGGGACCGGCTCAACAACGACCTGCCCTTCATCGATGGCGTGGGGCCCAAGCCCCCGGGAGCCCGGTTCTATCCCACGGACATGACCAAGGAGGAATTCGCGGCCTGCCCTGACAGCGCGAAGAAAAGTGCCTACACGTTCCTTCGTCGCGATGCCAAGGGCGCACTCGTGGTGGTCCCCTATCGCACCATGTTCCCAAGGGAGGTCGCACGCGCAAGCGACCTGCTGCGGCAAGCCGCCTCGCTGGCCCGCGATCCCGGACTCCGCACCTATCTGCTCGCCCGCGCCGATGCGCTCCTCACCGACACGTATGATGCCAGCGACCGGGCGTGGCTCGATATGCGGAACAACACCATCGACGTGATCATCGGCCCCATCGAGACGTACGAGGACCAGCTCTTCGGCTACAAGGCATCGCACGCCTGTTATGTCGCTGTGAAGGACCAGGAATGGAGCCGTAAGCTCGATCGGTTCGCCGCGTTGCTTCCCGCACTGCAGCGCAGCCTGCCCGTACCGGATGCGTACAAGGCCGAAACGCCAGGAAGCGATGCACAGCTTGGCGCGTATGATGTGGTCTACTATGCCGGCGATTGCAACGCGGGGGGAAAGACGATCGCCGTGAACCTGCCGAACGATGAGAAGCTCCAACTCGAAAGGGGCACGCGCCGTCTCCAATTCAAGAACGCTATGAAGGCCAAGTTCGAGAAGATCCTGGTGCCCATCAGCGATGTGCTCGTGGATAAGGGACAGCGAAACCACATCACCTTCGATGCCTTCTTCGAGGACGTCATGTTCCATGAAGTGGCCCATGGCCTGGGCATCAAGAACACCATCAGCGGCAAGGGCAGCGTGCGTGATGCCCTGCTGGAGGAGGCCGGAGCGCTGGAGGAAGGCAAAGCCGACATGTTGGGCCTCTACATGGTGAAGATGTTGCGCGACAAGGGTGAACTCACGCAGGGCGAGCTGATGGACAACTACGTGACCTTCATGGCCGGTGTGTTCCGTTCCGTCCGTTTCGGGGCCAGCAGCGCCCATGGCCGTGCGAACATGCTGCGCTTCAACTTCCTGCTCGATCGTGGGGCCTTTGCCCGTGATGCCGCCACCGGTACGTATCGCGTGGATGCCGAAAAGATGACCCAGGCCATGAATGAGCTCTCCGCACTGATCCTCACCATCCAGGGAGACGGCGACCTGAAGGCCTTGAAGGAACTGATGGCCCGCATGGGATCGGTGCGGCCCGAGCTCCAGGCCGATCTGGACCGCCTGAAGAACGCGTACATTCCCGTTGATGTGGTGTTCGAACAAGGAGCGGATGTCCTGGGGCTCCCCAAGCGGTGAGAACTGAATGGCGGAGATCAGACCATCGGGGCCGGATGTGGATGTTGCAGGACAGGGCGTGGCGCATGGCGTTGTGCTCTACCTCGTAGCACTCCTGCTCACGCTTCCGCTGTTCATCCTCATCTATCCGCATGTACCGCGCCTGGTGCTGCCCTTCGGTGCGGGCTGGCGCATAGACCATCTCCTGACGTTCGCCGCCGTGCTGGTATCGGTGATCGTATTGGTCCGGCGCTTCCAGCTTGCTGTGTTCACGGTGCTCGTGATCGGCCTGGCCAGCATCACCTTCACAAGCCTTACGGGCCGCTACGGCTTCCGTGACATGTACCGTGACTACGGGGTGTTCCTGGGCTCGCTACGGGCCAACACCGAATCGATGCCCATGCTCATCCAGGAAATGGGGCCTTTCGAGGATGCGGACATCCTGCGCGCACGGATCAATGACCACGATCCGGCGGTGCGGTCGTTCGCCGTGCGCGCCGCCACCACATGGTTCACCGAGGCGGACGTGCGACCGGATGAGTTCACCCTGGTGCAGGCCTTCTCGATCTTCAAGGTGATCAACTCCAATTGGACCTATGTGAGCGATGTGAAGGACGGGGAGTACTTCGCGCCAGCGAGCGAAAGCACACAGCTGCTCGCCGGCGATTGCGATGACCATGCGATCCTCATGGCCGCCTGCCTCAAGGCCATCGGCGCCGATGTAAGGTTGGTGCGCACCGCCGGTCACATCTACCCCGAGCTGCACATCGGCGACCGGAAGGCCATGACCCGCGCGGCCTACCTCGTGCGCGAGGTGCTCTTCCCCGACGTGGCGCGCCATGCCACCCTCTTCTATCACACCGACCAGAACGGCGATCGCTGGATCAACCTTGACTATACGCGGCGCTACCCGGGTGGCGAGGTGCTCGATGAGAACATCCGCGGCATATTGAAGATCTGATGTGCATGACGAAGGCCCGGTGCTCTCCGGGCCTTCGTCATACGCTTGCGATGATCTGGATCAAGGCAACTGTTCCACGCGGGTATTATCCGGGGTATTGCCTCCCACCGTCACGAGGATGGGATCACGGTCATTGTACCAGCCGGCGTAGGTCACCACGCCGTTCAGGGTCACGTCCTCATCATAGTAGCCGCTCACCTGCTGCGTTGGCCAAGTGGGTCCCACCAGCAGCAAGAGCGGATCCCGGTCATTCCCCGTTCCGGTGTACCGCACTTCATCATCGCGCACAACGTTCCCCGCCCAGAGCGTACGAACGGCTCCCACGGTCCTGCGGGCATTCGTACCGAAGGTGGATGTGGTGGGTGAGGTGAAGTCCACCGTGAGGACCGTTTCGGTCAGCGGGATGGCCGTGGCCGTCATCACCCCGAGGTGATTCCTGTGACGCACCGCCACGTAGTAGTCTTCCGCTGGAAGATCGAAGTTCATCGGGCTGACCCCGTCCACCTCCACGACATCACCATCGCTTTGCAGCAGGCCGGCCTTGGTGCGCAGGATGGTGGCGGGTGAGCTTCCGTCGCGTATCTCAATGAGGATCCAATCCACAACAGCGTCATCGCCATCCATGGTGAGCACGGTGGGATCGATGGTCTCCCCGCCTCCACCCACAATGGTGAATCCCGCCGCCGTGAACGGCTCGGTGGTCGGAAATCCGGCGACCGCGCGCAGGGTCGCGTTCATGGTACTAGTGGCGCTTACGAAGGGACCATCGAGGAAGACCTTGGGGCTCAGTAACAGGTCGGCGGCGGCTGGTATGGCCTCCGGCGCCAACCCATCGAAAGGGTACTGGCCGGTGGCCAGGCCGGACATTTCCATCACCGTGGTCGCGAGGTGCGTTACGGGATCGAAGGCGAAGATCAGACCCAGGTCCAGATCACCACCCTGCAAGGCCGTTCCGTACAACAGGCCATTGCTGCCCGCGACCAGGGATGATCGCGAGGCGTTCCCTTCGGTTGTATTGGGCGCGATGTTGAACGCATATTCCTGCGCGTACGTCCCGGCATCGATGTTCCAACGGAAGATACCCCCGGTATCTCCGGAACCATCGGCTTGGAATGTGCCGAACAACTTGCCTGGAAGTGCTTCGAGCAATTGCCCGGCGGGCCCACTGCCATCATTGGTATTGAAGTCGAACAGCTTGTCGAAGACAGCGGTATTGAGGTCATAGGACCAGAGCGTGCCCAGGCCGTTGGAACCGCCGGCACTGCTGGTGCCATACAGCAGACCATTGCTCGCCTGCATCACGTCGGCCATGGTCATCGTGCCATCGCTCGCGTTGAAGGCGTGCAGGATCACCAACGCATTGGAGACCGGATCGAACTCGAACAAGGTTCCGGCCCCGTTGCTGCCACCCACCGTGGTGGTGCCATACAGGCGGCCGTTGGATGCCTTGAACAGCCCCTTCTCGGGAAGGGAGCCGACAGCGGTGGAAAGGTCGCGCCGCTTCACCAGTGTGTTCGCCATCGGGTCATACTCAACGATGGTCCCCCCATCCCCGGCACCGCCGGAAGAACACAGGGCGTAGATCCTCCCATTGACCTCCACGGGCGAGCCCAGAGGATTTCCGCCCAGGGTATACGACAGGTCCGCACACCGGGTGAATTGATCGGTAACGGGGTCGAAACTGAACAGGATGCCCCGGCCGATCCCGTTGAACACCGCGCCCCCCGTGTTCGTAAGACCGTAGAACAGTCCATTGGTCGCACGGATCAAGCGGCCGTGTGGACTTGATCCAAGCGAATAGTTGAACGAAACGAGTTCGGTGACCTGGCCCGTACCGATGTTCAGCGAGAACATGGCCCCGTTGGAGCCGCCCCCACCTGCACTGCACAAGCCGACCAGTCGGCCCACCGGATCTTCGATCATCCCGCTCCACATCGCCGACAAGCCGCTATCGGACATGTTATGGACCACGGCGAACGTGCTTGTAGCGGGGTGATACGAATAGAGCACCCCCGCGTAGTTCGTCCCGCCCGCGCTTGTGCTGCCGTAGAATTTGCCATTGCTCGCCAGGACCAATCGACCGAATGGATAGGTCCCATCCATGTTGCCCATTGTATGGAGCAGGGTGTATGTGCTGGTGTTGATGTTGAATCTGAACAGCGCTCCCGCCGCGTTCGCGCCACCAGCGGAGGCCGCACCATACAACAGGCCGTCCGCGGTCTGCACCAATTCACCCATGGGCTGCCATCCAGTGGCCTCCGTGAAATTGTGGATCACCGTGTAGGTATAAGGCGTGCCTGGGTTGAATGAGAAGATCACTCCGCCGTTGCCCGTGCCTCCACCTTTCGCGGTGCCGTACAACAGGCCGTTCGAGGCCTGGATCATCCCACTGAACGGACCCCCCCCTGTGACGGACGGCAGCGCAGCAAAATCGTAGCGCTTCGCGAACGCATTGTTCGCCGGGTTGAATTCATAGATCGAGCCTCTTCCGTTCAACCCACCGAGCTGGCACGTTCCGAAGATGAGGCCGTTGGTGGCCTGCACCAGCTGTCCCTTCGGCCTGCTTCCTTTAGCCGCAGCACCCGTGGTCGTATCAAAGTCCACCCGCTTCTCCAAGGTGTTGGTGGCGATGGTGTATACCCATAACGTACCTCCCCCGGTGGCACCGCCTTCTGAGCAGGTGCCATAGATCTTCCCATCGGTCCCCAACAAAAGCCCCCTGATCGGCCGTGCGCCATAGGCCGAGGTGGCCGTGGACGCGACCGAATTGAACTCCTTCAACACCAAGTAGGTCGTGCTCACAGGGTCGTAACTGAAGAGTACCCCCACCCCCTGACCTCCGCCGAATTCCGTCACGCCGTAATAAAGTCCGTCCGCAGCCTTCACTAACTCGCCCTTCGGGGCACTACCCTCTATGCGGTAGAAGTCATACTTCTTGGTGAAGACGTTCGCCTCATCGAGCGTATAGATCGTGCCAATGCCGCTGGCCCCTCCAGCGGAGGTCATGCCCCAGAACGGACCTTGCGGCAGGGCGGCGTGCCCTAGTGTGAGGCCAATGAGAACGGCAACGGTTCGGAACATACCGTGGATGCGGTGTGGAAAGACCTTCATAAGCAGGGGAGCAGGTTGCGGATCGCTAAATTACCATCTCCACAGCGTCCGCCGGCAATGTGCCCCTTTGTAGCGTCCGTGCTCCACAGGGCCCCACCATTTACATTTGATCACCTTCGTGGTCGCGTGAAAAAGCTCGTACACCCCGCCGAACTGGCCAAGGCCAGCCATATGCGGCCCGGTGATCCCCGGATCACCGTGCTATCGGAGGTAAGCGGACTGAACCGCCTCGAACGCTTTTATAACGAATTGGTGCTCGCGCCGGACGAAGCGTTCATCGAAGGGCTGTTCCGCCACATGGACATCCGCGTGGAAGTGGATGCTGACGATCTGGAGCGCATTCCGCGCACCGGGGGCCTGGCGGTGGTGGCCAACCATCCGTATGGCGCCATCGATGGGCTCGCCCTGTTGCACGTGCTGGATAAAGTGAGGCCGGACGCCAAGGTGATGGCCAACTTCATGTTGCAGCAGCTCGAGCCCTTGAAGGACCGCTTCATTGGTGTGAACCCCTTCGAGCAGATCCGCAGCCTCAGCAGCTACCATGGCATGCGGCAGGCGCTCGAGCACCTCGGCACGGGCGGATGCCTGGGCGTGTTCCCCGCTGGCGAGGTGAGCAGCTTCCGCACCGACCTGCAGACCATCATCGACCCGCGGTGGAAGACCCCGGTGATCAAGCTCATCAAGGGTGCGGCCGTACCAGTGGTGCCCATCTGGTTCGACGGAGCGAACAGCCTGATCTTCCAAATGCTCGGCATGATCCATCCCGAGCTGCGCACCTTGCGCCTGCCCAATGAGATGATGCGGATGCGCGGTCGGTCCGTCAGGTTGCGCATCGGCAAACCCATCCCCGCGAAGGACATCGGAGCCTTCGCTTCGAATGAACAGCTCGCACGCTTCCTGCGGGCCAAGACCTATGCCCTGGGCAGCGGCGTTCAGGTCCGGCGCGAACAGTTCCGGCCGCTGCGCGTGCTGCGCAGACCAAAGGATGTGGTTGCCGCGCAGCCTCTTTCGGACCTTGAACGGGAGTTGCGGGCCCTTGCGGACAGGCGTATCAGTTCACAGGCTGAATTCGACCTGTACATCGCCCCCAGCGACCGGATCCCGCACATGCTTCAGGAGATCGGACGACAGCGTGAACTCACCTTCCGGGCCGTGGGCGAAGGCACGAACAAGCGCACGGACCTCGACGAGTTCGATCATTACTATGACCACCTGTTCCTCTGGGACCGCGAGAAACGCCAGCTGGCGGGGGCTTATCGGATCGGCGATGGCAGGGCCATCATGGACCGATATGGGAAGCGTGGCTTCTACATCAATACGCTCTTTCGCCTTGATCGGCCCATGCATCGGATCCTTTCCAGCTGCTTCGAACTGGGCCGCTCGTTCGTGGTGCCCGAATACCAGAAGCATCGCCTTCCCTTGTTCCTGCTATGGCGGGGCCTGCTGATCCATGTCACCTCACACCCCGACCATCGCTACCTGATCGGCCCCGTGAGCATCAGCGGTCGCTACAGCCACTTCTCCCGCAGCTTGATGATCGAATTCCTCCGGGCCCATCGTTCGGACGAGGCGCTGGCCCGCAGTGTACGGCCGCGCAACCGCTTCCACGTGGACCTCGAACAGCGCGATGGGGATGCCCTGCTGCAAGCCAGCGGCGAGGATATCCGCAAGCTCGACCAGATGATCTCCGACATCGAGGAGGATGGTTCGGCGATCCCCGTCCTGCTAAAACGCTACCTCTCGCTCGGTGCCCGCATCATCGGCTTCAATAGCGACCCCAAGTTCAACGATGCGCTGGACGGCTTGATGCTGCTCGATCTGACCCAGTTGCCCGAGAAGACGGTGGAGGACCTGCGGCGCGGGCTATGAATGGACCACAGCACGGCATCAGGCCATGCTGACCTCCTCTACCAGCTGTTGTTGTGCAGGACCCGATCCGTGCTTCAGCAGGTCATGCATGTAGAGGCCCCAGCGACCATTGTTGTACTCCAAGGCGGACAGGTTCTCGATCCAATCACCGGAATTCAGGTATTCGATCCGACCATGATCCACTGTGATCGTACGCATGCACGGCTGATGGATGTGGCCGCACACCACCACCTCGTGCCCGTCGTGCAATGCGATCTCCGCCATGGTGCGTTCAAAATCGCCGATGAAGTTCACCGCGCTCTTCACGCTGTCCTTCACACGCTTGCTGAAGCTCATCCGGGGCCGGCCGAAAAATGCCAGCGATAGGTTCACGATATGGTTGATGCGGATCAGCAGGTCATATCCGAAGCCCCCGAGCTTGGCCAACCACTTCGCATTCTTCATGGTGGCGTCGAAGATGTCGCCATGGAAGAACCAGTGGCTCCTGCCGTCCAGGTCGAGCACAAGCTGATCGACGAGCTGCAGGTTCCCCAGGCGCGCCGGGCTGTAGCGTCGCATCGCCTCGTCGTGGTTACCGGTGATGTAATAGACCGGCACCTTCGAACTCCATTTCAGCAGCTTCTTCACCACGCGGATGTGCTCCTTGGGGAAATACTTCTTGTTGAAGGCCCAGATGTCGATGATGTCGCCATTGAGGATCACCATCTCCGGTGATATGCCTCTCAAGTACCCCAGCAGTTCGCCCGCTCGACAACCATAACTTCCCAAGTGCAGGTCGCTCAGGACCAGGACCTCGATCTTTCGTTTCTTCATCCTGGGCCTCAAAGGACCGGATCCCATGTGGTCGAAAGGTTACTGGAACTTGAAGGTTGGTGGATGGGTCATCGCGGTCCATGGATGGGAACAAGGACAACGCGATCTTCGCATCATGGAGGAGAAGATCACATTGGTGCTCGGTGCCAGCCCGAAGGCGGACCGCTTTTCGAACAAGGCGGTACGTAAACTCATGGCGGCCAGGCATCCCGTGATCGCCGTTGGGCGTCGTGCCGATGTGATCGGGAACGAGCCCATCCGAACGGAGATCCCGGAGGGTGCACGGGTGCACACGGTGACCCTGTACTTGAATCCACATAACCAGGAGGTGTGGGTGGAGCGGATCCTGGCGCTGAAGCCCCAACGCATCATCTTCAATCCGGGCACCGAGAACGATGCCTTCGAAAAGAGCGCCACGGCCCTCGGGATCGAGGTGGTGGAAGGGTGCACGCTGGTGATGCTGGCCTCGGGACAGTACTGAACGCGCAGCCCTACTTCTCGAGCTGGTTCAGGATGACCTGGACCGCTTCGCGGACCTGATCCTCCGTGATCATCAGTGGCGGTGCGATACGGAACGCCGATGGGCAGCTCAGGAACCAGAATCCGAGCACACCCTGCTCCAATGCGCCCATCACCACGCGCTGCACGAGGTCCGCATCACCCAGGTCCACGGCCAGCATCAGGCCTTCGCCGCGCACCTCCTTGATCCGGTCATGGACAAGCAGTTCCTTGAACATGGCCCCCATGCGCGCAGCATTGGCGATCATGCCTTCATCGAGCAATACGTTCAAGGCCGCAAGACCTGCAACGCATGGGAGGGGATGTCCCCCGAAGGTTGTGATGTGTCCCAGGACCGGATCGTGCGTGAGCGCGTGCATCCGCTCGCGCGAGCTGATGAAGGCGCCCATGGGCATGCCCCCCCCCAGCGCCTTGCCCAATACCAGGATATCGGGGACCACGCCGGTATGTTCAAACGCGAACAGCTTGCCCGTGCGACCGAAGCCGGTCTGCACTTCATCGAACACCAGCAAGGCGCCGGTCTCGTCGCATCGCTGCCGCAAGGCCAGCATCCACGACCTGTCCGGGAGGCGAACACCTGCATCGCCCTGGACCGGCTCCACCACCACCGCGGCCGTTCGTTCATCGATGAAGGAAAGCTCCTCGACCGCATTGAAGGTGATGTGCTGCACATCCGGCAGCAACGGCAGGTTGCGATGGCGTTTCTTCGCATTGTCCGTCAGGCTGAGCGAACCATGCGTACTTCCGTGGTAGCTGCTTCGGCATCCGATCAGCCGGGTTCTTCCCGTGGCGCGCTTGGCCAGCTTCAATGAGCCCTCAATGCCCTCGGTACCGCTGTTCACGAAGTACACGGAGTTGAGCGAGGGCGGAAGCACCGAGGTGAGCTTCCTCGCGAACAGCACCTGTGGCTCCTGGATGAATTCGCCGTACGGGATCACATGCAGGTACCGGTCGCACTGGTCCTTGATGGCGGCAATGACCTTCGGATGCCGGTGACCCACGTTGTTCACCGCCAACCCGGCGACCAGGTCGAGGTACCGCTTGCCGCTGCGATCGAAGAGATGACACCCTTCGGCCCGCACGATGTCCAACGCGAGCGGGTGCGGGCTGGTCTGCGCGAGGTGTGCGAGGAAGTCCGTGTGCAGTGATCCCATCGCCGCGAAGATCGTGCAATGAAAAGCCCGGTGCCTGCTGGACACCGGGCTTTCGCTCATTTTATCAGGGCCTGCCTCCGGGCCTGCGGCCATCTCCGCCACCTCGCCGATCTTCCATGCGATCGCGCATGCGCTTGATCAACTCCTTGTTGAAGTCACGCTCGGCCTTGGCCAGCTTGAGCGTTTTCACCGGACCGACCACCTTCTTGAACTCCGCGGCGTACTTCCTCCGCAGGTCAAGTTCCTTCTGGCGCCCGGCGAGTTCCTTGTCGATGGCCGCCGAGGCTTCTGCATCCGTGAGATCGCTGTCCTTCTTGATGGTCCTGTGCGCCTCGCGCATCTCCTTGCGCACAGCCTCGGCTTCCTTGTCGTACTGGTTGTATACCGGCCAGAACCTCTGGGCCTCTTCCGGGGTCAGGTCCAACCGCTGGGTGAGGAAGGCCGTTCGCTGGGCCTTGATCTCCTGCATGCGCTCCTGGGGGATGGCGGGTACCTCCTCCTCCTGCGCAAGGCTGTGCACGGGTATGGCGGCCAACGCGAGGGAAAGTGTGATGATATTGAGCTTGGTTCTCATTCTGTTGCGATCAGTTCGTTGATATCGGCACCGTTGCTTTCGAGGTAGGCCATCAGTTCATCGTCGTTGAGTTGAATATCCACATACCCGATGGCCTCGGCGGGATCGGCCAGCGGGGTGACGTCCTCGGAAAGGGCCAGGAGCTCATCATCCCCCAGCTGATCCAGCTCTCCATCGGTGAAGGGGGCGGCCGCGGGCATGGCCAAAGGTCCCGGTTCCTCCACCGGATGGATCGCCCACCACAGTCCCAGGCCGAGCAGGGCGATCACAGGAAGTGCGTAAGCGAAGCGCTTCCACGCGGACCAGACATTCCCATGGCCGTGCTTCGCGGTCACGAGGTGTTGGACCTCATGGGGGAACCGATCGAAGAAGCCCTCCGGCACCACGAAGGGATCACCCTTGGGAAGGCTGAACAGCGTGGGGGCGCTGCGCTTCAGGTCGTCGGTTCCGGTGGGGTCGTTCATGGTGTTCAAGGCATAGGACGAACGGAACGCCTTCAGGTTTGATCGGCTTCAGCGGGATCATGTCCGGGCCGGGTGATCCACTCCTCGATCTTTCTGGTGGCGACGTGATAGCTGGCCTTCAGGGCGCCCACGCTGGTGCCGGTCACCTGGCTCATTTCCTCGTACTTCATCTCCTCGAAGTACTTCATGGTGAATACGGCCCGTTGCTTGGCCGGCAGGCGCATCACCGCACGCTGCAGTTTCTTCAGGATGAGGTCGCCACTGAAGTGTTCACTGCTGTCCAGGGTAGAGGTCAGGCGGTCCATCATCGCCTCGTCGCTGGTGAAGATGCCACGCTTCATCCGCTTGATGTGGGTGATGCTCTCGTTATGGGCGATCCGGTAAAGCCAGCTGTACAGTTGCGCGTCGCCACGGAAGGTCTCCAGGCCCGTCCACGCCTTGATGAACACGTTCTGCAGCACGTCCTTCGTTTCGTCGTGGTCGGTGACCATGCGCCGGATGGACCCGTACAGCCGCTGCTGGTATTTCCGCACCAACAGGTTGAATGCATAGTGCCGCGATGATGCCTCGCGGAACAGGGCCAGCAGTTCCTCGTCCGAAAGCTCGCTCATGGGTGTTGGAGCGAGGGAGCTGGACTTATTTCCGGGCCATGACACGGTCCACGGCGCGCAGAACGTCCGGGGTGTCCAATCCGTATTTCGCAAGCAACTGGTCGGCCGTACCGCTTTCGCCGAAGCTGTCGTTCACCGCGACATATTCCTGTGGTGTCGGGAGGGAACGCGTGAGCACCTGCGCGATGGCATCGCCCAGTCCACCGATCCTGTTGTGCTCCTCGCATGTGACCACGCATCGCGTCTTCCTGACGGAAGCTAGGACAGCGGTTTCGTCCAGAGGTTTGATCGTGTGCACGTTGATCACCTCCGCACGCACATTGCGCTTGGCCAGTTCCTCCGCCGCTTGCAGGGCCTTCCACACGAGGTGCCCACAGGCGAAGATGCTGACGTCCGCGCCCTCGATCAGCCGTTGGGCCTTGCCGATCTCGAAGGGCATGTCGTCCGGAATGAACACCGGCCATTTGGGACGGCCGAAACGCAGGTAGACCGGGCCCTCATGTTCGGCGATGGCCATGGTGGCCTGCTTCGTCTGGTTGTGGTCACAAGGGACGATCACGGTCATTCCCGGCAACATCCGCATCATGCCGATGTCCTCCAGGATCTGGTGGGTGGCCCCATCCTCGCCGAGCGTAAGGCCTGCATGGCTGGCGCAGATCTTCACGTTCTTGCCCGCGTAGGCGATGCTCTGGCGGATCTGGTCGTACACCCGGCCAGTGCTGAAGTTGGCGAAGGTGCCGGTGAAGGGGATCTTGCCACCGATGGTGAGACCTGCAGCGATGCCCATCATGTTCGCCTCGGCGATGCCCACCTGGAAGAAGCGGTCGGGATGCGCTTTTTGGAAGGCATCCATCTTCAGTGAGCCGATGAGGTCGGCGCATAACGCCACCACGTTGGGGTTCGTACGGCCCAGTTCGGCCAGGCCTGCACCGAAGCCTGAGCGGGTGTCCTTGTTATCGAGTACCGGATAGTTCATGTGCGCTGTTGCCGGCGATGCGGCATGGATTGGTCAAAGGTCGATGGTCACGGACTGTCCGCTCTTCACCACCACATCACGTTCAATGGAGAAAACGGTCTGGTTCGAATTGGCACTTCGGTAGATCACCTTGTAATCGCCGGGTTGCAGGCGGAACTGGTTGCGCGCTTCATTCGGGTTCAGGTCAATGACCCACTGGAGGTCCGCCCCTGTCCGCTGGAAGACCGCACCGGGACCCGGCGCGGACGCGCTCACGTTCAGCACACCGCTTTGCGGGATGATCACGGGGGTGGTGGTCCCTTGGTGGATCGTGACATCCGGGATGTAGGTGCGCGGCAGCGTGAGCACCTCCAGGTCGTACGTGCCCGTACGGTAGCGTTTCACCGAATTCATGCGTTGCGCGTTCAGCGTGGCCATTTCGCCGTGCTTCCGCACCAGGCATTGCAGCTCGCCGCCCAAGGCCGGTCCCCCCTCTGCGTGCAATTCCAGGTCGCCCTGACCTGCCGCGAGTGTGATGATATTGTGCCTGGCGGGCTCGATCGCCACGTTCTCCTTCACACTGGGCGGAACGGTGTGGGCCACCACACGGTAGGTGAAGACCGGGTCGATCGTGAGGGTGTCCGGCTCGCCGCGCACATTCATCGTGTGCACGAAGTTGTACCGCTGCTGCCCGGTGCGCTGGTCGTAGAAGGTGACCGGAACGTCCGTTTCCGTGGGCTTGGCATCATCGGCCACCAGGAAGAGCTGCGTGGTGGTGGAGTTCAAGGCCTGATCGACCACCACGGCCAGCACGCGTTCGAACATCTCCGGTGTGGTGGCATCGTAATAGTTGCCCACGCATTTCAGGTTGTACTTGCCGGCGTCCTCCAGGCCGATGCCGATGACGAAGGGTTTGAGGATGATCCCCTTGGACTGGAGCGCACGGCTCACGGCACAGGGATCCTCGTCGCAGGCCTCGATCCCATCCGTGATGAGGATGATCACATTGCGCGCCTTGGTGTCCGGAAAGTCTCCGGCCGAGCGCTCAAGAGAGCGGGCAATGGGCGTGGTACCGAGGCATCGCACATCGGTCATCACCCGGCGGATCGCATCCGCTTGCGCAGGGCCGAAGGGTACCTCCAATTTGGTATCGTCACAATCCTGACGACCGGGTTCAATACGGGTCTGGTGACCGTAGAGGCGCAAGGCCAGTTCCACGTTGGGCACATGCTCGATGGGCTTCAAGGCATCCAGCAGGATGCGCCGGGCCGCGTTGATCTTCGGCTCGTTGCCCCAGAACGCGTTCATGCTGTTGCTGGCGTCCATCACGAACAATATGCGCGTGGGGACGGGCTTATCCGTGGCCTTGCCCCTGACCTGCGCCAGCATGGGCAGCAGTGGACCTATCAGGAAGGACGCCAGGAGGATGTAACGCATGGGAAGCTCAGTAGTCCCCCAACGTTTCAGGTAGCTGCGAAAGTGCGCGGGCCAATTGTTCGTCATTCGGTGCGATGCCATGCCAATCGTGGCTGCCCACCATGAAATCAACTCCCATGCCCATTTCCGTGCGCATCAGGATGCATACCGGCTTTCCCTTGCCTGTGCGCCCCTTGGCCAGCCGGAGCGTTTCAAGCACCTCGCTCATTGCGTTACCGTTGCATTCGAGCACATCCCAGCCGAAGGACGACCACTTGCCCTTGAGATCGCCCAGTGGCATCACGTCATCCACATCCCCATCGATCTGGCGGCCGTTGTAGTCCACGGTACTGATGAGGTTATCGACCTTCCGGGCGGCAGCGAACATCATGGCCTCCCAGATCTGCCCTTCCTGCAGTTCACCATCGCCGTGCAGGCTGTACACCAGGTGGTCATCGTTGTTCAGGCGCTTGGCCAGTGCGGCGCCAATGGCCACGCTGAGGCCCTGACCGAGCGAACCGCTGGCCATGCGCACACCGGGCAGGCCCTCGTGCGTGGTGGGGTGCCCCTGCAAACGGCCGTTGATCCGGCGGAAGGTCCGCAGTTCATCCAGCGGGAAATGACCGCTACGGGCCAATGCGCTGTAGAAAACGGGGCTGATGTGGCCGTTGCTCAGGAAGAACAGGTCCGCACCGATCCCGTCCATGGTGAAGGTGGCGGGGTCATAGCGCAGTTCACTGAAGTAGAGCGCGGTGAAGAAGTCCGTGCACCCGAGCGATCCTCCGGGGTGGCCGCTCTGGCAACCATGCACCATGCGAACAATGTCGCGCCGGATCTGCGAGGCGATCTGCTCCAGGTCATGGATGGACGGGCTGACGCCCTTGATCAGCGCGGGTTGTGGCATGTTCATGAACGCGTTCGATAAGGCCGCGAAAGTATCCCCGGGCATGGGCAGCGCGGGCCACGCGTGCATAACTTTTCAAAAGTGGACATCAGGTCCGTGCACGCTTGCGCATGCCCGGCTGCACCGGCTCCACTGCCGCCATGAACAGGGCATTGAAGCAGGTGAACAGCATCACACCCCATTGCCGTGTCAACAGGTTCTCCGTGGCCGAACAGAGCATGAGCAGCACGAGGAAGCCCAGGTGCGCGGCATCCCGCCGTTGCCATGCGCGGATGATCATGGCGCCGAAGAAGACCACGTACATGAGCACACCGGGTAATCCGAAGGACAGCCACCAATGCAACAACTGGTTGTGGGTACCAAAGCTGCCATCGAGCAGCCGGGGGATGTTGAATTGCTGATAGCAGTGGTCCAGGGCGTGCTGCACATTGGCCTGTCCGATGCCCACCAACCAGTGCTCCTCGATGAGCGCCAATGAGCAATGGGCAATGGGCACACGGATGTCCATGGAGTTGATAGAGAGCTTCGGCGAACGCTCCTGGGCCAGCGAGAAGACCTCGGCCATTCGCTCGCGGAAACTCGGGGTCAGCGCGGCGAGGATCAGCAGCACGACGAAGATGATGACCGCGCGACTGATGGCCTTGGGGGCCGGCATCCGCAGGAAGAAGACAGCGGCCACCGCACCCGCGAACGCGATCAGCGGCATGCGCGAAGCGATGAGCAGGCCGGCCAACACCAACAGCGCAATGGCGATCACCCGCAGCACCGGACGCCGCGCATGGTCCAACACCCGTTCCAATTGGAAGACGGCAGCGGCCAGGAAGAAATAGGAGGCATAAGGCGGATGGATGCCCGTGTACCACGCGAAGGTGGACCGGTACGCCATGCTGAAGTCATCGCCAACGAGCCGGGGACCGATGCCGTAAACGAGCATCTTGCTGTTACCGTATGCCGCCAGTAACAAGGCGCTCATTGTGAACAGGTCCATCATGGCCTCGCGGAACCTGTCCGACGATGGACCGCCGAGCAGCAGGAAGCCCACGGGGAACACGAGGAAGGAAGCACCCCGCTCAATGAACTGCCACCCCGAGATGAGGTCGGGGGCCCTCAGCGCATCGGGGATCATGATGAAGAGGGGCATGGCCAGGAACAGGGTCCATCGCCAGGCGTTCGTCTCCAACGGCGAAGGATCAAGCGAGGCACGGATGGCCAGGACCAGCGACCAGAAGATGGTAACGTAGGTCATCGCCTGCATGCCGAGGATCGGCATAAAGGCCAGAAGCAGGGTGCTTAACGGCACCAAGGCCTCCACGTACCGGCGAAGTGTGGTATCACGCATCCCCTCGCATCATGTCTGCAACGATACGGCGAAGCCCTTCACGAAAGCCATCCCCCGAGCAGGCTTCCATGCCCTTCCGGAGCTCCTGGGGCGGCCGAATGGTGGCCGTGGCCTCGAAGCGAAGCAACGCTTTCGCGATCTCCGCGGGTCGATCGCTCGCGAAGAACACCCCGCTCCTGCCCTCTTCCACCGTTTCCAGATACCCCCCACCGGACAACGCCACGCACGGGGTCCCACAGGCCTGGGCCTCCAATGGGACCAGCCCAAGGTCCTCATCCGCGGCGCAGATCACCGCGCGGCTGTGCTGCATGTACCGGACCACGTCATCCGCCGATACCTGGCCGGTGAACCGCACGTTTCCCGGCGCCATGGCCTTTAGCCGCGCCAGTTCAGGCCCATCGCCCACCACGGTGAGCTGATGGTCCGTGAGTTTCCTGAAGGCTTCAACGATACGGTCCACGCGCTTGTAAGGCACCAGCCGGGCCACCACCAGGTAGCCTTGCCGTTGGCCTTGGTACAGTGCGAAACGGGCCATGTCCACGGGGGGTAGCAGAATGTCCGCTTTTCGGCCATAGAAGCGGTTGACGCGTTCAGCCACATTCCGGCTGTTCGCCACGAACCGGTCCACCCCTGCATTGCTGGCGAGGTCCTTTTGCCGCAGGTAACGCATCACCTTGCGAATGGCCCAGGCCTTCACCCCGCGCACACCATGATCCTGCAAGTAGCCCTCCTCGTTCACCCAGGCATAGCGCATGGGCGTGTGGATGTAGCACAGGTGCTGTTGGCCAGGGCGCTTGCGCACGCACTTGGCCACGGCATAGCTGGAACTGATGATCAGGTCATGACCACGCAGGTCCAACCCCTCCATGGCCGCGGGGAACAACGGCAGGTAATAGCGGAAGCCCGATCGCGCGAAAGGAAGGCGTTGGATGAACGAAGTGTGCGCATGTTGCCCTTCCAGGAGGAAGGCGCGGTCCTCATCGTTCAGGAAGTCGACCAGCGCGAACACATCGGCATTGAACATGCGTTGCAGTTCACGCGTCACCTTCTCGGCGCCCGCGCTCACCACCAACCAATCATGCACCACGGCCACACGCATCAGTTCGCCAGCAGGGGTTGCAGGACATTGCGCAGCGCGGTACGGGTCCGTTCAAGGGTATAGTTCGCGGCAATGGCCTTGCCCATGGCCACACGCCGTGTCCGTTCCAGTGGTTCATCCAATTCCGCGAATGCTGAACTGATCGCGTCGGGCCCATCCATGTTCACATAGCGGACCGCATCACCGAACTGCTCCTCGAATACCGGTAGCCTGCGTGCGATCACCGGACAGCCGAGCGCCATCGCCTCGAGCAATGGAAGCCCGAAGCCCTCATAGCGCGAGGTGCAGAGCAGGGCCCGGGCTTGTCGGTACAAGGTGCCCAGTTGGGCATCATACACCTCGGTCAGCACGTGCACGCCGGGAGGAACGTTCAATTGCAGCGGGGCAAAGGCACGATGCCGGCGACCAACGATCAGCAGGTCGAAGTGGGGGGCAGTGAGGGACGCATACCAGTTCAACGCCTCGTCAACACCTTTGCGCGGATCCAGCGATCCCACCATGAGGCAGAAGGGCCTTCCGCGCAGTTCAGTGGGCCCATGACCGAACACCTCGTCATCATGGAACGGTGGCACCACAGCGACCTGGTGGGCCGGCCCTCCGAAATAGTGGAGCAATGACGTGCGCATGCTCCCGCTCACAGCCACCACGCCCAATGCGCGGGAGTAAAGTCGGGGGACCATCATCCGGTACCAGAACGCCACGCGCCCATCGAACCACTCGGGGTGGAGGAGGTAGGCGAGGTCATGCAGAACGATCACCTGCCGGGCGCATCGCAGTGGGCCGGTGTTCGCCGGGGAGAACAGCACATCGCCGTCAGTCACGGACCGCGGCAAGTACACCTGCTCCCATGCGTGACCCGTGCCGCGACCGACCTCCTCCACGCGCAAGGTGTTCCATCGGTCCGGACCCTCATAGTTGCGGGGCACCAGAATGCGCGCGTCCGGCCATTCCGCGGCGATCGCCTTGAGCGATCCATGGCCATACCGCTCCACCCCGGTTACGGGACGTGTGAGGAAACGACCGTTGATGACCAGGCCCATGGAGCGCAGGCGAAAGTAGGCCCCGGCGCGGCCCGCGCTCCTCTAACTTGCGGTCCTGATGCGTCCCCTGGCCCAACAGCCTGTAGCCGCCACCCATCTGGGCCGGATACATGCCCCCCTGCTGCTCACACTGGCCTGGAAGAACGTTCGCCTGCGATACAAAAGTTCAGCCTTAGGCTTCGCTTGGAGCCTGTTGAACCCGCTGATCTTCCTGGCCATCTTCCTGCTCGTCTTCCGGAACGCCTTCCCACAGGTGCCCAACTACCCTGTGTTCGCCCTGAGCGGACTGGTGTTCTGGGCCTTTTTCGCCACCTCCACCGGGCACGTGCTCGGGGCGCTCGTGGAAAATGCCGGTGTGCTGAAGAGCATGGCCGTGCCACCGCTGGCGTTCCCGTTGGCGCAGATCCTGGCGGGGCTCTTCAACCTGCTCCTCTCCTTCCTTCCGTTCGCGTTCATCCTGGCCGCCTTCGGTTGGCGACCGCAGCTCGTTCATCTCCTGGTGCTGCCCATCACCGGTCTGCTGGCCCTGTTCTCCTTCGGGCTGGGCCTGGCCTTATGTGCGTTGAACGTGTATTTCCGTGACATCGGGCTGCTCTGGTCCGCCCTGCTCCCGGCGGTGTTCTACCTCACACCCATCGCCTATCCGGCGGACCTTGTGCCGGCCGGACTGCGTTGGGTGGCCGCCCTCAATCCCTTGTACCACTTCATCGGGCTCGTGCGATCGGTGATCGTGGATGGGACGCCCCCGGGTGCTGCTGCGTGGCTCACCAGCCTGTGGATCGCGCTGTTCGCGATGATCATCGGCCTGCTCACCCACCGCCTGCTGCGGCGTGGATACATTGCCAACTACTGAGCGCATGGGACCAGCGGCCTCCATCGAACTGCGCGACGTGCACGTGGACTATGTGGTGATGCGCCACGGTGTGCGCAGCATCAAGGAGTTCGTGCTTTCGTTAGGCATGTCGCGCATGCTGGAGCGCCACCCTATCCTGCGGGGTGTTGACCTGCGCATCGAACCGGGTGAGTGCTTCGGTATCGTGGGCAGGAACGGCAGCGGAAAAAGCACCCTGCTGCGTGTACTGGCCGGCATCCTGGAACCCACGCGCGGCCACGTGCAGGTGAAGGGCCGCGTGGCACCCATGCTGGCCCTGGGTGTGGGGCTGGAACCTGAACTCTCCGGCCTTGACAATGCCCGGCTCTGTGCCGCGCTCATGGGCTGTGATCGCGCCGCAACACAGGCGACCCTGGACAATGTGCGTTCCTTCAGCGGCCTGACGGATGATGATCTCCGCATGCCTGTGAAGCGATACAGTTCCGGTATGACCGCGCGGCTGGGCTTCTCCATCGCCACCGCGAACGATCCCGACATCCTGCTGATCGACGAGGTGCTGGCCGTGGGCGATGCGGAATTCCAACAGCGATGCCATGCCCGCATCGCCGATCTCAAGCACCAAGGCAGCACCGTTGTCCTGGTAAGCCACTCGCTGGGTGAGGTGCAGCGCGTATGCGATCGGGCCGCCTGCGTGGAGGACGGACGGATCGTGAAGGTGGGCCACCCGCATGAGGTGGGCCTGCACTACCATCACCTCCTGGGCATCAAATCGTTACCATGAGGACGGTACCGACCGACATTCCCGGTGCTGAGGCGGTCCCGAACGACCATCGCTCGTCACCCGTTGCGCTGGTGGGGGTGGTGATCCCCTGCCACAACGATGGCGCCTACCTGGCGGAAGCCGTGGCCAGCCTTGGCGCGGAACGTGCGCGTGTAGAAGGTGTGGTCGTCGTGAACGATGGCAGCACCGATCCCGCTACGCTCGACGTGTTGGCGGCACTTCGTATGCGCGGCGTTCATGTAGTGGACCTGCCGCACAGCGGCCTTCCCGCCGCGCGGAACGCAGGTTGGAAAGCCTCCGACCGACCGTACATCCTCTTCCTCGATGCCGATAACCGCGTGGAACCGGCGCTCGTGGAACGCGCGGCGGAGATCCTCGAACGCGAACCCGATGTGGCCGTGGTGTACAGCGACAAACTGGAGTTCGGACTGCGGAACGGCCGCGTTGACCAACCCGTGACCACCCTGTCGCGTATGCTTGTGGGCAACCGGATCGATGCGTGCGCCGTGGTACGGCGCAGCATACTCGCCCACGATGGCGGCTACGACGAACGGATGGTCGATGGTTATGAGGACTGGGAGCTTTGGTTACGCCTGATGTCACGTGGGCTGCGTTTCGTTCACATTCCCGAACCGCTGTTCCACTACCGGGTGCGCCGGTCCTCCCTGGTCTCCAGGTTATCGCAACCGGACCTGCGCACCAGCGTGGTGGCCTACGTGGTGCGCAAACATGGGCGGCTGTTCATGGAGCATGCGAACGCAGTGGTGAGCGAGCTGCATGGGATCCAGGCCAACGACCACTTGCTGGTGATGACCGCGGAGGCCACCGTTCAGGCCGCCAAGTCAAGCGCTGCCGAAGCCTTGCAGAAGGCCCGCATAACAGGCGATGAACTCGTGGCCCTGCGCCGGGAACATGCCGCATTGGGTGCGCGTAATGACGCCCTTACCCGGTCCATCGAAGAACTGGCCAGGCAAAAGGAATCGCTCTCGGTGGAGGCCCATCGCCTCGTGGGCGAAGTGGACAAGGCCCTGCGTGCGCTGGATGTGCATCGCGACCATGGGCGAGCCCTGCAAGCATTGCTCCACCAATACGAGGAGCGCATCAAGGCCTACGAGTCCAGCCGCCTCTGGCGCATGCGTCGGGCCTATCACAAGATGCGTGCACTGCTCCGCACCGGCAGCGATCGATCCAGAAAAGGCTCGAAGTGGATCAGGCGCATGGCCTTCCTCGTGAGCGACAAGGGGCGCATCATCGTACGGAAGTTCCTGGCCAAGGTCTTCAAGGCCTTGTACCTCTGGACGGAGGTCCGGCCCGTGCGCATCGTCCTGGGCGACGAGCACCAGCATGTGCTCCAGGCCATCCATGGCGACCCTTACGCGCAGTGGCTGGCACAGCATGCAGCGCGCCCGGCGGACCTCGATAACTACCGCGACGACATCGCGCTGTGGACCTATCGTCCGAAGGTGAGCGTGGTGATGCCGGTGTATGATCCTCCGGTGGCCCTCCTTGATGCGGCGATCAAAAGTGTGGTCACGCAGGCCTACGCCGATGTCGAGCTCTGCATCGCCGATGATCGCTCGCCCTCCGGCGAGGTGCGTAAATGCCTTGAGCGCTGGATGCGCGAGGATCCCCGTGTCCGCGTGACCTTCCGCACGGAGAACGGGCACATCAGCCGGGCTTCCAACTCGGCACTGGAACTCGCCACCGGCGAATTCTGCGCGCTGATGGACCATGATGACCTGCTGGCGCCCGATGCCCTTTACCATGTGGTGAAACGGCTCAACAAGGACCGCACGCTCGACATCATCTACACCGACGAGGACAAGGTGGATGAGGCAGGTCGGCACAGCGAACCGCATTTCAAGCCCCAATGGTGCCCGGACCACTTGTTGAGCCGCAACTACCTCGGTCACCTGGTGGTCGTACGCAGTGCGCTGCTCCGCGATGTCGGTGGATTCCGGGCCGGATTCGAAGGAAGCCAGGACTATGACCTGATCCTGCGGTTGACCGAACGCAGCCAGCGCATCGCGCACGTTCCGCGTGTGGCCTACCACTGGCGCATCCACGCGGCCAGCGCTGCCCGAAGCGAGGAGGTGAAACCCTACGCCTATGATGCCGCCAAACGCGCACTCACCGAGGCGTTGCAGCGGCGAGGCGAACCCGCTGACGTATCCTTCCTCTACGGATTCCGTGGCTATGGCATCCGCTTCACCTCACCGCTGAAGGGGCGTGTGAGCATCATCATCCCCACCAAGGACAAGGCCGAGGTATTGACCACATGCCTGCGGTCGCTCTTCGCGCTCACGGACCATCCCGACTTCGAGGTGATCGTGCTGAGCAACAACAGCACCGAACGACCGCTCTTCGCGTTGATGGAGGACATGCGCAAGGCACATCCAGCGAACTTCCATTGGCACGAAGTGAACGAACCGTTCAACTTCAGCCGCCTGATGAACGTGGGGATCGAAAAGGCCACCGGGCAGCACATCCTCTTCCTGAACAACGACACCGAGATCATCCATGCCGATTGGTTGCGGGCCATGCATGAGTGGTGCCAGCGCCCCAGCATCGGTGCCGTGGGTGCGAAATTGCTCTACCACAATGACACCATCCAACATGGCGGTGTGGTCATCGGCCTCGGAGGCGTTGCCGGCCATGTATTCACCGGCGCGCACAAGGATGGTCCGGGCTACTTCAACTATGTGAACACCATCAACAACTACAGCGCGGTCACAGCGGCGTGCATGATGGTGGAGCGCTCCAAGCTGGAAGCGAACGGCGGATGGGAGGAGCTCTTCACCGTGGAATACAATGACGTGGACATCTGCCTGCGACTGCGGGAACATGGACTGAACAACGTGTACCTGCCACACGTGTCATTGTACCACTACGAAAGCCTCACACGCGGACATCCGCACATGACCAAGGAGAGCTACGAGCGACACCTGCGCGAAGTGGGCCTGTTCAAGGAGCGCTGGGGCAAGTACATCACGGATGATCCGTGCTATAATCCGCACCTCACGCGCGGGGCGCACGACTTTCGGCTGGCCTGATATCAGCGCGTGGGCGGTACCGAATCCTTCGGCATGTTGATGACGAACATCTCCATGAACTCCTGCACCACGACGTCGGGTTTCACCTGGGTCACCACATCCGGCAGGTACAGCGGATACCAGACGTAGGTCGCGCTGGAGAAGTGTTCATTGAGCAACGGCTTCAGGTAAAGTCCGAAGGAGTCGTGGAACATCAGCAGCCGCGGTAGCGTGGTGTCCGGGTGCGTGTAATGCATGGCACGATCGAGGAAGAACCGGGAGCCCTGCAGTTCCGGAAAGTCGGCGAACTCCGCGCGCCGCGTGTGCAGGGGTCTCACCATCGGCTCGATCCGCTTCATCACATCGTTCAGGCCGAGCATGTTCGCCATGTCGGCGGACGTGTTGGTATCGTTGGTGAACTGTAGCTCCTCGATGGGCCACGCCGGCGGCACGCGGGGATCATCCATACGGATGCGGTCGATCAATGCCTTGTAACCGAAGTAGGACCCATAGGGGTTCCAGTGGATGTCGGATGAGAAGTACACATCCCTGTTCTTCTTCGCCTCGAGCAAGAGCGGGGTGGGGTCGATGATGGGAACCGTGGAGTACCGGTCGAAATACGCCTTCACCTGCCCCAGCCAGGTGGTGTCCGACAGGCGGTGGAAACGGTCCGGCACGTGCTCGGGGTAGATGGTGGCGGCCATCGGTGGGATGAGGATGTAGTACTTGATCCCTCGCATCGCCAGCCATTGCTGGCGTTGCTCGCACAACTTGCGCACCCGCTCCATGTCTCCGGCACTGAACGCGGGCTGACCCCGGTAATATCCGTCGAGGAGCGAGTGGTACTGGTACAACCAGCCATCCTTGCCCACCATCACCTTATCGGGCAATGGGGATGTGCGCAGCAAGGCCACATGGAACATGGAGTTCCAGCGGAACAGTTCGCCACGGGATCCGAAATGGTCGCGGTACCAGGTGTCATATTTCCCAGCATAACCACCCAACCTGCGCAGTTCCAGTTCGGGCAGGCGGGCCAGCGTGCGTTTCTCGCTGAAGTTCTGCGGCGGCTCCAGCGAAGGGTTGAACGTGACCAGCAGCGGAAAGGACAGGAGCACAAGGAAGGCCAGAACGAAAAAAGCATCGCGCGTACGCGCCTCCTGCACCGCGCTGCGGAACCGTTGCGATCGCCAGAGCCCGGCATGCACCAAGGCCACGGCCAGCAGGCCGGTGAGCAGCGCCCAGGTGAGGGGAAGCGCACGATACCGCAGGTCCTGCGTAAGGGCCTTGGTGTCCAGCCCGAGGTACAGGAAGGGATCGTCCCCTGTGAAGGGCATGAGGATATCCTCCTCGCGCAGGAGCACCGGCCCCACGTGATGTCGATGGCCGATCGCCTTGTGGAACATCCCCAGGGGAATGGGCGCCCGACCATCGTCCAGGACCAGTTCCGCCTGTTGGATGACCAGACTGTCCTGCAGCGAACCGGGGTCGAATCGCAGGAACCCCGGAAAGCTGTCGGGGGGGAAGGAAAATGCCACCCACTGCGGACCCTCGCTGAGCGCGGTATGCGCGAACACCGACCGCGCCTGGTTGAATTCACCCGCCCGTTCGCTGTAGAACAGCTGGAACACGTCGGGCGCTGCCGCGACCACCTGCAGCCGGAGTTGAAGTCCCCTGGGCTGCTCCCGAATGTGCTGCACCACGCCCACGACCGCCAGCAGCACCACCACATCGATGCACAACAGGACCATCATGGCCCGCGATGGTCGTTGCGGTGCCGGGAGGCGTGGCCTGGATACGGTCCGGATGGTTCGAGCGGACAGGAGTACGAGTAGAAATACCGCCACCAGCACAGCCAAGGCTGAAACGAACGCCCGGATCAACGGCGGTCGACCGCTGAGGACCTCCGCGCTCAGGAACTGCAGGTCCTGCCCTGTGGCCAGCCATGGATCCTCACCCGTGCACCTCACCTCCACCCGACCATCATCCATCCCTCGCACATCCACATTGTTGGTGTTGGCCATTACGCGCATCAACTCCTTCCCTTCCCATGTCCAGCTGTCGTATGGACCGATCAATTCCACCCGGCTGACGCGAACGAGCGTGGAATGATCACCCGGATCGAACCGGAAGCCGTTGAGATGATGGAGCCCGGAAGGCAGTTCGAATGCCAACTCCTGTTGGTCGGCGGAACTGCGGACACGCAGGTTGATCACGCGGTCCGGAGCGAAGCCTTCCCCTTCGTCCACGAAGACCTGATAGGTATCGAGCACCGGCACCACGGCCGAGATGACGATGCGCGGGTGGCCGTTGCCTGCGGGATCACGCTGCCAACGCCACACCAGGCCCGCAGCGAGCAGACCCAGAAGCGCGGCCACCAGATGCAACGTGGAGATGGTACGCCCGTTCATCAGAAGCGGAAATAGATGAAGGGGTCGAATGTGCGTGTGGCCACGGCCATGGCGCAGAACACGAAGAGCAACAACAGGCCGAGGTCCTGGGAGATGCCGGCCAGCCGCATGCCCCGGGCCTGAGGTTCCGAACGGCGCCACCAGCGGACCAGTACATCGTATCCACCGAGGCCACCGAAGAGACCGACCACCAAGGCCAGGGCCACATCATGCGTGAGGTAGTAGGCCGGATACACCAACGCAGCGTTGCCGTGCCCGATGGTGAACATGCCATCGAGGTAGGCCCACGCCGCGCCGAGGTCGGGCGCGCGGAAGAACACCCAGGCAAGCAATACCACGAACATGGTATACACCCGGCCAAGGATGCGCGGCAACTTGTCGAGCACCCGTCCCCACCCCGTGCGTTCGGCCAGCATGAACGCCCCATGGATCATGCCCCACACCACGAAGTTCCAGCTGGCACCATGCCACAGACCCGTCAGGAAGAACACGATGAGGAGGTTCGCGTAAGTGCGCGCCGGCCCGCGACGGTTGCCACCCAAGGGGATGTACAGGTAATCACGGAAGAAGTTCGTGAGGCTGATGTGCCACCGCTTCCAGAAATCCCGCAGGCTGGACGCCACATAGGGTCGCCGGAAGTTCTCGAGGAAATGGAAACCGAACATGCGGCCCAGTCCGATCGCCATGTCGCTATACCCGCTGAAGTCGAAATAGATCTGCACGGCATAGGCCACGGCGCCCAGCCACGCCACGGCAGGCGTGAGGTCCGCTGACGGCAGGGCGAACACGGGATCCGCAATGCGCGCGCACAGGTCGGCGATCAGGATCTTCTTGGCCAGGCCTACAATGAAGCGGCGCACGCCCCAAGCAAAGCCTTCCATGTTCATCACCCGGTCCACGAACTGATCGGCCACATCGTGATACCGGATGATGGGACCGGCCACCAACTGCGGAAAGAGGGCGATATACAAGGCCGTGATCCCCGGCACGCGCTGGGCCGGTGCTGTCCTTCGGTATATGTCCACCACATAGCTCAGGCTGTGGAAGATGAAGAAGGACACGCCGATCGGCAGGTGTACGGGATCGATATGCGGTGCGGGACGGCCCAGCCAGGTGAACACCGGCGTGACCGCCTCCACGATGAACATGGCGTACTTGAACCAGATGAGGGTTCCAAGGTCCACCGTGACCGCCAGCGCCAACACGGCCTTGCGCGATCCGGTCCGGTCCAGCAGGATGCCACAGACATGATTGAACAGGGCCGTGCCCAGCATCAGTAGGACGAACGCCCCCTCGCCCCATGCATAGAAGAGCAGGCTGGCCAGGAGAAGGACGGTGTTCTGCGCGCCACGATCGCGCACCAAGGCCACCAGGAGCAGCACTATGGGCAGGAACAGGAAAAGGAAGACCGGGGAACTGAAGACCATCGGAGCCGCCTTGGGCGAGCGCAAAATAGCCGGTCACGAACAGGTCAACGTGCAAAGTCCCATGTTAAGCCCATGTTAACCGATCGTGTAACCTGCATTACCTTGGCCCGTAGAACACGCAACCGATCCCTGATGCGTACATCCCTCGTCGCTGTCCTACTTTTCCTCAGCGTTTCGCTCCTGGCACAGGAAAAGCCGCTTCAGGAGCGTTACCAGAACGGTCGGCTGAAGTGCACCCGGTTCAATGTGGAAGGCACGGATGTCTTCATGACCTATTACGAAAGTGGGCGGCTGAAGGAGCGGGGGACGTTCAGGAATGGTCGGCGTGAGGGTATCTGGGAGCAATATGCCGAGAACGGTGCACTGCTGGCCCGCGCAAGCTTCCGCAATGGCCATCGCAATGGCACCTGGGAATTCAGGGATGCACGGAACGAATTGAAAGGCCGGCTTACATACACCGATGGGCAGTTGGCCCACGCGGAGCAGTTCGGTGATGCGCGGTCCTTGGTGGCCAGCCGCGAGTACTGACCTTGATCACCAGGAGGGTAGGATCCACCTACGCTTTCCGGAACAAAGCATCCTCTTCCTCGAAGGCCTTGAACTCGATGGCATGACCATCAGGGTCCTCGATGAACAGGCTGTGCTGTTCCCCCACTTCCCCTTTCATCACCACGGTCGGTTCAATGAAAAAGGTGACCCCCACCTTCTTGAACTTATCCCGCAGCTTCTTCCAATCCGCCATGCGCAGCACGATGCCCCAATGCTCGCTCGGCACATTGCTCTTCGGGTTGTACACGCGCTTCACGCGTTCCAAGCGTGCCACTTCCTGGATGGTGAGCTGATGCCCGAAGAAATCGTAATCCACCCAGTGTGTTGAACTGCGTCCTTCCGCGCAACCAAGGAGTCCGCCGTAAAAGGCCTTGATGCGTTTCAGGTCGGTGGTGGCAAAGGCGATGTGGAATTTTCCTTGCAGCATGGCATGAAAGATAACCGCCTGTTCAATACCTGCATCCTGAGATCCTCCATGGGGACCATTGAGCCCGCCCATGATCCGGTGATCCCGGACCGATGATCGGTGAGCATGTTAACAAGGATCAGCAGTTCAAATGAAACGTCGCCATACCTCGACCGGTCATACGATATGATCGACCAAGCGCACAATTGCAGCGGAATGAACGCTGCGTTGTGGACCACTTGGTCCCGGGTGGTATTGCCGACGTGGGGGCGCGGCTACATTCGCCGCACCTGCATGGCACGCACTGCACACCTCCTTTCCTGTATACTCGGTATTGCCCTGTGCACTACGGTGCAGGGACAAGGCGATAGCACAGTGGCCACGGGCGGACCTGAGGGACGCACACCCTATGAAGGCTATGACCTCACCTTATCCGAGGAAGAGAACGGGGATGAGGTGATGACCTCGGAGGATTCAGTGCGCTTGATCCCGAGTTATCTGCTTTACGGTGAATTCGACACCGACGTCATCTTCGATCGCAAGTCGACGTTGGTCACGGATACCAGCACCCTATGCCTCAGCCGCTCCGCTTGCGATAATGCGATGCCCATCTGCGGACGGATCACATCACCCTTTGGACATCGTCACCGCCGGATGCATTATGGGGTGGACCTGAAGTTGCAGGACGGTGATCCCGTGCATTGTGCGTTCGATGGCATGGTGCGCATCTCGCGGTATCACCCCCAGTTCGGCAACGTGGTGGTGGTGCGCCATGCGAACGGTCTGGAGACGCTTTACGGACATCTCAGCGCGCGCAATGTGGAGGCCGGGGACGCCGTGGATGCCGGCCAGGTGATCGGGCTCGGGGGAAATACCGGTCGCAGCACGGGATCACACCTTCATTTTGAAACGCGCTATCTCGGGCATCCCATCGATCCACAGTTGTTGTTCGACCTTTCGGAAGGCACCTTGCGAAGCTCCACGTTGCACGTGCACCCAGGACTGTTCGCGGTACCGAAGAAGGCGACCGATACCGCGCGTGCCCATCGTTGGCATGTGGTTCGCCGAGGGGATACCCTCTCGGCCATCGCCCGTCGGTACCGTACCACGGTATCAGCGCTATGCAAGGCGAATCGCCTGGGCCGCTCGAGCAAGTTGCGCCCGGGTCAACGCCTGAGGATCTGAGGAGCGGACCCTTACGCGCTTTTACCCAGCGGCATGTCCCGTTGGATGGCCCTGTTGAGCGATTCCACGGTATCCTGGTTGTACACAGGCGATAGAAGAAATGCCTGGCCGTCCGAGGTTCGTATGAGCACCAGGTCATGCTTGGCGTCGGGACGCTGGTCCACCAGATGCCTACCGATCCCGAAGGTCATACTGCTCAGGCCGATATCGATGGTGCAATACCGCACGTACCGTTGGCGGATGGACTGCAGCGTGGCCGCGTCCGCCCCCCGGGATCTGGCACTTTCCATCAACTGCCGCAGCAGGTCGCGCGCTGCTACACGGTCCAATAGACTGGCGTCGCGCATGTAGTCGAAGGAAATGCGCTCCTCGATCCCGTTCCGCCGCAGTACAAGCTGCCCCTTTTCGATGCCATAGGAAACATTGCCGGCGCGGTCATTCCACAGGCTGACCATGAAGCCCACCAACGAAATGCACAGGGCGCCGACGAGGATCCACAGATGCCCCGTCATCCCCGTCAAGGCAAGGGCCGCCAGCATCAGCAGCATGGACGCGAAGGCCCAGACCTTGCTGTTGGTCCACTGTTTCTTGATCTTGAACCGTTTGGCAGGCATGGAGAGGCGTTGCGCCCTAAAGGTAGTGATGGACCATGGCCTGTCGTGCCACTTCAGCATCGATAGGACACCCTGCGTTCCGCGCCGTTCGCACCCCATGAAGATGCATGGCCGGGGCAGGAAGCGAACACTCCAATTATCCCCGATGCGCAGGTCCTGAACAAAAACAGTGAAGCGGCTTTCGCCGCTTCACTGTCAGTACCGAAGGCGGGACTCGAACCCGCACAACCTTACGGTCACACGCCCCTGAAACGTGCGCGTCTACCAATTCCGCCACTTCGGTAGGTGGTCTCGCTGGAGAAGCGGGGCGCAAATATAGACGCGGAAGTGTTCCCCCGTATATCCGGGTGAAATGTCGATCCCGCTTACCTTGCATGGGCTCGCTCCATGAACGGATTCCACATCATGCATGATGGCCGGCCGGTACATCTGCTGCAGCACGTGCAGGAGATGCTGGCCCTGCGACCTGACGTGGAGATCTCCGTGGGTAGCGACAGCCAGAACCGTTGCGGCCATACCATCTACACCACCGCCGTAGTGATCCGCTACCACCGCAACGGGGCCCATGTGATATACCGCCGTGAGAAACAGGCGCGCATACGTGATCTCTGGACGCGCCTGTGGGGTGAGGTGGAACGAAGCCTCGACGTGGCGCGAACGCTGCGTGAGGAAGGGGGGGTACCCGTTGCCCGCATCGACATGGACCTGAACAGCGACCCGCGCTTCGGGTCCCACCGGCTACACACCACTGCGGTCGGGTATGTGCGGGCCCAAGGCTATGATGCACACACGAAGCCCGATCTGTTGATGGCCACTTGGGCCGCCAACGTCCTCTGCCAATAGTACCCCCTGGACGCACGAAGCCCCCACCGGTCTGAGACCTAGGCAGGGGCGACGTGACTCTTCAGATTGACCTTTGAACTACTTGGACAACCCTTATTACGGGGGGTGTTGAAACAGGGTTTCGTTCTTAGAACAAAAAAACACGCGACCGCTAGAAATGGCCTGTCAGTGCTGAACAAAAAAGAAGGGCGACCTGTCGGCCGCCCTTCCCTTTGAACAGGTTGCGTTCAGTTCACTGTTGGAAGGAAACTGAACTTCTCGCCGTACTCGAGCATCTGGCCGATGAAATCCGAGGGATATTCCACCTTGATGTCGGTGATCGCTCCGCTGGCATCCGTTACAGGCACCAGGCGGGGTTGAATGAACCCGGCGTAGGGTGCGGTCTTCAACTTCTCCGCGCGTGCCAGCACCTGCGTATGCAGGTCCTTGTCCACCTTCACCCCGTAGTTCTCCACCAGATCATGGCCGGCCGTGTAATCACCCTGGCTCTTGATCCGCTGCACTTCACGCAACAACTCACCGAACAGGCCACGCAACTTGTCGTAGTCCCGGATGTCGTAATAGGTCTTCCCATCCCGCTGCACCTTCACGATCACACTGTCCTTGGCACCTTTTTCAAAGCACCAGGCGCTCACCCACATCCGGTTGCGCATGTGCGCTTCCTGCACATCGTTGCCCGGTTTGATCCTGCGCAGTTGCACCATGAGCCCATTGCGGATGTATCCGTCATATTCGGCCTTGCCCACCTCCAGTGAAGGCATCACGCCCCATTCGACCAGCTTGGGATCCATGATGTAGTAGAGGGCCACGAGGTCCGCGCGGCCTTCCTCCAAGGTGCTGGCGTAGTTCTTCAAGGTCTCATCGGTCATGCCCACACCTGGTTCGATCTGACCGCTGGCGTGGCCGATCACTTCGTGCAGGGCGGTGTGCAAGGTGCCCGCCAAGGCCCCGTACTCCACCGCGCGCTTCACCTCATCGCTGTCATGGCAGAACTCCTGCAACGCGCCCTTTCCGCCGCTCTTCTCGTACGCTTCTGAAATGTTGCCCAGGCTCACGCTCTTGCTACCGATGTCCTTACGGATCCAATCGGCGTTGGGGAGGTTCACGCCCACCGGTGTGCTCGGGGCCGCATCACCGGCCTCTCCCGCTACCTGAACAAAACCATAGGTGATCCCCTTCACGGTCTTCTTCTTATGCTCTGGCATCAAGGGTGAGTTGTCCTCGAAGTACTGGGCATTGTTCTGGATCACGCTCATGTGCTTGGTGGCCACCGGGTCGATGATCTCCACGCAACTCTCATAACTGCCACGCTTTCCCATGGGGTCATTGTATACCTCCACAAAGCCCTGGATGAAATCGATCGTGGTGTTCTTCTGACGCACCCACGCGACGTTGAACTCATCCCACTTCACCAGGTCACCGGTGGTATAGAACTCGATGAGCTTCTGGATGACATCCGCTTGGTCGGGGCTCTCCGCGACACCTTTTGCAAGCTCCAACCACTTCACCATTTCCTTCAACGCGGATCCGTACATGCCATCCACCTTATACACCTGCTCCACCAGTTTGCCATCCTTGCCACGCACCACTTTGCTGTTGATGCCGTAGCTCACCGGAGTGGTGTCGCCGCGCTCGCCCATTTTGCTGTAGAATTCCTCCACCTCCTTCTGGTTCACATCCTCGCCGTAAAAATTGACCGCGGAACTCAGCACAAGGTCCTTGCTGGGATCCAGGCTCACCTTCTTGCCATCCACGGCCGGGTCGAACATCACGTCCACCACTTCCTTGTCGAGGGTGGCGCCTCTGGTGGTCAACAATCCTTCGAAATATGCACGCGGGAACTCCGGCGCGAACTTGTCCATTCCGTAATGGTGATGGATGCCATTGCTGAAGAACACCTCCTTGGCGTACACAAGGAAGTGGTTCCAATCCGCGCCTTTCCGTTCCACCTTGTCGCTCTTGAGGATCGCCTCCAGCGCCTTGCGGATCTTCAGGTTATGCTTGTAGTTCTGGTCCCACATGATATCGCGCCCGCTGAGGCCGGCCATCACCAGGTAATAGGCCAGCTTCTTCTGCTGAAGGGTGAGCGAGTCCCAAGCCGGGATCTGGTAGCGCAGCACGCGCACATCGCCGAACTGCTCGGTCTGCCAGGCAAAGGTGTCGGTGGCCAGGCTATCGTTATGGTCCGGCTGGCCGGTGGTCGCGGAGCCTCCGCCACAGGCAATGAACAGTGGCAGCGCGAGGAGAAGGAACAGGGTGTGTTTCATGATGGATCGGTGGAAGGTCGGCGAAGATAGACCCGCGCAAGTACGCAGGAATGAGCTGATCAACAGTGGATCAGGTCCCCGGGCGCACTTTGCGCGCCTGGATCATCATGTTGGCCCGGGCATCCTCCACCAACTTCTTCAGTCGGTGGTAGGCGGCCAGCTGCTTGTTGTAGCGTTTCAGGTCGGCGATGCTCAGTTCCTCCACATGCAGGAGGTCCATTTTGTCCGCCAGGTCATGCAGCTTCACGCGCATGGCCAATCCGTCCTCCATCACACGCTCGATGTATCCGTCGTAGTCCTCGTCCTTGCGGCGCGTGATGCAGTCCAAGGCCTTCAGCACGCGGGGCTGGAAATCCTTCTTCTGCAGATCGGCCATGGTGAGCGTGGAACGCTCCAGGACATCGTGCAAGGCGCCGAGCACCTGCTCCTCCAGATCATGCCCGCGCATCATCACCCGCATCACATGCAGGATGTACGGTTTCCCGAACCGGTCCACCTGGCCTTTGTGCACTTTGGCCGCGAGGCGGATGGCGCTTTCCAGTAAGTTCTCCATCGTCAGGCCGTCACTTCAATTCAATTCGCAGGTCCAACGCCTTGGGGTCCTTGGTGATCACGGACCAATCGGTGGTGAGGTTGATGGCCTTGGTGCCCTTGGGCTCCTTCGCCATACCCTCGGCCACTTCCGTTGCGCCGATCTCCTTGGCGAACTTGAAACTGTACTTGTAGTGCATCGACTGCAGCAACCCGGTCATGTCCGTGCTGTCCCCTGTTTCACCGCCCATGTCGCCACCCATCTCGCGCGCGTGCTGGTTGTTGGTGCGCACCAGCGTGCTGCCTTCCCAGCGGAAGAACTCCTGGGCCAGGTTGGTGCTGTCCGGCATCAATTGGTTCAACGCTCCGTTGAGTGCCCCGATGTCCTTGAACTTGAAACTGAGGCGCTGCACGAATCCATCCTTTTCCTTCTTCAGCTTCACCTTGCTGATGCCAGGCAGCGACCTGAGCTTCGCGAGGTTGTCGTTCAGGTCCATCGCTCCAGCCCCATCGTCCTTGCCCTTGTCACCGTCCTTGCCGCCGGGAAGACCTTTCATCAGGTCGGCCATCTCGCTGAGGTCCACCACGTATTCCATGGTGCCCGACCCATCCTTCTTGAAGGTGTAGTTCTCCTCGATGGTGAGGCAACCGGTGAGCAGCAGGAGGCCGCTAAGGAAGGCCCAACTGCGTATGGATCGAACGAGGGATGTGGTACGCATGGTGGTTCGCAAGGCCGCAAAGTAACCATCGCGCACCATGCCGGACACAGCAGCCCACCTGTCTGCCGCGCTGCACGAGCATGGATCACCGCGACACCGGTGCGGTTTCCGACCAACGCCGACTCAGAGCGCCAACCGGCCCTGCTGCTCCATGGTCATGCGCAGCTGGCCCACCTCCTTGCGCAGATCCAGCACACTTCGCGTCAACTCATCCCGCGTCAGGTTCGGCTCGGGCAACTCCTGACTGATGAAGTGCACGAACTTCCAAACTTCCAGCACGTTGCCCACCTCCACCTCGTAGGGCGGGTAGATGGGATTGGTGCTGCACAGGAGCAGGGTGCCCTTCTCCTTGAGCTTGTTGTACACCACCTTGAACACGATGCCATCCTCCTTGGTGACAATGATGTAAGGCAGTGCATCGCGGACGGTGTGCCAGTTCTGCACGTACTCACCGGTGACCCAGGACCCCTCGCCCACCGGGGGCATGCTGTCGCCGCTGATCTGGAAGGTGCGGTACTTGCGGTCGCGCCCCAGGAACGGCATCTGGAAGGTGGGCAGCACACCGATGTACTCTGGATCGGCATAGCCCAACGCGTAACCGGCGCGGGCCTTCTCCGGCACGAGCTCGATGTTCTCGCGGTCATTGCGGTCGACCGTGGTGGCCAGCACCCGCAGGCGCTTGCCGCTCATGTCCACATCGCCGCCACGCTCCAGGATGCCCAGCTGGCTCTCGCTGAGGGCCGTGAGGTCGTGCTTCACCAGCTTGTCCACGCTGATCTTGAAGTACTCGCTGATGCGGATCAGCAGGTCGAGGTTGGGCTCGGCGCTGCCGTTCTCGTAGCCGCTCCAGCTCGATCGCTTCACGTCGAGGGCTATGGCGGTTTCTTCCTGGCTGCGGCCGCGGCGCGCGCGCAGCAGTTTGATGTTCGCTCCGAAGGTGGTATTGCCTGCCATGGTCGTATGTGTTTTGTAGGTGCGGGAGAACGAGTGCGAGGGTGCGAGGGTGCGTTAGAGTTGATCCTTCCTGTATCCGATCCGCTGCCGGTCCGATCGCGGTCCTACTTCCGGTGTAAGCAGCTGCCGGATGTTATCGAACAAGGTGCCGATGTCCTCGTCGTGCAGCGAGATGCGTTGCTCCATCTGCTCCAGCTTGTGCAGGATGTCTTTATGGGCCATCAGCACTTCGCGCATTCGGGTAAAAACGCGAATGATGCGGATGTTGACCTGTATGGCTCTCTCGCTGTTGAGCACACTGCTGAGCATGGCCACTCCCTGTTCGGTGAAGGCTAAGGGCAACACTCTGGAACCGCCTCGTTCTGAATCGATTAACGTGTTTGAGGTGCCAATTTGGTACCTCAAACCAGCCAACTCCCTGGCTGTCAGTTGGAACATGAAATCCGACGGAAAGCGGTCGATGTTGCGCTGCACCTGGCGTTTGAGGTGTTTGGTCTCCACCCCGTAGAGTTTCGCGAGGTCAGCATCCAGCATCACTTGCCGCCCCTTAACGGTATGCACGCGGCCGCTGATCTCGTTCTCGATCGCGGTCGCCTCCATCACATCCGCTCCGCCTGTGCTGTTCATGGCTTTCGTGCGTTCCATCACAGTTCGTCCTTTTTGTAGCCGATGCGCAAGCGCGGGATCTCCGGCTCTTCTTTCGGCGCAAGCAATTGCCGGATGTGGTCGAACAGCACCCCGATGCCCTCATCGTGTGCGGCCACCTTTTCTTCGATCCGCTCAAGCTTGTGCAGTATGTCCTGGTGTGTGAAGACCATCTCCCGCATCCGCACGAAAAGTTCGATGATGCGGATGCTCATTTGTATGGCGCGCTCACTCCGTAGGACATTGGCGAGCATCAGTACGCCGTGCTCGGTGAATGCGTAAGGCACTGATCCTCCGGTATATGTGTGGGATGGTATCGCAAATTGCGATACCACTTCACGTAACTCCTTGTTTGTCAGTTGGAACATGAAGGTCTTGGGGAAGCGTTCGAGATTCCTCTTCACCTGTTCACGCATGCGGAAGGGAGCCACACCATACAGTTCCGCCAGATCCCGGTCCAGCATCACCTTTTGGTCGCGGATGACCAGGATCTTACCGAGGATCTCTTGATCCGCCAGCATCAAGGCCCTTGTTCCCGTTTCCTTGCCGGTGCTCATCATATTCACTTATTGACTATTTTACTGTCAGATAAATGACGGTTTCCGCGTCAAAGGTAATTGCACTTCTGAATTTTCCAAATCCCCGATGTTCCTCAACTGCCATAGCTGGTTCAGCTTCCAGTACGGGCTGATGAGCCCCGAAGAACTGCTGCGCCAGGCCCAGGCCAACGGTGTGCGCACCATCGCCCTCACCGACATCCACAACACGGGCGGGGTGCTGGACTTCGTGCGGTTGGCCCCGCGCTTCGACGTGCGGCCGGTGGTGGGCATCGAATTCCGCCAGGGCGCGCGGCTCCTCTATATCGGTGTGGCGAAGAACAACGCCGGCTTCCAACAGCTGAACGAATTGCTCAGTCCGCATCTGCTCGATGGCGAAGCGATCCCCGAACACGCGCCCGCAAGGCCCGATGTGTTCTTCATCCTCCCCTTCAACACAGCGCCGCGCATTCTTCACCCCAACGAACGCATCGGCATCAAACCAAGCGATCTCACACGACTTCCCTTAAGCCCTTGGGCGAAACGGCCGAAGGACCTCGTTGCCTTGCTGCCCGTGACCTTCCGTGACCCCGGACCACGTCCGGGGCGCGACTTCAACACGCACCGCCTGCTGCGCACCATGGCGAAGAACACCGTGGTGAGCATGTTGCCCGCGGAAGAGCTCGGATCTCTGGACGATCGTTTCCGCAGCGATGAAGAGGTGCGGCAGATCTACCGCGACCATCCGTATTTGATCCGCAACGCCGAACAACTGCTGGAGGAATGCGCCATCGACTTCGAGTACGGCACCGACAAAACGCGCAAGGTCTTCGGCAGCAGCGAAGCCCTCGACCGCGAACGCCTGCGCGCCGATGCCTACGCGGGCATGTTGCGGCGCTACCGAACGCCCTCGCCCACCGTGCTCGCGCGCATCGAGAAGGAACTCGCGGTGGTGGAGCGCATGGGCTTCGTGAGCTACTTCCTGATCAACCAGGACCTTGTGCAGTTCGCGCGCAGCAAAGGTTTTTTCCATGTGGGAAGAGGAAGCGGTGCGAACAGCCTCGTGGCCTACTGCCTCGGCATCACCGATGTGGATCCCATCGAGCTGGACCTCTACTTCGAGCGCTTCATCAGCACGGCGCGCAAGAAACCGCCCGACTTCGACATCGACTTCAGCTGGAAGGACCGTGATGAAGTGATCGCCTACCTCTTCAAGAAGTACGGCGAACGGCATGTGGCGCAACTGGCCACCTACACCACCTTCCAGTGGCGCGGTGCGGTGCGCGAACTGGGCAAGGCGATGGGACTTCCGCCGGCGGAGATCGATGCGCTATCCGAAGGTGATACCGGTCACTACGGCCGCGGCCGCATGAGCAGCGGTGTGCGTACGGGCGACATCGACCAGGTGGCGCAGGCCGTGGTGCGCTACGCGCAGCACCTGCTGAACATGCCGCATCACTTCGGCATCCACGTGGGCGGCATGCTCGTGAGCGAACTGCCCATGACGTACTACACTTCACTGCACCGGCCCCCGAAGGGCTTCCCGGTGACGCAGTTCAGCATGCTCGAAGCGGAGGACATCGGGCTGCACAAGTTCGACATCCTCAGCCAGCGCGGACTGGGGCACATACGCGATGCGGTGGAGCTGGTGAATGCCGGATCAGAAGATCAGACGATCAGACGATCAGAAAATGGGAATGCGGGACGATCAGCTGATGGGAATGCGGCCGCGAGCCACGAGCCACGAGCCACGAGCTTGGCCGTGCGCGCGGAACGTGCGGCCGGCATCGACATCCACAACATCCCCGCGTTCAAGGAGGATCCCGCGATCAAGGAACTGCTGCGCACGGGCAACACCATCGGCTGCTTCTACGTGGAGAGCCCGGCGATGCGCATGCTGCTGAAGAAGCTGCAGGTGGAGGACTATCCCACCTTGGTGGCGGCCAGCAGCATCATACGGCCCGGCGTGGCCGAGAGCGGCATGATGCGCGAGTACATCCTGCGCCACAACGATCCCGAACGGCGAAAGCAGGCACCACGGACCTTGTACAACATCATGCCCGATACGTACGGCGTGATGGTGTACCAGGAGGATGTGATCAAGGTGGCGCACCACTACGCGGGCCTGACGTTGGACGAGGCCGACACGCTGCGGCGCGGCATGACCAGTCGCTTCCGCGAGCGTCCTGAGTTCGCGGCGGTGCGCGAGAAGTACTTCAACGGCTGCCGCGCGAAGGGACATCCCGATGCGGAAGCGCAGGAGGTGTGGCGGCAGATCGAGAGCTTCGCCAGCTTCAGCTTCGCGAAGGGACACAGCGCCAGCTACGCCGTGGAGAGCTATCAGAGCCTCTACCTGAAGGCGCATCATCCGCTGGAGTTCATGGTGGGCGTGGCGAACAACTTCGGCGGCTTCTACAACACCGAGTTCTACCTGCACGAGGCCAAGCGCGCGGGGGCAACGATCGAGGCGCCGTGTTTGAATGCGAGTGAGGAGCTGTGCTTGTTATCCCGATCAGAAGATCAGATGATCAGAAGATCAGAAGATGGCGGATCAGCCAATGAAGTCATGAGCCATGAGCCACGGGCCACGAGCTTGACCGGGATCAAGCTCGTGGCCCGGGGATCGAAGCTCGAAGCTCTTTCATCCACCAACAAGCCGTACATCTACTTGGGCCTCGCCAACATCAAGAGCCTGAATAACGAAACGGTGCAGCTGATCCTGCACGAACGCCGCCACCGCGGTCCCTTCGCCGATCTGCCCGACCTGCTGCGCCGCGTGCCGCTGCATGTGGAGCAGGCCCGCATCCTCATCCGCGTGGGAGCCCTGCGCTTCACCGGCCGGAGCAAGCCGCAACTATTGTGGGACCTCACGCTGCTGCATCGCCCTTCCAGTGCCGATCCCCATGGCGACCTGTTCATCACCAAGGTGGAGGAGCCCAAGCTGCCCGACCTGCAGCACTATCCGCTGGCCGATGCCTACGACGAGCTGGACCTGCTGGGCTTCCCGTTGTGCGATCCTTTTTCGCTGGTTGAACTCGGATCAGATGATCAGATGATCAGACGATCAGAAAATGGAAATGCCGACCCGGTGAACTCGCAACACGCCAACACGTCAACACGGAACATCCTTGCGCGTCAGATGATCTCGTGCGTTGGCAAAAAGGTGGAAATGCTGGGCTACATGATCCACGTGAAGACCACCACCACGAACAGCGGATCGTACATGAGCTTCGGCTCCTTCATCGACACGGTCGGCGACTTCTGGGACAGCACGCAGTTCCCCTCCGTGGCCGCCCAGTATCCGTTCCGCGGGCGTGGCGTCTACCGCTTTACAGGTATTGTGGAAGCGGAGTTCGGGCACTGCTCCCTGCGCGCGCAGACCATCGAGAAGCTTCCCTGGCGACCCGATCCGCGGTATGGGGAGAAGTGATGCCCTCGAACGTGTCACCCTGAGCGAAGCGCAGCGCAATCGAAGGGTGCCGTGGAGGCCCGATCCGCGGTATGGGGCGAAGTAGTCCGATCATTACCTTTGATCCATGTCCACTCCAGAACTACGCAAAAAGCTGATCGCCCGCATTCGCGCTACAACCGATGTGAAACTGCTGCGTGAAGTGGAACGCATGCTGAAGGACGCTGGCAAGGAGATCGCTGTATTCGTGACGACTCCGGAACAGAAAAAGGCGATCGCCAAGGGGATGGCCGACCTGAAAAAGGGTCGTGTACGCTCCGCGATAAAGGCCAACAAGGCAGTGGAGAAATGGCTCTTGAAGTAGTCTGGACGGCTACTGCAGAAAGAGACCGTAAGTCCATTCTCCAGTACTGGATCGTGACCACCGGATCCGCCACCTACAGTCTGAAGTTACACGAGGCGCTGGAACGGAGCATCAGGGTCATTTCCATCAATCCCTACATCGGCAGACCAACGGATGTCGATGATGTACGCGTGAAACTCGTCGGGGTCTACAACGTATTCTATCGCACCACGCGTACTTCCTTGTGCATCGTTCGCATCCTGGACGGACGACGGGATCTGCGCAAGATCAAGATCTGAGCCCGCCGATGCATACGATCCGTGCTGAGTTGGCATCGATGATCTCCGACAAGATCGGCGTCAATGAAAGCGAGGTTACCGATGACATCGATATCAACCGAGGACTTGGATGCACGGGTGATGACTTCCACGAACTCATGGAGGAGTTCGCCATGAAGTTCAATGTGGACATGACAGTGTACCGATGGTACTTCCACACCGAAGAGGAGGGTTTCGGTTCCCCTGGCTCCTGGTTCTTCAAAGCGCCGAACGAACGCGTGGTACACATACCTGTAACGATTGACGTTCTCATCGAGGGGGCGACCAAAGGCAAGTGGCCCATAGCGTACCCGGCCCATGAACTCCCAAAGCATCGGTGGGACCTCACCATAAACCTTGTCTTTCTGGTCGTGGTGGCCGTGTGGGCCGCGGTCTCCTTGACAAAATGCTGATGTAAGCAGGCAAGGTGACCGTAACGTCCGAACTCACACCTAACTATAGATCAAGGTCCCCATCATCATTGATCCGCGCCCATCATAACGATCAGCGTTATCAGCGTTCCATTGAGCCCAAATGAACAGTGCCCATGATCCCGATCTGCGGTATGCGGAGAAGTGATCGAACGCTCGTGAATACTTTTGGACCATGCGCCTTTCGCACCTCCTTTCTGCCTTGCTGATCGCCTTCGCCACGAACGCCCAACAATGGAACTGGGCCGTTGATGCCGGTGGTGGTGGTAACACCGACTTCTGCTGGGACATCGCCACCGATAGCCAGGGCAACTCCTACTGGGTGGGCAGCGTGAGCGGAACGGCCGACTTCGGTTGTGCGACGTTGAACCCAGGCAACACGATCGCCGGGGTACTGGCGAAGTACGATGCGAACGGCGCCTGCCAATGGGCCGTGGGCATCACTACCAGCTTCTACGATGCGTGGGTCTATGGCATCGCGATCGATGCGCAGGACCGCATCTACATCACCGGAAGCTGCCAGGGTACCACGGCCTTCGGCAACGGCATCAGCCTCCCCGGCTCTGGAAGCTCGGACGATTGGTTCACCGCGCGGTACGATGTGAACGGGAACTGCGTGTGGGCGAAGCGCATCACGAATAGCAGCAGCAGCTCGGAAGGGCGCGGCATCGCACTCGACGCCGACGGTGGGGTGTATGTGACGGGCTTTGCCGGAGGAAGCAGCTTCACCTTCGATCCGGTCACGGTGAACACGGGCGGCTTCGCGCGGCAGGCGGTGATCGTGAAGTACGATAGCACTGGTACCGCACAATGGGCCAGGTCCACGATAGGCACAGGCGGCGGCAAGAGCGCGCGCGCCATCACCGTCGCCAACAACCGGCTCTTCATCACCGGGCAAATGAACTTCAACAATGCCAGCTACGACGGCATCGCGCTCACCCCGGACGCCAATAGCGGAAACCTGTACGTGTTGGCCTGTGACCTGCAGGGCAATGGCCTGTGGGCCGGCAGCTATGGCCCTGGCGATGTCGAGGGCTTTGGCATCGCGGCGGACACGCTGGGCAACCTCTTTGTCGTGGGCCGCCTCTGGGGAACGATGGAGCTTCCTGGCGATACGCTCACCTCGGTAAGCGGCAACGACGACATCGTCCTGCTCGGGCTTGATCACCAGGGCGTGTTCCGTTGGGGAAAGAGCACGGGTTCCCCGCAACGGGACGTGGCATGGAGCGTGACCACCGATGGCATCGGGAATGCATACATGTCCGCCCATTTCAACAACACCATCGACTTCTTCGGAACGCCGCTCACGGCGCTCGGCGGCGAGGATGCATTGATCGCCAAGGTGGAGGCCGACGGCGATATCGCCTGGGTCGCACGACCGAGCGGATACCAACGTGACATTCCCTTGTGCGTCCATCGGCAGGCCGAGGCGCCGCACCGGCTCTTCTTCGGCGGCTACTACTTCGGGCCCATCACCTATGGTGGAAATACCATCGATGACACGGGTAACGGTGATGCGATGATGGTCTTTGGCATTGACACCACCTTCGATGTGAGCCTTGTTGTGACCCCCACCTGTCCCGGTACCTGTGATGGTTCGATCACCACTTACGTGAACGGCCGGGCGCCCTTCTCCTATCTCTGGAACACCGGTTCCACCACGGCCGATCAGCAGGGTCTCTGCGTCGGTCCCTACATCGTGGAGGTGTCGGACAGCCTGGGCCAGGTGATCGTCGATACGGTATTCGTCGGAGAAGCGACGGATCCGGGATATGCCGTTCACGTGCTCAACGACTCGCTCTGGATCGATGGTGGTACGGCGTGGCAGTGGTACGTCGATGGCCAGGCGCTCAGTGGCGTGGACAGTGCCTCCACCATCGCGCCGTTCACTGGGAACTACTTCGCGGAGGTCACTGATAACTACGGCTGTACGTGGACGTCGGACACCGTGCTGGTGGTGCTGAACGTGGGAGCCGCGGAACAGGCCGCTGCCTCATTCGTATTCCACCCCAACCCGGGGGGTGATCGCCTCTACGTTCATGCCGAGAGCGCCGTCGTTCAGGCACAGGCCGTTGATGCCACCGGCCGGATGGCCGTGCTGCCTCTGCTCTCCTCCAATAGCCTCAACACACAGGCGCTCGTGCCCGGAGTGTGGGCCGTGCGGATCCTATTCGCTGACGGGCGTTCCCTGACCGATCGCTTCGTTCGCGAATAGTCGGCGCGCTCAATCCACCTTCTTCCTTTCATCCTCCGGAAGTCGATCGAAGAACAGGTGATCGGGGTCGAGCACCACGGCCATCGGTTTCGCTGGTATGGTAAAGGTGAAGGTGTTCTCTCCGGTATGCAGCTTCACACGTTGCTGCATCAGCGGCACATCGTTCAGTTCCTTGTTCGCGTTCTTCCCAAAGGCCGGCTTGCGTTCCAGCGCAATGTCCATCCAGTCGTTCACAGGGACTTTGGTCTCCTTGCCCAGTGAGTCGGCGTGCACCTTGTCCGCCGTGATGGCCACGTTCACGGTCCAGCTGCTGTCCGCGTTCATCTTCGCCGTGGCGCTGGTGATGGCGTTGTTATATAGCGTGATGTACTTGAAGTTGTCCTCCAGCAGGTAGGTGAGGCTGTCGGGCGTCACTTTGCGGATCTCGCGGACCATGTCCAGCGCCGTGGGCCAGGGCGGTTCCGCATAGCCGAAGGAATCCACCAGCGCACGGAAGGCCTTGTTGAGCGTGTCCTCGCCGAGGAAGTCGCGCATGCCATAGAGCACCACGCTCGCCTTGTTGTAGTGGATGTATCCCTGGTTCTCCACGTACATCAATGGCGTTTCGCCAATGGCCTCGGATCCACGGGCGTTCTGGTACTTGTCGCCCTCGTCCTTGAGGAACTTGCGCATGTGCGCCTTGCCGTACTCCTTCTCCATCACCATCAGCGCGCTGAACTGGGCCATGCTCTCGCTGAGCATGGTGCTGCCCTGCATCTCGGCGCCCATCACCTGGTGCGCCCACCATTGGTGCCCCATCTCGTGCGCCACCACATAGAACACCATGTCGATGTCCTCCTCCGCCGTGAGGTCCGTGATGAAGCCGATGCTCTCGCTGTACGGCATGGTGCCGGGGAAGGCCTGGGCGAACGAGGCATACCGCGGGAACTCGATGATGCGCGCCTGCTTGTGGCGGTAGGGCCCGAAGTGCTCGCTGTAATAGGTGAGCGACTTCTTCATGGAGTTCAGCATGCGCGGCACGTTCACACCGTGCTCCTTCTGGTAATAGACCTCCAGGTCGACGGACTGGCCTGAGCCTGTCGAAGGGTTCCATTTCTCGCGGGCCACTTCATAGCGGGCGCTCATGAAGGAATAGAAGTTCAATGACGGATGATCCAGTTCGTAGCTGAAGTACCTGCGGCCATTGGCGCTCCACTCTTTGCGAAGACTTCCGGGCGCGATGGCGATCTGCTCCGGCGCGGTGCTGATGGTGGTGCGCACGTTCACCCAGTCGCTGTTCGCCATCAGGTAGTTCTGCATGCGCTGCACGGGATCGGCCGTAAGCTTGGGCATCCGGTCGTTGGGGGGCAGGTCATATTTCCGTCGGTCGGCGCGGTCGGTGAGCTCGCCACCAGCACTGTAGCCGATCGAAGGCAACAACGCCATGTTGTTGAAGAAGGAGCCGTTATTCACCAGCCCCGTGAACTCCACATCGTTCGCGAAGCCTTTTTGCCTCCATCCGCCCCGGATGGTGATGGCGCTCTCCGCGCCAGGTTGCATGGCCGGCGACAGGCGGTACATCCGTTGGTCCAGCACAGTGTCGTTCAGCACAAGCGTTGCGTTCGGGATCTCCAGCACGGGGTCCATGTCACCGGGCACATTGAAGTAGAGCGTGTCGATCGCCTCGGTGCTCTTGTTCTTCAGGGTGATCTCCGCGGTGTAGGTCATGGCACGTTCCTCCGGCACCAGGTCGATGATGAAGTCCACCGCCGTGTAATGCGGCTGCACCATGTGCTCGTAGCGCTTGTAGGTCCTCTCATAGTCCACGCGCTGCTGCTCGGCCTCATCGCTGGTGGTGTAGGTGTTCATGAACTTGGTGTTGTACACACCCCAGGCACCGAGCAACACCCACAGCCCGACCAGGCCGAACGCCATCGCCTTCGATCCCGCCAGGCGTTCCTTCGCCTCGTGCCAGCGCCAACGGAAGGTGGTGTCGTTGCCGCGCAACAGGAAGAGGTAGGCCACGAAGACCGTCACGGCTGCGAACGCCAGCCAGTAGGCTTTGAAGAACAGCCACCCCTTAAGATACGGGCCGAAGCCGTTCATGTCCGAATACATCAGGCCTGAGCTGCTGTTCAGGATGGCCAGGTTCGACTCCACATCCACCGCGCTCCAGGCGAAGATGTTGAGCACCACCACCACGATGAACACGAAGAAGCCGAGGTACTTGTTGTTAACCAGGATATGCACAAGGAAGGCCAGCACCGCCCACAGGATGAAGGTGAGCGTGCCCGGAATGATGAAATAGGTGAGATAGACCAAGGGCTGCAGCCGTGTGTAGCCATGGATCAACTGCGTGATCATACCCGCCCCCGTACCCACGAGATGGACCACGAACACCACGCAGATCAGCGCCGACAGCTTCGCGAGCAGGCCGATGCGCGTAGGCATCGGCAGCGCGTTGGTGATACCATCTATGCCCGGATCACGCTCCTTCCACACGAGTTGGCCGCCGTAGAACGTGACGATGATCATGAGGTAGATGAAGAGCGAACCACGCATCAGGTCCACCACGCTGTAGGTGACCGGATAGGTGGTATTGCCGTACATGCTGGTGACGAATGCCAGTGACGTGAAGAGCTGCAGCAGGCCGAGCGTGATGATGATGATGAAGGGCGTGCTCAGGAGGATGCCCTTGATGTCACTGGCGAATAGGGTCCGGAACTGTCGGCGTGCAGCCCGGGCCGAAAAGTCGAGGGAGGTGTGCGGGAGGGCGACCGATGCAAAGGCGGGTGGCGTATCGGCGTCGCCGTTCGGGGCCTTCGCCTTCTGCACCCGTTCGGTGAAGGAGAAGCGGAAATAGCCGACCAGGAAGATCATCGCCGAAACACCGATCCACAGCAGGCGGTTCCATAGGAGCAGGCCTCCACTGGGAAGCAGCAAGGTGTTCTTGTCCTCCACCGTCCAGTATTTGGTCACGAGGTCCAAGGCGGCGCTGCCGAAGGGATCCAGCATGGCTCCGAGCGTTTCGTTCTCGATGTCGGTGATGAAGCTGCCTGCAACGGAGTAGCCGACGATCAGCGCGATGGCCGTGATGAACGAGGCCATGGTGGTGCGCACGAGCACGGCCACGGCGAAGATGATCGCGGCGCTGAAGAGCACGTTGGGCAGGGCGATGACCACGAAGGCCTGCAGGTGCGCGCCCAGGATGTTCGGCCCCACGCGGATGGGATCGAGCCAGGGCATCACGCTGCCCACGAGCATACCGAGCGTTACGCCGAGCAACGGAAGGGTCGCAACGAAGGTGCTCCCGAGGAACTTGCCGACCAGGTAACCGGCCTTGGACACGGGCGTGGAGAAGACGATCTGCGCCGTGTTGCTGTTGAAATCGCGGATCGCGGTGCCGTTCACAAAGGCCGTCACCATCAACAAGCCGATGAAGGACATGACCCCGTAGAATTGATATGCCACGAACGGCGCGTTCTTGAAGACGTTACCGGTGCCCCCACCGATGTTCACGTTCTCCGTGGTCACCGCGCCGAATACGAGCAGCGCATTGATCAGCAGGAAGATGTACACCATCGGCTGCCGGAGCCAATAGCGAACCTCGAAGAGGAAGAAGCGCGCGATCATGCGTTCACCAGTGCGTTGGTGGAACCGTGGATGTGGCTGAAGAACACATCCTCCAGACTGGGCTCCACAGTGATGAAGCCATCCTCGGGGCGCTGCGCACCGAGCACGTGGATCACGGGCTTGCCGGCCACGAGCTTGTTGCTGATCAATGTGCCGGAGGCCATGAAGCGCTCCAGGTCGCTCTTCGCGATGCTCTTCTCCCACACCTTTCCTGCGAGGCCTTTCAGCGCGTCGTTCGGGGCGCCGGCATACAGCAGCTTTCCCTTGTTTATGATGGCCATGTTGTTGCAGAGCTCCTGCACGTCCTGCACGATGTGCGTGCTCAGGATCACCACCACGTTCTCGCCGATCTCCGTGAGCAGGTTGTAGAAACGGTTACGCTCGCCGGGATCGAGGCCGGCCGTGGGCTCGTCCACGATGATGAGCTTGGGCTCACCGATCAGCGACTGCGCGATGCCGAAGCGCTGCTTCATGCCGCCGCTGAAGCCGCTGAGGCGACGCTTGCGCTGGTCCCACAGGTTCACCTTCTGCAGGAGCGCCTCCACCAAGGCCTTGCGCTCACTTTTGGCGGTAACGCCTTTGAGGAGGGCAATATGGTCCAGCATCTCGTAGGCGCTCACGCGGGGGTACACACCGAATTCCTGCGGTAGGTAACTGAGTACCCGGCGCACCTTGACCTTCTCGTTCAGCACATCGATCTCGCCGAGCTTCACGGTGCCCGCGTCGGCCTCCTGCAACGTGGCCAGGATCCGCATCAGCGTGCTCTTGCCCGCGCCGTTCGGTCCAAGCAGGCCGAACATGCCGGTGGGAATGGTGAGGCTCACATTGTCCAGCGCTTTCACGCCGTTGCCATAGGTCTTGCTGAGGCCTTGGATGATCAGGTCCATACGGGAAGGGGTTTGCGCTGGCAAGATGGGGCAGGACAGTGGAACGGGCCTTGGGATCACATGAACGGTTGCATTGCGGGCCTGGTGGAATCCTGTCGAATGTCATCAATGCGCCCATCACGCTTATCGATCCCATCACCACCTTTGGAGCGCAGAACCAATTCCACCATGAAAAAGAAGATCGGCATCCTTGGCACCGGCATGGCGGGCCAGGTGCTGGCCAGCGGATTCCTCAAGCACGACCATCCGGTGATGATCGCCACGCGCACACCGGACAAGGTGGCCGACTGGCTTGACAAGAACCCGGAGGGAGCCGTGGGCAGTCACAAGGAGGTGGCCAAATGGGCGGACATCATCGTGCTGGTCACCAAGGGCACGGCAGCCGAGGCGGCGATCCGCCTCTGCGACAGCGGGGACCTCGCCGGCAAGACCGTGATCGATGCCACCAACCCCATCGCGGACGCGCCGCCCACCAACGGTGTGCTGCACTACTTCACCTCGCTTGAGGAAAGCTTGATGGAACACCTGCAGAAGGTGAACCCCAAGGCCAACTTCGTGAAGGCCTTCAACAGCGTGGGCAATGCGTTCATGGTGAACCCGGACTTCGGCGGCGTGAAGCCCACCATGTTCATTTGTGGCAATGATGCGAGCGCCAAGAAGGAGGTGACCGCCATCCTCGACCTGTTCGGTTGGGAGAGCGAGGACATGGGGGGCGTGGAAGGAGCACGCGCGATCGAACCGCTGTGCATGCTGTGGTGCATTCCCGGCTTTGCACGGAACCAGTGGAACCACGCGTTCAAGCTGCTGAAGAAATAGGGACCGCATCGTAATGCACCCCGCTACCATCCTCCATTACCTGTCCTATGGAACCCCGACCACCCCTCCCCCCATTCACCGAAGAGACCGCCCGGCAGAAGATCCAGATGGCGGAGGACGCATGGAACAGCAGGGATGCCGAGCGCGTGGCAAAAGCCTACACACCGGACAGCGAGTGGCGCAACCGCAACGAGTTCATCAACGGGCGTGAAGCGATCATCGCCTTCCTGAAGCGCAAATGGGCAAAGGAACTGGACTACCGTTTGAAGAAGGAGTACTGGGCGCACACCGCGAACCGCATTGCCGTGCGCTTCGAGTACGAGTGGCACGACGAGGCCGGCAACTGGTTCCGCAGCTTTGGCAATGAGAACTGGGAGTTCGACGATCTCGGCTACATGCGCAAGCGCTACGCGAGCATCAACGACCTGGCGATCGGCGAAGGTGATAGGAAGCTGCGGTGACCATGAAGCGCACCACTCCGCAGCAGCCGATGACCATGCGCGTCCTCCCCAGCACACTGGACTTCCTGAAGGACCTCGAGCGCCACAACAACCGCGACTGGTTCCAGGCGAACAAGGAACGCTACCTGTCCGCGCATGCCAACGTGGCCATCGTGATCGATGCATTGCTCGAGCGCATGCGCAGGCACGACCGGCTTTCCACCGATACGGGAAAGGAGAGCATGTACCGGATCTACAACGACAACCGCTTCCACAAGGACAAGCCGCCATACAAGACCTGGTTCGGGGGCAGCATTGGTCGCGTGAAACCTGCGTTGCGCGGGGGCTACAACTTCCGCCTCAAGCCCGGCGGCTCCTTCGTGGCCTGCGGCTTCTTCGCTCCAGAGCCTGCGGACCTCAAGCGGATCCGCGTGGACATTGACCAGGACCTGTTGACCTGGCGGAAGTTGCTGAAGGCGAAAAAGCTCCGCGACACCTTCGGGGAGATCATCGGGGAAGGCCTGAAGACCGCGCCGAAAGGATTTTCCAAGGATCATCTCGGCATCGACCTGTTGCGCCGGAACCAGTTCCTCTTCCGCCACCCGTTCACCGACCGGGAAGTGCTTTCCGCGGACTTCCCCGCGCACATGGACGCGGTATACCGCAGCATCCGGCCCTTCTTCGACCACATGAGCGAAGTGCTCACCACCGATGAGAACGGCGTATCGCTATTGCGCAGCCGCTGATCTGAACTTCATCGGTAGCTTGCCTGCTGGTCGTGGAAGCGACAGGACCAGGTGACATGAACAGGCAGGCAGCGCTCGACCAACTACTCCACCAGGACCATGTGTGGGATGTGATCGTGATCGGTGGTGGTGCCAGCGGACTGGGCATCGCGGTGGATGCCGCTTCCCGCGGCTTCAGCACCGTCCTGTTCGAGGCGCATGACTTCGCAAAGGGCACCTCCAGCCGCAGCACCAAACTGGTCCATGGTGGTGTTCGTTACCTCGCGCAAGGCGACCTCGGTCTGGTGCGCGAGGCCCTGCGCGAACGTGGGTACCTCGCGCAGAACGCGCGTCACCTGGTGCATGATCAGCGCTTCGTCATCCCTTGCTATCATCGGTGGGAGATGTGGTACTACCGCGTGGGGCTCGGTCTCTATGATCTGATGGCCGGCCGCCTGAGCTTCGGTGGAACACGCCTTTTGGACCGCACCGAAGCGCTGGCCCAGTTGGTGAACGTGCGTGCGGATGGCCTTTGCGGTGGTGTGTTGTACCACGATGGACAATTCGATGACGCCCGCCTAGCGATCGACCTGGCGCGAACAGCCGTTGACCACGGGGCCTGCGTGTTGAACCACATGTCGGTGAAGTCGTTCCGTAAGGACCTCGGCGGTACGATCACCGGGGTGCACGTGGAAGATGCGATCACGGGTGCTTCCCACGAAGTGTTGGGAAAGGTGGTGGTGAACGCCACGGGCGTGCTCACCAACACGATCCTCGCACTCGACGGCCCGGATACCAAGGACCACATCGTACCCAGCCAGGGCATACACCTGGTGCTGCACCGATCCTTCCTTCCCGGTAACGATGCCCTGATGATCCCCCGCACGTCCGATGGCCGGGTGCTCTTCGCCATTCCATGGCACGAGCATGTGGTGGTGGGTACCACCGATACTCCCGTGGACGAACCCAGCCTCGAACCCCGCCCACTCGAGGAAGAGATCGACTTCGTGCTGAACACGGCATCCGGTTACCTCACCCGCAAGCCTACACGCGCTGATGTGCTGTGCATGTATGCCGGTCAGCGCCCCTTGGCGGCACCAGGCCACGGGCGACGGAGCACCAAGGACGTTTCGCGCAGCCACAAGCTCCTTGTCTCCCCTTCAGGTCTCATCTCCATCATCGGCGGCAAATGGACCACCTACCGAAAAATGGCCGAGGACGTGGTGGATCGGGCCATTGCGCTGGTCAACCTCCCCGCCCGCCCCTGCATCACCACAACGCTGCCCATCCATGGCAACGTGGCCGCCGAGCACGTGCACACATGCGACCGCTTGGGCTTATACGGGATCGAGGCCGATGTCATCCATGCGGTGCATCTGGACGATCCGCGGACACGTGAACGGATCCATCCCGATCACCCCTACACCGTGGGAGAGGTGATCCATGCGGTCCGGCATGAAATGGCCATCACGGTGGAGGATGTCCTCGCCCGCAGGGTGCGGCTCCTCTTTGTTGATGCTGCGGCCGCCATCGCGTGCAGTGATAAGGTGGCGCGTGTGATCGCTGCGGAGGCGGCACATGAAGAAGGTTGGGTGGCCGCACAGGTACAGGAATTCCACGCCTTGGCCCGTGCCTACCAACTGCCGGTCGCTGTGGAGACACGAACATTCACTTCGGCCTGAAGCTGCATGTGCATCTGACGCCCTGATCAGGCCGTTCCCATCTCCGCTGCTCGCAGGATATCCCGGAGGGTGTTGAAGCCCATGGGCTTCCCCACGTGACGATCAAAGCCCGTGTGGGCGGCACGCAGAACATCCGCTGCGTCATCCCGCCCGGTCACCGCAACAATGAACGCCTTGGCGCCCCAATCATTGCGACGCATCTCCAAGCATACGTCATAGCCGGAGTGGTCCGGTAGGCCGATATCCAGGAAGACCACATCGGGGCGAAGGCGTTCCCCCTTCTCCAACGCCTCCTCGGCCAGGTTGGCGACTTGGACGGTGTAGCCAAGGTGCTTCAGCAGCAAGGCCAGGCTCATCGCCACATCTACGCGGTCGTCCACCACCAGGACACGTAGCGGCTGTGGCGAGGTACCCTCCGGTTGGATCTCTTGCATGCTAAAGGGGATGTATATCTCCAGTTGACCAATGAGCGTGCCGGTACAAGGAGCTCTATGACGTTATTCCAGCTACCAGACACGTATTCGCTGGTTGTTCATGCTGCGCTCTGTGCGGTCCACGAGGCGATGTGTGTTGAGGGCATGCCCCACACTGTGATATATGTCAACAGGCCGCACACTCCAGGGAGCGCGGAAGGCTTGGGCTCCTTCGTAGGGGTATAGCTACCTGCCTGAGTTCGCACAAGAAGCACGATCTTCCCCTTCCGGATGAACCAGCAACTGATCCTGGCCCTTGACCAGGGCACCACCTCTTCCCGTGCGATCCTGTTCGATCACGCGGGTCGCATGGTGGATTCCGTACAACGGCCCTTCACGCAGTACTTCCCACAGGATGGATGGGTGGAGCACGACCCGAACGAGATCTGGTCATCGCAAGTGTCGGTTGCCGCCGAGGTGATGGCGCGCGCCGGCTTGACCGGGAAGGACATCGCGGCCATCGGCATCACCAACCAACGCGAGACCACCCTGGTGTGGGACCGCGATACAGGAGAACCACTGTATCCGGCGATCGTGTGGCAGGACCGGCGCACCGCACGCCTCTGCGATGAACTCAAGGAGGCCGGGCACGCCCCCTTGATCCGCGAGCGGACCGGGCTTGTGGTGGACTCCTACTTCTCTGCCACCAAATTGAAATGGATCCTCGACCATGTCGAAGGTGCGCGGGAACGCGCGGAGAACGGAAGGATCTGCTTCGGCACCGTGGACACCTGGCTCGTTTGGAAGCTCACCCAAGGCGCGTTGTTCGTTACGGACGTGTCCAACGCCAGTCGTACAATGCTCTTCAACATCCATACGCTCGCGTGGGATGATGAACTGCTCGCGTTGTTCAACATCCCGCGTTCCGTGCTGCCCGACGTACGCGCGAGCAGTGAACTCTACGGGCACACCTCACCCAGCTTCTTCTCCACCCCCATTCCGATAGCGGGCATCGCGGGTGATCAACAGGCGGCCTTGTTCGGCCAGCTGTGCACCGAGCCGGGCATGGTGAAGAACACCTACGGTACCGGTTGCTTCCTGCTGATGAACACCGGCCAAGTGGCCGTGCACTCAACCAACCAACTGCTCACCACCGTGGCGTGGAAGATCGGGGAACACACTTCCTACGCACTTGAAGGAAGCGTGTTCGTGGGTGGCGCGGCCGTGCAATGGTTGCGCGATGGTGCACACATGATCACCACGTCGCAGCAGGTGAACGACCTGGCGGCATCGGTGTCCGATAACGGAGGCGTGTACTTCGTGCCCGCGCTCACCGGGCTGGGTGCGCCCCACTGGGATCCGTATGCGCGCGGCGCCATCCTGGGGCTCACCCGTGCCAGTACCGATGCGCACATTGCGCGTGCAACGCTCGAAGGCATAGCCTTCCAGGTGTTCGATATCGTGAAGGCCATGGAGGCGGATGCCGGAACGCCCTGCACCGAGCTGCGGGTGGACGGTGGCGCCGCGGCCAGCGACCTGTTGTTGCAGTTCCAGGCCGACCTCTTCGGGGCGCACATCATCCGGCCGCGCACCGTGGAGACCACCGCCCTGGGCGCTGCCTACCTCGCCGGACTGGCCGTAGGTTATTGGAGCGGCCTGGAGGAGATCAAGGCGCAATGGGGCATCGACCGTGAATTCAAGCCCACCATGCCGCGCGAGGATGTGTACCACCTGTTGCACTTCTGGCGCAAGGCCGTGAACTGTGCCCGCAAGTGGGCCGAAGAATGATCAACGCCATACATGCACATGACACCTTTTGTTGCTGAATTGCTGGGTACCCTGCTCATGATCCTACTGGGCAATGGGGTTGTTGCCAACGTGCTGCTCGACGGCACCAAAGGCCACGGATCCGGCTGGTTGGTGATCACCACCGCTTGGGCATTGGCCGTGTACGTGGGCGTGGTGGTGGCCGGCCCGTTCAGTGGTGCGCACCTGAATCCGGTGGTGAGCATCTCGCTCGCGCTGGTGGGCAACTTCGCGTGGAGCAACGTACCCATCTACATCGCAGCACAGTTCCTCGGTGCCATGCTGGGATCGACGCTTGTGTGGATCATGCATCGCGACCATTTCGCCCTTACCCACAACCCCATCGCCAAGCTCGCCTGCTTCTGCACAGCGCCTGCGATACACAGACCGGCGAGCAACCTGATCAGTGAGGCCATCGGTGCCTTCGTGCTCATCTTCACCATCCTCTTCCTCACCGGACCATCCCTCACGCTTTCCGCGGACAGCACCGCCCTCCTCGGCCTGGGGTCACTGGGGGCATTGCCTGTGGCCTTGCTTGTCTGGGGCATCGGTCTCTCGCTTGGAGGCCCCACCGGCTACGCGATCAACCCGGCGCGCGACCTGGGCCCACGTATCATGCACGCGCTCCTGCCCATCGGCGGAAGCAGCGACTGGTCATACGCGTGGATCCCGGTGATCGGCCCGCTTGCAGGTGGGGCCATTGCAGCGGCGCTCTATCTGGCGTTGCATTGATCAGCGCTGATCATGACGACCCGCGGCATCCACGCTGGTATCCGCGCTGTGTGCCATGGCAGGCGGTGATCTGGTCGTTTCCCCCTCCCTCCCAACCTGGTCGTTTCCCCCTCCTGCCGCCGACGAAGGAGGCGGATAGGAGGGGTGCCCGTAGGGCGGGGTGGTTCGCCCCGATGCGTCGGGGGTGGTCCAGGGCCGCAGGTCACCACCCCGTCGCCGGCCGGACTTGCCGGCGACTTCCCCTCCTCGAGGAGGAGGGGGAAACCATGTTGGCATTCATCCGTTTCCATCTGCTCGGTCAGCATCAACTGCGATCATCCTTTTTATCTACGGTCATCAGCTCCATCAGCGTCATCAGCGTTCCATCTCATTTCGCGCTCATCAGCGTTCATCAGCTCGATCAGCGTCATCTGCGCCTGCCTGTCCGGTAGGCAGGTTCCATCTAACTTCGCGCTCCCAAAAACCGAAGAACTACATGGCTCTCATTCGTAAAGCGACCGCCAACTGGAAAGGCACCGGCAAGGAAGGATCCGGCACCGTGACCACTCCCAGCGGTGTGCTCAACAATACCCCCCATTCATTCCATACCCGCTTCGTGAGCGAGGATGGCACCGCCGGCACCAACCCCGAGGAGCTGATCGCCGCGGCACATGCCAGCTGCTTCACCATGAAGTTGAGCTTCATTCTGGGCAACGGCGGCCACACGCCCGATGAACTGGTCTGCACCTCGAACATCCAGATGGGCCCGATCCCCGGCGGCAATGGCATCGTGGGCATCCACCTCGACCTGAAGGCGACCGTGCCCGGCATCAGCCAGGAGGAGTTCGCCAAATGCGCCGAAGAGGCCAAGGTGGGCTGCCCCATCAGCCAGGCGCTGAAGGCCCTGCCGATCACGCTGACGGCGGTGTTGGCATAGTCTCCATGTTCAATTCTCAATGATCATTGAGAATTGAACATTTTCACGTTCTCCGGTTCGCCAGCAGCACCGGTGCCTGCCCGTCGAAGGGGTTGTCCATGCGGCCGATGCTCTTGGCGTCCATGCCGCTGGCGCGCATCACGGTACGATCGCCGAAGCGTTTGCGCACCTTGTCCATGGCCTGGTAGAGGCTCATCGCCTCCTCGGTGTCGGTGAAGGCGTCCATCTGGTGACCGCCACCCACGAGGTTGCTGAAGCGCACCCCGATGAGGCGGATGCGCTGGCGGCGATCGTAGAGCGTGCGGAAGAGGTCGTGCACAATGGGCAGCAGCAGGTGGTCGCAGGCGGTGTAACCGATGCGCAGTTGCCGCGTGTGCGTGTTCATGTCGGCGTAGCGGATCTTCACGGCCACGCAGCTGGTGAGCTTCTCGCCCTTGCGCAGTTGGAACGCGAGGCTCTCCGTCATGGCCGTGAGCAGGCCGTGCAGCTTGGTGACGTCGATGGTATCGCGCTCGAAGGTGCGTTCGGTGCTGATGCTCTTGCGTTCGTGCCATGCGGTGACCGGACTGTCATCAATGCCGTTCGCTTTGCGCCACAGCACGGGGCCGTGCTCGCCCAGCAGGCGTTGCATGAGGTCCACGGGCAGCTCCTGCATGGTGGCGATCTTCGCCACGCCCATGCTGCGCAGCAGGTGCGCGGTCTTCTCGCCCACCCCCGGAATGCGTTCGATGGGCATGGGTGCGAGGAAGGGCTTCTCGGTGCCGCGCGGCACCAGGATCTGCCCCCCGTGCTGCTTGCCCTCGCCCGTGGCCACCTTGCTCACCGTCTTGTTGATGCTCATGCCGAAGCTGTTCGGCAGGCCGATCTGCTTGATGATGCGCTGCCGCAGGTCCACCGCCAGTTTCCAGCTGCCGTGGAAGCGGTCGGTGCCCGTGAGGTCCACGAAGAACTCGTCCACGCTGGTCTTCTCGAAGAGCGGTACGTTCTCGCGGATCACCTGCGTCACATCATCGCTCATGCGGATGTAGCGGCCGCTGTCGCCGCGCAGGATGATGGCCTCGGGGCAGAGCTGCTTGGCCATCTTCATGGGCATGGCGCTGCGCACACCGAAGGCCCGCGCCTCGTAACTGCAACTGGCCACCACGCCGCGATCGCTGTCGCTGCCGATGAGCACCGGCTTGCCGTTCAGCCGGGCGTCCATCAGGCGCTCGCACGACACGAAGAAGGTGTCGAGGTCGAGATGGAGTATCGTGCGTTCCATGGAACTCAATTAAAGATCGCTTCGTCGCAAAGCCTCCTCGCGAACACGGGATGGGATCGACGGTTTTTGTGTCGATCCTCGGTCATTAAACTAAGCGATCTTCGTGCCTCGCCATAAGGGACCGACGAATATCCCGCCACAGGCCATCCCATTCCGCGATACCATCCAGCGAACGATCCTAAATTCACCCCCCAACGCATCATTTGATACACTGCCCCACATGAGAATTTCCACCCTGCTTTCGATCATCCTCCTCGCCGGTGCGACCCAAGCACAGACCACCCACCAGCTCACCAATGCGGGCCTCACCTTCAACCCGTCCGTCCTCACTATCCAGTCAGGTGACAGCGTGCATCTGGTGCTCTCATCACCCCACACCTGCACTCAAGTATCCCAGGCCACGTGGAACGCCAATGGCAACACACCGAACGGAGGCTTCAACTTTTCAGCCGGCACCCACACCTTTTCACTTTCCATTCCGGGCACGTATTACTACGTCTGCATCCCGCATGCATCATCGGGGATGAAAGGCCAGATCATCGTGTTGGGCCCGAACAGCGTGGACGACACAGAGGCGACCGGCTCGCAGCGCGCGTTCCCGAATCCGGCCAGCACCTTCGTGAACCTGGATGCGTCGGTGGCGGTACCCGGTAGTTCGCTGGTCTTCTTCGACCTGAGCGGAAAAAAAGCGCTTCAGGTGGCACCCGTGGTAACGCCCACGGTGAACATAGACGGTCTGGCCCCCGGTACCTACCTGATGGTGGTGAGCAATGCCCAAGGCGCCATGCTCCTGCAGGAGCGGGTGGTGATCACGCCGAGATAGCAAGGTCTTCGCACAGCCCGGTCACACTAGCGGTGTGATGGGATCCGCGGACGCGAGAACTGATGCGGTTCATCACTGCGCTGATCGGCGTGCAGCGCGTGAGCGTGCACATTCACTCAAGCCGTTCCCACCAACGCTCACTCTGTGTGGGATCGAACGAGGTGATGACCCTGCCGATGCGCGGTGTCAGCAGCGGGGGCCGGTGTCCATCCGCTACTTGCGTGATCCGTTCGATGGACTCCTTCCACGGATGCAGGCCCAGGGCGAACTTGCCCCAGTGGATCGGCATCAGCACACGGGCCTTCAGATCACGCGCGGCCTGCGCCGTTTCCTCCGGGAACATGTGGATCTGCGGCCAGTATTCGCTGTACGCACCGCATTCCAACATCGCCAGGTCGAATGGACCGAAGCGCGCGCCGATCTCCTTGAACGTGGATGAATACCCGCTGTCCGCTCCGAAGTAGAACCGCTTGCTCGTTCCCTGCATCACGAACGAACCCCACAAGGTGCTGAACCGGTTCGTCATGCTCCGACCCGTGAAATGGCGCGCGGGCGTGAACGTGAGCTTCACCTTCCCCACATCGACCTGCTGCCACCATTCCAGTTCGGTGATGCGCGCCGGGTCCACGCCCCACCGTTCCAAATGCGCACCAACACCGAGCGCTGTGATGAACTGGAGCTTTCGCTGTGCGCTGCTCGTGATCAATTCGCGTATGGTCTCATAACAGAGATGATCATAATGATCGTGCGAGAGAAGGACAACATCCACGGTGGGAAGCATGTCCACGCGCATGTGCTCCGTGTACAAGAACCGCTTCGGACCGGCGAAGGTGAAGGTGCTGGCGCGCTTGCCGAAGACAGGGTCGGTGAGGAAGGTCGTGCCGTTGAGCTTGATCAACAGGCAGGAATGCCCCAGCCATGAGAGCGCCACCTCGCTGTCCGGAACGCGCTCCCATGCATCGCGATCGAAGGGGACCACGGGGATCGGTCGTGCCGGTTCGCGCCCATCGGCTCCGCGCAGCATGGTCCACATCACCTTCATCATGGTGCTCGCGGGCATGTTCATGTCAGTGAGCTCCAGGTTGTGCAGCTTGCCGTTTCGATAATTGGGCAAGGCCCGAATGCGTTCCAGTCGCTCGGCGTGGGGGTTGCCCCCGATGCGCGGGGCCAGGCGGAAATACAGTACCAACGCAAGCACCAGGCCGGCGATCAGCAACAATAGGGACCAGAGGAGAATGCTCATGTGGATCGATCCGTCGCAAAGCAACGCCGCTTCATCGATCCCCTGGCCAATTCCCTCATTCGTCATAGGTCCGGAATGACGTGGATGGCGAGGTGAAATACACGGGCACCGGCAACGACCGTGATCCCAGCCTTATGAACGTGGGCAGCACAACGCCGAACAACCTACGCGTGCAGCAGTGGCCGTGATCGAACGCCAGCGGCGGGAACCTTCTCCGCCGTGCTCCACCGTGAACACGTGCGAGGAAGGTCCCGCTGACGACTGTTTCTACCGACCATGTTCACATGGGCACATGTCCGCATGTCCACATGACCTAGCGTTTCACCGTGGCCCCCTGGGCCACCAGTTGCTCGATGTCGTTGTTCACGCTGAGGATCAGCAGGGAGGTGGCGGTGCAGAACACCGGGCTGGTGATGCAGTGATGGCCGTTCCAGCTGCCATCTTCGTTCTGGATCTGCAGCAGGCGTGCCGTGGTGCCCTCATACCAGTTCTTCCAGCTGTTGTCCTTGTTGATGATCAGCGATTCGCCCGTCTGGAGGAAGCTCAGGAACTCCTCGCCCCCGTTGTTGCCGAAGCCGCGCACCACATTGTCCGATTGCGCCTGCACCTTCGCTGCTTCGTACACGTTGTAGGCGGTGGTCGCCTTCTCGGCCTCATCGCGGCTCATGCCCGCATCCAGCAGGTTCTCCACCGTTACCGGTGCTTCCTCCTTCACCTTGCCATCCTTCTTCGCCCGCGCCATCACCTCCTTCACTTCGCGGGCCTGCTTGGCACTGTTGCGCGTGCTGCTGCTCACGGCGTAGAGCGTGACGCCGGCCGCGGTCTCCGTGGCCACGGTCCCCGTGTTCGCGTCGAAGTTGCCCTGTTGGAAGTCGCGGGCCTTCTCCAGCGCCTTGTCATCCACATCGGCGCCCACGTGCTGTGCGCTCTCCAAGGCGTTGGTAGCGAAGCTGCTCTGCAGGACCCCCGCCCATCCGTTGCCGGCCACGCTGCCGTTACTCGTCTGCGCCTTCTGGATCTTCGCCGTGCATTTGTTCAATGCCTGCAACCAGCGGTCGTGCTTGGGATCGTTGCAGGGCATGCGGCCCATCAGGTTGCTCAGGTATTGCGCCGTGAGCGCCACGTCAATGTTCTGGCCCAGCTTTACCTGGATCTGGGTACCCGTGAGCGGGGTGATGTTCAGGGCGTCCTGCGGTGCGCTCTCCACGGACTTCAGCAGGAACTCCGTGGTGCGGGCCAGCACGTTCGCGAAGCGGCCCTCGGTGAGCGTGCTGCCGGCGCGCAACATCGCCATGCTCACCATGGCCGTGGTGGCCGGATCACTGGGCGAGGCATGCGGGTCCATCACGTTCTGGCTTGCATGCGTACCGGCCGCGAACCCGCCATCGTTGTTCTGCGCCTTGATCATCCAGTCAAATGCCTTGCCCTGGCTGGAGAGCACCTCTGCGGGGGTCTTCAGCGTGAACTCCTGATCGAGCCCCTCGCCCTCAAAGACCGTTTTGAACACACAGCCCTTGGGCCGGAGCTCCGCAGGCTTCATGCAGCACGCCTTGGTGCTGGCCGTGTTGAAGGAGAAGAGAACAAGTGTGGCAGCACTGGCCAGGGCCACCGTGCCGGCAATGATGAACGACTTTTTCATGGTCTTTCGTGTTGGGTGTTCGGATGCATGATGCGATCCGGGCCTTCCGTACACATGCCTTCATAAAAAGTTCGATCCGGTGCTACCTTTCAGTTCATGCGGAGCCTCCTGTTCCTGTTGTTGGGTGTCCCGGCCTTTGGTCAGAACATCCTGCACTACACGGCGACCAGCGGGTACGACCACGGCACGCGCGATGTTTCGCTCGCCATGTTCCAGGCCATCGCTGCCGAGGCGGGCATAGCGGTGACGAATGACAACGACGGGTCAGCCTTCAGTTCGCTCTCCACACTTCAGCAGTACGCGGTGATCGTGTTCAGCAACACCAGCGGCGATGCACTGCTCAACGCCGCGCAACGGTCCAACTTCGAAGCGTACATCGCAGGCGGCGGCAGCGTGCTGGGCATACACGCCGCCAGCGACACCTACCGCCACAGTTCGGCGAACGGCATCAACACGGGCGCCTGGGACTTTTACGCGGAGCTGATCGGGGCCAGTGTGCAACAGTCGCCGAACCATGTGGACGGTACGCCGCTCTACGACATGTCACACATCGGCACACATGCGAGCACCGCCGATCTCCCCGACCCCTGGAGCAAGAACGATGAGTACTACTACTGGGAAGGTGGCTACTACCGTCCTGACAATGTGCCGGTGCTGCAGGTGGAAGCGACGGTGGGACCGAACGGACAAGTGAACAGCTATGATGCCTCCCGGCCGATGAGCTGGTACCGCGAACTGCCTGAAGGCGGAAGGCTCTTCTACACCGCGTTGGGCCATGCCGGCAGCAATTACGAGAGCGATACGCTCTTCCGAACGCACCTGCGTGATGCGCTCCTATGGTCGCTCCATTTGGACACCGAGGTGGAGGACACCAGCATCCCTCCCTTCCGCGTACACGTCGATCCGATCGGAGATGCGTTGCTGCTCGAACATGGGGGCCTGCTATCAGGCACCCCGGTGCAGTTGTACGATCTGCAAGGCGTGGTGCTCTGGCAGGGCGTTGCGCAAAGCTCCCTTACCCGCCTCGATGTTCACAGGTGTGCGAACGGGTTTTATCTGATCAGGACGATCCTGGGGAACGTGCGCGTGGTGTTGCACCGTTGAAATACCTGCCGGTACCCAACGGGGCAGGTGTACGTACCGCTAAAAACAAACAGGGCGCGGAATCCGCGCCCTGTTCAATTCATCATGTTGATGAAGCTCACGCCTCCATCACCGGCTTCTTGCTCATCTTCTTCCGATCGTTCTCATCGAGGAAGATCTTCCGGATGCGCAGGCTCTTGGGCGTTACCTCGAGGTACTCATCGTCGGCGATGTATTCCATGCACTCCTCCAGGCTGAACTTCACCGCGGGGGCGATGTTCTCCTTGTTGTCCGTACCGCTGGCGCGCATGTTGGTGAGCTGCTTGCCCTTCAACACGTTCACCACCAGGTCGTCCGTCTTCGGGTTCTCGCCGATCACCTGACCACCGTACACCTCTTCGCCTGGATCGATGAAGAAGCGACCACGGTCCTGCAGCTTGTTGATGCTGAAGGCGATCGCGGTGCCCGTGCCCTGGCTGATGATGCTGGCCGCGCGACGCACGCCCAATTCACCCTTGTACGGCTCGTAGCCTTTGAAGCGGTGCGCGATGATGGCCTCGCCCTCCGTTGCAGTGAGCAGCGGGTTGCGCAGGCCGATGATGCCACGCGCCGGAATGTTGAACTCGATGTGCACGCGGTCACCCTTGAGCTCCACGCTCAACAGTTCACCCTTGCGGCGCGAAACCAGGTCGATCACCTTGCTGCTGAAGGCCTCGGGCACCTGCACGGTGAGGATCTCGATGGGCTCGCACCGCTCGCCGTCGATCTCCTTCATGATCACCTGCGGCTGGCCCAGCTGGAACTCGTAGCCTTCGCGGCGCATCGTCTCCACGAGGATGCCGATGTGCAGGATGCCACGTCCGTAAACGAGCAGCTTGTCGGGCGATCCCGTCTCCTCGATCTTCATCGCCAGGTTCTTCTCGATCTCCTTGTACAGGCGATCGCGCAGGTGGCGGCTGGTCACGTACTCCCCCTCGCGGCCGAAGAAGGGCGAGGTGTTGATGGTGAAGAGCATGCTCATCGTAGGCTCATCCACCTTCACGTAGGGCAGGCCCTCGGGCTCCTCGAAGTCGGCGATGGTGTCCCCGATGTCGAAGGCCTCCAATCCCATCACGGCGCATATCTCGCCGCTGTACAGTTCACGGTCCTTCACCTTTTCCTTACCCAGGCCTTCAAAGACCATGAGCTCGGCCACCTTGCCTTTCTTGATGGTGCCGTCGTTCTTCACGAGGCTCACGTTCTGGCCCGGCTTGATGGCGCCGCGCTTCACGCGACCCACGGCGATGCGGCCCTGGAAGCTGCTGTAATCGAGGCTGGTGATGCGCATCTGCAGCGTGCCGTCCAACTTCCTGGGGGCGGGGATGTGCTCCAGGATGGTGTCCAGCAGGTAGCTCACGTCCTCCGTGGGTGTCTTCCAATCCGGTCCCATCCAGCCTTGCTTGCTGCTGCCGTACACCACGGGGAAGTTCAGCTGGTCCTCGCTGGCGTCCAGCGCGAACATCAGGTCGAACACCTGCTCATGCACTTCCTCGGGGGTGCAGTTCGGCTTATCCACCTTGTTGATCACCACGATCGGCTTCAGACCCAATGCGATGGCCTTGCCCAGCACGAAACGGGTCTGGGGCATGGCGCCTTCGAAGGCATCCACCAACAGCAGCACGCCGTCGGCCATGTTCAGCACGCGCTCCACCTCGCCACCGAAGTCGCTGTGGCCCGGGGTGTCGATCACGTTGATCTTGATGCCCTTGTACCGAACGCTGACGTTCTTGCTCAGGATCGTGATGCCACGCTCCCGCTCCAGGTCGTTGTTGTCCAGCAGCAGCTCAGTGGTCTCCTGGTTCTCCCGGAAGAGCTGGCACTGGTGCAGGATCCGGTCGACCAGCGTGGTCTTCCCGTGGTCAACGTGGGCGATGATGGCGATGTTGCGCAATTCGGTCATGGGGGGTCCCTTAGGCTATCCTTGAAAAAGTCCGCGAAGGTATGCTATTCCAAGCAAGGACCGACCGGGCCACCCGGCCGGTCGCCGCATCCGCTTCTCTCGGAGCACGCACCGTTGCACACGGTCGCACGTGGTGATGCCCGGTGCCTGATGTGGACCTTGCCATCGGGCGCCAACGCTCCTACAGCGTCAGCTGGCTATCTTCGCGCCCGTTCTTCACTTCCGGGCCCGTAGTTCAATTGGATAGAATGACAGATTCCGGTTCTGTTGGTTGGGGGTTCGAATCCCTCCGGGCTCACTAAACAACGAACGGCGTCCTTCCACAGGCCGCCGTTCGGCCGTTCATGCGGATCGATAAATTCCTCTGGTGCGTGCGGCTGTGCAGGTCGCGCAGCCTGGCCACCGAAGAATGCGCCAGGGGCCGCGTGCGCCTCGGCGATCCCACTTCCGCGCAGGGCGCCCATGAGGTGAAAGCGAGCGCCACGGTGAAACCCGGCGACCTCTTCTCCGTGCGGCAGCCGCCGATCTGGCGCGTGTACGAAGTGCTCGCCATTCCGCCGTCGCGCGTGGGAGCGAAGCTGGTGGAAACCCTCATTGCCGATCGCACGCCGTGGGAGGATCTGGAAAAGCAGGAGCTCGCGCGCAAGGTGCGTTCCGAGGATCGCGAGGTGGGCACCGGGCGGCCTTCGAAAAAGGATAGGCGGGATATCGAGCGGTTCAGGCCGGAGTGAACCTTAACGCGATCTAACCTTCGTTAACAGCACGCCCACATGGACCTGGGCTAGTTTCGCTCCTGCAGGGCCGGGAGTTCATCCGCCCTTCAGATCACCGGTCATGAAAACACCCCTCCACCTCCACGGCATCGCCAGCCTGCTCGCACTTTCCATGGGCGTGCCTCTCGCCGCTCAGCAGGAAGCTGAAGAGACCGATCAGCGCCGTGTGCGCATCGAGGTCCTCCGTAACGAGAACGGAAAGCAGAGCCAGGTGACGCGCGAGTTCGACCTGAACGATGCGCAGCAGTTGCAGGATGCTTTGCGCGAGCTGGGTGTGTTGGATGAGATGAACCGCATCAGCGATGGCGAGAACCTCACCATCGACCTGAAGCGCATGCGCAGTGGCGGCCTGCTGAACGACATGAGCATGGCCCTCAGCATGGCCGATAGGCAGGATGCGCCCGATGAGCCCCGGCCTTACCTCGGTGTGTTCTACGGCACGTGGAACGCTAGCACGGACAAACAGGCCCGCAAGAAAGAGCCGCCTGTGAAGGAGGGTGCCGCGGTCACGGGGGTTGATGAGGGCACACCGGCAGAGAAAGCAGGATTCCAACCGGGTGATGTGATCGTGGACTTCGATGGCACCCCGATCACCAGCGGCGATGCGCTGGTGGACGCCATCAATACGCGCGCCCCCGGCGATCAGGTGAAGATCACCTACTACCGCGGCAAGGACAAACGCACCGTGGACGTGACCCTCGGCGAACGGGAGGACGAGGAAAACGGCCCCGATGAAATGGACTGGCATGCGGTGGGTGCAGAATACGAGCGGGCCATGGAGGCCTGGGCCGATGCCTTCGCCCAAGCCAATGCCGATCGCGCTTTCCTCGGCGTGGATGGCGAGGATCTGGAGGATGGCCAGGGTGTTCGCATCACCAACGTGGTGGAGAACAGCGCCGCACAGAAGATGGGCCTTGCCGAAGGTGATGTGATCCGCCGATTGAACGGCACACCGATCGCCGACTTCGGAACACTTTCCGACGAAGTTCGCGCTCAGGATCCGGGTGATGAAGTGGAAGTGACGATCCAGCGGAACGGAAAGGAGACCACACTGAACGGAAAACTCGGCAGGCAGCCAGGCGGTGCGCGCATGCGGAACGGTCTGCTGCCGAACATGCCCCCCATGCCGGACATGCCCGATATGCCGTTGATGCCACCCATGCCGCCGATGCCACCGATGCCGCCGATGCCGCCCATGCCCGAGTTGGACACCAAGGACATGAGCCCTGAGGATCGCATGGAATATGAGCGGGACAAGGAGGAATACCAACGCGACCTGGCCGAACGGGAGCGCGAAATGGCCGAACAGGCCCGTGACCGCGCACAGCAACGCCGCGAACTGGACGAGCTGCGCGAGGAGATGAACCGCCTGCGCGACGATCTGCGCGGTGAGGTAACACGGGAAATGCGCGTGACCATCGAGGACGTACAACTGAACAAGGAAGAGACCGAATTGCTGAAGAACAAAGGCGTTACCGCCCTCAACAAGGCCCTGGACCTTTCCGGCATCCGCCTCTACCCCAACCCCAGCGGTGGCTCGTTCAACATCGCCTTTCATGTACCCGAACGCGGCGATCTGGACGTGGATGTGCACGATACCAACGGCGACCGCATCTACCACGAAACGATCACCGGCTTCAAGGGCAACTACGAGCGTGTGCTCGACATGAGCGAACGCGCAAGCGGTACCTACTTCCTGGTGATCACCCAGAACGGCAAGGCCCTGGCGAGGAAGATGGTGAAGCAGTAGGTGGATCAGGCGCAGGGGCAGTTGGCAGTTGGCAGGGGCAGGCGCAGTAGGCAGTAGGCAGGCCGAAGGTCCCGGCGAAGTCGGGAGGCAATAGGCAGGAGGCAGGCCGCAGGTCCGTCATTGGGAGCGCCGTCGTTCCTTTGTGCGCATGAAGATCATCATCCGCCTCATCCTCTCGACCATTGCCGTGCTGGTGGCCGATCAGTTGCTCCGTGGCGTAAGCGCGGACACATGGCAGACCGGCTTGATCGTGGCCATTGTGCTCGGGTTGCTGAACACATTTGTCCGCCCGCTCATCATCCTGCTCACACTGCCGGTCACGCTCGTAACGCTGGGCCTCTTCATCCTGGTGATCAACGCCGGCATGGTGATGCTCGCCGCCCGCTTGGTCCCCGGGTTCATCGTGGCCAGCTTCTGGTGGGCGCTCGCCTTCAGCGTGGTGCAGTGGGTCGTGCAGAGCTTCCTCCTGGCACTGGATGGTGGGGAGAAGTCAGCGAATTCCTGATTGCGAATTCCTGATTCCTGATTCCTGATTTAGGATTCCTGATCCCTGATTCCTGATTTCGGAAATCAATTGTCGCCGTCGAGCAAGCCGCCGAGGCCACCGAGCAACGAACCTTCCTCGCGACGGCCACCTCCGGAGCGCGGGGCAGCAGCTACGATGTTGTTCGCCAGTCGGCTGAAGGGCAGCGACTGCAACCACACATGGCCCGGGCCGCGTAGCGTTACGAAGAAGAGGCCTTCGCCACCGAACAGCGTGTTCTTGATGCCGCCCACGAACTGGATGTCGTAATCCACCGTGCTGGTCATGGCCACCAGGCAGCCGGTATCCACGCGCAGCACCTCGCCCGGCTTCAGGTCCTTCTGTACCGTGGTGCCCCCCGCATGCACGTATACCTGGCCGTCGCCTTCCAACTTCTGCATGATGAAGCCTTCGCCACCGAAGAGGCCCGCACCCAGCTTCTTCTGGAACGCGATACCGATGCTCACGCCCTTGGCCGCGCACAGGAACGAGTCCTTCTGGCAGATCAGGCGCTGACCGTAGTCGCGCAGGTCCAGCGGAATGATCTTGCCCGGATAGGCCGCGGCGAACCATACCGTGCGTCGCTCGCTGGTGACGTTGGTGTAGGTGGTCATGAACAGGCTCTCCCCCGTGAGCACCCGCTTGCCCGCGCCCATCAGCTTGCTCAGGAAACCCTGCTCCTGCCCGTTGCCATCGCCGAAGATGGTCTTCATCTCAATGCCTTCGTCCATCATCATGAACGCACCGGCCTCGGCCAGCACGGTCTCCTGCGGGTCCAGCGTGATCTCCACGCATTGCATGTCGTCGCCTACAATGCGGTGGTCCAGTTCGTGCGATGTGCGTTCCATGGGCGGTGGGATGATCAATTGATGCGGGCAAAGCTATTGCCGTCGCTCGAAGACGGTTGACCGCTGGTGTTCCGGCTTGACCACTCATCACGCCTCCATCACGCCCGTGCCTGCCTAGCGCCAGACAGATCCGGGTGTTTCCCGCGTGCGGTGATGCACCGGGCCTCCGGCCATTTCTTTGCGCTCTTGGTGTGGTCAACTTGTGTGAATGAAGGACGCTTGATCCACAGAAATATCGAACCCTCCCCCAGCCCCTCCCTGTGGTACGCGGCGATATGGCTCGCAAAGCCTCGCCACGCCGCTGGGAGGGGAGAAATGTGGGTTCATTCGGTCATGAGTTTGGTGCAGTTCTCCCCTCCCGCGATGCCGCCACAGCGGCTCGCAAAACACAGGGAGGGGCCGGGGGAGAAATGTGGTTCATTCTGCCGTGAGTTTCGTGCAATTCTCCCCTCCCGCGATGCCGCCACAGCGGCTCGCAATACACAGGGAGGGGCCGGGGGAGGGTTCATCTTCTCCATCTTCATTTCCTGAATGCATTGGCGATCGCATCGACCACTCCTTCCATGTCGTCAAGGATGGCCTGGTTATCGAACCGTATCACCCGGATGCCTTGCGCATACAGCCACGCCTGGCGAGCTTGGTCATTCGCTGAGGCTATGGCGTTGTTGTGCACACTCCCATCAAGCTCAATGGCCAACCGCTCCAAAGGGCAATAGAAGTCGACCACGAATGGGCCGATGCCGTGCTGCCGTCTGAACCGGCGGCCATGCACCTGTCTGTTCTTAAGACGGAGCCACAAGAGCGCTTCACTTGGGGTACCGTCGCGGCGCAAGGCCCGGCGCACGTCGCGCAATTCAGGCTTGTCATGAAAAGTGCCCATGGCTCCTATGGTCTTCCACAAAGAAGTATCGAACCCTCCCCCAACCCCTCCCTGAGTTACGCGGCGATATGGCTCGCAAAGCCTCGCCACGCCGCTGGGAGGGGAGAAATGTGGTTCATTCGATCATGAGTTTCGTTCCCGTGATCCACCTGCTGCCATCGGTGACATGCAACGTATACGGGCCGGGAGACAGGGCGTGGATGTCCAATGTGCCTGTGGTCTTGCTCTTCGGCCATTCCTCTCGTCGCACCAAGCGACCGTCCGCCGCCACAATGCTCAGGTGCAAGTCGGTGCCCAGCAAGTGTTGAGGTAGTTGAATGCCCACCTGCACCTGCCCATGCGCAGGATTCGGATACACTGTGAGCGCATCGTTCAAATTGGTGATGATCTCCGTTACACCTACTCCATCGCACCCCGGCACCACGCAACCCATACTGTCCACTTTCACCACCCAGGCATCTTGGGAATAGCCTGGTGGGTAAGGCCCATTGAATGGCCCGTTAGCGAAACCGCTCATGATGAAGCCGCCATCCTGTGTTGGTAGCACATCCCAAAATCGGCCTCGGCAGCTATCGCCTCCGCCTGATGGCCGTACGCCTCCGCTGGCATCGCAACAGGACCACTCATCACACCACGGGGTGAGCCGGATCAGCGCATTCATGGCCGCTTGTGCAAGTCCGGCGGCCAGTGGCTCCTATTGCTCAGGCCACGTTCCTTATCGGCGCATACGCGCGCACGGTCCGGAAAAGCACATATACAAGTGCAGCGCTGGTGATAACGATGCCCATTTGGTTGTGATAAGCCGGATGGTCCGGTTTGATCTTTGAGTAGAACGTTTTCATGATGAAATAACTCACGTTGAAAAGGTGGATCAGCAGAAGAACGTTCCACCATGGCCTTGGCCTCTTGACAGACCACAACACGACCGGCACCGCAAGCAGGCAGGCGAAGGTCAGCACACCATGCATATGCTCAACCCAGCTCAGGGTCAATTCATGGTGATCGAAATTCAGGAGAACGAAGGACAAGTGGATAACGTGATTGACGGTGAAAAGCGTGATCAACACGCGAAAGGCGTCCTTCTTCACTTCGTCGCCCAGGATCCTCCCGAACCCATGATACCCGATCATGAGCAGCAGGCCAAGGTTGATGATCGCTGAGACCCTGCCTGAATTGCGCGCACACTTATCAAAGACGAATTCGTGGCGGGTCATTCCGACCGCCCATAGGTTTATGGCAAGTTCCAGACAAACAACGGAGAAGATCAACAGGGGCAGCTTGCTTCTGGATAACATGCCTGGTACGTATGGGTACCTGGCAGCAACGGTGGTTGCTTGCTGGTATTGCCTGGGTTGCGGAACCGCACGGCATACCCACTTGCCAATGGTCCAAGACACGCCCGAATTCCAAAGGGCCGCGGGTCAACGGCGCCCTTCGTTCAATGACGAACCTGGTCCCCGTGATCCACGTTCTTGAAGCTCGATGGTTGAAGCCAATAGACTCCACTGACCAACGAACCCTGCTTCCTCGCACGCGCAACTCTACACTTGTCCTGACATTTCCTAAGAGGACTGAGCGGGACTGCGGGTGAACCATTCGCGCAACAGGCGTAAGGCCTAGAAGACTTATTGGCACCTGCGGTCTCCTCGGATCTGAGGCTCGGATAGATTAACAGGCGTAAGGCCTACTAGACCAAGGATTTGCCTGCGGCACTCCTGAGCTTAAGGCCGCGAAGCGGAAGGTCCTTTGGCCTTTTGGTCTGGTTGTGTAAATCTCGGTCAGGACAAGACTGCCGGAGGTAGAGCGGTAGGTGTTCACAGCTCAGCGAGGGTGCGGGGGCTCATCCAGCAGTCGGTTCTAGCTCGGCAGTACGAAGCGGAATACACACCCGTTGCCTTCAGCGTTCGCAACGTGCACGGTTCCCCCATGCACCTCCACAAACGTCTTGACGATGGCGAGACCCAGTCCAGAACCGTCCGCCCGGTCCGCTTCTGCCACGCCCTTGTTGAAAACCATGTCGACCAAATGGGCGGGGATCCCGGACCCATTGTCCTGCACCCAGCACTCCACCGCGTCCCCGTCCTTCACTGCCGCCCCGATACGCACTTCGCCTGAAGGAGTATAGCGGATGGCGTTGGAGATCAAGTTCTGGAAAACGCGGCGCATCAAATTCGCATCCGCGTGCAGGACCATCTCATACGGGACCTCATTCACGAGCCGGGTGCCTTCCTCCGTGGCGATCGGTCTGATGTCGTGGATCACTGACCCCACCAACGCCCACAGGTCGAACTTGCGGCGTACCAGCTTCACACCCTCATCCGTGCTCAGTTCGTTGGTCTCTTCGAGCACCTTGTTCACCAAGGCTCCCAACTGGCTGGCATTGCGTTTCACCAATTGCATGATGCGTGGAACGGTACCATCGTTCGTAAGGGATGGACCGGCCCCATCAAGAACGCTTGCGGCCAGGGATATGGCGTTCAGGGGCGTGCGCAGATCGTGCGCAAGGAAGGCCAGGTATTCCTCACGTCGTTGTTGAACCTCCTTCGCGCGTTGTGCGGCATGCGTCTCTACGGCCAGACCTATCGCCGTATCGAACACTTTGTTCAAGACGTGGAAGGCCTGGCCTTGCAGGGTCAACCCGTTCGCATCGGCCAGGTCATGCACACATCCACGTAGTATACTGTACTCGGCCACCACCTCGCCCAGGTCGAACCCGTCCGCCACTCGCTGGATGCCATGATCACGGGGTGTACCCTTTCCGAGCGCCACCTCTATCCGCTTATCGGACATTCCCTCGAACGCTTCAGCCAATTCTTCCAGGAGTTCTGGAATATGGTCGTTCAAGGTCGGCACATCGAGATGCTTGGCCGATGGGAGCTTTCTGACCTGCTGCCGCCACTCCGCCAGCAGGGGTGTGCTTTCACTGCGCAGCAATCGGGCGAGGGTGCCCAGTACGGGCGTGGCTGCTGGTGCGTTCATCGAACTCTTATTTATAGAACAGACCTCCCCACGTGGAGCATTACGCGGACCGCAATATTACGACAGTGAACGCGCGCGCCATTCTCAGGTCGTGGGAAGGCCCGGACCACATCTCTGATCGTTTGCTGCAACAGGGTCTTGGTGAACATGGCCGGCTTGAACAAGGCAGAACAACTACGCATCGCGTACGGGGCACTGCGCTGTAACCAACACCCGGAGGTTGCGGCGATGCTGTGCGTAAGGGCGCTCCCCAATGGCACGGTGATGGTGGACCGCAACAGGCTCTGTTGTGAGGAGTTCGCCAAGGAATTGCCGACGACCGATGCTTCCAGGTTGTGAGCGTTCTCCAAAGCGTTGGTGATCCGTATTGGCCATTGCGTCTGCCACCTTCTACGTCCCATACACACACCGGCACCACCCTTCTCAACAGGTCGATCACCTACTCCTTGTGGTCCGCGAACCCGTGAAAGCGGCGCAGGGTAAAGAACAGCGGGCGCGGCCCGCGGAAGCCGAAGCGTACGCGTCACTCCTTCACCACGCGCAGCGTCGTGCTGCCGCCCTTGGCGATCACACGCACCAGGTAGATGCCCGCCGGGAGCCCCGCAAGTGCGAACCGGTGCGTGGCCGCGCCGGTGGAAAGTCGCGCACTGGCCAGGAGCCGGCCGTCCGCCGATAGCAGGCTCACGTCCGCCGGGCCGGTGCTCGTGCGGTGTAACACCACCGCATCGTGCGCGGGGTTGGGTGAGAGCGTGCTGCCACGAGCCTCCTCCCGCAAGGCAAGTACGCCGGTGGACAAGGCATCGAGCAGGGAACTTCCTTGGTTCACGATGGTACTGTCGCCCTGGGTATAGGTGCTGTAGCTCACGCTGTAGAGGGGTACCGGGATGCCCGGTTTCACGAAGCTGTACGCGTCGCCCTCCACGTACCCGGGCGGCAGCTGGTCATAGTCATCGAAGAAGGTCCAGTGCCGGTGCAGCAACAGGCAATCCGCGAACGTGCCGTAGGGCAACACCACCGTTCCATAGCCCACGCAGGTCACCGTGTTCTCGCCGTAACGCGTGCGGAAGTAGACGCCGCTTTCCGCGCACACCATGCTGTCCGTGAAGGTGCTGCCGTAGGTGAAGGGGTACACGATCTCCGTCTGTGGGTCGGCGCAAATGGAGGAGGCGAACGCCGAGAAATAATAACCCAGCCGGGTCTCTTCCGTCGGGGTTGAGCTGTAGTACATGGCATCGGTAAAGCCTAGTGGCTGGTCCGCCGCCGTGGCCGTGGGGAAGTAGGGAGCGCCCACCGTGCCCGCCGGGTCCACGATGTGTACGCTGCCGCCCTCCGCGCCGCTCAGGTTGGTGTAGTACCACGTGAGCCCCGCGCCGGTAGCCGGGAAACCCGCCGGGCCGCACGCCAGGAAGTTGAACACATCACCTACCTGCCGGGCCATCTGGCCGGAGGTGAGCGTGGGCTGCGCGGTGCAGGGCAGCAGGAGAACGAAGATGAAAAGGCTGGCCAGGGAGCGTTGGGGGATATGCATGTCCGGTAGGTGGGCTGTGAAGAAGACGAAGGTCCGGTCCTGGGGTTGGGTGATACACGAAGCCATGGGGCAGCGGGACCCAGCGAAGAACGCAAGCGATAAGCGATAGCGGTTGAGAGGTCTCGAACGTCGTGGGCACAATGGAACTCTCTTCCTGGTACGGGGCCTGCACCCATTCCGGTGCCTCGGTCGTTGGGTCCTGGGCCGCCTGGTGAGGCGAAGAACACATGCGCGATCCATTGGCGGACCGCAGCAGCGGACATTAGGAACTACGAACGGTTCATAACACCCCGTGGGAAGGTAGCGACTGGCACCCGATCTGTAGTGGAGGAGGCATGGCCGCGAAAAAAGCACCCACGATCATGGTCGTTGACGATGATGCTGAGCTGCTTTTCATGATGAAAGCAATGCTGGAGCGTGACGGATTCAAGGTCAACGCGCGATCAACCCCGCCCAATTGGATCGAACTGGGGGCCATCGATCCGGCCCTCATCTTCATGGATGTGGACATGCCGCCGCGCAACGGCGCGAGTATTTGCAAGGCCATTAAGGAGAACATGAACCGCACAGGGCCGGCCATCGTGCTTATCTCCGGCCATGCCGCGGACCAACTGGAAAAGGAAGCACGGAACAGCCACGCCGATGCCTTTCTGCCCAAGCCCTTCACCCATGCCGCGCTCAAACAACTCGCGCATCGCTATGTGAGGCTGTGAACGATCCACGCCGATATTCACACCGCGAAAACAACCCGCGGGCCGCACTCCTGTACATGCGGGAACGCGCCCAGCCAAAGTGGCCATTGCCTCAACCGGCAATTGTCAGGCACGAGCGATGGATGCGCGTTCGAGTTGATGGAACCAGCATTGGTTCTGAAATGATCCAGCCCTTCTCTTACGGACGTGCCTGCGATCGGCATCGTTACCTTGACGCCATGGAAGGCGAACTCAATGATGTGCAGTACCGACCCTATCGCTGGATGGCACTCGCTGGGATCGTGTTCGCGTTCCTTCCCTGCCATGCCCAGATCGACCTGTCCGGCATGGGCGAAGACCCAGGAGAAAAGCTGAACACCCAGCAAGTGGGGCTGCTGATCGACAGTCTCAGTGCCGCCTTGCAGCGTATCTACATCTTTCCCGACCACGCCGGGCACATGGCCGACGACCTGCGGATGCAACAACGCAAGAAGAAGTATGCAACAGCCCAGAACAGGCGCGAACTCGCCCGTATGCTCGCCGATGATCTTCAGCACGTACACCCGGATGGTCACTTGAACGTGGCCTACGACCCGGGTCTTGTTGCGCAACTGGATCTGCGGAGAACGGACACGGAGATACACCAGGACCGTGAACAGGACATCCAGGCCGCCCGGCAACGGAATTTCGCGTTCGTCAAGACCGAGGTGCTGCCGGGCAATATCGGCTACATCCGCTGGGATGGATTCGCCGGACAGGTCGCAGAAGCCGCTCCTACAGTAGCGGCCGCTTTCCTATTCACCGGCAACACGGACGCCCTCATCATCGACCTCCGCTACAACGGCGGGGGATCACCGGACATGGTGCTCCATATGCAGGACTACTTCTTTGCCGAACGGACGCACATGAACGACATCATCCAAGGTGGTCGTGACACCCTAGTGCGATACACGGATCCGAAGCGCACGGACTTCAAGCTGAATATGCCGGTCTACATCCTCTCCAGTAACTATACGTTCTCCGCGGCCGAGGACTTCATCATGGGCCTGCAGCATGCGCAGCGGGCCATCATTGTCGGCGATACCACCGGTGGTGGTGCGCACCCCAGGGGTGCGTTCAACATCGGGCAGGGCTTCGTGGCCATCATTCCCGTGGCGCGCCATCCGGAAAATGTGGACTGGGAAGGCATCGGCGTTCGGCCTGATGTCCCCATTGCCTCAGAAGAGGCCCTGGCCCAAGCACGATGCAGCATCTTCACCCGGTTGCTTGAACAAGCGACGGAGGAACAAGACCGGAACAGGCTACAGTGGCACTTGAACGCCTGCCGCGCGGAATTGGAGCCACCGCCCCTTCCTGCCGCGCTGCACGCCTTCGCCGGCGTGTACGAAGGTGGACTGGACTTCTACGTGCAGAACGGGCACTTGCAGTGCAGGAACGCCGAACGGGGCGGCTACATCACCGAACTCAAACCCATGGGACCGGACATGTTCATTCTGGACGAGAACGTGCAGGTGCGGTTCGAGCCGGATGCCTCAGGTACCTACTTCAGCTTGAAGATGCTTTGGATCAATGGTGATGTGAGCGAAAAGAAGAGGTTGTGATCGCACGACTCCCTGCCTCCGGGTGGACCGTTAAACGTGCACGGACAAACTCACCGTCGACACCCGCTAACTGGCCTATCAGCATCTCCTTGTGGTCCGCGAACCTACAAGAGGTAGGCAGGCCTGCCTGCCGATGGCAGGCCTGTCCGCCGGAGGCGGAGCGGTAGGTGTTGAACTTCTTGGCAGTGGTGGGGGCGCTGGGCTTCCTATTCATGGGCAACCTCCGGTGTGGCCACGCGGGTCAACCGGTACTTCAAGCGATACCGGCGTTGCGTTCGCGATCCGCGAACAGGAGCAGATCGGATCTATCCGGTCTTACCATGGGTGGCCACATCAACAGCGCCCCCCAAAACGCCACCGCCCCCCATGCGGCGGCACGGAGGGCGGTGAGCAGGACGTAGTATGGATGCTGGACTTACGCGGCGCGGGCCATCAGCGGCTCGCTCTTGCTGGTTTCGCCAGCGGCGCCAATGGCCGATACGGCGAACCAGTACATGCGGGCGGGCTCCAGGTTGTCCGCATTGAAGCGGCTCTTGGTGGTGACCCCGATGAGCTCCCAGTTGAAGGGGGCACTGGTGGCGCTCATGTACACGTGGTGCATGTCGGCGCCTGCCTCGCGGTCCCACTTGAAGGTGGCACGCCCCAGCATGCTGGTGAACTTGGACTGCAGGTTCTTCGGCGGGTTCAGCTCGCCGATGGGGCCACCGCGCTGCACCACGTCGAAACCGCTGCTGAGGATCACCTCCTCATCGCTGCCCGAAGCCGCCTGCACATACCCGGCCCAGCCTTTCAGCGCCGCAAGCATGGCCACTTTCGCCGTGCGCTTCGCCAGGTGTTCGGCCTTGCCGCCGTTCACGTTCACCGCTGCGTTGGCCGCCGCCAACTTGTCGATGAGCACTTGGAAGTCCGCCGCCTTGGGAGTGGGGTCGGGGAACGCTGCATTGCCCACCACTTTATCGTGGATACCCTGGGCTTTTGCCACAAGCTCCGTGGCCGAGAGGCGGTCTGCGCCTATTTTCACTGTTGCCATTTGGCTGTTGTTTTATGGCGGGGTTACCGCCTGGTTTGTGGCCTTTGTACCCACGCCCGCTGCTCCAGGATATCGGGAATTCTCCCTAGACGGCCCTTCCTGGGCGGCGCCTGATCGTTGGTACACAACCACCGAAAGGCCGGGTATAGCTGGCTTACAGCAAGGGCTTATGCTATCGTTCCCGGTCCTTACACCGCATGGAATTGTGCCACCACCTTCGGCGAATGTTCCCCCGCATGAGCAACAGGTGGAACCGCATTTCAGGCAGGTGCGACCACGTTCGGCGAACGCTCCCCCACATCAGCAAGATGTTGAACCGCTTTTCAGGTAGGTACGACCACCTTCGGCGAATGTTCCCCCGCAGGAGCGACATGTGGCACAGCTGTTCAGCGGTGTGCGAGCACGTTTGAGGAAGGTGCCGAAACGTTCTGTGCGTGTTCGCCCACATGCGCGGTACGTGCGAGCACATTGGTGAAAGGTGCGGATGCTTTCGGGAAGTGTGCCTGCACATGCGTTGTGCGTGCGGCCACATGTGAACCGTGTGCGACCACGCTTGCAGCGTGTTGCCACATCCCAGCCGCATGGGTGCCCATGTATAGCGATCGTTCCCAGTGCACGTGGACCCAGCACCCTGTATGCATGTGTGGCCTCGGCCCCACGCGCACTTCTGAGCCGCTAAGCCTGAAGGCCAAAAAAGCTGGCGGTGCCACGGTGTTGCCTGTATTATCCGCCGAAGCCGTGCCTCGCTCGCCGTAGCGTAGAAAAGGTGAGGCGTAGGCGGTCGGCACTTAACGCTTTATGCCTGGAGGCTCTTGGCCAGTGGCCTTTGCCTGCGGCACTTCTGAGCTGAAGGCCGCGAAGCGGAAGGTCCCTTGGCCTTTTGGTCGGGCAGCGCTTGCCGATAGCTTCCAGTTCTAACCCTGCTGAATTCGGCCCCAAGGCCTTTGGGCTGGCTGGCCTGCGGCCACTTAATGGCTCTTGTTCCGCGCAGCGGAGGTGGCATGGGGCTTTTGGCCGGGCAGCGCCTGCTGGCAGTCTGTAACGGCTGGCACTAGGCGAACACCTTCACCTGAATTCGGCGAAACCGTTGGTGTTGAACTTCTCTGTGGTGGGGGGGGTGCTGGCTGCATGCGCGCTTTCGGCCGCACTTCGGGGAAAGACTTTCGGTGCATTCAGTGCTTGGAGGCTGCCGGTTCCAGGTCCATCTCAAGCCGTACTTCGCGACAGGGCGTGTGGGTGGTTTGTTTGCCGGTGAACGGAGGCAGAGTGCCTTTGTGGTCGCCAGTTCGCGCTTCGCTTGCATTGCGGGGCGAGCTGAATACTGGCGAAAATGATGGTTCCAGGGTGCAAGATCCCGTGGCGGAGACGATGCCACAGGAAATGAAAAGGCCCCCACCGAAGCAGGGGCCAAGTTTTCACTTCGGCTTATAGCCTTACTGTGATCTGATACCACGAAGTAAAGGAGTTTCTACATTACCAACGCAACAACGACGGAAATTCTCGCAACATGAAAAAGACATTGGGTCTGGACCTCGGCACCAACAGCATTGGTTGGGCGATCATTGAGCAGGAGGATGGCGTGAAGAAGCTCGCGGCTGCGGGTTCGGTCATCTTCCCCGAAGGCGTTGCGCGCGTGAAGGGCAGTGAGACACCTGCCACTGCACAACGCACGCGCAGCCGCGCCACGCGCAGGCTATACATGCGTCGGAGAATGCGCAAGCAACGCTTGCTGTTGCACCTGATCAAGAACGGCATGTGCCCGCTGAGCGAGGAAGGTTTGAAGAATTGGAAAGTGAAAGACCGCTATCCCTTGGAGGATGGCTTTATCACGTGGTTCAAGTTGAACCCATACGAGTTGCGCGCGAAAGGGCTTGAAGAGAAGTTGACACCGATGGAGTTGGGCCGCATACTCTACCATCTATCCCAACGGCGTGGTTTCCAGAGCAACCGCAAAGGCGGCGATGGTGAACAGGAGTCGTTCCATGAAGGACTTGAGGAAAAGGGCATAGCGGGCTACAACGCTACGCTCAAGCTCATCAACGATCATGGCACACTTGGCAAGGCTGGACACGAACTAAGCAAGACGCACACTGCCATTCGCAAGCGTTACTTCAAGCGCAGCGATCTGGTGGATGAGTTCAACCAGCTATGGGATGTACAGAAGAACCACCACCCTATTCTCACCGACGCACTGAGAGCAGAACTCGGCGATGGCAAGACCGGCGACCTCTTTTTCCAGCGCCCGCTCAAAGGCAAGAAGAGCGATGTAGGTCGTTGCACACTGGAGCCGGGCAAGCGGCGCGCGCCCATCAGCAGCATTGAAGCGGAGCTGTTCGGCGTGTTGCAGACCGTGAACAACATCCGTTTGGATGATCGCCCGTTGAATGCGGAAGAACGGCAAAGGATCCTCCCCCAGTTCTTTCGCCGCAGCAAACCCTCCTTCGATTTCGAGGATGTGCTGAAGGCCTTAAAGATGAGGGACAGCGAAGGGAGCTTCAACTACAGGAAGAAAGACAAGCTACCCGGTGCGCGAACTATTGCTCACCTCGCCGATTTGTGGAAGGTGGATGTAATGACCCTCGTGGATGCCTTTGGTGCCATGGAAGACGACAAGGCCCATGAGCGCAAGCTGTGGGTGGACCGATACAGCGTGATCTATAACGCTTTTGATTGGGCAGACCTGAGCGAACGCAAAGCCAAGGGGCAGGATACTGGTGGCAAGCGGGACTTGAAGGAATACGCTATTACCCAATGGAACTTCGATGAAGAGCAGTTGAAGCTGCTGGAGAAGTTCGATACTAAGCAAGGCTATCATAACCTCAGCACCCGTGCGCTGGGTCGAATCATTCCGCTCATGTATGGAATCGATGGGCAGCTCCCAATGGGCTACCACGATGCGGTGATGCTGGCAAACCTACCTTCCATTTTCAAGGTGGTACATAAGGTGGATGGAAAGGATGGAAAGTTCGTCACGGAGATGGTCAAAGGACCAAGTGGCCACCTCCTTCCCAAGGTGGATGATCGCTGGGCAGCCATGAGCGCATCGGATCGCGAAGCCATACGCAATGGTATTCGTGAGCGCATTGCGGACCACCGCGACTACAATGTCGAAATGCTCCTGTTCAATGGGCTCATCCGCCACTATCGCGATTCGCTTGGCGAAGAAGGTGGGCGCAAGGGATTCTGGAACAGTGCATGGGATGAACAACTACGAAAAGGGATCGACGAAACGCTTTCCCTGGAACAGAAGCGAAGCAAGAGCACTGTTGTGATTAGCGCCTTAAGGGAAAAGGTAAAGGCCTTATTCCTCCATCATATCGAGAACCATCAGAAGGTACAGTTCGAACCGCTGCTTAGGCGTGACGATCGCGTGAAACAATGGTTGATGGACAACTTCGGTCTGCTGCCCAAAGATGTGGACAAGCTTTACCACCATAGCGCCATCAACATCTACAAGGACCACGGCGACAAGCTCGGCGACCCGAAGACGCCCGGCCTTAAGAACCCGATGGTGTACCGCTCGCTGCACAGCCTGCGTATGTTGATCAACAAGATGATCAAGGCCGGATTGATCGACCGGAAAACACAGGTGAACATCGAAATGGCGCGCGACCTCGACAGCGCGAACAAGCGCAAGGCATGGGAACGCTACCAAACGGTGATGCGCAAGAAGAACGTGAGCGCAGAAACTGCAGTGAAGGAGTACTTCGCCACCGTAGGCAAACACACCAACCCCAGCGACGAGGACATCGAACGTATGTGGCTGCTTGAGGAGACACGGGAGATCTTCGGAAGAGTGATGTGCATATACACCGGTAAGGAGTTCGGAGTTGCGGACCTGTTCAATGGCAGTGTGGAGATCGAGCACACCTGGCCGCGCAGCAAGACCGTGGATAACAGCATGGCCAATAAAATGCTGTGCGACACGACCTACAACCGGACGATCAAGAAAGAACACATGCCCGCCAGGCTGCCGAACTACGATAAAGAAGTCATGGTGCAAGGCAAGATGTTGCCCGGCATCAAGGAAACAGCCGAAGTGATCAAGAAGCTCTATGACAAGTACGACCGTACCGTCTATGCCTGCAAGATGAGCAGCAAGAGCGCGGCTACGAAAGAGGCAAAGGATAAGGCGATTCAGGACCGTTGGTTCAACCAATTCTTCCGCGACTATTGGCGCACCAAGTACGAACACTTGACTGCCGAAGAGATCAAACCGGGATTCATGAACCGCCAATTGGTAGCCACCGGGCAGATCACCAAGCTGGCAAGGGCGTACATGAACAGTTACTTCAACCGGGTAGACTGCCTGAAGCCAGAAGCACTTAGCGCTTTCCGAAAAGAATGGATGGGTGAGAGCTTCGTGCATGCGAAAGACCGGAGCAAGCACACGCACCACGCTGTGGATGCTGCTGTTTGCGCCGCCGTGGACAAGGCCGAGTTCAATGCACTAGCGCACCACTATGAAGAGCATGACGAAAAGGATGTGACCGCGAGCTTCGAACACCCATGGAAGACCTTTGGAACGGACATGCGCAACCTGCGCGATTCGGCTCTAGTGTACCATGTGCGCAAGCCGAGCATTGGGCGCACGAGCGTATATGATCGAAAGGTGAAACTGAAAGATGGGCGTGTGGTGGAGGTGAAGGCGCAAGGCGACAGCGTGCGCGGATCCCTGCACAAGGACACGTACTATGGCAAGATCAAGCTGAATAAACCTGGCACTGAGGAATTCGAGGAACATGTGGTGCTGCGGAAACCGATAGTGGGCATGAGCAAGGCGGACATGGCCAAGGTGGTGGACCCCAAATTGCGAGAAGCGTTGCTTGAAGCAGATCCTGTGGCTATTGAGAGTGACCGTGGGCTGAAGTGGAAGGGGAAATTCAATGGTGAGCCGGTCGTTCGTATCGTGAAACATGCCCGCGTGTTCGACAGGGTAAAGAACCCTGTGGCAATAAAGGAGCACAGGGATCAGCGGCCAGATGCACCGCACAAACACCATCTATGGGTAGCCAATGAAGAGGCCCCCGTTATGGCGCTTTATGAAACCGACAAGGGCAAGCGAACCCACTACAATTTCAGCTTGTTCGAGGTGGTACAGGCCATGCACGGGAAACGTGGCAGATCCTCCATGGCCGGTGCGATCCCGCTACTCCATCCTGATCCGAAACGCACTGCATTCAAGTTGATGGAGCGCAATGGAAAGCGCCTCGTTCTTACCTCTGGGCAATTGGTCGTGCTATATAATGAGTCATCTGATGAGATCCATTGGGACGATCCGGTCGAAATGAACAAGCGGACGTTTGTCATCCGCTACTTTGAGGGTGATGGCCGCATCAATCTCTTGAACGTTCTCGATTCCCGTAGCGACACGGAGATCGAATTCATAGAAGTGTGGCGGCTCGACGCTCCCTTGGGATGGTTGCGTATGAACATCAATGCGCTAAAGATGCTTATTGATGGAATCGACATTGAACTGGAACCCTTACCCAGCAAGGCCTTCCTAATGGCGTAGAAGGCAGCCACCTCACTTGGCCCGATCCTTGGCAAGCGCTTCTCCGTAGAAGTGCAAACTATGGTCGGACGCATCCTCCATTTCAGCCAGCCTTACCACCTCTCGGTAAGGCTGAGCCAGTTGGTCATCACCAACAAAGACACAGGCGAGATCATCAACCGCCCCATTGAGGACACGGCGGTGCTGATGCTGGAGCACCCACAGCTTACCTACACCCACGCCGCCATGCAGGAACTGATGGCGCACAACGTGGCCGTCGTGTTCTGTGGCGCTGATTACCACCCTGCTGGCCTGCTCCTTCCGCTTAGTGGCAATGTGCTTCAGCACCACCGCTTCAAGAAGCAGATCGAAGCCAGCCTGCCCTTGACCAAACAGCTCTGGCAGCAAACCGTAAAAGCCAAGATCCTGAACCAGGCCGGTATGTTGGATACGCTGGGCAAGGACGGCCAAGCCCTGCGCCAAATGGCCAGTGATGTGAAAAGTGGTGATAGCGAGAACCACGAGGCGCGCGCGGCCAAAGCCTATTGGGGACAATTGTTCCTGCACGAATTCCGTCGCGAGCGCGAAGGTGCCTGGCCAAATGCCGCTTTGAATTATGGGTATTCGGTACTCCGTGCCGCTACTGCGCGGGCAATAGTGGCCGCCGGATTGTTGCCCACATTGGGCATTCACCATAGCAATAAATACAACGCTTTCTGCTTAGCGGACGACCTTATGGAGCCATACCGACCATACATCGATGCTGAGGTGGTGGAACTACTACAACTTGGCATTGATGAGTTGGACAAACGTGCGAAAGCCCAACTGATCGGCACGGTGCTGGCCGACGTAAAACAGGACGGAAAGAAAGGCCCCATGATGGTAGCACTGCACCGCACCGCGCAAAGCCTGGTGGGTTGTTTCGAGAAGGAGGGTCGCAAATTGAACTATCCTGTACTCCGATGAACCCATGGGCACACACAAAGGGCGCAACACGCACTATTGCCTGAACGCGTATCGGATCATGTGGCTCTTCGTTTTCTTCGATCTGCCTACGAGCACACGGGAATACCGCCACATTTACACGCACTTCCGCAAGCACATCATGGCCGATGGGTTCAACATGCTCCAGTTCAGCGTGTACACCCGGCATTGTGCCAGTCGCGAAAGCATGCTGGTCCACATCAAACGCGTGCAGAAGTTCGTTCCCAAGGAAGGTCAAGTGACAATCCTCCAGATCACCGACAAGCAATACAGCGGGATGATCAACATACTGGGTCGGGTACGAGAAGCCCTCGCTCCTGCCCCGAGCCAGCTGGAGCTTTTCTAGGGCTGGTAATTCGGGAAGCCGCTGTGGGACCCGAGGGGTCCCACAGCGATATTCTTCCCACCGAGTGCCATTACAACTGCCTGAAGCACAAGAAGTGCGTTCCTGTGCTCCTCTCAAAGAACGCGACTCGGTATCAGATCACAGCTAGGTAGCCTGTGTTCACGGTGTGTGTGGTCCTCTCAAAGAACGCGACTCGGTATCAGATCACAGCTGTCGCGGTCGTACTCAGGGTACGGGCAATCCTCTCAAAGAACGCGACTCGGTATCAGATCACAGCCGCTGGCCAGCTGTAGCGTTCCGCTGGTGCCCTCTCAAAGAACGCGACTCGGTATCAGATCACAGCTCCGCATCAGCGGCATTCTGATGGACGAGCCTCTCAAAGAACGCGACTCGGTATCAGATCACAGCCCTACTCGGGTGGTGCCGGTCTTCGGTTCCCCTCTCAAAGAACGCGACTCGGTATCAGATCACAGCTGTGATCGGCGTGTTGAAACGGCACAAGGCCTCTCAAAGAACGCGACTCGGTATCAGATCACAGCACAACAAGGTGAGCATCGTAACGCACGCAGCCTCTCAAAGAACGCGACTCGGTATCAGATCACAGCCGGCCTTGACGGGGCAAGCCACCAACGCATCCTCTCAAAGAACGCGACTCGGTATCAGATCACAGCCAAGCCCGCCAAGGGCGCAAGCGAAGTAGACCTCTCAAAGAACGCGACTCGGTATCAGATCACAGCATCCAGAAGAAGCTCGACGACTGGCGCGAGCCTCTCAAAGAACGCGACTCGGTATCAGATCACAGCCTGCTGACGTTGGGCCTTGTCGGCGTCGTTCCTCTCAAAGAACGCGACTCGGTATCAGATCACAGCACTGTAAGCAACGCTACAACCCATGAGGCCCTCTCAAAGAACGCGACTCGGTATCAGATCACAGCTGAATGAGTTGATCCGGAAGGCCAAATCCTTAGTGCAAGCCAACAGGCTCCTGCCCATGGCCTCCCGGAACAACTCAGCCTGCGGCAAAACAAAAATTCACTGTTAAAGTAGGTGTCTTATCTTGCCCAAGGTTGACACAACTGGTCATCCTTTTTCAGGACGACACATATAGGTGACCCGTGGCTGCGCTGGCTTGGGCCTTTTGAGCCTCTGAGCCTCGAAGATTGCGATGGCTTCGAGCCTCGAGCACAGGTGACACAGTGGCTGCGCTGGCTGAAGGCCTTTGAGCCTTTGGGCCACGAGCTTTTTCAGTTTCCGCTGGCTCGGCGTTGGCCTCAGACTTCAGGCTCAGGTGTCACAGTGGCTGCGCTGGCTTTATGCCTTTTGGCTTTTGAGCCTCGAAGCTTTTTCAGTTGCCGGTGGCACTGCGTTGGCCTCGAGCCTCGAGCTCAGGTGACAGAGTGGCTGCGCTGGCTGAGGGCCTTTAAGCTTTTGAGCCTCGAAGCTTTTTAAGTGGCCGCAGGCGCGGCTTTGGCCTTGGTCCTTAAGTGACACCGTGAATGAACGATCGCTTCGGCTCCGCCAGAGCGCGGAGCCTCGCGAATACGGTAGGTAGTTGCCCCAGGCCCTGGCGGGGTTTTCACAACTCCGGTCGTACCCCTGTCTGCTGCCGATCGTCCCTACCCCGGTGTCCACCACACTGGCAGGCCACCACGCCCAATTCCACGGCCTTGTATAGCAGTTCGAGCCGGGTGTGCACACCCATTTCCGGTACACGTTCGCGCGGTGCGCGCGATTATATTCGCTAGACCAAAAGACGCCCTGTCGATTGATCTCGCCATCCCACCTGGCCCAATGGATACCCCGTGCGGCCGCGTTGATCGTCATGATCATGGGCGCCAGTACGATGTCGGGCTGGTTGCTGGGCATACCATGGCTCACCGACTGGCCCAATGTGGGTGTATCCATGTTCTTCAACACGGGCCTGGGCCTGGTGCTGTCCGGTGCTGCCTTGTGGCAGCGGAACGGGCCGCACATCAGCGGCGCACGTCTTTGTGCTGCGGTGGCCGGCTGTATCGGTGCCGCCACCGCGTGCGAGCACCTGTTCGAGGTGGATCTGGGCATCGATGAGTTGTTCGTGACCGCTGATTGGGGGCAGCGGGGTGCCAACGCGCCCAGCCGCATGGGTCCGCCTGCAAGCATCATGTTCATGATCATCAATGCGGCGCTCATCCTTTCCACCTTCGGGAGAGCGTGGCGCACACCGGCGGTGGTGGGGGCCGGCCTCTGCATCGGGATCTCCTCCCTTTCGGTGTTGGGTTATTTGTTCCAGGCGCACCATTTCTACCTCCTCCCGACCATATCCACCATCGCCCTCAACACGTCCATCTGCTTCATGCTTCTGGGCTTGGGCCTCATGGCGGGCTTGCCCGAAGAGGATCCCATCCGCACGCTGTTGGAAATGAGCGCCACCGGTGCAATGGTCCGGCGCGCACTACCGGTCTTGGTGCTGCTGCCGATCGTGTTCAGCATGCTTCGCGAGCTGGGGGAAATGGCCGGCTATTATGATCCCAGATTCGGTGCGGTGTTGCGCACCGTGTTCGAGATCGTGTTGTTGCTCGTGGTGCTGTGGTGGCTGGCCCAGGCCGTGCGGGAGCATGAACGCCTGCGGCGGGAAAGCGAACAGGCGGTGCACGCTTCCGAACAGCGGTACCAAGCATTCATCCGGAACAGTTCTGAAGGCATCTGGCGCTGCGAACTTGCACAGCCCATGCCTATTGACCTGCCGGAGAACGCCGCATTGGACTGGGTGTACGCGCATGCCTACATGGCGGAATGCAATGATGCCATGGCCGGCATCTACGGCTTCACGCAGGGCAGCGAGTTGGTGGGTGCCCGGTTCGGCGATCTCGTGCCCCGCAACCCGGAGAACGAAGCTTACCTCCGTGCCTTTATGGCGGGTGGCTACGCGTTGCAGGCCGGGGAAAGCGAGGAGCGGGACAAGCAGGGGAACACCCTCTACTTCAGCAACAACCTGGTGGGCATCGTAGAGGACGGCCTGTTCCTGCGCGCCTGGGGCACTCAGGTGGACATCACCGAGCAGAAGCGTGTGGAAAGGTCCCTTATCGAAACCGATCGGCGAAAGGATGAATTCCTGGCCACGCTGGCCCACGAACTGCGCAACCCGCTCGCTCCCATCAACAACGGGCTGGAGCTATTGGCCGAGGACGCTGACCCCGAAAAGGCCACGGTGTACGCGATGATGAAGCGGCAGATGCGACAGTTGATCCGCTTGGTGGATGATCTGTTGGATGTGAGCCGTATAAGCCACGGAAAGATCGTGTTGCGCAAAGCGGTCGTGGAGCTTGCCCCGTTGATCCATCAAGCCGCGGAGAGCATAAGGCCGCAGATGGAGAGCGCGCAACAGGTGTTCAACATCTCACTACCGTCCGCACCGCTCCATGTACATGGTGACGGAACACGGTTGGTGCAGGCCATCGGCAACCTCTTGAACAACGCGAGCAAGTTCACGCCCTCGCACGGCAGCATCGCATTGACCTTAAGCGCGGAAGAAGGCCATGCGTGCATCCACGTGCGTGATACAGGTATAGGTCTGGAGCCCGATGAGAAGGGGAAGATCTTCGAATTGTTCGGGCAGGCCGATACGTCCTTGGAGCGCAACACCAGCGGCTTGGGCATCGGCCTCTCGCTTACGAAGAACCTCGCCGAAATGCATGGTGGTTCCGTGGACGTGGTGAGCGAAGGCCGCAACAAGGGCTGCACGTTCACCCTGCGGATACCCTTGTGCGAAGTGCCGGAGGAGCGTACCCTTCCCTCGCAGCGCCCCCTCGCGAAGGTGCCGAAGCACACGCTGCTGATCGTGGATGACAATGTGGATGGCGCCACATCGCTGGCCATGCTGATGAAAGCGCAAGGTCATGTGGTCCACGAAGCGCACGATGGTGCGCAGGCGTTGGCGGTGGCCGCCGCCGTAAGGCCCGGGATCGTATTGCTGGATATCGGTATGCCCAACATGAACGGTTACGAAGTGGCCCGGCGGCTGCGCAGCGAAGCATGGGGCCCGGGGATGGTGTTGATCGCCCTTACGGGCTGGGGCCAGGATGAGGACAAGCGGCGGTCGCAGGAAGCCGGTTTCGACCACCATTTGGTGAAGCCTCCGGTACTCGGGGATATCAACCGGATACTGGCAAGTGTGCAGGTGTTCGAGTCGGTTGGGCCGAGCCCATGAACGGTGCCTGCGCAATGCAGCATGCGCGTCCATGGCTCTCCGCGTAGTGGTCCAGCAGCGTGGTGAACGCCTGCAGTTTAGCCGGCTCCTTATGGCTGCCGCCCCGGTCCTTTATCTGCTGGTCGCTGGTTGTACTTGTCGATGGCGGGGGAGGACATGGGGCGAAGATGGTGACTGTAGTGTGTTCAGTTGGATCTGTGGGGAAAGATGTCCCGGTGGGAAGGGTCCAATGCGGCCTTATTTTTGCGGACCCGAGCGGCCATGGAAAACTTGGAGGAATTGTTGCGCGCAAGCGAAGAACGCCTGCGGTTGGTGACCGAAGCAGCCGAACTGGGGATATGGATGTGGCACATCCATGAGGACCGGGTGACCTGGGAGAATGATCGGCCATATACGATCTTCGGTATTGACCCCAGTGAGGGGCCGGTGAACGCGGCACGGTTCCGGAAGGAATTCGTTCACCCGGAGGATGCCGATCGTTTCGACGCGGCGGTGTTGGCGCTCATGCGAACGGGCGAACGCTTTTTCTTCCAAGGGCGATTCATTCGCAAGGATGGCGATGTACGCTGGGTGGAGTTCGCCGGTAATTTGGTCAACAATAACGAGGGCACACCGGGTTGGCTCCTGGGGACAGCCAAGGACATTACTGCTTTGAAGCGCGCAGAGCAGGCCTTGACCGCGAGTGAAGCCCGTTATCGGAACCTGTTCGAGGGCATTGATGAAGGCTGCTGCGTGTGCCAACTGCTGTTGGATGCCCAAGGCGCACCGTACGACATCCGGTTACTGGAAGTGAACCCCGCATTCGAAGTACAGACAGGATTACGCGATGTTGTAGGTCGAACGTTACGTGAGCTTGTACCCCGATTGGACCCGGCGTGGATCGATATTTACGGGAAAGTGGCCATCCGCGGCGAATCGGTCCGTTTTGAACAGCCCGCGAATGCGATGGGTCGTGTGTTCAATGTGTTCGCCACCCCCACCGGGCATCCCCAGGATCATAAGTTCATCCTGGTCTTCACGGACATCACTGAACGCAATAGGGTGGAGGAAGCGCTGCGCGCATCGGATCAACGCAAGAGCGAGTTCCTGGCCACCTTGGCCCATGAGCTGCGCAATCCCTTGGCGCCCTTACGCACGGGTTTGGAACTGTGGGCGGACGGGTCCGGGGATCAGGTGGATGTGTACACTGTGCAGGCCATGATGAAACGACAGATGGAGCAAATGGTCCGTCTGGTGGACGACCTGATGGATGTGAGCCGGGTGAACCTGGGCAAGATCGAGCTGCGCATGGAACGGATGGAATTGGCCCAGGTGATCCACCAGGCGGCCGAAGGCGTACAGGCCGCCATGGTCGGTTCCGATAAGAAGCTGAGCATATCCCTGCCAGCGGAAGCCTTGTACATTCAGGGTGACCGTGCGCGCATAGCACAGGTGGTCGGCAACCTGCTGAACAATGCCTCAAAATTCACCGCTGCGGCAGGCCGCGTGCAATTATCCATGGCACGCGTAAGCGACCAGGTCACCATCACCATTGCTGATGACGGGATCGGTATGACGCCTGACGAGATCAACCGCATCTTCGACCTGTTCGTTCAGGCGGATGTGCGCCTGGAGCGGTCCACTTCCGGACTGGGCATTGGGCTTACCCTGTCCAAGAGGCTTGTGGAACTGCACAAGGGCACGATCACCGCGGCGAGTGAAGGCCCCGGCCTCGGCAGCACCTTCACCATCACACTACCCCTGGCCAACCGATCACACATGGCGCCCCGGTCCGGCGGCGCAGAACAACCCAACACCCCAATGATCCAGCAGCGTATCCTGGTGGTTGATGACAACCGCGATGCCGCCGAATCCCTGGCCACGCTCCTGCGGCACGGTGGTCATACGGTACGCGTAGCGTATGATGGGCTGGAGGCCATGGTGGCCGCGGGAACATTTGATCCGGACCTGTTGCTGTTGGATATCGGATTGCCCAACCTCCATGGATATGAAGTGGCCCGGCAGATCCGTTCCAAGGCATGGGGCACTAGCATGTATATCGTCGCCCTTACCGGTTGGGGTCAGCCGGAGGATCATGAGCGATCAGCGGAAGTGGGCATTGATGAGCACTGGGTGAAACCGGTGGATATCGCACAGCTGAAACAGTTCCTGCGAACGCCACGACGCAAGGACCTCACCCAGCCTTAGAACCATCCCTCCCCAACACCGACCGAAGGGGAGGAATGGGTTGTTAGGTCCTACTTGCCGCTTCGGCGGGGCCCTGTGCACCTTTATATCCACTGCACGGGCAGGCCACCACGCCCAGGTCCACGGCCTTGTACAGCAGTTCGAGGCGTGTGTGTACACCCCATTTCCGGTACACGTTGGCGCGGTGCGTTTCCACGGTCTTTTCGGTGGCGCCCATCTGCTCGGCGATCTGTGCCCGGCCCGGTTCTTCGCGCCGGCACACGAGCACCACGTATTGGCGCTCCCGTGCAGTGAGGCGCTGGCGAGGGTCGGGTGCTGGTGGAGAGGCCGGTTCCACGGGGCGAAAATCGAACCCACGTACACCTGCTGAAATACCCAGTGTTGGGTATTTCCAGCACAGGAAGATCACGGTGGTCCATCGCGCAATACCGGCTTCCGCCTGGTCCACCGGTATTGGATCCTGCCCATGCACCGGCCCCTGCGTACATGGCCGCCCTATCTGGGCCGTGCCCCGGCCATCGTGTACTTTCGCCACTCACCCACCCCGGTCCCCTACCCGATGTCCTTCACCCAGCCTGCATCCGTGAAGAAGAGCGAAGCGATCGATCAGTCCATCCTGCTGAAGGCCTGGGAGCTCATGTGCACGGCCAAGGCCATGACGGAGATCTACGAGGAGCACTTCAAGTTCACCAGCAAATACGTGCACGCCACCAGCCGGGGGCATGAGGCCATTCAACTGGCGCTAGGCCTGCAACTGAAGCCGCAGGACTTCGTTTCGCCCTACTACCGGGATGACAGCATTCTGCTCGGCATCGGGCTGAGCCCGTATGAGCTGATGCTGCAATTGATGGCCAAGCGCGATGATCCGTTCAGCGGCGGCCGCAGCTACTACTGCCACCCGAGCCTGCGGCGCCCCGACATGCCGAAGATCCCGCACCAGAGCAGCGCCACGGGCATGCAGGCCATCCCCACCACGGGCATCGCGCTGGGCATCCAGTACACCGAGCGCGCAGGCTTCGCCGAGGATCATGGTAGCGATAAGCCGGTGGTGGTGTGCTCCTTCGGCGACGCGAGCATCACGGAGGGCGAAGTGGCCGAGGCCTTCCAGATGGCCGTGCTGAAGCAGCTGCCGATCATCTACCTGGTGCAGGACAATGAGTGGGACATCAGTGCACACTCGTCCGAGTTCCGCAAGGGTGATGCCACGGACTACGCCAAGGGCTTCCCCGGCCTGGAGACCCGCACCATCGACGGCACCGACTTCATCACCTGCTACAACACCTTGCGCGAGGTGATCGCCACCGTGCGCAGCGAACGCCGTCCGTTCCTGGTCCACGCCAAGGTGCCGCTGCTCAATCACCACACCAGCGGCGTGCGCATGGATTTCTACCGCAGCGAAGCGGACCTGGCCGAGCATCGCAAACGCGATCCGCATCCGCGCTTCATGCAGCAGCTGCTCGATATGCGCGTGCAGCTGGACGGCCTGAAGAAGCTGGAACAACAGGCCATGGCCACAGTGAAGGCCGACTTCGAGCTCGCACGCAATGCCGAGGATCCGCGGCCCGAGGACCTCTTTACCCACGCCTTTGCCCCCACCCCCATCACGGAGGAACAAGGCGAACGTGCCCCCGCGGACCGTGAAGCCACGGTGATGGTGGACTGCGCCCTCTTCGCCATCCGCGAGCTGATGCAGGAGGACAAGCGCTGTCTTTTGTACGGTCAGGATGTGGGCGCGCGACTGGGCGGCGTGTTCCGCGAGGCGGCCACGCTGGCGCGTGACTTCGGCGATCACCGTGTGTTCAACACCCCGATCCAGGAGGCCTTCATCATCGGCAGCACCGTGGGCATGAGCGCTGCGGGACTGAAGCCGATCGTGGAAGTGCAGTTCGCCGATTACATCTGGCCGGGATTGAACCAGCTGTTCACCGAAGTGGCGCGCAGCTGTTACCTGAGCAACGGCAAGTATCCGGTGAGCTGCATTGTGCGCGTGCCCATCGGCGCATATGGCAGCGGCGGCCCCTACCACAGCAGCAGCGTGGAAAGCGTGCTGTGCAACATCAAGGGCATCAAGGTGGCCTACCCCAGCACGGGCGCCGACCTCAAGGGTTTGATGAAGGCAGCATACCATGATCCGAATCCGGTAGTGATGCTGGAACACAAAGGCCTCTACTGGAGCAAGATCAAAGGCACCGAGGACGCCAAGAGCATCGAGCCTTCACCCGATTTCATCATTCCGTTCGGCAAGGCCCGCATCGTGCAAGAGGCTGATGCGAAGGCCGTGGAACGCGGCGAAGCGGCCGTGATCATCACCTACGGCATGGGTGTGTACTGGGCCAAGGCCGCGGCGAAGGACTTCCCCGGCCGCGTGACCATCGTGGACCTGCGCACGCTCGTGCCCATGGATGAGGAGACGGTGATGGCACAAGCAAAGGCACACGGGCGTTGCCTGGTGGTGACCGAGGAACAACTGACCAACTCCTTCGCCCAGGCCGTGGCCGGTCGCATCAGCGAACAGTGCTTCCGCGAGCTCGACGCACCCGTCCGTTTCATCGGCTCGGTGGACATGCCGGCAGTGCCCTTGAACAGCACGTTGGAAGCGGCCATGATCCCCAGCGCGGAGAAAGTATCCGTGGTACTGGGCGAACTTTTAGCATACTGATCACGCCGGTGGAAGAGCACCATATCACTGTTCCGCGTACGGCACGCTACCACACGCTGGGCGATGCACGCACGGCACAGGCCATCTGGATCGTGTTGCATGGCTATGGCCAACTGGCGCGCTACTTCCTGCGGAACTTCGAAGGCCTCGCGAACGATGTGCTCATCGCCGCGCCGGAAGGACTTTCGCGCTACTACACCGATGCCGAGCACGTGCGCGTGGGCGCCACCTGGATGACGCGGGAAGATCGCGGAGCGGAGATCACTGACCAGCACATGTACCTGGACATGCACGCAGAGCACCTGTTGAACCATGTAGGGCGCGCCGTCCCGATACGGTGCTGGGCTTTTCGCAGGGCGTGGCCACTGCGGCGCGATGGGCTTCCCTTGGGCGCACATCCATCCAGGATCTGGTCCTTTGGGCCGGAAGCTTGCCGCCGGACATCAGTGCATCAATCTTGCGCATGCGCTGGAGCACCATTCCGGTGAAGCTCATTTACGGCGAAGAGGACAGCCTTGTGCCCGAAGCGACATTGACACAGGCCGAAGCGCGCTTACGTGAAGCGGGTGTGAACTTTCAGAGCATTCGCCATGCAGGAGGTCACGCGCTGGACAAGCTGCTGTTGCAGCGCCTGATCACAGCGTGACCGAACCCGTGCCCGCGCTCCAACCGAGCATGTCGTCGATGGTGCGCACGCTTACGCTGTGGTAATTGGGCCGTGCCTGCTTGTAGATGTTCATGGCCATGGCGCGCCCTTTCTCCGTGCTGATCAATTGCTGGTACAAAGGGATCAGGAACTTACGACGGCCCACGGTGGTAAGGAATTGATCCAGGCGCTCGTAGCTCGCAGGGTAGTCGTTACGGATGCATTGTTCCAACCAGGCCGCCAGGATCTCCGCGTTGCCCGAGGCCGTGAACCCGAAGGCCGTATCCAGCTCCTTCATCCTGCCCTCGCCCTGGCCTTCCGGCAGATGGCGCAGGAAGTGGATCCACTCGAAGGTGGACCACCCGGTGGTACGCAACCCCGATGCGGGAGTGCCCGACACCCATCGTGCGATCTCGGCGTCCACGTTGATGAACTTCCTGGATACCGGAACAATGTCGTTCTCCGGGATCCCGGTCTGGTGGATCCACGGGTCCAGGTTCAGCTGGATCCCATTCGGTACGAGCAATGAGTCCTTCACGTATTCCTCGAAACGCTCGGTGGTCATGCTCTGGAAGGCGAAGCGATCGAAATAGTTCCGCAGGAAGGCATCGAACTTGGGACGACCCACCCGTGTTTCGATCAGGCGCAACAGGCCGTAGCCTTTCTCGTAGGCAACGTCCGTCATGCCATCATCGGGATCGCGCCCGTCGAGGTCAAGCTTCAACCGGGTATCCTCCGGATGTTTTCCGTTCGTGATCTCCTTCACCGTGGCCAACAGGTCCTGATGGCCGAGCAGGGCCGTCATGTCGCTGTAGTCCTTGCCGTACAACTTCTCGTCGATACGATGCTCGAAGTACACCGTGAAGCCTTCGTTCAACCAGAAGTCGTTCCAGGTGGCATTGGTCACCAGGTTGCCGCTCCAACTGTGCGCCAGCTCATGGGCGATGAGCGACGTGAGCGACCGGTCGCCGGCGATGATCGTGGGGGTGGCGAAGGTGAGCATCGGGTTCTCCATGCCGCCGAACGGAAAGCTCGGGGGAAGCACCAGCACATCGTACCGGCCCCAGCGGTATGGGCCATAGAGTTCTTCCGCAGCGGTGACCATGCGCCCCATGTCCGCGAATTCCCATGCGGCCTTCTCCAGCAGGCCTGGTTCGGCATACACACCCGTACGCGCGTCGATCGCCTTGTACCCTACGTCGCCAACGGCCAGTGCCACCAGGTAGGCCGGCACGGGCTTGTCCATGGAGAAGGAATACACGCCATCGGCACGGCGCTCCTGGGGATTCGTGGCGCTCATCAACGCCATCAGGTCGCTCGGCACCTTCACTTTGGCGGTGTACGTGAACCGGATCCCCGGGCTGTCCTGCACCGGGATCCATGAACGGGTGAGGATGGCCTGTCCCTGCGTGAACAGGAAGGGCTTCCGCTTGTCACCCGTTTGCGCCGGGGTAAGCCACTGCAATGCCCGGGCCTGAGCACCCGTACTGTAGTTGATGACAACGCGCTTCGCACCTGGCGGAAGTTGGACCTTCAGCGCACGCCCCAGGTATGTGCTGTCGCCCAGTTCGAACGCCGCATCGGAGCCATCGGCCAGGGTCACCTTCGTGATCGTGAGGCCATCGGTATCGAAGTGGACGGAATCGCCGGAGCTGCGCTGTAGATCGTACGCGGCCGTGCCGGTGATCCGCTTGGCATCCATGTCCACAGTAAGATCCAGGTCCAGATGGGTGATCACGGCCTCAGCAGGCCGGGCACAACTATGGAGGTCCATCGGTGTGGAATTTTGCGCCGTCGGCGGAGTGGTGGTTCGTGGAGTGTCGGGTCGTGGTGCAGGAGCCTCCCCACAACCGGTCAACGACAGCAGCACGAAAGCTGCGGGTAGTGAGGTGAATACACGCATCATCCAGGGCAAGGGGGCCAAAAGTAGGTGGACGTGGAACCTTGTGCGTCAAATAGGTAGAACGTTCATCATGGCCGGAAAATGATCGGACAACAGGTTCACATGAACGCTTCGGTCCGGAAACAAAAGATCCCGCCTTCCGGCGGGATCCTCGTTACTGGTCGGAGTGACTGGATCGCCCGACTGCGCCTTCGCGCCTCCGCGCGCTGAAGCGCTATGGCGCGCAAGCGCGTAGCCGCTTTGGCTGAGCAAGGGACGGGCTTTCCATATGGGGGGGAACTTCATCCACGAGGATCCCTGGCGCTGCGCGCCTGGATCTTTTGTTCCCGGTCCTTTCGCGAGCAAGTTCGCGCGGCCCGGAAACAAAAGATCCCGCCTCTCGGCGGGATCCTCGTTACTGGTCGGGGTGACTGGATTCGAACCAGCGGCCCCTTGCACCCCATGCAAGTGCGCTACCGGGCTGCGCTACACCCCGAAATGTCCTGTCCCGCAATTTGCGACGACCGGGTCGTTGCCGGGCTGCGTTATACCCGAATGAGGGCGCGAATGTAACAGAACGGATGGAGTAGTGGAACAAGCCGTGTATTTCCACCGGTTCCCCCTTGAAATAGCCATCGGGGCCTGATCCTTGGATCAAGCCCCGATGATCGCGGCGGGTTGTCATTTATCCCCTTGCCGGACATCCCTGCCACAATGCCATCACTCGTCGCCCACTACGCCCAAGGCCAATGGTTTTCTGAACTTCACCTTCCCCTCGTGTTTGCGCACATGGGCCTTTCCATTGCTTGAATTCAGGTCGATCCGCCCCGCTGCGGTAGAACCGCTCTTCTCCCGGGCCTCCTCCAACAGCACATCGAACTTCAGCGACCGGTCCTTGCAAGTGCCATTGGGGCAACCTTTGGCAGGATCCACCACCACCTCCTTCGGCGCGGCACCTTCCTGTGCGAAGCGCAGGATGTAGGTCTCCGTGGCCGGCGCACACACCCAGAACTTGCCATTGTTCTTGATCGCCAGCGGCATGGATTCACCGTCCATCGCCACGATCTCGGCCGTTGGCATGGCGCTCGAATTCGCTGTGGACAGGATATACCCCGTCATCACCACCTGACCTTGGGCCGAGACGTTATCTGCGATGAATGGACCAACGCAGCAGCCGATGATGATCGGGAGGCCGCTTAGGTAATAGGTCATGGGTTTCATGGGGAGGAATTCAGCGTTGAACTTCATACCAAAGCTCTCCCGGAACGACGGGCCATAACAATACCCAGTGGGGGGGATATCCTAGGGAAGGCCGCTGCGAGTACCTCCGCAGCCTTCGAGAAGGCGGGCCTCCTACGCCAGGGGGATGTCGATGTTCACTGTGGTGCCGTGGCCCGGGCGGGAGTCGAAACGCACCTGGCCGTTCAGGTCCGCTGCGCGCTGTCGCAGATTGCCCAGACCCATGCCCTCCTTGATGGTATCGGGGTCGAAGCCCACGCCGTCATCCTCTACCATGATGTTCAACGTGGCCGCACTGCGTGTTACACTGATGCCGAGGTGGCCGGCGCGTGAGTGCTTGATCGCATTGTTCACACATTCCTGCACCATGCGGTACACCCCGATCTCCACTTTCTGATCTAGCCTGCCATCCAGCCCGAACAGGTTCATCTCCACTTCCAGCTTGCCGGGCACGTTCAACGCTATGCGCAGGTCCTCCAGCGCTGCGCGCAACCCGAACTGTGCGAGCGACCCCCGCACCATATCATGCGAGACCCTGCGCACTTCGGCCACGGCGTCGTCCAGCATGCCGAACACCTGCTCGTATTGCGTGCGTTGTTCGCGCTGCACCTGTTCCACCTTGCTTTCCAGCGCGCTGAACTGTAGCTTGATCGCGCTGAGCATGCTCCCCAGCCGGTCGTGCAGGTCCTTGGCCACGCGTCGCCGCTCCTTTTCCTGCCCTTCCATCATGGCATCCAGCGCCCGGATCTCCTGTTGTTGCATCAGGTCGTTCACCTGCTGTTCGTGGAGGCGCCGCTCCTTTTCGGCCAGTTGCCTGCGCTGCCGCAGGTTCATCATCAGCACCAGGCTGATCACCCCCAACAACAACAGCACACTGCCCCCGGCGATCAAGCCGATGCGTTGCCGTGTGATGTTCGCATCCTGCAACTTGATCTTGGCGTCCTTCTTCTCGGAATCAAAGGCCACGTTCAGGTTGGCCAGTTCATCGCTGTAGAACCGCTGGTTCAGGGTGTCGTTGTACTTGCTGAACGTTAACAGATGGCCCATGGCTGTCTTGTAGTCCCCCATGTCCTTGTACATCTCAGCCTGACGCTCTTCCACTTCCATCAATCGCTGCAGGTTGCCACTATCCCTAAAGAGCTCGGCCGCACGCTCGATCGCCTGACGCGCACTGTCCGGATATCCAAAGGTCGTGTAGGTGCGGAAGAGGTATAGGTACACACTCGCCATTTGTGCCGTGTCGTGCGCTTGAATGGCCAGTTCGAGTGACTCGCCGAGCCGCATACGCGCCTCTTTCGGCCGGCCCAGGTCATTGTTGAACAGTCCCATGCTCGAGAGGATCTCCGAACGCAAGGACAGATCGGATCGTGCCTTTGGCGTATTCAACTGGCTGGCCAGGAAGGCGATCGCCGGTTCGTCGCCTTCCGGCAGTTTGGAGGTGGCGCTGGCTATGTTGAAGATCGCATTCTCGGCGATCACCGGAAAGCCTTCGGCATTGGCACAGGACAGCGCCTCGTGGTATTGTTCGATCGCCCGGGGAATGTCATCCTGATCGAAATAGAGGTTCGCTCGATTGATCAGCGCATTGCATCGACCCTTGGGGTGTTCAACCCGCATCAACATCCGCTCCGCCGTGTTCAGCCTGGCGATCGCCCCATCGGGCTGGAACTGTCGCCGATCGATCTCGGCCAGCAGGATGTGCATATCGATCTGTTCCCGCACCAGGCCCTGTTCCGTGGATATGCTCAAGGCGTGCAACGCGAACGACTCGGCTTTGTCATATAGCTTCAAGCTTTTCATATCGCGCGCCTTCTCGGCCAGGACCAGGAAGCTCAGAAACTGGCCATCGGGCCGTTCCTCGTTCACTTTCAGGGAGTCCACCAGGTGGTATGCGCCGCGGACGTCGCCGTTCATTCGACGCAGCCGGGCTTGCATGATCACGACCAGTTGTGCCAGGCCGGGGTCATTGTTGCTGCGTTGCGCGAGGTCATCGATCCGCAGGACCGCTTCCGCCACCTGATCGTGGTCGAGCATGCCTGAGATCTGCTCAAACACCGTTGGAAGGTCCGCTTCCGTTTGCCCTACAACATTGTCCGCATGAACAGACCCCACCACGGCCACTGCCACGATGCGAAGCAGAACGTCGCTGGTGCGCAACATGGAGGTCAGTTGGATCGGGTCCCGCGCGTGTCATTCCACGCCGGGTAAGGGCTGATCGGCATGGCGCTCGGTGCGGTCATGCTCACAGACCGTCCCTGACCGGTGGTTCTTCATGCCCCACCTCCTTCCCCTCCTCCTTCACGCTCACGACAACCGTGCGGGAACCCTTTCCCGTGAAAACGATGCCCAGATCCCATACATCCTGTCGGGGGCGCGGGTCGGTCCCTGTCTCATAATCAAGGTCATACAACTTCCGATCGCTGGTGAAGGCCACCTCGCTCAAGGGTTCAATGAAGCCATCGGTCTCCACGATGGCGAGGTAGTTCAGACCCGCTAAGCCGGGCTCGATAACAGTGATACGCATGGTGGTGGATTTGGTGTTGTTTGGTGTTGATCGAAAATGGTCCCGTTCGACCAGTGGTCACATGATATGCTGCGTCCAGCCACGCTCGATGGCATAGCGGACGATACCGGCCGTGGAATGCACGCCGAGCTTGTGATGGATGTTCTTGCGGTGCGTTTCCACGGTGCTGGCGCTGAGGAACAGCTTGGTGGCGATGTCCTGCGTGGTGCGGCCTTCGACCAACAGTTTGGCGATCTCCTTCTCCCGCTTTGTGAGGGCGTGGAAATCCGGCTCAACCCCCTGTTCGGCGAGCTGTGCGTTCCGGGCGTTCAACATGTCCCGCACGGGCCTTGCCAGGTACCGCTCCCCGTTCATCACCGTGAGTATGGCCTCCCACAGCTCCGCACGACCGGTGTTCTTCAACAGGTACCCGGAGGCCCCCGCATCCATCAATTCCCGCACGAAATCGGCGTTGTTGTACATCGTGAGCATCAGCACATGGGTCTTCTTCAGGTGCTTCTTCACCTCGCGGGTGGCCTCGATCCCGTCCATCTCGGGCATGCTGATGTCCATCAGGATCACATCCGGCTTGGTCTGCCTGGCCAAGGTCACCGCCTCCATGCCATTGGTCGCCCTTCCGCACACCGCGAAACGGTCGTTCTGCGCGATCAAGGCCTCCAAGCCATCCAGAATGATGCTCTGATCATCCACCAAGAGGATCCGTATGGCGTCCGTGTGGTCTTGCATGATGAGTTCTTCTTGGAGGAGCACAAGCAAAGGTGATGGCCACCCCCCCTGAAAAAAATACCTACCTATGGGTATATTTCGTGCTATAGGAATGGTCAGGCATTCCGCTTGAGTGAGCGGGGGCCGTCCGAACATCTTGAGCAGCGGCGTTGTTCGAGGACCAACGGTCGGACGCCTGGCAACAGCGCAGGTACTTTCGCGGCCCGAACCCTGGCCATCGTCCAACGTCATCCCATGCGCTTCGTCCTCATCGTGTTCTTCGCCATCACCTTGGGCGCTACCTCCTACGCCCAGGACCGCTTCACGGTCAGCGGCTATGTCACCGATTCGTCCAGCGGCGAGGCCCTGATCGGTGCCAGCGTGTTCATCCGCGAGATCGGCAAGGGCGTCCCTACCAACACGTATGGCTTCTACTCCGTTACCCTGCCGGGTGGGACGTATACGTTCGTGACGCGCTACATCGGTTTCCAGGACGCGGAGCGCACGGTTCAACTCACGGCGGACACCAAGTTGAACCTGGACCTGAAGCCCACCGTGGTGCAGATCAAGGCCGTGGAGGTGGTGAAGGAGAAACGCAAAAGCAACACGGAGAGCACCGACATGGGTCGGATCGATGTGGATGTACAGAAGCTGAACACCCTGCCCGCGCTCCTGGGCGAGGTGGACATCCTGAAAGTGATCCAGTTCCTTCCGGGGGTGAAGAGCAATGGCGAAGGCAACAGCGGCTTCTACGTACGCGGCGGCGGGCCCGACCAGAACCTGATCCTGCTGGACGAGGCCACCGTGTACAACGCCAGTCACCTCTTTGGATTCTTCAGCGTATTCAACGCCGATGCCGTGAAGAACCTGGAGCTGATCAAGGGGGGCATGCCCGCGAACTACGGTGGCCGGACAAGCTCGGTGCTGGACATCACCATGAAGGAGGGCAACGACCAGGGCCTGCACGGGCAGGGCGGCATCGGCCTCATCAGTTCGCGCCTCACGCTCGAAGGTCCGCTGATCAAGGACCGCAGCTCCTTCGTGGTCAGTGGCCGCCGCACCTATGTGGATGTGATCACCAAACCCTTCCTGAAGAACAACGCGAACTTCGGCGGAACGAACTACTACTTCTACGACCTGAACGCCAAAGCCAATTACAGGATCAGCGACAAGGACCGGCTGTACCTCAGCGGCTACTTCGGACGCGACGTCTTCGACCTCGGCTCCAGCGACCCTGGCGATCCCCAGTTCCGCATCCCATGGGGCAATGCCACCGTGGCCGGCCGGTGGAACCACGTGTTCGGGCCGAAGCTCTTCATGAACACCACCGCCACCTTCAGCGATTATCAATTCGAGTTCAACGGCGGGCAAAGCGACTTCGCCTTCAAGCTCTTCAGCGGGATCAAAGACTACGGGCTGAAGGTGGACCTGAGCCAATACCCCAGTGTGCGCCACAGCTTGAAGTACGGCGGCCAGTACATCTTCCACAAGTACACGCCCAGCACCGTATCGGTGGAAAGCGGCGACACCCAGTTCAACATTGACGAGCCCAGCAAGCTGCTGGCGCATGAGGTGGCCGTGTACGCCCTGGATGAATTCGACGTCTCCGATCGCATCCGGCTGAACGGCGGCCTGCGCCTCACGATGTTCGCCCAGGTGGGGCCCTTCAAGGAGTACGTGCTGGACGCCCAAGGTGAACCCACCGGAGAACTGATCACCTACGGCGGCGGCAAGGCCGTGAAGAGCTATGCCGGCCTGGAACCCCGCCTGTCCATGCGCTACCGGCTGGATGAAATGAGCAGCCTGAAGGCCAGCGTGAACCGCAATCTGCAATATGTCCACCTGGCGAGCTTCAGCAGCATCGCCCTGCCCACGGATGTGTGGGTGCCCACCGGAAAGAACGTGAAGCCGCAGGTCGGCATCCAATACGCCGCGGGTTATTTCCACGATTTCAAGGAGCGCGCCTACGAGGGCAGCGTGGAGGTGTACTACAAGGACATGCAGAACCTCATCGAATACAAGGAAGGCGCGCAGCCGCAGGACAACGGCAACACCAACTACGACGCGAACCTCGTGTTCGGCAATGGGTACTCCTATGGCGCCGAACTTTTCCTGAAGAAGCGCACAGGTCGCTTGAACGGCTGGGTGGGTTACACGTGGAGCAAGACCATGCGGAAGTTCCCCGACCTGAACCAGGGCCGCGAATTCCCCAGCCGCTGGGACCGCCGGCACGACCTGAGCGTGGTGGCCGCCTATGAGCTGAACAAGCGCTGGAGCTTCGGCGCCACCTTCACCTACCAGACGGGGCAGGCCGTTACACTACCGGTGAACAGGTACTGGATCGAAGGGCGGTTGGTGAGCGAGTTCACCGAGCGCAACGGCTACCGCATGGCGCCTTACCACCGCCTGGACCTGGCCGCCACGCTGATCAACAAGGACATGAAGAAGGTGGTGAACAAGACCACCGGCGAAGTGACCCAGGTGCCACGCAAGTACCGCAGCAGCTGGACCTTCAGCATCTACAACGCCTACAACCGCGCCAACCCCTACTTCATCTACTTCGACAACACCGGCAACCTGGCCACGGGCGATCTGCAAGTGGTGGCCAAACAGGTGTCGCTGTTCTCCGTCCTCCCCTCCATTACCTGGAACATCAAGTTCTGATCCCCATGCCCTCTCCCACGTCCACGAGCCTTCTTCGCAAGCTCATCCTCTCCGCACTCGTCGCGATCACGCTCATCTCCTGTGAAAAGGAAGTGGTGGTGGACCTGCCCATGACCGAGGCCAAACTGGTGGTGGAGGGCACCATCGAGAAGGGCCTGCCTCCCATCGTGCTCCTCACCAGAACGCAGAGCTACTTCGCCCCCACCGACCTCAACTCCATCGCCAGCATCTTCGTGAACGGTGCGCAGATCACCGTGAACGACGGCACATCCACCGTAACGCTCCAGGAGATCGGCTTCACCGGCCTTACACAGGAACAACTGGCCCAAGCCGCCGAACTGACCGGCATCGACCCGGCGCTCCTCCAGAACATCACGGTGTATTCGCTCCTCGATGGTTCCATGATCGGGGAGAGTGGCCGTACGTACACGCTGAATGTCCAGGGGGATGGAAGATCATGCTCGGCCGTGACCACGATCCCCAACGTGGTCCCTTGGGATTCCACCTGGTGGCGACTGGCCGAGCAGAATGCCGACGATGACAGTAGTGGGTACATCTGGGGCCGGCTCTCCGATCCCGATACCATGGGCAACGGATACCGCCACTATGCACGTCGCATTTACTCGGCCGATCCCGACTTCATCGAGGACACCCGCTTCATCTCGCCACTGGGCACCACCTTCGACGACAAGTACCTCAACGGTCTCACCGTGGACCTCTTTGCCGTTCGCGGTCGTTCACCGTTCACGGATAACTCCAATGATGAGACGGCCGGGTACTTCCTGCGCGGCGACTCCGTGATCATGAAGCTGGTGAGCATGGGCCAGCGGGAGGCGAACTTTTACACCACCTACGACAACAACGTGGCCAGTGCGGGCGATCTCTTCAGCACCCCGGCCAATGCCCGAGGCAACATCACGGGCGGGTTGGGGATCTGGGCGGGTTGGGCGGCCTACTACGACACGCTTGTGTGCGAGTGATCCCGGTGCGCGACCCCGAACCGCCGACTCCGATACCTTCGCACTCCTTTTCACATGAGCACCACTCCCGAACACGTCAAATGCCTGATCATCGGATCGGGTCCCGCAGGATACTCTGCAGCTATCTACGCTGCGCGCGCCGACCTGAAGCCTGTAATGATCGAAGGGCCCTTGCCCGGCGGACAACTCACGCAGACCACCGAAGTGGACAACTACCCCGGCTACCCCAACGGCCGCAGTGGTCCCGAGATGATGGAGGACCTGAAGGCCCAGGCCATCCGCTTCGATACCGACGTGCGCAACGGCTGGGTGACCAAGGTGGACTTCAACGGCCCGGTGCACAAAGTGTGGGTGGATGAAAAGACCGAGATCCACGCAGACGCCGTGATCATCAGCACCGGTGCCAGCGCGAAGTGGCTGGGCCTGCCCAACGAGATCCGCCTGCGCGATATCGGTGGTGGCGTTACCGCCTGTGCCGTGTGCGATGGCTTCTTCTTCAAGGGTCAGACCGTGGCCCTCGTGGGTGCGGGCGATACCGCGTGCGAAGAGGCCACCTACCTCGCCAAGCTTTGCCCCAAGGTGTACATGCTCGTGCGCAAGGACGAGTTCCGCGCCAGCAAGGCCATGGTGCATCGTGTGGAGAACACACCCAACATCGAAGTGCTCTTCAACACCGAAGTGAAGGATGTGCTCGGTGCCAACGCGGTGGAGGGGATCATCGCCGTGAACAACGTGACCAAGGAGGAGCGGAAGCTGGACATCACGGGCCTGTTCATTGCCATCGGTCACAAGCCGGCCACCGACCTGTTCAAGGGTATCCTGGACATGGACGAAACGGGCTACTTGAAGCACAAGCCGGACAGCACGCACACCAACGTGCCCGGCGTGTTCGTGAGCGGCGATGCGGCAGACAAGGTGTACCGCCAGGCGGTCACGTCAGCTGGCACGGGTTGCATGGCCGCGCTGGATGCCGAGCGATGGTTGGCGGCGCAGGGCAAGCACTGATCAGGGCGCGAGGGACCAATCCTCGTACTTCAGGTAGAACTTCACTACCTCCTTCTGCTTGAAGGGGATGTCCCACTGCCCGTCGTAATGCACTTGCGTGGGGACCAGGTCTCCGGGACTGAACGTGTTCTCCACTTGGATGGAGATGTCGAAGTCCAATAACATGCTTTTGTGGGCGATGCGGTATTCGCGCGCCATCACGTTCATGGTGCTTTGGTCGAACCAGGTGCTCATCTTCTTGATGACCGTATCGTCCTCGTCGGCGGCTTTGCCGTTCACGCTGTCGCGCGCTAAGGCGCTGAACAGCCAGCACGGGCGGCCACCGCGGAAGCTGCCCTCCACCTGGAAGTGATACAACGGTGCCATCTCGGGGTTGAACAAGGCCAGCTTGTCGCCGATCAAGGGCACGCTCGCGATCTCCTGCCCCGGGTTGAACATGAACTTCTTCAGTTCGCTCTTGTACTTGTCCAGGCGGCTCTCACGGCTGATCTCCTGTTGGCGTGAGGCGATGGTGTTGCTGGCGCGATAGGCCCCCTTGCGGAAGAAGACATCATCGTACATCTCGGCCGTCAGGAAGCGGATCTCCCCGTTGCTCTTCCGCAGCCTTCCTAGCTCCCCCGCGCTGTCCAGCACCAGCTCGGCCATGGGACCATTGCGCACCAGCCGGCCTTCGCGGTACAGGTAGGCCGTTTCCTTGTCCTGCTTGTTGCGCACCGCCAGCTCACTCTTCACGTGGTGCGGATGGTACTTGGTATTGAGGAAGGCGTGATAGAACGTGGTGTCCTCCATCACCTGCGTGATGAAACCTTCCAGCTGGAGGCCTTGTGTGCGGCCATGCACCACGACCTCCCCAAGCTGGTAGACGTTGATGATCGTATCCTCCTCCGTTTGGGCGTTGGCCATGAACACCGACAAGGTGTTAGCGATCGGCAGGAGCCAACGACGGAATGAGCGGAGCAGGGGCATGGGGATCAAAGATCGCTTCAGCCGAGGCGGCTTCGCGAACACGGGGGATCAAAGATCGCTTCGTCGCAGAGCCTCCTCGCGAACACGGGGGATCAAAGATCGCCTCGCGGCAACGTGGATCGCAGATCCAGGGCGCCGCTCGCGAACACGGGGGGGATCAAAGATCGCTTCAGCCGAGGCGGCTTCGCGGATCGGGGGATCAAAGATCGCTTCGTCGCAAAAGCCTCCTCGCGAACACGGGGGATCAACGATCGCTTCAGCCGAGGCGGCTTCGCGAACGCGTTAATGCCTGCGCGTAGGCCCCAGGCTGGTGTACAGTTCGTACTTCTTCTTCATGTAGATGAGGAAGTCGTACTGCGACAGTCCCTTGATCACTTCATCGGGCACGGCGCAGAAGTCGATGAAGTCGTCGAAGCTCTCGTTGCCCAGGTTGATGATGTCGTACTCGGCATACTTGTGCAACAGTTCGCGCAGCAGCTCGCGCTTGCGGTCCTCGTTGCGCAGCTCGGCCACCTCACGCTTGCTGCGTTCGCGGCGGCTGAACTCCTGGTAGAGGAAGGTGATGGGGCTGGAGAACGCGTCCACACCGGCCGTGCGGTAATCGCTCTCCCTGTAACCGAGCTTGTCGATGTCCGCCTGGATCTGCTTCAACGTGCGCTCTGGTAGCACGGCCACGGGCTTCAGCTGGATCTCCCACGGGCGCAACGTGATGCGCAGGGAACGCAGTTCACTCTCATCGAATTCCGCCAGGGGCACGGTGCGCGTGACGTAGCCACCGGCACCGATGAGCAGGGTGTCGTTGCGCATGGCCTGCACACTGAAACTACCGTCCACGTTCCCGAAGGTCCCGCTTCGCGTGCGGCGGTTCACGATCATCAGGTCGTAGAAGACGTGCTCTCCATCACCGGCCAGCACCTGACCGCCGATGGTAACGGTCTCCTGCGCGGTGGCGGCCATGCCGAGTAACAGCAGGGCGGTCAGGGTGAGTTTCCTCATGGGTGCGCGAAAGTAGATGCCGCCATGGCGAAGACCGTACCACGGCCGAATGCCAAAAATGGCGAAGGGCCCCGGCCATAACGCCGAGACCCCTCGTTAATTACCTGCGCACCTGTAAGCCGGGTTCTGTAACGCCTTGCGGCGAGCCTCCATCATTTATCTGCGATGCCGCTCGCGCGACACCTGTATCGACCTACCCGCCGGAACGGAGCGGGCCACCCTTCCCTTCCGCCTTGCGGCTCAGGGGTCCGGCCTATTTGGTCTTTCAGCCCGTGGGGTTTACCGAAATGCCGACATCACTGCCGGCAAGCGTGGGCTCTTACTTGGCCCGCCGAAGCGAGTTGTGCCCTCCAGCGAAGGAGGGCTCCACGTTTTCACCTTTTCCCCGGCCTTGCGGCCGGGGTAGTTTCCCTCTCTGTGGCACTTTCCTTAATGGTACCGTCGCCAGTACCACCCCTTCCCGTTAGGAAGCACGGTGCCCTATGCTGCCCGGACTTTCCTCCCTCCCTTCTGCAAAGGAAGAGCGATGGAGCAGTGCGCAGGATGTCAAAGAACCCCTGTCCACATGGGCAGGGTCAATAGTGTACGATGTCGATCACCGTAGCGCCGGAACCATAGCGTCGCGGATCGGCATCGTCGAAACGGCATCCTTCATAGAACTGGAGCACCTTCCTCACCTCCTCCCGCAGGCGGCCTTCGCCCACACCGTGGATCACCACCATGCGCCGCTTGCGCTCGCGGATCGCGCTGTTCAGCATGCGTTCGAAATATTCCAATTGCATGTTCAACTTCTCGCCATCCGTCAACCCCGCTTCGTTGTCGATCAACTTCTCCAAGTGCAGGTCCACTTCCACCACCGTGGGATCCTCCACCCGCTTGGGCGCCTTGCCGCCGTTGGCGATGGTGGCACCCTTGCCCTTGTCGCGTTCGATGCGCTCGGCCATGCGGTCATTGCTCGCCACGAGCTGCGCGTGATGGTCGCTCACCTTGTACACGTTGCCCGCCTGGCGCTTCACCAACGCCCGTAGTTCGTACTCCAGTTCGAAGCCATCGTTGGTGCGCACCAAGGCACGGTCCTTGACGAGCAGCCGCAGCACGCGACCGCCCCCGGCCTCGTCCAGAAAGCTTACTTCATCCCCTACCTTGATCTCCGACTTCGCCGACATGCGCCAAATTTACGGGGTCATGCACCGCACCGCCGCCATATTCGCATTCATTCTGGTCATGGTCCCGTTCGCGCGGGGCCAAAGCTTTCTGCCACCCGAGCCGTACGGCGGGGAACAAGCGGTGAAATGGCTGATGGAACAGGAGCTCCGCATACCCGAGGACCAACTGGCCGCCAACGTGGAGGGTACGGTGGAACTCACCTTCACCGTGCGGGCGGATGGCAGCATGAAGGATGTGCGCGTGACGCGCTCCATGGGACCGGTGCTCGATGCCGAGGTGCTGCGCGTGGCCCGTTTGCTCCGGTGGCATCCCGCCTCGGTGGGCGGTTCAGCGCTGGACACCGAACGCAAGTTGGAGGTGCCGATCAGCAGCAAGCGTTACCGCAAGGCACGGAGCAAGGCATCGGCAACGCCCCCGAGTTTTCTGGCCTTACCAGCGGACAGCTCGGGTGAAGTGTTGGTGCGTGGAACGGATTCACTCGCCACGCCGTTGATCCCCAAAGGACTTCGCGGACTTCCGACTTACCTCGGCGAGAACCTGCGCTACCCCGAGGATGCACGCCGCCGGGACATACAAGGCAAAGTGGGCATCGAATTCGTGGTGGAGGTGAGCGGCAGTGTAAGCAACCTGCGCACGGTGGAAGCGCTCGGGGCAGGATGCGATGAAGAGGCTATGCGGCTGATCCGTACCATCGCGTGGAAGCCCGCGTTCAAGAACGGCAGGCGGGTGCGCAGCGTCATGAAAATGGATATCCAGTTCCGTTTGGATGCCAACAGCCGACCATAGCCGCTCTGCACACTCGAACCTCAGCACATGATCGAACGCGGTCCTTGGAAACAGGTAAAGGAGGAGTTGCGGTACGAAACGCCGTGGATCTCCGTAAGTCACCATGACATCATCGACCCAAGCGGTCGTGCTGGCATCTACGGCGTGATCCACTTCAAGAACGTGGCGATCGGCATCGTTCCGCTCGATGATGAGCTGAACACCTGGATCGTCGGCCAGTACCGCTATCCGATCAAGGCCTACAGTTGGGAGATCCCGGAAGGCGGCGGACCGCGCGACATCGATCCGCTCATCAGCGCCCAGCGCGAACTCCGCGAAGAGGCGGGCATTGAGGCCGTGGAGTGGAAGGAGCTGCTACGGATGGACCTGAGCAACAGCGCAAGCGACGAGCACGCCATCATCTACACAGCGCGGGGTCTCTCGTTCCAGCCGCCCCAGCCGGATCATGACGAGGAACTGGAGCTGCGCAAGATGCCGTTCGAGGAGCTGTACCAGATGGTGATGCGCGGCGAGGTGCGCGACAGCCTGACCGTGGCGGCCGTGATGAAGGTGAAGTTGTTGGTGTTGGAGGGGCGGCTCTAGAAATACAGGCCATGCGCCAGCAACCGCCCATCGCTGCGGAATTCGAGCGCTGGCAAAGGCACCTTCACGCAGTTGAGCACGAGCAGGACCGTGCGCAATGTTTTGTTCCGAACGGGTATCCGCTCAAGGTCCACATCCGCTGAAAGGAAGTACTGGCGCACCTGACCCGATGCCGGTTCAGCCTGCACCATGCCTTCGGCGCCATAGCCCGCGGCTACGTTCAACCACATGGGCAGCGCTTTCCAGCCGAAGGAACGCAAGTTGGCGCTCACCCAGTAAGTGGAACCGTTGTAGTCCTTCAGGATCCGCTCCGATAGACCTTCACCCAGCAGGTCGGGCCGGTCCAATGCAAAAGGGGTGAGATGCGCCGAGTACTTCAACTTGATACGTTGCTCCTGCCACCCCAGTTCCTGGCCGATGAACGTGCCCGTACCCACAACGTTGGCGGCCATGTCCCATGCACTGAAGCCCCAACCGGCGCTGTGGCCATCCATGTATTCAACCGCGCTCAGATAGACCAGGCCAAGGGTTCCCCCTGCCCACAGCGCGGTCCTTTGTGGCACTCCGCACCAGCGCAGCAGGCCATGACCCCAGCGGCCTACCGTGTAGGTCGCAAACCCATGCCCCACCTTGTCCAAGCCCTGCCACTCGCTTCCGTCATCGAAGAAATGAAAAGGCTCCCGCCCATATTGCCCGTACCAAGCTTGATCGAGCCCGATGAGCGTGCCTGCTATGATCGCGCCTCCGCCAATGGTGGTGCCCACCAGCCGCCCCCGATGGATATCCCCTGACCCCAAGGTGGAGTCCACCCCCTGCCCATGGCATGCTCCGGCCAACCCCAGGAGGCCCGCCAACGTCAGCATTCGCAACCCATCAAGCCCCCTATTTCCGCATTCCATCGGCAACCCCGCTAAAGTACTTGCGTTCAAGGGATATCGCCCCTTGCGTCAGAGGGGGTAGGGGGTACCTTTGTAGTTCCCACGAAACGTGATCCAACCACTCGTTCAACATAGGTCCTTGTTCGTTCCACGAGCTTGGCTGTGCGCCTTGCTCTGGGCTGCGCCATGGACCCACATGTTGGTGGCCGGATCCGACACTGTAGCCCTCCTGCCGGGTGCGGTAAAAGACACGTACACCGCTACTGACATCCCCGGCGGATCCACGGGCCTCATCGATCCGCATGGCTTCGATCTTCTACGCTCCGCTCCCGGCATGTCTCAGCGCATAACCGTGCTGGGGCATGGCCGCTCGGCCGGGGCCCTGATCCCTTGGCAGCCTGCATGCTCGTATCAGGAGGGCAACGAACTGCTCTTTCCCGGCGAAGGCATGGCCGTCCATTACGCGCACTCGGCCCAGGGACTTCGCCAGAACTTCATGCTGTACGAACGCCCCTGCGGCGATGGTCCTTTGAGCATCCTGCTGAGCACGCAAGGTTCATTTCGCGCTACGCTGCCCGATGCGAGCACGGTCAGGTTCGTACAGGACGACGGTACACAGGCCTTCGACTATCGCGACCTGCGGTGTTGGGATGCCGAGAAGCGACCGTTGGACGCACACTTCGAACTATCGGGTACCTCCGGACATCAGTTCCTGCGCGTGGTGGTGGATGATGCGGGCGCGGCCTATCCCATTACCATCGACCCGGTGAGCACCACGGCCGCCACGTTGCTGGTCGGAACCGCAGCAGGCGGAGAGTTCGGTATTTCGGTCTATACCGCAGGTGACCTGAACGGCGATGGTCGAAGCGATGTGGCGATCGGCTCATGGAAGGCGTCCATCGGCGGGTTCAACGCGTCGGGTGTAGCCTATGTGCATTATGGCACCAATGCCGGGATCAGCACGGTCCCCAGCGTTACCCTCACAGTGGCCCAAGGAGGCGCGGAGTTCGGCAGTGCGGTGGGCACGGCCGGTGATGTGAACGGGGACGGCTACAGCGACCTGATGGTGGGCGCCCATGCTTGGGAGACCGACAATGCCACCGAACAGACCGAGGGGGGTGTTTTCGTCTATTACGGATCGGCCGTGGGGATCAGCACGGTGGCCAACCTCATCCTGCAACCGAACCACGCCGGGGACAACTTCGGGAGCAACCTGGCGTGCGCCGGGGACATCAATAACGATGGATTCTCCGATGTGATCATCGGAGCCTACCTCTCCAGCTATCCCACCCTGAACGAGGGCGCTGTGTTCATCTACCTCGGTTCGGCCGTCGGCCTGAATCCGGTTCCCGTACACCGGTTGGAGCGCAACCAAGGCGGTGCCTTCTTCGGGCGCAGCGTGGCGGCCGCCGGTGACATCAACGGCGATGGCTTCAGCGACGTGATCATCGGTGCCACCAAGTGGATCTACACGGTGGGGGCCTCGGACCAAGGTTCGGCCTTCGTGTATTACGGAAGTGCGCTCGGCCTGGGTCTCGGAGGGGTGAACCCCACGTTCAGCCTGCAGTTGTTCGGCTCCGGAAGCAACGTGGCCTTCTACGGCTGGTCGGTCAGCTCGGCGGGTGACCTCAACGGCGACGGCTACAGCGATGTGGCGGTGGGCGCCTACCAGGAAGAAAGCGGCGGACAAACGGACGAAGGACTTCTATACGTGTACCATGGTAGCGCCTCCGGGCTCAATCCCGTTGCCGCAAGTATCCTTCAATCCAATCAGGTCAATGGCTGGATGGGTCGTGCCGTTACGAATGCGGGGGATGTGAACGGCGATGGCTATGGTGACCTGCTCGTGGGTTCGCCCAAATATTCCAACGGCCAGGCCACCGAGGGCATCGCGTCGATCTATTTCGGATCACCCACGGGCATCAGCCTGGTACCCTCACTGACATTCGAATTGAACAATGCGGGAGCCAACTTCGGCGAGGGCATCGGCCCGGCCGGTGATGTGAACGGGGATGGGTATTCCGATTTCATCGTCGGCGCACGGATCTACGGCCTGGGCGGTGCCGCAGCGGTCTACCTCGGCGGACCGTACGCCATGACCCTCACCCCCACCGCCACACGCTTCGGAGGCGCCAACGGCTTTTTGCTCGGCACCAGCATCGCCAACGCGGGCGATGTGAACGGCGATGGATATGCCGATGCGCTCGTGGGGGCGCCCGGGGCATCGAACGGACAAGCCGGCGAAGGTCTCGCCTACATGCACTATGGCTCGGCCACCGGGCTTTCACCTGCGCCATCGGTGACGCTGGAGGCCAATGTCGGCGGTGCTGTATTTGGTACCAGCGTGGCCTCTGCCGGAGATGTGAACGGGGATGGATATGCGGACGTCGTCGTTGGTGCTCCCTTGAACGGTGCGGGTGCAGCCTACATCTTCATGGGTGGGCCGGGTGGACTTACAGCAACTCCGGCGCTCACGCTGACCGGCGGCACGCTCTTCGGGACATCCGTTGCAACGCTCGGCGACGTGAACCATGATGGCTTCTCGGAAGTGATCGTTGGATCACCGGGCAGCGGCCAGGCCTTTGTGTATCGCGGTTCCGCGGCTGGCCTTGTCTCCGCGCCTTATACCATCCTTTCCCAACCTCCGCTCAGCGGGCTGTTCGGCTGCTCCGTCTCCACCGCTGGCGACGTCAACGGCGATGGCTACAGCGATGCGATCGTTGGCGCCAGCCTCGCCTCCAACGGCCAGAGCGCCGAAGGGCTGGCCTATGTGTACCATGGCTCATCCCTGGGCCTCCTTACGCCGTATGCGCGGCTGCTGGAAGTGAACCAGGCCAATGCCAATTTCGGCGTGAGCGTGTCCGCGGCCGGTGACGTGAACGGGGATGGCTATTTCGACGTGGTCGTGGGCGCGGACCTGTGGGAGAGCGGCCAGGTGGACGAGGGAGGCGCATTCGTTTTCCACGGTGGAGCCACCGGTGTGGCGGCGGCTCCATCGACCACGTTGCAACGGAACGTGACGAACTGGCTGTTCGGGCACAGTGTTGCCGAAGGCGGCGATGTGAACGGCGATGGTTATGCGGATATCGTGGTGGGTGCGCCATTGGCCGATAACCCTGCCGCCACCACCGATGAAGGGATCGCTTTCGTTCTCCGGGGTTCTGCCACCGGGATCAATGGCGCTGCGTTGGACCAACTGGAACCCAATGTGGCCGGATACCTCCATGGCACCTCCGTGAGCGGCGGGGGCGACGTGGATGGCGATGGGTACAGCGATGTGTTGGTGGGTGCTCCGGGGGCGGGGCCCGCTTTCCCGGCCGAAGGTGGCCAGTACTGGTATCGCGGGGGGCTGAACCGGGCCCTCAACCGCATCACCCGCCAGTACGATGCCGACCTGGTGACCCCCATGAGCACCAACAGCCAGGATTTCGCCAATATGCTCTTCTTCGGCATCGGGCATCGGGCGCGCAGTCCAGTGCAACGGTGCAGGGCCCGCCTCCGCTGGGAGGTGGTGAACGAAGGGCAACCGTACTCGGGCGCTCCGATCACGAACAGCGTGCTGCAGACCGCCATCGGGGCGGCGTGGACCTTCCTGCCGCTCACCGGAGTGGAGATCAAACAGATCGTACCGAAGGCACCACCGCGCATGCGATACAAATGGCGGGTGAGGGTGGAATATGACCTCGCGAAGCTCATCGACGGCCAGCGCTTCAGCCGGTGGTTCTATGCGTTCGCCACAGGTATCGGCGACATCGGGGTGCTTCCCATCGAACTGTTGCGTTTTGAGGGGCGGGCGGCAGGCACGCAGAACGTACTCGAGTGGTCCACCGCCACGGAGAACAACAGCGACCGCTTTGAAGTGTTGCGCAGCGAGGACGGCGATCGGTTCGTGGCCATCGGCAGTGTTGATGCCGCGGGTGAAAGCACGGCACAATTGGAGTACGCCTTCGTCGATGCCTTTCCTCCGCGCGGTACGGCGTACTACCAATTGCGCATGATCGATCAGGACGGCTCGGAGGAGTTGAGCCACGTGATCGCGATCACCCGGCCGAACGGCGCCGTGTCCATCTTCCCCAATCCCGCGCAGGACGAAGTGCAGGTGGCGGTTGAACAGGCCACCCCCGGGTCGGTGATCAAGGTGATGAACGCGGAAGGTCGCACCCTGGTGTCCATGCCCATGGGCGATGCGCTACAGCGTGCGCTGGAGATCCGATCGCTGTCGGCCGGCACGTACATGGTGGTGCTCAGCACCGGGCAAGGAGCCGTGATCGGCGCATTGCCCTTGATCAAGCAGTGACCGCGAGGCTGCGACACCGCGCGCCACAGGTCACATCCGAATTACCGCGAAGGGATCTACGCCCCGATGGCCTCCTTGCAGGCCGCCAGGATCCTGCGCGCTCCGTCCATGTCCTTGCTCTCGGCGTAGGTGCGCAGCACGGGCTCCGTTCCGCTCGCACGGATCATCAACCACTGGTCGTTATCGAAGTGGTATTTCCAGCCGTCGATCGTTTCCAGGCGGCGTACATCCAGCGGTCCGAACTTCGTGTACTTCTCCTCGGTGCAGGACTTCAACACCTGCTGCTTCAGCGATTCGCTGATGTGCAGGTCGCTGCGCTCATACTTGAACTCGCCCACTATCGCGTACACCTCCTGGATCAGCTCCTCCAGGGTCTTTCCGCTCTTGGCCATGAACTCCCAAATGGTGAGGCCCATCCAGATCCCATCGCGCTCGGGGATGTGGCCCTTGATGGCAATGCCGCCGCTCTCCTCCCCGCCCAACAGCACATCGTCCTTGATCATGATCCCGCAGATCCACTTGAAGCCGATCTTGGTCACTTCGTATTTCAGGCCGTAGTGCTTGCACATCTTCTCCACCTTCGGCGTGGTGCTCACGGCCACCACCACCTTGCCGGTGAACTTCTTGTATTTCACCAGGTAGTGGATCAACAACAGGATGATGTGGTGTGAATCAACGAACTCCCCCTTGCTGTTGTAAAGTCCGATGCGGTCCGCATCGCCATCCGTGGCGAGGCCGCAGTGGATGCCTTCCTGCTTGATCAGCTCGCTGAACGCGATCAGGTTCTTGTGGATGGGCTCCGGGGCCTGTCCCTGGAAGGAAGGGTCATACGTGCAGTGCAACAAGGTGGTCTTCGGCAGGATGCGGGGGATCACGTTCTGTCCTGCGCCGTACATGGCATCATAGCCGAGCTTAATGCCGCAATTGCGGATGGCCTCCAGGTCGAAGTTCTTCTCCACATGCTTCACATACATCGTCTCCAGGTCCACGATGCTGATCAAGCCGTCGGCCTCGGCCTTCTTCAGGTCGATGTTCGCCAGGTCCATGCCGTGCTTTTCCGGAATGATGTCCTCCACCTCCTGAACATGTTCGGGGATCAGTGGACCGCCGTAATGCCCTTTCAGTTTGTATCCGTTGTAGCTCGGTGGGTTGTGGCTGGCCGTGAGGATCACGCCCATGCTGGCCTTCAGTTCAGCGGCGCCGAGCGAGACCATCGGCGTGCTCACGAAGCCCTTGGCCAGGTGCACCTTGATGCCGTGGCTCACGAACACCTTGGTACAGGTATCGGCGAACAATTCACCCGCAAAGCGACAATCGTGGCCCACAACGATGCTGGGGTTCTCGGGGAAGTTCTTCTTCAGCCACTGTGCCACGGCCACGCTCACACGGGCCACATTGTCCACCGTGAAATCATCCGCGATGATGGCGCGCCATCCGTCCGTACCGAATTTGATCTTGGTCATGTCGTGATCAGTTTACGCGACCTGCTGAAGAAGGACCGTCAGCAAGCGAGGCGCGAAAGTAGGATCGTTGGGGAGGTTGATGTCAATGACCCAGCCTCTATTTCAACACCTCACCTGTAGATACCCCGCTCGTTCAGCGCCCGCTGGTATCGCCGTGCGTTCACCAGGTGTTGCTCGTAGGTCTTCGCGAAGTTGCTGTATCCGTCGAGGGTCTCACGGGCACAGAAATAGAGGTAGTCGTTCTTCTGGGCGTGGAGCACGGCATCGATGTACCGTGGCTCGGGCATGTTGATGGGCCCCGGCGGCAATCCGGTGTGGGTATAAGTGTTGTAAGGCGATTCCACGGCAAGGTCCGCCGTGAGGATGCGGGAAAGGCTGTCCATGCCCAAGGCGAACTTGAGCGTGGGATCCGCCTGCAGCGGCATGCCCTTGCGGATCCGGTTCAGGTACACCCCCGCAATGATCGGGGCCTCATCGGGTTTGGCGGTTTCCGCCTGGACAATGCTGGCCAACGTGCTCACCTCGCTCTGTGTAAGGTTCAGCGCTTTGGCCCTGGCCTTTCGTTCGTCGGTCCAGAAGTGCTTGTATTCCCGGGCCATGCGCTCCACGAAGGCCTCGGGTGTGGTGGTCCACCACAGTTCGTAGGTGTTCGGAATGAACAGGCTGATCATGGTCTCGGGCCTGAAGCCCAGCTTCTCCACCAGCAACGGATCACGCATCACGTGGATCAATGCCGCGCTGTCGCACTCGAGATATTTGTCAACCTGGCCCGCCAGCTGATCAAGCCGTCGGATGTTGGTGAAGGTGATGTGCACGGGGTCCTGCTCGCCACTGCGGAGCTTGTTCACCAAGGTGTTCAAGTTGGTGCCGCTGGGGATCACATAGCGTCCGGGCTTCACGCGCGATCCGTACTTCTTGCGCTTTGCGAGCACACGGAACGTACCCTCCTGGTTGATGACCCCATGGGCCTTGAGGCTATCGATCACCTGCTCGAACGTTGCACCTGTGGGGATCAGCAGGATCTGCTCAGGTTGCGAAAAGCGCGGGCCCGGGCCGAACACCTGCTTCCACATCCGAAAGCCGTAATATGCCCCTACGGCGAGGAGCAGGATGAGCAGGATGAGCAGAACGCGTTTCATGATCCGTGCAGCAGGCCGTTCAACCGGGCCTTATTCCTTGGGGCCGTTCGTTCCGCAAAGCAAACGAAAGATCAGCGGTGGTTCAGTTGTCTCACCAAGTGCCCTTCCCTCCTGGGAAAGTCGCCCACAGGACCTACCCCTCCTTGATCCGCTGATGGCGTTCACTTGCCGAGCCTCGCAGCGATGCGCGAGGAGGAGCAGACCACCGTTCAGATCTCCACCACGCCCTGGAACACTTCGCGCACGGGACCCGAAAGCGATATTCCAGAGAACCCGCCAGCACCGGTGGCCGTGGCCTCCACACGCAGATGGCCCCCGCGTGTGTGCACATCGCAAGCCCCGCTCACCGATCCCCGGGCCATCGCGCTCAGCGCAGCGGCCGTGACACCCGTGCCACAGCTCAGGGTCTCCGCTTCCACACCGCGCTCGTACGTCCGCATCTCCACCCGGTCATGTATGTAACGCATGAAGTTCACGTTCACCCCCTCCTTCGCGAACCGCGGACCGTAACGGTGCTTATGGGCTTCTGCCACGATATCGATGGCCTCGGGATCATCCACCCACGAAAGCAGGTGCGGAGAGCCGGTTTGGATCAGGTCCGTGTGTTCATCCAACCGTTCCACGCCGCTCACATCGCGCATACCGATCCGTACCCGGCCATTGGACCAGGATGCCGTGTGCTTTCCGTCAATGGCGGAAAAAACGGCTGGCTGCGTAGGACCAGGCGCGCGACCTCGGGGGGAACGTGAATTCCAGAACGCAAAGGCACAGCGACTGCCGTTGCCGCAGAAGCTCTGGCTCGCATCGGGGTTGAAGAACTCCATGTGATAGTCCGCCCCTTCCACCCGCGGTGCCTGCAGCAGGATCAGGCCGTCGCTACCGATACCGAAGTGGCGGTCGCACAAGCGTCGGATCAGCGCTTCGGCATCTGAGGGGAAGACCGAAGGTCGATCGTCGACCAGAATGAAATCATTGCCCGTACCCTCCCATTTGCTGAATGCGATGCTTGCCATGTTGACAGCAAATATCGGGTTGGCACACTCCTCGCTGGAATGCTTTCCGAACTGTTGCCAGCACAGGAAAGTGGGATCACAGTCTTTAACACGGGCACTCCCAACAAGCGTTTGGCATCAGCGTTGTTTTGCATTGAAGGAACCCAGTTCATGCTCAACCGGAACATCACTCCCATGAAACGCAGCTTCAGCTACATCGCGATGGCCATGGCGGGCGGGATGCTCGCGCTCTTCGTACACGACCGTTATATGGGTCCGAACGACCCGCTTCCTGTCGACCACGACACAAGCTCTGCCTCGACCGGCGCGCGCTTCGTTGCGCTACCTGGCCCCGGGGGAAGCACCTTCATGGCGCCTGACTTCGTTGAAGCAGCGGAGCGCAGCGTGAACGCGGTGGTGCACGTGACCACCGAGGCCGACATGCGCATACAGGACCCGTTCGCGTATTTCTGGGGCTATCGACAGCAAGCTCCCCAAGTGCAGCGGGGAGCAGGGAGCGGTGTGATCATCAGCGATGATGGATACATCGTGACCAACAATCACGTGGTGGAAGGGGCCGACCGCATCCAGGTACACATGAACGACAAACGCCAGTTCGACGCCGAAGTGATCGGTCGGGACCCCAGCACCGATATCGCCCTGCTCAAGGTGAAGGCGGGCGGATTGCCCACGATCGCATACGCCAACAGCGATGAGGTGCGGGTGGGACAATGGGTGCTCGCCGTGGGCAATCCCATGAACCTGACCAGCACGGTGACAGCGGGGATCGTGAGCGCCAAGGCCCGCAACATCAACATCCTGCAGTATGACCAGAACCGGGATGTGTTCCCCATCGAGAGCTTCATCCAGACGGATGCGGCCGTGAACCCGGGCAACAGCGGCGGCGCCTTGGTGGATGCCGCCGGCAACCTTATCGGCATCAACAGCGCCATTGCCAGCACCACCGGGGCGTACACAGGCTATTCGTTCGCCGTTCCGGCCAACATCGTGCGCAAAGTGGCCGCCGACCTCATGGAGTTCGGCAGTGTGCAGCGCGCCTACATCGGGGTAAGCATCACGGACGTTGATCCCACGCTGGCCAAGGACCTCAGCCTGCCGAGTCCGAGAGGCGTGTATGTGAAAGGCATCACGGTCGGGGGCGCTGCGGCGGATGCCGGGATGAAGTCCGGCGACGTGATCACCAAAGTGGGGAACATCCAGGTGGCCAGTGTGCCGCAGTTGCAGGAGCAGGTGGGCAAGTTCAGGCCTGGCGACCGGGTTTCGGTGACCGTTCTGCGCGACGGGGATGAGCGCGTGTTGGATATGGTGCTCCGTGGGCGCGAGGGCAGTACCAAGCTGATCAGTGCAACGGAAAACACCAGCAGCAACATACTCGGTGCGGAACTGATCGCGGCCTCCAAGGATGAACTCAGTGCGTTGAAGCTGGAGAACGGCGTGAAAGTGCTGACCATCAACGGAGGAAAACTCAGGTCCAGCGGGATCCGGGAAGGCTTTATCATCACCCGGATCGATCAGCGTCCGGTGCACGAACCCAAGGACGTTAGCCGCGCGGTGGAGGACAAGCAAGGGGGCGTCCTTATTGAAGGCGTGTACCCAAATGGTACGCGCGCCTATTATGGGCTCGGTGTTTGATAGGGCCTGATCTGTGGTAGGAGCCTCGGCCTTGGGGCTTGTTCTGTATTACGAGAGGGCCGTACCTTCGGCGCCCGATCGGACCGATGACCCCCATCATCCGTTCGATCCCGGGAGCCGGAACCTCCTCATCCCCAACAACTAAAACCAATCGCCCGTGACCAGTAGGATGCGTCAACTGAAGATCACCAAGTCGATCACCAACCGGGAAAGTCAATCGCTTGACAAATACCTGCAGGAGATCGGCAAGGAAGGCCTGATCAACGCCGAGATGGAGGTTGAGCTGGCCCGACGCATCAAGCAGGGCGATGGAACGGCACTGGAGAAGCTCGTGAAGGCCAACCTGCGTTTCGTGGTGTCGGTGGCAAAACAGTACCAGAACCAGGGCCTCAGCCTGCCTGACCTGATCAATGAGGGTAACCTCGGCCTGATCAAGGCGGCCCAACGCTTCGATGAGACCCGGGGCTTCAAGTTCATCTCCTACGCGGTGTGGTGGATCCGGCAGAGCATCCTGCAGGCCCTGGCCGAGCAGAGCCGCATCGTGCGCCTGCCGCTGAACCAGGTGGGCTCCTTGAACAAGATCAACAAGGCCTTCGCGAAGCTCGAACAGGAGTTCGAACGCCCGCCCAGTGCGGACGAACTGGCCACCTTGCTGGAGCTCCCGCCCGAAAAAGTGGCCGACACCATGAAGGTGAGCGGACGTCACATCAGCATGGACGCCCCCTTCGTGGAGGGCGAAAGCAACAGCCTGCTGGACGTGCTGCCCAACAACGACAGCGCCCCGGCCGACAGGATGCTGATCAACGAGAGCCTGGCGAAGGAGATCGAGCGCGCCCTCAGCACCCTCACCGAGCGTGAGCGCGATGTGGTGAAGCTGTTCTTCGGCATCAACATCAACCACGGACTTACGCTCGAGGAGATCGGCGCCAAGTTCGACCTGACGCGCGAACGCGTGCGCCAGATCAAGGAGAAGGCCATCCGCCGACTTCGCCACACCAGCCGGAGCAAACTCCTGAAAGCGTATCTCGGTTGATCTTCCGTCCGTAGAACCTCCGCATTCCCAACATCATTCATGGAGACACTACAAGCAAAGACCGGTTATGAGGCCGGGCTGAAGGATTACGTCGACCGCGAAAAGGCCGCGGTGGACCTGATGAACTCCGCAGGTCAGTTGATGTATGACAAGGGCGTTGAGCTCGTGTTCTACCGCAACATCCTGCTCGATGTGAGCATCAGCGAGGTGCTCAACTTCTACAACTACGCCAAGGATGTGGTGCAGAAGCCCATCGATGTGTTCACCTCGGCTCAAGTGGCCAAGGCGTTGCTGGGCATGGACCTCGCCCCCAGTAAGATCGACATCGGCAAGCTGACGTGGGAGTTCATCCAGGATGGAAAGAAGGACCTGAACGGCTTCCTGTCGTCCAAGCTCTCCGGATTCATCGGCCAGGACAAGCATAAGTTCGACCCCCGCGATGTGGTGTTGTATGGTTTCGGCCGCATCGGCCGCATCGCTGCCCGCGAACTGGTGAAGCAGGCCGGCAAGGGTCAGCAGTTGCGCCTGCGGGCCATTGTCATCCGGACGGTGAACAACGAGGAGATCGTCAAGCGTGCTGCGCTGCTCCGCAATGACAGTGTGCATGGCGCGTTCAAGGGTAGTGTGGTGGAGGACCTCGAGAAGAAGGCCCTGTGGATCAACGGCCAGATGGTGCAGTTGATCGCCGCCAACAACCCCGAGGATATCGATTATACCGAATACGGCATCAGCAACGCACTCGTGATCGACAACACGGGTGCCTTCACCAAGCGCGAGGACCTGGGCCGCCACCTGAAGGCCAAAGGCGTGAACAAGGTGATCCTGACCGCACCCGGGAAGGAAATGCCGAACATCGTGTACGGCATCAACCACAAGGACCTCGACATCGAGAACGAACAGCTGTTCAGCGCTGCCAGCTGCACCACCAACGCCATCTGCCCCGTGCTGAAGGTGATGGAGGACAAGGTGGGCATCGAGCGGGGCCATATCGAGACCGTGCACGCCTACACGAACGACCAGAACCTGCTGGACAACTATCACAAGAAGTCCCGCCGTGGCCGTAGCGCGGCCATCAACATGGTGATCACCAGCACAGGTGCCGGTAGCGCCGTCACCAAGGCGATCCCCAGCCTGAAGGATAAACTGACGGCCAATGCCGTGCGCGTCCCCACCCCGAACGGTTCCCTCGCCATCATGAGCCTCAGTCTCAGCCGCAAGGTCACCCGGGATGAAGTGAACGAACTGCTACGCGATGCGGCGCTGAACGGTGAACTGGTGAACCAGATCCACTACCAGATCGACCCTGAACTGGTGAGCAGCGACATCATCGGCGACAGCTGCTGCAGCGTGTTCGATAGCAATGCCACCATTGTGGGACCAGACGGCCGTACCGCCATCCTGTATGCGTGGTACGACAACGAGTTCGGGTACACCAAGCAGGTGATCCGCCTCGCCAAGCATGTGGCCAAGGTGCGCCGACTGATCTACTACTGAGCTACGTTCCAATCCAGTGAAAGCCCCGCCATTGTGCGGGGCTTTTTACTGCCCCCTGCCTCGGTAGGTCCACTCTCCTGATCGTCCCCAGCCCCTACCCGACCCAATTCCCCGTGCCGGTCCATGACCTCTTCTTCGACGCCGGCCATGGAACCCGTCCTGTGATCGAAGGACGCTCCGCCGCCTGCATAGACTACCGCGTCATCCCCTGAACGCACCAAAGCCTCCCTATCGGGAGGCTTTGGCTTAGTCGGCGAACCCAAGACCCTATTGCTCCGCAGGTCAGGCTCAGCCGGGGGATAGCGATCAATCGAAGAACACGAGCATGATGAACAGTGTAATGACAGCAATGACCAGGGCCGACCAGCAAAGCCTTTCAACCGAACTGGATCGTGACGATGGCATCGATGGGTAAGTCTTGATGGGTTCCACGATGCCAAAGCTCCGCCAACCACATACCGTGAACAATACCCAACTCTGGGTATTTTTAGGGGTGTCGTTCCCAGGAACGAAAAAGGCCCCGCCAGTTGGCGGGGCCTTTTTCTATGCCGGTCCAGGTTGTTACTGCATCATCCAGCGCTGGGTGTACACCTTTCCAGCCACGGTGATGTTCACCATGTAAAGGCCCTTACCCAGATCGCTGCCCAGGTCCAGATCCTGGTTCACCAAACCGTCCGCCGCGATGGCCTGGGTGGCATGCACCCGCTTACCAACTGCGTCATAGACGTCGATGAGGATCGTGCTTCCATCAGCCACCTCCAGACCCGCCATCCGGACGATGACACGCCCGTCGTGACCGGGATTCGGGAAGAGTGACAGGGTCACGTTGTTCCCCTCATCGAACATCGTCTCGCGCGAACCTGGCTCCGAGAATCCGGGATCGTTGGGACGGAACCGCACGCGGCACACAGGCCCAAATGGCTGATATACACCGTTCACCAACGCACGGATCCGCACGTTCAGGTCCAGGTTGAGCGGCACCGGGTTCGTGAACAGGCTCGCCGGTACCAAGGATGTACCTGTTTTCAGCACCCGACGGTTGTACGTTCCATGCGGATCGTAGAGCCAGAACTGGTAGCCTGTGGCATTGGCCTGGGCATGGCAGTAGATCGGGCTTTGGAAGAGCAACGAAGGACGATCACACCAATTGTCGAGCATTTTGTTCCAACCTATGGGCACACAGAAGGTCTGGTGCACCTCCGGTATACCACCGGAGATCTCGCTTGTGGTCCCGAACACGCCCACGGAGGCATCAATGATCCTGCGGTTCGTTGCATTGCGCAGAACGTAGCCACCTGCGGCGATGCCGTCACCGGCAGCATCGATCACCTCGAGATGGTAGCAGCCTTGGGCTACACACAGTTCCTCCACGATCACCGTTCCCGCCTGTCCATCACCATACGGCCCGCCTTCCTCGATCACGAGGTCCTGGGTCTCGTTCCACAACGTCCACGTCGTCTGGCTGCCGAACGCATCGAGCCTGATGGACAGCGTGAGGTTCTCCGTGCAACCGGTGGGGGTACCAACACACTGGCAATTGGCGCTCCAAGTGTCGTTGATCGTCCCAGGGTTGTTATCCGAACAGGCCGTGCCGGGAACGGCACCGCCACCGGGGACACCCAGACAATCCACAGGAACGCCCTCACACACACAGTCCGCGTTGTACACATCGTTGCCCGTGTTCGCGTTGCCATCATTGCACGCTGAACCGACCACCGCCGTACCACCTGGAACACCTAGGCAGTCGAATGGCTGACCAACGCACACACAATTGGCATTCCAGGTGTCGTTACCCGTACCTGCATTGTTGTCGTTGCACGCCGTGCCCGGGAGAGCACTTCCACCCGGCACGCCCAGGCAGTCATTGCCGAGGAGCGTACCCGCACAAACACAGTTCGCCGTGATCACATCATTGATGGTCGCTGCATTGTTGTCGTTGCAGGATGCTCCGGGTTCGGGGTTGCCACATCCACAGGTTCCCGGTGCCACCTTGTTGGCATCGGCCGGGCAACCGTCGATCAGATCGCATGTTCCGTCCCCATCGCCATCGGGCAACGGCGTGTTAACGCATTCCGTGCCGTTGTAGCTATCCCCGGTGCACGCATTATTGTCGTTGCAGTCCACCGTGCTGCCCTGGCATACGCAGTTCGCCGTGATCACGTCATTGATGGTGCCAGCGTTGCCATCGTTGCATGGTGAACCCACCTGCCCGGTGAGGTTGGGGCAGTTGTCGATGCAATCCGCAAGGCCATCATTATCGCTGTCCGTATCCGCCACGCCGCAGCCGCAGATACCTGGCGCGGTCTTGTTGGCATCGGTGGGACAACCATCGAGCGCGTCACAGGTTCCGTCACCATCCGTATCGAGCACCGTGCCCGCGCATACGCAAGTGGCGGAGTAAACATCATTGACGGTGCACGCATTGTTGTCATTGCAGGAAGTACCCGGTTGCGCCGGACCGCCCGGAACACCTTCGCAGTCGTTGGGCTGAACACCCGCGCATACACAGTTCGCTGTGATCACATCATTGATGGTGGCGGCATTGCCATCATTGCAGGCATCGCCCTGCTGACCGGCCAGGTTCGGGCAGTTGTCGTTCGCATTGCAGATGCCATCGCCGTCCGTATCCTGAACGGTGCCGGTGCATACGCAGTTCGCGTTATACACATCCCCCGTGGTGCAGACGTTACCGTCATCGCAGGCAGAGCCGATCGTGGCCGTTCCACCGGGGACACCCAGACAGTCGATCATCTGTCCTGCACACACACAGTTCGCGCTCCACGTGTCATTTCCGGTTGACGCATTATTGTCGTTACACGGAGTGCCAGGCTGGGCGGGACCACCGGGAACGCCCAGACAGTCGTTGGGCTGGACACCAGCACACACACAGTTGGCCGTGATCACATCGTTGATCGTACCGGCATTGCCGTCATTACAGGCATCACCTTGCTGGCCCGCGAGGTTAGGGCAGTTGTCGTTGGCGTTGCAGATTCCATCACCATCGGTATCCTGCACGGTACCCACGCATTGACAACTCGCATTCAGCACATCGTTGATCGTGCATACGTTGTTGTCGTTGCAGCTGGAACCGATCTGACCGGCCACGTTGGGGCAGTTGTCCACGCAATTGGCGACACCATCACCATCCGTATCCGTATCCGCCACACCGCAACCGCACTGGCCTGGGGCCACCTTGTTGGCGTCCGTGGGGCATAGGTCATTGTTGTTGTCAACATACCCGTTCGGCTGGGTGCAAGCCTGGGTCGAACTGTTGGGATCACCGAACGAATCGCCATCCTGATCCTGGTACCACGTTGTTGTGGTCGTTTCGGTCACCACGACATCTGCGCTGGAATTCGGGCAGGGTGCTGTGCCGGTCACCGTGTACGTATAGGTCCCCGGGGTCATCGTTGCGGGGTTGTAGAGGTTGTTGACCACCGCGCTCGGACCCGACCATGAGCCACCTGATTGAGGACTTCCGTTCAACTGATTGAAGAGGTTGACGGCGGTGCCGTTGCTGCAGATGGCGAGCGTGCCGTTGGTGCCTGCGTTGGCAGCGGGAACCGATGTAACGACCGTACCTGAGCTCGTTCCACTGCATCCGTTGCTGGTGACCGTTACGCTATACGTACCGCTGCTGCTCACCGTGATGCTCTGAGTGGTGGCGCCCCCTGGACTCCACACGTTACCTGTGGCGCTGCTGCTGGTCAGTACCACGCTGCCGCCGGCGCAGAACGTGGTGGGACCACCAGCGCTGATCGTGGGCGTGGGCAAAGGATTCACCGTAACGGTGGTGCCTGTGCTGGTGGCGCTGCATCCGTTGCTGGTGACCGTCACACTGTAGGTGCCTCCGCTGCTCACCGTGATGCTTTGGGTGGTGGCGCCACCTGGGCTCCACACGTTGCCCGTGGCGCTGCTGCTCGTGAGCACAACGCTGCCACCGGCGCAGAAGGTCGTGGGACCGCCGGCACTGATCGTAGGCGTAGCGGGGGCCGGGTTCACAGTGACCGTGGTACCCGTGCTCGTTGCGCTACATCCACTGCTCGTCACCGTCACACTGTAGGTACCGCCGCTGCTCACCGTAATGCTTTGGGTGGTGGCGCCACCTGGGCTCCACACGTTACCCGTGGCGCTGCTGCTGGTGAGCACAACGCTGCCACCGGCGCAGAAGGTCGTAGGACCTCCCGGCGTGATGGTCGGAGTGGCCGGGTTCGGATTCACCGTCACGGTGGTGCCTGTGCTGGTGGCGCTGCATCCGCTGCTGGTGACCGTCACACTATACGTACCGCCGCTGCTCACCGTGATGCTCTGGGTGGTGGCGCCGCCTGGGCTCCATACGTTACCCGTGGCGCTGCTGCTCGTGAGCACAACGCTGCCACCGGCGCAGAAGGTCGTAGGACCACCTGCACTGATCGTCGGGGTTGCAACCGTATTTATTGTGATCGAACCGGTGGTCTGGAACTGTGAACAGCCTCCAGCTGCGGGGATCGTGTAGGTGACCGTGTATGTGCCCGGGGTGCTCGTACCCAAGGTCACCGCTCCTGTGCCGCTGTTCAAGCTAAGACCCGCGGTGGAGGAATAGGTGCCACCAGCAGTACCCGTGCGCGTTACCGATGCCGTGCCGCCATTGCTGCAATACGGCGATCCCGCATAACTGATCGCTGCCGCAGGTGCCGCTGTGATCGTGATCGATGCCGTGGTCTGGAGCTGAGCGCATCCGCCTGAAGCAGGGATCGTGTACGTCACTGTATACGTACCGGCCGTGCTGGTGCTCAAGGTCACCGCTCCGGTGCCGCTGTTCAGGGAAAGACCCGCAGGCGCGGCGCTGTATGTGCCACCAGCCGTTCCCGTCTGTGTCACGTTCGCTGTGCCGCCATTGCTGCAATACGGTGACCCCGCATAACTGATCGTTGCCGCAGGTGCCGCTGTGATCGTGATCGATGCCGTGGTCTGGAGCTGAGCGCATCCGCCTGAAGCAGGGATCGTGTACGTCACTGTATAGGTACCGGCCGTGCTCGTACCCAAGGTCACCGCACCGGTGCTGCTGCTCAAGCTAAGACCTCCCGTGGAGGAATAGGTGCCGCCAGCCGTGCCCGTCCGCGTTACCGATGCTGTGCCGCCATTGGTGCAATACGGCGATCCCGTGTAGCTGATCGAGGCCGCCGGAGCTGCTGTGATCGTGATGGAAGCCGTGGTCTGGAATTGGTTGCAACCACCTGCGGCCGCCACGGTATAGGTGACCGTGTAGGTACCTGCCGTGCTCGTGCCTAGGGTCACATCACCCGTGCTGCTGTTCAATGAAAGACCGGCGGTGGACGAATACGCTCCACCTGCGGTCCCTGTGCGGGTCACCGTGGCCGTACCGCCATTGCTGCAATAAGGTGAACCTGTGTAGCTGATCGTGGCGGAAGGAGCGGCGTTCACCACTACAGCCGTGGTACCCGTTGCGTTGGTACCACAACCATTGGACGCCGTTACCGTGTACGTGCCCGTTGCGGCCACCGTGGCATTGCTGAGGGATGGGTTCTGGACTGTTGAACTGAATCCGTTAGGTCCGCTCCATGCATAGGTCACGGTTCCACCGGTTGCTGTGGCGTTCAAGTTCAACGTGGATCCTGCGCAGATCGGACTATTGCTACCTACAGCGCCCATGGTGGGGCCGGCTACGGGTGTACCTGCACATCCGCAGTTCGGAGCGGTGCCGGTGTACACATCATTGATCGTGCATGCATTGTTGTCGTTGCAGGGACTTCCAGGAAGCGCTGTACCGCCGATCACGCCAAGGCAGTCCGCTGTGCAGGCACCGAAGTTCACAGGGGTAGGCTCAATGATTCCCGTCTTTTCCACTCCACCAAGGGAGATGAAGAAGTTGGTGTTATTCGGTTGACCAGGACCGTTGTTCACGATCTGGAACTGCGTACAGCCCGTATTCCCAACCACGGGGATCGTACACACGGATACCCACTGGTTCGCTGGCCAGGCACAACCCCAAGTGCTCAACAACTGATCACTGAAACCGTTGAAAGTTCGGTAGTTGTACCCACCTGCGGTCACTTGAGCCGTCGGATTCGACGGGAATGCATCCGGGCATGTTAACGTCCTGTTCCCCAAGGTCGCGGGAGAACTGGCCGGCCATTGGATCGTGTACGTAAGCCCCGACATGACATCGCCAAAACCTTGTCCGTTGGGTCTAACGAAAACTTCGAGCCTGTCCAGGCCCGTGTTATAGGCAAGGTCAATATCCACCGACGTAGGATTCTGGGCCGTGGCAGCACCCATGCCCAGGAGCGAACCGCCAAGGCCGAGCAACAGGCCTTTCCAGTTCAAGGAATTCATTTTCCGCATCATCATCAGGTTTGGAACTTTCGGTTGGTCAAGGTTGAGCAAGGTAAGGCAAGGGCTGATCTTGCCGTATCAAGGGATCTGTTCAATGATGACGTTATTGGGCGTAGTGCCGCCAACGTTCACAAGTATGGGGTCACGGTCGTTCGCAGTGCCGGTGTATTTGACCACCCCGTCAAGGTTGACATCAATGGGCTGGTAGCCGGTCGTGGTGTTCGTAGGTATCGTGCTTCCCACACCTACTAGGATGGGATCCCGATCGTTCGCGGAGCCGGTGTATTTCACCTGTCCATCCATGAGGGCATTTCCAGCCCACAGGACCATTTGGCCGCTCACCGGTTTGCGGGCGTCGGTGCCCCAGGTGGCGGTGGTGGCATTGGACAGGTCAACAGTGATAGGCGAAGTGCCCAAGGCGATGGCGGAAGAGGTCATGGCTCCCAAATGGTTCCTGTGGCGCACGGCCACGTAATAGTTCCCTGCTCCAACCCCGAGCGAAATGGGCGAAACGCCATCGGTTGCGACCACGTCGCCGTCACGTTGGAGAAGGGCCTGGCGTGTGGCCACCACGGTGCTCGGCGAACCGGCGGCACGCACTTCCACCCGCACCCAGTCCACAATCGCGTTGTTGCCCGTGGTGCTCAGGACCGCAGGCGCCACGGTCTCACCTCCGCCTCCCGCCAGTTGCGCAAAGCCCAGGGATGTGTACGGCTCTGCCGCAGGGATCAACGAAGCCGTGCGGAGGTTGTCGTTCATCAACCCAGTGCCGGAATTGTACGGCCCCTCCAACTTCACCTTCACGTTCAAAGCCACAGGGTTCACCACTGTGGCGGTCGCCTGCGAGCGGGCGCTGGCGGAGACCACCGTCTCCGTGGTGACCTCCCAATCATAGAGGTAGTAGTAGTTGGCACTGCCGCCCGTGGAACCGGTAATGCTTCCCATGGTCCCAATGGGATATGGGTAACTAACGCCGGCATTGTTGTACCACAGGTTACGGATCACCTCCGTGTTGTCGTCAAAGGCGGTGATCTTGTGTTGGACCCCAGCGGGTACATCCCAATCCACCACCACGGTATTCGGGCCGCTGGGCAGTTCGATGTACTTCTCGGCGATCATGTTCCCCAAGCGGTCCACCAGGACGAAATGACGTTGACCCGTACCACTTGCATTTACTTTGAACGCGTGTAACCGGAACGGCGTGGTCACATCGAACAACAGCCATTGCTTCTCCGACAGATAGCTGCCTTGTGTGGTGTTCGCGGCGCGGCCGGCGGTAAGGGCTTGTCCTGCGGAAAGGTTCCGCGCTTCCACCCAATAGTTCGTTGTATTGGAGATCACCGGCGTGGTGAAGGATGTCCCCGTACCCACCTGTGTTCCGCCTGTGGGGGCATCGTACCATGCGAACTGGGCTCCGGCGCCAGAAGCGGTCAAGGTGGCCTGACCGGGGCCCTGAATAGTGGCGCCCGATGCGGTGGGTGCCGCTGGGGCCGCAAGGGAGGTGAGCGTGAGGCTTGGGGTGCTCAGACTTCCACAGGGACAGCTGACCGTGCATGAATAGGTGCCCACAGCTGCAACGGTGATGCTGCGGGAAGTGGCGCCGGTCGACCAGTTGTAGGCCGTTCCAGGGGATGCCGTAAGGGTGCGCGTTTGTCCGGCGCCGATCACCGTGCTACCGGAGCACTGGATGTTGGCTGTGCCGCCATTGTTCGCAGGGCTCTGTTGCGACAACGTGACAGGGACATAGGTCCAGTTGTTCGTCTCGTTACTTTCGATGAAGTCATTCGCGGGATCGGCCTCAGCGACGATATAGTACTGTCCATTGCATAGGCCGGGTAACAGGTTCACCCACATGCCATCGAGGCTCTCATCATAGATATCACCCTTGCCCACCACGATGCTCTGCACATCATCCGAACAACCCGGCTCGGGTCCCAACCCATAATTCGCCCCCCATAAGGAGGTGGGAATATTGCTTCCTTGGTTGTACCACGGGGAATCCTTGCAATAGTTGGGGCTTCCACCGCAGGTGAACAGATTGGTGAGACAGAAACCCAGTTTTCCACCCGTGGCCAGGACGGGCCAAAGGCGTGGGTCGCTTACACCGGGCTGGGCAAGCCGCAAGGTCATTGTGGTCCAGCCATTCACATGATAATGGGAATGCGAAGTATGATACGTCATGGTCCCTCGCTCGTATTCATTGAACGACATGGTATTGCCGTTCTTATGATAGATCCGCTGGAAGAGGATCTGCTTCGGGTTGAAGCCGTTGGGGCAAACGAAATTGGGATTGGAACTGGGTGAGTACACGGAATCCACCTCTGTGCCACAATAGAATTTACGGTAACCGTCCGCACGCACACCCCGCACCTCAAGCGGACCGAAACCCACGTTCGGCGTAACACCGCTCACGCGCAAGCGCCCCGCATTACTCGTAGCGGATTGCGAGTATTCGCTCGGACCCGCGGACGTGTTCGCGAGACCGTACCAGTTGATCATGATGTCCGGCAGCAGATCACAATTCGTTTGCCCACCGGAAGCGCAGGAACAACTGGTCGCGTTCGAGTTCGGACCATTGGAAAGGATGTCATCGCACTGCGCGAGCGCTCGACCCGCGGTTGTGGCCATTACAAGGCTGAGCGCAACGAATTGACCGTATCTTGTTATCATGGAGGGAAATGTAGGGGTTGGAGCGTCCCCAAGGATATCCTTCAAAGGTAACTACATGACCCCTTTTAGGTCAAGCTTGGAAATGCTATTGGACGATCGGCACGTGCAGGGCGATGGATCCGCCCCCTGTAAGGACGAGCAAGGTGTACATCCCATCCGGAACTGCGGGGAGCTGGATGGTCGGTCCGTCGCCGCCCACTTGTCCGGATCCCACCTTACGGCCCTGGTCATCGAACAGCACCCACGGCGTGTTGGCCAATAGGCCATGGCCGCGGATGTTCAAGCGATCGGAACACGGGATGGGATAGACCTGGAGCGTCCGGCGCTCGGTGTTCCCGACCGCCTCGGGGAAGGTCAACTTGGCCAGTCCCCCATAACCGGTACCGATCCATATCGATCCGTCCAGGGCGATATGAATGGCATTCACGGTGTTGTTCGGAAGGCCTGAATTGTCGGTGACGTAATTCGTAAAGGTGCCGTTCGTGCTTCGAACGCCAACTCCGGCAAGGAGGGTCCCGAACCAGATGTTGCCCCCCGCATCCTGGTCGAGGCAGTTCACCGCATTGGAGGGAATGGCCGAATTGTTGGTGCTGTATTGGAACCAGGGACCATCGGCCCATCCCCCCCCCTGCCTCAACAGACCCTGTGCAGGTGTCGCCAGCCATCGCTCATTGTTCACCTCATCGAAGATCACCGCGTTCTGCGTGTTGTCGGGGAATTGATCGTCGTAGGTGGTGAGGAATTGGACCGACGTGTCCGTGAGGTAATGGAATCCGCCGTTCTGGGTCGCGATGGCCACCAATCCATCCGACCGGACCGCCACATCCTCAACGGTGTTGCCATGAAGTTGAAGCCCCGCATAACTCGTATCGGACATGTTGTACAACCGCCAATCGACCCCGGTGAAACAGGCTACGCCGAGGTACCCCCCGATCCACGCCCATCCGCGGTGGTCGATGGTGATGCAGTTCACTTCGTTGTCGGGCAGCGGGGAGTTATCCGTGTTGTAACCGCTCCAATCCTGACCATCGTAAATGGCCACTCCGTTCAACTGGGTTCCTACCCAAACACGGTCCGAACTATCCACCGCCACCGAGCGGATCACATTGGATGGCAACCCGGTGCTCCCGGCCTGATACACGGTCCACGTGGACCCGTCATATCGTACCAGACCCCAATTGGTGCCCACCCACAAAATGCCCTGGCTGTCCTCCGCAATGTCCGTTATGCTGTTGCTGGGAAGACCGGCCGAGTTCATGTCGAACACCTCCCACGTCTGTGCTGTGGCCATGCCCGTATACAGGCAGGCGATCATCATCATCGGGAGTGATAACTGACACTTCATGGCCCTATCGTTCGTTCGTGTGTCGCGAATATCCCCTGGCGTGCAGGACCGGAACATGACGGATGTCCGGTCGGTGATCACGGGATCTGTTCATATCGGACGTTCGTAGGCACCGTACTGCCGATGTTCACCAGGATGGGATCACGGTCGTTGGCAGCACCCGTGTATTTCACATAGCCGCTCAGGTTCACATCCTCGCGCATATATCCACTGACCACCGAAGTGGGTGTTGTGCCACCGATGGCGGTAAGGATCGGGTCGCGGTCGTTGCTGCCGCCCGTGTACTTGATCTGTCCAACGCTGCCATCGTGGAACACGTTACCGCACCACAGCACCATGTTGCCGTTCACGTTCTTGCGCGCGTCGGTGCCATAGGTAGCGGTCGCCGCAGAGCGCAGGTCGAGGGACGTGGTGGCACTGCTCAGGGCGAGCGCGGAGGAGCTCATGACGCCGAGGTGGTTGCGATGGCGGACCGCCACGTAATAATTGCCAGGCGCGGCGCTGATCACCAGCGCGCTGGTGCCATCGAGCCCGACCACATCACCATCGCGTTGCAGGAGACCACAGCGGGTGGCCATGATCTGAGAGGGAGCAGCCGCGTTGCGCAGTTCCACCAACACCCAATCCACGATGGCGTTCGTTCCGGTGGTGCTGAACACACCCGCACCGGCCGCTTCCCCGCTCCCCCCGACCATCGGGAAACCCAGTCCGCTGTATGGTTCCGTGGCAGGGAGCAGGCTCGCCGCACGCAAGGCATCGCCCATCATGGAACTGCCGTCGAACGGGCCTTCGAGCAGCACCTTCAACCCAAGGGTCACCACGTTGTTCACCGTTGCACAGGGCCCGATGATGTTGGCGGTCACATTGTTCGCGTCCTTGTTCACGATGTCCTGGATCGCACTGATGCAGATCTGGTTGGAGGTGATGCTCAGGTAATGCACCCGGCACAGCGGCACGAAGCCCGTGTTCTTCGCGAGCGAACTGTCGATGTAACTGATGCCGATCACCTTGTTCCCGCCGAGCGACGTGTTCCAGATCATCTCTCCCTGCACCTGCGCGTTCAGGTTCTCCACGCTCTAAATGGTGATGCCGGTCATGTTGAACTCGAAGCCCAGCGCGCGACATGTTTTGTTGCGCACCCAGATGTCCACATAGTTACCGGCCGGGTTGAAGGCCCCGATGGTGAGGTCCACGGTATCCACGGAGCTCACGTATCCGCGGGGAAGATCACACCATGGGTGGTAATGGACCAGGTGTTCCTGCCCATCGTGCTGACTTTGCTGGTTGTAGCAATTGGCCATCAGCGCAGCATCCGTCACCGTGATCTCGCCGTCCGCATTGAGGTCCGTGCAGGAGGCCACCACGGCATCATTCCCCAGGATCTCCTGCACGTAGATCTGCGCATCGGGCTGGTCCTGCATGCCATTGCCGTTCCGGTCACCGATCTTGACGGTGCCGTTGCATGCCCCGGTACAATCCGGCCGGGCACTTCCGTAGGGCTGGCCGGCACAATCCGTCACAGGCGTGCAACCGGTGGCCACACTGTATCCACGGGTCTGGCCGGGATCCCCGGTGATGTTGATGCACACCGCACCGTAGTTGTTGGTGTAGTTCGTTTCGTGGCGTCCGAGAGCGTCGGGGCGCTGCGCCCAGTTGGTCCGTAAGACCAACGTGTACAGGCCTGCCGGGACGTCGGTGATGTCGATCCAATTGCAGGTGGTGCCGCTGCCGTAAAGATCATAGCACTGGGCACTGATGCCCATGTTGCTGCAACCGTAGTGGGACGTACCGCCGAAACAGCCGACATCGATCACGCAATAGCCATTCTTGAACCCCACCGGGATCGGTTGATTGGCCTGGTTGAACAACAGGTAATCCGCGTAACCCTCATAGTGGTTGTGGCCGTGGCAGTTCTGGTTGTTGAACATCTCTGGCTGTGTGCTGGCGTTGCCGATGTAATAATCCAGTTCGCCGATGTTATCGATGCGCGTGCTGAACCGGATCACGTTCCTCACCCCGTAGCCCTTCACGCAACCTTCCTCCACCATGCAGGTGCCAGAGGCGTCGCTGCCTACGGTGACCGTGGTGATGGACAGCGAACTCTGTAAGGCCGCTGTGTTGATGGTGAGGTCAGGTCCGTTCGGACAGTTGGGATCGCCAACGGTAAGGCAGCAATTCGCGCAGGACACCGTAGCGAGCGGGTCGTAGTTGCAGGAAGCCGTGTTCATACATCCCACGGCCGGCCCGAGGTAATCAATGCGGAATGTTGCCGTTGAACAGCTCCCGAGGTTCGTGCCCAAGCGGATGTGATAGAGCTGCCCTGCCGGCATGTTCGCCGTAATGCGCGCCTGCGTACCGCAGCCACCCAAATTATCGTCGGCAAAGGTGGCGCCCTCCACACTGTTGCTCAGGGTGATGGCACCACAGGCCGCATCGTACATCCAGATCTTGGTGTCGCAGGTGTTCAGGCCGCACGTGGTGATGGAGTACTGACCCGTTGCTGCCGGCGTCCAATTGTACCAGTATTCGAGCAGCGGTGCCGTGTACACCTGGCCCGTGACAACCGTGGTGGCCGTACCGCAGGAATAGCCCGGCGGACAATTGAAGCTGGTCTCCTGGAACTGGCCGAACTGGCCGCCTTGGAAGACCTGCACACCATCGAGGAAAAGCCAATACTGCCCGTAGCCATAGCTGCTGTGCCAGATACCATCGCCGGCGGTATCGTTGATGCGGAACAACAGACAGGTGGTCTCCGGTACGCACAGCGAGGTGCCCGTTGAGGTTCCGCTGGCCAGGGTCACACCCGTGGAGGCGTTCTTCAGTGTCCACGAGGTTTCCTGCGGGTAATTGTCCGCTACGATCTTGATCGTTACGCGCTTCTGGCCGGCCGGGCAGGTGTACGCACACGTGCCATTGTTCACGTTCACACCAGCGCCGTAGTTGCTCGCAAGCGGGTCCGGACAGCCGAACACAGGGCTCAGGTTGCCCACCACCACATCGTCGATCGCCATATCGCTTAGCGCACCTGAACCTGTAGTGGCACGGAACCGGAACCGGATATTCGTCTGCCCGGCATATGGCGCCAGGTTCAACCATCCCTGCTTCCATTCCAGGCCCTGGTCACCACTGGCGGACCAGACATTGCTGACGATGCTCCCGTTGTTGTTGATGTCCAATACCAAGGAACCCATCTGGCTGCCGCGCATGTGGTACCAGAATGTGACATACGGAGCGGTGAGCGCCGCGATGTTGTAACAGTTGCTCTGCAGCGTGGCCACCTTGGCCGGGGAGGCGCCGGTGGTCCCGGCCTCCACATACATGTAGTTGCCGCCCGTGTTGTTGCTGGTATGGTCGCCGATCGGACCGGTGATCACGGTCATCACACCCGCATTGGTGCCGTTGTTGTCCACGTTCCAGTCGAGGTCATCACCTGTGAGGTTGCTCCAACCGGTGACCAGCGTTCCCGGAAGACCCACCGTTCCGCTGGAGAAGTTCTCCGTGGACGGGAATGTGGAAATGCACTGGGCGGAAAGTGCACCGCACCAGAGGAGGAAGAGGGCGATCGGGAAGTTGCGGAGCATGCAGGGTGAAGTGGTGAAGCACGTAAAGTACAGGGACGCATGCAATGGGAACCTGAGGACCTGCGCACGAATATCGAAGGAGTTGTGATCCTTCGCACCATGGGCGCGGTTGCACGCCTGTCCCCGTGGACCCGTGGTCGCGGATCAACCCTACACCCCGCCCAGTGCAAAAAAAGGAAAGAGAGGGGTCGTTGCCCGAACGTCTAGCGTTTCACCACCGGCACCGTACGCGCGCCTTTCTCCGAGCGCGCCCGCAACAGATAGACAGCGGCATCCAAGCCGCGCAGGTCCAGGACATGTGTTCCCTTTCCAGCGGACAACTGCATGCGTGACCGCAGCAACAACTGACCATCCGGCGCGATCAGTTCCAGTTCCACCGGGCCTTCTTCCACGCCCGTTCCGAGGGACACCGTGAGGCGATCGCCCGTGGGATTCGGCCACACGCTCAGTTCACCGGCAAGTGCGGGACCCTGCCGAACGCCCGTGGAGGTCTCGTAAATGACCCCGGTGGCATTCGCTCCGTTCAAGGACACGTAATAATCGGCATTGTTACCGGCGGTCCATGTGTCGTTCACGATGGAGAAGACATCCATGGCATTGACCACCGGGATGCGGCACAGCACGAATTCCTGGCTTGCGGAAAAGGCGAAACCGACGTCATTGAGGATCGAGAAGCCGAATCCGGCATACACCTGATAACGGTAGTTGCCGTCCACCTGAACGGGGCCGCTGGCGTTGATGTTCATCACATCCTGCTCGATCGGTAATTGTTGGATGTTGCCCAGATCGGCACCGGAAGAATTGCTCCAACGCACTGTGAACACGAGGCTGGAGAACACCTCATTGAAACTCTGGTCCGTGCGCACACGCACCTCAATGTCGTTGTTCTGGCCGGGGAGCATGGTGATGTCCATGATGGCCGCATCCGCCGGAACGGCAGAAATCACTACGGCGGCGCAGGCGAGCAGGGAACGAAGTACAGTATGCATGGTGGTGATCCGGATTCCGTACTTCAAACGTACAAACTGTCCACGACCGGAACCAGCACTGTTGGGAACTTGGTAGTGGATCAGAGCACCGCTTCCACGATGCGGTCCACCGTGATGCCCTCGGCCTCGGCCTTGTAGTTGCGCACCAGGCGATGGCGCAGGATGGGCTTGGCCACGGCCTGCACATCCTCGATATCGGGGCTGAACTTGCCCCGGGCCAGCGCCCGGCACTTGGCGCCGATCACCAGGAACTGGCTGGCACGCGGGCCTGCTCCCCAACTGATGTGCTCGTTGATGATGGCCGGAACACCCTCCCGCCCCGGACGGGTACGGCTGGCCAGTTTCACCGCATATTCCACCACGTTATCGGCCACCGGGATCCGGCGCACCAGGCCTTGGTAGAACTGGATCTCCTCGGCGCTGAGGACGTTCTTCACATCGGGCAGCACATCGCTGGTGGTGGCCTTCACCACAGCCACTTCCTCTGCATACGATGGATAGTCCAATTGGATGTTGAACATGAACCGGTCAAGCTGTGCTTCCGGCAGTGGGTAGGTGCCCTCCTGTTCAATGGGGTTCTGAGTGGCCAGCACGAAGAAGGGCTCGGGCAGTTGCCAGGTGCGGCCCGCGGCGGTGACGGACTTCTCCTGCATGGCCTCGAGGAGCGCGGCCTGGGTCTTGGGCGGTGTACGGTTGATCTCGTCGGCCAGGATGATGTTAGCGAAGAGGGGGCCCTTGATGAACTTGAACTGGCGGTCCTGGTCGAGGATCTCCGAGCCGATGATGTCGCTGGGCATCAGGTCGGGGGTGAACTGGATGCGGTTGAAGCCCAGGCCCAAGGCGCGACCCACGGTATTCACGAGCAGCGTTTTCGCGAGGCCGGGCACACCCACCAGCAGGCCATGGCCGCGACTGAAGATGGCGATGAGCACATCATCCACCACTTCCTCCTGGCCGATGATCGCCTTGCCGATCTCCGCCTTCAACAGGCGGTATTTGGTACCGAACTCCTCTACTGCACGCGTGTCATTGGTGCGTTCGCTCATGTGGTTGCTGGTTGGGATCGTGGAAATGCGTGGGATGGATCAATCGACCGGTGGCGCGACCCACGGGTGTTTGAAGGGGCACGCCGCGTAGTCCGGGATCACCCGCACATAGGTGCCTTTGAGCCGCTCCCTTACCCACTTGTCCACGGCCCGTTGTTTCGTTTCGTTCTCCGCGGCCTCGCTCACCAACGGATAGTCCTCCACGAGGTCCATCACGTGGGGCTCGGTGCGCTTGGTGAGCATGAAGACGCGGAAACCCTTCTCCCCGCCCGGCGCTTCGAAGGCCTGGCTGGAGCTGATGTCGCCCACCTTCAACTTGTCGATCACGAAGAAGGTCTGCTGGTCCAGATCGCCCACGGCCCAGCGTGCGCTGTTGCTGTTGGGCTCGATCACCATGCCGTTGGAGCCCTTGGTGTCCTCGTCGTCGTTCAGTTCGGTGGCCGCCTTGGCGAAGGTGATACTGCCTTCGCGCACCAGCGTGGCTACACTGTCCACGTAGCGCTTGGCCGCGCTCAGGTCCTCCGGTTTCACCTCCACCTTCAGGAGGATGTGCCGTGCCTTGTACTGTTCGCCGCGGCGTTCGATGAGGGACATGATGTGGTACCCGAAATCGGTGTGGAACACCTGGCTCACCTCGCCTTCCTTCAGGCTCATGGCCACGGCATCGAACTCGCTCACCATCACCCCCTGGGGCACCATGGGCAGTTCGCCCCCCTTCACCGCCGAGCCTTCGTCCTTGCTGTAGAGGATGGCCGCCGTGGCAAAGTCGATCTTGCCGGTGGTGATGCGCGTGCGCAGTTCCTCCAAGGCCTTCTTCGTGCGGCGGTCCTCCGCCTCCGACGGACGCGCATATTTCACGATGCGCGAGAATTCCACGCCCGCGTTGATGAAGGGCAGGCTGTCCTTGGGGATGTCCTTGAAGAAACGCTCCACCTCCTTGGGCGTTACGCGCACACCTTCCGTGATCTTCTCCTGCACCTGGCGTGACACGAGCTGCTCCGATACGGGATCGCGGAACTCGGCCTTGATCGCCTCGATGGGTTTGCCATAGAACTTCTCCAATTCCTCGCGGCCGCCGATCTGCTGTTCGAAATAGCCGATCCGGCGCTCCAGCTCGGCATCCACCTGCTGCGGGTCGGCCACCACACTGTCGATCCGCCCCTGCTCCTTCAGCAAGCGCTGGTACAGCAGGTCCTCGAGGATGGTGCAGCTCGCATCCGCCGGAAGTGCGCCCCCGCTGCGTTCCTCCTGCATGAGCTGCGAGGCCAGTTCGCTGTACAGCACGATGTGGCCCGCCACGTTGCCGACGACGCGGTCGATCAACTGGCCCTGGGGCTGCGCCGCCACGGGCAGTCGGAACAACAGCGCCAGCAGAATGAGGTATTTAGTGTATGATGACATCCTTGTTGGCAAGTGCTTCCTTGAACAGGTCCTCACGCATGCGCTCCAGCAATTGCAGCTTGCGTTGGTTGATGATGATGGCCCGGATGTCCGCACGCACCAGGTCCGGGGGTGAAATGCTGTTCTTCAACCTGTGCTCCATGAACTCCAGGTAGTAGGTGCCTACGCTGTCACTCACAACCGCACGATCGTGACGTTCGAGCCAGTCGGTGGGATTGTCCGGGCGAAGCGGCACTTGTTGTTGCAGTTCCTTGAAGGGCATCCAGTCGTCGTGGGTGTCGTTGATCGTTGATCCGCGCTGGACGATGAAGACCTCCAGTTGGTGTCTATCCTCCGGTCTGTCGCTGCGCCAAAGTTCATCCACTTTCCGCAGAACGCGCTTGTCATCCTCCCGCAGTTTGAACCAGCGGACGCGCACGATATTGTCCTTGAGCTCGAAGTTCTTGGTGTTCGCCTCGTAGAACTCCATGATGTCCTTGTCGGTGATCACGGTGTCGAGCTTCTGGCGCACCAGGGCCTGCTCGTAGGTGTAGGTGATCAGCGAGGTGCGGTATTCGCGCAGCTGGCGGTCCACGTCCTTCTGCGTTTCGGATAGGTTGAACTCGGCCGTGTGCAGCAGCACCCGCTCGCGCAACCAGTTGTCGATGAAGCGCTGCGCCAATGCAGCGCTGTCCTCCGTGGGCATGCCGGGCGTCACCATGCTCCGCAGGTCGCTCTGGAACAGCTGCTCGCCATACGCCTCTGCCACCACGCCATCCTCCGATCCACCGCCGGTTCCGCAGGAGCAAAGGACAAGGGCGGCGATCGCCGCCGCCCCTGCCACGCTCTTGGGAGACCCCTTCATGCTCAGTGGATGCTGTATAACACGTCCTGCACCACCGATACCGGGTACTTCGCGCGGAGTTCCTTGATCCAGTCCTTCTCCAACTGGTCCTGGTAGGCTGCGGTGACGAGGCCGCGCGCCTCGCTCAACGGCTTGGCGCTCGGGGGCACCACCTTCTTCATGTCCAGGAACACCACCCGCCCATCGGCATTCGTGTCGGCCGTGAGGCCGGGCAGCACAACGCCCTTCACCATGGGCTTCTCCTCTTCATTGAAGACGCCGCTTTCCAAGGTAAGCGCATCGGGGTTGGTCTTGTTCACCACCTCCGCGATCTGCGCGCCGCGCTTGCCCTTTTTGTACAAGGAACGCACTTGCTTGGCCACATCCGCATTGGCGCAGGAATAGATGTCCATGTCGTAGCGCGTGGGATGGAGGTACTCCATCTTGTGCTGTTCGTAGTATCCCTGCAGCCCGGCGCTGTCCTTCACGGCCTTGCTCCACACCTTCTGGTCGGTGAGTTCGAAGAGGAGGATGCCATCGCGGTACTCCTTCATCAGCATGCGGAACTCGGGGTACTTCGTCTCCAGCTTCGAATCCTCATGCGCGAGGATCTCATCGTCCACGAACTGGTCGAAGCGCTGCTGCACGTATTGCGCCACCGGCACACTGTTCTCACGCTTCTGCTTGCTTTCGAGGTAGTCCAGGAACTGCTGCTGGCTCCAGCTGCGGCCATCGATGCTGAATACGGGCTTGGTGAGCTTGGCGGCCTTGGCGCGATCGTAGCTCCAGCCTTCGCAAAGGTCCTTCACCACCACGGTGTCCTCGGGCGTCTGCTTCAGTTCGTCGTGCTTGCGGCTGCGCACGTTCAGCAACTTGCCGTTCTGCAGGGTGCCATTGACCTCGCGATGGTAGCGTAGGCCGTTGTGCGTGATGCTTCCCTCCACCACATCCTTGCGGATCAAGGTGTCGGTGACGCTCAGTCCCTTCTTGAAGATCGTGGTATCGATCAGCGGGTACAGCGCCTTGAGGGCCTTGGGGTCCGCCTTGTAGTGGTACTCGGCCTTGAGGTCCGCGAGGAACTTCTTGCGCGTGATCTCTGCGCGACTATCGCGGCTGATCTTCGCCTTCAGGTCGGCCTTGGCCTCGTCAAAGGTGGGCGGCGCCTTGTACTCAAGGCGCTTCACGATGTGCCAGCCGTAGCGGGTCTTGAAGGGCGCGGTCATGTCGCCATCCTTCTTCACGCCAAAGGCTTGGTCCTCGAACTCGTCGATCATCTTGCCTGTGCCGAACATGGGCAGCTCGCCGCCCTTGGTGTTGGTGCTTTCGTCGTCGCTGTACTTCAGCGCGGCATCCGCGAAGGTCAGTTCACCGCTGTTGATGCGGCCCATGGCCTCGTTGATCTTCTGCTGCGCGGCAGTCTGCTTTTCGGGGCTGTCCTGGTCGGTGCTGCGCACCATGATGTGGGAAACTTTCACTTGGCCGCGGGCCGGACGCTTGTCCACCACCTTGATGATGTGGTAACCGAAGCGCGTGCGCACCGGCTTGCTCACCTGGCCAGGGGCCGTGTTGAAGGCGGCGGTCTCGAAGGGATACACCATCTGCAGGGCGCTGAACCAGCCCAGGTCGCCGCCGTTCTTGGCCGCGCTGGGGTCGTCGCTGCCGCCTTTGCCGCTGGCCACGCTGGCCCAGTCCTCACCGGCGAGTACACGGGTGCGTAAGGCGGATATCTTCTTCCACGCGGCCAGGGTATCGGCCGGGGTGGGATCTGCTGGCAACTGCGCGAGGATGTGGCTGGCACGCACTTCCAGCTGGCTGCGGTCGTAGGCCTCCTTCATCAGCTCGTCGTTCAGGTTGCGATCGATGAGGTAAGGGCGCGCCAGTTGCTTGCGGTAGCCGTCCAGTTCCGTCTTGAACTTGCCCACGGTGTCCATGCCCAGCTCCTCAGCGGCACGCACCTTCAGCTTGTAGTTGATGAAGAGATCGAGATACTCGTCCAAGGCCTGCTTGGTGACGGGTGCGTCCTTGTTGTTCTTCTTGTAGATGGCCTCGAACTCACTGCGGCTCACCGGGCGGCCGTCCACGGTCATCAGCGTGGGGTCGTCGGTGGGTACGGGGGCTTTGGGGGCCTCTTTCTGTGCATTCGCGGCAGCGCTGACCAGCAGCGTGGCACACAACAACCAACTCTTCATCATGGTGGGTATCCGTTGCAAAAGGGAGCCAAATGTAACCGGATCGCCGGGGCGGGCTTGGCGGCGCGGGAATAGGGGCGTTAAAAAGATCCAAGTGGGGGGCGACAGGGCGGCCATGACCTGAACAGCCTAAGGTCACGTTAGGCGGTCCGAGCTCCCCTTCGGCCGGCAGGCGCATACAATGTTGCGGTGACCCTGAGGGGAAAGCCAGGTGAAGCTGAAATGCGATCGCTCGGTTTTGTGGCTTTGCCAGCGGCGTTACCCCTTTCAATTGCTTCCGCACGAGGCGCACCGCATGAAGAAGCTGCTCACCGACCCCGCCTTTTCGCATTGGCGCATTTGCTCGCTGGCGCTGTATGCTGCGCGCGAAGGCCTTGTGAACATCTCGCTGAACACATGGTACCGCTACGCCGATCTGCTCGGCCTAAAGCGCCGGGTGCGCCCCAAGAAACGGTATGGCCCTGGCCTGCGCGCCAAGGCACCCGATGAGATCTGGCATGCCGATGTGCTGGTGCGCAGGACGAAGGAGGGTCGCAGGGTATACCTCTATCTGGTAATGGATAATTTCTCGCGGCGGATCCTGGCGCAGGAGGTAAGCGAACGCTTGAGCGGCGAGATTCGCAAGGCCACGTTGGAGCGTGCCTGGACCGAGGCGATCCGCGCCAGGGGCCATGATCTGCAAACCGAATTGGTGGTCGACGGCGGACCAGAGAACGTGAACACCACGGTGGACGACTTTCTGAAAAGCGCATCCGGAGGGCTGAAGCGGTTGGTGGCCCAGCGGGATATCCGCTTCTCCAACTCCATGATCGAGGCCACGAACAAGATCTTCGCGTACCGTTACTTACCCGTGGAAGTAGCCAACACGCAAGCGTTCCGTGCCGCGGTGGAGCGCTTTGTGCGGGAACACAACACCGAACGCCCACAATTTGCATTAGGTGGCCTAACACCCGATGAGGTGCACTACGCCACAAGATGCCCACTGCCGCTGGCCGAGTGGCGGGCCCAGGCCCGCGAGCAACGCCTGCGCACGAACCTGAGCGCCAAGGCGTGTAAGGTCTGCGAATGATCTTCAGTCATGGTCGGTACCGCACTCTTGACGAAGTGAGCAAGCGCTGAAGCGCGATCGGATCGCCCGCTGGTTTGCCGACAGTCTGAAAACAGGCCGAATTTGCCTCCCTTCCCAAGAACGCTACCGCCCCATAACCACCCCGCTGCCTTGTTGCTTGTTAGCAACATCGCTGTCCGAGTCTATGTGGGGATGTGCAGCGGGCTGGTGAGCTTGAACCAGAAGTAGGGATGGGGCCGAGTGGAGCACATGCATGCTCCCACAAGTCGCCCCGGCCTATCGGCTTTTGAGTTCACGGTTCGGTTGGGCCGGGAAGACTTGCGGGAGCGGTTGCGGGGTGAGATATTATTCGCACACCATCAACCATAGTCCAGATTTCATCTCCTGGAGATATCTTCTGCATTAGAAGTTGCACATCGTTGCGATTCAAATCAACAATTCTCAGTTTGAATTGAGTAATTCCACCATGGATGGATGAATCGAGCAATATCGCATTGATTCGCAAATCCTTAGTGGAATCGAATTCCCAAGCTTGCAAATTGACTGACGGGATTATCGCGTTATTGGGCTTAGTTGTTGTGTCCACCGGATAGAACAATTCGAGAGTATCCGTCACCTTGAAAGGATATTGTCTCGCCTTCTGTTCTGGAAACAGGTTGCTCCTTTCTTCACAGGAAAGTAGAAGGCATACCACCAAGCATGCTGGAAATAAGTATGCATGAAATCTAGTTATCATATCTAATTGCATCCTTGGGAGTAGGTTCGCGATCGTTGTACATTATGTCTGGGTTGTAGGCAGGATTAGACTTATTCTGATAGTCTACCTGTTGTCGGCACGCAGGGTCAAATGGCATCTTGGTAGAAATGACTGTTCCAGCTTGAAGTCCCGGCGTGTATGAATATGGATAGCTTGGAACATACCGGCGGAGTGCTCCATCCGGTCCGGACAGGTATATAGTAAGCCCCATACTGGCGCGAGAGTTCCGCCTCCGGAGCTATGCGTTCAAGCGTGCGGGTCTCTCGTGCCATGTGATCGAAGGTATTTGATCCGCTGCTAAAGGAGACTTCGTCTCCGCCCAGCCCCACTTACCACTCCCCCAGCACCGGCGGAAAACCTCAGGTCCCGTGATCAGTCCGAGAGCACACCTTGTTGAGGTGACCCCTGAGGGAACGAAAGTGGGACGGGCCACAGGACCTATCGATCGTGGATCACTCGGCATCCCCGCGCCTGCTTCCCCGACAGCCGAGCGACAACGGAACAAGCATACCCTGCTTGCGCCATAATAGCAGAGACCGCCGGAGGCGGATGAATTGCCTGGCACTCGGGAAACACCCGAGCGCCGGATAGAGATCAAGGGTCACTCGGCCTGCTTCGCGCCCGCCTCCCCGACAGCCGAGCGACAACGGGGGGATCAAAGATCGCTTCGCGGCAATATGGGTCGCCGATCCATGCGGCCGCTCGCGAAATCAACGATCGCTTCGGGCCGAGACGGCCCTCGCGAACAGGTTCCCCCCAGAACGCTACACTTGTGCATGCTCCGCTCCCTCTTCCGCCGCAAACCGATCGATCGGGCACTGCATGAACATGAGCCTGGCGTAGGGCATCTGCCACCGGAAGGCCACGCCAGCGGGCTGCATCGCACCTTGGGCGTGCGCGACCTCACCTTCTTCGGCATCGCCGCGATCATCGGGGCGGGCAGCTTCAGCAGCATGGGTCAGGCCTGTGCCAGCGGTGGGCCTGCGGTCGTCCTTCTGTTCGTGATGTGCGGCGTGGCCTGTGGCTTCACGGCCCTGTGCTATGCCGAGTTCGCGGCGCGGGTGCCGGTGAGCGGCAGCGCTTACACATACGCCTACGTGAGCTTCGGCGAGCTCTTCGCGTGGATCATCGGCTGGGCGCTGCTGATGGAATACAGCATCGGCAACATCTACGTGGCCTTCAGTTGGAGCGGCTACTTCACCAACCTGCTCGACGCGTTCGGGCTCCATCTACCGGAGTGGCTCACGACGAACTACACCAGCGCGCACGCCATGGCACTGGCCGGCACGCCAGGCGAAGGGATGAACGCGTGGAATACCTCCCCCATCATCGGTGGCCTGCGCATCATCTTCGACCTGCCCGCCGTGCTGATCAACGCGCTGATCACGGCATTGGTTTACGTAGGCGTGAAGGAGAGCCGCAATGCGAGCAACGCCATGGTGGTGGTGAAGCTGCTGATCGTGGGGCTGGTGATCGTGGTGGGCGCATCGCACATCGACATCGACAACTGGACGCCCTTCATGCCGCATGGTTTCGCTGGTGTGATGGCGGGCGTGAGCGCCGTGTTCTTCGCCTACATCGGCTTCGATGCGGTGAGCACGTTGGCCGAGGAGAGCAAGGATCCGCAACGCGACCTGCCGCGCAGTATGGCCTACGCACTGGGGATCTGCACGGTGCTGTACATCCTGCTGGCCCTGGTGCTTACAGGCATGGTGCCCTTCAGCAAGCTCGGCGTCAGTGATCCGCTCGCCGAAGTGTTCCAGCTCACCGGTGTGAAGTGGATGCTGTTCATCGTGAGCATTGCGGCCGTGGTGGCCATGACCAGCGTGATGCTCGTGTTCCAACTCGGCCAGCCGCGCATCTGGATGAGCATGAGCCGCGATGGGCTGCTTCCGCCCCGCTTCGGCCACCTCCACCGCAAGTACCGCACGCCGGGGTTCAGCACGATCGTTACGGGACACGTGGTGGGCATTCCCATCTTCTTCACGGACGAGAGCTTCATTCTGGATTTCACCAGCATCGGAACGCTCTTCGCTTTTGTGCTCGTTTGCGGCGGCGTGCTGCTGCTGCCGAGGCGCGACCGCACGGCCGGACGCTTCCACCTGCCGTACATCAACGCCAAGTTCATCGCGCCTCTGCTCGGGTTGATCCTGTTGGCCATGCTGGTCTGGTTCGACCCGAACCATTTTCACCGTCTACTGGGCCGCACGGGCTTTGCACCGGACATCCCGTTGGCCGTATTCTATGTGATCTGCGCCGTGGTCGGCGTGTACAGCTTCCTGCGGGAGTGGTCGCTGATCCCGGTATTGGGACTGATCAGCTGTTGCTACCTGCTTACCGGTATGGCCTTGAGCAACTGGACCTGGTTCGGGATCTGGCTGGTGGTGGGGCTGGTGTGCTATTTCCTTTACGGATACGGGCATAGCAAGCTGGTGAAGCCGTGATGGATGCGGCGCTGTAGCGCCTTTCTTTTTACCGCGGATGGACGCAGATGAACGCGGATGTATCATTGTTGCATCTGCCCGCCGGGAGGCAGGTTCGTGGGAACGTGGCGGTGATTTGAACCACCGATAGACCGGGCGTCAGGGCGCCTTTTCTATTAACCACAGATGACGCCGATCGCGCAGATGAATGCGGAATGCGTTTGAACCACGGATGAACACGGATGGACACGGATGAATGCAAAATCCATCTGCATTAACTCTGTGGCCTCTGTGCCTCCGTGTGAGGCCCTCGCATTTCCCGCGATCCCCGCGCCTCCGCGTGAGGCCCTCGCATGTCCCCGCGCCCTCTGCGCCTCTGCGTGAGGCTCCCTCACCCCCTTCGCGCACTGACCCGTCCTGAAACAGGTTTACAGTTTTGGGTTGATGTCCGAAGATAGGTTTACGGTTGATGGTTCGTCCTGATCTGGGTTTACAGTTGGTCGTTTCCGGTAGTAGTTCTTCCAAGTCCTGGCCACGGGTATGGAGTT
>JANOAK010000021.1:0-172311 GCA_031411095.1 Flavobacteriales bacterium | reverse complement strand
GGTGGAGACCGAGTTCTTCAACTCATACCGCCGCAACCCCTCCGGGACGGTGGTGGCGAAACCCGAACGCATTGAACTGGTGAACGCGCGCTTTGAGCCATGCGCATCCAAGAAGGAGGCCTTGTACCTGCGCGAGATCACCCCGGTGTCCAATGGCTACCTGCTGCGCGTGGTGAAGACCGATGGCCGCGTGCTGATGACCGGTGGCAGCACCGACCCACATGGCAAGGTGCTCAACGGTCACTTCCGCTACTATGATGAAAGCGGCACCCTTCGCGCAGAAGGCGACTATGTGAACGGCCAGAAGATCGGCACGTGGACCCGCTTCGATGATCGCGGTGCTGCATTGCCCGCCAAGGAATACGACGGATTGGATTGGGATGCCAAGCAGATCAAGCTCGGATTGGCCACCCTGAGCGCATCGATCGGCGATGTGGCCGCGAAGTGATCACCTTCCTGACCTGCCGACGAAGGACCGCGCGAACCGCCCATCAATGGCAAGTTCGACCGAACACAGCACTGCGTTGCTCCGGCAGAAGCCCTAACGGATCGTTAAGGCCTTGGTGAGGCGGGCTCCAAGCCTGTATCATTGCCCTGGAGCAGCACCATGCGACGGCGTACACTTCGCACCCTTTTCCTGTTGGCGATCCTCAGCGTGATGGCCGTGGTGCTCACGCAGTATTTCTGGTTGCAACGCGCCCAGCAATACCAGCTTGAGCAGGTGGAACTGCAGAAGCAGCAACAGAGCCAGCTGGACAAACAGTTCAACGACCGCGTGAAGAGCGCTTTGGCGGACGTGACCCGTCGCATCCTGTCCATGAACAAGGACCCCAGTGACCTGTTCGATGCGGTGAACCAGGAACGGCCGAACTACTTCGCCGTTACCATGAATGACACGATCCATCCGTACTTGCTCGAAGCACTGCTGCGGCAGGAGTTCAACCGACGCAACATCGAGGACGATTTCGAGTATGGGATCTATGACTGCTTTACGGACAGCATCGTCTACGGCAATTACGTCAGCCTCAAGGACAGCACCGTCAGCGATACCGCAGCGCACAGCGAGTTATTGAAGCTCGACAAGGACGGACACTATTTCGGCGTGTACTTCCCGCGGCGGGCCGCCGGGCTGTGGGAGCCCGTGATGGGAGGGAAGATCACCTGGATCTATCCCGCCATTGTCACCTTGATCGTGCTGGCCTTCTTCGGTTACAGTCTGTGGATCATCGCGCGGCAGAAGCGCCTGGAGGAGATGAAGAACGACTTCATCGGGAACATGACGCACGAGCTGAAGACGCCGATCAGCACCATTGCGCTGAGCAGCGAGGTGCTGTCCGATCCCGCGATCATCCACGAACCGGAGCGACTGGCCGGATACGCGCACATCATCCGCGCTGAGAATGAACGCCTGCGGGTGCAGGTGGAGCGCGTGTTGCAGCTGAGCTCGCTGGAGAGCGGCGAATTGCATCTGAAACGGGAGACGGTGGACCTGCACAAGGTGTTGCGGGAGGTGATCGCCTCCTTCGCCTTGCAACTGAACGAACGCAAGGGTTCGATCACGCTCGAAGCGCAAGCGGAAAAGCACATCGTCACGGGTGATACGCTGCACCTTACCAACCTCCTGTTCAACCTGGTGGACAATGCCGTAAAATACAGCACCGACGCGCCCGCGGTACGGATCCGCACGGCTAACACGGCCGGGAGGCTACAGGTCGCCGTTCAGGACAATGGCATCGGGATCGCCCGTGAGGACATCAAGCACATCTTCGAGCGCTTCTACCGGGTGCACACCGGCAATGTGCACAACGTGAAGGGTTTCGGCCTCGGATTGCATTATGTGCAGGAGATCGCCGAAGCGCACGGCGGACAGGTCTCGGTGACGAGCGAAGTGGGGATGGGCAGCACATTCACCTTGGAACTAACCGTTTGAACACGTGCCAAGCCATATGGATCACAAGAACAACAGGGTCGAGCCCTTGGCGCCCTTGGCCGGACCCTAACCTGCGGAACCTGTATCATGAGCGATAACAAAGCGACCATCCTTCTCGTGGAGGACGACCAGAACCTGGGATTCGTGGTGCAGGACGCACTGAAACGCAAAGGCTACACCGTGCACCTCTGCCGCGATGGTAAGGAGGGCCTGAAGTACTTCAATGAACATGCCTATGACCTCTGTGTGCTGGATGTGATGCTTCCGCACAAGGACGGGTTCAGCCTGGCCGAGGACATCCGACTGGTGAACCAGCGCATCCCCATCGTCTTCCTTACGGCCAAGAGCCAGACCGAGGACCGCATCGCGGGCTTCAAGGCGGGTGGGGATGATTACCTCACGAAGCCCTTCAGCCACGAGGAACTGCTGTTGCGCATCGAGGCCATCCTGCGACGCACCTTCGACAAGGAGGAGAACCCGCGGTCGCGCGATGTGTTCGAGATCGCCAGCTACACCTTCGATCATCGCAACCTCGAGCTGAAGCACCCCGATGAAACGCGCAAGCTCACCAAGAAAGAGGCCGACGTGTTGAGGCTGCTGTGCATGCATCGCGACCAGGTGCTTCCGCGCGAACTGGTGTTGAACATGGTGTGGGGCGATGACACTTACTTCCTCGGCCGCAGCCTGGACGTGTTCATCAGCCGCCTGCGCAAATACCTGCGCCTCGATGACCGCGTGCACATCAACAATGTGCACGGTGTGGGCTTCCGCTTTCAGGTGGATTGATCGGTCCGGTCGCCTTTCCATACGCCCCGCTCGGGTGCGCTCCGGGTGATCATTGCTACCGATCGGGTATTGTGGCGGCCTTTCGGCCGCGGCCACCTTCGTCCTGCATTTTAATAACCTATACCGGACAGCCATGAGAAACCAGATCACCTTCGCAGCAGGCATCGCGGTCATCGCCTTGCTCACCGCATGTACCAAAGAGCGTCTTGAACCGATGACCGCGGTCCAGGAAGCTCGTGCACAGACCACTGCGGCAACAATGCCATTGCGGACGGTGGATAAACATGCCCAGAACGACCGGATCATCACCGATGCAACGATCATCGACCGCACCGCAGAACGGGCCACCGGTCCACAACGACATGACATCGCACTGGCCCCAAGCGCGGACCGCACGTCTCCGGATGCGGCCGGTTCGCACGCCCGGGTCATCACCTTCTTCGCCGGGGACCGTGCCAATGGTCCTGCCAGCCATTCCAGCGGAAGGCGCGGGGTTCTCGTCCTCAAGCCGGATGCAGCGGTAGGTGGGGTCTGCTCGTACTGCTGGCAGACCGGTTTGGCAGCCAATCCAGAAGAAATGCCCGTGAGGCTCTTGGAAAATGACGACCCGGTCCCACCTGCCCCAACGGATCCACGCGGCCATATCTCCGGTGAGTCCTTACCAGCTCATGCGGACTGGCCGACCACCGTGATCGGTCCGATCGTGCGCCAAATTCCTGAATCTGAGGCCACTCCGGCCCCCACTGTGAGCGGTCCGATCCCCGCAGTCACCATCAGCGACGACAATGGAAACGACGAATGAAAGCACCCCGCCGAGATCATGACCAACGAACCGCCACAGGACCCTTGGCAAGACCGGTCGGATGACTCCACCGGCCTTGCCATGAAAGGTGACCTTGGCCAGGAATAAAATCCCCCCATATGGGTATTGTTCAGGCCTTGCTGCCCAAGCTTCCTTCGTAACGCAGCACGAGTTATATCCCCAACCCTCTGCCCTATGAAACTCTCTTTCTACCCTATCGCCGCAAGTTTGTCGCTTTCCGTCACCGCTTTGCATGCGGAACAGGCCATCCTTCATATCGACGGTCGATTCAAGGTGCAACGCGGTTCCATGGAGCAAGCCACGGTGAAAATGATCCGGGATGGCAAGACCTCCAATGTGCTGACCAACGATATCCGCCATATCTCGCTGGACCTTGATCTTCAGAAGGTCTACACCCTATCCTTCGCCTGCCCGGGTTACCTCAGCAAGGACCTGCTGTTCGATACCCGGATGACCCCAGAGGCAGCCGCCAATGCCCCCTTCGAGTTCAAATTCGATGTCACTTTGGAGGACCTGGTCACCGAGAACCGCTTTTCTTACGCGGGTCCAGTGGGGTTCATCCGTTTTCTGGGCGAACACGGGGATTTTGATTACGACACCAACTATGCGTTCACCCATATGAAGAAGAGCCCGGCCACCGTGCAGGGTGAAGCGCCTGAAGCCTCATTGACCGCCTCGAAGGGGCGTCGGGAACGGCGGTATGTTCAGCCGTTCATCGAACCTACCCTGGCCGAGGACCTCGCTGGCCTGGCCCGTAAGTCCCGCGAACCACGGCCGGAACACGAGGCAGGGTTCGTGATCACCCGGGCCCAACCGGATGATGAGGAGGAAATGTGCGAGATCGAAGCCGTGGCCAGCAATGTTGATGGCCTTACCAATATGGCCGCCGCCGCTGCCCAGGAAGCGGAGGCCATGAAGACCCGCAAAGGACTGGATCGCTCCGTGATCCTCGAACAGGAGCGGGAGATCGTGATCACACGCTTCACTTCCGGTGGCAAGTACAACGAGCTGCGGGAGATCAAGCACACCGACGGTACCATCATGCACCTCTGCAATGCCAGCAGCTGCAGCTTAAAGGAATACACTGAGCTGATGACCAAATAGGTCATTCGCCAAGGGACATCCCGCGCCGGACCACGAAGGCGATCGGGAGAAAGTGGAAAGGAGGTTTGGACTTAGGTTTGGTCAACGGGCGCACCTTCACTGATCTGGAGGTGCGCTCGACCATTGGATACGAGGGCAGCGGACCTCGTGTCCCGGAGGGTCACCCTCCTGCCAGCACGTTCTTTACGGACGCTGCGATGGCCCCTCCATCCGCCTTCCCCGCCAGCTGTTCGTTCACGGCCTTCATCGCGCGGCCCATGTCGGCCATCGTGCTGGCCCCGATGCCGGCCAGAATGTCCTTCACAGCGCTCTGTAGTTCGGCTTCGCCCATACGCGCGGGCAGGTAGCCCTCGATCACTTTGGCCTGGGCATCATCCTCCGCGGCCAGGTCAGCCCGTCCTTGTTGGTGGTAGATGGCGGCGGCCTCGGTGCGCTGTTTGTGCAGCTTCTGCAGGATCTTCAATCCCGCCTCATCGGTCACCAGGCCCGGTCCGCCGTCCTTGGTCAGCTCCATCAGAATAGCGCTCTTGATGGCGCGCAGGACGTTCAACCGATCCTTCTCGCGCGCCAGCATGGCGGCCTTGATATCAGCGTCAATGCGTTCGTGCAGGCTCATGATGGTTCGTTTGTCGACCCGAAGGTAGCGGATGCGCAGGGGCACCCCATAAAAGCCGGGATCCGCGCTGCTGGCGCGGATCCCCATGAAGTTGGCAGTATATCCTCCTCAATCCACGTTGTCGTGCAGGAAGGGATTGTTGCGCTTCAACTGGACGCTGCGATCACCGTTCTCATCCGTCTCCTCGCTCAAGGTGTACCGGCTGATGGTGCTATCGCTGCTGTGGGGCGTATCGGTGAGGGTAACGTTCTTGCGCTTGTAGGCAGGTTCGCGTTCCAGATCGGCCAGGCCGTTCGGTTGGCGCAGCTTCATGGTCATCTCGCGCATGCGGCTCACCCGGTCCTCCACGCGGTTCTGGTGTTCCTGGGCGTTGTTCTTCGCTTCGATGGGAGCTGCCGCGGCGGTCTGTGTGAAGGACGCATCGCTCGAACTGTTCACCGTGGGCACTTCATCCGCCGCATAGAGGTCGAATACTTTCTTCTCCTCCACAACGGGCGGCGCAGGTGTTACGGTCCGTTTCACTGGAGCTTCCGCTTCGAAGGGGATGGTACGCTGCTCCTGCTTGGGTGCGGGGGGCGTCGCTGCGGGTGCTGACTCTTCGGCCACCGGCACGGTCTTCACCTCCCATTCCGTGGCCTCGGGCACAACAGGTTCGGGCGCGGTCTTCGGTGCGGCCGTGTTGGCCACCGGGTTCGTGATGGGTGCGGTGATGATGGTGGGTTCGAGTTCGCCCAGCTGCATCACCTTGCGTTCCTCCTTCCTCGGTTCCTGACCGATGTCCAGCGGATTCTGGTTGAAGCCGGTGGCGATCAATGTCACGCGCAGGCGATCGCCTAGGGATTCATCATGGCAATAGCCCCAGATCACATCGGCGCTGCTGCCGGCAGCATCCTGGATGTGGTCGGTGATCTCCGTCATCTCATCCATCTGCATCTGGCGGTCGCCCAAGGCGATGTTGAGCAACACGTATTTCGCGCCGCGGATATCACTGTCGTTCAGCAGCGGTGAAGCGAGCGCCTCCTGTGCTGCGCGGATCGCGCGATCCTCTCCTTCGGCCTCGGCCATGCCCATGATGGCCACGCCGCTGTTGCTCATCACCGTACGCACGTCCTCGAAGTCCACGTTCACCTTGCCGGTCTTCATGATGATGTCGGCGATGCCACGTGCCGCGGTCGTCAGCACGTTGTCGGCATGCGCGAAGGCATCATCCATGGTCAGGTTGCCGTACAGGTCGCGGAGGCGGTCGTTGTTGATCACCAGCAATGTGTCCACCGCATTGCGCATCTCTTCGATGCCGGAGCTGGCCTGCTGCTTGCGCTTGCGACCTTCCCAGTTGAAGGGCATGGTGACGATGCCGACGGTGAGCACGCCCATGTCGCGCGCCACGCGTGCGATCACGGGAGCGGCGCCCGTGCCCGTGCCACCACCCATGCCGGCGGTGATGAAGAGCATCTTGGTGCGGGTGTTCAGCAACTGGCGGATCTCCTCGATGTTCTCCTGCGCAGCAAGCCCGCCGCGTTCAGGAACGCTGCCGGCGCCGAGGCCTTCCGTAAGAGCCGTGCCGATCTGCAGCTTGGTGGGAATGGCGCTCATGTCGAGTGCCTGTTTGTCCGTGTTGCAGATCACGAAGTCAACGCCGTGGATGCCTTGTGCATACATGTGGTTCACAGCGTTGCTGCCGCCACCGCCCACGCCGATCACCTTGATGATGCTGGACAGTTCAGTTGGAAGATCGAATTTCATGTTCGGGGGATTGAGGGGCTGAGGGAAGGGTGGGGTTGGTCGTTGTCAGGCGTTGGCGGGCCGGCTCTTCAGCTTGATCAACTAAGCTTCGTCGTCGTTCAACAATTCAGTTGCGCCTTTCAACACGCGGTCGAAGAAGCCGCCCACTTTCGTCGGCTGGCTGTGGCCTTTGACCTTGATGGTGTTGTCGGCGAGCTTCGGACGGCGACGGTCGAGGTGGTCGAAGCCCTTCATCACCAGGCCAACGCCGGTGGCGAAGAGCGGACTGGTCACATCCTCCACGTTGCTCTTGGCGAGGTGCTCGTTGGGGTAGCCGATGCGGGTGCTCATGCCGGTCATGAACTCGGTGAGCTGGCGCAGGTGCTTCAGTTGTGCACCGCCGCCGGTGAGCACGATGCCAGCGCTCAACTGCTTCTCCAATCCGCTGTTCTTGATCTCGAAGCATACGTGCTCCAGGATCTCCTCCATGCGGCACTGGATGATGTGCGCGAGGTTCTTCAGGCTGATCTCCTTGGGCTCGCGACCGCGCAACCCCGGGATGCATACCACTTCGTTCTCCTTGTTCTCGGCCGCCAGAGCGCTGCCGAACCGCGTCTTCAACGTCTCGGCCTGATCACGCAGGATGGAGCAGCCCATCTTGATGTCGTCGGTGATCACGTTGCCACCGAAGGGGATCACGGCGGTGTGGCGGATGATGTGATCGCTGAAGATGGCGATGTCCGTGGTGCCGCCACCGATGTCCACCAGCACGACACCCGCTTCCTTCTCCTCTGCGCTGAGCACGGCATCCGCACTGGCCAAAGGCTCCAGGATGAGCTCCGTGACCTCCAGCCCTGCGCGGTGCACACATTTGTTGATGTTGCGTGCGGCGGTGAGCTGGCCGCTGATGATGTGGAAGTTGGCCTCCATGCGCACGCCGCTCATGCCGATGGGGTCCTTCAGGCCCTGCTCGCCGTCCACGATGTACTCCTGCGGGATCACATGGATGATCTCTTCGCCCGGAGGCATCACCAGCTTGTACATGTCGTCGATGAGCGCGTCGATGTCGCTCTGGCGGATCTCCTCCTCGATGTTGGCGTTCTGGCGCGTGATCATCCCGCGGTGGTGCATGCTGCGGATATGCTGCCCGGCGATGCCCACGTTCACCGTGGCGATGTCCACCCCGGCGCTGTCCTCGGCCTCGCGCACGGCCTGCTTGATGCTGTCCACGGTCTTCTGGATGTTGCTCACCACGCCACGGTTCACGCCGTCGCTTTTGGCCTTGCCCATGCCCAGGATCTCGATCTTGCCCTGTTCATTGCGGCGGCCTACGATGCAGGCGATCTTGGTGGTGCCGATGTCCAGGCCGGCCACGATCTCGTTCTGATGCTGTTCCATTCTGTTCGTTGCGCGGATGCGCGTTGGTTAAAGCGCGCGACGCGCCTCTGCGGGTTTAGGGGTCGGGGGAGCGATGCGGACATCGCTTTTCAAGGTGCACACGACCTGGTCGTCGAACCGCGTGTCGATCACGCTGTACCGGCGCCAGTCCGTTTGCGGAATGCCTTGGTCATAGAAGGCCTTCAGTTTGGCCAGGTTGTACGTCAGCTCGGATCCGTCACCCACGCGCACGCGCTGCCCACCGATGCGGGCGATCAGTTCGATCTGGCCGCTGGCATCCACGTAGGCCTGATCGAACAAGGCGTTCCAGAGCGGGTCGTTGCTCACCGTGGTGGCGACCGTGAACAGGCTGCGACTGCGCGTCATTTCCGCCAGACTATCACCGAGCGTGTTCAGGTCCGTAACGGTGGTGGTGAAGGGTTCGAAGAGGTCGCCGGTGGCCACCAGCACGCGTGCCGTGTAGTCCTTGCTGAGCGGCATGGTGTAGCCTTCGTCGTCGATGTAGAAACCGCTGCCATCGGCATTGATCACGCGTACCACGGGGCGGTGCTGCGTCACGTTCACATGGAGCACGCCGTCCAAGGTGTGGTACACCTCGGCATTGGCCACGCTCGCCGTGTTCCGCAGTTCCTGTTCGATGGCGACCAGGTCCACCCGGCCCACGGGATCGCCGATGACGCCGTTGGCATGGGCCAGCACTTGTTCGCGTACGGCGTTCTCGTCGATGAAGTGCATCCCCTCAGTGGCATCGGCCTGGAGGTGGCCCATGTCCACCCGCACGGCCAGCTCGCGGATCACCGTGTGCTCGGTGCTGTGCCCCACGAAGCCGAGCATGACCACCAAGGCCAGAACACCCACGACCAGGAGGGCGGGGCGCAATAGGCGTTGGAGGCGGTCCTTCATGAGCGTGCTTCGATCTGTGCGGCCAGGGCGGGTACAACGCGGTCGATATCGCCCGCGCCAAGCGCGAGCAAGATGTCCACTTTGCGCGTGCTCATCAGGGCCAGGAGACCCTCCTTTGTGCACAGCGTCTTGTTCATCATGGGCACCTGTTCCAGCAGCCAGGCGGAGTTGATGCCGGGCAGGGGCTCCTCACGGGCCGGATAGATCTCCAGCAGGATCAGCTCATCGAGCAGGGCGAGGCTTTTTGCGAAGTCGGCGGCGAGGTCGCGCGTGCGGGTGAAGAGGTGCGGCTGGAAGATGCCTGTGACACGCCGCCGGGGGTACATTTCACGCACGCTGCGGATGCAGGCGTCCAGTTCCGTGGGATGATGCGCATAGTCGTCGATGAACACCGATGTCCTGGTCTTCGCACGCATCTCGAACCGGCGGCTCACGCCTCGGAAACTGGCCAGCGCGCGCCGCAGTTTTTCAGGCAGCACGCCCAAGGCCAGGGCCATGGTGGCGGCCGCGATGGCGTTCTCCACGTTATGGCGTCCGGCCATGCCCAATACCAGATCGCGCAGCGCATGATGTTCGGTCACCAGGTCGAAGTGATAGGCACCATCGCGCACGCTGATGTTCTCGGCGCGGGGGATGCTGCTGGCGTTGATGGCGTAGGTGACCAGCCCCTTGCGATCGGGGAAATGGCGCGCGACGCGCTCGTGCACCAACAAACGCCCGGAGACCAGCGCCGCGAATTCAGCATAGGAAGCGTACATCGCTTCAGCTGTGCCGTAGATATCGAGGTGGTCTGGGTCCATGGCGGTGATGATGGCCTCACTGGGTGATAAACGCAGGAAGCTGCGGTCGTATTCGTCCGCCTCCACCACGTTCACCTGTGCATCATCGTTCAGGAGCACGTTCGTTCCGTAGTTCGCACTGATCCCCCCCAGGAACGCGTTGCATCTCACGCCCCCCTCCGTCAACAGATGCGCCAGCATGGTGCTCACGGTGGTCTTGCCGTGTGTACCGGCCACGGCCACCGTGCGCCGGTCGCGGGTGATCATGCCGAGGACTTCACTGCGCTTCAGGATGTGCGCACCCTTCTCCTGCCAGTACGTCAACAGTGGACTGGTCGCGGGCACCGCCGGGGTGCGCACCACCAGCACATCGGCCGCAGGAGCAGCTCGGAACTCTTCCGGGATCAACCCGGGATTCTCATCGAACTGCACCTCGATGCCCTCCATGCGCAACTGGCCGATGAGCTCACTGGGCGTGCGGTCGTAACCCGCCACGACGCTGCCACCGCGGCGATAGTACCGGGCAAGGCCGCTCATGCCAATGCCTCCGATGCCGATGAAGTAGAGGTAGGGTGGTTGCTTGGTGTTCATGCGTGGGTCGTCGGTTCCGCAGGATTGGACCGGGCGAGTCGTATCACTTCAACAGCGATGGCTTCCGCAGCGTTCTCCTTGCCGAGCCCGGCGATCGCGCTGCGCAGCTTCACCAGGGCATCCTCATCGCCGATCAGGCGGATGATCTCTTTGCCGAGGTCCTCCACGGCGCGATCGTCCTTCACCAGCACTGCCGCGCCCCGGTCTGTGAGCGCGCGTGCGTTCTTCGTCTGGTGGTCCGCGGCCGCTGTGGGGAGAGGCACCAGGATGGCAGGAAGTTGCACCAGGCACAGTTCGCTTACGCTGATGGCCCCGGCGCGTGCCACCACCAGGTCGGCGATGGCGTAGGCGTAGTCCATTTTCGCCACGAACTCATGCACCTTGCAATCCGCGTAACCCAGCTCGTTCACGGCGTCCTGTGCCTGCTTGAAATAAGGGGTGCCCGTTTGCCAGATCAGTTGGACACCATGCTCCTGGAGCAGGGGCAGCGCAGCCTCGATCCCCCGGTTGATCCCGCGCGCGCCGAGACTTCCGCCGGTGACGAACACGATGGGGCCGCCCTCACGCAGACCGAAATGCTCCAGTCCACGCGGACCCTTGCCGGCAAGCCGCACCACCTCCTGTCGTACCGGATTTCCGGTAAGGAGCAGCCGATCGTTCGGGAAATACTTCTCCATGCCCTGGTAGGCCACGCAGATACGATCGGCCTTGCGGCCCAGCATGCGGTTGGTGGCGCCAGCGTGGCTGTTCTGCTCCTGGATCAACGTCCGCACACCGGCGCGTTGGGCCGCGGCTAGCGTGGGGCCGCTGGCATAGCCGCCGACCCCCACGGCCACGTGCGGCTTGAAGCTGCGGACCAGGGCGCGGGCCTTCCATATGCTGCGCAGTAGGAGGATCGGGAGCTTGATGTTCTTCCACATGGCGTCGCGCTGGAAACCCCGGATCGGCAGGCCCTCGATGCGGTAGCCGGCGGCGGGCACCTTCTCCATCTCCATTTTTCCCACGGCACCCACGAAGAGGAATTCGGTATCCGGTTCACGCTCCTTCACGGCGTTCGCGATGGCGATCGCGGGGAAGATGTGCCCTCCCGTTCCACCGCCGGAGATCATGATCCTAAGCGATCGCGATGGCTGGCTCATCGGGCGAAGAGGTGCGCGGGCGTTTATCCTGTTTCACCTCCTTGCCCGGCGTCTCCACATGTCGGCTGACACTGACGATGATGCCGAGCGCAAGGCAGGTGAACCACATGCTGGTGCCGCCCATGCTCACCAAAGGCAGGGGTTGGCCGGTCACCGGAACGAGGTTCACGGCCACGGCCATGTTCACCAAGGCTTGAAGGACCAGGCCGAGGGCGAGCCCGATCGCGGCGAGCTGACCGAAGCGCTTTTCGCATTTCCCCGCGATGCGCATCGCGCGGAACATGAGGATGAGGTAGAGCAGGAGCAGGCCCAGGCCACCGATGATGCTGCCGTACTCATCGATGATGAAGGCATAGATCATGTCGCTCTCCGGGTGTGGCATGAAGTTCCGCGAGATGCCATTGCCCGGTCCGTTCGGCAGCAGACCCCCGTGCACGATGGCCACCTTGGCATAGTTCGCTTGATAGTTCGCATCGCGGTCCTCGCCACCATGTGAACTAAGGCGGGCCTCCCAGGTCTTCAGGCGCGGGAGCAGATCGGGGTTCGTCTTGGCCAGTAACAGGAGGATGAGGAATGCACCGATGGCGATGCCGCCGATGGCGAACATGTGTTTCAAGGGCACCTGCCCGATGAACATCAGGATCATGCAGGTGCCGAAGAGGAGGGCAGCGGTGGAGAAGTTGGCAGGCAGGATCAACCCGCAGATGGCCCCCACGGGAAGGATGAGCTGCAGGATCACTTCGCGGAAGGTCCACGGTGCTTCGCGGTGGTGGCCGAGCACGCGAGCGAGGTAGAGGATGATCACCACGCGCGCCAGGTCACTGGTCTGGAAGGTGATGCCCAGGCCCGGCACGCGCAGCCAGCGGGACGCGTCGTTCACGTTGCTGCCGATGAGCAGCGTGAGCACCAGCAGCCCGATGGTGACCGGCAGGGCCAGTTGCGACAGGCGCGAATACACCGTGAACTTCAGCTTGCTGGCGGCATACATGATGAAACCGCCGGCGGCGAGCATGAACGCCTGTTTGAAGAGCACCCCCATCGTGCCACCGCTATCGCGCCAGGCCATCCAGCTGCTGGCGCTGTATACTGCGAGCAGGCTCACGAGCCCGAGGATCAGCGCCACCATCCAGATGATGCGATCGCCCTTGAGGTGTTGGTTGAAGAAGGTGTTCATGCGTACGGGTGCTGTGTCGCTCAGAGGTCGCGTACCGCGCGTTTGAACTCGGCGCCGCGCTCCTCATAGTTGGCGAAACCGTTCCCGCTGGGGCATGCCGGCGAGAAGAGGACCACCTCTCCGGTGCGGGCAAGCTCGCGCGCCACGAACACGGCGGTACGCAGCTCCTCGGCGGTGTACATGTGCTCGGTGAAGGGCTTCAGCGCCTCGATGCTGCGTTCGCCCGGCCGGCCGAAGAGGACCAAGGCCGCCACGCGCTCACGCAGGAACTCCTGGATGTGCACCTGCCCGATGTCGGCTGCCAGGTCGCCCGCGATCCATACGATGGGACGGTCGATGCTCGACATCGATCCCAGCGTGGCATCCAAGAAGGTGCTCTTGCTGTCGTTGATGTACTCCACGCCGTTCACCACGCCAACGGGCTCGAGGCTGTGCGGACCGGCCTGCTGTTCGCCGAGGCTCTCCGTACGCGCCTGTACCAGACGTGTCGCGGCGGTCTGTCCAAGAAGTCGGTAGAAGGTGTCCTGATCCATGTGGTTGGGGCAAGGGTCCACCATGCCCTGGTTTTGATCTGTTCCAGACGTTCACATCGTTTCAGAGCGCGCGGACGGCAGCTTTGAATTTCCGGCCGCGGTCCTCATAGTTCTCGAAGAGGTCGAAGGAGGCACAAGCGGGGGACAACAGCACAACATCGCCTTCCTCGGCCTGCTCGTAGGCGGCTTGTACCGCTTGGGGCGCATTGTCCGTATCCACGATCACGGGTACCAGATGCGCGAAGGCCTTATGGATCTTCTCGTTCTCCTTGCCCAGGCACACGATCGCCTTCACCTTATGCTTCACCAGTTCGGTGAGGGTGCTATAGTCGTTGCCCTTGTCCGTGCCACCCACCACCCAGATCACGGGCTTCTCCATGCTCTCAAGGGCGTACCACGCGCTGTTCACGTTGGTGGCCTTGCTGTCGTTGATGAATTCGATGCCATGCACCGTTGCCACACGCTCCAGGCGGTGTTCCACGTTCTGGAAATCGCTCAGCGATTCACGGATCGTGTCGTTGCGGATGTCCAGGATCCTGGCGGCAATGCCGGCCGCCATGCTGTTGTAGACATTGTGCCTGCCTTGGAGTGCGAGTTCGTGTATGCTCATGGTGAAGTTGGATTGTTGGACGTTGAGGTGGATGGATCGATCTTGCAGATAGCCGCCTTGCGGCTGCGTGGAGTTCAGTGAGAAGGGCCAGCGACGTGCGCGTACCAAGTGCAGACCAAGGCCGGCGATGGTCTCGGGGTCATCCGCACAGTGGATGAAGTGGTCGCTTTCATCCTGGTTCATGGTGATCCGGAACTTGCTCGCCACGTAATCGCCCATGCGGTTCTGGTAGCGGTCCAGATGGTCGGGCGTGATGTTGGTGAGGATCGCGATGTGAGGCCGGAAGTCACGGATGCCATCGAGCTGGAAGGAGCTCAGCTCAAGCACGAACACCGCGCGATCGCGCTCCGCCACGAGGCTGGCGAATGAGGTGCCCACATTCCCCCCGACCGCCACATCCAACCCTGCCTTCTGCAGGATGTGCCCCGTGAGCAGCGTGGTGGTGGTCTTCCCGTTGCTACCGGTGATGCCGATGATGGTGGCCTTGGAGTAGCGCGATGCGAGTTCGATCTCGCTGATCACCGGAATGCCTTTGTCACGGGAGGCGCGGACCAGGGATGCGGTATCGGGGATCCCTGGGCTCTTGACGATCTCGTCTGCTGCGAGCACCCGTTCGGCACTGTGCCCACCTTCCTCGAACTCGATGTCATGTTCCAGCAACAGCGCCTTGTAGTCGGCCTTGATGTTCCCGGCATCGCTCACGAACACGCGGATGCCGCGTTTCTTCGCGAGCAGCGCTGCGCCCGTGCCGCTCTCCTGCGCACCAAGCACCACCAGTGTGTCACCATGAGCCTGTCGAAGGGTCATCGCAGCTTCAGGGTTACGAGGGTGAGGACGGCGAGCATCACGCCCACGATCCAGAAGCGGGCCACGATCTTGCTCTCGTGGTAACCGAGTTTCTGGTAGTGGTGGTGGAGCGGCGACATCTTGAAGATCCTGCGGCCTTCGCCGTACTTCCGCTTGGTGTATTTGAACCAGGACACCTGCATCATCACGCTGAGGTTCTCCACCACGAACACACCGCAGAGCACGGGGATCAGCAGTTCCTTGCGCACCAGGATGGCGAGTGTGGCGATGGTGCCGCCCAGCATCAGGCTGCCCGTATCGCCCATGAAGACCTGCGCCGGGTAGGTGTTGTACCAGAGGAATCCGATGCACGCGCCGAGCAATGCGCCGATGAACACCACCAGCTCGCCGATGCCGGGGATGTACATCACGTCCAGGTACTGGCTGAACATGATGTTGCCACTGATGTAGGTGAGGATCGCCAGGGCCAGCACGATGATGGCGCTGCTGCCCGCCGCAAGGCCATCGATGCCGTCCGTGATGTTGGCGCCATTGCTCACCGCGGTGATGATGAAGACCACCGCGAGCACATAAATGACCCACGTGTACTTGCGGGCATCGTTGCCGAACACCTTCAGGATGGAGGAATAGTTGAACTCGTTCTCCTTCACAAAGGGGATCGTGGTGTTCGGGAGTTTGCGGTCCAGCAGGAAGTGCGCTTCTCCCTGCTTGTCGCTGTACCGGGTTATCTCGTCCTCGCTGAACTGCTGTGCGATCACCTCGGGCACTTCCACCTTCGTGCGGATGGCCGGATGGAAGTAGACGGTAAGGCCCACGATCAGCCCGATGCCGATCTGCCCTATCACCTTGCTCGTGCCGGCAAGTCCGCGCTTGTCCTTCTTGAAGACCTTGATGTAGTCGTCGATGAAGCCGATGGTGCCGAGCCAAAGCGTGCTGGCGAGCATCAGCAGGATGTATACGTTGTTGAGCTTGGCAAAGAGGAGGGTGGGGATCACCACACCGGCGATGATCATCAGTCCGCCCATGGTGGGTGTTCCCTGCTTCTGGATCTGCCCTTCGAGGCCCAGGTCGCGCACCGTTTCGCCCACTTGCATGCGGCGCAGGAGCTTGATGATGCCCTTGCCGAACCACAGTGTGATCACCAGCGAAACGAACAGCGCCATACCCGCGCGGAACGTGATGTAGTTGAACGCACCGCTGCCGGGCAGCGAGAAGTCCATGGCCTTGAACAGGTGGTAGAGCATGGTTACTTGTGCATCAGTTCAAGGATCTCCTTCAGCACAGCGGCATCATCGAACGGATGCTTCACGCCCATCACTTCCTGGTAGGTCTCATGGCCCTTGCCCGCCACCAGCACAACATCACCGGGCTTAGCAAGTCCCACCGCCATGCGGATCGCTTCGCGCCGGTCGGCGTTCACGAACACGCGTGACTGGTCGCCTGCCGCGAGGCCCACACGCATTTCATGGATGATGGTGTTGGGGTCCTCGCTGCGTGGATTGTCGCTGGTGAGCACCACCTGGTTGCTCATCTCCACCGCGATGCGGGCCATGATCGGACGCTTCGTTCGGTCGCGATCGCCGCCGCAGCCCACCACGGTGATCACCTGCTGTTCGTCGCGGATGGTGGCGTTCACCGTGGCCAGGACGTTCTTCAGCGCGTCGGGCGTGTGGGCGTAGTCCACGATGCCGATCACACCATTGGCTCCGCGGATTATCTGGAAGCGCCCGCGCGGGGCTTCGAGGTCGCTGAGGGCGGTGAGCACGTTCAAGGGTTGCTCACCGAGGATCATGGCCACGGTGTACACGGCCAGGAGGTTGCTCGCGTTGAATTCGCCGATCAGCCGGGTGTACACATCATGCCCGTCGATGTTGAGGTGCAGCCCTGAGAGCTCGTTCTCGATGATGCGGGCGCGGTGGTCGGCCATGTTATGCAGCGCATAACTGCGCTTGGTGGCCTTGGTGTTCTGCACCATCACCGCGCCGTTGGTATCGTCCGCGTTCACCAGGGCCGTGGCATCACTTCCGAGCTGGTCGAAGAAGCGCTTCTTGGCCTTGATGTACTCGGCGAACGTGCCGTGGTAGTCAAGGTGGTCATGGGTGATGTTGGTGAACACGGCCACGTCGAACTCCAGTCCCGTGATGCGCTCCTGCACCACGCTGTGGCTGCTTACTTCCATGAAGCAATGCGTCACCTTCTCGTCCGCCATGGTGCGCAGCAGCTCATTCAGGCGCATGGCATCGGGCGTCGTGTGTGTGCTCTCGATCGTGCGTGTACCGATGCGGATCTCCACCGTGCTGATCAATCCGCACTTGTAGCCGAGCGCGCGGAACAGGCGGTAGAGCAGTGTGGCGGTGCTGGTCTTGCCATTGGTGCCCGTGATACCCACGAGCTTCAGCTCGCGGCTGGGGTTGCCGTGGAAGTTGCAGGCGAGCAGGGCGAGCGCCTGCTGGCTGTCCTGCACGCGCACATAGGTGACGCCGTCGCGAAAGGTCTCCGGCATCACCTCGCACATGATCGCGGTGGCACCCAGTTCCAAAGCCTTGTCGATGAAATCGTGCCCATCGCTCTTCGTTCCCTTGACCGCCACGAAGGCCGTGAGGGGCTTCACCGCGCGGCTGTCGAACGTGACCTGTTCAATGGCGCTGTTGGTGCTGCCCACGACCTGTTCCAGCCGCACCTTGTAGAGGATGTCCTTGAGCAGCTTCATGTGAGTTCAAGCACGATGGAGGATCCCTGGAAGCAGCGCGTACCAGGTGGAAGCGATTGCCGCTTCACCATGCCACGTCCCACGATGCGCACCTTCAGGCCTTTGTTCTCGAGGATATACAGCGCGTCCTTCAGTCCCATGCCCAACACGTTGGGCACCAGCCCGAGCTGATCGCCGGGGATGGTCCGTGGACTGATCACCACTGCACTGTCCGCGGCCTGCGTGCTCACCCATTCAGCATCGGCGGTCTGCTTCACCTTCACGCCCAGGCCTTGGGCGGCCGCCAGCAGGTCATGCGCATTGCCGGCATAGGTCAGCGGCGTCCGCGCCAGCCCCCCTCGGCGCAGGCTGTCGAGCAGTGCGAGCTGCCGGGCATCCTGCATGTCCAGGCGGTTGCCGTAAAGCTTTTCCGCGATCGCCTTGAAGATGGGACCGGCCACCACGTTGCCGTAATACCCGGCCTGGCTGGGTGAGCTCACCACTACGATGCAGGAATATCGCGGTGCTTCGGCGGGGAAGTAGCCGACGAACGAGGCCTGGTAGCTCACGCCGTTCACCTTGTAACCCGCGTTGCCCTGCGCGATCTGTGCGGTTCCTGTCTTTCCGGCGATGCGGAAGTGCGCATTCTCCAGATTCTTGGCAGTTCCGCTGTCCACCACGCCTTCGAGCATCTTGCGGACGCTGGTCAGTACAGCATCGCTCGCGATCTTTTCGTTGAGGACCACCGGATCGAAGTGCTCCACCTCCTTGCCGTTGCGCGACACACTGGTCACGAACAGCGGTTGCATCAGGCGGCCCTTGTTGGCGATGGCGTTGTAGAAGGCCAGCGTTTGCATGGGCGTGATGGTGAGCCCATAGCCCACGCTGTTCCATGGCAGGCTGATATTGCTCCAGATCTTCTTGTGCTCGGGGCCGTAGAGTAGGGGCATGGCCTCACCGGGAATGCGCACGCCGAGCGGCTTGTCCAGGCCCATACGGCGAAGGCCGTCGATGAACTTCTCCGGCTGCTGTTTATAGGCCTTGTAGATGGCCTGGGAGATCACCGTGTTGCTGCTGACCTCCAGCGCGCGATGCAGCGTGAGGATGCCGGGCTTCTTGTGGGAGTCGGGCAGTTTGTGGCCACTGTACACCACTTCGCCACCATGCGTGTCCCACTTGTCCGTGGGCTTCAGCAGGCCATCCTCCATGCCAACGATCAGGCTGGCCGTTTTGAACGTGCTGCCCGGCTCGGTGGCATGCCCGATCGCGTAGTTCTCCACTTCGGCATAGGTGCTGTCCTTCACCAGCGTGAGGTTGCTGATGGCCTTGATGTGGCCTGTGCTCGTTTCCATCACCACCACGCAACCATGGTGCGCGCCGTTCTTCCGCAGTTGCGCTTCCAGCGCGGCGTCGGCCACGTCCTGCAGGTTGATGTCGATCGTCGTGTGGATGTCACTGCCGGCGATGGGCTCCTGGCCCTCACCTTCATCCACGGGCATCCATGTGCCGCCCACCAACCGACGTTCGAGGCGGTTGCCCGCAGTGCCATGGAGATATTCCTCCAGTCCTTTCTCCAGTCCGTAGTTGCCACTGTCAGCCGGAACATCGCCGATGGTGCGGCGCGCAAGGCGGCCGAACCACTGTTTGCGCTCGTAATGCTTCTTCACCACGAGCCCGCTGCGGATGCGTCCTTCGCGGTAGATCGGCAGCTTGAGCAGGTTCATCATCTGCTCGTGGTCCACCTTGCGCTTCACCAGGTGGTAGCGGTCGCCGCGGCGATGCGCGTCGAGCAGTTCGCGCTTGTATTCCGCCGCGCTGCGATCGTTGAAGATGGCACTAAGGCCAAGCGATAGTGAATCAACCCCGTTGAAGAACACCTCGGGCCTCAGGCCTTCGGAGCGCATGTCCATATGGATCTCATATTCCGGCACGCTGGTGGCGAGCAGGCGTCCGTCATCGCTCAGGATCTGTCCCCGGTCGGGCTGAACGCTGCGCACGGCCGTGGCCACATTGGCGGCCATTTCACGCCACTTCGGTGCCTCCACGAACTGGATCGTGAAGAGCTTCACGGTGATGGCGAAGGCGACGAGGACGAGGCAGCCGTAAACAAGGCTTGTGCGCAGGCGGAGGATCTTCTGCTCCGTCATGGATGCTGGGTGGTTTCCAATAGCTCCTCATTGAGCGTGATGCGCATGGGTGGCGTCTTGCTCTCCTTCAGCCCGAGCGCACTGATGTCCGTGGCCACATGGCTCTGCTGCTGTGCCTGTTCGAGATGACTGCGTACGGTGAGGTATTCGCTCTTCATCTCCTTCAGCTCGCTGCTCGTGCGGTCCAGGTCGCGCACGGTGCGTTCGGTCCAGTACCCGTAACCGATGTAACAGAGCATGAGCCCGGCGCAGAAGAGGATGAAGGGCATGTTCTCCAGCACCTTCTCCCGGGAGAGGAAACTGCCGTTGAGCACGCCGATGAGCGCCTTGGGCATCCTCATCGGGCCGCTTGCGGCCTTGGCCTCACGCTTTTCTGGCGCGGCCTCGGGTGGTTTTTCGCGGACCTTGTTCACGTCCTGGTGGCTGATCTCATGCGGGCACTGCGTGCACGCGGGTTCTTGGCTGTTTCCTTGTCCGTGGGCTGTGTCGCCTTGTTGCTATCGGGCTCGAAAGGCCGGATCCGATTGCCGTAGATGTCCTTCTTCTCTTCACCGCTGAAGTCGCCGCTGCGCATCCAGTTCTTCACCATCCTGTCCTCCAGGCTGTGGTAGCTCATCACCACCAACCGCCCGCCCGGCCTGATCACCAGTGCGCTCTGCTTCAGCAGCGCTTCCAGCGATCCCAGCTCATCGTTCACCGCGATCCGCAGGGCTTGGAAGATCTGGGCCAGGAAGCTGTTGCCTCCTTGTCGCGGGGTCACCGGCTTCAGCGCCTCGAGGAGCTGTTGCGTGGTGGTGATGCGCTGGCTGGTGCGGGCCAGCACGATCTGGCGGGCCACGCGTTTGGCACCTTCCACTTCGCCGTAGTTCCGCAGGATGTCCGCCAGCCGGTCCTCATCATGACCGTTCACCAGGTCGGCAGCGCTGCGCTTGGTGCGCTTATCCATGCGCATGTCCAGCGGGCCATCGAAGCGGATGCTGAATCCGCGCGCGCCGGTATCGAACTGGTGGCTGCTCACGCCGAGGTCGGCGAGCAGGCCATCGATGGGCAGCTTGCCCAGGTAGCGCAGGTGGTTCTTCAACCAGCGGAAGTCAGCCTTCACCAGCGTGATCCGCGGGTCATCCGGCTTGTTCTTCCAAGCGTCGGCGTCGCGGTCGAAGACGATCAACGAACCGCTGTCGTCCAGCTTTTCGAGGATCGCCCTGCTGTGGCCACCACCCCCGAAGGTGACGTCCACATAGACGCCGCCGGGGCGGATCTTCAAGGCATCGACACAGTCTTGTAAAAGAACGGGATCGTGGTACTCACTTCCCGTCTTCATTGCCCAACGAACCCATTACGTCCTCCGCGAGAGCAGTGAAGTCCACTTTCTCGCCGCGCATGGTTGCGTAGGCCTTGCTGTCCCAGACCTCCACCCGATCGCCGAGGCCCACGAGCTTGATGTCCTTGCCCATGCGGGCATCCTTCATCAAGGCGTAAGGCAGCAGCATGCGACCGGTGGGGTCGAGTGTGAGTGGCGTAGCCCCTGCGGTGAAGCGTCGGATGAACTCGTTGTTCTTTTCGATGAAACGGTTCAGCCGACCCAGCATCGCGCTGGTGCTTTCCCACACAGGCATGGGATAGAGCACCAGACAAGGGCGGAACACGTCGCGGTTCATGACGAAGCCGCGGCTGGCCACATCCTGGAGCTGCTTGCGCAGCCCGGCGGGCAGGACCATACGCCCTTTGGCGTCCAGTCGGCAATCGTATTCCCCTAACAAGTTCAGCATACGCGACCATGAGCGTGCGAGATGGCGGCGAAAGTAGCCGGGGTCCGGCACTTTCAGGCACTATCAGGCACTTTGTTGAAAACTTGGCCCATCAAAGGTAGGTTTATTTCGATTGGTGGTTCAGTATGGGCCTGTAAATGCTCAAGAAATGGTGGTGGTGGAAAGTGGTGGAGTTTCCCACAATCGCTGACAGAGGACGAAGGTCGCGGACGCGCTTTCTGCCCTAAGTGAAGGCCGACAGCCGCTCAAGAACTGAGCAATGACGGGGCAAGCCCACCGCTCGAAAGCACTGAACTACCCTGCTTCGGGTAGCCGAGATCAATGTGGGCTTGGAGACCTGGGGTGATCCTTCTCGGACGCCGCAGGATGATTCCTTCGACATCGGTCATCAGCATGGAGAGCGCCGTCTGTCTGGATGATCAAGCGCTGATGCAAAGGGTCAGCAGGCCATCGATGAGATCACAGTCCTATGGTCGAAGCACGGCATGCGCAAGCGGACAACGGTCGTTAAGCCACGCGCACCCTTTACATTTGGTCACAACGCCCCCCGACAAGGTCGGGATGAGACACATGCAACCCCAGTTGAAGGAGGAAGGAGAGTTCAAGTACATCGATGTCGGTGAAGGGCCGCCATTGGTATTCCTGCACGGCCTGTTCGGTGCCCTCAGCAACTTCGAAGGTCCGATCACGCATTTCGGCCGGCACTACCGGGTGCTGATGCCCATGCTGCCGCTGTACACGCTGCCGATGCTCAATACCAACGTGCCCGCATTGGCCGACTTCCTGGACCGCTTCGTACGGCACCTGGGCTTGAAGGAGATCAACCTGTTGGGCAATTCATTGGGCGGGCACGTGGCCTTGATCTACTGCACGCATCATCCCGAAAAGATCCGCACGCTCATCCTCACGGGCAGCAGTGGTCTGTACGAGAACGCGTTCGGCGGAAGTTTCCCGCGGCGCGAGGACAAGGAATACCTGCGCGCCAAGATCGCGCTGACCTTCCATGACCCCAGGTTCGCCACCGATGCGCTGGTGGAGGAGTGCTATGTAACGGTGAACGACAAGGCCAAGCTCATCCGCATCCTTTCACTCGCGAAGAGCGCCATCCGCCACAACATGGCCAAGGACCTGCCGAACCTCAAGATGCCCGTGTGCCTCATCTGGGGAAAGCAGGATACCATCACGCCGCCGCATGTCGCGGAGGAATTCCGTGCGCTCATTCCGCACAGCGACCTGTTCTGGATCGACGAGTGCGGGCACGCCGCCATGATGGAGCATCCCGACGGGTTCAATGTCATCGTGGACAACTGGCTGACGAAGACCTTGGGTACCGTAAAACCGTAGAACATCGAATGTAGAACTGATGAAGTTCGACCGCGATCCATTTTTACATTCTGCGGTTCAACGTTCTTCGGCTCTACGGTTCAAGTAGCCCCATGGAGAACCTCATCGCAGAGCACCTCGGCAGCGGCCGCGAGCCCAAGCACTGGCCCAAGCCAACGCTGCCGGAGTATGCCTTCATCGGACGCAGCAACGTGGGCAAGAGCTCGCTGGTGAACATGCTCGTGGGCATCAACAAGCTGGCACGGGTGAGCAACACACCGGGCAAGACGCGCAATGTGGAGCACTTCAAGGTGGACAACTCATGGTTGCTGGCGGATCTGCCCGGTTACGGATTCGCCAAGGTGAGCCTGAACGAACGCGCGGCCTGGCGCACCATGATCGATAACTACCTCTTGGAGCGGGAGAACCTGCAATGCGTGTTCGTGCTGGTGGATGGCCGCCTGGAGCCGCAGAAGAACGACCTGGGCATGATCAAATGGCTCGGTGAGAAGGAGATCCCGTTCGTGATCGTGTTCACCAAGAGCGACAAGCTGAAGCAACCGTCCCTCATCAGCAACATCGCGCTGTTCAAGCGCACCCTGAAGAAGACCTGGGATCAGCTGCCCACCATGTTCATCACCTCATCGGAATCGAAGAAGGGGCGCGAGGAGATCCTCGAGTTCATCGCGGGGGTGAATGGGCAGTGGGGGAACAAAGGTTGAACTGACAGGCTGCGGGCCGCGAGCTTCGAGCCACGAGCTTGTGAGCGGTCAAAAGCTCGTGGCTCGAAGCTCGCAGCTCATGGCCGCGCTCACGACTTCTTCAGGTCCGGCAGCATATGCTCCGCAAAATAGTGCCCGAAGTCACGGAACTGAGCGGCCATCTTTCCTTCGCCGGTAGCGCGCTCGAAGGTGTCCGCCATCGTCATGATGCTCTGGTGGTAGAAGGCCTTCATCTCATCCGTGGTCATCTCCTTCGTCCACAGGTCGATGCGCAGGGTGTTGTTCTCGCGTGCATCCCACAAGCTGATGAGCGTGGCCTTGCACTCGCTCTTCACGTTCCCGTCCTCGGCCTCCCATTCGATGCGGTCGGGAACCTGGTTCTCGTCAAGCGTAACGGTGAAGCGGATCTGTGAGGTCTTTGACATGGTGTGGAATTATGGACTGTCTTAGGTCTCATGTCCTATGCGGCTCCTGCCGACACGGCATTCGCATCGGACATGAGCCATCGGATGGTGCTGATCATCTCGGTTTGTAGCTCTTTAACACACTGTGGGGATCGGTCTTTCGGAACAGGTCGGCCGTGGTGATGTCGCGGTGGTCGTCCATGTAGCTTTTCACCATGCGGTGGCCGATCCATTCACCGAGATGACCGGGGCTCTCATGCGGAAGGCCATTGGTGAAAGGCCCATCGTTCAGCAGGCGGTCGATGTCCTCGTTCTTCTTGCTGTACAGTTGTTGTTTGGCGACGAGTTCCTTCCACACGTTGAACTCGTTGTCCTCGCACCACTTGAGCTGGTCATCGGTGTAGGCGAACTTCAATGCGGGGTTAGTCTCTGGAAGCAGTTCGTCCAGCAGGTACATCACCTTGCCGATCTCCACCAGGTTGGTGAGCAGGTCCTCGCCACGCACATCCTTGGTGAAGTGCACCTGCAACCACCCCTTGATCGCGCTGGGTACGAGCATCTCCGGCCGCATGCGATCCTTCACGTACTGGGGGAAGGCTTCGGGCGCGAGGTACTGCACCACTTTGCTGTCCTTCCCTACGAACCACTCCACGCCGACCCCCAGCACGCTGTCCGTGGGGATCACACCATAGTTGAAGCCGCTGTTGAAGATGACGATGCGCGGAACGAGGCTGTCGGGGAATTCCGCCTTCAACCGCTCGAAGGCCAGCTCGAATTCCGCGCGTTGCGGCTCCATATCGCCGAATACACTGTCGGCGCGCTGTTGCACGGCACTCCAATCGGGGTCCATCACGAACCGCGTGAGGGCGATGGGCAGGCGCGGGTCGTCGATCGGAGCGGCCTGCAGTACGCGTTCCACATAATCCTTGTAGAAGCTACCATACTGGGCGTAAAGCTTCAGGTTGAAGTTGGTGGACGTGTCGCGGGCACCTTGGAACAGGTCCTGGTCCAGCCGTTCCAACCGCAGGTCAAGGTCCACTCGGCCCGGCAATGGGTGACGCCCCCCCCCACACGCTGTCAAAAGCACGACCGCTGTTAAAAAGCCGCACTTGGCGGGATGGAGCAGCGGGTTACTTTTGGGCATTCGATAAAACGCACGCGAAACTATGAAGAAGGTGATCCTCCTCCTGGCCGCAGGCCTGATCTGCGCCCAATTCACCCATGCACAGGACAAGTCCACGCGCCTGGGCCTGCAGCTCTGCCCCAACATGGGCTGGATCCAGACCGATGAGAAGGGTGTGGACAACGACGGCACGCGCCTGGGCTTCCGCTTCGGCCTGCTGGGGGATTTCCAGCTGGGCGCCAACGCCAACTACTTCTTCAGCACAGGGGTCTTCCTGAACAATGTGGGGGCCAAGCAGAAGAGCACGGTGACCGTGACCGACACCTCAGGTGCTGTTTCCACAGTGACCTCGACCGGTGAAGTGAAGCTGCAATATGTCGAGATCCCCATCACCATCAAGTTGAAGACCAACGAGATCGGTTACATCACCTACTTCGGCCAGATCGGATTCGACGCCGGATTACGCGTGGCGGCCAAGGCGAAGATCGCCGACGGTGAATTCGAGGACATCAGCGACAACACCAACCTGCTGCGCATGGCGCTGGTGGTGGGCGGTGGCATGGAATACAACTTCAGCGGGAACACCTCCGCGCTGGTGGGCCTCAAGTACAGCAATGGCTTCACCAACGTGAACGACAGCGATGGCCCCAAAGTGAAGCTCCACTACTTCGAGCTTACCGTGGGCGCCTTGTTCTAGGCCGCACACCTTCCATACCTGGAGCCCTGCCCATTGGGGCGGGGCTTCTTATTTCGATCCCCATGAACACGGACAAGGTCATAGCACACATTATCGACTGGCTCCGCACATACTGCGAGCAGAACGGCCAGAAGGGATTCGTGGTCGGTGTGAGCGGAGGTATCGACAGTGCTGTCACCAGCGCCCTGTGTGCGCACACAGGCCTGCCCACGCTGTGTGTGGAGATGCCCATCTACCAGGCCTTCTCGCAGGTGGAGCGTGCGCAGGAACACATAGCGGCACTGCGCGCTGTCCATCCGAACGTCCGCATGGAGGTGGTGAAACTTACGCCCGTGTTCGATTCCATGATCGCAGCATTCCCGGCGCATCCGGACAAGGCGGCCACGGACCTCGCGCTGGCCAACACGCGCGCCCGTTTGCGCATGACCACCTTGTACTACTTCGCTGGACTTCACCGCTATGTGGTGGCGGGTACCGGCAATAAAGTGGAGGACTTCGGCGTGGGCTTCTTCACGAAGTACGGCGATGGTGGTGTTGATCTGTCGCCCATTGCGGACCTGATGAAGACCGAGGTGTATGAGGTGGCCGCCGCGCTCGGTATCGTGGAGAGCATCATGAAGGCCAAGCCAACCGACGGGCTCTTCGGCGATGACCGCAGTGATGAGGACCAGATCGGCGCCAACTATCCCGAGCTCGAATGGGCCATGGAGTTCCGCGATGGAGGTGGCGATGCGAACACGGCCGACCTGACCGCGCGCCAACGCCATGTGCTCGGCATCTTTGATCAGCGGCGGGCAGCGAACCGGCATAAGATGGTGCCGATCCCGGTGTGCATCATACCTTCGGAGTTGAAGCGCTGAACGCCCCACAATTGCGCGGCGCTCCACGCGTTCCTACGTCATTCGCCACCACCATGCGCACACTCGCCACCCTGATCCTGTACACGTTCATTGGAGCCTTTGCTGTTTTCGCACAGGACACACTGGTATACATGGATGGCCGCCGGATCATCGGCCAGGTGGAGGAGGTGGGGGTGGAAGTGGTGCGGTATCGGACCTCATCGGCGGGCTCCAGCGTGCTGGTGGTCGCGGAAAAGCGGGAGTTGGCGCGTGTGGTCCTCCGGGATGGACAGCGGTTCCACTTCGGCGTGCCAGGGACGGGCCCCGAGGCCTCGGAGGCGTTCCTCGCCCGCAAACAAGCCGTTTCGCTGGACTTTCTTGCCCCCGCGTTGAGCCATGTGACCGTCGGCTACGAGCGCTCGGTGGGTGAACACGTGAGCCTTACCGGAAAGGTGGGATACATCGGGCTGGGCGACTTCAGTCGTGTGAATAACCGGGAGAGGGCCAGTGGGGGTTTGATCAATCTGGGCGTGAAGTTCCTGCTACCGCCCAACCGCAGGCGTGTGCCCAGCGCCCGGGATGCACATCCATTGGCGGGGTGGTACCTGAAGCCTGAGCTCATGTTCAGTTCCTGGCGCAGTGAACAGCGGTACTACGTGGGAGTGGAGCACTACGAGTACCGGAACACGCATCACTATGCGAGCCTCGCCTTGAATGCCGTGGTGGGCCGGGAGGTGGTGATCGGCCAACGCTTCACGTTGGACATCTTCGGTGGGCTGGGTTACGGCCTGCAGTGGATCGATGGTGCGGTGGAGTCGCGCGATCACTACTACAGCGAACGTCAGGAGTACGCGTATTCCCATGCGTTCCTGGGCACCAACACGCCGCTCACCGTGAACGGAGGGATGATGTTCGGCTTCGCGTTCTAAGCATAGGCGGTGATCAACACCCCAGCATGCGTGTACCGCACCGGAAGGAGGTCATGAAGGCGGACGGAGCGAATTCATCGGCACTTCCTATGGTCAAACGCCTTACGCGCGACCTCGAGCGAAGCATAGGGTTCTGGGCTTCCCGCAGGAAGAACGAACGCATGCCCATGGTGGGCTGGTTCGATCCGCGACAACTCGCCACCACGGGTGCAAAGACGCTTTTCTCCCTGATCGTGGGCGAACGGTCGGACCGCCGGCTCCTGCTGGCCCTCGCGAACCGGCGCCGCGAATACTACGACCATACGGTTCACTACCGCGATACCCCGCACGGTCCCCTCCGTGATGATGCTCGACCCCGCGAGGACCTGTGGATCGATCTCGTTTGCGATACCGGCGACGGATGGGATCCGACCTATGCCATCGCGTATGCCGCGTCACAGGAGCATTTGAAAGTGAGCGATGGCAAGGGAGGTGTACGTGACCTGCCGCGGGGCGATGTGCTGGTGTTCGGCGGGGATGAGGTGTATCCCACGCCCAGCCGCGAGGAATACCAGCGGCGCCTGGTGGCCCCTTACACCAGCGCCTTCGGTGATGGGGCTCCGGCCGAGCGTCCCCATGTGTACGCCATACCGGGTAACCATGACTGGTATGACGGCCTGAGCGCCTTCTCGCGCTTGTTCTGTTCGGACGTCGGTGGTCGCGACTTCGCTGGCTGGCATACACGGCAGCACCGCAGCTACTTCGCGTTGAAGCTGCCGGGCAATTGGTGGTTGCTGGGCAGCGATGGCCAGTTGCAGAGCGACCTGGACACGGGGCAGATCGACTATTTCCGCGACATCGCCGAGCATCAGATGAAGGCCGGGGATCGCGTGATCCTCTGCCTGTCCCTGCCTGTGTGGACCTATGCGCACAAGTACCGCAGCATGGGCCGCGAGTTCGATGAGACCGATCTGTTATACCTGCGCGATGAGGTGCTCGCTCCGCGCGGCATCGACGTGAAGGTGTACCTCACCGGTGATCTGCACCACTATCGTCGACATGAGGAACTGGATGCCCCCGCCGCTGGTGGTTCACCCATCCAGAAGATCACTGCTGGAGGTGGAGGGGCCTTCCTGCATCCCACCCACGAAGAGGATCTGTCGGTGCTCACGGAATCCACGGACGATCCGAAGGCATCGCCGCGTTCATTCGCCCAGCGCGCATGTTACCCCGATACCCGCACCTCCTCACGGCTGGCCTGGGGCAACTTGTTCTTCCTGTTCAAGAACCCGAAGGCCGGCATCGTCCCGGCGAGCATGTACCTGCTTACCGCGTGGTTGGCCGGTGCGGCCATCGGCGATGTGGTGCCCCGGCATCCGGGCCACGCCTTGAAGCTCACCGGAGACGCGTTCGGTGGTCATCCCGGACTGGCCATCTGGATGATCGCGTTCGTGGCGGGCTTTCTGGCCTTCACGGACACGCACAGCAAGGCCTATCGGGTGATCGGCGGGCTAATGCATTGTGCTGCGCACTGGGTGGCGCTCTTCTACATCGGCTGGGGGGCGGTGGTGGTCGCGGACCACTTCCTGCACGTCCATCCGTTCCTGCGCGCCTCGGCCACGGGCGCCATGATCTTCGCCGGTGGCTGGGTCTTCGGCAGCATGATCCTGGGCATCTACCTGCTCATTTCGATCAACGTCTTCGGGCGCCACAGCGAAGAGGCGTTCAGCGCGCTGCGGATCCAGGACTACAAGCACTTCCTGCGTATGCACGTTTCAAAGGATGGCAGCCTCACGATCCATCCGATCAAGGTGGAACAGGTGCCCCGCAACTGGCGTGACCGTCGGCCGGGCGAGGCCTCGAACAGCTTTGTGCAACCTGTGGGACCGATCAAGGCCGAGCTGATCGAACCACCGATCGAACTGCGCTGATCGATCGGAAGGCACCGAAGGGTCACCTTTCTCCGTTCGTGCCATCAAGGTCACCCCACAGACGAATGAACGACCCGGAGATCCTCGAATTGATCAGGCACGGCCAGGACCAGAAGGCCTTTGTCCGGTTGTATGCGCACTTCCCCAAGGTGGCGCGGCTGGTGCGGGCCAATAGCGGAAGCACGGATGATGCGCGGGACGTCTTCCAGGATGCGCTCATCATCTTCCATCGCAAGGCGCGTTCCATGGACTTCCGGCTCACCTCCAGCATCAGCACGTATCTCTTCAGCGTATGCCGCAACCTGTGGCGGGAGGAACTGCGCAGGCGGAACCGCTCGCTCACGAAATGGGAGGTGGAGGACATGCCCGAGGATCCCGTTGACGTGGTGGAGATGATGGCCCGGGAAGGGGACTATTCACGCGCGGAGAAGGCACTGCGAACGCTGGGGGAGAAGTGCATGGAATTGCTGAAGCGCTTCTACATCGCACATGAACCGCTCATGGACATTGCGCGCACGCTCGGGTTGGCCGGTGAAGGCGCGGCCAAGACGCGCAAGTACAAATGCCTGGAGGCGGCGCGCAAACGTTTTCGCGAGTTGGCCGCAGGTGCGGATCACATCGACCATCAACACGCCTGAGCCATGCGCGATGAACTGCACGTGATGGAACTGGTGGACCGCTACCTCGATGTCGCCATGGGCGAGGTGGAGCGCTCAGCCTTCGAGCAGCGCATGGACAGCAACGCCGACCTGCGACTGCTGGTGAACGATCAACGGGCCTTGCGCGAGGGTATGCTGCGCGTCCATCTGCGACGGGCCGCGGCGGGTGCGCGACGCGTGTGGATGTTCAGGCGGATGCTTCCATGGCTGGCTGCAGCAGGTCTGATACTCGCCACCGCAGCGAGCGTGATCCTGAACCGCGATCGGGAGGGCCATGACCAGGAAGTGGAAGATCACCGGACAATGATCGCACCGGTGGAGGGCGTGCTTACGAACGCGGACAGTTCCGAGGCCAGTGACGTGGAGGAATTGAAGGTGGAGACCGTATTCGTTCAACGTCGCAAGGCGAATGAGCGGATACGGGAACATGGTCATGGGGAGTCGCTGCCGAGGTCGCCGGTAGAGGTGAGCAGTGACGCGCGCAAGGAGCAGATAACGGATGGGTCGCTCGCATTCGATGTGCGGGTCCGGACAGAGCATCCGGCAGCTTCAGACTCGACTGCGCCTGTTGAGCCGAACGCACTCACCCCTGCGACGGTGAAGCCATTATTGGCCACCGTGGAACAGCCCGGGAACGCTGATCACCAACCCAGCTATCCCGGCGGCTGGGACGCCATGCACGATTTCCTGAAGGCCAACCTTCACGTGCCGCGCAACCTGCGGGGGTCACGCACAGTGCTGGTAAGCTTCGTGGTGGACCGTAAGGGGGTGATCCGCGATCCGAAGGTGTTGGAAAGCGGTTCCGCGAAGCTCGACAAGGAAGCGTTGCGCGTGATCGCCTTGATGCCGCGCTGGGAGCCGTGCAGAGTGGGCGACACGCCGGTGAAGAGCAGGATCGAGGTGCCGATCCGCTTCGGTGGCGATGAACCAGGCGTGCACTAGTGAGAGGCGCTATTGGCCTGGCCAATCCAAGGGGCCATTAGCTTGGTCATCGCAATGCGCATCGTGTCACTGCTCGTCATTGCCTGCTCATGCGCGTCGGTCGCTGCTCAATCATCACATCGCGGCCTTGGGATTGAGATGGAAGTAGCCTATGCCCACTTCGGACTGTCCGTGAAGGAGGACAACATCCTGGACCGGGAGCGAGGCAACGCCGTGGCTTTTTCCGCAGCCATGATGTGGCAGGACTCGTTACGGACAGGTTGGAAGGGCACCTCGCTGGGGGCAGGGAGCGAGGTTCTATGGTGGGATGAGGAACTACTGATCCCGATATTCTTCCAAATGCAGGTAAGGCCATGGGCGCAAGCCCGACCGTTCTTCCATATCCGACCGGAGCGGGTCAGTATCAGCCTGAGAGGGGGAGGGGCGCTTGGGGCGTGGAAGCAGACCAGTACAGGTCAATTGAGCGGTGGCCAATACTACCACTGCGGCTTGCGATATGGGCTCAATAACGTCCGGAGGCGATCCACTTGGCTGGAGATCGGTTCCACACTGCTCGCCATGCGAGGGTACTACCTCGTAAGATCCGATGGGTCATGGAAGAAAGAGGATCCGGACTTCCTCTCCATTCGAATCGGCCTCGGCGTGGCTTGGTGAGGGTTAACCAGCGATCGTCCACATGTGGATGTCATATACGGATGCTGATCGCCTTTGGGGTCACCGGCTTCCAGCCGGTGCAGCTGTTCCAAACACACGTTCACGAGGCTGAGGCCGGAGCGGGTCTAGCACAAAACCCGGTTCACAGTTTCCAGCCAATGCTGAGGAACCACCGGATCCGGCCGCGGAGCCAAGAGCATTGCGCAAGATCACGGGCTGTAACCCGAAGACCCGGGCAGAGCATTTCGCTCGACGTATGCCCCGTGCTTGGCATGAGCAGCGATATAATTCTCGATGCGGTGAAGATGGTCCAGGTCGCGCACAAGGCGATCGAAGTTCTCGTCCATCCACAAGCGGCCGCTTTGCCCAACGCATTTGTTGATCGCGTTCGCAGTGAACGATTTCCAACTGTGAAGCACCTCGGACAGATCCACACCCGGCAACGGCGCCACGAGAAGATGCACATGGTTTCCGGCCAGTGCGAAGCTCCCAAGGTGATAACGCTTGCCGTTGAAATGATGGAAGGCGTCGACCATGATCTTCCTCACAACAGGGCGGCGAAACAGGCACGCGCCATGACCGGCATCAAGCCAGGCTTGTACGCGATGATGGAAGAGTTCGGAATACTCGTTCTGCAAAGGGATCGGCAAGCTGCTTACTGGCCTGTCGCCATGCTCCTTGATCCATGCAACTCGGTCAGACCTGATCTGTTCAAGAATTTCCTGCGAAAGACTGTCGGCCTGCCGCCAAGTGATGAAATAGAGTTTGCCATCCTGTTTCCAATGGGGAAGGTTACGCTGTGTGATGTCGATCTCGTCATGCTCGTCGAAGAAGAGATCATGAATGTCATTCGCAGCCATGGTCCAGTACCTAGTGAAAGTAAATGGAGTGTGCTTTCACTGGCTGGAAGCCAGTGACCCCCTTGATCATCTCTCTGACTGTATTCCAGTAACCCCTGGATCTTAACTCTGGCTGTAAACCATTGACACTTTACCCGATCGTCCACGTGTGCTCACCCTTGAGCAACGCGTCCAGATCTCCGACGCCCTTCTTCTCCTTCGCCAGCTTCACCTGTGCGGACATCTTGTCCTCATGCGTCGGCCGGTCGTTCACGTAGAACACGCCGAAGGGTCGGGGGAAGGCGCCTTCCTTATGCGCATCGTCGAAGAGCCGTACCAGGATGGAGGCCTTGAAGTTGTCGCGCTCGTCATGGATCCAGCAGTCGTTCGGGGAGAACTCCGGGCCGATATCGATGATGCGAGGCCGCATCTCCTTGATGCAGATGCCCTTGGTGCCGTTGGCGAAGGTGAGCGGCTTGCCCTGTTCCACGAAAAGCGTGTGCACCGGCTTGGTGGCCTTCTCGGTGAAGATCTCAAAAGCGCCGTCGTTGAAGACGTTGCAGTTCTGGTAGATCTCCACGAGTGAGGTGCCCCGATGCGCATCCGCGCGGGACAGCACTTCGCGCATGTGCTTCGGGTCGCGGTCCATGCTGCGGGCGATGAAGGTGCCGTCGGCGCCTTTCACCAACGCGAGCGGATTGAATGGATGGTCGGTGCTGCCCATCGGCGTACTGCGCGTCACCGCACCTTCGGGACTGGTCGGTGAGTACTGCCCTTTCGTAAGACCGTAGATCTCGTTGTTGAAGAGCAGTACGTTCACGTCCACGTTGCGGCGCAGGAGGTGGATGATGTGGTTGCCACCGATGCTCAGCGCGTCTCCGTCCCCCGTGATCATCCATACGGTGAGCTCGGGTCGGACGCTGCGCAGACCGCTGACAATGGCCGGAGCGCGACCATGGATACCGTGCAAGCCGTATGTATCGAGGTAGTAGGGGAAACGCGAGGAGCAACCGATGCCGCTGATGAACACCACGTCCTCCTTCTTCTTGCCGCTCTGTTCGAGCAGCGTTTGCACCTGTTTCAGGATGCTGTAGTCGCCGCAGCCAGGGCACCAGCGGATCTCCTGGTCGCTGGAGAAGTCCACCTTCTCCGGTGCGCTGATGGTTCCGTTCGTCGTGCTCATGCGTTCAAGAGATTTAGCGCACCCGCGCGGATCTCCTCGCTGGTGAACGGCATGCCTTGGATCTTGTTCAAGCCTTGGGCATCCACCAGGAACTCACCGCGCAGCATTTGCCGCAGCTGTCCACTGTTCATCTCGGGCACAAGCACCTGCTTGTATTTCTTCAACAGCGGTCCCAAGCCTTTGTTGAAGGGGAACAGGTGACGGATGTGCACGTGTGCAACGCTCTGCCCCTCGGCTTGGAGTTGGAGCGCCGCCGTACGGATCGCTCCGTAGGTGGATCCCCAGCCGACGATCAGCAGTTCACCTTCCGCAGGACCACTGTCCAGGCGAATGGGCTTGAAGCGGTCCGCGATGCGCGCGACCTTCTCCGCCCTAAGGTGTACCATCTTCTCGTGGTTGGCGGGATCATAGCTGATGTTGCCGGTCCTGTCCTGTTTCTCGATGCCGCCGATGCGGTGTTGCAGACCGGGTTGTCCGGGCAAGGCCCACGGACGCACGCCCCGCTCATCACGCAGGTACGGAAGGAACTTGTCGCCGTCGTTCGGGGCTTTGATGTAATTCGGCTTGATCTCCGGCAGATCCTTCGACGCAGGAAAACGCCAGGGTTCCGAGCCGTTGGCGATGTAGCCATCGGTGAGCAGGATCACCGGCGTCATGTGCTCAATGGCGATCTGCACGGCCTCGAAGGCCATGTCGAAGCAATCGATCGGTGTGCTGGCGGCGATCACGGGGATGGGCGCTTCACCGTTGCGGCCATGCACCGCCTGCCAGAGGTCCGCCTGCTCGGTCTTCGTGGGAAGTCCCGTGCTCGGTCCGCCGCGCTGAACGTTCACGATCACCAACGGGATCTCCAGCATGAAGGCGAGGCCCATGGCCTCCGTCTTCAACGCGATGCCGGGACCGCTGCTCGCGGTGATGCCGATGGCGCCGCCGTAGCTCGCACCGATGGCGCTGCTGATGGCCGCGATCTCATCCTCCGCCTGGAAGGTGAGCACGCCGAAGTTCTTGTGGCGGCTCAGCTCATGCAGGATGTCACTCGCTGGCGTGATCGGGTAGCTGCCGTAGAACAGGTCGAGCTTCGCTTTCTGCGCAGCGGCGATCAGCCCCAGCGCGGTGCCCTGGTTCCCCGTGATGCTGCGGTACGTGCCCTTCGGCATCGGGGCGGCCTTCACCTCGAAACGGGTGGTGAAGGTCTCGCTCGTTTCTCCGTAGTTGTATCCGGCCACCAGGGCCTTCATGTTGGCGTCGAGCAGCTCGGGCTTCTTGCCGAACTTCCGCTGGAGGAAGCCCTCCGTCAACGCGTTCTCGCGGCTGTACATCCAATTGATGAAGCCCAGCACGAACATGTTCTTGCACCGGTCCTTCTCCTTCATGCCGAGGGTGGTGCCCTCCAACGCGGTGCGCGTGAGCTTGGTCACATCCACGCTGTGCAGGTTGAAGTTCGAAAGGGAACCGTCCGTCAGCGGGTCGGCCTCATCGATATAACCCGCGAGGCGCAGGTTCTTCTTGTCGAAGCCATCGCTGTTGGCGATGATGGTGCCGCCTTTCTTCAGCTTGGTGAGGTTGGCCTTCAACGCGGCCGCGTTCATCACCACCAGCACATCGCACTGATCGCCGGGCGTGAAGATCTCCACGCTTCCGAAGTGCAGCTGATAGCCACTGACACCTGCGAGCGTGCCCTGCGGCGCACGGATCTCTGCAGGGAAATTGGGGAAGGTGCTGACATCGTTGCCGAACAGCGCGTTCGTGTCCGTGAATTGGCTGCCGGTGAGCTGGATACCATCGCCGCTGTCGCCGGCGAAGAGGATCACCACGTTCGCGCGGGTCTCAACGGTCTTTTTATGCAGTGTCGTGCTCATCCTGTAATTGCGGCGCAAAGGTACGGAGCACCACGACCTTGACGTTGCGGCCAGTGGGCTTCAGCGCAGAACAAGTGGAACGCCGGAATGTTCCCGCCTCAAGCCACGACACCCAGGCCTGTCCGCTGAACGGACAGGTTCACAGCCTCCACACCCGTGATCTCCGGTGCGGCGCGCTTGAGCGCCTCCTCCACGCCGGCCTTCATGGTCATGGGGCTCATGGAGCAGCCCATGCAGGCGCCGTGCAGCCGAACGCGGGCTACACCCTCGGGTGTGATCTCCTCCAGCGAGATATCACCACCATCAGCCTCCAGGAACGGACGCAGGTCCTTCAATGCATGCTCGGCACGGAGGGCGATGGCAGCGCGTTGTTCGCGGGTGAGCTTCATGGATGGGAGTGCGAAGCTACGGCCTTGGCGCCGGGCACGGAGGTGGTGGCGAGGATGCGCACCACGGCCTCCACCAGGGGCATGAAGGCGTTCGCAGCGGGCGTGTCGCCCTGTAGCACAGCGGGCCGACCTACATCGGCGGCTTCACGGATGCTTTGTACGAGAGGTACTTCAGCCAGGAAAGGGACCTTCAGCTCCTCGGCCAGCGCACGGGCACCGGCCTTGCCGAAGATGTAGTACTTGTTGTTCGGTAGTTCCGCCGGCGTGAACCAGGCCATGTTCTCCACGATGCCGAGCACGGGAACGTTCACACTGGGCAATTGGAAGAAGCCAACGCCCTTGCGCGCATCGGCCACGGCCACGGGTTGCGGGGTGCTGACGATGATCGCTCCCGTGAGCGGGATGGCCTGCACCAGGGACAGGTGGATGTCGCCCGTACCCGGCGGAAGGTCCACGAGCATCACATCCAGCTCACCCCAGTCGGCGTCCTTGAAGAGTTGCTCAAGCGCCTTGCTGGCCATGGGACCCCGCCAGGCGATGGCCTGCCCCGGGTCAGCGAAGAAGCCGATGCTCAACAGTTTCACGCCATAGCTTTCCACCGGAACGATGAGGTTCTTCTCGCCCTCCTTCCGCACCGTTGGTTTTTCATGCAGGACGTCGAACATCAGCGGCATGCTCGGGCCGTGGATATCAGCATCCACCAGGCCCACGCTGAAGCCGCGCATGGCCAGTCCGGCCGCGAGGTTGGCCGTTACCGTGCTTTTGCCCACGCCGCCCTTTCCGCTCGCCACAGCAACGATGTGCTTCACTCTGGGCAGCACTTTGCGCACGGTGGCACGTTCACCGCTCAGCGGGCTCACGATCACCACCACGTTGACATCCTTGCCGAGGGCCTGCTTCAGCTGGAAGACGACCGCCTCCTCCATCCGCTTGCGGCTGTGCATGGCGGGGTTGCTCACCTCCACGCTCACATGCACCGTGTTGTCATCGACGACGACCTCGCGCACGAGGTCGAGCTCCACGATATCCTTCTTCAGATCGGGTTCCACCACGCGTGAGAGCGCGGCGGCAATGGCTTCCTGGGTGATGGGCATGGCTGTGATCGCCCCCAAAAGTAGCTACCACGGAAAAGGCGGCACCCGATAATGTTCACCTAGGCGACCGCGACCTTCGGCGTGAATAGCCATGCTTCGGCATTCGCGGCCGAGTCGAACATCTGCACAGGGAATGACGCATTGGAGCGCCCCTCGTCCACAAGGCGGTCGGTTGACATGCGCGTGAAGAAGTCCTGGCTCATGATGATCGCGAGCCGTTCCACCCCCATCCGGAGCAAATGGGGCATCATTTCCTCCTTGATCCACAATTCCTCCTCCCGGAGAATGGCCCCCAGGGAACGCGAGTCCGAAAGCCAGTAACGAAGCCGGTGTTGTTGCACTTGCATCACCGCTTGGATCAGGATACGGCGAAAGATGTGCCCGGGGACATAGCCCTTCCACGTCAGCCGGAACAGGGCCTTATCGAGGTCAGCCACCACCAGCGCATGTTCATCATCCCGAAGTATCAATGCGTTCATGCAGTTCGGTGTGTGTCCCCCTATTCTCATAAAGTTAGTACACTCACGAAGACTATACACGACGGGGTGTTCTTTTTCGGTCAATCGTTCTTCCTGAGAGCTACTTGGATGCTGTCATTGTGCAGCAACCAAAGCTGGGCCATGGACACATCCTCGAAGTAGGCGATGGAATACTTGGCATCGGGGGGAGTGGAGTTCACGATCTTATCGACGGCCAGAACGTTCAACCCATCCTGGCTGCTGACAATGGCCACACGTTCGATGCCGGAGTCATCCATGTGCGGTTTCAATTCGGTCATGGACCAGACCTGATCTTCGTACAGGATGGGGCCCATTTTTCGGCCGTCGCTCAACCAGTATTTCAGGCCCTTTTCCTTCGCGATGGCCATCAGGCGAAGGAGGGTTTCCCGATAGATGGGTCCGGGGACCACGCCCTTCCAGACGAGACGGATAAGGCGTTGCTCGGGATGCACTTCCAAGCACGCATGCTCATTATCGAGGGCTACGTGTATCTGCATGGGATCCGGAATCGCCATTGAAGGTATGTGCTCCATGACCGGTCATCCGCAAAAAGCCCTGGAAATACCCCTACTTGGGTAGATGAACGCAATGCCCCGGGCAAGGGGGCGCCTGTTCAAACGGCGCTCACCGGAACGCGGCTACGACGATCTCCTGCATCGGGCTCACGCCGGGGAGTTCCATTCAGGCCCTTTCTGTCCGAAGGGGATAGTACGGTATCGATCTGCCGGTCCATGATATCCTCAAGTTGGCGCTGGTGCCCCTTCAAGTGCCCCAGGTACAGCTCGAGGTCCTCACGCGTGCTCTTGAGGTCCAGGGCGAGTCGCCGGTACTCCAGTTGCATGACCACCATGCGCGCCAGCGCCTTCAGCGAATCCAGTTGGGCCTCATCCAATTCCCTTGGTTTGCGATCGATCACACACAGGGTGCCAACGGCAAAACCTTCCGGGCTCACCAAGGGCGCACCTGCATAAAAGCGGATGTTGGGGTCTCCGGTAACCAGTGGGTTCTGCGCGAATCGAGGGTCCTCGGCCGCATCCTTCACAATGAATGTGACCTCGGGTGTTTGGATGGCATGGGTGCAGAACGAGATCTGCCGCGACGTCTCGGCCACTCCCAGCCCAACGCGCGATTTGAACCATTGGCGATTGCGGTCGACCAGGCTGATCAGCGCAATGGGTGCTTGTGTGATGTACGAGGCGATCTTCGTTATGTCGTCATACGAGCCCTGTGCCTCCGTATCCAGGACCTTGTAATCGTTCAGGGTCGCGAGCCGTTCGCGTTCCACATAGGTCTTCACATCCGCTTCCGCATTGTCCAACAACCACAACATGGCCATCGATAGATTGTCGAAATAGGCCACGGAGAGGGACGCTTCAGTGGCTACGGTGTTCACCACCTTCTCGGCGTAGATCTCGTTGATGCCTTCGCGGCTCCTGATATTGGCGATGCGTGTGAGACCGGAAAGGGCAAGAAGGGGCAGGGCCTCGGCGTTGGTCCACGTCTGATCACCAAAGAACACCGCACCCATCCTGCGCGTATCGTTCAGGAACAGATGCAGACCGTGGGCCTTTACCGTCTCCATGACCTTTTGCATCGGTTCGCGAAAGGCCGGGCCTGAGGCGTTGCCTTTCCATGTCAACCGCACAAGGAGCTGCTCTTGTAAGACCTCGATGGCAGCATGTTCGTTCTCGAAGATCCTGGTGACCACCATGGTAAGGGGGGATTAAGTGTTGAATATAATACGCCGTCATGGCCATATCCGATGACGCGAAGCCCGCTACGCTGTAAAATACCCAGAAGGGGTTAGAAGCGGGACGGTCGCATATCCCACGCCGAGGAAAGTGAACTATAAACGGAGTTCCAAGGAGGGATCCCAGAAGGTCCTCTTGAAGTCCACGACCTGATCATCCTTCACCCTGACCCCTTCCTGCCGGAGAAGGGCGGCCATGCGCGAGTTCGTTGCGAAGTGGTGCTTCCCCGTGAGCAGCCCACTGCTGTTCACCACGCGATGGGCGGGAACAGGTGGGCTCACCACATGGCTGTTGTTCATGCAATAGCCCACGATGCGCGTGGAGCGTGCTGCCCCGAGGTACTTGGCGATCGCACCATAGCTGGTGACGCGACCTTTGGGGATCCGGCGCACCACCTCCATCACATCTTGGAAGAAGTCCCGTTCCTGAACAGCTCCTGCGAGCAACTGCTTCTTGGCCATTGTGCGAAGATGCTGATCGCGGCCTCACGCCTTCATTGGAAAGATGACGTGTGAATGCGCGGATGGGACGTGTGAAGGAGTTCACGAAGGCGTTACTCCACCACCACGGGCATGTCCTTCGGATGTTTCACGGTGTACGCGAACCCAAGCTTCTTCGTGCTCTTCGGTTCCACCGTGATGTTCCAGGTAAGGATGCCCGTCTGTTCGTTCTCAACGGCACCACCTTGTTCCTCGAGCTTCACCTCGATCTCGCTGCGTGGGCTGAGCGGATGCTGGTCGCGCACTTCGATGTCGACCGCACTGGCCTTTGTGTTGCGCACGCTGATGTCGAAGCCTACCATGATCGTACGTTTTCCGCCGATCACGGACCTGTCGTTAGTGCTCTTGCGGCGGATGCGCTCCACCACCACACCCTTGTCGCGGCCAAGGGAGATGTCCAGCGTGTCGGCCGTGCTCTGGATGTTCAAGTAGCTCTGGCCCACATAGGTACCCTCGAAGAACACATTCGCCTGGCCCGGCAGCAGGTTCAGGTCCTCCCAACCCGTGGTGCGGGCATAGAGGAAGGCGTCCTTGTCCAGTTTGGGTGTGCAGTAGTGTTTGTAGATGGCTGGCACGCTATGCGTCTTCACGGCCACCGTATGCGCCATGCCGTCCGAAGGAACACTGAAGGGTGCATCGATGGCGAACTCGATGGTGGTGGTGTTGTAGACCACGGTGTTGGACACCTCCAGTTGGGCGGGCATTTCGGCGTATTTGAGGTCCATCGTTCCTTCCGCCATGCTGGGAGGGGCTGCAGAAGGTGCATCATCATACGCGCGGCTTGCTCTGCTCCGGCCGGCAGCCACCGTCTGCAGTGTATAGGGCTGCTGCAACACCCACGCATGCAACTGGGGCATGGTGCCGCCCAGCGTCGGATTGCCGCTGCTCAAGGCCAGGTCCACTTTGTTCCAATCCTCACCGGTGTTGTTCACCACCTGTGCCTTCATCAGCAGCTCGATGGGCGCACTGGTGCCCTTGGCGCGCAGGTCATACGCTGGTGTCCAACCGGCATTGCCCACGAAATAGGTGAGCGTGAAAGTGGCGGCCACTTCCACCGGCGCATCGATCTCCACCACGATCTCGCTCGTGGGCTGCGGCGATTCCTGGCGGTATTGCGCCAGCTGGGCTCGCAGCTTATCGGCCTCCTTCCCGAGCTCCGTGAGCTTTTCCTGCTGAAGGAGCCAGTTGGTCTTGGTCACCTTCAGCCGCTCCCGCACATAGTCGTTCACGGCCAGGAGCTGGGCCGCGGTCAACCCGTTCTGTTGCCCACCGATGCTGCTGTTCTTGTTGAGCAGCTGCTCCTCGTTCACCCACACGTCCTGCATGGCCTTCTCAAAGGCCCAGTCCTTCTCCAGTTTCTTGATCCTCGTTTCCAGGTCCTCGATCTCCTTCTTCTTCGGACTTTCACTGAGGTAGTTGATCCGATGGTTCACACTGAGGATGTTGTATCCCCCCTTGCCGGTGACCTGGATGCTCTGTGGGTCGATGTTCTGGCTGAGCCCCGTGAAGATGATCGTGGTGCTGCCAACGGGAATGCTGGCCGAAGCGCTGCGCGAAACCTGAGCGCCGTTCAGGAATACCTTGGCGGCCGTTATGCGCGAACCCACTTCCTGCTCCTTGGCATGAAGGATGGAAGCGGCGAGGATCGCGGGAAGAAGGACAAGGGTGCGTGTGCGGATCATGGTGGTGGAATGGACGGGTGGAAATTACGGCATGCTGGCTACGGGCCGGGCGCTGCGGGGCAGTACACACATCGCGCCACAAGGTTCATCCGTTGGACTTACCAAGCATTGATCGCCCGGCGATGGCGAGGACCAACAGCACGAGCAACCAAGGGTACAAGGGCACGAGATAGCGCCCCTCGCACATGCGCAGGCCCCACGGCACCACGAACACACCGATCACCGTTAGCAAGGCCAGCCAAGCGCGGATCCGATCGGTCCGCCAACGGGACATGAAAAGGCAGGCCCCGAGCAGGCCGCCAATGAGCACGGACCAGTGCATGGCCCTGTCCAGGACCTCCAGCGGCGTTACCCACGGACCGGGCTTGCGTGGAGCGTCGGCCAACAGACCGGCCAGCCCTGCTCGTCGAAAGAACAGCCCCGTCAGTCGCACACGGGCCGTTACCTGATATTGCCAGGGGCGCTCCGAGCGGTAATGGGCGATGTAGCGGTCGCATCGCGCAGTGATGAGGCCCAGCGCGCGCGTGCGGGCATCTCCCACCAGCGTGCTGTCACTGTACTCCGCCATCTCTCGCGCCAGCACCTTCAGGCTGTCCACGGTGATCGACGGTGAAAGGGCGAAAAGGGGCATATGCACATCCTTGTCCGTCCGTTTCCCTGGTGCCCCCAAGGGTCCCTCGCGCATGTTGAACCACCTGATGGTCGCCGAGGGATCCCAATGCAGATAGTTGCCACCGATGACTTGCATGAAGCGCATCACCGGATACATCTGCGAGCCGGCCAGCTCCGGCATCACCATGCCGCGGGTCAGCGGTGCGAGTTGGCCGTGCACGATGTAATTGCGACGGACCCACAGGCCATCCACCAAGAGGAAGGGAAGGAGGAACAGTGCAGCGAGGATGAGCCTCCGGCGCGTGGCGTATGAAAGGAACAGGACCAGGCCGACAGCCATGAGCGCGAGCCAAAGCGCTTGAATTGGCCGCAGGAACACGGCCCACGCCATCCAGGCACCGGACCAAAGCAGAGCGCTCCAGTGGCCACTACGCAGGCCTGCGAGCCATCCGTGCACGGCGATGATCGTTGCGCTGATGCACAGGCTTTCCGTGAACCAATGCACATCGTACACGGCCACGCGACCGAAGAGGGCAAAGGCCACACAGGTCAGATCCTGCATGCGAGGCGTAGCGCCGAGCATCCGTGTGCACCGGGCAAGGACCACCACGCTCCACACGCCCAGCGCGTATTGCAGGAAGAGCAGGGCCGTTCCTGCCCCTTGGGGCGTGGTGTACCAGCGGAAGATCAGGAAGGGCAGCCCGTAGCCGGGCATGCGGAAGTCGGGTCGGTAGCCGTTACCGGAGAGGTAGGCATCCATGGGCTCGAAGTAGCCCGGTGTATCCCCGTTCTCTGCACCCCAGCCGTACCACGCACCGTGCAGGCCATGCTCGTGCAGGAAGAGCCAGAAGTACGCACCCCGAAGGAGCAGGGCGATCGCCAGCCACCACCAGGTCCTGCGCTGAAGGAGCCAACGCCACCACATGCCTGCGAAGATGGTGTGACAGCCGCTATGAGCGGCGGTGATCGAGCCAGAGCTGATACACCATCAGTGTCCACAACAACTTGCGATGGTTCGCTCGCCCCGTCATGTGTTCGTGTTTCAGACGGTCGACATAGCGGTGGTCGAACGTGCCTTCGCGTCGGATCCGGTCCGTGTGGAGCAGGCTCTCACATAAGGGACGAAGCTCATGGCGCAACCAGGAGCTCAGCGGGATGCCAAAGCCCTTCTTGGGGCGGTCGATGATGGCATCGGGAAGCTTGCCACGCATCACCTGCTTCAAGAGGTACTTGCCATTGAACCCCCTGCGCTTGTATTGGTCCGGCAGGGAGTTGATGAACTCCACCACGTCCACATCCATGAAAGGCGCACGCACCTCCAGCGACGTGTACATGCTGGCGCGATCAACTTTGAAGAGGATGTCATCGAGCAGATAGGTCCGCAGGAATACGAAGATCACTTCGTTCATCGCACCGCCCGACCAGGGCGAGTTGCGAAGCAGGTCATCAATGGGTTCCAGGCCGCTCGCATCTTGCAGCGCGGTGCGTACATCCGCGCTCAGCAGGGAGCGCTTCTCTTGGGGGGTGAAGCTTCCGAGCCAAAGCGTGTTCACGTGCGATGCTTCACGTTCGAACCCGCGGAGGAACTGCTTCACCTTGAAGTCGAACGAGATGTTGTTGTCGCTGGCGGGCAGCAGATGGGCCAGGCCTTTCATCGCGCCGATGGCGGCGTGCGGCAGAGCGGCGAACAACGTCCGGAAGCGATCGGCACCGAAGGTGGGGTAGCCCGCCAGCAGTTCGTCGCTGCCATCGCCACCCAGGCACACGGTCACGTGCTTGCGGGCGAAGCGGCTGAGCAGGTGCGTGGGGATGAGCGAGGCGTCGGCAAAGGGCTCATCGAGCTTCGAATACAGTTCGGGGATCAGGTCCAGGCTGTCGCGTTGGCGCAGGATCTCCACATGGTGGTCGCTTCCTATGCGTTCCGCTACCAGTCGCGCATGACCGCTCTCGTCATAACTGGCCTCTTCGAAGCCAATGCTGAAGGTGTTGATGCGGGTGTTCGAGCTCTGTTGCGCATAATACGCCACCGCACTGCTGTCGATTCCGCCACTGAGGAACACACCCAGCGGCACATCGCTCATCAATCGCCGCTCCGTGGCCTTTTGCAACAGCTCGTCCAGGCGGGCCGCTGCTTCTCGCTCGCCGATCGGGCGCTTCGTCAGGTCGATGGTCCAGTATGCCACGTCCTTCACGATACGGCCGTCCTTCACGACCAGGCTGTGCCCGGGTTCCAGTTTGCGGACACCCTGCACAATGCTGCGTGGCGTGGGCACATATTCGAACGTGAGGTACTGGTTCAACGCGACGAGGTCGATATCGTCCTTCACCTCCGGATGGGCGAGCACGGCCTTCAGTTCGCTGCCGAACACGAAGGTGCCGTTGCACTCGGCGAAGTGAAGCGGCTTTTTGCCCATGCGGTCGCGCGCGAGGAAAAGTTCGTTGGTGCGCGCATCATGGATGGCGAACGCGAACATGCCATTGAGCATGGGGAGCATGGCGGCTCCGTGTGCGCGGTACAGGTACAGCAACACCTCCGTGTCCGAACTGGTGCGGAACGTGGTCCCCTGTTGTTGCAGGGCATCCCTGAGCGGCTTGTAATTGTAGATCTCGCCGTTGAACACGATGGTGAGCTGGCCGCTCGCATCCTGCATCGGCTGATCGGCACCATGGCTAAGGTCGATGATGCTCAGGCGCGCGTGCGCCAGGCCGGTGTCCTGCACCATCACTGCATCCTGCAGGTCGGGGCCGCGATAGGCGATGCGTGCGATCATGCGGCGCGCGTCCTCGAGCGTGCCCTTACCCTGGAAACCGGCGATGCCGCACATGCTGGGGGTGTTTGATCAGATCCGTTCACCGATGGCCAGCAGGGACGAGCCGTTCCAGGTGGAAGGAAGCAATCGGTTCTCTGCGACCAGGGCTCCTGCCAGCAGGGCATGGATCGCCCTTCGTGGCTGTTCCACCGGCGGATCGAAGCTGACCTGCCGCTGCTTCCCGACCCCCAAGGCAAGTGCACTTCGCTGGGCCCAGTACAATCCTTGAAAAAGATGTTGCATGATCACTGGACGCAGGCCGCTCGCTTTCATGTGTTCGGCTAGGCTGTCGTCAGTGTACCTGCGGAAATGCCCGAAGTGCACATCGTAATTGCTCCATAATTCCGGGCCTGCGGGCACGGTGATCATTACATGGGTGACCGATGGGTAGGCGGCAAGCAGGGAGCGGATGAACGCCGGAGCATCCTCGATGTGCTCGATCACATCGAACAGGCCCATCGTGCGAAAACGACCGCGTAGGACGGGATCAAGGGTATGTGCATCCTGGCCAAGAAGAAGGTGAGGTCGTACGTCAGCATCCACCTCAGGAACGCCGAGTTCGATACCAGTGACATCCAGGCCGGCATTGCGCAAATGTCCTGTTACTATGCCGGTCCCACAACCGATCTCGACCATCGGCATCGGGAGAGCCTGTTGTCTCAATGTCTTCAACAGGATCTGATTACGGGCCCTCGTCCAGTAGAAGTACCGCATACCGGGCGGATAGTTATCCTGGAAGTGCGACTCGTCGTATGCCGTGCTCGTCATGGCGGTCATCCGAGTTTACGCCCGCCGAATTTCCAGGAATTGCCGTTGCGGAAAATGACGTACGTGCTGGACGGGTCCACGCCTGGTGAACGAAGCCACTCATCCACGGTGCTTCGACGGATATAGGCCGTCTGTGGTGTCACCAATTGATCGAATGCGACATGGCGGAAGAAGAAAAAACCGCGTTGTGCGATCCAGATCGAATAGTCATACAGGGGTAGTCGATGCAGGATCTTCCACCGAAGCGCGTTGAGGATCTTCGCGTAAAGGAAATAGGGTAGAACGAGCGGTGTGGCGATGAAATACTTGGTGAACCACCATGGCAGAAGGGAAGCCACCTTCCGGATCGGGTCCACCACCCAGCGGATAACGCTATTGCCTTCATGTGCATACACCCAGCAATGGAACCTGCCACCAGGACGTGTGTTACGAAGCACAGCATCAAATCCTGCCCTCGGCTCCTTGAGGTGATGAAGCACGCCGATGCAGTAGGCGAGATCGAACGGCGCTGAGGCGGTAAAGGTGGTCAGGTCGTGACGCACGATGCTGAAACCACTGGCCCCGGCCCGGGCCATGTTGCGTTCGGCCATCTCCACTGAAGCCCCAAGGTCCACCCCCACCAATGCGATCGGTCCCCAAGTGCTCATGTGCGTCAGCAGGCTGCCACCGCCGCAGCCCAGTTCCAGCACGCGTTTCCCTCTCACATCGGCCTGGGTGATCGGAGCGAACCATTCCTCGAACTGGGCGGTGGAATAGACCGACCCTTCCGGCAGGTGGTTCCAGGAGTTGGCAAAGGCATCCGCCGTCCGTTGGTCCTTTACCTCCATGGTCAGAGATTCAGTTTCTCACGTACAGTGAAGGTGCTCTTGCCCTGGCTCTCGAAGTAGGTGCGGACGATCAGTTCGGCCAGTATGCCCATCAGCACCATCAGCACACCGACGATCAGGAACATGGCCGTTAACATCGGTAATGGGGTCTGCACAAAATCAGCGCGGTGCGTCAATTTCAGGAAGAACATGGTGCCGCCGGTGATCAATGCCAGCAGGAAGCTCAGGAACCCGGCCCCGCCGAAGAAGTGGATGGGCTTGGTCATGTACTTGTCCAGGAACTTGATGAGCAACAGGTCGAGCAGCACCTTGTAGGTGCGGAAGAGTCCGTAGTTGCTCTTACCGAACTGGCGTGGCTGGTAATTCACCGGCATTTCGCCCACACGCCCACCCTGCCAGCTGCAGTACACCGGAATAAAACGGTGCATCTGTCCATATAAGGATATGCCCTGTATCACGTCGCGTCTGTAGGCCTTCAGCGTGCAACCGTAATCATGCAGATGCACGCCACTGATGGTACTGATGAGCTTGTTCGCGAGCAATGAAGGCAACTTGCGCGTGAGGAATTGGCCCTGCCAACGATCGCGGCGCCAGCCGCTCACCACATCGTAGCCTTCGTCCAGCTTGTTCAATAATCTGGGTATGTCCGCTGGGTCGTTCTCCAGGTCACTGTCCATCAGCACTAGAATGTCGCCCTTTGAGTGCTGGATCCCCGCATTTATCGCAGCGGTCTGTCCGAAGTTGCGCCGAAAGTCAATGGCCTTGTATTGGGGATCCCTCCTGCACTGAACACGCAGGACCTCGAAGGAACCATCGCGCGAACCATCGTTCACCAGCAATACCTCATGGTCGATGTGCACCAAGGCAGATCGTAAGCGATCGAAGAGCAGCGGCAGGCTGCGTTCCTCATTGTAAACAGGGATGATGAGCGAGATCAAGGTCGAAGGGAGCGGATTCAGGGAAGCGAAGATGCAAGTAAATCAACAAGCACCTCGTTCGGGCCACAAGACGAGTACACCGCGCGATGGATGCCACCCGGGGCCTGACCGACCCCTCAACGCTTCACAAAACGCTGGGACGCATGTCGGCCCCCGAGGTCAACAACGAGCAGGTAGCACCCACTTGCGACATCGGAAAGGTCGATGAGGAGGTCACTTCCCGGCAAAGAAGGCGCCCGATGGATATGCACGAGCCTCCCCATGGGGTCGAACACACGAAGGTCGAAAGCACCCGCCAGATCAGACCCGATGCGTAGTGATACGAGGCCATCATTCGGCCCGGGTGATAGGGAAAGGGTGAGTGGCTGCGCCTCCAATATGGTGGTGTTGATGTCGAGGCAGATACACGCTGGGGAGAACGTCTCGCCCATGGTGTCGGGATCGCCATCATCACAGGGGGTTCCAGGTACTGCACTCCCTCCAGGAACACCCAGGCAATCCGGGGCACACGCACCCATGTTCACGGCGGTGGGCTCGATCACCCCGGTCTTCTCAACGCCCCCAAGGGATACAAAGAAGTCCCGCGCATTCCCAGGGGAACTCGTGAACGTGTCATTCACGATCTGGAACTCCGTGCAGCCTGGATCGTTCTCCACTGGGATCGTGGTCACCAGGAACCACGTGTCCTGTGGCAGGGGACAGCCTGCATCGCTCAGCAGGCTGGATCCGAAGGCATTGAAGGACCGGTAGTTGTAGCCGGTGGGGTCCCCGTTCACATCGGGGTTGGTGACCTGTGCGGTGGGGGCGATGGAGATGCCTGCAGGGCAGCTGTTCACACGTGTGCCGAGGGTGGCCGGGGAAGTGGTGACCCAGCGGATCGTGAAGGTCAACCCGCTGAACACCTCATCGAAGAAGGATCCATTGGCCCGCACGTAGACCTCAAGGTTGTTGGTGTCCGCAGTGCTCTGCCGAAGATCCACGTCCACGGAGGTCGGATCCTGAGCGACCGCCTTGTTCATGCCAGCAAGCAGGGCTAAGCCCACCATGGCGAAAAGTGCAATGTTGATCCTCATCGTCTTCGACGGATTTAGAGCGGTTCCATTCCGCATGGAAAGGTACATCCGATGGGCAGGTCCCATGACGCACGCCTTTCTTTAGGTGCGGTCAAAATGGGGGAATAGATCGCGTTCAGATCCATGGCTGAGGAGCGGTCAACCACGCCTTGCTCGTGCGGGGGGAGTGTTAGCGGACCCCGTTAAGTGTCTGGGCTGCGGTGTCGCTGAACGTGCAACCTCAGCCTTCGGTCGCCGAATGAAGCAATGCCCAATATCAGGATGATGATGAGCAGCGGAAATGCCGGAGCCAGATAGCGCGATTCGACCACCCGGAACAACAAAGGGAACATCAGGGAGGTAATGAGCGCAGCGATGCTCACGAAGCGCAACGCTCGCGAAGGGTCTTTGGATAGGATGAGGACAATTCCCATCAACGTGCCACCCACACTCACGACCACGAATAGAACAGTATTCAGGATCGTCCCGATCTGTTTCGCCAGGGGCATCCGCGAGAGGGGAGCATCAAAGGACTCCGGTATGCCACTGCGGAACAGGAAAGTGGCTGCAAGGCGCAACCGCGCGGTCACATGATAGTGCCACGGGTGTTCGGTACGAAAGCTTCGCGTGTATCGCTCCATGCGATCCTTCACCAGCCTTCGGCGTTCCAGGGGGCTCAGGCCTGGGCAGGTGTCCGAGACAATGCAGCCTGCATCATCCGATACGAGGCGCAAGCTGTCCATGGTGAATTCCGATGTGGTGATCCATGCCGGAAGTCGTACATCGGTCTCATCAAGGCATACCAGCTCGGAGTGAAAATAGCGGATCTCGGCACCATCGGCCCACCACACCGTATTTCCGCCGATGGCCTGGACAAAAGGGAAAATATCGAATGTTGGCGAGCTCATGAAATCAGGGTAGAACATTCCATCGGTCAATGGAATGAAACGGCCGTGAGCATGATAATTGCGTGCGATCCATGCTCCATCGGCCACTGCGAAGGGGAGGGCAAAGAAGATCAGCGCTGACCACGATACGGCTTTGGACCGCCGATGGCCAAGGAAGAACCAGAGGCCTATGATCGGCAGGAGAATGCCGAACACGGGCCTCAGGAATATGGCCCACGCCACAGCTGCCCCGGCGATCAGGGCAGAGGTGCGCGTTGGTCGGTCGTTCCATGCAAGGGCCTGATCGATGCATAACAGGACGCACAACACCGTGAACGTCTCGGTCATCACGAACAAGGCATTGAGCGAAACGAACGTACTGATACAGGCCACGAGGAATACACATCGTTCCGCATGGATGGAAGCACCGAGCCTCCATGCGACACGGGTCGCCAGCACAACGATCACCGCATCGGCGACCCATTGCAGGATGATGAGACATAACTGGGCCCATGTGGAGGGTAGCCAAGCTCTGAACAACAGGTAAACACCGCCATAGCCAGGCATCCGGAAATCGGGAGTATATCCATGGCCTTCAACAAGCGAATCAATGGGCAGGAGGTACGATGGCGTGTCCCCTGTCACCAAGGGAACATCCGCCACTCCGGTGATGTTGGTGAACAGGAACAGGATCACGAGCAGCATCCCTGCTTTGACCCCGAGAGCGGTCCATAGATAAAAGCGCCATCGACGCTTTCCGGATGGTAAAGCACCGACCGCTACTTCCCGCATCATGTAAATGTATCGGATATGGCCCACGGGCGCTTTCACAGCAGAGGGGACCATCATGCCGGTGGTGACGTACCACACCTGCCGCCCATGCATGCACTTGAAATGTTCACCCGGAACAGACCACCTACTCCATCACCTGCAACGCATCGAATTTCACGCCTACACGCAGCTCATTGCGCACGACCAGTCGTCCATTGATCGGACGCAGGAAGTACAGCGATTCAACCTCGCTCACGGGCTCCGGCGCTGCAGTGATGGCCATGAAGCCCAGATCGCGGCTCATGCGCAGCACGGCACTGCGGTTCGTTGCATCCAGCGAGTGGATCTCGTCCAGGAAGAAGGGGACGCGCGATAGCGGGGTGCACAGCTTCGGATCCTCCTTCAGCATGCTACGCAGAACGAGCAGGTTGAAGAGCACCTTGATGGTGATCGCGGTACCGTGCGACTCCACCTGCAGGTTGTCGTAGCTGTGCGTGCGTCCACCCTGGGTGCTCACCGTGAACCGCAGGGTGAAGAGGTCGCCATAGTTCAGCGTGATGCGTTCGCTCAGCTTGTTGCGGAAGCTCTGGTAGGCTGCGTCCAGCTTGGTGCTGCTGTCGAACAGCCCGGTGTGGTCGGTCTCGGCGAGTTCCTTCAAGGGAGCCACCAGGTCGCTCTGGTCCATCACCTCCATCTTCAGGCTCTCCAGGTTCGAGACGCTCACGTTGCTGAACCGGCGGTTCAATTGTTCGGCCGCGTTCTTGATGTCACTGAGGCCGTTCAGGACGTTGGCGAAGTTGGCGCGCAACAGGTGCAGGTAGTTGTCCCAGTCCTTGCGCAGCGCCTCCTCGAAGGTGGGCAGCCCTTCGAGCTGCTCCTTGATCAAGCGGATGGTCTCCAGTTCCGTGGCACCGATGATGTCGCTCTTCAACACGTTCTCGATCTTCGAACGCAGCTGGTCCATCTCGCGGCTCATGTCCTTGTGCTCGATGGTGAGCTTGTGGTAGAGCGCGATGGCGTCCTCGGCGTCGGCGGGCACGGCCATCAGCTCCTTGCTCTTCGCCTCGGGATCGGGCGGTGGCGTGCACTGTTCCAGCAGTCGCAGAAGACGGTTGAAGCGCTCGTCCTCCTTATTCAGAGCGGTGCGCTGCTCGAAGAGCTTTACGGACAGCTCGTCCAGTTTGGTGCGGGCTGCTACACGCTTGCCTTCGGCATCGGCCTTGTCCTTCGATGCATCCGCCAGGCGTTTCTTCAGCCGTGGCTCTTCATGCTTCTCCTTTTCCAGGCGCTCCCAGAGTCCCAGGTTCGCCAGGTGCTTGTCGCACTCGGCCTGCACGTTGGCACGCTCCTTCGCGATCTGCTCGCGGTTCTCGATGGCCTCCATCAGCTCCTGTAGGCGCTGTTGCTCGGCCTTCAGGTCAGTAAGCGCTTTTTTCAGCGCCTTCACATCCACCAGCTCCTTCCACGCGCTGCTGTTGTCCGGCAACGGCAGGGACATCAAGGCGTCGCTGTAGCGATCGTCACTGATGTTCTCGGCGATGCTCTTGAGCAGGGAGTCGATCTGCTTGCGCTTCTTCAGTTCCACGCCGCCCTTTTCCACGGGCAGTTTGAAGATGTCGAGGTTGAACAGCTTCGACAGCTCGCGCAGCTCGTTGTCCTCGAGCGTTTCGCGCAGGGTGGTGATCAGCGCCTTGTCGAAGTTGGCGATGGCCTTCTCGGTGTTGGCCACGCGACCGGTGACCTCGGCGAGGCTGCGCGCGGTGCGCTGGCGGTCGGCGAGCTGCGCGTTGCCCAGCTGGCGCTCCAATTGCACCAGGCGCTCCTTCGCGTTGCTCAAGGCCTCGCGCTCCAGGTTCTCCACGAACTGCTCCAATCCCTTGCCCAGTTCGGCGATGCGGGACAGGTCGCCCTCGGCACGTCCTTTCGCCGCGGCCAGGTCCGCGATGCGGTCGTCGAGGTCCTTCAGGTTGTCGGCCGTGATGCGCTTCTCGTGCTCCAGCGAATCCTGTTTGGCCAGGATGGCCTCCTTCACGTGCTTGTTATGGTCGTGGGCCTTGCGGCGCTTCTCCATCAGGTCGCCATGTACCAGGGCGAGGCGTGCCTCCAGGGCCATGCGTACATCGCTCATCTCGATGTACTTCACCAGCCGTTCCTTTTCGCTCTTCAACGTGTTCAGCTTCACGCGTCGGTCGCGGATGCGCTCGAACTCCTCGGTCATCAGGCGGTTCGCTTCCAGCGCGGGCTTGTTCGGCGGAATGCCGGCGAGCATCAGCAGGCTGCGCTTCATCTCATGCTGGTCGATGGAACGCAGGCTGAGGAGGTTCTTCAGGATCTCCTTGAAGTGCGCATAGCGCTCCACCTCCGTGAGGTGCACGATGCCCAGCCCGTTGCTTTCGCCCTTGGTGGCCACGAGGATGGCCTCGCGATGGGCTTGCGGTTCACGCAGTTCGCGGTAGTTGCGCTTGTCCAGTTTCGCCAGCACGGTCTTCGGGTCCGCCACGTGATCGTCCACGGTGAGGAAATCGGTGACGTCGTAATGCCCGTCGTAGGTGAACCGAACGGGATCGCCTCCGCTCGTCTTGCTTTGGCCGCGCCAGCCGAGCACGTACGAACCCTTCGGTCCGAGGCACTCGAACAGCAGGTAGCTGTAGTGGTCGGGGAAGTAGTACTCGCGTGTCGCCTCCGGATCGTGATCGCCGAAGACCATCTGGTTCCGGTGATCGAGGTAGAGGAACTGCAGGGTGTTGATCAACGTTGTCTTGCCCGCGTTGTTCGGCCCCACCAGCTGTAGCGAGTTGCCCAGGTCGATCTCGGCGTAGTCGTAACTGCCGGATCGGATGGCGATGAGTTTGGTCGGTCCTAGTTGCATGTGATCAAAGACGGATACGTACCGCAAAGGGCGCAAAGTGCGCGAAGAATGCGGTCGTTGGTGTCACCGGTTGTGATGGTTTTCAAGGCGCTTGTAGCGGTTAGGGTCAGTGAAGCAACTTTGCGCTCTTCGCGTCCTTTGCGGTATCAGTTCAGCTCAGGGTCGATCTGCTTATCCTCGGTCTTCAGCACGCTGCGCGATTCCTGCTCGGCCGCCATGCTGATCTCCTGGCACTTGTCGAACACGCGGTGGAAGGGCCGCAGGAAGCGGAACGTGTCATCGGGGAAGTACTCCACCCACCCCAGGCGCACCATGCTCTTCACCACTTTGCGCAGGGAGGCCTCATCGTCAATGCCCACGGCCTTCAGGTGCGCCTTGTAGCGATCGGTGGTGAGGTGCGGAAGCCCGGCCACGCTGAAGCGCTCGGTGAGCAGGTATTCCTCCACGGGCAGGCCTTCGTTCGCGGTGGCCTCGATAAGGATGAAACTGAACACGGCGATGGGTGGCAGCGACCCCGAAGGAGGCGTGCTCTCGGCCGCTTCCGTATGCAGGTAGAAGAAGTCGCGCGGATGGCGGACCAGGTTCAGCCCGAGCGGGGCGAAGTAGTCCTTGTACGCATCGTAGTTCTCCGTGAGCGATGCGTGCAGGGTGCCCTGCTCGTGCGTGATGTACGCGCCTTGGCGGAGCTTGTCGAAGATGTCCTTCAGTTGGGGAAGGGTGCTCATGGGTTACGCGCCGTGGCCTGGCGTAGGCGATGCTTTGGTGATCGAGATGGTGGTGCATTCCAACACGCCGTCGCGCGTGCGGTACTGCTTCTGTTCGCCGCTCTTGAAGGCCACCTCCATGGTGGGATCGAAGAGCAGCCGACTGAGGCCGAGCAGAGCGTCGGCGGTACCCTTTTCCGGGTAGGTGGAGACGATCCATCCCGTGAGGTCCTTCACCGGAAGCTCCTCACGCAGGTTGTCCGTCAGGGCATTGAGCCACAACAGGCGGACATAATCCGGCGGCGTATCGCCATTTTCCTGCATGCTCAGCACCGGTGGCGGCGTGGGGGGATGCGAGATCACATCGTTCAGGATGTGGCTGATGACGGCATCGGTGGGAGGGCACTCCACGCCGGCCCTCGCGGCTTGTGGCACATAGTTCGTGATCCACTCCTCGATCCGCATCTGGCGCAGGCGCCCCAATGCCAGTGTGGCACCATGCGCGATGGCGCTGGATCGTCGTAACACTTCGTACAACGGCTGCAGTTCCTTGCGGCTCTCGTTCAAAGTGTGGATGGCGCGACGGCGCAGCACACGCACCTGCCGCTCGTTGCGTTCGATCAGGCTCATCTCCGTGTACACGCCGTTCTCACGTGCGGCGCGCAGGGCCAGGTCGGTCTCGTTCAACGTGCCCACCAGCAGCCCGTCCACGCGAACGATCTCCACGAGCGGATGCACATATTGGTCCATCAACGACACGATCCGCAGGTAGCGTTCGCGCACGCTCACACTGGTGCGGTCGGCCTTGTAGCGCGCCACCTCGGCCATCACCGCGCGATGCGTGGCGTCCAGGTCGTCCTGCATGCGGCGCAGCGTGTGGTCCACTTCGTTGGTGGCCATGTTCACGCTCAGCGGGTCCAGGGCCTCCACGCCGAGCACCAGGCGTTTGCGGGCGCTTTCCAATGCGGCGATGTAGCCCTGGATGATCTCCGGGGATGTGGGCAATGCATCGTTGTAGAGGAAGTTCAGCAGATGCAGCAAGGGCTGCGACATCACATAGTGCGAACTGCCTTCCTCCAGCGGCACGATCACCTGCAGTTCCACCAGGCGCTGCCAGGTGGTCTCGGGCTGCTCGGCCACGGTGTCGCTGAACGTGCGGATCAACTGGCGCACCTGCGCCTCGCTGATGTCGCCGGGTTTCATGGCGATGGCATGCAGCAACGGCACGTGCGCAGCGCAGAAATCGAAGAAGCGTTTGGGGGTGATCTGCATGGCTCTTCCAGCAATACCCGCCCAGCCCGTGGGCTGAACAGGTATGCGAGATTACTGAGGACCAGCCACGGTGCCCGGGGCTAGTTATCGACAGGTGTTAGTATCCCGGAGCTTGTGCACATTCCGGGGACGGAGCAGGCCGTTCGGTGCGTAGTTGTTGCCATGGAACGAACAAGCCCCGACTCCCCGGAGTTTCATCCGGGGGCCGGGGCTTGTTCCTATCCGATGGCCACGAGGGCCTCCCGCTTTGCCCCCGTAGCCTTTGCGAAGGCGGGAAGGGGACACTGATGTCAGCGTTACATCATTCCACCCATGCCGCCCATGTCGGGGTGGCCATGGCCGCCTGCCGACTTCTCTTCCTTCTCCTCGCTGATCACGCACTCGGTGGTGAGCAGCATGCTGGCGATGGAAGCGGCGTTCTCCAGGGCAACACGTGTCACCTTGGTGGGGTCGATCACACCGGCGGCGAGCAGGTTCTCAAATACCTCGGTGCGGGCGTTGAAGCCGAAGTCGGCTTTGCCTTCGCGCACTTTCTGTACGATGATGCTGCCTTCCAATCCGGCGTTGGCCACGATCTGGCGCAGCGGCTCTTCGAGCGCGCGCTTCACGATGCCCATGCCGGTGGTCTCGTCGGCGTTGATGCCTTCGGCCTTGTCCAGCACTTTCTGAGCGCGGATGTAAGCCACACCACCGCCCGGTACGATGCCTTCCTCCACTGCAGCGCGGGTGGCGTGCAGGGCGTCATCCACACGGTCCTTCTTTTCCTTCATCTCCACTTCCGTAGCGGCACCGATGTAGAGCACGGCAACACCGCCGGCCAGCTTGGCCAGACGCTCCTGCAGTTTCTCCTTGTCGTAGTCGCTGGTGGTGGTCTCGATCTGTGCTTTGATCTGGGCCACACGCCCCGTGATGTCGGCCTTCTTGCCGGCACCGTTCACGATGGTGGTGTTGTCCTTGTCGATGTTGATCTTCTCAGCCTTGCCCAGCATGGTGAGGTCGGCGTTCTCCAGCTTGAAGCCGCGCTCCTCGCTGATCACCGTTCCACCCGTGAGGATGGCGATGTCCTCCAACATGGCCTTGCGGCGGTCGCCGAATCCAGGTGCCTTCACAGCGGCCACTTTCAGGGCGCCGCGGATCTTGTTCACCACGAGGGTGGCCAGTGCCTCACCGTCCACATCCTCGCTGATGATCAGCAGGGGCTTGCCGGTCTGCGCGCTCTTCTCCAGGATGGGGAGCAGCTCTTTCATGCTGCTGATCTTCTTGTCGTAGATCAGGATGTAGGCGCCTTCCAGGTCCACCTCCATCTTCTCCGCGTTGGTCACGAAGTAAGGGCTGAGGTAGCCGCGGTCGAACTGCATGCCTTCCACCACTTCAACCGTGGTGTCGGTGCCTTTCGCCTCTTCCACGGTGATCACACCTTCCTTCTTCACCTTGGCCATGGCCTCGGCGATCAGGGTGCCGATGGTGTCGTCGTTGTTGGCGCTGATCGAAGCCACCTGCTTGATCTTGGCGTTGTCGTCGCCAACGGACTTGCTCATTTTTTTAAGCTCCTCCACCACGGCGATCACGGCCTTGTCGATGCCGCGCTTCAGGTCCATGGGGTTGGCACCGGCGGCCACGTTCTTCAGGCCGGCGGTCACGATGGCCTGGGCTAGCACGGTGGCGGTGGTCGTGCCATCACCAGCGATGTCGGCCGTCTTGCTGGCCACTTCCTTCAGCATCTGGGCGCCCATGTTCTCCACGGCGTCCTTCAGCTCGATCTCCTTGGCCACGGTAACGCCGTCCTTGGTCACCTGGGGCGCTCCGAATTTCTTGTCGATGATCACGTTGCGGCCCTTGGGACCGAGGGTCACCTTCACGGCGTTCGCGAGGTGGTCCACGCCACGCTTCAAGCGGTCGCGGGCGTCAATGTCGAATTGGATGTTCTTGGCTGCCATTTTTCTTGGGGGAATGGGTCGGGGCGGGAATATTCCCGCCCGTACAATGGTTGTTAGTTCAGTACAGCGTAGATGTCGCTTTCGCGCATGATCATGTAGTCCTTGCCTTCGAGGCTGAGCTCGGTGCCGCTGTACTTGCCGTACAGGATCTCGTCACCCACCTTCACGGTGAGGGGCGTCACCTTGCCGTCATCGGCCACGCGACCGGTACCTACGGCGATGATCTTGCCGCGCTGGGGTTTTTCCTTGGCGGTATCAGGGATGAACAAGCCACCCTTGGTGGTCTCTTCGGCCGGCGCTGCTTCTACAAGCACGCGATCGGCCAGGGGCTTCACTTTTGCCATTGCGGGTTTAGATGGGTTGAATGATTGTGGTTCCGGAATTCCGAATACGTGTCGCGCGTCCGTCAATGACAGTGCCAATGCCGTGATCGGAGCAGGGGCCTGTCAAGATCGCGCAAAAGGGTGACGATCGCGTCAGTCCGCTGTCAGGGTGACGCTGGCGAACAGGTGGGTGTGACCCGATCAATCGATGCTATCGCCGCTGGCGGGGGGCAGTTCGCCTTCGGCCGGTGGAGCCTGCTCGGTCTCCACCTGGATCTTCTCGTCCAAGGGATCACCACCAGCGCTGGAACCGCGGTTGGCGGAGCTCACAAGGCACAGCACCATAAGGGTGGCCGCGAGGGTCCACGTGCTCTTCTCGAGGAAATCAGCCGTGCGCTGCACACCACCGATCTGCTGGGCGCCGGTGAAGCCGGCCGCAAGGCCGCCACCTTTGGGGTTCTGGGCAAGAACAACGAGGGCCAGGAGGCCGGCCACGATGATGATGAGGATGGAGATGAACATGCGTGCTGCTGAAAAGGGCTGCGAAGTAAGGGCTTTTTACGCTTGCATGCACCGTTGGCCTATCGACCGGCCAGGGCGGCGGCCAGTCCGCGGAAGTAGGCGCTTCGCTGCGGGTGCTTGATGGCCAGTCGCTCGTAGGCCGCGATGGCCTTCTGGAAGTTCCCCTGTTTCTCGTGGATGCGGGCCAACGTTTCGGTCACCATGTCGGCATGTTCCTCCAGGCTGCGCTTGCCGGCCTGTTGCGGTGTGTAGAACTCGGCCTTCTTGGCCACGGGGGCCGTTGTGCTCTGCTGAATGAAGCGGTCGATCAGGGCCCTGGTGTCCAGGTCGCTGTCCACCGGCTTCACTACGGGCGCCTTCGGGATCTCGGGTTGATGGAGCCAGTCCTGCGTATCCGAGGCGGGTGCCATCTGGTCCAGGCGCTGACCAGCCGGGAGCGGTGCGGAAGGGGGCTCGGACGCCATGCTGAGCCAGTCGCTGAAACGGTGCGTGCCTCCACCGCTCGTAGGAGCTGGTGCCGCATTCGCTGAAGGCGAAAGGCGCTGGGGACGGGCGGTTACCGGTTCGTCCAAGGAAGGGGCCGACGCGATCGCAGGGTGCTCCAACAGCAGCTCATAACTGCTGGCCAGCGCCGCCTGCCTGTACAGCACATCAAGCGGATCCGCTGCGGGGGCCGGGTCCTCGGTGCCCACTTCCTGCGTGGCCACATCCGCGGGTACTTCCGGCTCGATGATGGGAGCTGGGGCCACCGGGGCCAGGTCCGCTGGAGGTGGAACGATCTCTGCAACAGGGGATGGAACCGGTTCTGCGATCACCGGTTCCGCAACGGCCACCGGCGGTTCCACCACGTGTGCGTGGGTGTCCTCTTCTTCGGACCGTACCAAGGGTTCGGGCTTCGGAGCGGGCGTGTCACGGACCACCTCGAGGGTGGGAGAGAAGGCCGGAGCGGGCGAGGCCTCGCTGGCATGCACCAGGTCGAACAGCACCGCACGCGAAGGCAGATGCGCTGCGGTGGTGCGCAGTTGCTCATCGAACAGCACATCGCCTTGGCGATGACCACCGACGGCCAGCAACAAATGCGCGCCGCTGAACCACGGGTACCGCTCGGTCATCGCGCGCAGGTCCGCCAGGTCGTCCGTGCGGACCCGGGCGGGCTCGTCGATCAGGCGGGTCAGGTGGTCGCGTTCCATCTCAAGCGGCAGGATACCAGGCACAAGGATACAGGAGCGGCAGCGATCCGCCATCCCCGGCGGGCATGACATCCCGCCCCGTCGGACATATGCAGCGCAAAGAGCTCACCAGTTCCCAAGCGTTTTGTCGTAGATGTCCTGTGCCAGCTGCTTCCCGATGTCCCGCACCAGCTGGTCCTCCACGGCGCTCAGGTCCTGCGAACTGCTGTAATCCGCGAAGCGCGAAGCGGTGATGTCCGAACTGGCCTTGGGGTCCAGTTTGTTGGTGTAGTGCACGGTGACCGCAATGGTCAGCCGGTTCAGTGCGGCGGTCTCATTGGCCTGGATGGACACCGGTTGCACGTCGTAGCCCACGATGGCGCCCTCGTACTGCAGATCACCCTCCGCGCGGGTGAGCGAGAGCGGTGTCTGGGCCAGCATCAGGTCCCGGACACTTTCGGTGAAGGCCTGCGCCACTTGCGGGGTGCAAAGCGGCGCGCGCGCGTCGAACAAGGCGATGCTGACGGTCTTGGCCCCGGGCGGAACCGCGCCCCCGCTGAAGGAGTAGTTCACCCCACAGGAGGCGAGGACCAGCATCAGGAGCAAGGGGAGCGCGCGCGTCACGAGATGTTGTACTCGTTGATCTTGCGGTACAACGTGCGCTCGCTTATGCCCAATTCCTGCGCCGCGCTCTTGCGGCGGCCGCGGTGCTTCACCAAGGCCTTGCGGATCATCTCCTTTTCCTTCTCCTCCAGGCTCAGGGTCTCTTCCACCACCTCGTGTGTCACGTCATGCGAAGCCGCGGAAGGTTCGCCGGAGCGACCTGGCATCTGGATCGTCATGGCCCCTTGCTGCACCGTGTGCGGGGGCAGGATGATGTCCTCGCGATAGGTCGGGGCGATCGGTGGCACCACCACGGGATGACCATGGGAGCGGGCATCGAGTTCCGCACGCAAGGCGTTCACCTGTTTGGTGAGCTCGGTGATCAGGTTGAGCACGGCGCCCTGATCGTCCATGCTGCGGTTGGAACGGCTCACCAGCGCGGGCAGTACGGAACTGTCCACATCCGGCAGGTATTCACGCAAGGTGGTGGTGTCGATCTCGCGGTCCTGTTCGATCACGTTCATCTGCTCCACCACGTTGCGCAACTGGCGGATGTTGCCCGGCCAGCGGTAACTCGTGATCAACTGTTGTGCTTCTGGGCTCAGCCGCAGCGGGTCCTTGATGCGGTAGCGTTCAGCGCTGTCCGCCGCGAACTTGCGGAAGAGCAGCAGGATGTCCTCGCGACGCTCGCGCAGGGGTGGCAGCTTGATGGACATCATGGCCAGCCGGTAGTACAGGTCCTCGCGGAAGGTGCCGTTGGCCATGGCCTTCACCATCTCCACGTTCGTGGCCGCCACCACGCGCACGTTGGTCTTCTGCGCCTTGCTGCTGCCCACCCGGATGAACTCGCCGGTCTCCAGCACACGTAAGAGGCGCACCTGGGTGCTCAGTGGAAGTTCGCCCACCTCATCGAGGAAGAGCGTGCCACCGTTGCTCACTTCGAAGTAGCCCTTGCGGGCCTCGTGCGCGCCGGTGAAGGAGCCCTTCTCGTGCCCGAAGAGCTCGCTGTCGATGGTGCCCTCGGGAATGGCGCCGCAGTTCAGCGCGTTGTAGGGGCCGTGCTTGCGCGGGCTCAACTGGTGGATGATCTGCGGAAGTACCTCTTTTCCGGTACCGCTCTCGCCTTGGATCAGAACGGAAAGCTCCGTGGGTGCGGCCAGCGCGGCCACCTCGATGGCGCGGTCCAGCGCCTTCGAACTGCCGATGATGCCGTAGCGCTGCTTGACCGCCTGTACGTCGATGCTCTTCATGCTTCAGTTCACTTCTGCGAACGTTCCAGGTTGAGGCACCGTTCGGAGCACCTCGCCCTGCAATGAACTTGCCGTGGCGCCCAGGACCCGCACAATGACATAATCACCCGGATGAACGGTGCTTCCTGCGGATGAACGGCGCGGCACGATCACCGTGGTGTACCGGTCGCTGCGGCCGTACATGTGTTCTTCGCTGCGCTTGCTCACGCCTTCGATCAGTACCACTTGTTCGGTACCGATCAGCCGCTTGTTGCCATCGCTCGATGATCGCGTCACCGTGTCGATCACCTCTTGCAGGCGGCGACCCTTCACGTGCTCGGGCACATCGTCCGGATACTTGCGCGCGGCCAGGGTCTTCGGGCGTTCGCTGTACTTGAACATGAAGGCCATATCGTACCGTACTTCCTCCAGCAGGCTCAGCGTGTGGTGGTGATCCTCCTCCGTTTCGCCGCAGAAGCCCGCGATGATGTCGGTGCTGATGGCGCAATCGGGCATGTAGCGGCGGATGGCGGCGATGCGGTCCAGGTACCACTCCCGGGTGTATCCGCGGTTCATGCGCTGCAACACGGCGCTGCTGCCGCTCTGCACGGGCAGGTGGATGTACTTACCGATGTTCGGGTAACGCGCCATGGTGGCGAGCACCTTGTCCGTCATGTCCTTCGGATGGCTCGTGCTGAAGCGAACGCGCAGGGCAGGCGACACCTCGGCCACGAGGGCCAGCAGGTCCGCGAAGTCGGTGGTTGCGGGTTGAGCAGCTTCATCATCTGATCTTCTGATCATCTGATCATCCGATCGGAATTTGTAGCTATCCACATTCTGCCCCAGCAGCGTCACTTCCTTATATCCTTTGCTCACCAGGTCGCGGCATTCGGCCACGATGCTCTGTGGATCACGGCTGCGTTCACGCCCGCGGGTGAAGGGCACCACGCAGAAGGCGCACATGTTGTCGCATCCCCGCATGATGGTGACGAACGCGGTGACCCCGTTGCTGTCCAACCGCACCGGTTCGATCTCGCCGTAGGTCTCCTCGCGGCTCAGCAGCACGTTCACCGCACGTTGACCGCCGTTCACTTCATCCAACAACGAAGGCAGGCTGCGGTAGGCATCGGGCCCCACCACCAGGTCCACGATCTTCTTGGTCTTCAGCAGGTCCTCGCGCATGCGCTCGGCCATGCAGCCCAATACGCCCACTTTCAGGTCCGGCTTGGCCTGTTTGTAGGCCTTCATCTCGTTGATGCGCTGCAGCACCGTGTACTCGGCCTTTTCGCGGATGCTGCAGGTGTTCAGCAGCACCAGGTCGGCCCCGTCCGGGGTGGCGGTGGTCTCATAGCCATCGTTGGCCAGGATGCTTGCGACGATCTCACTGTCGCTGTGGTTCATCTGGCAGCCGTAGCTTTCTATGTAGACCTTCTTGGCCAAGGTGTGGGTTGAAAGGGCCGCGAAGTTACGAGGCGAAAGCGAGTATCTGACAGGTTGGCAGGCAGCGTTCGGGTAAGTCAGTGGGTCTTAGTTTCACCAGTCCCATGCGGTGCCTTCCATTTCCCCCGAGGTCGCTTTCCCTCGCGATGATGTTCATGGGCACCATGGCCGTGGGGCAGTTCGATCTGGGGCTTTCGGCGGGTGGATATGCCTTCACCATTCGCCCCAGAGCTTCCACCTCCGCTATCCAGAACAGTTACACACCCAAGGGTGATCCACTTCCCACCATCTCGCTTTCCTACAACGAACGCACCACGGTCAAGGGTGCGGACCTCGCCGTTGCCATAGACTACGTGTACAAGGCCTTCCACGCATCGTTGTACAGCGGAGGGCACTACGGATCGTATACGGAACTGGACCTTCAACTCCATCTGCTGTATTTCACTGTTGCGCCGGACATCCATCTGGATCCGGGTGGCAACAGCGCTTTGCGGATCGGATTGCAGTTCGGAACGCTGCTGTCCGGGCATGAACAAGGGACCCGAGTGGATCAAGGCGTGGACCCGAACGGGGCCTACTACCGCACCTTGGAACAGGTGAATGGCCGGACCAACCTGGTGGGCGGTGACCTCCGCGCATTGTTCGGGTTGCGGGCAACCCCGCTCATCCGTGGCAGGCGCTGGTTGATAGTGGACCTGTACTCATCCTTTGCCTTATCCGGCCTTGTGCGCGGCGAGGCAAGTTCACGTGGAGTGGATGTGGGATTGCGTGCGGGGTACCTTCTCCTTTGCAAGGGAAGGACGCTCACAAAGCTGATGGATGATCTGGCACCGGTTGAATAAGCAAAGTCGTTCCGCATTATCCCGGTGTTCCATGAGGATGTGGACGTATTCGTTGCTGTTTCTAAATGCACTCGGACAGTCCGGGAATGTCCATGGCCAGTGGGATGTAGGCGTTGCAGGGGGTGCCGTGCGGACCACCGCTGAGTGGTATCGAAGCCAGGGTCATGCCTATCATCGGGTGGACCCCGCTCCCGTGCTGTTAACGACCGCCAGTATGTTTTACCGGGAGCGGGCCAGGCGTGGGATGAGTTTGGGATTCTCCATGGACTACGTGCGTCATGAGCATCACCTCACGTACAGAGATGGGGCGTTGGGCTTTGGGCGATCAAGTGATCTCCTCGTCAAGTCGGATATACTATACTTCTCATTACTTCTCATTCCTGCCTGAAGTGAAGCTGGATCGTGGACACATGGTCGTGTTACGTTTCGGTTTCCAGATCGGGCAATGTCTCCGGGCTACAAAGACCGGCGTAGAGAGTGAATGGGGCTTTGGTAATGGAGGCTATTATTCCACACGGACCATCCATGAGCGCACCTCGTTCAGACATGGCGACCTGCGCGGGTTGCTGTCCATAAGGCTCTTGGCACCTTGTAAAAAGGGGAGATCCGTGGTGGTGGATACATTCATTTCAACGGCCTTCAGTTCGCTGCTGCGCAAGGGGGTGCGACCAGGATCCGTGGATCTCGGCATACGATTGGGAATTGCCCTTCGATCCGATGGCAGATCCCTTGGACGGATCATCGGTGACGCAATTCCCGAGGTCCCGGACACCTCATGGTAAGCCGTCGTGTGAAAAAAAACCTTCCCCGTAGGGGAATGCGCCGTGCACAGCCGAGGGGTGGACCGATGAGCCGGAATATCACCTTTCATTTGCGCCCCGGATCCCCCCAAGCAACAGTGCAAGGGCGGTCCTGAACGCAGACCATGGCGAAGAAGAAGTCCGCAGGAACAGGAGACCTGGTGATCGTGGAGTCGCCGGCCAAGGCGAAGACCATCGAGAAATACCTCGGTGCTGGCTACACCGTGCTCAGCAGCTACGGCCATGTGCGCGACCTGCCCGAACGCGAACTGAGCGTGGACGTGGAGAACGGCTTCGAGCCCACCTACATCATCCCCGACGACAAGAAGGACCGCCTGAACAACCTGAAGAAGGAAGCCGACAAGGCGGCCATGGTGTGGCTCGCGACTGATGAGGACCGCGAAGGGGAGGCCATCAGCTGGCACCTGAAGGAGGCCCTGAAGTTGCCCGATGACAAGGTGAAGCGCATCACCTTCAACGAGATCACCAAGACGGCCGTGCTCAAGGCCATCGAGAACCCGCGCGAGATCGATATCCACCTGGTGGATGCGCAGCAGGCCCGGCGGGTGCTGGACCGCTTGGTGGGCTATGAACTCAGCCCCATCCTCTGGCGCAAGGTGAAGCCGAGCCTCAGCGCCGGCCGTGTGCAGAGCGTGGCCGTGCGGCTCATCGTGGAGCGCGAGCGCGAGATCCTGGGCTTCGCCGAGAAGAGCGCCTTCCGCATCAGCGCCCTGTTCACCACCGGCACCAAGGCCACCGTGAAGGCCGAACTGCCCAAGCGCTTCAACACCGAGGCTGAGGCTTTGGCCTTCCTCAAGGGCTGTGTGGCCGCGTCGTACACGGTGAACGCCGTGGAGAAGAAACCCGGCAAACGCACGCCCGCCGCTCCGTTCACCACCTCCACCTTGCAACAGGAGGCCAGCCGCAAACTGGGCTACGGCGTGGACCGCACCATGCGGATCGCCCAGGGGCTCTACGAGCAGGGGCACATCACCTACATGCGTACCGACTCGGTGAACCTGAGCGAGCAGGCCATCGCTTCGGCCACCGCCGCCGTCACCGAACAATACGGCGCCAAGTACAGCAAGAGCCGCAGGTACCAGAGCAAGAGCAAGGGTGCGCAGGAGGCGCACGAGGCCATCCGTCCTACCGACTTCATGGTACGTTCCGCGGGCGCCGACCGTGATGCCGAACGCCTGTACGACCTCATCAGCAAGCGCACGTTGGCCAGCCAGATGGCCGATGCCGAACTGGAGAAGACCGTGGTGAACATCGGCATCACCGGGCACCCCGGCGATAACCTCGTAGCCTCCGGTGAAGTGATCCTCTTCGACGGTTTCCTCAAGGTGTACCTTGAAGGAAAGGATGATGAGGAAGGAGAGGAGCAGGAAGGCCTGCTGCCCGACATGAAGCAGGGCGAACAGCTCAACCTGCAGGAGATGACGGCCACGCAACGCTACGACCGTGCCGCACCGCGCTATACGGAAGCAAGTCTGGTGAAGAAGCTGGAGGAACTGGGCATCGGTCGCCCGTCCACCTACGCGCCCACGATCAGCACCGTGCAGAAGCGCGGCTACGTGGTGAAGGAGAACCGCGATGGCACGCCGCGTCCATACCGGGTCCTCACCCTCGCCAACGATTCCATCAGCGACAGGACCGCGAGCGAGAACGTGGGCGCGGAGAAGCAGAAGCTCTTCCCCACGGACATCGGCATGGTGGTGAACGACTTCCTCGTGGAGCATTTCCCCACGATCGTGGACCTCAACTTCACGGCGTACGTCGAGGGGGAATTCGACCAGATCGCGGAAGGCACCATGAACTGGCGCGACATGATCGCCGAGTTCTACAAGCCGTTCCACGCCACCATCGGCAGCGTGAAGGACACGGCGGAACGGGCTACCGGCGCGCGCATCCTGGGCCAGGACCCGGTGAGCGGCAAGGATGTGGTGGCGCGCATCGGCCGCTTCGGGCCCATGATCCAGATCGGCAGTGTGGATGATGAGGACAAGCCCAAGTTCGCCAGCCTGCGCAAGGACCAGAGCATCCAGAGCATCACGTACCAGGAGGCCATGGACCTCTTCAAGCTGCCCCGCACCCTCGGTGAGCGCGACGGCGAAGTGGTGTCCGTGGGTGTGGGCCGTTTCGGTCCCTTCGTGAAGCTGGGCAGCACCTACGCCAGCCTTACGGCCGAGGACGATCCGCTGAGCATCGACCTGCAGCGTGCCGTGGAACTGATCGACCTGAAGAAGGTGGCCAGCGCCACCCGCGAGCTGGGGGAGTACCAGGGTGAAATGATCGTATCCGGCCGGGGCCGCTTCGGGCCCTTCGTGAAATACAAGAGCACCTACGCCAACATCCCCAAGACCGAGGATCCGTCAGGCGTCACACTGGAGCGTGCGATCGAGCTTCTGCAGACGAAGCTCAACGCCGCCGCCGCCGCCATGCTCCGCACGTTCGAGGGCTCCCCGGTGCAGATCCTCAACGGCCGATACGGTCCGTACATCACCGACGGCAAGAAGAACGCGAACCTGCCCAAGGAAACCACGGCCGAGGCGATCACGCTGGACGACTGCCTGAAACTCCTGGCGAAGGCTCCGGCCAAAAAGGCGGGCGCCCGAAAGACCGCCTTCCGCAAAAAGAAGGCCTGACCCAGTCCACCAGGCCAGCTCGCCGCTGCGAACAGCGTTATGTGAACAGGTCATCCGACCGGGCCGGGTATCGCATGTCCCGGGGTCGGACCTTCGGACCGCAGTGCGCATGGTCCGATCCGGCATGCGGCCAACTGCGCATCCCCGACCCGCCGCCCCATGGCCATGGACATCAGCCTGTACTTCCAACCCTCGCAACGCTTCGGCCAGAACCGCCCGGAATGGCTGGCCCACTCATTGGGCGACAACACGCTCTTCCACACGCGCAACGGTTTTCCCTCGTTGGAGGGCGCCAACGTCGCCATCCTGGGCATCTGCGATGATCCGGGCCACGCCAAGCCGCGCGGGTGCAGCGCCGCACCCGATGCCGTGCGGGAGGAACTGTACAAACTATATCTACCGGCCGGCAAGGTGAACGTGGTGGACCTGGGCGACATCCATCCGGGGCACACGGCGCAGGACACACAGCACGCCTTGGCCGAGAGCATCGCCGAACTGATCCGCCGCAACGTCATCCCCTTCATCATCGGCGGCGGGCAGGGCCACACCTTCACGCAATACCTGGCCTACGAAAAGCTCGAGCGTACCGCCAACCTGGTATGCATCGACTCGCGTTTCGATCTGGGTGAACCGGGCCAGGCCCTGGCGGACGGCAGTTACCTCAGCCATATCGTGCTGCGACAGCCGAACTACCTGTTCAACTACAGCAACCTCGGCTTCCAGACCTACCTCGTGGACCAGCCGGGCATTGAGCTGATGGACCGCCTGTATTTCGATGTGCACCGCTTGGGAGAGCTGCGGGCCGTGATGGCCGATGCGGAGCCGGTGCTGCGCAATGCCGACACCGTGAGCATTGACATGAGCAGCGTTCGCTGGAGCGACGCTCCCGGCACCACACGCCCCGGGCCCAACGGCTTTCATGGCGAGGAGATCTGCCAGTTGATGCGATACGCCGGGGTCAGCGAGAAGATCACCTCCCTTGGGCTGTATGAACTGGATCCCAGCCGCGATACGCAGGGGGTAACAGCCCAATTGGCCGCCCAGATGGTCTGGTGCTTCCTCGATGGCTTCCGCAGCCGCACGAACGACCTGCCGTGGCTGGACCGCAAGCGGTTCACGCGTTTTCGGGTGCCGATCAAGGACCACGCCCAGGAATTGGTGTTCTACAAGAGCACGGTGAGCGACCGGTGGTGGATGGACGTGCCCTATCGGGCCGAGCAGGAGGCCCGCTTCGAGCGGCACCACCTGGTGCCCTGCGCCTACAGCGACTACCAGATGGCCTGCAAGGAAGAGGTGCCGGACCGGTGGTGGCGCACCTTCCAGAAGCTGGCGTAAGGGGACGAACGGTGGGATCCCCAGACATGGGCAGTTGTTGAAACGGTCCAGCGGATCTCCTTTTTGCTACTTTGGCGGCGGATCTGGAATACCTCCCATGGGGGGAGGTGTCTTCAGCCCGGCCAAAAAAGAACGAACAACAGCATGAGGGGGATACTCACAGCAGCGGTCTGCGTGGTGATGGCGAGCGCATCGTTCGCCCAACAGGATCCACAGTACACGCAGTACATGTTCGACCGTCTCTCGGTCAATCCGGGCGTGGCCGGCACCAACGGGAACATCTGTTTTGGCGCCCTGCTCCGACAGCAATGGTCCGGCTTTGATGGTGCTCCCAAGACGGGCCTCATCAACGTCCATGGCCCTATCAACAGCATCAACAGCGGCGTGGGCCTCTCGGTCTATTTCGACAGGCTCGGCCAGGAGAAGACCACGGCCGCCCGTGTGCACTACGCCTATCACTTCAAGCCCGGTGGTGGTGTCGGTACCCTCGGCGTGGGCATTTACGCAGGCCTCACCAGCCGCACGCTGGGCAACCAGTGGGTATCCGTGGACCCGGTGACCGCCGATGACGCCATTCCCGATAACGGCACCAGCTCCTCCGGCTTTGACATGGGGGCGGGCATCTACTATACCACCCCCCGTCTCTGGGCCGGTATCAGCAGCACCCAGCTGCCCCAGACGGAACTGAAGGAAGTGAGCATTCAGAACGTCCGCCACTACTACGTGCAGGCCGGCTATGACTGGCAGATGAAGAACCCCAAGCTCTCGCTGTTGCCCAGCACGATGATCAAGAGCGACGGCACGTCCACCCAGTTCGACCTTACCGTTCTGGCGATGTACAACAAGATGATATGGCTGGGCGTGGGATATCGCACGGAGGACGCCATTGCCCCCATCATCGGATACCAGTATCAATTCCCCAAGGGGAACAGCATGCTGAAGATCGGGTACAGTTACGATGTCACCACGTCGGAATTGAAGAATTACAGCAGCGGTAGCCATGAGATCATGCTCAACTACTGCTTCAAGATCGTCAAGCCGAAAGTGATCGAGATCTACGGTCACCCACGCTTCTTGTAGTCCGGAGGTAACAAAAGGAACCAAACGCCGTTCAATGTCTAGCCTGACGAGTTCGTTCACTCGAACCCCAACGGCCAGGACCCTGCAAGGACCTGAGACAGAACGGCCAAAAAGGAAGACCATGTATCTACGTCCGATAGGATACCTAATTGCCATTGCCTTGCTCGCGAGCTGTGGTCAAGGTGGGCAGGGCCAACTTGTTGGCGCCATGAACCGTCCGGGCTACTACCAGGTGGATCCCTACGGGATGAACTACATCCCCATGGGCGCCTACGTCATGGGCCCCAGCGACCAGGATGCGCCCTATGCCCAGGTGGCCAAGTCCAAGACCGTCTCTGTCCAGGCCTTCTACATGGACCAGACCGAGATCAGCAACAACGAGTACCGCCAGTTCGTGGAGTACGTGGAGGATTCCATCACCAAGCGATTGCTGGGCGATGCGGACATCGGCGAGCACGTGATCAGCGAGGATGAGTTCGGCGAGGAGATCGATCCGCCGATCATCAACTGGCAGACGCGCATTGAATATGACGATGATGAGGTGCGCGAGGCGCTGGCCGACATGTACTACCAGAGCAGTGAGCAGTTCTATCGCCGCCAGGAGATCGATACGCGCAAACTGCTGTTCGAGTACTACTGGATCGACCTGAAGGAGGCCGCCCGCAAACCCGGACGCGATCTGGACCTGAACAATGGTGGCTACACCAACAGCAAAGGCCAGAACTTCTCCATCATGGGCCACAGCGACCGCTCGAAGTTCATCATCAAGGAAGTGATCAACGTGTTCCCCGATACGCTCACCTGGGTGCATGATTTCACCTATGCGTACAACGAGCCGATGACCAAGAACTACTTCTGGCATCCGGCCTACGACGATTATCCGGTGGTGGGCATTTCCTGGCAGCAGGCGAACGCGTTCAACGTATGGCGCACCCAGAACATGATGAACGCGTACCTCCATAGCGATGGCGAGCCGTTCATCAACGACTTCCGTCTGCCCACGGAGGCGGAATGGGAATATGCGGCCCGCGGTGGCCTCGACCTCTCCCCCTTCCCGTGGGGTGGTCCCTACATCCGTAACCGCCAAGGCTGCTTCCTAGGCAACTTCAAGCCGCTCCATGGTAACTACACGGACGATGGTGGATTCCACACCGTGCCGGTGGACAGCTACAGCGCCAACGACTATGGCCTGTACAACATGGCGGGCAACGTGGCCGAATGGACCAGCACCGCGTTCGATGAGAGCGTGTATGACTTCGATCACGACATGAACCCCGAGTACAGCTACGATGCATTGGCCAACGATGCACCCTCGCTGAAGCGCAAGGTGATCCGTGGCGGCTCCTTCAAGGATGTGGGTCTTTACCTGCAGACCGGGACCCGTTGCTTCGAGTACCAGGATACGGCCAAGTGCTATATCGGCTTCCGCTCCGTGCTCACGTACCTTGGTCGCGGCAAGGCCGTCAACGCCGAAGATCTTTAGTCGTCATTGAACATCCGCCCGTTACCTGAACGGTACATGGGCATTGCAGCAATAGAACACTCTTCACAGTCACCCCCAAACGAACGGAGAACAGATGAAACCTGGCAGCAAAGCGTGGAAGAACTTCATGGCCAAACTCTACGGACTCGGCGCAGCCGTCGTGATCGTGGGTGCTCTTTTCAAGATCCAGCACTGGCCCTTGGCGGGCTTCTTCCTGGTGGTGGGTCTGAGTACCGAGGCCATCATCTTCATCTTCTCCGCGTTCGAGCCTCCCCATGAGGAACCCGATTGGAGCCTGGTGTACCCGGAGCTGGCCACCGGCGAGCGTGCTGAGGGTGATGACTTCAAGAAGGACGACCAGCGGTCGATCACGGAGCAGCTGGATGACATGTTGGAAGGTGCCAAGATCGAGCCTGAGCTCATCGCAAGCCTGGGTGACGGCATGCGCAGTTTGAGCGATCAGGCCAAGAAAATGGGCGAGATCACCGGTGCCGCTTCGGCCACGAACGAATACGCCAACAGCCTGAAGGGTGCTTCGGAAAAAGTGTCGGCGTTGAGCGATTCATACGCCAAGGCCAGCGAGAGTTTGGTTGGCCTTACCCAGAACGTGGATGCGGGCCGCAGCGCAGGCGAGGGCCTGAACAAGATGAGCCAGAACCTCACCGCCCTGAACGAGATGTACGAGATGCAACTGCGCAGCAGCCGCGAGAAGCTCGAGGCCGCCAACCAGATGTTCGAGGGCATGGGCGAAATGCTCACCCATCTGCGCAACAGCGTGGACGATACCAAGCGCTACAAGGAGAACATCTCAGTGCTCAGCGATAACTTGGGCAAGCTCAACACGGTGTACGGCAACATGCTGGCCGCTATGACCGTGCGCTCCTGATCATTCCGGTCCGACCGAACCACAACCCATACCTAACCACATAGAACCCCATGGCCGGTGGTAATCTGTCCCCGAGGCAGAAGATGATCAACATGATGTACTTGGTACTGACGGCGCTGCTCGCGCTGAACGTATCCAAGGAGATCCTGGACAGTTTCGTTACCGTGAACAACGGTCTCGAGACCACAAAGGGCACGCTGAAGGAGAAGGTGGACGGCACATACAAGCAGTTCGCCCAATACGCCAGCGAGAACAAGGAAAAGTACGGTGCCAGCTACGCGCAGGCAGCGGAGCTCCAGAAGATGGCTTCCGAAGTGATCAAGGAGATCGACGGCATCAAGGCCGAGATCATGGTACAGACCGAAGGCCTGAAGATGGAGAAGGTCTATACGGGCAACGATACCATCCTGAACCTGAAGTTCATCTCGGCAAAGGACAACCAGGAAGCGATCACGCACGTGATGATCGGCTCCGATGAGACCAAGCCGAAGGATGGAGAGCATTCCGCCGTGGACCTGCGTAAGAAGCTGGAGGCTTTCCGCGACAAGATCAAGGCGATCGCCAACAAGGAGCCGAAGAATCCTACGCTCGCGGCGAACATGGACAAGATGTTCAACTTCGAGGATGAGAAGGAAGGCGGCACCACGGGCGCAACGGTATCATGGGAAGTGAAGAACTTCTTCCACGTGCCGATGGCGGCTGGCATCACCATCCTCAGCAAGCTGCAGACCGACGTGCGCAATGCGGAGAACGAAGTGGCGAATCACCTGCTGGGCAGTGTTGAACAGAAGAGCTTCAAGTTCAATACGCTGGCGGCCATCGTGAAACCACAGAGCAGTTACGTTACCGTTGGAAGCAAGTACAGCGCGGAGATCTTCCTCGGCGCCTATGACGACCAGAACATTCCTGAAGTGTACATCTGCGGCCCTGGTGCCCGGGTGGACACGACCTCCACGCCCCCCAAGATCATCGGCGAGGCCATCAAGCTGCCCATGAACGGGGCCAAGGCCCTGCTTGAGCAAACGGCCGGCGGTGCGGGTCTGCGCACAGTGAGCGGGATCATCAAATTCAAGCCGGTCGGTGGTGAGGAGCAGGTGCAACCCTTCGAAACGGAATACGAAGTGGCGGCCCCCAATCTGGTCGTGAGCCCCACCAAGATGAACGTGTTCTACCGCGGCGTGGACAATCCGGTCGAGATCAGCGTGGCCGGTTACAGTGCCAAGGACATTGCACCGAACATGTCGAATGGTTCGCTGTCGAAGGCCGCTCAAGGCTACGTGATCAAACCCGGTAAGGAGCCCAAGGCCACGGTGAACGTTACCGTCACCAACCCCGACGGTTCCAAGAAGAGCCTGCCCGGCGTGGAGTTCCGAGTGAAGAACGTGCCGGACCCGAAGCCGTATTTCGGTGGCAAGAGCCTGGCCGACCAGACCATCAAGAAGACCGAATTGACCGCCGCCGCAGGGGTGATCGCGAAAATGGTCGACTTCGAGTTCGACCTGAAATTCGAGGTCATCGAGTACCAGGTATCCGCCAACCTCTCCGGCAACTTTATTACCGAGACCGTGAAAGGTGCCGCTGTGAACGGTACGGTTCAGCAGATGTTCGCCAAGGTGAAGACAGGACAAAAGGTCTTCATCGAGAACATCAAAGCCCGCGGTCCCGACGGCAGCACACGCGCCATCGGTACACTCTCGCTCAAAGTGATCTGATCACGCACCAACAACCAACCAACATGGGTGTTCGTCGTTCCCTCCTTCTGCTCCCAGTGCTGGCCATCGGCATGACCGCTGCATTATCTGCGCAGTCACAGACCGTGCTGGACGGTGCCTACATCAAGGAGCACACCAAGACCCAGCGCGTGGTGCCCTATCCCTACATCCGCGAGGCGGATGTGATGTGGTACAAGCGGGTTTGGCGCGACATCGACCTCACCGAGAAGATCAACCACCCGCTGTATTACCCGACCGACCCCATCAACGACCGCAAGAGCCTGTTCGATGTGATCAAGCAGGGCCTGTTGGTGGATGGCTCGATCACGGCCTATGATGCTGGTGTGGATGGTTGGGATGATGAGTTCCTGAAAATGCTGCTCACCTCCGACATCAAGGAGAAGCTTATCCGTAAGGACACCACCTACACGGAGAATCTGGAGACCGGTGAATTGGAGCCGAAATACCAGGAAGTGGAGACCAAGAGCGAGGACATCCGCCGCTACCGCCTGAAGGAGGACTGGGTATTCGACAAGCAGCGTTCCACCATGGACATCCGCATCATCGGCCTCGCACCGCTCAAGGCGAACCGCGGCGACGATGGCGAGATCCGCGGATATCAGCCCCTCTTCTGGTTGTACTTCCCCGAGCTGCGTTATGTGCTTGTGAATTGGGAGGTCTTCAATCGGGAGAACGATGCCGAGCGCCGCTCGTTCGACCACGTGTTCTGGACACGCCAGTTCAACAGCACCATCATCAAGAGCAGCAACGTGTACAACCGTAACCTCCCCGAGTTCAAGACCGGCATCAACGGTGTGCTGGAGAGCGAAGCCATCAAACAGGAGCTCTTCGAATTCGAGCACGACCTCTGGAACTTCTGATCCGAACGGATCACCAACGAGTTTCGAAGCCCTCCGATCAGTTCGGGGGGCTTCTTCGTTCCGGCGTGTTGAGGAGGTTCCGGAGCTGCATTACGCGACTTCCGCAGCTGCGGCGGCGTCCAGCCCCCGGTTCGACTACCTTCGCGGCCCGAAAATGATCAACGTCAGCAACCTCACCCTGCATTTCGGCGAACGTCCCATGTTCGACGAGATCTCCTTCTTCATCGGGAAGGATGAGCGCATCGGCCTGGTGGGCCGCAATGGCGCAGGAAAGAGCACGCTACTGAAGATGCTCGCCGGGGAGGACAAGCCGGACAGCGGCAGCATCGACAAGCCGCGGGACCTCACGGTGGGGTACTTGCCCCAGACCATGAAGCATGACCTGGCCCTCTCGCCCAGGCAGGTGGCGGGCAGCGCCTTCGCCGAAGCGGAACGCTTGAACGAGCGGCTTGTGGTGATCGAGCAGGAACTGAACGCCTCGTTGGATGATGAGGCGAAAATGATGGCATTGGCCGAGGAATTGGCACATGCCCATGAACGCCTGAACCACATCGGTGCCGGCGACCACGATAAGCAGGTTGAGGAGACCCTACGCGGCATCGGATTCGTGTCGGAGGACATGGACCGTCCGATGGGCGAACTGTCCGGTGGGTGGCGCATGCGCGCGGAACTTTCGCGCATTCTGCTGATGAGCCCCGACCTGCTTCTGCTGGACGAGCCCACCAACCACCTTGACCTTCCTGCCATCCAATGGCTGGAGGACCTGCTGATGACCTATCCGGCGGCCCTGGTGCTCATCAGCCACGACAAGACCTTCCTGGACCGCCTGACAAAGCGCACCATCGAAGTGGGCGGTGGTCGATTGATCGATCGAAAGGTTCCCTGGACGCAATTCGTTGAGTTGCGCAAGGAGGAGATCGCCCGTCAGCAAAAGGCGGCCGAGGAGCAACAACGTTACATCGAACACACGCAGGAGCTGATCAACAAGTTCCGTGCGAAGAAGGACAAGGCCGCCTTCGCCCAGAGCTTGATCACCAAGCTCGAGAAACTGGAGCGCATCGTGGTGGAGGATGATGCGGCGCGTTCCATGATCGTCAAGTTCCCGCCGGCACCGCACAGCGGAAAGCTCGTGGTCGAGATGCATGGGGCGAAGAAGAACTATGGTGACCGCACGATCCTGCGCGACGGTGAGCTCACCCTTGCACGTGGCGAGGCGGTGGCGCTCGTTGGTGCGAACGGTACCGGCAAGAGCACGGTGATGCGCATGCTGGTAGGTGAGGAGACCTATGAGGGGGAGATCAAGCTAGGTCATCAGGTGACCATCGGGTACTACGCGCAGGACATGCCCGACCGCCTGGACCCCACGCTCACCATCAAGGAGACGGCGGATGCGGCGGCCAGCGAGGAGAACCGGCCGAAGGTGCGCGGCATGCTCGGCGCCTTCCTGTTCAGCGGAGATGATATCGACAAGAAGGTGAAGGTGCTCAGCGGTGGCGAACGCGCACGGGTGGCGCTCTGCTGCATGCTCCTGCGTCCGCTCAACTTCATCCTGCTCGACGAGCCAACGCACCACTTGGACATCCAGAGCAAGGAAGTGATGAAGCAGGCCTTGAAGGATTACGATGGCACCTTCCTGATCGTCAGTCACGATCGTGACTTCCTCCACGGGCTCACGAACCGGTTGCTCGAAGTGAAGGACGGCCGCTTGCGCGATCACCACATGGACATCCTTGAGCTGATCGAACGCAACAAGGAGGAGGTCACCATGAACGCTACCTTGAAACAGGTGGCCAGCAAGGCCGCTGCCACCGCCGCGAAGACCGCAGCCGCTGCGGCCCCCGCTGAAATGCGGCAGTCGCGCAAGGAGCAGGAGAAGGAATTGAAGAAGCTGAAGAACCAAGTACAGCGGTGCGAGCAGGAGCTCACGAGGCTCGAGACCGAGCAGAAGGAGTTGCAGGATCGCCTCAACAGTGGCGCGCTGGACAAGGCCGCCATGGAAAAAGGCTACACGCGGCTCGGTGAGCTGGCCGGTCTCATCGATGCGTGCATGCGCCAGTGGGAGGAGGCAGGAAGTGGGTTGGAAGCGCTCGAGAACGAGGTCGCCTAGATCATCGGGAGTGGATCGCTGACCCTGCGTTACATCGTGGTGCGAGTGGCATTGTTGTTCGTGTACCAACACACGCAACACCATGGCCTCTGTCAGCATGCCCCCGCGCCAGCGGATGATCAACATGATGTACCTCGTACTCACCGCCATGCTCGCCATGAACGTGAGCAAGGAGGTGCTCGATGCCTTTGCCGTGCTCGACGCCGATCTGGTGCGCAGTGAACGGGCCCATGAACAACGTTCGTTGCAGGACTATGCTGCGTTCGATGATGCGGCCGGCAAGTTCCCGGAGCGGTATGGTGATCTCCGTGAGCGGGCGCAGGGTGTGCATATGCAGGCGGACGGTCTGGTGCAGCACATCGAAGGCATCAAGGCGCGCGTGATCGCCGAGGTGGAGGGCGGTGATGTGCAGCAGGTGATGGCCAGCGCACCCCATCAGCGGGATTCCCTCCTGTCATTGATGCGCGTTGAGGCCAAGGATGATCGTCAGGTGCTCACGCGCATGTTAGTGGGCAGCGAGCCTTCCACACCTCGAACGGGCGAGGGATCGGCGTGGGAATTGAAACAACGCATCATCCGCTTCCGGGAACAGCTCAAGGCCATGGTCGGTGAGAAGGAGCCGCATCTGCAGGCGTCCCTCGATCTGCTGTTCAAGTTGGACGACCGCCACGACGCCTCAGGCACCCTGAACAACTGGGAGAGCATCAACTTCTATGATGTGCCGCTGGCCGCTGGTGTCGCTGCGCTCAGCAAGTTGCAGGCCGATGTACGCAGCGCTGAGAACGATATGGTGAAATGGTTGTTCCGCTCCGCCACGCAGGACGCCCGCATCATGAGCAGCCTGGCGAGTGCCGTAGTGCCGCGGAGCACGGTGGTGATGCTGGGCGACAGCTTCGTGGCCGATGTGTTCCTGGCGGCATACGACGAAAAGAACAAGGCGCGGATCAGCCTGAGCGGCGAAGGTGACCTACCGCTGGGCAGCGATGGGAAAGGCAAGCTGCGCCTGAGGACCGGCCAGGTGGGAGAACACACGGCAGCCGGTGTGATCCACTACCAAGGCGCCAAGGGCATGGAGGAATACCCTTACAGCATCCGCTACCAGGTGATGGCCCCCTTGCTGGTCGCCTCGCCCACCAAGATGAACGTATTCTATATCGGCGTGGATAATCCGCTGTCGTTCTCCGTACCCGGCGTAACACCCGAGAATGTGAGGCCGGTGATTGACAACGGCAGCATCGTCCGCCGGGGCGATGGATGGTTCGTTCGGGCGAACGCGCCTGGCAAGGCACGTGTGAGCGCAGTGGCCACATTGCCGGATGGAAGCACGCGTACGATCGGCCCGGTGGAGTTCAGGGTGAAGCACCTGCCTCCTCCGGTGGCCAGTGTGAACGGGATCACGGCGGCCGATGGAAAGGTGCGCGTGGGCAAACTCACCGACGCGGAAGGGATCACGGTGAAGCGCAGTGAGGGCTGCGAGTTCGATGAGCCTTATCGGTGTACCCGGTTCACGGTGGTCCTCGATCGGAACGGCACGATGAACGAGCACACGGTGTTGGGGAACCGCTTCGATGAGGAAACCCGGAAGGTGCTCCGGGCGTTGCGTCCGGGTGACCGCATCTGGTTCGAAGGGATCAAGGGTCAATTGTCCAATGGTGCGGGTCCGGAGTATCCGTTGCCCGCCATCGCTGTGAAGGTCATCCGCTGATAGCGAGGCAATTAGAGAATAGAGGAGCGGAAACACGAACGGCGACCTATATTTGCCGCCCAAACTGCGGGGTGGAGCAGATGGTAGCTCGTCGGGCTCATAACCCGAAGGCCGTAGGTTCGAGTCCTACCCCCGCTACAGAGAAAGCCCGGTCGAAAGGCCGGGCTTTCAGCTTGTTACATCCGACGGTCCGCGTACATGATGCGTTCCGATCGGCGATCTTCGCGGAGCTTCTCCATGACCCACAAGGCAGGATACGTCAACATCATCGGGCACCCCAACGTGGGCAAGAGCACGTTGCTCAATGCCTTGCTGGGGGAGAAGCTCGTGATCGTGAACCCGAAGGCGCAAACCACACGCCACCGGATCCTGGGCATCCTTAACGGACCGGAGCATCAGCTCATCCTGTCCGACACGCCCGGCATCCTGGATCCTCTGTATCCCCTACAGAAGACGATGATGCGAGCGGTGGATGAGGCGCTTAACGATGCGGATGTCCTGCTCGTGCTCGTGGAGCTCGGCGAGCAGCCGGAAAAGGCCGAGGCGGTGATCCGGCGCGCGGAGCGCTTCAGCGGCCCCATGATCGTACTGGTGAATAAGATGGACCTGGGCAACGAAGCAACGTTGAACGCGGCCTTGGAGAACTGGCAGAAGATCTTCCCCCGCGCCAAGGTGGTGCCGGTCTCAGCGCTCCACGGCTTCAACGTTGATGCGCTGCGCGAACGCTTGCTGGAATTGCTGCCCGAGCATCCGCCGTACTTCCCCAAGGACGATATGAGCGACCGCGACCTGCGGTTCTTCACCAGTGAAATGATCCGCGAGAAGGTGCTCTCCCTCTACAAGCAGGAGATCCCATACAGCACGCAGGTCGTTGTGAACAGCTACGAGGAGAGCCCCGAGATCCTGAAGATCCAGGCCGACGTGATCGTGATGCGTGAAAGCCAGAAAGGCATCATCATCGGTCGCGGCGGCGGGGCGCTGCGCCAACTCGGCACCGAGGCGCGCAAGGCCATCGAGAAGTTCTGCGGCACCAAGGTGTTCCTGGACCTGAAGGTGAAGGTGGATCCGGACTGGCGCGATGACGAGAAGAAGTTGAAGCGATATGGTTATTGATATACGAACACTCTGCGCCCCAGTGTCTCTGTGGCCAACATCGCCCCTGAGATGAGCAACATCGTCGCAATCGTAGGTCGCCCCAATGTGGGCAAAAGCACGCTCTTCAATCGTCTCGTGGAAAGTCGCGATGCCATCGTTGACCCCACCTCCGGTACAACGCGCGACCGCCACTACGGCAAGGCCGAATGGAACGGGCATCACTTCAGCATCATCGACACGGGTGGTTATATCACCGGGAGCGATGACATTTTCGAGGATGAGATCGCCAAACAGGTGAAGCTGGCCATCGATGAGGCGGACAGTATCCTCTTCCTGGTGGACACACAACACGGCATCACGGGCATGGACCAGGCCGTGGCCAACATGCTGCGCAAGGCGAAGAAGCCGGTGATGCTCGTGGCCAACAAGGTGGATACCGGCGACAAGGCGGTTTATGCCGCCGAGTTCTACCAGTTCGGCCTGGGCGAGGTGTATTGCATCAGTTCGGCCAGCGGTGCGGGTACCGGTGAACTGCTGGACGATCTGGTGAAGACCTTCACCAAGCCCACCGAGGAGGTGCCGGACGACCTGCCGAAGATCGCCATCGTGGGCAAGCCCAACGTGGGCAAGAGCTCGCTCGTGAACACCCTTCTCGGCAAGGAGCGGAACATCGTTACGCCCATCGCCGGCACCACGCGCGATCCCGTGAACACCAAGTTCAACGCATTCGGCTTTGACGTGATGTTGCTCGATACCGCCGGCATCCGCAAGAAGAGCAAGGTGGAGGAGGACATCGAGTTCTTCAGCGTATTGCGCAGTGTACGTTCCATCGAGGACAGCGACGTGTGCCTGATGCTCATCGATGCCCGCGAAGGGATCCAGCACCAGGACATGCACATCTTCTCCATGATCGAGAAGAACGGCAAGGGTGTGGTGATCGTGGTGAACAAGTGGGACCTCATGGAAAAGGACACCATGACCTCGAAGAACTACGAGGAGGAGGTGCGGCGCAAACTGGCCCCCTTCAAGGACCTGCCCATCGTCTTCACTTCGGTAACGGAGAAGCAACGGATCCACAAGGCCATGGAGCTTGCGATCGAGGTGTACAAGAACCGCGCTCAACGCATTTCCACCAGCAAGCTCAACGACGCGATGCTGCCGGAGATCGAGCGCCAGCCGCCGCCCATGGAGAAGAACCGGGCCATCCGGATCAAATACGTGACCCAATTGCCCGGCACGGTGCCAGCCTTCGCCTTCTTCTGCAACTATCCCCAGTACATCAAGGAAAGCTATACGCGGTACCTGGAGAACAAGCTGCGTGAACACTTTACCTTTACGGGCGTGCCCATACGGGTGTTCTACAGAAAGAAATAACCCGTGTGATGGCCATCGGAATGAACCACATCCAGCGTCGGGGGGTGGCTTCCGTCGCGGCTGTTGCGATCATGCTCCTCGTGGCGATGTGCATGCAGTGGAGTTTCGGGCCAGCCTATCTTCTGCGACTGAGCCACGTGCGGCACGAAATGAAAGCGCGCATCCTCGGCGGTCTTTCGGAGGACCGGATCACCTCGCTCCACTTCCCGGCTTCCGCCGTGGAACGCATCGAGTGGATGGATGGAGGGCGTGAGGTCCGGGCGCACGGTCATCTGTTCGATATCGTCGCAGTGAAGGTCTTCTCGGATGGAAGCATCGTGATCAAGGCGGTGCGTGATGACCAGGAAGGTCAGGTGCTCGCTGAACTGGACCGCGATGTGCGGCTTCGCCTCGGACAGGATGCGAAGGGTAAGGAACGAGGGTCGCGGATCATTTCATCGTGGGCGGCATATTGCCACCTGTTCGCGCAGCTGCGTGTGCCTGTTCCTCCCGCAGGGGACATGAGCTATGGCGAGCCGGGTCACACATGGCCTGGAGCCCTTGCCGACGTGGATCCCGACCCGCCAAGGATGTCCTGACACTTCAGGCATTCCCTTCGATCGGAGCAGGGAGGTCCGCAGCGCGCTTCGCAGTGTGAAGCCCTTTGCGCATACGCTCCGTTCACGTTGATCACATTCGTCATGTTCAAGAGAACGCTTGCCTTGATGGCGGGCGCATGGGCCACCACCATGGGCCTTCATGCACAGACCATCCACATACGCGACCAGGTCACACGCGAACCCATTGCCGGTGTCGTGCTGACCTGTATCACAACATCAGCATCCGTCACGTCCAATGCTGAGGGCGTGGCCGATGTCGCCGGGTTGAAGGACTGCGGCTCCATTCGCATCGAACATCTCTCCTACGCAGGCCGCACGATCAACTGGGCCGACCTCACCGCCGGTACTGACCTCAAGCTCACCTATCGCGTGAACATGTTGCAGGAGGTGGTAACGAGTGCGAGTCGTTTCGAGGAAAAAAAACGGGATGTGCCGGAGCGGATCGATGTGATCGACCGCCGGAACATCCGCTTCATGGACCAGCCGAGCATGGCGGACCTGCTGCAGAACACGGGCAGCGCATTCGTTCAGAAGAGCCAGGGCGGCGGTGGAAGTCCCATCATCCGGGGTTTCGAGGCGAACCGGATCCTCCTGGTGATCGACGGTGTGCGGATGAACAACGCCATCTACCGTGCAGGGCACTTGCAGGACGTCATCACCGTGGACCAGAGCATGCTGGACCGGGTGGAGGTGGTGAGTGGACCGAACTCGGTGGCCTATGGCAGCGACGCCTTGGGCGGCACCATCCACATGATCACGCGCACACCGAAGTTCCGCGCGGACAGCGGGCGGAAAGTGTTCTCGGATGCATTCTTGCGAGTTGGCACCGCGTCGAACGAAAGGACCGCCCACGTCGGCTTTGAGCTGCGTGGTCAGCGCCTGGCCAGCTTCACCAGCATCACTGCAAGCGACTTCGGCGATCTGCGGCAGGGCAGCACCCGCTCACCGTTCAACGAGGACCAGGGAGCCGTCCAGTTCGAGGTGGTGCGCGAGAACGGAGCCGATGTGGTGAGGACCGCAGCGGACCGCAACCTGCAGCTGGGTTCGGGATACCAGCAGTTGGATGTCCTGCAGAAGTTACGTGTGCGCTGTGGTGAACGTGCAGTGCATCAGTTGAACCTGCAGTTGAGCACCTCCTCGGATGTTCCCCGTTACGATCGTACATCCTTGTTCTCCTACAACGCCGACGGCACGATCAGGCCGTCGCGTGCGGAATGGTATTATGGGCCACAAACGCGGATGTTGGCCGCATACACCTTGGAACTGGACAAGGGTGGGCGGTACTTCGACAAGGCCCGCTTCACACCAAGCTACCAACTGATCGAGCAAAGCCGGCATGATCGGCGGTTCAACAGCGCCGTTATCGGGACGAATACCGAGAATGTGGGGGTGCTGTCGTTCAATGCGGACCTGGAGAAGAAGAGCGGGAAGAACGAATTCCGATACGGCGCCGAGTATTCGAACAACGAGGTGAAGAGCAAGGCCAATGGCGTGAACGTCAACACGGGCGAGGTGAGCTATCGCACGACCCGCTATCCCACGGGTGGAAGTGCCATGAGCTCCGTGGCCGCCTATGTGAGCCATACGCTGGAGCTATCGCCGAAGGTCGTTATGAGCGAAGGGCTGCGGTTCACGAACGTTCAAGTGGAGGCCACGTTCCGGGATCCCGAAGCGTTCAGTGTGTTGGACGGCACGTATATGCAGAACAACAGCGCATTGACGTGGCGCGCGGGTGCCATGTACCAGCCGGGCGGTGATTGGCGCATCAGCTTGTTGGCGAGCACCGGATTCCGCGCGCCGAACGTGGACGACATGGGCAAGGTGTTCGAATCGGGCGACGGCAGTCTCCTTGTGCCGAACACCGGCCTCAAACCCGAGAGCACCACCAACTTCGAGACGAGCGTGAGCAAGACCTTTGACAAGCGCGTCACATTCGACCTGAACGGGTACTATACCCTGTACACGAACGCACTTTCCGTTGATGACTTCCAATTCAACGGGCAGGACAGTATTGCGTTCGATGGGTCCATGAGCAAGGTGGTGGGGCTCACGAACAAGCGCGAGGCATACCTCTACGGGGCCTCGGGGCAGTTCACCGCGCATTTCGATGACCACTTCACCCTGCGCAGCGGGCTTACGTTTACGTATGCGCGCATCCGCACGGACAGCACCGACCAACCATTGGACCACATTCCCCCAGTGTACGGTCGCACAGGCTTGGAATTCCAAGCGAACAAGTTGCGGATGGAGGCATACGCCGTGTACAACGGCTGGAAACGGTTGCGCGACTTCAACCTGAGCCCTGGCAGCGAGGATAACATCGGTTACGCGACCGCCGTGGGATCGCCCTCATGGTATAGCCTGAACGCCCGCGCTTCATACGCCTTCACCAGGAACCTGTCAGCCCAAGTGGCCTTGGAGAACATCATGGACAGCTACTATCGCGTCTTCGCGAGCGGCATCAGTGGTGCCGGCCGCAATTTCCAGATCAGTTTGCGAGGGAACTTCTAGGATGGTCCATCAACGGGCAGCCCATTGGCCACACAGGCCGATGGGCTGTTCGTTTCACACCTGGTCCAGCGCCTGCGACAGGTCCGCGATCAACAGGTCCGGATCCTCAATGCCCACGTACAGGCGGATCATGGTAAAGGGCAGATCGGTGTAGTACCCGCTCGGCCCTTTCAGTGCGCAAACAGGCCATTGCAGGCTCTCGTATCCGCCCCAGCTTACCGCGATGAGGAAGCGCTTGCTGGCGTCGCAGAAACGTTCGACCGCCGCTTCATCGGGTGCGTTCAGTTCGATTGTGATCAATCCGCCGCAACGCTTCATCTGTTTTTTAGCCAGCGCATGTTGCGGATGACTTTCCAGGAACGGCCAATGCACGCGCGCGACCATCGGATGCGCCTCCAGGAACCGCGCCACCTTCTCCGCGTTGTCAGCGCTGCGGTTCACGCGCAATTCGAGCGTGCGCAAGCCGCGCAGGAGCAACCACGCATCGTGTGGTGACGGGGCGGCGCCGAGCGTCATGAACTCCTTGCTCATGACCTGTCGCATGTGCGCTTTGCTTCCTGCGAGCACACCGCAGACCACGTCGCTGTGGCCGTTGATGTATTTGGTGCCGCTGTGCGCCACCAGGTCGATGCCGAGGTCGATGGGGTTCTGGAAGAGCGGGCTATTGTAGCTGTTGTCGCAGAGCGTGATGATCTCCTTCTCCCGCGCGATATCTGCCACGGCCCGCAGGTCCTGCAGTTCGAAGGTGAGCGAGTTAGGGCTCTCGGTGATGAAGAAGGTGGTGTTCGGCCTGCAGGCCCGGCGGTAGTTCTCCGCATCCGTGCCGTCCACATACGTGGTCTCCACGCCGAAGCGGACCAGCAGTTCGCTCAGCAGCTTCTTCGTCCAACTGTACGGCTTGTGCACGCACACGATGTGATCACCGGCCTTCACGAAGGAGATCACGGCTGCGGCGATGGCCGCGCTGCCACTGCTGAAGAGGAGCGCATCCTCGGCATGTTCCAACGCGGCGAGCTTCTTTCGCGCCATGGCCACCGTGGGGTTGAAGCCACGCGAATAGAGCGGCTTCTCGAACTCGTGCTGCACCACCTGGCGCATGGCGGCCACCGTGGGATAGGTGAAGTTGCCGCTTTGCACGATGGGCGGCACCACGGCATCATAGCCGCGTTCGCGGTCCTCGCCAAGGTGCGTAAGGATGTGTGAGAGGTCGTGGTGGTCCATGTGGCGTTGGGTCCAGTGAAGCTGCATGCAAAGAAAAGGGCGCCACGTGGGCGCCCTCCTCAAATGATCGACAGGACAGGTCAGTGACGCACGGTGAGGTTGGCGCTGTGAATGCCACGGCCTGTAAGGATGCGAATGAAGTACTGGCCATCCGCCAGGTCTGTGAGGTCGAGGGAGAGCACATGACCCTGGTTCAGCGTCAGACCGCGCTGTTGGCGGAGCACGCGTCCGGTGATATCCAACACCTCCAGCCCCGCGTTCCGGATGGAAGCGTCATTCCAGCGCAGTTGGAAGTTGCCTGTGCCGGGGCTCGGGTAGATGATCAGGCCGCCAGCATGTGCGGTGGGCGCCAGGCCGCTCAAGGTGACCACCTCGGTCTCCACTGTGTTGGTGATCACGGGTTCGTTGTAGTCGAAGTATATCGCACCGGTATTGTGCATCAACGTCCCGGGCAGCACGCTGGCCTTGGGGCGCATGCGGAAGTGCACACCGCCCTGGCTCGCCTCCATGTCCGTACCGCTGTCGGGCAGCATGATGTTGGCGAAGGTCCACACGACCTCGTTCCCGTTGATGCTGATCTGGTTGTCGTGCGTGGCGCCGATCATCTCGAAGGAGCTGAGGTCAAGGTCGGCCTCGATCAGGTCGCGCAATACGATGTTCACGGCAGGCTGTGTGCCGGTGTTCTGGAAGTGGATGGTGTATTCCAAGGCCTTTCCGCTGGCCACTTCGTCCGGGGTGATCGTGCTTACGTCCACGAGCTTCTCGTTCGGGTCGAAGGACGTGGTGGGGTTGGCGCTCAGCTCATCCGTGTTGTCGTCCGGTGTAAGCTCTGTCTGTGTGAGGTCGAACGCGACCATGGCGGTCACGGTGTCGGTGGTAAGGGCGGTACTGTCGGTGTGGTAGGTCACATGGATGCTCTCCATATCCCCAGGGGCCAGGGTGGCCACGGTCCAGGTAACGGTCTGCCCGTTCACAGTGGAGGGGACCGGTGTGCTGCTCACGAAGGTGGTCAGGGGGTCCAGGGTGAGGATGACGGATCCGTCGATGTCCTCCGTACCCACGTTCCGGTAATTGATGTGGTAGGTGGTGTTGTTCCCGATCCATGGTGCCCACCCCCAGATGTCGGCGCGTCCATCATAGATACCGGGGATGCTCTGGAACCCGAAGTCCTTGTCGGTGATCAGCTGGCCTTGGGCGGTAACACTGTAGCTGCGCGAGGTGGGCACAGCGGTGTGGTAGAGGGGCGGGTTGGGAACAGTGATCATGTAGGAACCGGAGTCGGTGCAGAAGGAATAGGTCTCCGTGCCCGAATAGTGCATGCTGCCACCAGGGTTCACCTCGAGCATGGTGGACATGTGGTCCTCGCCTGCATCGCGCACACCGTTGTTGTTCGCGTCATGGTAGGTGGCTCCTGACACAGTGCCGTAGCATTCCGTGAGCGTCCACCAGAAGTCATCACTGTTGAACATGCTGGTCCACACGAAGAAGTACGATTCACCCGCTGTCACCGGAATGTCCAGATAGGTGGCGAACGGATAGCCCGGGCAGCTGTTGGAGCCCATGTCATCATTGAAGGCCACGCACGCCAGCGACCCGCAGGACCCGGTCAATACCTTCAAATAGGTATCGTCGCTCGATTCGTTCAGGTCGTTGCACGAAGTGATGTTGATAGTGCCTGTGAAGCCGGCGGTGTATACATACCAGTCGCCGTTCTGGCCGCTACCACCGCATCCAAAGGAGCCACCGCCATCGCCCGTGGTGGGGCCATCGGCATGATGGAAGCCGGTAAGGATCGGAAGCGCGTTCGAGCAGGTATCGCCCTGAGCATGGAGAGCCGAACTCGCAACGATGAATGCAAACGCAAAAGCGTACTGTCTGGCCATGGGATGAGTGGTTTGTTCAGGCAAGATAGCCGCCTTGCCGGACAAGCCTACGGATCGCGCCGGAAAAACACGAACCCGTTGGCGCGACCCGTCTCGGTGAATGTGCCCAGGGCTCTCATGTCATCCGCGTCCGTGATCTTGCAGGACAGGAATACCGGACGGTCGATGGCCCCCGTGAGCAGGATGGGCTCCGCGGGTCGGGCTTCCGCGGTGCGGCCATAGAACGGTGGCGCGTAGCTCTTGTAGTCCTTCGTCATCAGCCAGCAGCGTTCGCCGGCGTGGGCCGCGAAGAAGTCGACCGCAGCGCGCTGCGAGTATCCTTCGATGCGGCTGATGAACAGCGCCAGCGCGAGGGTGATGAACACGGCCGTTCCACCGAATGAGGCCAGAAGGCTTGCGCGCACGCGACCCCCGGCATGCAGGAAGTGTGCGGCGAGCAGGATGCCGAACAGCCAGACACCGGCACATGCTTCGAACCCTGACCATTGCACCGGGGCATCCAGGTTCGCCTGGGCGAACGGATCGGCGGCCAACAACGGCTTCAAGAGGTCGGGATGCTTGCCGAGATAGGGCACCACAATGAACACGAGGGCAATGACGCTGCCCACGATACCGAGCACAAAACGCGTCCAACCAAAGCTCACGCGCTGCTGCCAGATGCGCTCCAGTTGCAACGCGGCGAGGTAAGTGAGGGGGAAATAACAAAGGCTGCTGTAGTGGACGATCTTGGTGTTCACGATGCTGAAGAGGATCAGCACCACCCAGAAGAGGATCAGCATCCAGCGACGCAGGTCGTTCTGCACATCCGCACCGCGCGTGGGTTTCATCATCTCCTGAATGGCAAAGAGCGACGACGGAAAGCAGCCGAGCAGCAGCACCACGAAATGGTATCCGAAGAAGCCCCCATGCCCGGCATCCTCCTCGGTGAACAAGGCGACCTGTCGCTCGAAGAATGCGATACTGAACGCAGGTCCGTTGCGCAGGTAGTCCAGGCCGAACCAGAGGGAGACGACCAACAGCAGCGAGAGGAGCAGCAGCGCCAGATGCGACAGGCGGAAGAACAGCCGGAAGCGCCGGCTGGCCCAATACACAACGCCGGTGATACCCAGGATGACGATCGCGGCCGGGCCTTTCGTCATCACGGCCAGGCCGATGAGCGCGCCACTGGCGATGGACCACGTCCATGAGCTTTCACGTACGGCGCGGATGAACGCGTACAAGCCGGAGAAGATGAACAGGTTGAACCAAGGGTCGATGATGCCACTGCGGAAGTAAAGGTTCGGCAGGATGGAGCCCGTGTACGCCAGCACCCACAGGAGTCCGAACGCATTCCCGCGTTCATGCGCACCGATCCGGAACAACAGCAGCAGCGTTATTGCACCGCACACCGCATTGGGCAGTCGCGCGGCGAATTCGCCCACGCCGAACACGCTCATGCTGATGGCCTGCATCCACATGAACAGGGGCGGTTTTTCGTGGAAGGGTTGGAACTCGATCTGCGGGCGGCTCCAGTCGCCGCTCACGAGCATTTCCCGTGCGATCTCCGCGAAGTTGATCTCGTCCCAGTCGAAGAGGTGCACGGCGCCGAGGCCGGGTACGAACAGCAGCAGTGCGCCGAGTGCGATCAGGACCTGGATGCGAACTGTGGAGAACGGCCGCATGGTGGTTGCAGGTTCGAGCACGGGCTACGGAATGCCCAAAAGTAGCCCCTCAGCCTGCACCGCGATGCGGTCAGTGCAGCACGAACCGAACCGGCGGTCTGCCCTCGAAAATCGCGGTGTAAATACCACGGGGCCAGGCGGAAACATCTGCTTCGGCGACTGGTCCGGAGAATTGGCCGATCATGCGGCCGAGCGCATCTACGATCCGGATGCGTTCCCTTCGGTCGAGCGGTGGCGTGAACCGGATCTGCGAAGTGGCTGGGTTCGGGAAGATGACGTAGCCAGCGCTCGTATTTTCTTCGACGACGGACAGCGCGGAAGAACAGGGCCCCGCGTAACTCTCCCCGATGAATTTAGCGGCGAAGTTCACCGAATCCCCGTCCACCATGTTGGCCGCTACGAAGAGCGTATCGTAGTAGAAGTCCATGGCCATGATCCCATTGTGGCCGAGGCCGTCAGAGAAGTTCCCCGGTACGCTGCACCATTCCGTTCCATCCCATGTGGCCAGTCCTTTGGCCTCAACTCCGCCCGCGAAACGGAAGTAGCCGCCCGCCCAGAGAAGATCGTCGTGTACGAGCAGGCTGTATGCGAAAGCGAAGTCGCTGTTGTTCCCCAAGTCACGCTGCAAACCCAAGCCCACGGGTTCCCATTGGTCGTTCACCAAGCGCATGATGCCCTGCCCCGCGTTGCCGCAGGCCATGGTGATCTGTCCACTCACGTATAGTTCATTGTGGTAGACGGCGATGCTTTGCGCGCTGCAAAGATCACCTTGGATGCCACCATCGAGCAATTGCCAACCCCCATTCTCCAGTCGATAAACCCCTCGTCCGCCATCGGACTCCGCATCGCAAATGGCGACAAGCTGGCCGTTGAGCTCCACCACATCACGGAAGTACGCGGTTTCATCTTGGATCGGATCCGCGACCGGCACCCATTCGCTGCCGATTCGCATGGCGATACCACGCACCAGATGGCCATCAGCTATTTCAAAACCACCAACAGCGTACAAGGTGTCATCGTTCACGCGAAGGCTCCGAATCGCCCCGCTGGGTACGGAACCATAAGCAGACCATCCTGATCCGTTCCAATAAGCGATCCGTACATCGGAAGAGCCATCGCTGAGAAGCTGATAGCCACTGGCTATCAGAAGGGTGTCATGAAATACCACCACTGAGTAGATTAGACTTGCTGGAAAATGGCCGATGGTATCCCATTGACCATTGGCGTATTCAAGGATTGAGTTGTCTGAGCTCCAATTGCCAGAATCCAATGCAAGCCTACTGCAGTAGTAGATTCGACTGCCGTCAGGAGAGGCGACGACTTGTTGCACTGGTGTTTGTTTGAACGGCGCACCTGCTGAGATCCATTGGGATCGGGCCTGAAAGTACCCGATCCCAACGGTGCAGAATACCCAAAGCAGGCATGTACGTATGCCGAACCAGATCGGTTTCACACCAGGGCTTTTGTCAAACATACATTGCTGTGCAAGGTAGTTAAGCTCCCAACAGCCCCCACTTCATCAGCCCCGTTCGCGCCAGGAAATACCGCACGCTCACAGCCACCACACCCAGCCCGTAGGTCATGCTGCGACTGAAGTTGATGGAGCTGGCCTCTTCGAAATATTTCGTAGGACAGGTGATCTCGGCGATCTCGAACCTGTGCCAGAAGATCTGCGCGATCATCTGGTTGTCGAACACGAAATCATCCGCGCAGTTGTGGTACGGACAGGCTTCGAGCACCCTGCGGTGGAACGCGCGGTAGCCGGTGTGGTACTCGCTCAGCTTCTCGCCCATCAGCAGGTTCTGCCCCAGGGTGAGCATCCGGTTGAAGATGTACTTGTACAGCGGCATGCCGCCCTTCAACGCGCCACCGCCGAGGATGCGCGATCCGAAGACCACTGGATATACGTCGTTGCCGATGAGCGTGATCATGCTGGCGAGCAACTTCGGCGTGTACTGGTAATCCGGATGCAGCATCACCACGATGTCGGCGCCCAGTTCGCGGGCCTTGTCGTAGCAGCTTTTCTGGTTGCCACCATAGCCCTTGTTCACGTCGTGCACCACGATGTGGTGGATGCCGAGTTGGCGGGCCACTTCCACCGTGTTGTCGGGACTTTTGTCATCCACGAGCACCACGGCATCCACCAGGTCGAAGGGGATCTCTTCGTAGGTTTTCCGCAGCGTCAGCGCCGCGCGATAGGCGGGCAGGACCACCACCACCTTGTGACCGTTGTACATGGATCAGGGATCGGTTTTGCGCTCAGCGATGCTCACAAGATAGACGCCGCATAAGATCAGGGCGATCATGGCACCCTGGCCCATGGTCATCAGCTCCCCATCGGCGAAGCCCCAACCCAACGCCACCACGGGCATCAGGTAGGTGACGCTGCTGGCCCAAACGGCGCTGGTGCGTTTCAACAGCGCGTTCCACAACACCAGGGAAAGCGCGGAACTGAAGATGGCGAGGACGGCAACGTGGCCGAGGGATGACCAGGCATGCGGCACCGTTCCCAGGGCCTGTGGTAGGCCGGATGCGAAGATGCCCACGATGCCCAGCGGTCCCACGAAGGTGAGCGCGAGTGCTGCCGTTGCCGCTGCAGGGAGGCCGTAGAGGTAGTGTTTCACAATGTTCGCGCTGGCGCCATAGCACACCGTGCCCACGATAGGGAGGAAGGCATAGATGGACCAGGTGGGCAGGCCGTCAGCCTGTTTCCACAGGATCAAGCCCAGCGCGCCCAACAGGCCCACCATGGTGCCGACCAGGTGGAAACCGCGCAGCCGACGGGCGAAGAAGAACACACCGACCAGCAGGGTGAACAGCGGCGTAAGGCTGTTGAGGGCCCCGCTCAGCGAACTATCAATGCGCAGTTGGGCGATGGCGAAGAGGAAGGCCGGGATGCCGTTGCCCAGGACACCCGTGCCCAACAAGGGGATCCAGTACTTCCGGAACAGAGGGAAATGCACGATGAGCAAAGGTGAGAGCACCAGCCAGGCGATGGCCAGACGGGCGGAGGCCATCTGCCAGGGCGTGAGCACCGGAACGCCGTCGCGATAAAGGCCCCGTTTCATCAGGATGAAGGAACTGCCCCAGATCAACGCCAGGACCAGTAGCAGTACCCACGGGCTGATACGGTTTGCAAATCCGGCCATGCAGCAAATGTGCCCAGAATATGCCTCAAAGTGAGGGCTTGAAAATAATTACTGATCCCATCGGGCCTTAACGCCACAGCCATAGGCTGACGCGCCTTTCGGCCATCCGGGCCGCTTTTCATCAGCGCACACCCGGTTTCATCAAATCGCCCGGCGCCGTAGGTGTTGGTGGCGTATTTGAGCAAAAACAGGCGATTCCACGACCCCCTCATCTGTCCTTTTATCCTGCCTCTCGTTTCTGTATCTGCGGCCTGATACCACACCCGTTGACCAACGACTGATTACCACAAGCATCTGACAGTGAGTTATGAACATTCGTCTGAATTGCAATATCTGATCTACATTTGACCCGCCATGCAACTCCACGACTTCGCCCGAAGAGCTACGCCGCTTTTGCGCGGATTACTTGCCCTGCTTGAAGAAGCGGCCACGGAAGGGTCTTCAGACAGCGTGCTTCATACGTCGATCAGTCAGGAAGATCGAAGGTCCGAAGGCGTGAAGTGGGAGGACGTGCGAAGCCTGTTAATAAAGCGGCCCGGCATGACCACGGCGGAACTTGCCAGTGCCCTGCATGATCCCAATGGCACAGCGTCACTCGACCTCACTAAGCGTCGGGTGGCCGTAGTGGTCAGCTACCAACACAAGAAGCACGGTGTCGTTCGCGGTGAACGCGTCAAGGGTCAAAAGGATCTGCTGTGGTATGTTGAACCTCGCCCAAAGACAGCGGAAGCGCGATGGTTTGATAAGGTGTTCGACGATGCGCTTCGGGCGGAAGAGGAACAAAAAAGCAACGCCCCCGGCGGGGGGCGTCACAATAGCGAGGGGTGAGCTAGTAGCCAACCATGTCTGATATACATGGGTGCCGGGTGCAATTCCCGGACCCCCTCCGAGGGTGACGCAAAGGTATGACGGAATAGCTGTCGATCCAAAATATATATTCCCCGCCTTGTGTTGATATATACTATTTATATATATTTGTCACATGGCAAAGAAGAAAGTACCCACGGGGCCACTGCTATACAAGTTCGCTCCGGGCCTACGCCCACGGCTGGAATCGCTGCGCGGACATAAGACCCTGACAGGTCTGTTGAACGACATACTGACGGCGTGGGTGGATAAGGAAGAACGCAAAGCACAGAAGCCATGACAATAGCCGACCTCAAGCGTCTATCCGAAGAGGATGCGCGTGCTTTGATAGAGAGCGTGCTATGGCCTCACGGCCCTGTTTGTCCACATTGTGGCAACTGCGATCAGGCCCGCATAGGGAAGGTAAAGGCCAACCCTGCGAAGCGTGTTCGCGCTGGGTTGTACCAGTGCATGGAGTGTAAGCCGCGAAAGCAATTCACCGTCACCAAGGGCACCCTGTTGGAAGGGTCACACCTTCCGCTGAGGACATGGGTGTATGTAATAGCTTCCATGTGCAACGGAAAGAAGGGCGTGGCATCGCGCCAGCTTCAACGTGAGCTGAAGGAAATGGCAGCGGATGGCAGCTACGGGAACTTCCAAAGCCTGTGGCACGCTACGCATAGGGTGCGTCACGCAATGGCGGATACCAGCGTTTCGGGCCTGCTCGGTGGTGAGGGCAAGGTGTTGGAATGTGACGAAACATGGGTCGGGGGCAAGCCGCGCAACCCGAAGCCTGGCAACCATTACATGAAGATGGACAACAAGGTGCCCGTGGTTGCCCTTGTTGAACGCGGGGGCGGCGTGCGTTCTGCTGTGCTCAATGAAGTGAACGCCCACACGTTGCGCAATCACTTGGCGAAGCACGGCGACCGTGCATCGCGCCTTATGACGGATGAACACCAGTCCTACAAGTGGCCCGGCAAGCTGTTCAACTCACACGAGAGCGTGAACCACAAGCGGCGTGAGTACGCACGCGGCGATGTGTTCAGCAACACCGTGGAATCATACTTCAGCCTCGTTAAGAGATCGGTGTATGGCACGCACCACCATTATAGCGTCCGCCTTATGCCGTACTACCTCAATGAGCGGGATTTTACATGGACGCATCGCGACATGAGCGATACGGACAAGGTGCGCCTGCTGTTCACGAAGATGGTGGGCAAGCGCCTGTACTATAAGACCCCGAAGAACGCATCGTGTATTGAAGCGGGCCGGAACAGCCTGCTTAGTTCCGGCTCGCAAGCCGAAACCCCGCAAGCGGGTTAAAAGCACAGGAAGGCATGGGGTATTGTCGCTTGCAAAGAAGCGATCGTACCTTAGTGCCCATGAGCAAGGCAAAAGAGGCCGCAAGTATCCCGGTGTTCGAGGGAGGCCCAAAACTGGGTGATGTGCTACGCGCTGTGCTATTGTCAAAGCCTAAGAAGCGGTCGGCAAAGAAGCGTACCGCCAAGCCCAAGAAGTGATCTATCCGCAATCGCATTGTGGATACTGAGTGTATTAGCGCCCATCCTGGGTGCGATACCGCTTGCCCTTGCCGTCCTTGTAGTACAGAATTGGGCGGATCGAATAGCTTGCGGGCATGGTTGACAGCAACAACAATGTCCGATTCAACAAGATAAAAGCGATCGTTGCGCCGATAGTTAATGACGCCGAAGCGAATGAAAAAGAAGGCGACCTAAAGCTTGATTACTACACTTCGGAGGACGACATAACCACTGAAGTGTTTCGGTTCAAGATTACCGTCCGAATGCCATCCGGCCTTAAGACCATAAGGCGCACGTACACTTTTGAGGTTGAGGATAAGGCGGACCTAATCCGTTACAATGCTATCGGAAGGCTCTTTGCCGATAAGGTCTGGGAAACTCTCGTCGCTGTATGTGACGGACGTGGCGAAGGAATGATCCTTCCCGTTACACGGGACCATATAGCAAAGACTGTCTCGCTTTTGCTGCCCAGCAGATCCAATTAAGTTGGTATCGTATTTATAGTCTCCGGGCTTGGCTCTTGACTTATCCATACCCATAAAATCGAACATCGCCCCCAAAGGTTGCCTATGCCAAGCTCACGATTTGCAAACCGTATCAGCCCGAGTACCCACTTCAACCATTCGTCCCGACGAAGTACCATGTAACGGTGCGCTGCGTTTTTTGGAGGTCGGCGAAGATATCGGTCGCCGACAGCACATAGCTTTGTAACAAATAAGGAGTGACGGGCGTCCTATGTTCGTCATCCATGAACATCACCATGAAGAACCCGTTCGCACTTTCCCTGCTCGTGTTCGCAATGGCCTGCGGCCAGGCCCCCATGCCCACGGTTGCCGATGCGCCCACCACCGTGGCCCGCACAGAGAAGGAGGTGGCCATTACTGCCGGCGAGCCCATGGCCACCGCTGATCTGAGCGTCAGCGGAATGACCTGTTCGATGATGTGCGGCGGAGCCATCAAGGATGCCATGGCCAAGTTGCCCGGTGTGAACAGCACGGAGATCCGGTTCACCGATGCCGAACAGGAGAACCATGCCGTGGTGACCTATGATCCCGCGAAAGTGAGCGATGCCGACCTCGTGAAGGCGGTGCAGGCCTTGCACGACGGGCAGTACAAGGTGTCGAGCGTGAACGTTACCAAACAGGTATTGCATTCCGGCAAGGCCGATGCGACCGCCGGACCGCAGGCCGAGGGCGACGTGAGCGCATCAACATTGCCGGAGATGGTGTTGCCCAGCTTGATCGCCTTGCTCTCCCGCCTCGTCCGGATCTGACCTCCGTTCCTGCTCTGCGATGAAGGGGCTACGGCCCCTTTTTTCGTGCTCAGTGACATCGGGGATCCATCGCGTCACAACGTTGGTTCGACCGGTGTGTCGTTCACACGGCACACCATTTCTGGTCGGTTAGTGGGAGAGAAGCCCCTGGTCACGTTGATCCGGGGGCTTCTCATTTTCCGGCGCGTCACCGTTCGAACATCACACGGCCAGGAGCGTACACTCAGGTACTTTCGCGCCTCCATGAACAGTGCCTCCACCCTTCGTCCGGTGATCATCTGGTTGCTGGCAGGCTGTGTGCTCATCGCATGCATGGTGGCCATCGGGGGCATCACACGCCTTACCGAAAGTGGGCTCAGCATCACCGAATGGAAGCCGATCAAGGGAGCGCTTCCGCCACTGAACGAGGCTGACTGGCAGGAGGCGTTCGACAAATACAAGCAGATCCCGGAGTTCAAGCTGATCAACCAGCAGATGGACCTCGCCGGCTTCAAGCGGATCTTCTTCTGGGAATGGCTGCATCGCAACTGGGGCCGCTTGATGGGTGTGGTGTTCATCGTGCCCTTCGTGGTCTTCTGGCGGCGGGGCCTGTTGAAGGGATGGTTGATGGACCGGGCCATCGCCATCCTCATCGGCGGCGGCCTGGTTGGCGCCCTCGGATGGTTCATGGTGGTCAGCGGATTGGAGAAGAACGTGGATGTGAGCCACTACCGGCTGGCGATCCACCTCTGTGCTGCGTTCAGTGTGTTCTCGCTGGTGCTGTGGACGGTGTTCGACATAAAGCGGGGGAGACGTGCATTCGTAAGTGACGGATCATCACCGGGGAAATGGGCGCGGGCATTGCTGGTGTTGTTGTTGATGCAGGTGATCTACGGCGCGTTCACGGCAGGACTGGATGCAGGCCACGTGGCGAACACTTGGCCACTGATGAACGGACGATTCCTGAGCGAACAGGCCATGGCCTATACGGGCACCCTGATGGACCTCATTGCGCACAAGGAAGGCGTGCAGTTCATCCACCGGAACCTGGCCTGGCTGGTGGCCGCGGCCTTCGTGGGTTATGCCGTGCACTTCCGGCGCGAACCATCGCTGAGCGGTGCGTGGCCCTGGCTTCTGGTGGCCGTTATCGTACAGTTCGCGCTGGGTGTGCTCACCCTCATCACGCAGTTGAACATCGTGCTGGGGGTGCTGCACCAGTTCGGCGCGCTGCTGTTGCTCAGCACACTGCTCGCGGTATTGCACCGCACCGGGCGGATCAGTTCCAGGTGAGCGTTCGGGCGAAATGCCGCAGATCGGCGCGGATCCGGTCGGTCACCGGAGAAAGCGAATCGGCGTTCGGCCGGGCGTCGAAGTAGAGCGAGGCGTACAGGAAGTGTGTGGTGCTGTCCGTCAGGTAGAACACTGCCGGACTGGCCACATCGCCATCCACATCGAAGTAGGTGCCGAACACACGATCCTTGCTGCGCAGGATTCGCTCGGTCCGGATGCGGGCCGCCTTTGCTTCGTGCTTGTCCTTGAAGGTGTGCGCGTCGTCGATGAGCTGGGCCAGATCGCCATCGATCCGGCGATAGGTCATGAACACATCGGCATGCTGCCCTCTGAAACGCATCGTGGTCCAGCACGCGGTGTCCGTGGCAGCTGATGCAGCACGCGGCTTGTCCACCATCATGGCATAGCCCGGCACCTCGGCGCTGAATGGACATTCGCCATGCCATGCGGCATAGGTGGTGTCCGGCAGGTCGAGACGCAGATAGCCGCGGGGTTTGGGAACGGCATCATCGCCGCATGAAGCGAGCAGAACAACAAGTGCCAGTAAAGCAGCGGTGCATGCCATCTGCGTCCCGACTTCGCCGGGACCTGCGGCCTGCCAACTGCTTCCCGACTTCGCCGGGACCTGCAGGCTGCCAACTGCCAACTGCCGCTGCCAACTGCGCTTGAGCTCCATCATCCCTTCGGGTGTTCATCGCGCACCATCACTTTCACCCGGCGCACGCGCTTGTTATCGGCACTTTCGATGGTGAAGAGGAAGTTGTGCAGCGCGACCTGTTCCCCCTTCTGTGGGATCCGCCCGGTGAGCTCCAGGATGAAGCCACCCACCGTTCCGCTGTCGCCCTTATTGTCCTCGAAAAGCTTTCCGTCAATACCCATTACACGGTACAGGTCGTTCAGCGAGGTCTTGCCCTCGAACACCCACGTGCGGTCGTCCAGCTTGCTGTACACCAGGTCCTCCTCATCGAACTCGTCGGTGATGTCTCCCACGATCTCCTCGATCACATCCTCCAGGGTGACGATCCCGCTGGTACCGCCGTACTCATCCACCACAACGGCCAGGTGCACCTTCTTGCTCTGGAACTCCTTTAGCAGGTCGCCCAGCTTCTTGTTCTCCGGGATGAAATACGGTTCGCGCAGCAGCGTAAGCCAATCCAGCTCGGTCTTGTCGAGGTGCGGCAGCACATCCTTGATGTTCAGCACACCCACCACACGGTCCATCGTGTCCTCGTAGATGGGCACGCGCGAAAAGCCGCTTTCCACGATGGCGATGAGCAGTTGCGGAAAGGTGAGCTCCCGTTTGAACGCCACCACTTCGGTACGCGGCCGCATCACCTGGCGCACTTCAATGCCGCCGAACTTCACGATGCCGCGCAAGATGCGTTGTTCCTCCGCCGTGGTGCTGGCGTCCTTGGTCAGTTCAAGCGCATGCCCCAATGCATCGGCACCGATGCTCTGTGGGCCGCGCTTGCGGTAGCGCTTCTCGATGAAGGAGGTGCTGCGGATCAACGCTTCGTTGATGGGGGAGGCCAGCGTGCGCAGCGTGATGAGCGGACGGCTCATGAACTGGGCAACGCTCATGGCGTGACTGGTGGCGTACACCTTCGGGATCACTTCGCCGAAGAGCAGCATGATGAAGGTGACGGCCAGCACCTGGATGACGAACACCAGGTAATCGGGCATGTGCTTGAAGTCGAACAGGCCCGTCATCACCAAGGTGGAGAGCACGGTGATGCCCACGAGGGCGAAGTTGTTGAGCACAAGGATCGTAGCGAGCAGGCGCCTGGGCTTGGCCAGCAGGTCCATCACCCGCACCCCGCTTGCCCCCCCGCGCTCCTTCAGGTCGCGCAGTTGGGTGGGCGTAAGGGAGAACAGGGCCACCTCGCTTGCGCTCATGCAAGCGCTCACGACGAGCAACCCGATGATCACCAGAATGGCCGCGTAGGTGACCGGGTCGGGCGTGATGAGCTCGAGCAGGGGGGGTATATGCATCAGGTCGCGATCGCGTGATCGTGTGCTGCGAGGTGGAAAGGACGTGGGATGATCAGAAGGGCAGGTCGTCGAGTTCCTCGCCCGCACCAGATGCCGGTGCGCTAGCGGGTCGTGCTTGCGCGTGCCTCCCGACTTCGCCGGCACCTGCGGCCTGCGTCCCGACTTCGCCGGGACCTGCGGCCTGCCGATCACCACTGGGTCGGTCAAGAAGGGTCATCTCATCGGCCATGATCTCGGTGGTGTAGCGGTCGATGCCGTCCTTCTCCCACTTCCGGGTGCGCAACTTGCCTTCCACGTAGACCTTGCTTCCTTTCTTCAAGTACTTCTCGGTGATCTCGGCCAGCCCGCGCCAGGCCACGATGCTGTGCCACTCGGTCTGCTCGCGCTTCTCTCCGGTGTTCTTGTCCTTGTACGTTTCGCTTGTGGCGATGCGGAAGTTGGCCACGCTGACACCGTTCTGGAGGTGCCGAATTTCAGGGTCGGCACCGAGGTTGCCGATCAGGATCACTTTGTTGACGCCGCTCATGTTCGATCAAATGGAAGAACGAAGATAGCGCCACCGGCGTCAGGCACCGGTTCCTTCGACCCACCGCTCGATCAACCGCGGCACCGCCAAGGTCTTCAGCGTGCTGTATGTCACGAGCTTCCAATTCGGCGGGAAGTGGAAGTCCTTCGGTGCCACCACTTCCCAGAATACAGCGCGTATGATCTGGTGGCTGAGCACGTGTCTAACCTCCTCGCCTTTTGAGAGCACCGTCCATCCCGGGCCATGTGCGCCCTCCAATTCCGTTTGAAGCTGACGCTTGTTCACCGGCTTGGCACTCTCGATCAGGGGCAGTTCAAAGAGTCCCTGCCAGATGTCCTTCGGCCCGCGCTGATGAACGTACAGGCCCCCGATGGATCGGGGCGATGACGCTTTCGGATGGCGGATATGCAGATAGTTGAAGAAGCGGTCGCGGGTCCTGGTCACACCTTCTTTCACCGGCAGCACATCGATGCGGCCGGTTGAGAACGCGATGCATTTGGGCTGCAACGGGCACAGCATGCAGGTGTAGTTCTTCGGTGTGCACACCGTGGCCCCGAGTTCCATCACGGCCTGGTTATGGTCGCCGGGATGCTTCGGGTCGATCAGGTGCTGGGCCAATGTGCGGAACTGTTTCCTGCCTGCGGTTGAATCGATCGGGGTATCGCTTCCGAAGACCCTGGCCAGCACACGGTATACGTTTCCGTCCAGTACCGCATCGGGCCGATCGAAGCAGATGGAGGCGATGGCCGAAGCGGTGTAGTCGCCTACGCCCTTGAGGGTCAGCAGGTCAGCGTGGGTGGTGGGAAAGGATCCGCCATGGTCTTCCACCACCTGCCTGGCCGCGGTGAGCAGGTTGCGGGCGCGGCTGTAGTAGCCGAGCCCTTGCCAGAGCTTCAGCACGTCATCCTCATGGGCCTTGGCCAGATCGGCGACCGAGGGGTAGCGCTTCACGAACCGTTCCCAGTAGGCCAGGCCTTGGTCCACGCGGGTCTGCTGCAGGATCACCTCGCTGAGCCAGATGCGGTAGGGGTCGCGGGTGCTTCGCCATGGAAGGGCGCGAGCATGCGCCCTATACCACGGAAGCAGCGCTGCCGAGAACCAGCTCGGCTTGCCGCCTGAACCCTTGTCCTTTTCACCCATCGTCCCTTTCATCCCCCTGATCCGTGTTCATCTGTGTCCATCCGTGGTAAAAAAAGGCGCCCCGGCGCCCAGCAGCCTATTTATCCGTGTTCATCCGTGTCCATCCGTGGTTCAATCCTCTCAGCGTCCACCTGTGGTCAAAAAAGGCGCCCCGGCGCCCAGCCTGCCCCGCCCCCCATATTCATCTGCGTTCATCTGCGTCCATCCCGATCCATCTGCGGTTCAAAAAGGCGCCCTGGCGCCCAGTAAGTCCATTCCCCGTGTTCATCCATGGTCCGCTCCGAACGAACTTCTTGACATACAGGCCCAAAGATGGGTTGCGGGGATCGATCGGAAGGCTATCTTCGCAGCCCCAAAAAAGAAAGAGAGTCCATGACGAAGGCGGAACTGGTCGGCAATATCAGCAAGCGTACGGGTATAGAGCGCGGCATCGTCCTGGTGGCGATCGAGGCGTTCATGGATGAGGTGAAGAACAACCTGGAGGCGGGCGAGGACGTGCATCTGCGCGGCTTCGGCAGCTTCCTGCGCAAGCACCGGGCCCAGAAGACGGGTCGCCTCCTCGCACAGAACACCACCATCATCATTCCAGCGCACGACGTGCCATCCTTCAAGCCGGCCGACGTGTTCGTGGACAAGGTGAAGAACAGCACGGTGAAGAAATAATGGCATTGCAAGGCAGGCATTGGGCGATGATCGGCGGGGCGGTGGCGGTGACGCTGCTGCTGGCGCTGGCTCCACGCACCCCTGCTGCAAAGGCGGATGCGGAAATGCCCGAGGCGGGTGGCCGTGTGAGCGAGGACCCTAACAGTGGCAGCACCCCCCACGCGGAGGACGCCTCAGCCCCGCCTGAAGGTCCCATGAGCAGCGACCCGAACGTGAACGCCATCCTCGTGGAACTGAACAGCGGCGCGCCGCCCATGCAGACCATCCTGAAACTGCGCGAACTGGCCGAGAAAGAGCCGAAGAACATCGAGGCGCAATACCACCTCGGCCTCTTCAGCTGGCAGACCGGGCAGTACGACAAGGCGATGGAGCGCTTCAAGAAGGTGATCGCGCTGGATGGCAAGGGCTATCCCGATGCCTACGCGTTCCTGGGACAGGCCTACGCCACATTGGACAGCAACGACAAGGCCATTGCGGCCCTGGAGACCTATAAGACATTGGTGACGGACACGGCCCGCTTGAACGGGGCCGATCGGCTGATCACGGACATTCGAACGAAAATCAAGTAAGCACATGCCCTGCGGTAAGAAGCGGAAGCGCCACAAGATGGCCACCCACAAGCGCAAGAAGCGCCTTCGTAAGAACCGTCACAAGAAGCGCGTCCGCTAAGCGGAGCCCTTTGAGCGGCTTGGCCCTGCACCCCTGATCGGGGTGGGGCCGCGATGTCGCACACCCACATGGACCGTTCCGTACGTTCCCACATCACGCTGAAGTGAGCGTAGACCTCATCATCCGCTCCCAAGGGGGCGAGGTGGCCATCGCCGTCTTGCGCGACCGGCTCCTCATGGAACTGCACCGCGAAAAGACGGACAAGGGCTTCGCCGTGGGCGACATCCACCTGGCGAAGATCCGCAAGGTGGCCCCGGGCCTCAATGCCGCATTCGTGGACGTGGGCCACGAGCGGGATGCCTTCCTGCACTACTTCGACCTCGGGCCGCAGTACCGCAACGCCTTCAAGTTCACCAAGGCCGCGGTGCAGGGCAACATCACCACGTCCTTGCTCGACGAGTGGAAGCTGGAGCCGGACATCGAGAAGGAAGGCAAGCTGGCCGATGTGCTCAGCGCCAGCCAGACCGTGCTCGTGCAGATCGCCAAGGAGCCCATCAGCACCAAGGGCCCGCGCCTCACCGCCGAGGTCACGTTGGCGGGCCGATACATGGTGCTCGTGCCCTTCATCAACAAGGTCAGCATCAGCAGCCGCATCACCGACGAAACGGAGCGCAAGCGGCTGAAGGAGCTCATGCACTCGATCCGCCCGAAGAACTTCGGCATGATCATGCGCACCAACGTCGAAGGCAAGAAGGCGGAGGACCTCGAGACCGACCTGAAGACGCTGCTCGGCCGGTGGGACGTGATGTTCCGCAACATGAAGAGCGGCATTCCGCCCAAGAAGCTGCTCGGGGAGATCGACCGCACCAACGCCGTGCTGCGCGATGTGCTGAACAAGGACTTCACCAACATCCACGTGGACAACCAGGTGGTGTATGAGGAAGTGCGAGAGACGCTCGAGAAGGTCGCACCGGAGAAGAAGAACATCGTGAAGCTCTACACGGGGAAGGTCGACATCTTCGATAACTTCTTCGTGAACAAGCAGATCAAGCAGGCCTTCGGCAAGCAGGTGATGCTGCCCAGCGGCGCCTACCTGATCATCGAGAAGACCGAGGCCATGCACGTGATCGACGTGAACAGCGGCGGTCGTAAGGGCGGCAACCACGACCAGGAGCGGAACGCCTTCGACACCAACATCGAAGCCGCCAAGGAGATCGCCCGCTTGCTGCGCCTGCGCGACATGGGGGGCATCATCTGTGTGGACTTCATCGACCTGTACGAGCCCGAGAACCGCCGGCAGCTGCACAAGGTGTTGAAGGACGCCATGGAGGACGACAAGGCCAAGCACAACGTGCTGCCGCCTTCACGTTTCGGGGTGATCGAAATGACGCGCCAGCGTGTACGTCCCGAAACGGAGATCGACACCAGCGAAAGCTGCCCCACCTGCGGCGGCACTGGCGAGGTGAGTGCCCCCGTGCTCATCATCGACGAGATCGAGAACGCCCTGAACTACCTGCTCGGCGAGAAGAACATGAGCGGCATCACGCTGAAGGTACATCCCTTCCTGGCCGCCTACTTCACCAAGGGCTTCCCGAGCATCCGCATGCAGTGGTGGTGGCGTTGGAAGAAGAGCGTGAAGGTCCTCGGCGAAGGCAGCCACCAGTACCTGGATTACACGATCCAGGACAGCGCAGGCAAGGAAGTGCCCCTCTGAGTTCGCGAGCCCATCCCGGAGGCCGGGCCCCGATGTGTCGGGGCAGGACCCGGCCATCCGGGATCTGGCGAAGCGATCTTTGATCCACCCGATTCGCGAGCCCGCCCTAGGGCGAAGCGATCTTTGATCTTCCCGTTTCGCGAACCCAACGCGTCGGGCGAAGCGATCTTTAATTCCTCCCTCCCGGATCAAAGACCGCTTCGGCGCCAGAACCGGTCTTTACTGGTTGGCGCCTCGCAGAAGCGGTTAGACGATTTCGCGAGCGGCCCCAAAGCATCTCTGACCCTTGTGGCCGCGAAGCGATCTTTAATTCCTTCCGCTACCGGATCATCGTACGCTCCACCACGGCCGTCCGGCGACCGCGTTCCACGGGGCCTCTATCAACGTCGATCCGGTCAGCAGTGCCAATTCTTCGATCAATGGTGCTTCGCTCGCGCCGTACACGCTGATCCCGCATACGCTCGCGCTTTGCCGCGTCCAGCCGTGCCTTGAGGGCCGCACTTTCCTGATCGACCAGGCTGGTCGCGGTGTGGCAAGCGGCCTGCGGTGTGGCTGGCTGCAGGCGATCATCCAGCTGTGTGAGACGGATCTCCCTGATCACGCTCTTGGCGGTCGCGATCTCCCCGCGGGCATCCATCACGGTAATGCTGATGATGCCCAGGTCCTCGCAGTGCTGGTCCAACAACCTGTAGGGGGCTTTGCCGCCCACCGCATGCCAGGTGATCCGCGCTTCCACCTGCACTTGACTTCGGTAACGGATCCAATTGTCCGTATTCGCGTCCACTCTCCGCATGTGGTCCACCACGATACGGTCGGTGGTGGTGATCACCACGACCATCCGTGAGGCATCCATCTTACCAACCGCGGTCAACATGACCAGGAGCAGGAGCGTTCGCATGGCATTGGGGTGTTTGTCTACCCCAAGGTAACTGAAAACCGGTACCCATGTGTGAGCCGTGGCCAATACAATGGCCTATCAGTGACGATACGTATACAGGTCAGAAGTATTCCCCCGGCCCCATCTTCGCGCCATGCCAGGGCCGCCGTCCGCTCCGAACCACCTTGAAAAAGCCCGCCGCTACTGCGCCATGCAGGAGCGCTGCCACCAGGAGCTGCGCGACAAGATCTACGACTGGGGCCTGCACCGCGAGGAGGTGGAACAGATCATCGGCCAGATGATCGTGGACGGGTACCTGAACGAGCAACGCTTTGCCGAGCACTTTGCCGTGAGCAAGTTCCGGCAGAAGGGCTGGGGCTGGGTGAAGATCCGCCAAGCCTTGACCTTCAAGAAGGTATCGGCTCCTTGCATCACCAAGGCCCATGCGGCCATCGACGATGACGAGTACATCGCCTTCCTGGCCACCGCCGTGGAAAAGCAGCGTGCGAAGGTCAAGGGCCGCAACCTGTGGGAGAAAGAGCAAAGGGTGAAGCAGTACCTGATGGGGCGCGGTTTTGAAGGGGAGTTGATCGAAGCCGCCATGAAGGCCGACTGACCTGTACTTTCGCGCCTCGTCCGCCGAAGCCCTTGGCTGAACCCCGGAGTTCCGTCCGCAGCAGCGATCAGGCGAAGGCGGACTTTCAGTAGCCCATGATCACGATAGACAAGATCCTCGACCTCCAGACGCGCCTCGAAGCCCTCAAAGGCTACCTGGATGTGGAGGAGAAGCGCGGGCAGATCCTGGAGGAGGAGAAGTACACCCACGACCCCGACTTCTGGAACGACCAGAAGAAGGCCCAGGTGGTGATGAAGAAGATCCGCGAACTGAAACGCTGGGTCGGCCTCTACGAGAGCGTGAAGCGCGAAGTGGACGATACCGAGGTGACCTTCGACTTCTTCAAGGCCAAGGACGTGAGCGAGGAGGAGATGGATGCGCAGTTCAAGAAGGCCAGCGATGCGCTGGAGGAGCTCGAGTTCAAGAACATGCTCAGCGCCGAGGAGGATCCGTTGAGCGCCGTGGTGCAGATCAGCAGTGGTGCGGGCGGTACCGAAAGCTGCGACTGGGCCCTGATGCTCCTGCGGATGTACCGCATGTGGGCCAGCAAGAACGGCTACGAAGTGAAAGTGCTCGACTACCAGGACGGTGAAGGCGCGGGCATCAAGCAGGCCACCATGGAGGTCAATGGCGACTTCGCGTACGGCATGCTCAAGAGCGAGAACGGCGTGCATCGCCTGGTGCGCATCAGCCCCTTCGACAGCAACGCGCGCCGCCACACGAGCTTCGTGAGCGTCTACGTGTACCCGCTGGTGGACGAGACGATCGAGATCGACATCAACCCTGCGGACATCACGTGGGACACATTCCGCAGCGGTGGCGCCGGTGGCCAGAACGTGAACAAGGTGGAAACGGGTGTGCGCCTGCGCCACGGGCCCAGCGGCATCATCATCGAGAACACCGAAACACGCAGCCAGCTGGACAACAAGACCAAGGCGTTGCAGCTGCTGAAGAGCCAGCTGTACGAGGCGGAATTGGAGAAGCGCCGCAGCAAACGCACGGAGATCGAGGCGGGCAAGAAGAAGATCGAGTGGGGCAGCCAGATCCGCAACTACGTGCTGCAGCCGTACAAGCTGGTGAAGGACGTGCGCACCGGCCACGAGACCAGCAGCACCGACGATGTGCTGAACGGCGAGATCGACGGCTTCCTGAAAGCCTTTCTGATGCAACAAGGACAAAGCCAGAAGGTATAGAGGCCGGCCATTTTGGATGACATGTACGGGTCGGAAATTTCCGACCCCAACCACGCAATAACATGGAATACCGGATAGAAAAGGATACGATGGGCGAGGTGAAGGTGCCCGCTGACAAATACTGGGGCGCGCAGACGGAGCGCAGCCGCAACAACTTCAAGATCGGCCCGCCGGGCAGCATGCCACGCGAGATCGTGCATGCCTTCGCCTACCTGAAGAAGGCCGCCGCCCTCACCAACCTGGAACTCGGCAAGCTTCCGCAGGAAAAGTGCGACCTCATCGGCAAGGTGTGCGACGAGATCCTCACGGGCATGCTCGATGACCAGTTCCCGCTGGTGATCTGGCAGACGGGCAGCGGCACACAGAGCAACATGAACGTGAACGAGGTGGTGGCCTACCGCGCGCACGTGCTCAGCGGCGGCAAGCTCACGGACGAGCAGAAGGTGCTCAACCCGAACGACGACGTGAACAAGAGCCAGAGCAGCAACGACACCTATCCCACGGCCATGCACATCGCGGCCTACAAGCTCACAGTGGAGGTGACGTTGCCGGGCGTGAAGAAGCTCCGCGACACGCTGGCCGCCAAGAGCAAGACCTTCGACAGCATTGTGAAGACCGGTCGCACGCACTTCATGGACGCCACGCCGCTCACGCTCGGCCAGGAGTTCAGCGGCTATGTGCAGCAGCTGGACAACGGCATGCGCGCGGTGAACAATGCGTTGGAGATGGTGCGCGAACTGGCACTCGGTGGAACGGCGGTGGGCACGGGCCTCAACGCGCCGAAAGGCTACAGTGTGCTCGTGGCGAAGAAGATCGCGGAATTGACCGGGCTGCCCTTCATCACGGCACCGAACAAGTTCGAGGCACTGGCCGCGCACGATGCCATGGTGGAACTGAGCGGGGCACTGAAGCGGATCGCCGTGTCGCTGATGAAGATCGGCAACGACATCCGTGTGCTTAGCAGCGGCCCGCGCAGCGGCATCGGCGAGTTGATCATTCCGGACAACGAACCGGGCTCATCGATCATGCCCGGCAAGGTGAACCCCACCCAGCCCGAAGCGCTGACGATGGTATGCGCGCAGGTCATCGGCAACGACATGGCCGTGAGCGTGGGTGGCATGCAGGGCCACTTCGAGCTGAACGTGTTCAAGCCATTGATCGCCGCCAATGTGCTGCAGAGCGCCCGTCTCCTGGGTGATGCCTGCGTGAGCTTCAACGATAAGTGCGCCGAGGGCATCGAGCCGAACAAGCCCACCATCCAGCGCCACCTGGAGAATTCGCTGATGCTGGTGACCAGCCTCAACACGCACATCGGCTATTACAAGAGCGCGGAGATCGCGAAGAAGGCGCATAAGGAAGGCACCACGCTGAAGGCCGCGGCATTGTCGCTGGGCTACGTAAGCGCCGATGACTTCGACAAATGGGTGGATCCGGCGAAGATGTGTTCGGAAGGGTGAACGGCTGGTCCAAGGCCTGGCTCAGTGCGCCACCACGATCGGCTGGCGGAACAGCACGTGGCCATCGCGGTCCGAGATCATCAGCACGTGACTTCCGGCCGGTATGCGCCCGGTGGAGAGAACGGCACTGCTACCTGAGACCGGTTGATCGGCGCGTACGGTTCCCAGTGCATCAACGAGTTGAAGAGCGGCCACGCCGATGGATGATGGCCAGTTCACGGCCAGCTGATCGTTCGCGGGAACTGGCGCCACATGGAACAGTTCGCGCGGCACAACACTGGCCGCCGTGGAAATGAAGGTGATCGTGTTCGATGTCAGCGCACAGGTGGAGTCCAGCAGCACCACGGCGTGGTAGTCGCCGGTGATCGGCGGTTCGAAGGATGGCCCGTTCGCCCCCTCAATGGCGACATCGTCCAGGTACCATTGCCAAGCAAGGCCATCAGGCGCATCGAGTGATGCTCCGTTCTCCGTGATCACCAGCGCATCATAGGGGCAGGCATCCTCAATGCGATACAACTTCCCAAGGATCCTGTCCGCCGTGAACAGCGTGCCGGCGCTGTCCTCCGCGATGAACGTTAGCCCGGGGTTGCCGGAGACGAGCAGGGAGTCGTGCGACCAACCGCCGGATCCATCGGGCTCCAGCGTGTGCAATTGACCGAGGCAGTAGTCGGTGTACACATACCGGCCGTAGAGCCACGGGATCTCGTTGCCCCGGTACACACGACCGCCGATGATGGCGCACCACGGCGTATTGGGATGGACCTTGATCGGCGGATCATAGAAGGCGGCAGGTTGACAGCCGGTGGTGTTGAAGGGCGAAATGCCCTCGCGACAGCGCCATCCGAAGTTCTGTCCCCCCGGAATTCCGGCTGGAATGACGTCCACTTCCTCCCAAGTGCCCTGTCCTACATCCCCGATCCAAATATCGCCGGTGAGCCGGTCGAAGCCGAAGCGGAACGGATTGCGGAAGCCGCTGGCATAGATCTCCGGCAGCGTGTCGTTGTTCGTATTCACATAGGGGTTGTCCAGTGGGATCGAATACGTGCTGTCGCTCTCGGGATGGATGCGCACCAGGTCTCCCAACGGATCGCGGAGGTCCTGTGCGTGGTTCTGCGGATCGCCTGAGCCACCGCCATCACCCAAGGGGAACCACAGGTTGCCATCCGGGCCGAAGTCAAGGTCGCCGCCGTTGTGGTTGTTATACGGTTGGGGCCAGCTGTAAATGATGTGGCCACTGGCGGCCTGGGCGATGTTCGGATCGGCGCTCACCGAATACCGGGCGATGCGGGTGGTGCCAGGACCCGGAAGGCCGGTGTAGTTCACGTAGAAGAAGCCATTGTTCGCAAAGTCCGGATCGAAGGTCATGCCCAGCAAACCCGATTCGCCTGCTGTGGAATAGACAAGGTTGTTGACGCTGAGGAAGGGCGTTCCAAGCACCGTCCCACTATCCGTGACGATGCGGATCGATCCATGGCGCTCCACGATGAACATCCGGCCATCATGGCAATGGGCCATGTCCACGGCATTCACCATCATGGTGTCCGCCCACAGGTTGAGGCGCAAGCGATGCGGGGAGGCGGTGCCATCCCATTGCGCCTGTGCGGCTGCGGCCTGCAGAGCAGCGAAGGCGGTGATGAACCTCATGAGCGTGTAAAAGCGGAAGGGGGCCGCGCTGGATCCGAAGTTAGCGGTATGGCCTCAGTTGTTCCTAGCTTTGCCCCGTCTTGCAACGGGGTGCTCCGACTGATCGGAGCTGAGATCATACCCAATGAACCTGGGCGGGTAATGCCGCCAAGGGAACATGGATCACACGGGTGATCACCTCCGCGCGGACGTTGAACACGGAGGACATGACCATAAGAACCTGGTTGGGAGCAATGAGCGTGCTGGCTTGCACTGGCATTGTCGCGCAAGCACAGATCACCGGAACCGTTACGGGCGATGATGGCCAGGGCATTCCCTTCGCATCGGTCAGCGTGGGAGACCTCGGCTACGGCACACGCGCCAATGAGCAGGGTGTGTTCGAACTGAAGGGCATGGCGGAAGGTCTTCAACACATGCGCGTGACATGCGTCGGATACACAACACTCGATACGTCCATCAACGTGACCTCCGGCGGAACACCGATCGAGCTGCAACTGCGCGCGGATACCCATCACCTGCGCGCGGTGGAGGTGAGCGCATTGCGGGCTGGAGATCGGTCGCCGTTCGCGCAGAACACGGTGACGCGCGAGCAGTTGCATAGGATCAACACGGGTGTGGACATGCCCCTGCTGCTGGATCAACTGCCAAGCGTAGTCACCACGACCGATGCGGGCACGGGCTTCGGCTACACCGGCATCCGCATCCGCGGAAGCGATGCGACCCGGATCAACGTAACGATAAACGGTGTGCCGCTGAACGATGCCGAAAGTCAGGCCGTGTACTGGGTGGACCTGCCGGACCTGGCAACGAGCACGGAGGACATTGAAGTGCAACGCGGCGTGGGCAGCAGCACGAACGGTCCGGGTGCGTTCGGCGCGAGCATCAATGTGCGCACCACGAAGGTGAACAAGGAACCCAACGCCAGCGTGAGCGTCTTTGGGGGTTCATACGGCACACAGCGCTACACCGCGAGCCTTGGGACCGGTTTGATCAACCCCGGCTCAAAGGCCGAGGCAGGCCACTTCTCCTTCGATGGCCGCATCTCGTCCATTTCAAGCGACGGTTACATCGATCGGGCGAGCGCGAAGCTGAAGAGCTATTTCCTGCAAGGTGCATGGATCGGGAAGGGACGATCCCTACGGTTCATCACCTTCAGCGGGCACGAGGTCACCTACCAAGCGTGGAACGGGGTACCGAAGGAGGTGCTGGACACCAACCGCACCTGGAACGAGTTCACGTATGCTGATCAGGTTGACGATTACACCCAGACGCATTACCAGTTGCTGTTCGATCAACAGCTGGGCAAGCGCACGGATGTGAACATCACGTTGTTCCGTGTGGATGGACGCGGCTTCTACGAGGAGTTCAAACCCGCCGAGGTCATTACGGACTATGGTATCACACCACCACAGCCGGACAGCGGATCGCTGGAGCTTGACCCCACCGCATTGATCCGCAGGCGCTGGCTGGACAACACGATGAACGGTATGAACCTGGCGATCCGCCACAAGCAGGGGAGGACGGATCTCACGCTCGGCGGCAATGCCATGCAGTACGAAGGGCGACACTTCGGCCAGGTGCTATGGACGGGTGGATATCCCGTGCCCATACTTCCTTACGAGTACTATTCGAACGCGGCGAGGAAGGCGGAGGGCAATGCCTTCATCAAGGCCCTGCATCATGCCCATGAGAAGTTGGATCTCATTGCGGAAGCCCAGGTCCGCGGTGTGCGCTATGACTACGATGGCTTCGTACAGCAATTGACGCTGGGGCGGCAGCGGGCCAGCCTGACCTTCTTCAACCCGAAACTGGGCCTGCAATGGCGTCCCGGTCATGGGCAGCGCGCCTATGCATCGTTCGCCGTGGGCAACAGGGAGCCCGGGCGCGATGATCTCGTGAACGCTGCACCCGGTAACCGGCCGAAGGCCGAGACGGTGTACGACGCCGAGCTGGGGATCGAGCGGCGCACCTCACGCAGCATCTTTTCGGTCGGCCTCTACAACATGGTGTATGAGGATCAGCTTGTTGCCACAGGCAGGCTCAACGATGTAGGCCTGTACACGCGCACCAACGTTCCGAACAGTTATCGGCAGGGCATCGAACTACAGGGCCGTGCATTGGTCGCATCGCGTTTCACGCTCGGCGGTAACGCCAACTTCAGCCGCAACCGGATACGCGACTTCACCGACTACGCCGATGACTACGACAACGGTGGGCAGCGCGCCTCGGCGCTCGGTGAGACCGACATCGCCTTCTCGCCGAACGTGATCGCAGGAGGCGAAACGAGCTACCGCGTGTGGAACAATACCACGCGTGGTCATGCCGACATCACCTGGGTCATGAAATATGTCGGCAAGCAGTTCCTGGACAACACGAGCAGCGAGGAGCGTTCGCTGGATGCCTACTGGGTGAACGACGTGCGGGCGAATGTGTCGCTCACCGGCGTGAAAGGCGCCAAGAGCATCGACCTCAACCTCACGGTGCGCAATGTCTTCAGCGAGCTGTACGAGAGCAACGGCTGGAGCTACAGCTATTGGTACGGTGGCGAGCGTGTCTCCGGCGTTGGGTACTATCCGCAAGCGCCGATCAACGTCCTGGGTGGGGTGACGGTGAGGTTCTGACCTACTTGGGATGACCGGATAACCCATTGGGGGTATTGCGGTCATGGTTGGGATCGAGTTCCTTTGTTCGACTCCCTGGAACCATGAAGACCAAGCTCTCCCTCCTGACCTCCCCGCTGCTGCTCTCCGCGACGATGGCCGTTGCCCAGCAGAACCAGTATGACTCGCGCATCGAATCATACGTGGGCTTGCGCTACGTATGTGACGGGACGGTGCAGCCGGTGCTGCGCATCCAGAATGTGGGCGGTGAAACGATGACGAGCTGCGACATCGACATCCTGAAGAACGGTCTGACGAACAGCACCTTCAATTGGGTGCTGGCTAACCCGGCCGCAACGGGACAGACGCGTCAGCCCGTAATGCCCGTGGTGAACGGGGTGGTGGATGGTGACGTGCTGGAGTTCCGGATCCTCACCGTGAACGGTCAACCGGACCAGGGGCCGTTGGAGAACATCCTGCAAGTGCCGATGACCGATGAAAAAGGAACGGCGGACAGCTACCAAGTGCAAGTGAAGGTGCTCACGGACGAGAACCCGGAGGAGACCAGTTGGAGGATCAAGGACGCATTGGGCAATACGATCGCCCAAAGTCCAGCTTATACTGAAGCAGGCACCTTGATGGAGACCATCCTGGCGATCGCTGCGGATCAGTGTTTCAACTTCGAGGTGATCGACAGCGGTGGTGATGGATTCGGTGTGGCGCGTGAACTGGGCTATGCGAAGCTGCTGAGCCTCGGTTCGGAAGTGGCGGCGGTGAGCGGGGATTTCGCTTCGCTCTACCGTAAAGGGGTGCAGACCGGTACGGAGAACGGGTGTATTCCCACAGCCTTGACCAGCACCCCCGATCCGGTGGTATCGTGCGGCGCGAATGGGCTTGTGTTGGGAAGCAGTGTGATCCATGCCACGGAGGTTCCCGGTGCCAACAAGTACCGCTACCGTTTCACCAACATCCCGGGCCAACCTGCATATGCGCGCAACATCGCTTCAGCCTCACGTTCATTGTTGCTGGGCAATTGGGCCACGCTGCCGTTGAAGCGGGGCCGCACGTACAACGTGCAGGTACAGGGCAGCTTCGATAACGGAAGTTCCTGGTGTCCCTTCGGCCCTTCCTGCACCATACGTATCGGCTATGGTTTTGCAGGTGATCAGCAGCGCACGTTCGAGCTGGAAGGCGATGAGCCGATATCATCCCTGTTCAACATCTTCCCGAACCCCTCGACCGATGGAACGCTGAATATCACAGCGAGCGGTCTCGTCGATGAGGGCATCGTATCACTGGAGGTCCGTGACCTGTTGGGGGGCCTTGTGGCCGGCGTGTCGCTTGGTCCTGTCATCAATGGTGCCACCGTGCCGGTGGTCCTGCCGCGACCATTGGCCAGTGGCCTGTACTTCGTGCAGCTCACGATTGGTGATCGAGCGGCCACCCAGCGCCTTTTAGTGCAGTGATCAGCCGCGGTGCACGAAGTACATCTCCATTGCGCCCTTGTTCTTCGCCTCCACCTGGCCGCGTGCTTCGAAGCGAAGTCCGGGCACATCCTTCACCAATGCATAAGTGGCGCCGCTGATGTTCACCTGTCCTGGCTCGCCGCTGCTTTCCATGCGCGAGGCCACGTTCACCGTGTCGCCCCAAATGTCGTAGGCGAACTTCTTCACCCCGACGATCCCGGCGATCACGGGGCCTGAGTGAAGGCCCACCCGCATTTCGAAGGCGGGTCGGCCGGCGCTGAGGAGTTCGGTGCGACGACCGGCGATGAAGTCCACCATCTCCAATGCGGCCATTACGGCCTCGCGAGGGCCACATTGCGTGGGGTCCGGAAGTCCCGCTGCGGCCATGTAGGCATCGCCAATGGTCTTGATCTTCTCCACCCGGTACTTCTCCACGATGGCGTCGAGCCCTTTGAAGCAATGATCGATCTCCGCCACCAGTTCTGCGGGGCTGAGCCGCTCGGCCATCATGGTGAAGCCCTTGAAGTCGGTGAACAGAACGGTGACGTTCGCGAAGCTGCGAGCATCTGCGCGGCCTTTGGCCTTCAATTCGGTGGCCACTTCCTCCGGCAGGATGTTATGCAGCAGCTCGTCGCTACGTTCCTTCTCATGCTCGATGGCGGCCTTGGCGCGGCGCGTGAAGCGCAGGCGGTTCAGCACACCTCCGGCAAAGAGCAGTGCAGCCACGCCGCCGAGCAATAGCAGGTTGCGGCGGTTCTTTTCCTGAGTGAGGTTGGTCTGGTAGGTGAGTTCGCGTTCGAAGCGCGCCCGTACCTGCTCCAGACTGTCCGCGATCTGCCGCTGTTGGAAGGCATGGGTGAGCTCGATGCGCGTGACCTCCTTGCTGTCCTGCAACTGGTCCATGGAATCCTGCAAGGTGATGTACACGTCCTGTGACTGAAAGCCTTTCCGGTAATCCCCGGTCATGGCATATGCGCGGCGGAGGCAATCGCTGCACTCGAGGCGCTGAGCCAGGAGGTCAAGCCGATCGGCGATCTCAGCACCCTTGCTGCACGCCTTGACGGCGGCCGATCCGTTCCCTTCATCAAGGAGTACAATGCCGCGGTAGTAATGCGTGCGGCACAGGGACGCTTCATTACCAAGCTCGGTGAAGATCGTCTGCGCCTTGTCCAGCGCCACGAAGGCTTCGGCATGCCGTTTCATTTGTCCGTGGATCTGCCCAAGGTTATTATAGGCCTTACCCAGATCGAGACGGCTCCCGAGCTTTTCATAGATGGAGATGGCAAGCATCAATTCCTCCAGCGCCTTGGTGCGATCGCCCAGCTCGTTGTGCATGGTGCCGATGCTGACGAGCGCGTCGGCGCGTCCTTTGGGGCGGTCCAGTTCGGTGAACAGGGCCGCGCTCTTTTCGTAGTTCATCAGGGCCTTTGGGTGGTCGCCGATGCGCTTGTAGATGTTGCCGATGTTGTTGTAGGTGCCTGCCAATCCCTCCTTGTTCCCCAGTTCCGTGTCGATGGCCAGGCTTTGCTGGAGCAGGTCCAGGGCCTTGGGCTGATCGCCGAGCTCCTTGTACACGGTGCTCATGTTGCTGAAGGTGTTGGCCATGCGGCCGCGGTCGTTCATCTGTCGGGCCACCTCCAGGCAGCGTTCGAAGTAGGCGAGGGCGGCGGGCAGGTCGCTGCGCAGCTTGTTGCCCACGGCCAGTGTGTTGTAGGCCATGAACCGCGCCTTCAGGTCGCCACTGCTCATGGCCATCACCAGCTGTTGCTCGGCCAGGGCTATTCCGCTGTCGGGTTTTTCGAATACGGCCTTCCACGACAGCGCGCTGATGGCCGTAAGGCGTGCGCTGTCGGGCAGCGAAGTGTTCTTCCAGACCGTCCAGAGGGAGTCGGATTGAGCAAAAGAGCCGCCGAAGAGCACGAGTGAAAAGGCGGCGAGGACGGTGCGCATAAGGAACGGGTGAAGATAGGAGAGGACGCGCCTGCGCTTCACCCATGCACCGCCTCGCTCATCGCGAAGATCAGTTCCGGATCCTGCTCAAATGCTGTGCCCACCACGATCACATCAGCCCCAGCCTCGCATAATGCACGCGCTGTCTGCGCATCACGGACCCCACCCCCCACGATGATCGGGCAGTTCACGTTCTGGCGCACAGCGGTCACCATGTTCGGGTGAACAGGTCGTCGCGCCCCGCTGCCCGTGTCCATGTAAATGGTGCGCAGCCCCAGCATCTCACCGGCAAGCGCGGTGGCGGCGGCGATGCCGGGCTTGTCGTGCGGGATCGGCAGCGTCTGGCTCACGTAGCTCACAGTGGTCGGCGCACCGCCATCCACCAGCAGGTATCCGGTGGGAATGGCCTCCAGCCCCATGGCCTTGATGGTGGGGGCGGCGGTAACGTGGTGGCCGATGAGCAATTCGGGATTGCGGCCGCTGATCAGGCTGAGGAAGAGGACGGCATCGGCATGGCGGCTAAGCTGGGCCGGACTTCCGGGGAAGAGCACCACGGGCCTATCGCTCAGTTCCTTCACACGCTTCACGCAGTCATCAAAGGCATCGGTCACCAAAAGGCTGCCGCCCACGAAGATCAGGTCGGCCTTGGCCATGCAGGCGTTCTGCACCGTGCGTTCCAGGCGGGCATCATCCTGCCCGAAGTCGGGGTCGATGAGCACGGCCAGGAGCTTTCGGGCCGAACTTTTTGACTTCTCCAGATGTTCGAGCACCGCACCCATGCTGCGAACATAACCAAAGCCCCACCAGCAGGCGGGCGGGCGCCTCCTGATCCCCCCAGATCTCCTACATTTGCACCCCCATGAACACTACGATGCCACAGACCCAAGAGCAGCTCAAGTACAAGGTAAAGGACATGTCCCTGGCGGCCTGGGGCCGTAAGGAGATCGAACTGGCCGAGGCCGAAATGCCGGGGCTGATGGCCCTGCGTGACCAGTACGGCAAGGAAAAGCCCTTAAGCGGTGCGCGCATCGCCGGTTGCCTGCACATGACCATCCAGACCGCCGTGTTGATCGAGACCCTGCAGGCCCTTGGCGCCGAGGTGAGCTGGAGCAGTTGCAACATCTTCAGCACACAGGACCATGCCGCCGCGGCCATCGCGGCTGCGGGCATCCCCGTGTATGCCTGGAAGGGCATGAACGAGACCGAATTCGATTGGTGCATCGAGCAGACCATCTTCGCCTTCGAAGGTGGCAAGCCCTTGAACATGATACTGGATGATGGGGGCGACCTCACCAACATGGTGTTCGACAAGTTCCCCGAACTGGTGAAGGGCATCCGCGGATTGAGCGAGGAGACCACCACCGGCGTACACCGCCTGATGGAGCGCGAGAAGAACGGTACGCTGGTGATGCCCGCGATCAACGTGAACGATAGCGTTACGAAGAGCAAGTTCGACAACAAATACGGTTGCAAGGAGAGCGCAGTGGACGCCATCCGCCGCGCCACCGACATCATGATGGCCGGCAAGGTCGCCGTGGTGGCCGGTTACGGCGATGTGGGCAAGGGAACCGCTGCTTCGCTGAAGGGCGCGGGTGCACGTGTGATCGTCACCGAGATCGATCCCATCTGCGCACTGCAGGCGGCCATGGACGGCTTCGAGGTGAAGAAGATGGCCAACTGCGTGGGCCGTGCTGACATCATCATCACCACCACGGGCAACTGCGACATCATCCGCTCGGAGCATTTCGAGGCGATGAAGGACAAGGCCATCGTGTGCAACATCGGCCACTTCGACAACGAGATCGACATGGCGTGGTTGAACAAGACCCACGGCAAGAGCAAGGTGGAGATCAAGCCACAGGTGGACAAGTACACCATCAACGGCAAGGACGTCATCGTTCTGGCCGAAGGCCGTCTGGTGAACCTCGGCTGTGCGACCGGTCACCCGAGCTTCGTGATGAGCAACAGCTTCACGAACCAGACCTTGGCGCAATTGGAGCTGTGGAAGAACCACGCGAACTACGAGAATAAGGTGTACGTGCTGCCCAAGCACCTCGATGAGATGGTGGCCAAGCTGCACCTCGCCAAGATCGGCGTGGAACTCGAGGAACTGAACGACAAGCAGGCCAACTACATCGGTGTGCCCAAGCAAGGTCCCTTCAAGAGCGACGCTTACCGCTACTGATCACATTGGCCCGGCACCTGCCGGTGGCCACACGTATCAGGCCCCATGCTCCCCGGAGCGTGGGGCTTGTTCATTACAGGGAAGGCCTGATGCCTGTGGCGTGCGGCAAACAACGCATCCTGCGGTCAATTGTATACCCGCAAGTTGGTACCGTTGAACGAGGTGTTGTAGAGGCTCAGTCCAAAGGAGGAAGGCCCGTTCACCACCCCGCCGCCATCGAGGAGGAACGCCGAGCCGCAACAGGCGGTATCGCGCGCCAGCACCTGGGTATCATCAACGATCACGCGGCAGAGGTTCTCCGGCTGATAGGGGCAATGGCGGTTCAACGCCACGAACTGGTCCTGGTTCTTCCGATAGATGAGGATGCCTTGGGAGCCACCGGTCACATACACCCATCCGCCGGGCACCTGAAGGTTCGCGTATTCGGGGAAGTTGATGTTGATGGTGAAATCCACCACGGATGGGGGCACACCGGTACGCTCCTCCTTGCGGCAGGCGGGCAACAGCATCAGTAAGGCGAGGAAGGGCAGCAGGCGGTTCATCCGTGTCAAAGGTAGCGGGGTGCGTGGGGTGGGGCGAAGGCGAACTGGCCGGATAACGCGATCTTTAGGCCCATGCGTACACTACTTCGATGGACATTGCTCCTGTGCCTGCTGGCCGGCGGCACGGGCATGGTGAGCGCGCAGGATGCCGATGGCAAAGGCGGCAACAGCGTAGGTATCACGCGGAAACAGGCGGAAAAGGCCAAGGCCAAGAAGGAGCGCAGGAACAAGAAGGAAGTGGCCAAGGAGGAGAAGCGACTGGCCAAGCAGCACCTGAAGAACCAGGACCCAGCGGCACGCAAGCGGATGAAGGCGAACAAACGCCGCGCCGACCGCGGTGGTCAGGGCCCACACCGCGACTCCTTCTTCCGGCGGCTGTTCTCACGTGGGCATTGAACGGTTCGGACCTGTAGTATGGGCCGGCGTGTTGGCGACCGTATCCGCCGGACCAACGCAATGTGTCCGATATATTTCGCCAAGTGGAAGCCCACATCCGGGACAATATGGATCACAAAAGCGACAACGACGAAAGTCGATTCTTCGGAAACCCTTGCTGGACGCGGATTTGCCGTTATTTGGCCGATCCGGGACTTTTCTATCTTTACGCCCCCTCGTTGTATCGTAGTCCAGAACTCAACCCCTACCGTTCATGCTGAGTCGATATCTGTCGGCCGTCGCCTTCGTACTGTTAAGTGTGTTCTCCGCGAACGCCCAAGTGGGTTCCGGTACGCTTCAAGGCACAGTAAAGGACAAGAAGTCCGGGGAAGCGCTCCCTTTCGTGAGCGTGATCGTTGAGAACCGGGGTACGCGTGTGGCCAGCGGTTCGTCCGACTTCGACGGCAACTTCCGCATCACGCCCATTGAACCAGGTACGTATGATGTAACGGTGAGCTTCGTGGGCTACCAGCCGCAGAAGCTGTCGGGCGTGTTGGTGAACAGTAATAAGATCACCTTCATCAACCCCGAGCTCACGAGCGGCGTGGAACTGAAGGAGGTGGAAGTGGTTCGCTATAAGGTGCCCTTGATCGACAAGGATGGTGGCGCCAGTGGAAGCACGGTATCGCGCGAGCAGATCGCCAAGATGCCGGCACGTTCGGTGAACGGGGTGGCCACCACGGTGGCGGGTGCCAGCGATGCGGGTACGGGCGGGGGCGTGAGCATCCGCGGTGCGCGTACAGAGAACACGTATTACTATATCGACGGGGTGAAAGTGCCGGCAGGCGCGGGCATCGGCCTGCCCAAGGCGGCCATCGAGGAGGTCCAGGTGATCACCGGCGGCGTGCCTGCGAACTACGGCGACGTGACCGGTGGTCTGGTGAACATCACCACCCGCGGACCCAGTCGCAGCTTCTTTGGCGGCATCGACCTCTTGTCCTCTGGCTTCAAGGTGGGCGACGACGTAACGGATGTGGTGGGGTTGGACAAATACGCCTTCAATCAAGTGGAGGCCAGCTTGAGCGGTCCCATCTTCTTCAAGAAGGACAGTGTGGGCAATAAGGTGAAACCGCTCTTGGGCTTCTTCCTCAGCGGCCAGTTGACCGATGCGTTGGACAACAGCCCGCTCTCTGGTGGTGATCGCCGGGTGAAAGCCGAAGTGCGCGATGCACTGTTGCAGGACCCCTTGAGCTTGCAGGTGACCGGTGGCGACATCTCCGCGGTGTACAATTCCGATCTGCTCCGCGCGGACGACATTGAGTCGATCCCCATGCGACAGAACGCCGGAAGCCGCAGCTATCTAGGCTCCGTGAAGTTCGACATCGCCACAACGCCCACCGTGAACCTCACCGTGGGGGGCTCCTTGGACTACAGCCGCAATCAGCAATACGATCGCAACAACGCGCTGTTGAACGCTGAGAACAATACCCAAGTACGCAACCTCAGCTACCGCGGCTTCGTGCGCTTCACCCAGCGGTTCTCCTCGCGCGAAGAGGACAACACCACCGCAGCGGATGGCACCAAGAAGAAGGCCGGCATCAAGAACGCCTACTACAGCGTTCAGCTCGATTACTCGCGCCGCGACCAGAACGTGGAGGACCCGACGCACAAGGACAACCTGTTCGACTATGGTCACATCGGTCGTTACCAGACCTTCCGTGCCCCCACGTATGCGTTGTCCGGCCAGCGCTTCGAGCAGACGGGTTTCCGCGATACGCTGGTGACCTTCTCGCCTGGCGATGCGAACCCCACCATTGCCACGGTGACCGACCAGTTCTTCGGCCTGTTCCCTGATGAGACCTTCCCTGTCCCCTTGCTGTACGGTGCAGGTGGAGGAGCATTCAACTATGTCGGCTTCTATGAGAACTACGACGAGATCCAGTCGCGCCGCGGTCTCCTGAACGGACAGACGCCGCCGAGCGTGTACAGCCTCTGGAACAACTTCGGTGTGCTGAGCAACAACTACAGCACCTTCCAGCAGGAGCAGATCCGTGTGAGCGCCACGGGATCGGCCGATGTGGGCAAGCACGCCGTGAGCGTGGGTGTTGAATACGAGCAACTGAGCAGCCGCAATTATGACCTCAACCCGGTGGGTCTGTGGGGCCGCGCCCGTGCCCTCACGAACTTCCACCTGCGCAACCTGGATCTCAACAACCCCACGATCACCTATCCGCTGGGCACGCTGCCCTTCTACAGCTATGATCGGCTGGTGGGTCTGGACCAGACCAACTTCGATCGCAGCCTGCGCGAGTCGCTTGGCCTGAACCCCGGTGGAACGGACTTCATCGACGTGGATGCATTAGATCCTTCGAGCCTGGACCTGAGCATGTTCAGTGCGGATGAACTCATCAACGAGGGCACCGGCCTGAGCAGCGAACCCGGCGGCTTGATCAGCTACTACGGCTACGATCACCTCGGCAACAAGTTGACGGCCAAGCCGAGCTTCGAGAAGTTCTTCACGGACAACAAACTCGTCGGCGAGGACACGCTGTACAGCCGTCTCCAGGCCCCCTTCCAGCCCATTTACGTGGCCGGATACCTGATGGACAAATTCTCCTTCGACGACATCATCTTCAACGTAGGTGTCCGGGTGGACCGCTACGATGCGAACCAGTACCAATTGAAGGACAAATACCTCTGGCGCAATGCCTGGACCGCGGGCGAGGCGGCCGGTTCCGACCAGGTGGGAGAAGGCCTGCGCAACCAGCTCTCCAATCGCCCCAGCAACATCGGTGACGACTATGTGGTGTATGTGGACAATGCCAAGGCACCCACATCCGTCATCGGATACCGCAATGAGAACACGTGGTACAATGCCGCCGGTGAAGTGCTGGCCGATCCCAGTGTGCTTCGTGCGGCCGATGGCATCCAGCCCTTCCTGATCGGGTACGACACCGACCAGCGTGGCGACATGCCCGGATCGCGCATCCGCAAGGACGCCTTCAAGGTGTACGAGCCCGTGGTGAACGTGATGCCCCGCGTGGCCTTCAGCTTCCCCATCAGCGACCAGGCCGTGTTCTTCGCACACTACGACATCCTTACGCAGCGTCCCACGAGCAACTCCCGCCTGGACCTGCTCGAGTACGCGTACATCGAGAACACGGTGAACACGCTGAACAACCCGGCGCTGAAGCCCACCAAGACCATCGACTACGAACTGGGCTTCCAGCAGGTGTTGAGCAAATCCTCCTCCGTGAAGATCAGTGCCTTCTACCGCGAACTGCGCGACCAGATCCAGATCCGCAACGTGGCCCAGGCCTGGCCGATCACCTACAAGACCTACGACAACATCGACTTCGGCACGGTAAAAGGCTTCTCGCTGGCCTACGACCTGCGTCGCACGGGCAATATCCGCCTCACGGCGTCCTACACCCTGCAGTTCGCCGATGGCACGGGTTCTGACCCCGGCACCAGCCTCTCGCTGATCAACTCCGGCCAGCCGAACCTGCGCACCATCTCGCCACTGAACTTCGATCAGCGTCACCGCTTCACGGTGAACACCGACTTCAGCTACGGTACCGGCACGGATTACAATGGCCCCGTGATCTTCGGCAAGCAGTTCTTCCAGAACACGGGTGTCAACTTCACCACGATCCTGGGTAGCGGTACGCCGTACAGCATCTCCAGCCTGATCACCCAGGAAGGCAACGTGAACGGTGGCGGCAATGGGCGGTTGGTCGGTTCCATCAACGGTGCGCGCCTGCCATGGCAGTTCAACACCGACATGCAGATCTATCGCGACATCGCTGTGACCTTCGGGGAGGACCAGGGCGAGAAGAAGGCGCGCAAGGCGAACATCAACGTGTACCTGCTCCTCACCAACCTGTTCAACACCCGCAACATCACCGGGGTGTATCGTGCCACCGGTTCAGAGGATGATGATGGTTACCTAGCGGCTCCGCAATACCAGCAGAACATCGAGAACCAGGTGAGCGAGCAGAGCTTCCGCGATCTCTACGCCGTGAAGGTGAATAACCCATACAATCTTGGTGCACCCCGGACCATCCGCCTGGGTGTGCGCTTTGATTTCTGATAACGCAACATGACAGCCATGTCCCTCAACCCTCGTTCCCGCACAGCCGCTCTCATTACGGTGTTCCTGGTGGCCACCGGCCTTCAGGCGCGGGATTGGAATTCCGCCCACGGGCGCAGCAGCGCACCGAAGCCAGCCGCTGCAGCGGGTGCGGCGAAGGCCGCGGCCTGCTCACCGGCCACCTACACCACGGAGATCGACCTCAACAACGTGCGCGCCCTGCTGACCACGGGTGGCATGCTTTGGTACAACAAGGCCGAGGGCAACCCGGCCTATGAAGTGCCCAAGACACCGGACCGTTCCGGCGCCAACGCCATTTTCGCCGGCGGCCTGTGGATGGGCGGACTTTCGCCCGACAACCAGCTGAAGCTCGCCGCCGTGCGCTATCGCGATGGCAACGACTTCTGGCCCGGACCCTTGACCACCACGGGTGACGCATCGGTGACGAGCGATGTGTGCGTGCGCTATGACATCGCTTACCGGAACACACGTGCGGCTGCTGAAAAGCATGAGGCCTACTACCGCTGCCTGAATGATCCCGACTGCGATCTGGCCACGGAATTCCCTGACCCCTATGTGATCCCTACCTCCTACTATGACTGGCCCGCGATCAATTCCGATCAAGGCTACGACACGTACCTCGCTCCCTTCACCGACTTCAACAACGATGGTGATTACGTACCGAGCGATGGCGACTATCCCGGATTCGACCTGGCGCAGGTGATCGACTGCAAGAACAAGTTCCGCGAGGATCCCGTGCCCTTGTTCGGTGACGAGAACATCTGGTGGGTGTTCAACGACAAAGGCAACCAGCACACCGAGACGGGTGGCCAGCCCATCGGCATGGAGATCCGTGCGCAGGGCTTCGCCTTCAGCACCAACGACGAGGTGAATAACATGACGTTCTACAACTACGTGCTGATCAACCGCGGCACGCAGACGCTGACCAACACCTACTTCGGCCAGTATGCCGATCCCGACCTCGGTTGTGCGGATGACGACTTCACGGGTTGCGATGTGCAGCGCGGTCTGGGGTTCGTGTACAACTGGGACGACAACGATGAGGATTGCAATGGCAACCCCGGCTACGGTCCCCAGCCCCCAGCGATCGGCATCGACTTCTTCGAAGGGCCCTTCCAGGATTACGACCAGATCGACAATCCGGGTCCGCTGACCAGCGAGCCTTATCCCGATTGCAACTATGCCGTGGAGAACAATGGCATGGGCTACAAGGGCATCGGAATCGGTTATGGAGATGGTGTGGCGGATAACGAGCGCTTTGGTATGCAGGCATTCATCTACTTCAGCCGTGATGGCGGCAGTTCGGTGAATGATCCCGGGCTGGCCATTCACTATTACAACTACCTGCGCAGCATCTGGAAGGATGGAACACCGCAGACGTACGGAGGCACAGGCTACGCTCCGAACGATCCAAATGCGATCCCTGCCCGCTATATGTTCCCAGGTGATAGCGATCCCATTGGATGGGGTACCAGTTGCACTCCGCAAGCGCCTTGGCAGGAAACGGTTCAGGCAAACCCGGACCGCCGATTTGTTGAGAGTGCAGGTCCCTTCACCTTGGAACCCGGTGCCTTCAACAATATCACTGTAGGAGTGGTGTGGGCGCGCGCTACCGGAGGTGGCGCTTATGCAAGTGTGTTATCAATGCGCTCGGCCGATGACAAGGCCCAGGCGCTCTTCGACAATTGCTTCCGCATCCTCGATGGTCCCGATGCACCGAACATCGATGTGCAGGAGTTGGACCAGGAGCTGATCCTCTATTTCACCAATCCGGTGGGCAGCAACAACGAGAATGAGGAATACCTGGAGTTGGACCCCACGATCCCGGAGTCAGCGACCGACCGCTATTACCGCTTCCAGGGCTACCAGATCTATCAGGTGAAGGACGCCGAGGTGAGCGTGTCCGATCTGGGCGATGTGAGCAAGGCCCGCCTGCTGGCCGTGTGTGATCTTCCCGATTCGATCGGGCAATTGGTGAACTGGATCCAGAACGACGACATCAACCTGTCCGTCCCCACCGAAATGGTGAATGCCCCGGACACGGGTGTGTTCCATTCACTTCGGGTGACCAAGGACCTCTTCGCTCCCGGCGACCCACGCTTGGTGAACTACAAGACCTATTACTACATCGCTCTGGCTTACGGCTATAACAGCTACGAGCCATACAACCCGGCCACCCTCACCGGCCAGGCGTATCCGTACAAGTCGGGTCGTAAGGGCGCTGCAGGCAGCATCCGCAGCTACTCGGGCATTCCCCATCCGCCTTCGTCGGAGGCCGGTGGAACGATCCAGAATTCGCAGTATGGCGATGAGTTCACGATCACGCGCATCGAAGGCCAGGGCAATGGTGGCCTAGTGATCGAGATGACCGAGGAAAGCATGAATGCCGTTACCACCAGCCCCACGCATCGCATCGACCAGATCACGTATGTGAAGGGCCGTGCCCCGGTGAAGGTGAAGGTGATCGACCCGTTGAACGTGCCCTTGGGCTCCTTCGAACTGTGGTTCCAGGACACCACAGCGCTGCCCAATCCGAACAACATCAATACCTACGACGAGTTGAACGATGCGTATTGGTTCCTCGTTCACCGTACGGACAACCCCACCTCGGCCGATACGGTGCGGGCGGATAAGTCCATTGAAGTAGGCTACGAGCAGATCATCCCGCAGTGGGGTATCTCCGTCATGCTCGACCAGACGCTGTATTCGAACGGCGATGATTACACGAAGCCCCTCGCCGACTTCATCGAGTATCGCCCGAACGGCACGGACCCCATTCTCCCTTGGTATTCGCCGATCCCCGACCAGGATGGCGAGACCGCCTTCAACTGGATCAGGTCCGGTACCGCTGTGGACGATGCCATCACCTATAAGGACTACGCTGGCGTTGATGATGGTGAGACCTATGAGCGTTTCGCAGGTGGTGGTTGGGCCCCTTGGGCGTTGGTGGGTGATACGGCCTTCCAACCAGGAGCGCTCAGCGTGCGCAGCACCATCCTGGGTGGCAAGATCAGCGAGAGCCCGAGCGTGCAGATCGTCTTCACCTCGGACAAGTCGAAGTGGACGCGTTGCGTGGTGTTCGAGGAGACGGAACTTCCCAGTCTGGCCACACCCAGTGGCACGGGCAAGTTGAAATTGCGTCCGGTTCGTAGCGTAGACAAGAATGGAGACACATTAGGAACGCCGGGATATAATGCCGCAGAAGGGGATTTGATCAGCGGTTACAGCATGAGCTGGTTCCCCGGCTACGCCATCGAACTGGAGACCGGCGAACGCCTGAACATGGGCTTTGGCGAGGACAGCTTCTGGGGAGGTTCCAACGGCCGTGATATGATCTGGAACCCCACCGATCAGATCGCCACGAACCTGGGCGATCCGCTGATGGCCGGTGGACACTGGATCTACGTGTTCAAGAACCTCCGCCGCATGCGGGCCGATGGCCAGCAGATGCCGCATTACGACCAAGGCGATTATTTGTACAACCGTCTCGTGCTCGATCAGGCAGCGGACCGTACGCGTGTATGGCGTGCATGTGCATGGGTGGGCTCTGCGGCCCTCTTCCCAGGGGGAGCTCCCTTGCGTAGCATGGCCGATGGGTTGATCCCCACGGAACTGCGGATCCGATTGAACGTGAACAAGCCCTACCTGACCTATGTGCCCTATCCGGGTGAGCCAACACCGGGTGTGGACATCACCCGCAATGGTGGTCTGCCCTTGTACTCGTTCAGCACCGAAGGTTCCCAGACGGAAACGGGCATCAACGACGTACAGGTGAACGGCCTGGAGAACATCGGTATCGTGCCGAACCCGTACTACGCCTTCAGTGGCTACGAGGCCAGCCGATTGGACAACCGCGTGAAGTTCACGAACCTGCCGCGTACCTGCACGATCAGCATCTACGCCGTAAGCGGTGCACTGATCCGCAAGTACCGCAAGGACAACGACCTCACGTACCTGGATTGGGACCTGAAGAACCAATACAACGTACCCATCGCCGGTGGCACGTACATCTGCCACATCGAAGTGCCGGGTGTGGGCGAAACGGTATTGAAATGGTTCGGCGTGATCCGCCCTGTTGATCTCCAGAACTTCTGAGCAAGCATTTGACGGACATGAAGAAGATGATCGTACGACGCAACCTGATCGCCGGAGTCCTCGGACTGCTGAGCGCGACCTCTGTGCTCGCCGGTAACCCCGATCGTTCGGGTTCCGCGGGTGCCACCCAGCTCTTGATCAACCCCTTCGCACGTAGCGCGGGTTGGGGTCTGGCGAACACCGCCTCGCTCCGCGGCGTGGAGAGCATGTTCGGGAACGTGGCCGGCCTGGCCCGGGTGAAGAAGACGGAAGTGTACTTCAGCAGCACCCGCTGGCTCGAGGGCAGCGGAGTGCAAGTGAACTCCGGCGGCCTGGGACAGAAGCTTGGTGAGAGCGGTGTGCTCGGCTTCTGTTTCACCAGCATATCCTATGGCGAACTGAACGTGACCTCCGTTGATCAGCCTGCCGGGGGCATCGGTACCTTCCGACCCAGCTCTGGCAACGTGGGCCTGGCGTATTCCAAGGAGTTCTCCAACAGCATCTACGGCGGTCTGATGGTGCGTGTGGCCAGCGAGAGCATCGCCAACGTGCGCACAACAGGCTTCTGCTTCGATGCGGGCATCCACTACGTCACCGGTCCCACGGATAACATCCACTTCGGCATCGCACTGAAGAACGTAGGGCCTCCCATGCGCTTCAGCGGTGATGGTCTCGCTGTCCAGGGCCTGCTGTCCGCTGGTAGCGACCAGCTCACCATCCAGCAGCGGAGTGAGCGCTTCGAGCTGCCTTCGCTGATGAACATCGGTGCCGCTTATGATTTCAATATCAGCGAGCTGCACAAGCTCTCCGTGGCCGGCAACTTCGTCAGCAACTCCTTCACCAAGGACCAGTTCGTGGTAGGTGTGGAATATGCCTTCAAGAAGATGATCCACCTGCGCGGTGGTTACTTGTACGAGAAGGACATCACCGACGATGCCAAGCGCGAAACGGTGTTCACCGGGCCCAGCGCCGGCCTCAGCATCGATTTCCCCTTTGGACCGGAGAAGGCCAACACACTGGCCTTGGATTACGGCTACCGCGCTACGAATCCGTTCAGTGGCGTGCACCAGATCGGCATCCGGTTGAGCATCTGACCACATCCTGAACTAACTTTGGACGAGGGCCTCCGAAATGGGGTCCTTGTTCGTTTCAATGCCTGCGCCAGGCCAAAGGCGATGGATCATGAGCAACCCGGCGTACTACACCGAAGAAGGTCTCAAGAAGCTGCAGGACGAACTGCATCACATGCGTACGGTGGAGCGTCCACACTTGAGCCAGCAGATCGCCGACGCCCGGGACAAGGGCGACCTGAGCGAGAATGCCGAATACCACGCGGCCAAGGAGGACCAGGGCCTGTTGGAGGCGCGCATCGCCAAGTTGGAGGAGGTGCTCGCGAATGCCCGCATCATCGACGCGTCGATGATGGACACGAGCAAGGTGTACATCCATTGCACCGTGAAAGTGCGGCATGTGACCACGGATGCGCAGAAGAACTTCACGCTCGTGGCCGAAAGCGAGTCCGATATCAAGACGGGCAAGATCAGCGTGAGCTCGCCCATCGGCAAAGGCCTGTTGGGCAAGGCTGTGGGCGAAGTGGCCGAAGTGCTGACCCCCGCTGGCAGCACCCAGTTCGAGATCATCGAGATCACGCGTTGATGTCCTCCAGCATCTTCACCCGGATCATCGGTGGCGAGATCCCCTGCCATAAGGTGGCCGAGGACGATCGCTTCCTGGCCTTCCTGGACATCGCCCCGCTCAAGGCCGGGCACACCTTGGTGATCCCGAAGGTGGAGGTGGACAAGTTCTTCGAGCTGCCGCCGGAAGTGCTGGCAGGCATCATGCCTTTTGCGCAGGGCGTGGCGCGGAAGATCGCTGCCGTGGTGCCCTGCGACCGTGTTGGTGTAACGGTGATCGGCCTCGAGGTGCCGCATGCCCACGTTCACCTCATCCCCATCGACAGCGCCACGGACATGGAGTTCAGCCGGCCTAAGCTGAATATGAGCACGGAGGAGCTGGCAGCGCTGGCCGAGCGTATCCGCAAGGCCTGAAGATCACTTCACACGGTCCGGGTTGTTCCGCAAAAAGCTGCTCCAAGCGCTGGAGCCGCGTGAAGCCCCGCCTTTGGACACAGGGCGTGTGATGCTGTTGCGGCTGAAATGATGGCACACGGCCACGGCCACTGCATCCGTGGCGTCCGTGCTGCGCGGCAGTTCCTTGATGCCCAGGATACTCAGCAGCATGGCCGCCACTTGGTCCTTGGTGGCGTTCCCGTTGCCCGTGATGCTCTGCTTGATCCGCTTCGGCGCGTATTCCGTGACGGCCAGTTCGCGGTGCAGCGCGGCGGCGATGGCCACGCCCTGGGCCCGTCCCAGCTTCAGCATGCTCTGCACGTTCTTCCCGAAGAACTGCGCCTCGATCGAGAGCTCATCGGGCTTGTGCTTTTCGATCACCGAAAGCGTTCCGTTGAAGATGGCGCGCAGCTTCAGGGTATGATCATGATCGGGGTCGAAGCGGATGGCATCGGCCTCCAGCAGCCGGATGCGCGGGCCTTCCTCCAACAGCACGGCATAGCCCATCACCGTGGTGCCGGGGTCGATGCCGAGGATGATCCGCTCAGTAGGTAAGGCCACTCGGGTACATTTGATCGTCTTCCTTCACACCGTTCGATCCTGCCGTGAACCGCCGCTCGTTGCTCCTGGTCCGTTGGGGCGTGTTCATCGCCGCCTGCGGTTTCCTGTATCTGCGCCTGGCCCGGCACCAAAGTACGCACGACCTGTGGGGCGAGTGGACGTTGGCCCTGCAACGCGCACCCACCTTGCCGCTGGCCTGGGTGGCGGTGCTGATGCTGGTGAACTGGGGCATCGAGGCCTGGAAGTGGCGGGGCTTGATGGACCATGTGGAGGACCTCTCCTTCGGACGTGCCTTCACGGCCACGATCGCCGGGACCAGTCTGGGTCTGATCACACCGAACCGCGTGGGCGAATTCGCGGGGCGCGTGCTCTTTCTGGCACCCGAACATCGCTGGCAGGGCGGCTTTGCCACGGCCTTGGGCAGTATCGCCCAGTTCGTAGTGACGCTGGTAGTGGGCGGCCTGGCCTTGGGTGCGCAACAAGTGTTCGCGTTGCGGGCTTCCCGATTCGGCGACCTGGCCACCTACGGCTGGCTGGCCCTGATCGCCCTGGTGGCGGGCGGTGCCATTGTGCTCTTCTTCACGCCGCGTTTGTTGCGCCAGTTGTTATTGAAGCTGCCGGTATTGTCCCGGTGGGAGCGGGCCTCGGCCGTGCTGGAGGGCTATTCCACGGGTGAACTGGCGCGTGTGCTGGGTTTGAGCGCGCTACGCTACGTCGTGTTCGCCGTGCAGTTCATGATCGTGCTGGCGGCTGTCGCGGGTGTGCCCTACACCACCAGCATGTTCGCGGTACCGATCATCTACCTGATGACCACCTTGGTGCCTACGGTGATGCTCACCGAATTGGGTGTGCGCGGCTCGGTGGCCGTGGCGGTGCTGGACCAGCACGAGGTGATGCCCGGTGCGATCCTGCTTGCGTCCATGCTCGTGTGGTTGGTGAACCTGGCACTGCCGGCCATCGTGGGAAGCGTGATCCTGTTGGTGGCACGGATCCGAACAAGCGAATAGATCGCATGAACACGCTGCTCATATTCAGCCTGCTGGCCTTTGCCGCCTCACTGGTGCATGCCGTGGTGATCAACGGGTGGCGACAGCGATTTACAGAAGCACTGAACGAGGAGTTGGCGCTGCCACTGGCGGAAGAACTACCCATGGTGAGCTTGATCGTGCCAGTACGCGATGGCGCCGCGACCATCAACGGCCTTCTACAGGACCTGCATGCGCAGCGCTATCCCAAGGAGTGCGTGGAAGTGATCGTGGTGGATGATCACAGCACGGATACCACAACTGCACAGGTGCGCGGGATGATGCAGCAGTGGCCGCAACTACGCCTGCTGACCAATGATGGCGATGGCAAGAAGGCAGCGATCACGTTGGGTGTGAGGGAAGCCAAGGGTGCTTTGATGATCCTCACGGATGCCGATGCACGATGCGGCCCGGAACGCCTACCGGTGATCGTCGCGCACTGGATGGCGTCCAAGGCCGATATGGTGTTGATGCCGGTGCGCACCGAAGCGGACAGTTCATTTCTGGGGCGTGTGCAGCAGGATGAGCAAGCCGCGTTGCTCGTTGCCGGGGCGGCAAGTGCGCTGGAAGGAGCGCCGATCCTGGCCAACGGCGCGAACATGGCCTTCACCCGCGCGGCTTTCATCGCCGTTCGCGGATACGTGGGAGATCGCCACGCCAGCGGCGATGACATCTTCCTCCTTGAACGCATGAAGCAGGCCGGCCGGGTGGTGAGCTACCTGCTGGATGTGCGGGCCATGGTGAATGTTCAAGCGGAAGCCACGGGCCGCGACTTTTGGCAACAGCGACTGCGGTGGGCGGGGAAGATGCGCGGGGTTCGGGGCGCGGGTAAGTGGGCAGGGGCGCTGGCCATCATGCTGCCGATGATGCTCTTAATGATGACCTTATCGCTGAAGCTTCCTTCCGCGGTGAACCAAGGCTTGTTCCGCAGCGCCTTGCTGTTAGGCTCCGCCTGGTTGTTTTGGCTGTTGCCGGTGCTTGGCATGGTCAGCTATGCCAAGGGCTTCCTTGGCCAGCGCCATTCAACAGGGGGCACATTGATCTCCTTGCTGGCCTTTGCGGTTTACGCTCCCGCCGTGGCACTCACGTCGATGTTCGTGAGGCCCGTGTGGAAGGGGCGGAGGATCCGGTAACGCGGGACGCGCTCAGAACGGCAGATCGTCGTCGTCAGCGCTACCGGCGGCGGGCATATCCGCCATGGTCGGGGGAGGAGCCGCTTGGTAGCCACTTCCGCTCTGGGTAGGTGCAGCAGCGCCCACGCGCTCGATGCGGTTGCCGCTGAGCGAGAGGAAGTACTTCATCACGCCATCCTTGCCTTGCCACTCGCGGCCGTTCACGAAGCACGTCACCGTCACTTCGTCGCCGGGCTTGAAGCTGTCCAGCATGCTGGTGCGGTCCTGCGTGAATTCGATGGGGATGTGCTGTGGCCGCTGGCCGCTGGGTTCGGTGACCACCAGTTCGCGCTTGCTGAACTTGTCGCTTACCTGCTGGGTCTTGCCGACCACTTTGATGCTTCCGGAGATGGTTACTTGTGCCATGCTTTGCCCGCCGAAGCCTCGGCGGAGGAGGGGTTGAGGGTTATCGATCGTTGAAGGCGAGCAATGTCATGAAGGCTTCGTCCACGCGGCCCTGCTCGAGCAGGCCGTGTGCGCGTTGGTGCAACGCGGTGCGAAGATCGTCCTTGTGCGCGTTATATTTTATGAACAGCTCGCTGAGCTCGGTCAGCTTGTATTCATTCACCTGGGTCTCGTCGGGCATGCGCTCCTTGATGGCGAGCATGCCCAGGTCATTGCCGGTGAGCACATGGCTCGTGCGTATGTCCACGGGCAACGCATCCACCCCGATGCCCAGGTGGGTGTTGGGTTGCGCGAGTTCGAAGAGCGCATCGCCATAGGCGCGGCAGTAGAAGTTGCCGCCCATGCGGCCCACCAGGTCGATCTTCCGCTGGTCGATCGTCCCCTGTGCGTTCAGAAGGGCTTCAGCCACGTGCATCACCAGCACTTCGCAGATCACTAGGTTCCCGGCGGCGCCTTCGGTGCCCGTGGCGATCACCTGTTTCACCACGCACTCGAATTGCACCGGGCTTTCCTTTACGCGGAAGGGCTTCACCCGCTCTGACGGGATGGGCGTGAAGCCGGACTTTTCGAACTCATCCACGCCTTCGGGATATTCGCCGCTGGCCACATTGGCCTGTTGCACCATGGCGTAGGTGACCACATTGATCACCACCTCGGGCACGGCCTGCACGTTGCGCAAGGAATGCTTGGTGGTGTTGTCGCGTCCGCGACGGGCGGGGGAGAAGATCAGGATCGGCGGGTTGCTGCCGAAGCAGTTGAAGAAGCTGAAGGGGCTGAGGTTGGGGCGACCCTGGGCGTCGATGGTGCTGGCGAAGGCCACCGGACGAGGGCCCACCGCGCCGAGCAGAATGCCGTGGCGTTGCGGGATCGTTAGCTCGTTCAGAACGAAGGTCTTCATCGGGGCGCCGAAGATAGAAGTCCCAACAGCGCGTCCTTGGGCGCGACCGGTCGCACCATGTCCGCAGCCCACATGCTCTCATGTCCACATGGGCACATGGGCACATGGACCACCGGGTTATCTTCGCGACCCGGAATTTACGGACGTGGCGGAATTGGTAGACGCGCTGGACTTAGGATCCAGTGCCGCAAGGCGTGGGGGTTCGAGTCCCCCCGTCCGTACAAGCAAAGAGGATCATCTACGGGCGCGAGATCTTGCGCCCCAACCATTCATGCAATGAACATCGAACGCGAGAACACGGGGGCACTGACCGCCACCCTGAAGTTGAAGCTCACCCCGGAGGATTATAACCCCGGTGTGGAAAAAGCCCTGAAAGAGCAACGTCGGACGGCCACCTTTCCCGGCTTCCGTCCCGGGCAGGTACCCATGTCCATCATCCGGAAGCGCGTTGGTCGTGCCTTGTTGGTGAACGAGGTGGAACGCATCATCGGCGAAAGCCTCAACAGCTACATCCAGGAGAACAAGCTGCGCCCATTGGGCCAGCCCTTGCCCAAGCACGATGCGAACGAGGCGAACAACTGGGATCAACCAGGGGAGTTCCTCTTCCAGTACGAACTGGCGTTACAGCCACAGGTGGACGTGGAGTTGAACGAACGGCTCGGCGTGGAGTATCCCGTTGTGCAGGTGGACGATGAACTGGTGAATAAGGAGATCGCCGACATGCAGCGCCGCTTCGGCAGCATGACCGATGCCGACACGGCGGAGGAGAAGGACATGGTGATCGGCGACCTGATCGAGCTGGACGAGGAGGGGAGCATCAAGCCTGGTGGATTGATGAACCGCACCACCATCAGCCTCGAGTACCTCCGGAATGACGAAACACGCAAGCAGTTCCTGGGCTTGGGCAAGGACGCCGAAGTGAAGGTGGACCCACGCGCCATCAGCGACGGGCACGACGATCTGGCACGCATGCTGAACGCGGATGCGGACGCGGTGCAACGATTGAGCGGACCGATGCTCTTCCGCATCGCCGAGGTGAAGCGCATGATGCCCGTGCCGGTGGATCAGCAGCTGTTCGACCGTGTGTTCGGCAAGGACGCTGTGACGGACGAAGCCGGCTTCAGGACGAAGGTGAAGGAAGGGCTGGAGAACGCCTTCCGCCGCGACAGTGACCGCGTGTTCAAGCGTTTGGTGATGAAGACGCTCATGGACAAGGCGAACATCGACCTGCCCGAGAGCTTCCTTAAGCGCTGGATCCAGACCACGAGCCAGAAGCCGGTAACACCGGACGAACTCGAACAGGGGTTTGAAGGTTATGCCACGGGCCTGAAGCGTGAGCTGGTGGAACAGCGTGTAGTGGAGAAATACGGACTGGAGGCCAAGGGCGAGGAATTGGATGCGTTCGCCAAGCGGTACGTCACCGACCAGTTCGGCCAATACGGCATGCCCGCCCCCGAAGGCGAGGAGTTGCAGCGCATGGCCGGACGTTTGCTGGGCGATCGGGAGCAGATCAAGCGCATGCGCGACACCATTGTGGAGCAAAAGCTGATGACCCACTTCAAGAACATGCTCAGCCCGAAGGAAAAAGCCCTCACCTTCGACGAGTTCGTAAACTTGGCGCGGACGGCTTGATCATCACCCTTAGAAAACGCATTCATGATCCTACACGACGAGTTCCGGAAGTATGCGGTGAAGCACCGCGGCATCAACAGCATGGTCCTGCACGACTACCAAGCGAGCATGACCCCCTACATCATCGAGGAACGCCAGTTGAACGTGGCCCAGATGGACGTGTTCAGCCGTTTGATGATGGACCGCATCATCTTCCTGGGCACGGCCATCAACGACCAGGTGGCCAACATCATCCAAGCCCAGCTGCTGTTCCTGGAGAGCGTGGACGCGAAGAAGGACATCCAGATCTACCTGAACAGCCCCGGTGGCGGCGTGTACGCCGGTCTGGGCATTTATGACACCATGCAGTACATCAACCCCGATGTGGCCACCATCTGCACGGGCATGGCCGCCAGCATGGGCGCCGTGTTGTTGTGCGCCGGGGCCAAGGGCAAGCGCAGCGCATTGAAGCATGCCCGCGTGATGATCCACCAACCGATGGGCGGCGCCGAGGGCCAGGCCAGCGACATGGAGATCACCGTACGCGAGGTGCTCAAGTTGAAGAAGGAACTGTATGAGATCATCGCCAATCACAGCGGCCAACCCTTTGATCGCGTGGAGAAGGATGGCGATCGCGATTATTGGATGATCGCCGAGGAGGCGAAGTCCTACGGCATGATCGATGAACTGCTCGTTCGCAACGTGAAGTGATCTTCTCGGATAAATGCGGCACAGTCGTTGAGCCAACGGCCATAGCCCTTCGATCCTGAGGTGGAAGTATGAAGGCCGGGTGGACGTCCACCCGGCCTTCGCCGTATCTTGCGGTGCCTTGGTGGGAATACCATTCCCGGAAGGCTTCCCTCCATGGAGAAGAAAGAGATCAAGTGCTCCTTCTGCGGCCGCGACAAACAGGACACTAATGTGCTGATCGCCGGCATCACCGGGCACATCTGCGACAACTGCATCAACCAGGCGCAGAACATCATCTCCGAGGAGCTGAGCCAGCGCGACAAAGGGGAGCTCGAAGGCAATGTGATCCTGCAGAAGCCCAGCGACATCAAGCGTCACCTCGATGAGTACATCATCGGCCAGGACGAGGCGAAGAAGGTGCTGAGCGTGGCCGTGTACAATCACTACAAGCGGCTTGTGCAGAAGAACATCACGCATGATGATGTGGAGATCGAGAAGAGCAACATCATCCTGGTGGGTGAAACGGGCACGGGCAAGACCCTGCTGGCGCGCACCATCGCCCGGATGCTGAACGTGCCATTCGCCATCGCCGACGCCACGGTGCTCACCGAGGCCGGTTACGTGGGCGAGGATGTGGAGAGCATCCTCAGCCGCTTGCTGCAGGCCGCGGATTATGACGTGAGCAAGGCCGAGCGCGGCATCGTGTTCATCGACGAGATCGATAAGATCAGCCGCAAGAGCGACACGCCGAGCATCACCCGCGACGTCAGCGGTGAAGGCGTGCAACAGGCCCTGCTGAAACTGCTCGAAGGCAGCACGGTGAACGTGCCCCCCCAGGGCGGACGCAAGCATCCCGAGCAGAAGCTCATCCAGGTGGACACCAAGAAGATCCTCTTCATCTGTGGGGGCGCGTTCGACGGCATCAACAAGATCATCGCGCGCCGCGTGAAGAGCAGTGCGGTAGGATACAGCGCCAGCCGCGAAACGCGCATCATGGAGGAGAACCTCCTGCAGTACGTGAGCCCCACCGACCTGCGTGCCTACGGCCTGATCCCCGAGCTCATCGGCCGCTTCCCGGTGCTCACCTACCTTGATCCGCTGGACCGCGACACATTGCGCCGCATCCTCACCGAACCGAAGAACGCGCTGATCAAGCAGTACGTAAAGCTCTTCGAAATGGACAAGGTGAAGGTCACCTTCGACAAGAAGGTGCTGGACTTCATCGTGGAGAAGGCGATCGACTACAGGCTGGGTGCGCGCGGCTTGCGCAGCATCTGCGAGGCCATCATGACCGACGCGATGTACGAGATCCCGGGTTCCATTGAGAAGCATACCGAACTGCGCGTCACGCTCAGCTATGCCCGCGAGAAGTTCGACCGCAGTCGCGTAGGCCAGTTGAAAGTGGCCTGAACCACTGCGATCACCTTTTCTCAGTTCACGCTAGTGGCGGCCCGTGCGGGTTGTCCTGATGATGTAACAGGCTTCACTCGCAGATGTATCTTCGTGACCCTTTCAACATGACCATGAAACACCTACTTGCGCCTCTGGCCTTCCTCGTTCTGCCCCTGTTCGGTTCCGCACAGGAACTTCCTCTTCCGAGTCCGAACGCTACAGTGAAGCAGCGGATCGGTATGACGGATGTCACGATCACCTATTCCCGTCCCTCGATGAAGGGCCGCCCGATCTTCGGCAACCTCGTGCCATACGGCGAGATGTGGCGCACGGGCGCCAACGGCTGCACCATACTGAGCACCACGGGTACCTTGGCCATCAACGATGGAAAACTCCCTGCGGGTGATTACGCGGTATTCACGGTTCCCAGCGAAGGTGGCTGGAAGGTCATCTTCAATTCGAACACCAAACTTTGGGGGACGGACGGATACAAACCCGAGGAGGACGTACTCAGTGTGCAGGCCCCCACCCGGGATGCACCGATGACGGAGACCTTCACCATCGGATTCGACAACCTGGAGATGGACAAGGCGGAGCTTGTGTTCCGCTGGGAAAAGCAGGAAGCTTACCTGACGATCGTGGCCGATGCCACCGAACTGGGAATGGCGAGCATCAAGACGGCGCTTGCCGACCCCAAGGCCGGTTATGGTGCGTACTCCAAGGCCGCGCGCTTCTACATGGACCGTGGGCTGGGAGCGAAGGAGGCGCTCGGGTATGCTGAAAAGAGCGTGAAGCTGACGAAGAAGTACTGGAACACCTTCCAGTTGGCGGAGATCCAGGCGTCCCTTGGGTTGTATGGAGAAGCTGCCGCGAACGCCCGGGAGGCCATGGCCTTGGCCACGGAAGCGGGCGACCAGTCGGCGGCGAAGGAATACGAGGCCAAATTCAATGAGTGGACCGCCCAGGGCGGTGGGAAGTAAGTGCGATCAACGCGTTGATCAGGGCCCCATCGCTTGCGGTGGGGCTCTGTTATTACATGCCGAGCGCCAGGAAGCCGCCGTCCGCCACAATGCACTGGCCCGTGATGAAGCTGCTCTTGTCCATGGCCAGGAAGGCGATGGCGGCAGCGATCTCCTGCGCTGTTCCCACCCGCTTCATAGGGGTGCGGGAAAGGATCTTCTCCATCCGCTCGGGTTGTGAAAGCACGGGTTCGGTGAGCGGTGTGCGGATGTACCACGGTGCCACGGCGTTCACGCGGATGTGCATCGCCGCCCACTCCACGGCCAGGCTGCGCGTGAATTGCAGCAGGGCGGCCTTGCTCAGCGCATAGGTGGCACCGGAGCCCACGTCCACCATCCCGGCTACGCTGGCCACGTTCACCACGGAAGCGTTCACGCCCTTTCGCAGGAGCGGCAGCAACTGCTTGGTGAGGTCCATCGGGCCCAATGCATTGGTGTTCATCACCTGGTCGCGTTCGGTCTCGCTGATCTCCGCCCACGGCTTCCGGATGTTCATGCCCGCATTGTTCACGAGCACATCCAATCGATCCCAGTGCACTGAAAGTTCCTGCGCTACGCGTACCCGTTCCGCAGCAACGCTGAGGTCTGCGCTGATGGCCAGCACGCCTTTGCGCTGCGGAGCATGGCGTGACACGATGGCCACCTCGGCACCGAGCGCGAGGAATTCCTCCACCGTGGCCGCGCCGATCCCGCGAGTACCACCGGTGATGAGCGCGCGCTTTCCTTGAAGGTTCCAAGGGATCATACGGATGAAGGTCGTTGGTGAGGAACGATGATCTGGATCGCCAGCGCCAGCACCACCACGATGGCCGGGGCGATCAGGTTGTACCAAAGAAAGGCGATCTCGATGCCGGTGAAGTGGATGAAGAGGATGGCGGCTTGGGAGATCAGGGCGGCGATGAACACAGCCGTCCCTTCCACCCGTTTCAGGAAGAAGGCCACGAGGAAGATGCCGAGGATGGTGCCGTAGAATAAGGAGCCGAGGATGTTCACGGCCTGGATCAGGTTCTCGAAGAGCGAGAACACGGCCGCGAAGGTCAGGGCGATCAGGCCGAAGATCACCGTGGCCCACTTGGTCGCGACCACCTGTTGTTCACCGGTGCCTGCGAAGCGAAATATGTCCACCACGCTGGTGGTGGCCAGTGCACTGAGCTGCGAACTCGTACTGCCCATGCCGGCGCAGAAGATCATGGCGAGCAACAGACCAACGATCCCCACAGGCATGTGGTCCATGATGAAGCTGATGAAGATGTAGTCCTTGTCGTTGGGTTCAGCGGCGGGCAGCTCCCGTTGCACCAACGTGGTGTAGACCGCTCGCAGTGCCCGGTCGCGTGCGAGGGCCACGTTCAACGCTTGTTCCTCCCGGTCCGCCTGGCCCGTGTTCCCATCCCGTTCCGCCGCCACCCAGCCGAATGCGGCCGATGCGATCGCGGCTGCGTTCTGCGCATGCATGGCAGAGAGTGCGACGGCGGAAGCGTGCCCATGATCCGCATTTCCCCGCGCACTTCGCGTCTCCGCGTGAGGCCCGTCCCTCCTTTCCTCAGCGCTCTTCTGCGTGCTCGGCGACTCTGCGGTGACGGTTCCCATCAGTTCCACGTTCGCCGCGTTCCAATGCACCGGTGCCGGATGAAAGAGGTAGAACACGAACACCATCACGCCGATGAGCAGGATGAAGAACTGCATGGGGATCTTCACCAGACCGTTCATGAGCAGGCCGCTGCGTGCCTGCTGCGCGGTCTGTCCGCCCAGATAGCGCTGCACCTGGCTCTGGTCCGTGCCGAAGTAGGAGAGCTGCAGGAAGAAGCCGCCGATCAGTCCGCTCCACAGCGTGTACTTGGCCTTCGGGTCCCACGACGTATCGATCACGTTCAACTTGCCCAGTGCACCGGCAAGGCGCAGACCTTCATCGAAGCTCACGGCGTCCTTCAGGTAGTAGAGGATGAAGCCGAACACCACGAAGAGCCCACCGAACATCACCGCCATCTGCTGTTTGTGCGTCACCCCCACGGCCTTCGCCCCGCCGGTGGTGGTGTACAGGATCACGAGCGCACCGATGAACACGCAGGTCCAGCCCAACGGCCAGTGCAGCACCTTGCTCAACACGATGCTCGGCGCGTAGATCGTGATGCCGGTGCTGAGGCCGCGCTGGATCAGGAAGAGGATCGCGGTGAGCAGGCGCGTACGATGGTCGAAGCGCTTGCCGATGAACTCATACGCCGTGTACACGTTCCACTTGTAGAACAGCGGGATGAACACGAAGGCGATCACTACCATGGCCAGCGGAAGCCCGAAGTAGAACTGCACGAAACCCATGCCGTCCATGAAGCCCTGACCCGGCGTGCTCAGGAAGGTGATCGCGCTGGCCTGGGTGGCCATCACGCTCAGCATCACGGCCCACCAGCGGTCCTGGTTGTCGCCGCGCAAATAACCGTCGAGCGTATGTGTATGTCGCGTCCTCCAGACGCCATACCCTACGATGAAGCCAAGTGTTCCGAGCAGTATCGTCCAGTCGAGCCAGTGCATGATCGCAGGATCAGAAGATCAGAAGATCAGCCGTTGGACCGCGACCGGTCTTGGAGAAGCGCATCATACGAGTGCATCGATCGCATGGCGGATCCCATCGATCACGGCAGCAATGTCCTCCATGCGTGTGGTGCCCACCGATACGCGGAACCAGTCGCTGTCGTCGGATGACCCGAAGGCCAGGAAGGGGACCAGTCCCACGCCGGCATGTTGGATCAGGTAGTAGGTGACATCCGATGCGTTGCGCAACACGTGACCTTCTGCCGTGGTGCGCCCCACGATACCGATCCGCACGGTGAGGTACATGGCGCCCTGCGCTGGAATGGCATCAACGGGGTAGCCCTCGGCCTTCAGGTGCGTGAAGCCTTTGTAGTAGCCGTTCACGCGTTCGGAGATCATCACGCGGTGTTGTTGCACGGCCGCTTCAAACACAGGGGCATCATCGAGGAACCGGGCCGTGGCCACTTGTTCCGGCTTCGGTGCCCAAGCACCCACATGACCCAGGATGGAGCGCATCTTACCAAGCACTTCGGTGGGTCCGAAGGCCCATCCCACGCGCACACCCGTGGCCGCAAGGGACTTCGATATGCCATCGATGAAGATGGTATAGGGGCGCATCTCCGGCCGGAGCGAAACGGGGTCCACGTGTACGGTGCCCTCCAACGTGAGCTCCTGATAGACCTGGTCGTACATCACGTACAGCGGCTTATCACCTTCGCGGCGCGCGTTCTCCTCCAGGACCAGGTCACAGATCGCTTCCAGCTGTTCGCCAGTGAAGGAGGTGCCTGTCGGGTTGAGCGGTGAACAGAGGGCCAACAGCGATGCACCGGCAAGGTGAGGACGCAGATCGTGGGCAGTGGGGAGGAAGCGATTCTCCTGGGTCGCGGGAACCTCCACCTTTTCTGCGCTGTGCAGGTAAGCGTAATGGTTGTTGTTCCACGAGGGCACCGGGTACACGACCTTCTCACCGGGGTTCACGATGGCCTTGAACGTGGCATAGATCAACGGTCGTGCCCCGCCGGCCACCAGCACATCCTCGGCGCTGTAGTCGAGGCCCTGACCACGTTTGATGTAGCTGCTCACGGCTTTGCGCAATTCCACGACACCGTTGGCCGGTGGGTAGTTGCTGTGGCCTTCGGTGTAGGCCTGCCGGATCAAATCGCGCAGCTTTTCCGGCAGCGGGAAGATGGCCGGGCTGAAGTCGCCGATGGTGAGGTTGTGGATCTTCTCGCCCTGCGCGATGCGTGCGTTGATCTCCCCGCCGATACGGATGATCTCCGAGCCGATCAGGTGTTCTGCCAGATCGGAAACAAGGGGAGCTTGGGCCGTGGTCGTTGAGGTCGTCATATAGCGTGGGGATGCTGGGACCTAAGGTACCGATAGGAGGATCACATGATCAGAAGATCAGAAAATGAGATGATCAGAAAATGGAATGCCAACAGCCCAGGCTCACTGGCGCCGGCCGATCAGATTCGCGAACAACCGATACGCCCCAGGAACACCGGCCGGCAACTCCCGGAAGAAGCTGATGCCCGTGTACACATACCGGCCTTTGCCATAGTCGCAGGTGATGAGGCCACCATTGAGCGGTTGCTCGCCCGGATCATTCCAAGCAATGAGCGGTGTGTAATGCGGATCCAGACTTCCACAGAAGTACAGGCCGCGCTCCTGCACCCAGCCATCGAAGTCGGCGGACGTGATCTTGTTCGGCGTGTTCAGTAGCGGATGCTCCGGAGCGAGGAAGGTCGGCGGCGCTTCCTCCACGGTAACGCGATCGCGGGTCAGCTTGAAGGGATAGGGGCCGAAGAGCGAATCGGGGAGCATCATGTCGCTGCTCTTGGTGTTGTATTGGCATACCAATGTGCCTCCGTTCTCCACGTACTTCATCAGCACGGTGTTGAAGGTCTTCATCGCCTCCACCGTGTTGTAGGCGCGGATGCCGGTGATGATGGCGTCGTAACGTGACAGGTCTTCCAAGGTCAACTGTCCCGCTGAGCTTGCCGAAGCGTCGATCATCTCCACGGTTACGCCCAATTGCTCCAGGGCCGCGGGCACGTCATCGCCGGCTCCTTTGATGTAGCCGACTGTCTTCGCGTACACATTCACATCCAGTGGCACCAGTTTCACCTCGGCGGGTGTGTAGTACACCTGTGGCATGATGTGCGGGTAGTCGATCTCGTGCAACGTGCGGTCGGTCTTTCCCTTCGGTCCGGTGAATTCGAACTTGCCCGGTCCAGCCACCGCGTTCTCGTTCGGGATCAATTGGAAGGTGAAGCTCTGCCGCTCGTTCCGCTTGACGATGTTCACCAGCTTCAGGTCCTTGGTGGTGGCCCAACCTTCAGGCAATGTCAGGTTCAGTTGACCGGTCAGGCTGTCGGTGAGCGCTTCCACCTCGACCTTCAACGTCTGCGGACCACCGCGTGCGATGAGCACCTGCTCCTCAGGAATGATCGAAGCCACGGGCGTGATATACACCGGCCGGATCCTTTGGCCATCAACGCGATCGACCCATTTCTGGAGGGCCATTATGGGTAAGAAGTTCGGGCTAGCAAAAGCGTTGGGTAGCCATACGTCTGTGCTTCCGGTTATTCCAAATACCGGGCGGCCAACATCCTCTGGATCGACGGAATATAGGTTCCCATGCGACCTTCGGAGCCAAAATGGCTCTTGGCTGAATCCCCCAATTCGGACTTGCGGCAATTGCTCTATGTACAAGCTGTAGGGTGCGATTGTATGGAGGCTATCAAGGGTAACTTGGATCTGTGTGGCGCTGCGGTTATGTACGATGAATTCCCCCTGCTCTAGTTCGTTTGTTTGGTATGGTCCTGAGAAGAGAAATTCAGCTGACACACCTAAGCATTCCAGTATCAGGTTCTGTAGGTCCCAGTACAATAGAATCTCATAGCCTTCAAGATGTGAGTTTCTCTCTATACCCATCTTCAATTCTGAAAGCTTTGGGACTGAGGCGCTGGGATTGGAGGCGTCATATGAGCGAATGATCCTCTTGATTGATTCGTAAATATTGTGCCGTTGTCTTTTGGTTCCTGAAGCAGCACCCCCCCACGTCATATCGATCCCCTCGAAAATGTCGCTGGACTTGGGCTTATCGCCTTTCACCAGTTTCAGGTACTCGATCATCTCCCCGCGCGTTTCCGCCGCCCCGAAGCCCTGGCTCTTGTGCATGCTGCGGCTGCGTCCGGCGATCTCCGTGTAGCTCAGGCCCAACAGCGGGTCATAGCCGCCCACGTCAACGGTGTACCAGCCTGAATCAGGCTTCGCGATCTCGGCAAGGTTCTTCTTCCACCACGTGCTGCCGTTGAAGAATAGCCGTCGTGGTTGCCAGACTTCGAGTCCTTGCTCCAACTGTTCTGGGAAGGCTTTCGGATCACCGGCCAGATCGAAGGCTTCGGCAGCGAGGATCGCACTGGCCTCGTGATGTCCGTGACCGGCCTCGCGTGTTGGCGGGAAGCGCGTGATGATGATGTCCGGCCGGAACTGGCGGATCACGCGCACCACATCGCTCAGCACTTCATCGTGCCCCCACTTCTCAAAGCTCTCCTTCGCGCTCTTGCTGTACCCGAAGTCCACCGCGCGGGTGAAGAACTGCTCGCCGCCGTCGATGCGACGCGCCTCCAACAATTCCTGAGTGCGAATGATGCCGAGCGCATCGCCCAGTTCCGGACCGATCAGGTTCTGCCCACCATCGCCACGCGTCAGGCTGAGGTTGCCGGTGCGCACCTTCTTGCCGTTGGCGAGCCACGCGATCAGTCGCGTGTTCTCATCATCCGGATGGGCAACGATGTACAGCACACTGCCCAGGACGTTCAGCTTCTGCATCTCGTACAGGATCTCGGCGGCGTTGGGTTGTTCAGGCGGGCGTTGTGCCGAGGTGTGAGGTGTGAAGAAGGAGGTGTGAAGTGCGAGGGCTACGATCAATACGCGGAGAGCCCTGGAATACAGTACGTGCATGGGTCTAATGTAGGACGCTAGCTACCAGCCGCGAGCTTCGAGCCACGAGCTTACACCAAGTTGGTTCACGCTCACAGCTCGTGGCTCGTAGCTCGCAGCTCACGGCGGTATTCAGACCACCTGCTCCTGCAAGGTCTTCGCGATCTGCTCCTTATAGCTGCGGCCGCTCACGATGCGCTCACCGTTGGCCATGGTGAAGATGAACTCGTTGTTCCCGCTGTAGCGCTGGCTGCGCACGTGGTTGATGTGCACCAGGTAGCTGCGGTGGATCCGCAGGAAGCGCGCCGGGTCCAGCTCCGTCTCCACGGCGTTCATGGTCATCCGGTACAGGTGATGGCGTTCCTTCAGCTGTAGATGCAGGTAGTTCCCCTCCGCACGCAGGTAGATGATGTCATCCACGGGCACCTTGTGCTCGCGCCCCTTTTCCTTGATGATGAATTGCTCGATGTGTTCGCTCTTCGCGTGCATGTGCTCGCGCATCAGGTCGAGCAACTTACCGGTGAGCTTGGTATTCACCTGCATGTCGATGTGCTGTTTCGCCTTCGCAAGTGAGGCGTGGAAGCGATCGTCATCGTATGGCTTCAGCAGATAATCCACCGCGTTCACGTCGAAGGCCTTCAACGCGTAATGGTCGTGTGCGGTAACAAAGACCACGAAGGGCATGTGCTGCTTTCCCACGCGGGTGACCACCTCGAAGCCGTTGACCTGTGGCATCTCCACGTCGAGGAAGACCAGGTCCGGCCTGTGTTTGCCGATGGCCTCAATGGCCTCCAGTCCATTGCGGCATTCGCCGATCAGCTCGATCTCGGGGTCCTGTGCCAGCAGTCGCGACAGCCGCGCACGGGCGGCAGGTTCATCATCTACAAGGAGAGTGCGGATGTGTTTCATACGATCATGTGTTGGCGCGCAGCGACCGGTTGTTCGGCATCGCTGCGCAGGGGAATGGAGAGTTGTACGATGAAGCCCCGGGCGCCGGGGGAGGAGATGGAGAAGCTGGCCTCGTCGCCGTACAGCAACTGCAACCGATCGCGCACGTTGCGCAGCCCGATGCCACCGCGTTCCATTGCGTTGGAGACATCGGAACAGCCTTTTCCGTTGTCTGATACCGATAGAATTAACGTTCCGTCACCCTGTTGGGCACGGACGTGGATATCCACCCGCTCGCTCGTGGCATCGGGTCCGTGCTTGATCGCATTCTCCACCAGGGGTTGCAGCACCATGCTGGGCACTTCCGCGCTGAGCAGGTCGGGTGGGATGCTGTAGTCAACATGCAGCCGGTCCTGGAAGCGGACCATCTCGATCCCGAGGTAGTTACCGATCAATTCCATTTCCCGGCTTAGGGGTACCAGGTCGCGCTGGTCCTTGTCCAGGTTGGCGCGCAGTAACTGCCCCAGGCGGCTGAGCACCTTCCGCGCGCCGTGCACATCGGTGTCCATCAGGGCGCTCACGGTGTTCAGGGTGTTGAAGAGGAAGTGCGGCTGCAACTGCTTCTTCAGCGCGTTCAGCTGGCTGATCTGTAATTCGTTGCGCAGCTTTAGGAGCTGGGTCTGTTTCTCACGCGACTGTTTGGCGAACTCCACGGCGATCAGCACGGCCAGCAGGGTCCAGTATTCCATGAAGCGCTGGAGGATGGCCGGCGGCAGGGCGTTCACCGCGAAGCGCATGTATTCGGCATTGAACTGGAAATCCCCGATGCGGTAGAGGATGTAGTAATAGGCCGAACTGGTGACCACTTCGTGAACGGACCCGATCACCACGCCCAGCAACAGGTGCGTGGCCACGTGGCGCCATACGGGTCTTACGTTCAGGGGCCAGCGCTGGTAGACGCTATAGACCAACGGACAGAGCAGTGCCCAGAAGAGGAAGTTGAGATAGGGTACCGGGGCCTCGCGCCACCAGTTGAACTCGCCCATGTTCTTCAGCTCGGCATACACATAGTGGTGCATGTAGGCCTGCAACAGGAACAACGTGGCCATCACCACAGCCGTTCCCAGGACAACGCGGTATGGAATGGGCGAACGGGAGAAATAGTTCATGTGCCTGGCGGGGGGTACCCTCACCTTTCGTCCCACGAAGTACGCCCCACGGCAGGGTCAGGGCCAAACGGTTCGTGATGAACGGCGGATCGGGGGATGGAACGGCGGGTGGGGCATGTGCCCATGGGCACAGGGGAATACGGGCACATGAAAAACCCCTCGCAATGCGAAGGGCTTTTTCCATGGAAAGCGGGATGGCCTACCCCAGGTTGATGGTGAAGGTCTGGCCGTTCACCGTGATGGAGATGATGCCATCGCAGGCACCGTTGCCGTAGTCGATCGTGCGGACGGGCCGGTCCTGCGGGGTGATCTGCACGGTGCCGGCGGTGATGAACGGGCAACCCACCTGCACACGCAGTGCGTTCAGGATGCTGATGGTATAGGCGATGCCATTGCGGTTCACGCCGTTGCCACCACCGGTGATCAGGTACACATCATCGGTGATGATCGGCGTGTTCCGACCTTCGATCCATGTGCGGGTGCGCTCGGCATGGTGCGTGGCGGTCCAGCTGCCATCGGCGGCAGTGAGCGTGCCGTCCACCACAACGCTGTAGTGCAGGTTGCCGTTCTGGTCCTCACCGAGGTTGGTCACTGTCTTGGTGCCTTGAACGTGGTTGTCGTTCACGTAGTAGTTCTGCGGCGTGATCGTGATGACGGTTCCGGGATCCCTGTATCGACCGGTGTAGCTCACCAGGATCTGCCCCCGCCGCATGCGGCCGTTGGTGGCGGTGCAGTTCACCGGGCCGAAGTCGACCGTGATGGTCCGGGGGCTGGAGAGCGTGTCGAAGGTGACCGTGGGATCGCACGCATCATCGGCGCTGCGCAGGCCGTTGTCCTCCACGGCCTTGTCCACCTGTGTGAGCATATCGCTGAAGGCGTCCTCGGCGCGGGCGTTGTCACTGGCGCTGGTGTAGTCCAGGTCGAGTACCTCCTCCTTGTCCTTCTTGCAGGCCATCAGCCCGAGCACAACGATGGCGGCGAGGGAGAGCAGTTGTTTGTTCAGCATGATGATGGGTGTTTCGTGCAGCTATGACCGCACCGGGAGCGAAGGGTTTGATCGGGTAGGGGAAAGGCGGCGCTCTGCGATCTTTGTTCGGGCCTGATCAGCGTTGAAGCACCCTGTAAGTGAACGCATAGGCATGGCGTTCGTCCTTCTCGTGCTTTTCGGTCCACACTTCCTTCCAGCCCTTGCCGATCTCCGGAAAGACCACATCGCCCTTCGGCTTGGCATGTACGGTGGTGAGGTACAGCCGGTTCACCAATCCCTTCTCAAAGGCCTCGGCATACAGCTGTCCGCCGCCGATGATGAAGACCTCATTCTGTTCCGCCACGCGGGCGATGTCGATGGCCGCTTCGAGCGAGCCGCAGACCCAGGCACCCGGTGCCTCATACCCCTGTGTGCGTGTCACCACCAGGTTCACGCGGTCCCTCAGTGGGCGGAAGCGCTCCGGAATGCTTTCATAGTTCTTGCGCCCGGTGATGATGTGGTGGTTCAGCGTGGTGCGCTGGAAGAACTTCATGTCATCGGGCAGGTGCCAGGGCAGATCGCCCTTGTTCCCGATCACTCCGTTCTCGGCCACGGCGGCAATGGCGCTGATGATCATACGCTGACAGCGGCTTTGATGTGCGGATGGGGATCGTAATTCTCCAGCGTGAAATGCTCGAAGCGGAAGGCGAAGAGGTCCTTCACCGTGGGATCGATGCGCAGGGTGGGCAGTGCACGTGGTTCACGCGTGAGCTGCAGCTTCGCCTGTTCGAGATGATCGGTGTACAGGTGAACATCGCCGAAGGTGTGGATGAACTCACCGGGCTTCAGGTCGCATACCTGCGCGATCATCAACGTGAGCAATGCGTAGCTCGCGATGTTGAAGGGCACGCCGAGGAAGGTATCGGCGCTGCGCTGGTACAACTGGCACGAGAGCTTCCCATCGGCCACGTAGAACTGGAAGAGGCAATGGCAGGGCGGTAGCGCCATATTGGGCACGTCGGCCGGGTTCCACGCGCTCACGATCAATCGGCGGCTGTCCGGGTTCTTTTTGATCATGGCCACCAGGTCGCTGATCTGGTCGATGGTGCGGCCATCGGGTGCGGCCCAACTGCGCCACTGCTTGCCGTACACCGGACCGAGGTCGCCGTTCGCATCGGCCCATTCGTCCCAGATGCGCACACCGTTCTCCTTCAGGTAGGCGATGTTGGTGGCGCCTTGGAGGAACCAGAGCAATTCGTGGATGATGCTCTTGGTGTGCAGCTTTTTGGTGGTGACCAGCGGGAATCCATCGCCCAGGTCGAAACGCATCTGGTAGCCGAAGCAGCTGATGGTGCCGGTGCCGGTGCGGTCGCTTTTGCGCGTGCCGTGATCCAGGATGTGCTGTAGGAGGTCGTGGTATTGCTTCATGGGTTCCGGGGCAAAGATCGGCACGGAAGGGCCATCGGTGATCGTCGGAGCGCCGACTTATCCCAGTCCGAATCCGGCCATCTTATCCTCCTCGTCCGTCTTCTTGGTAACGCCCACGCCGATGGCCTTCAACAGGCGTTCCTTCATGCGTTCGTAATAGGGCTTGCGGTCGATGCCGTTGGCGATGAGGTTGGCGACCATGGCGGCGTACATCAGCTGGAAGATCACGCTGTGGCGGTCGGTCATCTCCAGCACGAGGATGGCGCTGGTGAAGGGCGAGCGCGACACGCCGGTGAGGAAGGCCACCATGCCGGTGAGCATCAGCAGCCGCAACTGTCCGGGGGTGGGGTCGAAGAACTGGCCCACCCAGCCGCCGATGATGGCGCCGCTGCTCAGCGACGGACCGAAGATGCCGCCTGCGCCACCGGCGCTGAAGGAGGTGAGCGGTGCCAGCAGGCGCGCAGCGATGTCGCGCCATGATGGGTTCACAGCATCATCGAACAGATAGGTCTGCAGGATGCCACGACCGCTGCCCAGCACATGTTCGCCGAGCACTTTGTAACACGCGATGAAGGCGAAGGAGCACACCAGGCACCAGGCGGCCTGCACCGGCATGGTCTTCAAGCCGCGCCGCCACTTGTCCAGGAAGAGCACCACTTTGCAGAAGAGCGCACCAGCAGCACCGGCCGCCAACGCGATCACGAGCACCTTGTACATGAACGATCCGCCCACGGTCTCCGTCTTCGGATAGCCGAGGAAGGGGCCGAGGTAGTTGCCCATGAGCTGCTGTGCGGTCATGCCGGCGATGATCACGCTGGTGAACACCGCCGTGCGGAAGTTGGCCAGGTGCGTCTTCGTGAGCTCTTCCACGGCGAAGACGATACCGCCGAGCGGGGTGTTGAACGCAGCGCTCAGACCTGCGGCGCCACCGGTGATCATCATCACACGGCGGCTCACGGCGGGCCAGAACGGGGGAAGCAGTTTGTGCACCACGCGGTACACGCTGCCCGCGATCTGCAGGGTGGGGCCTTCGCGCCCGACCGCACCGCCGCCGAGCACCATGGCCAGGCTGCTCATGATCTTCACCCCGATGATGCGTGCGTTGAGGAACTTCCAACTGCGATCGTGCTCGCTCTTGTCATCGGCCACTTCGATCGCGGCCATCAGCTGTGGAATGCCGCTGCCGCCGGCGAAGGGCGAGAACCTCTTCACCAGGTACCAGCTCGTAAGGAATCCGAGAGGAACGGTGACCACGATCCAATCCGGATGGTTGTGCAGCACCCAATGCTGTTGCACTTCCATCCAGTCGAACAGCTTGGCATAGCCCACGGCGATCAGCGCGGTGATCACAGCGGCCACCTGGTAAGGCAGGGTGAGCAGCGTGAGCTTCTTCAGCTGGCTGTTCATCACGGTGTTGCCCAACCATATGAATGCTGCCGTGATGCGCATCTGCACGCGCTGTTGCCAGCGGGTGGGAGGAGGGATGGAGGCGCGCGGGCTCACGGCCGCAAAAGTGGGCGGCGGCAGAGGCTACATGCGGTGGTTCTGGCGCGCACTACCAACAGACACGGCCTAACAACGACGCAGGGCGGAAGCGGTCAGCGCAGGGGCAGCTCGGCGAACTGGTGTTGCGTGCCCTTGTCGTACCCCTTGACCCACGCCTTGTCCATGGATTGGCTGATCACCATGGTCATGGGGCACAGGGTGTAGCCGCTGGTCGGACGGCCCAATGTGCGCTCTTTCGGTGCCTGGCCACTGGAGGGGATGAAGGCCATGCGCAGTTCACTGGCCTCCACTTGCGGGCTCTTGTCCTTTTGCTTCTTGTCCTCCCCGGCATCGGCATAGCTGGCGTTGATCGCGTTCAATCCTCCGGGCGTGTGGTTGTACACGAGCAGCAATCCATCCGGCGATAGTTTGAACGCAGCGGAACCATAGGCTTCACCCGCTGTGGACATGAACGCGCGGTCCACGGTCTGCTGCCAGCGGATCGAATCGCGATCATCGAAATAGGTGGCGCGCAGCGCGCCATGCAAGGTGCGGATCGCGATGGCATCGCCCACCTGGATCTGCAGGTCCTTGTCGCGGAAGCCTTCGAGCAATAGGTGACCACCGTTCCACGCGGGCATCAGTTCGATCACCTCGTCGGGCACCTTGGTGGCGCGTGTGCCCGTGACCTTCTTACCGGCTTCCACTTCCGGCACGCCGAAGGTGGTGAGCTTGGTCTTGCGGATGGTGGCCACGCGCTGGTCCACGAGCGGGGTGTTCTTCAACTTGCTGATCGCGGAATCGATGGTGAGCACCAGTCCCGGAAGGCCCGTGAGCGAACCGTAGCGCACGGCCACCATCAACTGCCCATTGTCCTTCGGTAGCAGACGCGCGCTGGAAACGAAGTCCTTGTCGAGCAGCAGGTCCTTCACGCTCCTGCCCTGTGAGCGGAGGAAGGTGATGTGCGTTTCGTGGCACATCTTATCCCCGGCCTGCTCCTGATCAGCGCACTTGAACACATAGGTGAGCAGCACGATCCGCCCATCATTCGTTAGGGTGATCTGGTGCACGTCGCTCTGAACATCATCGAACGGCAATTCGGCCATGCCGCTCCATTCCGCGTTCATCTCCCGGTCGAGGCAGGCGAACCAGAACTTCTTCTGGCCCTTCTCCTGATGGGTGTAAAGGTTCACCAGGTAGTGCTGTCCATCCGGCGAGGCCACCAGACGGTCCGTCTGGTCATACGCGGCACCGCTGTCGAAGAGGATCAGGTCCGGCAGCGTTTTGCGGCACGTGGTGGTGGTGGGGTCGAAGGGCGCGGGTTGATCGAAGGTGGCCACCTTGTGGAAGCCGGAGATGGACAAGGGCCCATCCACGTTCAGCAGGCCGATGCCGTAATCAGCGCTTTTCTTGCCGTTGGAAACGAAGAGGATGTGCAGGCCTTTGTCAGTGAGCAGGCTGGTGACGGCGTCCCACTTCACGCCATCGAAGGTCTGCTGACGAAGTGAAAGTTCTTCCGCTGGCGTGAGGTCCGCACCGAGCCGAACGGCGGCATACCCCGCGCCGGCCATCACCATCAGCACCGGAGCACCCTTGGGGTCGGTGATGCCATTGGTCACCAGTTGAAGGTCGCCCTCGAGGCCTTTGACGACCTTCGGATAGGCGGTGCCCAAGCGCAAGGACGCATCCTGCGCGGTGGTTTGGAGCACGTACAGGAATGCTGCGGAGGCGAGCAGGACGGAACGGGTGATCATGGGCGGTGCAATGACCCGGGAAAGGTAACAGACCTTCGGCACTGCGAACGCATTCCCGGATCAGGCCGACCCGCGGTGCGGTCTTAATGTGCGATCACAAATCGCGCAGCGCGGGAGGCACCATCCGTGCCACGCAGGCTGAGGAGGTAGGCCCCGTCCACCAGGTCACCCAATTCCATGACCGCTGTTCCGGAAACTCGCTTCGAGCGGATAGCTCGACCCTGAAGGTCCATGATGGAGATGTCCTGTATTCCCGACGACTCCAGTGTGATCATGAGTTGATGACCATTACTCCGCACGGGCCATTGGATGTCAGCTGTGGCCAATGCCTCATCGATCGAACTGATCCCGTCCTGCACGGTGCAACCCTCGATCACAATGGGCGTAAGTGCGTCCGGGCAGATCCCGAGGTTCGAGATCCAATTGGGGTTCTCCGCACAAACATGTGCGTCTCCTGCATTGGTGGGAGTGCCGACCGCCCTGAACTCGGCGATCACCGAATTGGTTCCGGCCTCAAGCACCACGGCATGTTCGCCACTGGTGTTAAAGACGAACACCTCGCCAAGCCCCAGTGTCACCGCATCAGGAAAGAGCGTCAATGATCCCGTGGGCGGATCCACCGTGGTGATCACCATGAGATAGTCCACGCCAGCGGTGGGGCTGGGCGGATGATCAAAGGTGTAGTCCGTTCCTGGCGTGCATCCACCGATGAAGAACTGCGAATGCATCAGCATATCAACCGGCACGCCGACCGTCCAGTTCTGGGCGTGGCAATGGATCGCTGGCGCGAGCAGCAGGGTCGAGAGAGCGATGGAGAGCGTGTAGCGTGGTGTCATGCGAGTGCAGGTTGTGTTCGTGAAAATACGTTCCCGCGCCGCTGGTGTGTGGGTTGTAGAAAGGCACCCGTGGAAGGCCAAGCCCCGCCAATGGACACCGGGCCCACTGCGCCAAACGACTGTTGGTGAAGGTGACACCACCGTGGATGTTCGCTCTATTCATGACTGATCTACCTTCGCAACCCGCTTTTTCAGCGACGAAGAACAACCCCGCACCATGCGCACCATCCAATTCCGCGAAGCACTGAACGAGGCGATGTCCGAAGAGATGCGCCGCGACCCCAACGTCTTCCTCATGGGCGAGGAAGTGGCCGAGTACGACGGCGCCTACAAGGTGAGCAAGGGCATGCTGGCGGAATTCGGCGCCAAGCGCATCATCGACACGCCGATCAGCGAACTGGGCTTTACCGGCATAGCGGTAGGAGCCGCCATGAACGGACTGCGCCCCATCGTGGAGTTCATGACCTGGAACTTCGCGGTGCTCGCGAGCGATCAGATCATCAACCACGCGGCCAAGATGTTGCAGATGAGCGGCGGCCAATTCCACGTGCCCATCGTGTTCCGCGGCGGTAACGGAAGTGCTGGTCAGTTGGCCGCAACACACAGCCAGAGCTACGAGGCCTTCTACGCCAACATCCCCGGACTGAAGGTGATCACTGTGAGCAACCCCTACGATGCGAAGGGATTGTTGAAGGCCGCCATCCGCGATGACGACCCCGTGCTCTTCATGGAAAGCGAACGCATGTACGGCGACAAGGGCGAAGTACCCGATGGCGAGTACCTGTTGCCCATCGGCGTGGCCGATGTGAAACGCGCGGGCACCGATGTCACCATCGTGAGCTTCGGCAAGATGATGAAGGTGGCCTTGGGAGCTGCGGAGGAACTGCAGAAGGAAGGCATCAGCGCCGAGGTGATCGACCTGCGCACCATCCGACCGTTCGATGTGCCCACCATCGTGAACAGCGTGAAGAAGACCAACCGCCTGGTGGTGGTGGACGAGTGCTGGCCCATGGCGAGCATCGCGAGCGAACTGGCCTACCGTGTGCAGAAGGACGCCTTCGACTTCCTCGATGCCCCGGTCGTGCGCATCAACCAGGCCGATACGCCGCTGCCCTTCAGCCCGCCGCTGATCGACGCCAGCCTGCCCAACGTGGAGCGCGTGGTACGCGCGGTGAAGGAGGTGATGTATGTGGTGAAGTAGGCCGGTGCCTGCCAACTGGCCTTCCTCCGGCGAACTTTCCTATTTTCGCGCCCCTCTTTCCTCCAACGGGGATGAAAGACGCTGAAAGACAACGAGATATAAACAAACGAAGACGACATGGGAAGTGAACTGATGTACTACATCCCGCTGATGGGCGTAGTGGGCCTGGCGGTGATGGTGGCCAAGGCGATGTGGGTGAGCAAGCAGGATGCGGGCGATGCCAACATGCAGGAACTGGCGGGCTACATCGCTCGCGGTGCGATCGCCTTCTTGAAGGCTGAATGGAAAGTGCTGGGGGTCTTCGCCGCCGTGGCCGCCGTGCTGCTGGCTTGGAGCGGAACACTTCATCCCCACAGCGATTGGGTGATCGCGATCGCCTTCCTGATCGGCGCGTTCTTCAGCGCCTTCGCCGGTTGGATCGGCATGAGCATAGCGACCAAGGCCAATGTGCGCACGACACAGGCGGCACGCACAAGCCTCGCGAAAGCATTGAAGGTGAGCTTCAACGGCGGCACCGTCATGGGCTTGGGTGTGGCAGGTCTGGCCGTGGTGGGTCTTAGCACACTGTTCATCGTGTTCCTGGGCATGTACGTCACCGACGGCAATGCCAACGGCGAGCAGATGATGAAATGCCTCGAAGTACTCGCTGGTTTCTCGCTCGGTGCTGAATCCATCGCGCTGTTCGCCCGTGTGGGCGGTGGCATCTATACCAAAGCCGCCGACGTGGGCGCAGACCTGGTGGGCAAGGTGGAAGCGGGCATCCCCGAGGATGACGCGCGCAACCCCGCGACCATCGCCGACAACGTGGGGGACAATGTGGGCGACGTGGCCGGTATGGGCGCGGATCTCTTCGGCAGCTACGTGGCAACGATGCTCGCTACCATGGTGCTCGGCCGCGAGGTCGTAAGTGCCGACAACTTCGGTGGCATGGCCCCGATCCTGCTGCCCATGGTGATCGCCGGTCTCGGTGTGCTCTTCAGTATCATCGGCACCCTCTTCGTGAAGATCAACAAGGACACCGACAGCGTGATGAAGGCGCTGAACCTCGGCAATTGGGGTGCCATGGTACTGGTGGCGATCAGCAGCTACCCATTGATCCAGTGGATGATGCCGGAAACCATGCAGTTCGTACGCAACGGTGTTTCAGTGGACGTGTCCAGCATGAACGTCTTCTATGCGATCATCCTCGGCCTGGTAGTGGGTACGTTGATGAGCATGGTCACAGAGTACTACACCAGCATGGGTCGCCGTCCGGTGGATAGCATCGTGCAGAAAAGCGGTACGGGCCATGGCACGAACGTGATCGGTGGTTTGGCGATGGGCATGGAAAGCACTGTGCTCCCGATCATCATCCTTGCTACTGGTATCTATGGTTCGTTCTCCCTCGCCGGCATGTATGGTGTGGCGATCGCCGCAGCGGGAATGATGGCCACCACGGCCATGCAGCTCGCCATCGACGCCTTCGGTCCCATCGCCGATAACGCGGGTGGCATCGCCGAGATGAGCCACCTGCCGAAGGAAGTGCGTGAGCGCACCGACAATCTGGACGCTGTCGGTAACACCACCGCCGCCACCGGCAAAGGCTTCGCGATCGCTTCCGCAGCGCTGACCTCCCTCGCACTCTTCGCAGCGTACGTCGGTCTGGCGGGTATCACCGGCATCGACATCTACAAGGCCGATGTACTGGCGATGTTGTTCGTGGGCGGCATGATCCCCTACTTCTTCAGCTCACTGGCGATCAGCGCCGTGGGCAAGGCCGCCATGGATATGGTGAAGGAGGTGCGCCGCCAGTTCCGCGAGATCCCCGGGATCATGGAAGGCACAGGCAAGCCCGAATACGAGAAGTGCGTGGCCATCAGCACCAAGGCATCGATCCGCGAGATGATCGCACCCGGCGCACTGGCGTTGTTGTCCCCCGTGATCGTGGGCTTCGCTTTCGGTCCCGAGGCACTGGGCGGATTGCTGGCCGGCATCACGGTGAGCGGTGTGTTGATGGGCATGTTCCAGAACAACGCCGGTGGCGCGTGGGACAATGCCAAGAAGAGCTTCGAGAAAGGCGTGATGATCGATGGCAAGGAGTTCAAGAAGGGCAGCGAGCCGCACAAGGCCGCTGTGACGGGTGACACCGTGGGCGATCCGTTCAAGGACACCAGTGGACCGTCGATGAACATCCTCATCAAGCTGACCTCGATCGTGGCCTTGATCATCGCTCCGCACATCGCCATCAACAAGGGCGATCACTCGGTGGTGCCCGCCAAGACGATGGAGAACATGCCTGTGGGCAGCAGCGATGCCAGCCTGCCCGTGAAGCCCACGGACAACACCGTTCAAGTGAACACCGTAGATCTGAGCGATCGTTTCTGATCCGCTGAACCCAACATCAAGAGGCGCGCCCACGGGCGCACTTCTTTGTTCTTATCCGCAGATTTCACCGATGACGCAGATGAGATCACAGGAGTTCATCCGTGTTCATCCGCGTCCATCTGTGTTGATCTGCGGTTAGAGAGGCGCCTTGGCGCTGCGCTCGGCAATGATCCGGCCATTTCCGTTCGATCTGCATTCATCTGCGTTCATCTGCGTTCATCTGTGTTGATCTGCGGTTGTAATGGCGCCTTGGCGCACCTCAGCGTCCATCGGCAAATGCACCCTGCGGTGGTAACTTTGCCACCCCATGGCCATCCTCATCTTCTTCGTTGTCCACTGGTACCTCTCGCTCTTCGTGCAGACCTTCTACCTGCACCGGTACAGTGCACACCGCATGTTCACCATGAGCCCCTTCTGGGAGAAGTTCTTCCATGTGCTCACGTGGATCTGCCAGGGCAGCAGCTACCTCAATCCGGCGGTGTATGGCATGATGCACCGTGCCCACCACGTTTACGCCGACACCGAGAACGATCCGCACTCGCCGAAGTATGATGAGAACCCCTTCAAGATGATGTGGAGGACAGCGGGCCACTACAACGGCCTGCTCTACGGCACCGAGAAGCCGGAGGACCGCTTCACACGCGACCTGCCGCATTGGAAGAGCATGGAACGGATCGGGGAGAGCTGGATCAGCCGCCTAGCATGGGGCGCGCTCTACTTCGCGTTCTACCTGTACTTCGCCACGGCATGGTGGCAGTGGCTCTTCCTGCCGCTCCAATTCGTCATGGGGCCTCTTCATGGCATGATCATCAACTGGTACGCCCACAAGTATGGTTACGTCAGCTACCCCACGGACAACACCAGCAAGAACATGATGCCGTGGGATGTGATCATGATGGGCGAGGGCCTGCACAACAACCACCACACGCACGCGGCCAGTCCCAACTTCGGTCAGAAGTGGTGGGAGTTCGATCCCAGCTGGCCCGTGATCTGGGTGCTGAATGCCTCGGGCGTTATCAAGCTCCGGGCGGCCGAGTGATCACCTGACGCGGCTACCTTGGCCGCATGTCCTCGTTCAATATCAAGGCGAACCTCGTCGACATTCCTGCACGCCGGATCTACCCTGCGGCAATGGCGGTTTCCGGAGGTCGGATCGTTTCGATAACGGAGGTCCCCGGTCCCGAAGAAGGCTACCTGCTCCCGGGCTTCGTGGATGCGCATGTGCACGTGGAGAGCAGCATGCTCATCCCGTCGGAGTTCGCGCGGCTGGCCGTAACGCACGGTACCGTGGCCACGGTGAGCGACCCGCATGAGATCGCCAACGTGCTTGGGGTGGAGGGCGTGGAGTTCATGATCGCCAACGGCAAGCAGGTGCCCTTCCACTTCTGCTTCGGTGCACCTTCCTGCGTTCCTGCCACGTCCTTCGAAACGGCCGGAGCGCATATCGATGCCGAGGCCACGGGTCGTCTGCTGGCCAACCCCGACATCGGCTACCTGGCGGAGATGATGAACTTCCCCGGGGTCCTCAACGCCGATCCGGAGGTCATGGCCAAGATCGCCCACGCCCATCGCTTGGGAAAGCCAGTGGATGGACACGCGCCGGGCCTGCGCGGTGAGCTGACCAAGCAGTACATCGCCGCCGGCATCAGCACGGACCATGAATGTTTCACGCGCGAAGAGGCTTTGGACAAGCTCGCGCACGGCATGAAGATCCTGATCCGCGAGGGCAGTGCGGCCCGGAACTTCGATGCGCTCATCGGTCTGATGCATGACCACGCCGGGCAGCTGATGTTCTGCAGTGATGACAAGCACCCGGACAGCCTTGTGCTGGGCCACATCAACGACCTCTGCGCACGGGCTGTGGAGCTTGGGCATGATGTCTTCAACGTGCTGCGTGTGGCCTGCATCAACCCCGTGGCGCATTACCGGCTGCCGATGGGTCAGCTGCGCGTTGGCGATCCCGCTGACCTTGTGCTGGTGAAGGACCTCGTGGAGTTCAAGGCGCAACGCACGTGGATAAACGGGAAGCTGGTGGCCGAAGAGGGCAGGAGCCTCATCGCCAGCGTGCCGTCGCTGCGTCCGAACCAGTTCAACTGCTTGCCGAAGCTGGTGGCGAACTTCCATGTACCGGCGCGTTCAGAGGCCCTGCTGGTGATCGAGGCGCTGGACGGGCAGCTGATCACCCCGAAGAAGTGGATGCCGTCGACCGTGGTCGATGGAGCATGCGTTGCAGATACCGAAAAGGACCTGCTGAAGATCGCCGTGGTGAACCGCTATCAGGAAGCGCCACCCGCGGTTGGATGGATCACGAACATCGGCCTCAAACACGGGGCCATCGCGGGCAGCGTGGCGCACGACAGTCACAACATCGTTGCGGTCGGCACCAACGACGCCGATCTCTGTGCGGCCATCAACCTGGTGATCCGGGAACGCGGCGGCATCAGCCTGGCCCATGGTGACAAGCATCGGGTGCTGCCCCTGCCCATCGCCGGCATCATGAGCGATGCGGATGCGTACCTGGTGTCCGACGCGTACGCTGAAATGGACCGCGAGGCCAAGGAGCTCGGCAGCACCTTGGGCGCACCGTACATGACCCTCAGCTTCATGGCTTTACTGGTGATCCCCCACCTGAAGATGAGCGACAAAGGGCTTTTCGACGGGGATACGTTCCAGCTGCTCACCTGATCGTTCGCGAGTAGGCTTTGCAGAGCTTGCCCTGAGCGGAGTCGAAGGGAAGCGATCTTTGAACGTCCCGATTCGCGAGGAGGCTTTGCGACGAAGCGATCTTTGATCCCCACCCCGCCTGCTCTGGCGCCACCACCCACCCATGCGCCCGCTGTTCCTGTTCCTCGTTCTCTTGCTCCTGTCCTCCTGTGGGAACCAGCGGGAGTTCTCAGGCGATGGCCGCTTCGCGAAGCGGCATTACCGGTCCGGGTGGCACATCGATCTGGGCCGAAGGGACCGCGACACACCGCAGGAGATGTCGACCACCGGTCAACCTCCAGAGTTGACCGCGACCGCGCCCGCCACGGAAAGCACCGTGCCCGGATCCCTAGCCCAAGTTCAGGCCTTTCCGCCGGATAGTGAGCCACTTGCGGCCAAGGGTGACCCACATGAACGACGCCATGGATCGCATCTTTCCGGTCCACCGGCCACAGCCGGGCGAATAAGCGTACCACAGCCCGTTCAGGACGAACCGGAGCCGCCTAGGAAATGGAACTGGTTCGCCCTGGTTTCACCCGTGCTCTTGATCATCGCCCTCGTTTTGGCCATCCCGGCCCAGAGCACCGAACTGCTCTTGGTGGGATGTCTCATCGCCCTCGCGGTCGCCTACGTCGGTGCCCGCCAATGCCGCGATCAGGACGAGCGGGGGGCGGGCTTCGCGATGATCACCTTGGGCTTGGCCGCGGCCGGTGTGTTCATCGCCTTGCTCGCCTTGCTACTGCGGGGGTAAGGGCCTACGAGCCGCTCGGTTCACGGCCTTCGAACAGAGTGTTTATGTTGTTAGAGGCAACGGAAATGACTAAGGTCGGTCCGAGGGAAATGACTGTGGACGATCACCTGTTCATTATAAACCTACATAGCACGTATTCAATGGATTCCACGGACATCATCTTTGGACAGCGATGCGGACATATGAGCAGACACATCCGTGGATCAACTTTCGGTGGGAGCCGCGGCGGGTGCCGTATCCGACCTGGCTGCTCCTAGGGCAGGCGGCCACCTCAGGTCACCACCTGGCAGAAGCACCGTTGCCGCCCAACAAGTCCCTTTCGATGCACCGTACGCACCTCGCGCAAGGGGTGCATGCCATGGCTGTGATGGAGGGCAACACCCTGACGCTCACCCAGGTCGAAAAACACCTGTCAGGGCACCTCGTCCTCCCGAGCGCTCAGCGCTATCTCGCCCAGGAGATCGACAATCTGCTCAAAGCCGTGGCTTGGACCGATGACCGCCTGCAGGCGGGTGATCGTCAGCTCAGCCCATGGAGCATTCAATTGCTCAATACCCAGGTGCTGAAAAGCCTGCCTTGGGAGGAGGACAGTCCCCCGGGCGACTACCGCTCAATGCGGCAGGCGGCCACCGCCACGGGGGGAGCACCTGCCGAGGACATCACCCACCTGATGGATCGCCTGTGTGAATGGCTGAGCGCCGACCGCTTCCTGCCCGAGCATGAAGAAGAGCGCATGGCCTTTGGGCTGGTGCGGGCCTTCCTGGCCCACCTGTACCTGCTCTGGATCCGTCCGTTCGCCGAGGGCAATGTGCGCACCGCCTGGGTAGTTGGCTACCAATTGCTGCGCGAGACGGGGGTGCCTCCCATGGTGGCCCTGCAGTGGGTGGAACAGGCCTCCATCGGGCGTGCCGGCCATTTTCGCGAAGTGGCCCATGCGGCAAAGGGCGCGGGCGATCCCATCCCCTTCGTAGCCCACCAGGCCCGACAGCTCTGCGAAGGCCTGTCCACTTTACTCATGGAGGTGCAGGGCGCTCAACAGGAGGTGCTGCTGGAGGCCCACCTGCGCCACGTGCTGGATCCCGATCATTCCCCCAGCGGTGCGCGCCGCATGCACCTGCTACAGGCCTTGAGGCAACATCCCGGACCCGTGCCCATGAACAAGGTGGTCCTCCTCACCCCGGAGTTGGCCGGGATCTACGCCCGGCTGAATCCCAAGACCTTGCTCCGCGATGTCGACCTGCTAAGGGAACAGGGCTTGCTTCAACGCAGCGAGGATGGCCTGGTACCCGGCGCTTCGTTAAGCATGGTGCATTGATCTCATTATCAAGGAAATCCTATCATTGCCGGAATTACCCACCGCAATGAGCCTTCCCGTTTCCCTCCTCCTGGCCGCCAGCATGGCTGCTCCATTCGAACAGCCCGACACACAGGACTCCGTTGCGGTGGAACTGGACAGCGCCCAAGTGCAGGCCCTCATCGCGCAGTTCCAGGACTCAGCAACCGCCGGCTTCACCTTCCAGCACGGTACCGTGGCCCTGGAGAATGGCGTGGCCACGCTGACCCTCCCGGAAGGCTTCAAGTTCCTGGACAAGACGCAAAGCGAACGGGTCATTGTGGACCTCTGGGGCAATCCGGATGCGGCCGGCGTGCTGGGCATGATCTTCCCGGAGGCCGATGATGTGCTCGCGGACAGCTCCTACGCCTATGTGATCCAATATGACGAGATCGGCTATGTGAAGGATGATGACGCCGATGACATCGACTATGACGACATGCTCAAGGAATTGCAGAAAGGCGAGCAGGAGGAGAACGAACAGCGTGTGCAGGCCGGTTACGATCCCGCATACCTGGTAGGTTGGGCGGCCAAGCCGTTCTATGATGCGGACCGGAAGATCCTGCACTGGGCCAAGGAGATCAAGTTCGGCGACAGTGCGGAAGTGAACACCCTGAACTACAACGTGCGGGTACTGGGCCGCAAGGGTGTGCTGATCCTGAACGCGGTGGCCAACATGAGCGAGCTACCCCTGGTGCAGCAGCATGTGAATGACGTGCTTGGTATCGTTCAGTTCAACGAAGGGTACAAATACGAGCAGTTCGACAGCAAGGTGGACGATGTGGCGGCGTGGACGATCGGTGGCCTGGTCGCCGGCAAGGTGCTGGCCAAAGTGGGCATCCTCGCCGTTCTGGCCAAGTTCGGCAAGTTCATCATCATCGGCCTCATCGCCGCAGGCGGTGCGGTCTGGCGCTTTGTCACCGGACGGAAGAAGGATGAACAGCCGCCCGCACCTCCGGCGGCGATCTCCTAAGAACGCTATCAGCAACGAGTTCGTCGGCCAGTGCTTCCGCACGCGACCTCAGCTCACGCGCATCCGGGCTCGTGCTGCGCAGGCGGACCAAGGCTTCATCCCCGGCGGATTTGGAGAGTTTCCTCCCGTTCACATCGGTGATCAATCCATGGTGAACGAACCGCGCGGCCAGGAACTTCCGCAGGCCGAGCAGCGAAGCCAGATGAAGTTGTAGTGCGGTCGAGGCCAGCAGGTCCTCGCCACGCACGATCAGGTCCATGGCGAAGTCATCATCGTCCGCAAGCGAGGCGATGTGGTAGGCCGGTCGGCCGTTGCGCTGCCGCAACACAGGGTCCATCATCTCCTTCCTCAGCGCGACCTGACGCGTCCTCCCGCACAATTCAGGTACGTTGATGGCCTCGCTGGGCAGATGCGCTCGCCAGGTCACCAGCGGGCTTTCGAAGGGAAGGCCGCGCGTTCGGCATTGGCACTGTTCCATGGTCTGGCGGGTACAATCGCAGGCATATACGTGCTCCATTTCCCGGAGCTGTTCGAGCAGCTCATGGGAGCGGGGCATCCGCCGGTGCTGTGACCAGTGTTCCGCCAGTTCCGCAGGGTTCCTGGGACCTTCATGCCAGGAGATGCCCAGCCAGTGCAGCGAGTCGAAGATGTCCTGCACGTACTCCGGTCGCACACGTTCCGCGTCGAGGTCGTCGATCCGCAACAGGATCGTGCCACCCGCGCGCCGAGCAAGCGTATCGGTCAGCAGGAAGTTCAGGGCGTTGCCCACATGCAGAAAGCCGCTGGGGGTGGGGGCGAGGCGGGTGCGAATCGCGCGGAGCAGCTCAATGGCCACGGAAGCAGAATGGGTGCCCGGGGCGGGACTTGAACCCGCAAGGCCCTTGCGGACCAAGGGATTTTAAGTCCCTCGTGTATACCATTTCACCACCCGGGCAGGGTCCGTTGTTGCAGCGCAACGGCGAACAGGCTCGCCGAAAATAGCGATGCCTCCCGTGTGGGGAGGCATCGTTTGAGCGAGAAACGGGACTCGAACCCGCGACCCCGACCTTGGCAAGGTCTCATCTGGCCCGCTCCGGAGAAGCGTTCTTTCATAGCCGAGACCACCTTCCTCAAGAGATTTCGCCGGGGAAAGGTATCCCACGGGGGATGAGACGGGGGATCAACTCCACGACTATTTGCCTTTCGTCATGGTCTTCGCCCCTTTGGAGATCACTCCCCACGATTTGGGGTTCTTGGGCTTGTTGTACCGAATGCACATTTCTACAGTCTCGACGAGGCTGGGGCAGTGCATCACTACTTCTACTGTGTCGTCCTCAGGCAATCCCGGTCTGAAGAACAGAAAATAGTCCTTGCGCCCCGGCCACGTCAAAAGCTCGCATATGTATGCATCACCGTCATTTATGATGTTTGGGTGATCGATTATGCGATAGGTCATTCGGCTAGACTCCTTAGGGTCTCCAACCGTAATCACGCTAGCGCTTAGGTCAACGCAAATCTCAATCGAAGTGCTTGCGGAGGCCTCGCCTTGATATACTACGGAATCGGTAGTGTAACACGTGCACTGACTGAAGCTTGCCAAGGTTGAAAGAGCAAGGACAGTACTTAGGAAAAACTGTTTCACGCGGGAACGAGTTTATGCCCGTTCCCTAGGCGGTTAGGTTAGACCAAAAAACAAGGGGCGTGGAACAGTAGCCCCAACGCTTAGAGAGGTACTGGCAAGCACCCACACCGCAATTGAAACTAAGCCCACGCCTTCTCGTGGGCATCAGCCTCGTTTCGCGGTGTTGGAATTCTTGCCAGTTTTCTCTTTGCGAACGGCTAACGCCGAATACTATGTCGGGATGATCCTCTAGGTCATTCTTGGTCGGGTTTGAGTGCCTAAGATAAGCCTCTTCTCAAAGGTCGGCGGTTCGTCGACTCCGACTAAGCGAGAGCGTGAAGTTCAAGACTCCTAGACCACCTCGACTTGACGTGAAAGGGCGTTCAGTTCAGAAGCTGAAAACCGCGCGGGCTCTATTCTTCAGAGGTCCTTCACTGCGTGGCTTAGATCGGATCATTCAGAGCGAAACCACCACTTCAGGCCCTTAAGTTTTGCGGTGAAACACCGCAACCATGAAGTTCTCAGTTCGTGCGATCCTTCGCGATGACAAGCCTGCCAAGATCAACGGTACGCACTCCATCCACTACCTCGTCGGTTTTGACGGCTATCAGGTCAAGCTGCCCTCCGGCCACGAGATTCTCCCCAAGTACTGGAACGAGGAGGACGGACGCGTGAAAAAGGGCTCCGTCACCTACGCCGGTGAGTTGAACAGCACTCTCGGGCAGCGCATGGACGAGTTCCGCTCCTACATGCTCCAACAGCAGATCCTAGGTCATCCAGTGACCAAGGAAGAAATCAAAGCCTTCTTTGGCCGGAAGGAGTCCACTGAGTGCTTTCACGCGTTCGCACAGGCTCAGGTGGAGGGCTGGAAGCACTCCAAGAGGAAGGGTACCCTCGACAACTACCGATACACCCTGAACGTCCTAAAGCGCTTTCGCTCAACGCTGCGGTTCGGTCACCTTGAGTTGTCTTGCATCGAAGCCTTTGATCAGTATCTTAGAGAGACAAGGGGGAACACCGCTAGCGGCCTGTTCAACCGCCACAAGAGCCTAAAGTCGCTCATCAACGCTGGAATCAAAAAGGGTCTTGTTAGAGACAACCCGTACCGGCTCTTTCGGTTCAAGAACCCGCCAAGCCGATTAGACTTCCTGACCTTGGAAGAAGTAGCGGCGCTGGAGAACACGTCGCTTCCCCCAGAGGAAGGGGGCCTAGTCCGAGCTAGGGACTTCTTCCTCCTGAGTTGTTACACCGGCATCCGTTTCTCTGACTTGAGAGCGTTGAAACCAACGAACCTCCGAGACGGGAGCCTGACCTTCACCATGCAGAAGACGAACAAGGCCATCGCTGTCCCTCTGATAGACAAGGCAACGGACTTGTTGGTGAAGTACGCGCCCTCCTCCGCCTCGCTAGACAGGCTCCTTCCTATGCACACTAACCGCCGCACGAACGCCTACTTGAAGGAAGTTTTCCTTCGGGCTGGAATCACTCGCGCCGTGAGCTTCCACCTCGCCCGGCACACCTTCGCTAGCCTTCACGTAGACCTGGGTACTCACATGGTGTTGATCAAAGACTTGATGGGTCATAGCTCGATTGAACAGACGGAGATCTACAGCAAGGGGAGCCGTGATTCTCTCGTCCGGTCGATGGCGGCCTTTAACCGCCACGTTCAAGGCCCTGGGGATAGCCGAAATCTTGCCGGAGATCAACTGGAAGGCTCTCGTCCAACCCTTGGCTAGCCCTGCCGCCTTCGACGCTGGAGAGCTTGCCTATTTAGTCGGGGGAAAGAGTTGCCAACACGTTCAGCCCAAAGCTGTTGCTTTACCCAAGCCATCTCTTTAGCGCTGCAACATACTATCCGGTCCCTACCTTCATCGGTCAAGGATTTCTGGCGTTCTGGTACGGAGGTGGTTGGGGGCTTGAAAGTCCGGTCTTGTTGTTCCGGGGCATAAGCTGCTTTTTCCAAGACTCCAAGGGTTGTAGTGAGCATCAATAGAGATTCTCTCCACCTCCGGTCACTTCGTAACGCATCCCAACTTTGGAGTGATCGGCAAAGCGGGACGTCCATATCAAGATACTGACCGTACTCTGCTCGTAGGTCTTGAATCAGGCGCAGGACCAGCTTGAGATAGTAGCTACGTCTTCGACCTAGTACAATCTTCACTCCCGCACGGCGGAGGATCACCTTCTCTTCCTCAATGGGCGAGAGCTTGAGCAGTTGCTCTTCTGACAGGGGTTCTAGGTTCATGGTCTCTCTAACTGGGGTACGACTTGTCCGAAAGCGGCTCTCGCGGAACGAGGTCGGGTTTCCGAGACTTTCACCGCCGTTTCCTCGGCTTGGGAATAGCCCACTTCTTGCCGGAGAGCAACTGGAAGGACCTTACCCAGCCCTTGGCTAGCTCGTGCGCCTTCCACTTCGGAGAGCTTCCCAATTGTCGGCGCGTTCGTCCAAGCTGGAAGGCGAGGGGTGAAGATGGTGTTCTCCCTATACGCTCGACTGGCGAGGCTGAGGTTACTATGTACTCCGATTAGCTCGGCTGGAGAGCGGTTAGAACTCTTGGTTAGAGTTGGCGAAGCCATTTGATCTTCTCTTTTTCTTTCTTCTCTATTCCAGCTTCTCTTGTGGGTCTCCTTTAAGTGAGGCGAATTCAAGTCACCGGTGCGGTGAGGACCGATCACCGGCGAGGTGACTTCGGGGCAGTGGTGAGGCGTTTTCACGTTACCGGTGGTCGGAATTCGCCTCACCGGCGGGTGGAAAGATTAGGTCCACCGAAGCGTTGATTTTCTCCGGATTGAGGGAGTAGTAGTTCTGATTGTTGGGGCCCTTACGAACGACCTTGAGAAACCCGAGTTCATCCACCATCTTTTCGATGAACTTTTGGATGCTGTGCTCCTTCACCCCGGTTTCCTTGGTGATGTTCTTCAGCGACTTATAGACTTCAGGGGTCTCTGGTGAGACGAACTCGGACTGGAGCATCAAGAAGTACTCGAAGAGTAGACGATGCTCACCAGCGTGAAACACACCTCCATCGTACTTCCTGAACTCCCGGAAAAAGACGGCTGAACTCTTGTCGCCGAATCCTAGCCTCCGAAACAACTCAATGTGAGAGGACTCGGGGCGTTGGCGCTGAGGGCGACCCTTTTGAGGCGGGGTCCAATGTTGAGGAACACGGTCATATGGCTCATCCTCCTCTACGTCGCTCTCCCACTGGGTCTGAAGAGCCAACACCCCCTGAAGAAGGTCAAAGGCACCTGTCCACGTAGGGTTTCGTTGCTGCTCTCTTAGGTCACCCAGGCTGCCGGCGATCATAACGTCTTGAATCTGCTCGGGTTCGCTTGTTAGCGTGAGAGGATCTTTGTTGGCTAGGGTGTCTTGAACCGTTCTCAGGATGCGCCTTATGTACCAGTCCGCGGACAGACCGCGCGGATGGATGCCAGCTTGGCTGAGAAGGGTTTGCTCTTGCGTTGACAGTGCAGCGCGCTCAGGGCCTGAGCTAGTCGAAAGGTGCTTCATTCCCCCAGTAACTTGGGGTCGAGGTTTTAGATGCTTCATCCCCTCGATAACTTGGGTCCGTTGAGTCCGGCGACCTTCAGGAAGGTGAGGAGCGCCAAGTTGCTTATGTTCAGGTAGATGAGTTTGTTTCATCCCTCTGATAACTTGGGTCCGTTGAGTCCAACGGCCCTTTTTCAGGACATCTTGCCTGTAAGATTGGATTCCTACCGGGCTTCACACGGTACGCTCCGAGTCTTCGCTCGCTCCTCACAGCGGGCTTTCCGCTTCAACCCGTCACGGGAAGAGCAACAGCCCAGACAAGTACGACTCGAAGACAATCTTTGAGGCATGGACTACCATGTCGCGCTCTCGTTTGCGGGTGAGGACCGACCTTATGTTGAAGAAGTGGCCACACACCTAGCCAGAAACGGCGTCGGTGTATTCTATGACAACCGAGAGCGTGTTAATCTCTGGGGGAAGGACCTATACCAGGAACTGTCATCCATTTACAGGAACCGCGCTCATTTCACGGTCGTCTTCATCTCCCAGCACTACGCGAGGAAGCTCTGGACGCAGCACGAGCTAAAGAGCGCTCAAGCGAGGGCGTTTGAGGAGAGTCGGGAGTACATCTTACCAGCACGCTTTGATGACACCGAAATCCCGGGCATTCTGAAGACCACGGGCTATGTAGATCTCCAGACAATGAGCCCGCAGGAACTTGCTGAAGAGATTATGGCCAAACTCCGGGAGTCTGGCATTTCCCTCGATGTGCCAATCTCAAAGGCGAAGGGTTCAAGTAGCGAAAGCCAGGATCACCGAAACGCTGGAACGAGAGCTACGAAAGCGTTCGTTGAGAATGGGAATGTCCACGTTCAACTAAGCGGAGGAGCTCTGCACCAGTTGACGTTCTCCCAGCTTGATGAATCACCCTTTCTCTTGAACGATGGGGCCGATGTCGTCTTCATTCGCAAGGAAGAAGCGATGGGCCATCGGGCCGCAAAGTTCTTCAGAAGGCTGATCATCCTAGTTCATGCCGAAGACCTAAAGGAACGAGTGGTTGCCAGCCAAAAGCCGAAAAAGGACGGTCTTGAAGGCACGTTGAACATCGTGCGAATTGACTACCCCTATCTGTCTCCTGATGGTCAACACCTGTTCTTCATAACGGAAGGGTGGGCAACGGCAAGCGCTTTTGTAAAGGTCAACGTCGAGACGGGGGCCTGGATGCTAGTGGATAGTGCTGAGCGCTTTGAACCGTTAACACAGAATGCCTATGCCGGGCATTTCCTCGTTGCTTATAGCGGGATTAGGGCTTCCGGCCGGCAGGCCTACTACAAGGTCATTGACGCTGATGGTCATCAGGTCAAGGAGTTTGCTGATAAGGCCAGTGCTCAAAAGTTCTTCGACATGATTCACTCGGGTCCTCCGCGACGGCTCTTCGAACGTGACACCCTGGAGTACTCCAATGACGGTGTTGAGCTCCAAGCGATGGGTCTCATCTTCAACTCGAAGCGCAAACGCGTCGTTTTAGAAAGTCAATCACCTATTCACGTGAGCATTGACCGAATCGAGCTGCAAGTGAACCAAGCGCAATGGGGGCACCGATTGGCATCGGCAGGTCTTATATTCACTTGTCAGTACTTCGACGCATCTGGAAAGAACATTGGCTCCGAGAAGCGCCCTATGTCGTTCGGCCTGTTCTTCGACCCAACCTTCAGGTATCCCATCTTCGAGGTCAAGGGCAGATGGTGGTTCGCTTCACAGTACAACCCCTACTACCCGAAAGAAGCTCATCGACGATGGCGCATGACCATCGAGTTGAATGAGTTCGATCTGGAGGATAGCGAGTCCATGCAGTTGTCACTGCACTCAAGCACGAATCTCATCGTGTGACCTTCCTTGCCCGACTATCAACTAGCAGCTTGCCGCTCCGGTCAATGACACCAAATGACGCCCCTGTGGAAATGTTTTGAGGCTTCGGAGATCCAATTTTGCACTAGCTGACCTACGTTTCGAGTTGCTAGTTGATCAAATCACCAACTGATGGACGACAAGATCATTCCCTTCGGCAAGTACAAGGGCAAGCCTGTTGAGGTGCTGGCCACAGACAAGAGCTACACGGAGTGGTTACTGGCTCAGTCTTGGCTCAAGGAGAAACACTTGAACATCTACAACGTTGTCATCAACAACTTCCGAGAACCCGTCGACACACCGGAGCATAACAAGCTCCAGATAAAGTTCCTCAAACCGGCACACCGAGCTAAACTGGCATTCCTCGTCAATCCTCAGCTGTTCAACAATGATTCAGCATTCCTGAATGCCGAGATGAAGAAGATCATCGACGCCAAGGAACGCAATCAAGGACAATTGTTCTTGAGAGCTCTGAAATCACCAAATGCGGAGGAGGAGTTTGGCCTGTACGCGAAAGATCTGTTGAGGATGTCGAAGCCTGTTTTCGAACACGTAGACGTGTCCTATTCCTTGTGGTACGGGCTAAGCTTCCACTATGAGAACGGATATAGCCACTTGGGATATTGTGAGTTCAGGCACCGCCGATGGAGCACATACGTGATAGAACTGAAACCAACCGTCTCGGATGACTTCCCCCAAGTATTGCGACAGATGAAAGCTTCTATGCCTGTCGAGGAAAGTGATTGGCGGGGAGATCGCTTCTACATCCTTGTCGTAGGCACATTTTCAGGAACAAGCGCGACACAGGAAGAGTTTATCGCCTACTTCGAGACCCAAGGGTATAGAGTGATCTTCGAGCATCAGATTGAGGCAGTGGTTCTGCCTCCGTTTGAGCGGGAATTCATCCTTGCGCAGGAGATTCAGGATCAACTCCTTGTACCTTCCGAGTAACAGCCGACTCTTCCATGAACGCAATCGACCAACTGCCTGAAGACGCTCGAACATTGATTCGAGAGGCTCGATCAAACGAGGACTTCCATTGCGTCCACAGCGACTGTCTTACAGGAACTGGCGAGCGATCGGTAGACCTAATGGTCTACCGCTTCGCGCTTGCCAATGGCCAAGACCTTCAAATGAGCTTCGTCGACTTTTCATTTGACACCTACGCACTGGTGGAGCGAGAACTGGAGCAGGATGATGATGATAGTCCGGAGCTATCCTTTGAAAGTGACTTGCCGGACCCCAATAGATGACCTTGGAGAGCATGAAGTTCTTTGTCACTCGCTCATGCTAACGCCCTCGGCGTAACGCTGCCGGTTGCCTTCATCTCATCGAAAAGGGCGTTGAAGAACGAGTCAATCGCCGCAACGTCCTGTTCCGCGAATGCCCTCATCAGATGCTCAATGCTCAAGACCGTATGGGATCCACGCCTTTGGAACCTTCCATCTTCCAGGACGAGCCCTATCTCTGGTTGGTCGCCAGGTCTAGGTCGATTTAGAACTACGTTCACTCTGGCACCTTCCAGTCGTCGTTCAAAACCAGCGATTTCAATTTTCGGCTCATGCTGGAAGAGCCTAAGCGCCACATCCAGGGTTGAAGTTCTCTGTAATTGAACTCTCCGCCAGTACCAATTCATGTAACGACGCAGGGCTCGTTCCTGCCAGACATATTGGGGCGGCGGTGAGGCAAATGCCCAAAGCGATGCAATCAGCAGTCCCATTTGGTCCCACAGGAAGTTCCTCTGATCGGCATCGGAATCCTTACTTAGGTTGCCTTGGGAGCCTTCGTAGTCAAGTTGATGAAGCAATGCGTAGCTGTCAGCCATGTAGTCTATTCGTTCCAGGCAGTTGAAGAACCTGCCTACGCCACGAGCATTGTACTTGGTTAGGCCCTGCCAGTCGTGAAGCGTTTCGTGAAAGAAGAACAATCGACAAAGGGCTCGCATGCGGTTCTTGTCCTCATTTGCTGCCCGGTAGAGGTTCAGCACCAGCATATCGCTGAACTCCCATGCAAGACTGTCCTTAGGGAAGGCATACTCCACAGGCCGTCCTTCGTCGGAAACCTTGTGACCTTCGGAGAGCTGATGCCAAAGAGGACTCAAATCAGGGAATGGTGCAACGTCACGGATGCGAGTATGCGGTAGCAGGGTTTCATACCAACTTACCGCCCCGCCAAACTCCTTCCTCTTTGTTTCAGCGTAAGTCCACACATCGTGCAACGCGTCTCTGAGTACGGCCCGCAGTTCGGCAGCCAACGCTGTTTGTTCTGGCGATAGGGGCTCACTGGCTTCACTGTCTCGTGTGCTCAAGAACACCGCAGGCTTGTATGCGTCGTCACCCGGGACCTTGCGATAGCGGTATGTCTGAACGTCTCGTCCGTTCCGCAATCGCAACTCTTGACCAACAGCCAGACAGACCGATACTGGGGCGCTGATGAAGAGATGGATGACCTCCGTCTGAGGACGGAACTCAAGAATGGCGCCCAACACCTGACGAACTGCCATTCGAATGGCTTCTACGTCTTTCCTTGATTTTACCACTCCCGGGATAGCTGCTTCGCCGTTCGCTAAGCACACGCGCACATCACATAGAGGATTCTGACCCACCGCAGAGGTGACGTCCGAATCAGAGATGGGATATGACACTTCAACGCGCAGTACTGCATGACCTGTCGCGGTAACGAGCTCCTTAGGGGACCGCAAAACATCCACGTGAAGCGTTTGCTCGTCCGTTGGCCAGGTCCATGTGTTCTTATCGCGTTCGTAGTCGAACGCTTCTAAGGGCCGCGCATCCTCGAGATAAGCGCCAAAAGCGACGAGGTACGGTACTTCAGCAATGCCGAAGTGCAGAATTCTCGTGAACCCTCCTCGATCTGCGAGTTCTCGGATCCTCTGCGCTTCGCTTCGCAGATAGGTGCCGCCACGTGTCCAACCACCGCCCTCCACGTCTTCATCAAAGCGACTCATGTCGATACGCATGATCTCCCGCGGCATTGCGCTTTCTTCTGCACTCAATACAGCGAGCGCTTCACTCTCCGCAACCTCCCGGAGCTTCGACTGATGGAGTAGTATCAATAGCTTGTCGTTACTCATATGGTTGTCTCCTTTTGCCGCTGTGCCGCGAGTAGTTCCATCATCATCCGAAATTGATCAAGGCCGTTTTGTACCAACTCAGTGGGAATACGTTCGTTCGCATTCCAAATCGCCTGTCGGTGACAGTCTCGAATGATCTTGCCACTTCCACATGGGCAGGCCCAGTGCCCCTTGACCTTGCCACTGACGAGCATGAGCATTAGGCGAAGAGCCGCCCGGAAATCGGTTGTTTCAAGAATCTCGCAGTAGAAGGCCAGTCGCCCTACGGGGCCATGTGGCCATTCTTTCTGCGGCCATGACTCTCCCTTGAGTACAAGCGCCTGTCCTGCAAAATGGGAGCGAAGCGGCCCTTGCATGAACGCCGCAAGACGAAGCCCCTGTGGATACTTGTACCAATACTCCTCTGGAAGTACCACGCACAATGTCCCATCAGGCTTGGTTACATGGTGGGGGTCGAGCTTTCTCGGGATGCGGCCGCTGGTTTCCCGGACTACGGGAACATCTGTCGCTGAACCGGGGGAAAGTTCGACTTCGATATCGAAACGATCACACAGAACACCATCATCCTCGACACGGAAGCCCCCGCGAAAGAGTACGCCGTCACCCGTGTCTACCATCAGCAATTCCGGCTGACAACTGGAAAGCTGTTGCCGGTCGTCCTCCAACTGAGTCGGGTTCTGGCGGTACCATGCCTCATTCATAATCACCAAAGGGCCGCCCGACAGGTTCCGCCAAGCTGATCTTCCGAAGCCGTTCATTCACATCAAGTGGGAGTTCTCCGAATACGGCCTTCCACCCACCGGACCTAGGAGTGTTCAGCGTATTTTGGGCCGCGCTCTTTAGCTGGTTCCGAACGTCGGTGGTGAGCATACCGGAAAGGTCGTTGCCGGTGTTCGCTGGATCTGAAATGCTGAGGTTGTCACCGTTGTCCCGGAGCTCGATGAGCACCTTCTCCAGCTTCTCGGCTAGGGTGCCAGAGAAACCCGAGAGGATGTCGATGATGAGCAACTCCAAGGCGAAGGTTGACCCGTCCTGAAACAGGTTTACAGTTTTGGGTTGATGTCCGAAGATAGGTTTACGGTTGATGGTTCGTCCTGATCTGGGTTTACAGTTGGTCGTTTCCGGTAGTAGTTCTTCCAAGTCCTGGCCACGGGTATGGAGTTG
>JANOAK010000020.1:0-3480 GCA_031411095.1 Flavobacteriales bacterium | reverse complement strand
CATACCCGTGGCCAGGACTTGGAAGAACTACTACCGGAAACGACCAACTGTAAACCCAGATCAGGACGAACCATCAACCGTAAACCTATCTTCGGACATCAACCCAAAACTGTAAACCTGTTTCAGGACGGGTCACACCTCCTCTTCCGCGGGGCTCTCGCAAAGGACCCTGCGACATCCGGACATCCGGAGCGTACCCTGATCAACGCCAGCCGTGCGGCCTGCAAGCAACGGCTCTTCCTTGTCCTGTGGTCCGAACGGCATCGGACCTGCGGAGATGGAATGCCCAAGGATCCCCTTGCTGGCGCGGATCTGTGATCCGTGCCATACCCTTCCTTGCATTGGCAATACGGAGTGTCTGCGAAGCGCAGCTCAGTACCATGCCCATCGCAGAGCAGTTCAACACCTTCCTCGTAGTGGACTGCGAGGTGAGATCGATGGACTTGGTCGAAGCGTGCCGGCGGTGAGCATCTTGGCGCACGCCATTGTGCGGTACTTGACAGAAGCAAGCAGACCACGGCCATGTTCGCATTCCCCAGGACATCCCCGGGTGTCACACGGTTGCACGGCCCGCACAACGCCCAAGCACGCGCTCGGGTGCCACGCGTTGCGGCTCCCTTATACCATTTCGCACTAAGGCCTAGGCTAGAGATGCGAAGTGAATTTTTCGTAGGGCGATACGGCGGGGTCGTTGCATAGCCATAGCTATGGAACGATCACGTCGGAGAAGCCATGCGGAAAAAGCACGAGCAGATCGGCCTAGACCTTAGTGCGAATTGGTATTAGCTGTCCAGGATCAAGCGATACCCCACCCCCCGGATATTGGCGATGCGCACGTTGGGGTCGGCCTCCAGCTTCTTGCGCAGTTTGGAGACGAAGACATCGAGGGTGCGGCCCACGTAGTCGCTGTTGTTGCCCCACACCTCCTTCAGCATCACCTCGCGCGCCACGGTCTCGTTCACGTTGCCGTGCAGCAGGTGCAGCAGGTCGGCTTCCTTGGCGCTCAGTTCCGACCGCTGGTCCTGGAAGCTCAGTTCCAGTTTGGCCCGATCGAAGAGGAAGGCGCCGATGGGTACGGCTGTGCCCTTGGGGGCCTCCACTGGCGGGGCCTTCCGGCGGAACCGCACGTAGGCGAAGAGCGCAAGGAGCACAACGAGGGCGCCCGCCAGGGTCCACGCCTTGGGTGTTCGATCGCGCGGCAGCACGGCACCCGGCACCTCGGCCAGCTGTTCCTTGGGTGGTGGGGGGGCGAGCAGAGCCACCCGCAATGTGTAGCACGCACTGGGCACCGCACGCGAGGTGCAGGGCATTATGTTGAGGGTGTCGGCAGCGCGGTGCTCGTAGCTGTACACCACCTCGCGCGTTCCGCAGCGCTCCACCTCCACCACGTAATCCGCCGCCAGGCGTGTGGCCGCCATCACGCTGTCCACGGTAGCGGCCAGGCGCTCGGGTACGAAGCCGAACCCGGTGCCGAAGGAGATGAGGTAGCTGTGGCCCAAGCGCTGCACCGGTAGCACCAGGGAGCTGCTGTCGCCCACGGACAAGAGCACCGCGTGGCCCACCATGCGCATACCCACGTGCTCGTGCGGCGTATGTGCGGCCTGCTGGGCACGCACCGGTGCCAGCAGCGGCAGTAGCCCGAGTACCAGCACAAGGCGCCGTGTACAGGTGAAGATCATGGCCCCGAAAGTACCGGGCCAAGTGCTTGACCCACAATGTTTCACGCTTGGTTTACACTATTTTACCTTAGTTGGCACGCGTTGCCGCACGACGGCTCCACCTTTAGCGTATCAACGCCATATCGCCATGAACCGCACCATGAAAGCTCCTGCATTTGCGCTCGTCCTTGCCACCGCATTCATCCCGGTGGGATGCACCGTGTTCGAGACCCCCACGCTGTCCGCAGATCGCCAGGGACCGGTACGGACCTTCGACCCGCTGAGCCTGCCGAAGGATACTACGGCACGCGAACCCTTCCTGGACCCCACGGCCTTGTTCTCCGATCAGGTCTATTTGGTACGTCCGCTGCACGAGGAGGCGGAAGATAGCGCGCACAGCGCCTACCACGGCAGGCAGGCCCGCTTCGTGGGCGGCGAGCAGGCCATGGTGGCCTACTTGAGAACGCGGGTGCTGCAACACATCGCACCCGGCATCGGCTGGTTGAAGCCACCGGTGGTGCATTTCCAAGTGGATGCCATGGGGGCGCCCACGCAGGTGGAACTGGTGAAGACATCGGGCAACGCGGACCTGGATGTGGCCCTGGTGCAGATCTTCATGCAGATGCCGCGCTGGGTACCGGCCACCGATGCGCAGGGGCTGGCTGTGGCACAAGCCTTCCAATTCGTGGTGGGGCCGGGCGGATGCTGAAAACCGGTGAACTGTACCAACGACACGTACCATGAAGACGAACATGAACATCGCATTTTCCGCACTGGCGGCCTTGTTGACCCTCACCAGCGGCTGCAAGGGCCAGCCGCAGCCCGAGTCCTTGGCCGCAACACCAACGACCAGCGCAGCCGTGGTTGCGTTGGACCTTGGCCTGGGCACGTACCTGCGCGGAACCCCGACGCAGATCTTCTACGACCTGGATTCCCGCTTCTTACTTACCGTCACCAAGGACCAGTTACGTGCTGCGAAGACGATACACGATATCGTTCCGGGGCATGTGGAACAGGAGGGAGTTTCCTATTCCTCGGTGAGTATCCGTACTGTTGAACGCGAGGGTGGCTCCGAGATCGTCGCTTCCGGCACCGATGGGGTGTTGAATGCGGAACAACTGAAGCTCCTGTGGTCCTTGGACTATTCGGACAACTTCATGATCCAGGTCAGGGCCAGGGCGAATTACGGTGGAGTAGAAACTGCCAGTACCGACTACTTCACACCGCACGTGACGATCGTGCCTGAGCAGGAGGCTGCCAACAGCTTGGGCAAGGAAGCGTTGATCGCCCACGTGCAGAACGGCACCTCGGTCTTCGCATACATGGTGGATACCAACACCCTACGGCCAGGAAAGGTCCATTTCACGGTGGACAAAGCAGGAATGGTCTCGGATGTCCGCTTGTCGGCGAGCTCAGGCTACCCCCCGTTGGACACGCGGGTGATGGAACTGATGAACACCCTGCCCGGAACCTGGAAGGCCGCCACCAACGCTGCGGGCGAAGCGGTGGAACAGGAGTTCGTGTTCTCCTTCGGCACGGTGGGTTGCTGAGCGGGAAAGGACCTGGGAACGTGTGCCCAAGCACTTGCTCGGGTGTGCACGTGTTGCCGCTTGCCTTCGGCGAGTGGCTTTTTGAACCTCCGCAGGCTCTCACGCAGTGAACCCTGCGGCCCAACGGCAAATGACCCGTCCTGAAACAGGTTTACAGTTTTGGGTTGATGTCCGAAGATAGGTTTACGGTTGATGGTTCGTCCTGATCTGGGTTTACAGTTGGTCGTTTCCGGTAGTAGTTCTTCCAAGTCCTGGCCACGGGTATGGAGTTG
>JANOAK010000019.1:0-113225 GCA_031411095.1 Flavobacteriales bacterium | reverse complement strand
ATATACAGATAGGCGGGGTCGTCTAATTTCAATTTTCCAGCATCCCTCAACTGCAAAATTGCCATTGCCGTAAAACTTTTGGACATCGAAGCAATCCGATAAACTGATTGAAGATTGGCTTTGGTATTTGTAGTAGTATTGGAAATTCCGAGAGCATTAGAATGAATTACTTTTCCATCAACCACTAAGCCATATACCAAGCTCGGTAAATGATTTTTAGTAGCAAAATCCTCACAGATTTGATCGATAGTTGGCAATATTGCTTTTATTTTATCGGTTTGTTCAGCGTTGTATTGACCGTAACTTTTTGCCAAAAATGCTCCTAATATGCTTAGGGAAAGAAATAACTTTTTCATAATTTGTTGATTTGAGTTTTAATTATTTTTCATCATTTGCGAGTAATATGAGTATTAATTTCTACAATAATTTTCAATATTTCATCTTAATAAACAAAAAACTGGGTAAGATTTTGTGGAATAGAGTTTTCCATACTCCTTATATATTTATATATTAAAACTTAAATCCTACAACAATGATTTTACAATTAGACCCCGCAATTTTAGTGGATACACCCCTCGGACAAGGACACGCAGTTTTTATTATTGATTATGGAATGCACCAAAATACTTGTTGGGTTGTGGCTATTCAAGAGACAGGAATTATCAAACACTTTGATTGTAATGATGTCCTTTTAGCTACGAATTATACTTACGGAATGAATCGCTCAAGAAACCATTTTGAACATCCAGAAGATAAGAAAAAGGTTAATAATAAAGAGACTAAAATGGATAGCCAATCCCAAAATTAAATATCATTGGATTGTTATATTCATTTCTACTTTTGAAAAGAATGAATCGGTCTCCCTCTGGGGCAGAAGGGTCAACCATTCTAAATGCTCCATCAAGCCGAATCACAAAAAAGGATAAGTCAAAACGAACTCCAAAACCCGTTCCAACGGCTATTTCTTTATAAAAACGGTCGAACTGAAAATCACTACCAGTAACCCCTTCGGTATTTTGTCCTTGCACACGCCAAACATTTCCTGCATCCACGAATAATGCTCCATTGATATTATAATCTCCAAAAATCTTAAAAATTTTAAACCTCAATTCTGCACTGGTTTCGAGCAAAACGCTACCAGGTTGGTCGAAATTTCCCTTGGCTGAACCAGGACCTAAAGCACGTGGCCGCCAAGCTCTCAAACTATTGGGACCACCCACAAAAAAGTTTTTTTCGTAAGGTAAATTGCGGTCTGTTCCATAAGAATAAGCAATTCCTGTATTGATTTTGTAGGCAAAAACGGTGTTTTTCTTTTGTCCAACCACAAAATATCTTCTATAATCAGCATTGATTCTGAGGAATTTATAAAACTGCAAACTATCATTAAATAACGTTGAAATAAACCCAATTTTGCTATTTGGCAGAAAATTCAGCGTTGTTCCGCCCGACTCGGCTGTTACTCGCAAATATTTCCCTTTGTTGATTTGCCCATAAGGATTATCCGTGTAAGTATATGAGGCACTGATACTTGAAATAAAAGATTGCTGAAAACTACGCCCCAAATTATTCCCTTTTGCTTGCAATTCAGCTAAATATTTCACAAAATCAGGCGTTTGTTTATCTGTAGAAACTAAGTTTAAATCAACCAATGAAACCTGCCAAAATATATTGGGAGAAGGTCGCCACAGATATGAGCCATTAACTTTTATATTTTTCCGATTATACTCTTGCCGTTCAATATAATCAAACCCGACTCCCAATCTGGTCTGTGGTGTGTAGGCATTCAAACGTTGTGAAATGAATGTTGGGGCTAATATTTTGGGAATAATAATGGCGGTATTTAAGCCTGTTTCAATATTTCTCCGCACCGAATCAGGATTAAAAAAACCCGCTTGGGCTTCAAAGCCAAAACGAAAATTTGTTTCCAAAGAACTCGCACTTCCTATTACATTTCTGATTTTAAAAGTTGTATTAAAAAATGGTCCAAATACCAATTTATAGACACTCCCACCCGTTTCAGCCGTAAACTGGTATCTATCCAAAGGTTTAGTGTAAATCGTAGCGTCTAACAATCCTCTGGTAGTATCGAAGTTTATTTTAGAGAATTGAAACTGTTCCAAAGCGTACAAATTCTTCTCGGTTTGTTGCCGTTTTTGTAGGCTATAAAGCTGATTTGGGCGAATATCAATTTTACTATCTAATAATTTAGGCGAGAATTTTTTATTGACAAACAAATACTTGATGTCCTTATAAATCACGGTATCAATCGTTGGGTTGGTGATATTGGGCGAATTTCCATCCGAAATAAACGTTACTTTATTGATGGGATAAGCACGATTATAATTCACATTTTGCGGTGGGCGATTGGGATTTGGAATATAAGTAGTAGCTTGAATTCCTCTTGTAATTGTTGTATCCACATCATTAATACGAATGGAAATATTATCTTTGGAAAAATTGTAATAACCATTATTTTTCAATAATAATTCTATCCTGCTTTTCTCATCATTATAATTTTCAAGTTGCAATCTATCCCCAACTTTCAACAAACTTTCACTTTGGTGAGCTTTCAAAATTTCCCGAATAGTACGGTCTTTCACCACCAACGAATCCGTTTGTTTTAAAGGGTAAAAAGTGCCTTCATTCACGATATACGAAATAGAAACTCCTCTACGATTATTAGCAGTAGAGTCTTTTTTGTAAGAAACGGTATAATTAAAAAAGCCGTGATTTTTGAGATAGGTCTTCACTTTCTCTACGTTTTTCTTGGCATCTTCTTCGTAAAAATAAGCGGGTGGTTCGCCAAAAGTTCGCATCGCCCAATTGCCTTCATTAATTTTTCGGGTGAGTTTTTCAACTTTATTATCCTTTTTTTTTGCTAATTTCAGATATACTTCCGAAGTATTATCCATTCCTTTCGCAAGGCTATCAAAATCATCATTTACCTTTGTCAAGTCATTTTGCCATTCAATTTTCTTTTCGAGATAACTTTTATGGGTAAACGGAAAAATTTTGGCAGCGAATAATTGATAAAAATATAACCCAGGAGTTACAAAGGGCAAATTCAGAATTTTCTTATTAGGTTTTTGCGGTAAAAGTGCTTCTAATTTTTCCTTAGAAAGTGTTTTATTACCCTTAAAAGTTTGCGACGTTAGAAGTGGCTCAGTGAAAACACTCTTAGGCGAACAGCCTGAAAGATAAATAGTTAGTGTGAGGAGGGTTATGTATTGAAGTGTTTTTTTCAAAATAAAGATTAAGTCGAATTATGATAACCAAAAATCAAATTAAATACATTAATTCTCTACAACAAAAGAAATTTCGTGTAGAAAATCAATCTTTCGTAGTGGAAGGGGCAAAAAGTGTGCTTGAATTACTCAAATCTGACTTTAACCTTGAAATGCTTTTTGTTACAGACGAGTTTTTCGGAGAGCATGAGAACGTACTTCAAAACCTTCCGATTCAAGTAGAAATAGCTAATCAAGCCGACCTTGAAAAAGCAGGTTCTTTTAGTTCCAATAATGCCTCCCTTGCTGTAGTAAAAACGAAAGAAAATGTAGAATTATTAGCCCAAGATAACGAATTTGCCTTGATTTTAGATGATATTCGTGACCCTGGAAACTTAGGTACAATCATCCGTGTGGCAGATTGGTACGGAATTCATAAAATAATCTGTTCACACGCAACGGTTGATTTTTATAATCCCAAAGTCATATCTGCCACTATGGGTTCATTCACTCGAACAAATTTGTATTACACTGATTTAGAAGAGTTTATCAAAAATCAGTCGGTCAATATTTACGGAACATTATTAAATGGCGACAATATTCACCAAACAAAATTTTCATCATCAGGCTATATCGTTATCGGTAATGAAGCCAATGGAATTTCATCAGCTATCGAAAAATTGATTACGCACAAAATCACGATTCCAAGGTTTGGAGCGGCAGAATCTTTGAATGCAGGGATTGCTACGGCAGTGGTTTTGGATAATTTGAGGAGGTGATTCAATCCTCTTTTCCCAAATATTTATCAATCCAATAATGAGCCAAATAAATGACGGGAGTAAGCAAAATGGCAGTGAAAAATTTGTACAAATAACTATTCAGCGAGGTAGAAATCCATTGTTCCACCGTCCAATTTCCGAAGAGGACAAAGGCAATTCCAATCACCACAAAGCTATCAATCAACTGCGAAACCAAGGTAGAACCCGTAGCACGAAGCCAAATCTTTTTGCCATCGGTTTTACTTCTGATATAATGAAAAACATGAGCATCTAATAACTGACTAATTAAAAAAGCGGTTAATGAACCCGTAATAATACCCAAACCTTGTCTAAAAATCTTCCCGAAAGCTGTATTGATATTAAAATTGTCAGAGCCTTTATTTACCTCAATCCAAAAATCGGCAGGGGCTAATAATGTTGCTCCGTAGATAATCAGAAAACAATACGCAATAAACCCTGCTGTCCAATAAGACACTTTCTGAACACCTTTTTTGCCAAAATATTCATTAATAATATCGGACGTAATAAAGACAAAGGGCCAGTTCAATGCTCCTGCGGGTTGGTTCAAATCCCATGTACCCAAAAAGGTTTGCAAATGAAGCGGTTGAAAGCCAAGAGTCCCTTCAACGGAGAATATTTTCACGCCAATAATCTCCGCCACAATGGCATTTGAAAGAAAAATCCCGAAGAGAATGATAAAAAGTTTAGTACGTCTTGAATTAAGGAAACTTGCATCAATAGTCATGAGTTCGGTAAACGGTTCACGGTGAAAGGTAAACGGTTCTTGGAAAACGTCTTACCTCTAAAAATATAAAAAAGAGGTTTTTGCAGTACAAAAACCTCTTTGCGAATTTAATAGAAAAAAATAATATCTCTAAGTTTATAAGTTCACTATTTAATTTTACTTTGACACTTTCAATATTTAGCAACAGCGTTGCGTAATATTTGTAGAGAAAAGAAAAATGTTATTCAAAAAGGTGCGAGCTAAAACCGTTCACCCTTGACCGTGAACCGTTCACCGTCATTTGCGATGGTTCTCGAAATGCAAAATCATTTTATTCATCGCAACCTCCAATTGTTCCAAATGTGGCAAGAAAACGATTCTGAAATGGTCGGGTTCTTTGAAATTAAAACCCCCTCCTCCTACTACCAAAATCCGTTGGTCTTCCAAAAGGCTCATCACAAAATCACCATCATTTTTAAAGTCAAATTGCTTTAAATCTATTTTCGGAAAAAGGTACATTGCCCCCTTCGGACGCACACACGTAATACCAGGAACAGAAATTAATTTCTCGTGCGACAATACCATTTGCTTATACAAACGTCCCGAAGGAACAACCAAATCGTTGATAGACTGATAGCCGCCTAAAGCTGTTTGGATGCCGTATTGCGTGATTACGTTAGAACAGAGCCGCATCGAAGCCATAAAAGTCAAGCCCTCAATATAGGATTTTGCCCGATGTTTTGAACCCGTCAGAATCATCCAACCACCTCTGAAACCTGCCGCACGATAATTCTTAGACATCCCTCCCATCGTTACGATTAAGGTTTCATCGGTCATACCCGCAGTGGTATGATGAACCGCACCATCGTAGAGAATTTTATCATAAATTTCATCCGCAAAAACGATGAGTTTATGCTTTTCGGCTAATCTGACAATGCCTTCTACAATCTCTCTTTCATAAACCGCACCCGTTGGATTATTCGGATTTATCAAGACAATTCCACGAGTTTTCTTGGTAATTTTTGATTCAATATCCTTCAAATCTGGATTCCAGTCTGAAGATTCATCACATACATAATGCACAGGCGTACCACCAGCAAGCCCTACAGAAGTAGTCCAAAGGGGATAATCAGGCGAAGGAATCAGTATTTCATCGTTTGGATTTAGTAAGGCAGTCATGGTTAAAGCAATCAACTCACTTACACCATTACCGATATAAATATCATCAATTTCAATATTTTTTACTCCCTGACTTTGATAATGCTGCATAACAGCCTTTCTGGCAGCAAATAAACCACGAGAATCCGCATAGCCTTGGGCATTGCGGATATTCATAATGATGTCGTGGATAATCTCATCGGGGGTTTCAAAACCAAACGCCGCTGGATTCCCAATATTCAAAGAAGTGATTTTATAGCCCTCACGCTGTAATTGGAGGGCTTTTTCATAAACAGGACCACGAATATCATATCGCAGAGCATCTAAGCGACTACTTTTTAATATTTCCATAAAAATCTTTAATTTGGAAATTTGAAATATTGAAAATTTCATTTACAATATTTTCAAAGAAAATGCAAAGGTGGGGAAAAAATAGGAAAACGTTATTAAAAAAGGCGAAAGAAACATTCCTGTCTTTCGCCTTTTGATAAAATATTACCCCAATAAAATCATCTATTCTGAAACCATTGTTCAAAAAGAAAACTAAAAGGTTCTTTTTCAAGCGAATACAGATATTTTAAAGCCACAAATTTAGCTCGTGAATTTGTCTCCAAAAACACTCCTCCACGAATAGAAGTATGAGGAGCAAGTGTAGTAGTCCTAAAATTCTCCTGCGACCATACTTGTCCCTCCCGATTTAGAGCGTCCATTCTGGAATAGTAATTGGTATGGTCAATTACTCGTTTCACCTGGGCAACCTGCACCACAGTTTCTGCCACATGTGCCGTTCTCCAAGCCCCTTCAGAATGTCTTCCCGAACTGGCAATTAGAGCAACAATTCCCCCAACAATCAATACTGTATTTACAACTCTTGCCCTTTTAATTTTAGTCTCTTGCCTTGCCATTTCATATTGAATGTAATTTATTTTTTCAGTAGGTTCAATTCCTTCATAGCCCAAATTATACTGTCCATCAACAGAACGTAAGTTTTGACGCTTTTCATCCAATGGTAAAAAGCTAAAGTCTTTCGGCGAAACTGTCAGTGGCTGGTCGGTATTATTAAAAACTTCTACATCAAAAACAGCATATTGTTGAAAACGCCCATCGTAAGAAGCCACCACTTTTACACCATCTTTCTCTTGTTTGACAATTTCTTTCCCTCCATCCACAATACTTTCCTGCTCAATGGGGCGAATTCGCATAACGCTGGTAGTAGCACAAGAGAATATCATACTCGAAAAGAGGAGAAGCATTAAAAATTTAATCGCATTCATTGGGTTCATCGTTTAATAATAATGGAGAGATGAGTTATTAATCTTTCTATAAAGACAAATAGATTTGCAAAATCCCCTATTTTGACCTTCATTTATTTTAAAACTATCAAAAATTATCAAAAAAAATCCATAATTAATGTCATAATAAATAACTGTTTATCAATTCAGTACAAAGTTATTAACAAAAAAGTGTCAAAATATTTCAAGTTTTTTTCTCTTCGCACTTGCATCTTTATCTAAAAACAGCGTACCTTTGCACAACCTAAACACAACGAGAGTATCGAAAGAGAAACTTAAAAGTGTTAAGGAGAGTTGCCTGAGAGGCCGAAAGGAGCCGTTTGCTAAACTGCCGTACCTCACAAGGGTACCGAGGGTTCGAATCCCTCACTCTCCGCATAGATTCACAGGTGTAAGTTTGATGTCTTTGATTTATGTTTTGGTAAAATTTTCGGGGTGTAGCGTAGCCCGGTATCGCGCCTGCTTTGGGAGCAGGAGGTCGTCAGTTCGAATCTGGCCGCCCCGACTTGAAGGCCATCACGGAAGTGGTGGCCTTTCTTGTGCAACATGTATTACGCATACATCATCGAGTCCACCGTATCCGGTCGCTGGTATTACGGCTCTACCGAGGATGTGCCAGCGCGCGTAAAGCGCCACCAGGAAGGTCGTTCCAAGGCGACCAAAGGACGTGGACCATGGAAGCTGGTGGCTACGAAAGCCTTTGATACCCGTGCCGAGGCGATGGCCTTCGAACGCAAGTTGAAAGCGGCAAAGAACAAGGCCTATGCACTCGCCTTGATCCGGGCGTAGCCCGGTATCGCGTCCCGACCGGGTCGGGAAGGTCGTCAGTTCGATCTGGCCGCCCCGACAATTGAAGGCCATCACGGAAGTGGTGGCCTTTGTTGTTCGCCATGTATTACGCCTACATTATTGAGTCTGCCACAACCGGTCGCTGGTATTATGGCCATGCCGAGGACGTTGCTGAACGCCTGAATCGCCACCAGGAAGGTCGATCCAAGGCCACCAAAGGCCGCGGGCCGTGGGAACTGGTGGCCACCAAAGGTTTCGGGACGCGTGCTGAGGCGATGGCCTTCGAGCGAAAAATGAAAGCGGCGAAGAACAAGGCATACGCCTTGGCCCTGATCCTGGCGTAGACCGGTATCGCGTCCCGACCGGGTTGGGAAGGTCGTCAGTTGGATCTGGCCGCCCCAGGAATGTAAGGCCATGAGGAATGCGCTTGCCTTTTTGGTTCTGTGCATCTTTGACCTTTCGATCCCGTAGCTCAGCTGGATAGAGCACCTGCCTTCTAAGCAGGCGGCCGTTGGTTCGAATCCAACCGGGATCGCTGCGTCCCCTTCACCCTAGATCGGATTGGGAGGGTGTTTGCCAAAAGCTCCCAATGGGACATGGATCCATGAGCTTGGTCGTTGATCTCCACAAACCACCGGACCCCCACCATGCCAGACTCCACTTCGCCCGACCAGCCGATCCCCCAGGTACCCATTCAGCGCACGGAGCGGTTTGGCTGGATGCGCCGTTCGCTCACGTTCCGTGCCGTGGTCGTGGGCATACTTGTGCTCCTCTTGCTCATTCCGCTGGGAATGGTGGAGCGCTTGATCTGGGAACGCCAGGAACGCCGCACCGAAGTGGAGACGGAGGTTGGCAATACGTGGGGTGGGGCGCAGACCCTCACGGGTCCGGTGATCGCGGTCCCCTATGAGGAAACGGTGCAGGTGCTCATGGGGGATGGAAGCGGCCGCTATGAAACGAGGACTGAAGTGCGGTATGCTCACTTTCTGCCGGAGCAGTTGAACATTCAAGGCACCCTGGTTCCCCAGCGCAAACACAGGGCCATCTATGAAGTGGCGGTCTACGGCAGTCATACGCACCTGTCCGGCACCTTCGGGAACATGAGCGCGCGGGAAGGGCGGATCACCGAAAAGTTGCACTGGGCCGATGCCAAAGTGCAGTTCGGCATCACCGACCTGCGCAGCATCAAGGAACAGGTCACCATGCGGATCGGCAGCGACACCATTGCCTTTGAGCCTGGACTCTCGGACGTGGATGTGTCCGCCACCGGCCTCACCGCTCCGTTCCCACTGGACACATCACGCTTGGGTACCTCGTTGGACTTTGATGTGGAATTGAACATCCACGGAAGCACTTCCTACAACCTCACCCCGTTGGGAAGGATCACCCATGTGCAATGCTCTTCCACCTGGCCCGATCCAAGTTTCAACGGAGCGTTCCTGCCGGACACATCCACCATCACGCCCCAGGGATTCACGTCTGCTTGGAAGATCCTCCACTTGAACCGGTCGTACCCCCAGGAATTCACAGGAAGCCGGCTGGAGGAGGTGCAACAGAGCGCATTCGGTGTGTACTTGATCCAGCCCGTGAACGACTATCAGAAGAACACCCGGGCGGCCAAGTATGGCGTGATGCTCATCGTGCTGGTATTCCTGGTCTTCTTCTTTGTTGAAGTGCTGCAACGCCTGCGCATTCATCCCATCCAATACCTCCTTGTGGGTTTTGCCCTCTGCGTGTTCTACACGCTCCTCATCGCCATCAGCGAGCATCTGGGTTTTGGTGCCGCGTACATCATTTCGGCGATCGCAGTGATCGGCCTGGTCGTGTTCTACTCCGCCAGTGTGTTCAAGGTGAAGCGGGCCACGCAGCTCCTGGGCATGATCATGCTGCTGGTCTTCGGGTTCATGTTCACTCTCATCAACGAGGAGGACCAGGCACTGCTCTTCGGAAGCATAGGGCTGTTCATCGTACTGGCCTTGGTGATGGCCGTTAGCCGGCGGATCGACTGGGATAATGGACGGGAGTGATCCCACCGAGGTTTTCAACGATCCCATTCGCATTTTTCGGAATGGGGTCGCAATTCCCGAAACCTGCACGGTTAATGGGTTGAACGCCTGTTTATCAGGAAGATCACGCTTCCGTTCACGGAGGTCATTCGGCCTCCTATCGGGTCTGTTCGCGCACTGGTCGAATTGTTGATCCCGGGGGGGGAATTTCCGCTGTTCGGGGTACGTTGTTGGATCAGTTTCGCATCCGCTCTTACCCCGTACGACAACAATGCGTCAGATCAAACTGTTCCTCGTCCTCATTGCAGCTGCCTTCACGGGTAGCGTGATGGCCACCACCTACTATGTCTCCCCCACGGGCAACGATGCCAACAATGGAACATCGCAGGCCACGGCGTGGAGGACGATCGACCGATTGAACCAGATGACCTACCAAGTGGTTCCCGGTGACCAGATCCTGTTCCAACGGGGGGGAACGTACCGCGGCGAGCTGATCTGGGGTGTCTCCGGAACGGCCGCTGCACCGGTGACCTTTGGGGCGTATGGTACGGGGGCCGCACCCATCATCAGCGGAAGCAAATTGGTGACCGGGTGGAGCGTGCATTCCGGCAGCATTTACAAGGCCAACGTAGGGCAGTTGGTGGAGCAGGTATACGTGGGCGGCGTTCGCCTGAACCTCGCCCGCACCCCGAACGTGGGCAACTGGTACCGCAACAGCCAGGCGAGCGGTAATACGCTCCAGAGCAACGACATCACCCAAGGCAGTGGCACGTTCACAGGGGCACGTTGCGTGCTGCGCACCACCGCCAGCACCATTGATACCCTCCGGGTGACCGCCCAGAACGGGAACACGCTCACCTTCGCCAACAACCCCAGCAACGGCAATATGGGACCGGACAACTGGGGATTCTTCCTCGAAAAGAAGCTCTCCTTCCTCGATGCGGCGAACGAGTGGTTCTACGACACGGCCACGGGCATGCTCTATCTGTGGGCGCCGAACAACGTTGATCCATCCACCCTCACGGTGGAGGCCTGCGTCCATTACAGCGGCGTGAACTGTTACCCCGGTCGCAGCTACGCCGTGATCCAGGACCTCATGTTCCGCCACCAGCGATACGCCGGGGTCCACAACGGATCCGCCGCCCATGTCACGGTGACCGGTTGCACCTTCGAGGACGTGTACCATGGCATCCGCAGCTACGGCACCTATGACAATTACAGCAACAACACCTTCAACCGCACCCTCGCCACCGGCTGCATCTTCATCGAGAGCAATTCGACCTTCAGCAACAACGTGCTCACAAACATCGCCACGATCCCCGGTCAGGGAGAGAGCGGTTGGGGCTACTTCGGGATCCGGGGGATCGGTACGGGGAACGTCATCCGCAGCAATCGCTTCACCAACATCGGCTATACGGCCATCGAGGTGCAGGACAACCACTTGGTGGAGAAGAACGTGATCTCCAGCTACGGCGCGGCATTGAACGACGGTGGGGGCATCAACTTCGACCATGCCAATGGCTTGGTCATTCAGGATAACGTGATCAAGGATCCCATCGGCGGCCTCGACGGGTCCGCCACCAACATGCCGCACTATCAGCACTTGGGCGTGGGGATCTACTTCGGGAACACGAGCATCGTGAACACAACGGTGCAGCGCAACACGTTGTACAACATCCCCGGCGTGGGCATCAACGTGGACCACTGCATGAACTCCAGCAACCTGCAGGTCAAGGACAACATCATCTTCAACGCCAAGATCGGCATGTCGATCAGCGACTATTCGAACTACAACGGCCCATACGCCGTGGCACCCTATCATGTGCCCAACTACAACGATGTGTACAGTGGCAACCAGATCTACTGCATCAACAAGGATCAACTGTACATCCGCCTGTACAACTGCTACAGCGCGAACCAGGTGGACTTCGGCACGTTCTCCAACAACAAGTATTTCAATCCTTACAACGAGGTCGGCATCTTCCAGCAGAACCTGTACAGCGGGGAACAGAAGTGGTACACCTTGGAGCGCTGGCAAGTGGACCGTGGCGAGGATGCTGGCAGCACGCGCAGCCCGTTGCGCCAGAGCGATCACGCGACCACCTCGGAACTGAGCGGCAACCTGGTGGTGAACGGTGACTTTGCAGCGAACGTCAATGGATGGGGCGGATGGCCGACTAATGCGCAAGTGAGCCGCGTTACCACCAACCTGGACAATGGATGCCTGAAGGCCTACCTGCCCAACAACCAGGTGTCGAGCACATTCAACATGCGCAATCCGGATTGGTTCAGCGTGACGAACGGAGCTTGGTACCGGATGCGCGTGAGCGTGCAGGCACCCATCGAAGGGGAGGTGATCTGCGGATTGAAGGCCCAGAGCACATTGAGCGATCCTTACGCCATCTACGAGCGCCGCCTTCCGTTCGGTGCCGAGCGTCGTGATCTGGAGATCTACTTCCAGAGCAACATCACCGATATGGCCCAGGTCAGGTTGATCAACAGCTACATCGATCACACCTATTTCCTGGACAACGTGGATGTTCGACGGGTGAACGTGCAAGCCCTGGATCCCACCCTGACCAACATTCTGCTGGTGAACGATCAGGCATCGGCCCAGAGCATGGCACTTCCTCCAGGATGCTGGAGCGACATCAGTGGTAACGTGGTCAGCGGGTCGGTCACGGTGCAGTCCTACTCGGGCCGCATCTTCTACAAGCTGCCGGATACACAATGCGCATCGCAGGGCAACGCGGGGACCGTATCGGCCAAGGTCCTGCTTGGTGGAGCTGTCAACTGGTCCACCTACATCATGCGCGATGATCTGCGGAATGCCAACCTGGTCCCCATCATCGAACCCTACACGGCCATGGGCTATGTGCTGGAGAACCCGGCGGCCGTAGTGAGCGCCCTGACCCTTGCGAATACGGGTAACACGGCGATCGTTGATTGGGTGGTAGTGGAGATCAGGAACACCGATGCCACCTACACTGTGGCGGCACGCCGTGCATGCCTCCTGCGCCGCGATGGAACGGTGGTGACACCATCGGGCGATCCGGTCATTTCCTTCACCACCACCAGCACTGTAGGCAAACGGCTCGTGATCAAACACCGCAATCACCTGGGCATCATGTCCGGTTCCACGATCAACACGAACGGACAACTCATCGATCTCTCACTGCCCAGCACAGCCACCTACGGGACGGATGCACAGCAGACCGACGGTGTTCGCAGGGCCATGTGGCCGGGCAATTGCAGCGCGGACGCCTCGGTGAAATATACCGGAGCTGGCAATGATCGCGATCCCATCCTCAGCATCATTGGCGGAACCATCCCCACGGCCACACTCCCAGGGTATCGCCTGGAGGATGTGAACATGGATGGGATCGTGAAGTACACGGGGATCAGCAATGATCGCGATGCCGTCCTCACCATCATTGGAGGGACCATTCCAACAGCCACAAAGCCCCAGCAACTGCCGTAGGCTTCGATCCAGCTATTGATGGGCGGGAATGCGAGAGCGTTCCCGCCCATTTCTTTGGCCCCTACGGCTGTTCCGCCGCGCGCACAGGGGTGGGGAGCTGAAAGAGGAGCATGTCAGATGATCACTAGGGAGGCGGGTGCAGCCCAACCCACACTTCCACTGCTCAGCTTCACCTCGTACCATCCGTTGTGCTCCTGCAACACGGACACCTTGGTGCCTTCGTGCAGGACGAATACGGTGGTGGCTCCGGTGCGCGGCTCGGCCAGAACATCCACCTTGGGCATCATGATGATGGCCTGCGACCGGTCGGTCACTTCGGATACGCGATAAGCGGCGAGCACAATGGCCGCCACCGTGGTCACGGCGCATAGTGCGGCAGCGGCGAGCAGCAGCCTCTTTGCCGTGCGCTGGCGCACCAGCACGAAGGCGATGGCGAACGCGAAGAGCAGGGCGCAGGCCCAAAGCGAGCGACGCGCCCATTGGTCCACATCCTTCCCGCCGCGGACACGGTCCCACACCGAGCCCAAGGTGAAGGCCGGCAATTGGTTCACGCGATCCACGACCTGCGTCCTCGCCAGGTCCAGGTTCGCCTGTATGTCCTCGGATCCCGGCTGCAGGCGGATCGCCCGCTCGTAGTTGAGGATCGCCATGGGCACATCGCCCAATTTCATGTGGCAGTTACCGATGTTGAAATAGAGCGACGCCGAACCCAGATCTTGACCCAACGAGTCATACATGGCCAGGGCTTCGTCATATGCGCCTTTGGCGTATGCATCCTGGGCGCGCAGTACCAATTGCTCGGGCTGGGCCTGGGCCGGATGCAGTGTGATGAAAAGTAGTAGATGGAGGAGATGACGTGTGATCATAGCTGCTCTTCAATGCGGTGGATCAGCGATGCGGCCTCGTCATAGCTCTGTTGGCGGGGTTTGTTCTCGATGGGAGCGAAGCGCGCCGTTCCACAATCATGCAGGAGTTCGGCGTATTGCTTCGCCAGGGCTCCACCCTCCAGATGTCCCAGGCGCTCATGCACCATGGTGCTGTTCACCTCCGTAACACCCAGGTTGAACTTGTCCGCGAAGTATCCTTCCAAGGCTTTGCCCAAGGCGGAGTAGAATCCCTCGCGATCGTTCCGGCCCAGCGCATCGGCAGCGGCTTTCAACCGTTGCCGCGCTATGCGGTCGGCACCCTTGCGTCGCATGCCACCGGTATCGGCGAGTTGCAGTTGTCGCCTGCGGTACATGAACAGGAAGAGCAGGAAGGCAGCGGGTGGTATGGACATGCCGGCCAGGTAGTACCACGAACCGAACAGGTGATGCCCCTTCGGCTCCAGTTGCAGGTCACCTGAGCGGATGTAGCGGATGTCCTGGTGCAGTTGTTTCACTTCGCTGCGAGCGGGCCCTGCGGGCGCATTTGCGGTGCCATCGCCCTTGCCGATGTTGAACTCCAGTGCTGCACTGGACAAGGACCGATATTGAGCCGTCGACGGGTCGAAGTAACTGAAGGTGATCGGCCCCACCGTGTAAGCGCCCTCATGCCGCGGTATGATCAAGTACTGGAATTCGCGCGATCCGCTCATACCACTCCCGTTCACGGAGATCTTATCCGTGATCTTCGGGTCATACGATTCGAAGTCCGACGGGAAGCCCAGCTTCGGGGCATCGATGAGCTTGAGGTTCGCGCGACCGTTGAAACGGATGGTCAGGTCGATGGCTTCATTGGCCTTCACTTCGGTGGTGGGGGCCTTCACATCCATCTTCAGGTCGCCGACCGCGCCGATGAAGTCCGCGGGTTTTCCGGGAGGCAGGTCCAAGGCCGTGACCTCTGCCGCGTTGCTGGTGATGGTGACCGGGGTGCCGTTGTTGAAGAAGCCGACGTTCACACGGTAGTTGAGCGTCATCGGTGCGATGCGCAGCTTTCCGGGCCGCTGGGGGAAGAGCACCTGCTTCTTGATCACGGCGGTGTTGTACCGCAGGCCATTGATGGTCTGTGGCACCTTCTCCCAAGTGGTCTCTCCCAGATCGATCTCCTCGGCCCAGAATCCGTCCAGCTTGGGCAGGTCGTAATCACCCGGCTGCAGGGAGTTGTACCGCGAATACAGCGTGTAGGTCACGATGATCTGCTCCCCTACATAGGCTTTGCTCTTGCTCAGTGCAATGGTGCAGAACAGGTTCGGGTCGCTCTTCTGGGCCTGGTTGAGCAAGGAACTGTTCGCGCCGCTGCTCTCGCCCTTCACCAAGTGGATCTTGATGGGGGCGGACTGAATGGTGCCGCCGCCCACCCGGGCGGTGGCGGCACCGATGGTGTAGTCGCCGGGTTGCACACCCTGTACGTAATACGTGCGCATCACGGAACTGGAGGTCCGTCCGTTCACCATGCTGAAACTGTTCTGATCGAATGGACCTTGTACGATCACGAGCCCACCCATGTCCGGGGGTGTGATCCCACTGCCCATGGGCGCGTTCGTTAGCGTCAGCGTCAACTTGATCGGCTCACCAGTGGCTGCGGAGTTCTTGTCCACCGTGGCCTGGAAGGTGATCTCCTGGGCACGGATCCCAAGACCTGTGAGGCAGGCCAGGAGCAAAAGCATGGAACGGAACAGGGCCTGCATGATCACCAATCCTTTTCAATGGGCACTTTCACCCGGGCACGCATTTTTCCCCGGGCCTTTTCCTGCGTGTTCTTTTCCTGTTGCTGCACGGCATCGAGCATCCGCTCTGCATCCTGCTGGTCGATCTGACCGGGATCCTTCCGCTTTTCCGCCTGCTGCGGTTCCTGCTGTTGCTGCTTGTCCTGTTGATCCTGTTCCGGGTCCTGCTGATCCTTTTTCTGGTCCGGCTTCTGCTGCTGTTGGTCCTGCTTCTGTTGCTGGTCCTCCTGTTGCTCCTTGTTCTGGTCCTTGTTGTTCTGCTGCTGTTGCTGTTCCAACTTCTTCTTCGCGTAGGCGAGGTTGTAGCGACTGTCCTCGTCGTTCGGCTGCCGTCGCAGCGCCTGCTTGTACGCATTGATGGCCTCCTGCCACTTGCTCTGCTTCAGCCAGCTGTTGCCCAGGTTGTGGTAGGCACGCGCTTGTGCATGGGCATCCTTGGCCAGGCTGGCGGCGGCCTCGAAGCTTCGTTGCGCGTCGGCAAGGCTGTCCTGCCGGTAATAGGCGTTCCCTAGGTTGAAGGCTCCTCGCTGATCGGCCTGTGCCTGCGTGTAGTTGCTGATGGCCGTGGCCTGATCACCCTTGCGATAGGCCGCGTTGCCCTTGCGCAAGGCCTGCTCGGCCTTCTCCTGGCCGTGCGCGGTGGCGACCAGCAACACAACGCTGGTGATCAGTGTGGTCCGTTTCATCGGAATAGAGCGTTCCATCGTTGCCGTGTGCTTCCGCGTTCACCCATGAACAACCCTGCGAAGATGAGCATGCATGCCGCTGCCAGGAAGTATTGGAAGCGGTCCTCGTGCCCAGCGAAGGTGTATGTGCCCGTGCGGGTCTGGTCCATGCTGCGCAATCGTTCCACCATGGCCTCAATGCCCGTGCCGCTGTTGGTGGCCAGAACGTATTCGCCATTCCCCGCTTCGGCCACCCGGCGCAGCATGTCCTCGTTCAGTTTGCTGATCACGGTGTTCCCATCCTTGTCCTTCTTGAACCCCAACACCTGCTCGCCGCGGCGCTCCGGAATGGGAGCCCCCGCGAGGGTGCCCAGGCCGATGGTGTTCACCACGATGCCTTCACCCGCCGCGACGCGGGCGGCCGCCTCACCGTCATCCTCGAAGCTCTCCCCGTCGCTGATCACGATGATCGCACGCCCCTTGGCACCATCCGGCTTGAAGCTGCGCGCCGCCGTGCTGATGGCACCGCCGATCGCGGTGCCCTGGGCGCTCACCATGCCCGGTCCGATGTTACCCAGAAAGAGCTTGGCCGCTGACTTGTCCGCTGTGATGGGCAGTTGCGTATAGGCCGTTCCTGCGAATACCACGATGCCCAGCCGGTCGCCTTGCAGGCGTTCGATCAACTGGGTGAGTGCTCTGCGCGCTACTTCCATGCGGTTGGGCCGGAGATCCTCTGCCAGCATGCTGTTGCTCACGTCCACCGCCACCATCACGTCCACGCCCTTGGCCACGATCTTATCCAGCCGGGTGCCCATCTGCGGACCCGCCAGCGCGAACACGGCAAAGCTGAAGCCGTGCCGCAGCAGCAGGAACCGCAAGCCGGAGCGCCAGTTGCTGACACCGGGGACCATGAAGGGCAGCATGGGGCCGTTACTGAACCGCGCGAGCGCCCGGTTCTTCAAGGCGAGGCCGACGAGGAAGAAGAGCGTAAGCAGCGGACCGATGAACAAGCCCCACAACATGGCCGGCCGTTCCATGCGGAACTGGGGGAGATACTGTTCGGCCGCCAGCCAGAAAGCGATACCCACGGACCATGCCAGTACCTCCATCACAAGCACGATGGCGGTGAGCGTTCCCGTGCGATATGTTCCCCGCAGGCTCATGGGGTCAGGCGGAAATAGGTGCGTTCCAGCAACAGGCCGAGCGCGAGAAGCGCACACCCGGCGAGCAGGGTGCGGAAATATTCCTCGTTGCGACGGCTGTGTTCAGTGACCTTCACGCGCGTCTTTTCCAACTTGTCGATCTCAGTGTACACGCCCCGCAGCTTGCGCTCATCCGTCGCACGGAAATAGCGGCCGCCTGTTAGATCGGCCACTTTCTGCAGCATCTCGTCGTCGATCTCCACGTCCACATAATCATACTTGAACTGACCGTTGGGGTAGATGGCCACCGGCGAAAGTGCCTTGCCGCGTGTGCCCACACCGATGGTGTACACGCGTACCCCGAACTGTCGTGCGATCTGCGCTGCATCAAGCGGTTGGATCGTGCCGGCGTTGTTCACACCATCCGTAAGCAGGATGATCACCTTGCTTTTTCCATCGCTGTCGCGCAAGCGATTGATCGCTGTGGCCAGGCCCATGCCAACAGCGGTCCCACCATCGATCAGGCCACTGCGCGCCTGCAGGAAGAGGTCGGTGAGCACGCGGTGATCCGTGGTGAGCGGGCATTGGGTGAAGGCTTCCCCTTCGTACACCACCAGCCCGATGCGATCATCGGGCCGGTCCTCGATGAACTTCAGGGCCACGCTGCGGGCAGCCTCGAGCCGGTCGGGCTTGAAGTCCTTCGCCAGCATGCTCGCGCTGAAGTCCATGGCGATCACGATGTCGATGCCGTCGCGGGTGACGTCCTTCCAATTGTCCTTGCTCTGCGGGCGCGCCATGGCGAGCAGGAGCAACGCCAGCCCCAGCAGGGTGAGGGCGAAGGGCACATCGCGTAGCCGGGCCTTCAGGTCGACGGGACCGGAGGCAAAGAACTTCATGGTGGTCAGGGTGGCGCGCGGCTGCTGTGCATCCCTGCGCCACACGTGCCACGCTGCGAGCAGTGGGATCGCGAGCAGGGCCCAGAGGAAGTGCGGAGCCGCCAGTTCGTAGCGCTGCAATGACCACCACCATGCACCAAGAATGGCCACATGCACCAGCAGCAGCAGCACCACCAAGGGAAGCAGCTTACGAACGCGGTTCATGGAGTGGTTGCGATGCGGTCTGTTGCACCAGCTTGATGGCTCCCGCCATCAGTTGTTCGTTCTCCGCGGGTAGCGGTGTCCACTTGGCGAACTTCACCATGTCGGCCATGTGCAGCATGTTGGCGAGCTGTTCGCGCTGGCCCGCGTTCATCTCGCTCAACCGGAGCGATGCCAGCAGTTCGTCGGTGGTGCTTTCCATGGCGGGCACGTTGAAGCGTTCCTCGATGTACGAACGCAGCACGTCGGTCACCTCGCTCTGGTATTCCTTGGAAAGCCCTTGCTGCCACAGGTTCCTGCGGTTGATCGCCTCGAGCGCTTCCAAGGCGCGCACGTGCAAGGGCTTCACCACCGGTGCCAGCACCTTGATCTCGCGCGGACGACGGCCACGGCGCACGAGGAAGCGGATCAGGACCACCAGGATCGCGGCCAGCACGGCACCGCCCGCCACCCATGCCCAATTCTCCCGCAGCCAGTCCATCCATGAGTACGGGACCTCGTAGATCTCCTTGATGTCCTTGATGCCCTGCGTGGTGTCCACCTGTACCGTGTTCACGGTAAGGAGCAGGGCGGTCGTTTCGGTGGTGTCCCCATTGATCACGAAACGCACGGGTGGTATGGCCCAATATCCACTGTCCCACGAGGTGATGGCCAGCGTGCGCGTCTGACGGAAGAGGTAAGGGTCGCCTTGTTTGTCCGGGAGCACGGTATCCACGCCGCTGTCCTTCACAATGTCGATGTGCCCGCTCAACGTGTCGGTGAAGGTGGGCCACACGATGTCCGTGGTCCTGCCCTGGTCGGCGCGGTAGGTGACACCCAGTTCCAACAGGGCCTGCTGTCCGATGAGGATCTGGTCCTTGTCCAGCTTCGCTTCGGGCTTCGTGTCCTGCGCCTGCATGAAGCTGACGCAGGGCATCATCAGGATCGCCACCGCCAGGCGTAGGCCTACGCGCAAGTTGCCGGTGCGTTCGTAGCGTGCCTTCATCATCAATCGCGGCGCTTGAAAAGGGTCATGAGGGGCCGCACATATCCTTCGCGTGTGCTGATCACGGCATGGTCCACACCCGCCCTGCGCAGGGCGTCCTTGGCGCGCGCGGCAAGCTTGAGGGCCTCGGCGCGATAGTGGGCGCGCACGCGCTTGTTGTTGGTGTTCACCCACTGTGTATCGCCCGTCTCGGGATCCAGGAATTGCACCAGGCCCATGGCCGGCAGCTCCAGCTCGCGGGGGTCCGTGGTGCGAAGCACCACCAGGTCATGCTTGCGGTTGGCGATCTTCAAAGCATCCTCGTATCCATCCGCCATCAGGTCGCTGATCAGGAACGCGATGCTGCGCTTCTTGATCACGTTGCTCATGTACTTCAACGCCCCGGCCACGTCGGTGCCCTTGTGAAGCGGTCGGAACTCAAGAAGCTCGCGCACGATGCGCAGGATGTGGCCGCGGCCCTTCTTGGGGGGGATGAAGAGTTCGATCTGGTCGGTGAAGAGGATCAGTCCCACCTTGTCGTTGTTCTGTATCGCGCTGAAGGCGATGGTGGCGCAGGCCTCGGTGATCAGTTCGCGCTTCAGCTGCGCTTCCGTCCCGAACTCACCGCTGCCGCTCACGTCGGCCATCAACATCACCGTGAGTTCGCGTTCCTCGTCGAACACCTTGATATGCGGACGTCCGCTCCGTGCGGTCACGTTCCAATCGATGGTCCGCACCTCATCGCCCGGCACATATTCACGCACCTCGCTGAAGGCCATGCCACGGCCCTTGAAGGCGCTGTGGTATTCGCCGCTGAAGATGTGGTTGCTCAGACCGCGCGTTTTCAGCTCGATCAGGCGCACCTTCTTCAGAAGGTCCTTGGTATGTTGTGCTGTTTGCATGTGAGTCCTGTGCGCTGGGATAGCGGGTAGGCAATGCCCCTGCCCCTGCCAACTGCACCTGTTCTCAGGGTACCTCCACCGTGTTCAGCACGCGGTCGATGATCTCCTTCACGGTGATGTTCTCGGCCTCGGCCTCGTAGGTGAGGCCGATGCGGTGGCGCATGACGTCAGGGGCCACGGCACGCACATCCTCGGGGATCACGTAACCGCGATGCTTGATGAAGGCGAAGGCCTTTGCGGCCAGGGCGATGTTGATGCTGGCCCGCGGGCTCCCGCCGAAGCTGATCAGGCTCGTGAGGTCGCCCAGTTTGTACATGTCGGGCTTGCGCGTGGCGTGTACCAGGTCCACGATGTACTGCTCGATCTTCTCGTCCATGTATACCTCGCGCACCAGGTGCCGGGCATGCACGATGTCCTGTGGGCTGATGACCTTCTGCACGGCGGTCATCCCATCCGGCCGGGTGTTCTGGCGGATGATCATCTTCTCCTCCTCCTTGCGGGGGTAGTCCAACACCACCTTCAGCATGAAACGGTCCGTCTGTGCCTCGGGCAGGGGATAGGTGCCTTCCTGTTCGATCGGGTTCATGGTGGCGAGCACCAGGAAAGGATCCGGCAGTTTGTAGGTGGTTTGTCCGATGGTCACCTGGCGTTCCTGCATGGCCTCCAGCAGGGCGCTCTGCACTTTGGCCGGTGCCCGGTTGATCTCGTCGGCCAGGATGAAGTTGCTGAAGATCGGCCCTTTCTTCACGGTGAACTCCTCGTTGCGCTGGCTGTACACAAGTGTGCCGATCAGATCGGCCGGGAGCAGGTCGGGGGTGAACTGGATCCGGCTGAAGGCCACATCGATGGCCTGGCTCAGGGTTTTCACGGCCAGGGTCTTGGCCAGTCCGGGCATACCCTCCAGCAGGATGTGCCCATCGGCCAGCAGGGCCACCAGCAGCTTCTGCACCATGTCCTTCTGGCCTACGATCACGCGCGACATTTCACCGTCGATCAGGTCCACGAATGAACTGGCCTGTTGAATGCGCTCGTTCAGGGCGCGGATGCTGTCGGAGGTTGTGCCCGTGACCGGGGCGGCAGGAGTGTTTTCCATGGATCCAGCTTACGTTGAGGCGGCGAATATTGAACGCAAAGGTCGCCGGATGGATGCAGTGGTGGAAGGCTTTTCCCAGTTAACGTGTGTTAAGCGGAACTATTCAGGGTTGACGGTACATTCGGGCCCATGCCCAGCCATGATAACACCTTGCTGTTGCGCCAGGTCATTGACCATGTCCGCGACTTCCACGACGCCTTCCGGATCCCGAACGCCGATGGCCCCATCGGTCCGATCGGCGAACGCGATGCGCTGCTACGGTATACCCTGATGCGCGAGGAGAACGAGGAGTACCTCGAAGCCGCGAACAAAGGCGATCTGGTGGAGGTGGCCGATGCGTTGGGCGATATGCTCTACATCCTCTGTGGCACCATCCTGAAGCACGGGTTGGAACATAAGATCGAGGAGGTGTTCCTGGAGATCCAACGGAGCAACATGAGCAAGCTGGACGGGGACGGACGGCCCATCTACCGCGAAGATGGTAAGGTGCTGAAGAGCGACCGCTACTTCCGTCCGGACATTGCCGCCATCCTTGCCCAATAACACCGCGCCATGGACCTTCCCCGGCTCCTGAGTTCAGCTCGCAGCTCCCGCATCTCCCGCTGGTGGCTCAACGGCCTGTTGGGTTGGATGATCCCGTTCAATCGGCCACACGGCTTCAAGGTGACGCCCTTGACCGCCGGTGGCATCCGGGTGGACATCCCGTACTGGCGGATCAACCACAACCACATCAAGGGCATACATGCCTGTGCACTGGCCACAGCCGCGGAATACTGCAGCGGACTGGCTTTGCTCGAGCAGCTCGACGCGAAGCAGTACCGGCTGATCATGAAGACCTTGCATATGGACTACCACTACCAGGCCAAGGCCCGCGCGCATGCGATGTTCGCTCCGGCCGCGGAGGAAATGGCGGAACATATAAAGGGGCCGCTCGTGAACAATGATGCCGTGCTGTACACCGCGGTGGTCGAATTACACGATGTGCAGAGGAACCATCTGGCCACGGGACGCATCACTTGGCAGGTGAAGGAGTGGAGCAAGGTGCGGACGAAGGTGTAGGGCTATGGCTAGGGCTGAAGGAGGCCCACGAGATGGTCCAATTGATCGGTCTGGATGATCTCCGGGTGGAGGCGGATCGCCGCTTCATTGTCCGCTTTGCTGATCGCGTTCCACACAGCGATCCAGTAACCTTCGGCATGGGCCGTGCGCACCTGCTCCGCGCTCACCTTGTTCATGTCGATGGAGATGCCGTACAGCCCGAGCGACCGGGCGGCGGCGATGCCGGTTCCGAAGTCCGGTGGGTAGATGAAGAGCTTCAGGTCCGGTCGGCGGGCTTGAAGCATCGCCAGGAACTCGGGGCTTTGTGATTCGATGTACAGCCGGTCGCCGAAGAGCCCGTGATCAAGCAGACGCATAAGTGCGTTCACGTAAATGGCGTAGTAGACCGCGTCGGGCGTGCCGGAAGGGTTCAACTTGATGTCCAGCGACACGGCGCGATCACGCACATCCACCTGTGCGAAGAACTGTTCAAGCGCCATGAGGCGATGGTCGGTGTACGGCACCCCGGTGAATCGTGCTTCCTGTAGTTCGGCCCAAGTGTGGTCCCACACGCGTCCGCTCATGGTAGTGCCTTCGCTCAGGTCCGGCGAGTGGTACGCGACCAGTACGCTGTCGCGGGTGAGCTGCACATCCAGTTCGGTGCCGTCCCCTCCGCTGTTCAGGGAGGCCAGCAGCCCCGCCGGTGAATCAAGCGGGTAGGTGCTCAGGATGCCCATGCCACCGTGCCCCAGGGCCACGACCTCGCCACCATTGAGGTTCTGTACGTCGAGTTCCTCCTTGCGGCATGCACCCAGCAAGGCGAGGCACAGGAGCATGGAGATGGTTCTATGGCCCATGGTTCAAAAGGCGTGACCGAAGGAGAGGCCACCCCAATGCCTCCATGTGCCGAATTCGATGATGGGGGTATAGGTTGCGCGCAGCATCCAGCGGTTACCCGGATCAAGGTACCTGCCACCGATGGCCAGCCAGCCCTGGATCGCGCCATGTCGTCCTGGTGCGAAGTTCTCCGGGTCGGGGTACACGATGCTGGTGAACGCAACACCACCGGCGATCTCCCCCTGGAAGCGGCCACCGTAACACGCCACTGCCCCCAAGGGGAAGAGCAGGTCCGGATTGAACCGCCGGGTGAAATCCCGCACGTGGATGGTGCTCACGCCTACGCGCGCGGCCAGTTGCCATAGGCCTTCACGGCACAGGGTACGTTCGTAGTTCAAGGAGCCCAGGCCCCCGGTCCCCAAGGCCTCGAGGTAGATGATGTTCTGCTTCGGCGTTAGTGTGTCAGGCCGCCCGTAAGCCGGTGATAGCCCAACGCAAAGGACAAGGACCAGAGCACATTTCATCGCCGTGCGATCCGCTTCATCGTGCTCCACAGCACCATGGCCAGCACCGCTCCGCTGAAGGCCAGTCCCATGTCCTTCTGCGCATCCCACACATCCCCTTGCGATCCCAGGTAGGCCGCTCCTTGTGCAGGGAAAAAGACATCCGCCACCGCCCATTCGATCAATTCATACGCCGCGCTGAAGCTCATGGTGATCTCCACAGGAAGCACCCAGCACACCCAGTTGGGCCAGCGGAAGTGGTTCTTGAAGTAGTCGCGCATCGGATAGGCCAGGAGGAAGCCGAAGCTGAAGTGGACGATGCGGTCGTAGTGGTTGCGTGCGCCATGCAGCAGGTCGCGCAGGGCATAGCCCAACGGGTTCTCCGCGTAGGTGTACATGGCGCCGTAGATGTGCAGCAGGATGTACACGAACATCATCGTGTAGCTCAGGTCGCTGAACTTGAACCGCCGGTGGGTGAGCGTGAGGCCTCCGAGGAACAGGAAGGTCAAGGTGTTTTCGGTCAACCAGTTGGTGCGGTCCGTTGTGCCCATGAAGGTGTAGGCCCAGCAGGCGAGGAAGACCACGAGGTAGGCGCGAAGCAGGCGGCTGCCTTGAAAGGACAGGCGGGTGGGCGAGGAGGCAGTAGTGAACGGCATGCGATCGCTCGGTGTGGATGGTGGTCAGGTTCGTTGGATCATGCCGCTGGAACGCTGCGGTCCGTGCGAGCCAGGGATCAAGGTTCGCTTTCGTCCGCGCCCTTGCGTTCTGCGCGCCGCGCTTTGCGCTCGTCGTAATTCAGCAGCCGATACGTGAAATGGATGCCGAACACCAGGTTCTGCGACCGCACCACCCGGTCAAAGGGCGTAACGCTGCTCTGCGCGCGGATCTCCCAGCTCCAGCGCTCACCCGCATTGCCCAACCCCACCGCAAGGCTCCATTGCATGCGCCGAACGTTCGGCTGGTTCAGGTTGTATCGGAAGTCCTGCACCTCCGTGCCGTCCTGCACCACGCGGTAACGCCCGCTGATCCAGTACGCAGGGATGATCCCCCCTGTGAGGAAATAGCCGTTGTGCGCTGTGTCCAGGTCCAGCTTCAGCAGGACAGGCAGTTCCAGGTAGCGCTGGGTGATGAAGGTGTTCACCTTCAATGGTGCGTTCTGTGTCCATGAACCCTTGCTCATGATCGTGGGTTCTAGCAGGATGCCGACCTGGTGTGTGTAGGGGATCTCCCAACTGTAACCGAGGATGGGTCCGAACTTCGGGAGTCCTTGCCACTGCAGGAACTGGCCTGCGGTCTGTGTGGCTATGGCCAAACCGATGCGGGGCCCTTGGCGCACCTGTGCGCTCAGGAGCAATGGAAGGAACAAGGCGGCGAGCGAAAGGCGTGGTCTCATGGCGTGTGCTGCGAAGTTGTGGTGGAACTGGCTTGCCGCACCTTTGCCGTGTGGAGATCGTCAGCACCCCGCGGTTGATACTGCGTGAGTTCACGCTAGCGGACGCCCCCTCGTTCTTCGCCCTGAACGCTGATCCGGAGGTCATGCGCTACACTGGCGACAAGCCCTTCGCCGATCTGGCGGAGGCGGAAGCGTTGATCGCGGGATATCATTGGTATCGCACCCACGGTTACGGGCGATGGACGGTGGTGCGGGCCGTGGACGGAGCGGTGCTCGGTTGGTGCGGGTTGCGCAAGCAGACCTCGGGCGAGGTGGACCTTGGTTACCGTCTTCACCGCCAGTTCTGGGGGAGGGGATATGCAACGGAGGCCGCGCTGGTTTGCGTGCGGATCGGCTTCGAACAATTCGACATGCCGTACATCATCGGCCGTGTGGCACGCGCCAACGTCGCCAGCATTCGCGTGTTGGAAAAGTGCGGCATGACGTATTGGAAGGAGGGCGTGATGGACGGCCCAACGGACGACGCCATGATCTATCTCATCCGATATGCTTAATATTTCATTCGTCGAAAGTCAATAGTATTTCGTCGAAGAAAAATAGCCATTCGTCTTGACAATGGAAGCGTGTTCATGGAATCTTGCTGCCACAAAAACGAGAACACATGTGGCCAGTGATGACACTTACGCTTCTCCTGCAACTCACGGACGACGAGCAGTTGTATGCCGCCGCCCCTGCTGAGCCGCAGATCACCGTGCCCCAAGCACCGGCCGCACCGGCCGAGGCTCCGCCCGCAGCACAATGGCCCTCGCACGAGGAGCCCCAGGCTTAGAACACAGTGGTTCGGGTGCATTGGCGCCCGATGATCGTGGAACCCCGGCAAATGGAACCGTTGCCGGGGTTCCCATTTTCTGTTGACGATCTGGATGCTTGCCGCTGGACAACCGCCCGCCATTGGTCGACCTTTGTACAATGAAGCAACTTCTACGCGCCATCCTGTTCGGTATGCAGTTCGGCATCGCTGCAGCGGCCATGGCTCAATGCTCCACGAGCCTCCCGGCGGATACGGTCACGCTTTACTACGGATACGAGCCCCTGGCCTGTGTCACGCTCACACCAACGGTCACAGGACAAGCACCGTTCACGTATGCGTGGAGCAACGGTGCCACGGTCGCTGGCATCACCGTGTGCGATCAGCAATCATCGGTGTACTGGGTGACCGTAACGGATGGCGACAATTGCGTGTCATCCGACACGCTGTTCGTACAGGTGATCGATGTGCGCTGCGGCAGCAACTTGCAGAAGGTGGCCGTATGCCACGTTCCCCCCGGTAACCCGGCCAACGCACATACCATCTGCATCAGCGAGAATGGTGTGCCCGCGCACCTGGCACACGGGTGCCATCTCGGTGCCTGCGCCATCGACACTGCCGCGACGGACAGCATGGATACCGGCGATATGCAGATGTACGTGAGCCCCAATCCCATGGCCGAGGATGCGCAGGTGGTTCTCTCCGCCCGCGCGCGCCAGGATATCACCGTTACGGTCGTTGACGCCATGGGCCGCACACGCCTGGTCGTGTTCCAAGGGACCATCGAAGCCGGTACGACCAAGCAGTGGTCGCTGGTGGGCAGCGAACTGGATATCGACCTCTTCTGGGTACGTTGCTCCAGTGCATCCGGTGCGCGACTTTCGCAGCAGATCGTCCGCGTCAAGTAGCCGTTCCTTATGCCCTGGGCGCATGGCCGCTCACCGAAGGTGTTGCATCTTCGGGCCATGCGATCATTGTTCATCCTCCTGTGCTACGCGTGGGTGTTGCCTTCGATTGCGCAATGGACATTCACCGGCGATACCACGCCCACGTGGGAACACGTGATCGGCAGCTACCGGGAGCTTGATCGGCAGCATATCTGTGCACGGCTTCTGCAGATCGGCGAGGACGACAATGGCGCGCCGATCCACCTCTTCGTGATCAGCGATGGGGGCGGCTTCTCGCCGGACAGTATCCGCGCATCGGGCCGGAACATCCTGTGGGTCACCAATGCCATCCATCCCGGCGAGCCTGATGGTGTGGATGCCAGCCTGCTGCTGGCGCAGGCCTTGTTGGACAGCGACCAACGGATGGGTCTTACCGTGCACAGTGCCATCTGTATCGTGCCCATCTACAACGTGAGCGGGGCCATGGAACGCGGTTCGCACAGCCGGGCGAACCAGCTGGGTCCGATGGAATATGGCTTCCGGGCCAACGCGCTCAACCTCGATCTCAATCGCGACTTCATCAAAATGGACGCACAGAACACGTGGAGCCTGGTGCGTGCGCTCACAACGTGGGACCCCGACATCTACTTCGAAACGCACATGAGCAACGGCGCCGACCATCGATATGTGATGGAGCTGCTTACCACACAGGACGACAAGGTCGGGCCGCCTTTGGGGCGCTTCATGCGCGAGCGCCTGATCCCCGAACTCTATGCTTGGATGGACCGCAAAGGCCTGGCCATGTGCCCGTATTTCGAGACCGTGGCCAGCGTGCCGGATAGTGGCCTGGTGGGCTTTTACGATGGTCCGCGCTACAGCACGGGGTACAATGCGCTCTTCGATCGCATCGGCATCCTCAGCGAAACCCACATGCTGAAGCCGTATGCGGACAGGGTGAACGCCACCTTCCAGCTGATGCTCGCCACACTCGCCGTCATGGACCAACACCCCGATCAGCTGCGCGAAGCGCGCACGGCTGCACGGATGCACACGGCCGACATGGATGAGATCGGGCTGAACTGGGAACTCGACACCACCCGGGTGGAACACATTCCATGGAAAGGATACGCCGCCTCCTTGCGACCCAGCCGGGTGAGCGGACTTCCCCGCTTGGTCTACGATCATTCACGTCCCGTCGACATCACGGTGCCCTGGATGGATACATACAGGCCAACGGAAGTGGTGCGCAAGCCGGTCGCGTATCTGATACCGGTACAATGGCGCCAGGTGATCGCCCGGCTGGAAGCCAGCGGCGTGCAGTTCCAACGCCTGAAGAAGAGCGTGCGGTTGAAGGTGCAGCGTGACAGCATCGGTGCATTCACCACGGTGCAGCAGCCCTACGAGGGACATTACCTGCATCGGGGCATACACAGGAGCACGTTGCTTGCGGAGACCACGGCGCACGAAGGCGATGTGCTGGTGCGGATGGGCCGCAGCACGGACCGGTTCGTGATGGAGACCCTGGAATGCACGGCGGAGGACGGCTTTTTCGCCTGGAACTTCTTCGATGCTCAACTGCAACAGAAGGAGTGGTTCAGTGACTATGTGTTCGAGGACATCGCTTCCGGTCTGCTGGAGAAGGATCCCGCGTTGCGAGCGGCACTGGAAGCGCAACGCGCTGCCGACGCCGGGTTTGCCGCCGATGGTTGGGCGCAGTTGCTGTTCATCTACCAGCGGTCACCCTATTTCGAACACGGTTACCGTCGATACCCCGTGCTGCGCGTCATCGACCTGCCTGCCGAACTTCGCACACATTGATCTCCCCGCCATGTTGAACATCAAGGCACGTCGCACCCAGGATCCCGGCATCGGCACCAATTTCGATCGTCCGGTGGACCGCCTCGTGGCGCCCGATGGAAGCTTTACCGTAAAGCGGGTAGGGGCCAGTTCCGGATTGCGCGAGGCCTTCGTGTCGCTGGTGAGCATGTCGAACGGTCGCTTCATCCTGGTGCTGGCCATCGGATACGCGGTGATCAACCTCCTGTTCGGCGCCCTGTACATGGCCGCCGGGGTCGAAGGCATCGGCAACGCACACATGGGTTCCTTGACGGACCGTTGGTACACGGCCCTGGGCATGAGCGTGCAAACGATCACCACGGTGGGCTATGGGTCCTTGTACCCTGACTCCCGTGCCATCTGGGCCGTTGTGGCCGTGGAAGGCATGTTCGGTATCCTGAGCTTCTCCCTCATCGCGGCGGTGATGTTCGCGCGATTCGCCCGCCCCACCGCCCGGCTGGCATACAGCGAGAAGGCCCTCATCGCGCCGTTCCAGGACGGCTGGAGCTTCCAGATGCGCCTGGCCAACCGCCGAAGCACCTTGCTGATGGAAGTGGAGGCGCGCATGATGCTGGTGATGGCCGATGTGGATGCGCAGGGCGAGCGGCTTAACTACTACAACATGCCGCTGCAGCTGGACAAGATCAGTTTCATGCCCCTCAGCTGGACGCTGGTGCACCCCATCACCGCCGATAGCCCTTTCGCGGGTTTGAACGCGCAGGACCTTGCACAGCGCCGCGCCGAGGTCATCGTCATCTTCAAAGGCATCGACGAAGGCTACATGCAGCATGTGTTCACACGACACTCCTACCGGTTCGATGAGGTGATCTGGGGGGGACGCTTCGTCCGCGCCTTCTCCGCAAACCCGCAGGGTGGAATGGAACTCGACCTTGACAAGCTCAGCCAACACGATGCAGTGCCCTTGCCTGACCGGATCCCGGTGGACGACGCCAAGGTGAATTGATATTCATCAGGAATACCGACCTTGACACCAGCGACCTTCGGACCTCAGTGAGCCACATCATGCCCATTGCCATGCACGTTCCCAAGCACCACGTTATCCGCGCAGCACAGAACAAGCTCGATTCCATGCTGGCCGACCATCGCGATCGCATTTCCGACCTGCGCTCGGCCACCATTCGTGATGAATTGCAGGAAACGGCCAGCCAGAGCGAATCGAATCGAACCGCTGACATTGAACTGTTGGACCGGTTCAGCGAACAGGCCCGCCGCTTGGAGCTTGAGCGCGACCGGCTGCAACGATTCGAGGAGAAGGCCGTGATGGACTCCGTTCGCCCAGGGGCCGTGGTGATCACCAACAAACGCAATTTCCTCATCGGACCGAGCATCGAGGAATTCGCGGCCGACGGCATTGAGTTCCTTGGCCTGTCCACGGATGCCCCCTTGTACAAAGCCCTGGACGGCCGCCGAAAAGGGGATCAGGTGAAGTTCCATGATGTGGACTACGCCATCCTCGATGTTCGGTGACGGTCGCCCGGGTTAAGTTCGCGGCATGGAGATCTACGAGATCGGTATTGGTGCCCGGGTGAAGCATCCGACCATGGGTGTGGGCGTGATCTATGACCTTGACCCGCGCACCGTGCATGTGTTCTTCAGGGAGCACGGCGAACAGCCCATCAGCCGTTCCTTCGAGGGCTTGGTGGTCATCGGTCCCGGGCCGGAACTTCCCGGTGCCGAATTGGACATGGACAGCGTTCGCGAGGCCTTGCGGGAGGTACTCGCAGAGGCCAACATCCCCGAGCGAAAGGTCGAACTCGCCAGGCGCTACAAGGATGGCACCATGGAGTTGAAACCGGGCGATCCCACGCTGAAGAGCAAGGAACTGCCCATCGAGGACTTTTTCCACAAGATCGTGATGATCCGCGACCGTTTCCGTGTGTTGGAGCAGAAGATCAACGCGCACCCGGCCCTCAGCGATCAGGAAAAGGTGGAGTTGCAGCAGTACATCACGCGCTGCTATGGCAGCCTCACCACCTTCAACATCCTCTTCGAGGACAAGGAGGATCATTTCGTGGGGCAGAAGGGCGATGCGTGACGGCGGCATGGACCCGCTGTGGCACGAGGAGGGATTTTTCAACCGACCATGCGAATCCCGTCCCGGCGTTCTATCTTCGTATCGCTCCGTTCTTTCCCATCACCTGTGAAGCATTCCTCATCCGGCCCGGCCGGATGTCATCGCAAGGCCCACACAGGCCAACTGTTCATCGGAACCAACAATTTCCATCAGGGGTCGCACCTCCGGTGGTCTACGGCGGGCCTCAGCCCTACTTCGATAGGGAATTGCTTCGGCAACAGGAGGATTACGGAAGCCACCCCAGCGATCCCGCCTATGTGATAAACATGGGTTCTATGAACGTGGCCCTGTGTGGGCTTTTTTTGTCCCGGCGTTGAAGCCTGCTCTTCGTCCCCTCCATTTGTCCAGAATACGTAAGTCGTGAACTACCCTGTCGTCGAATCGTTCTACACGTTGCAAGGCGAAGGCGTCTTCACCGGTCAGGCAGCCTATTTCATCCGCTTGGGTGGTTGCGACGTAGGCTGCAGTTGGTGTGATGTTAAGGAGAGCTGGGACGCGTCCGCTCACCCATTGGTGAGCGTAGAGCAGCTGGTGGCCGAGGCGTCAGCGCACCCCGCGCGGATCACCGTGATCACGGGAGGCGAGCCGCTCATGCACGACCTAACGCCGCTCACCGATGCCTTGCGCGCCGCAGGATTCCGCACTCACATCGAGACCAGCGGTGCACATCCGTTCAGTGGAGAATGGCATCATGTATGCCTCAGCCCCAAGAAATTCAAGGCCGCACTACCGGAAGCCTACCAACGCGCCGACGAACTCAAGGTGATCGTCTTCAACAAACACGACCTGAAGTGGGCGGAGGAGCAGGCTGCTGGAACGAGGGAGACGTGTGTCCTCTTCATGCAACCGGAATGGGGCAAGCGCGACGACATGATGCCGATGATCACCGAACACGTGAAGGCGCACCCACGCTGGCGGGTCTCATTGCAAACACACAAGTACCTCAACATCCCATGAGCACGTTCATACGAGCCGGTGCCCCGCGACAGATGGCGATGACCACGCTGCGTTCCGTTGTGCTGGGCACGATCCTCAGCTCCTGCCATGGCCCGGCCGCGATCGCCCAACCCACCAACTACACCACCAAGGATAAGAAGGCGATCAAGCTGTACGAGAGCGGCGGGGATTGCATGCGGCAGCAGAAGTGGAGCTGTGCCGAAGCGGACCTGAAGAAGGCGGCGGCAATCGACCCCGCGTTCATCGAACCGCGTATTTACCTGGCGGAGATGTACGAAGCTCAGGATCGCCCGACGGACGCCATCACCTACTGGAATGAAGTGATCGCCATCTCCCCCCGGTACTTTCCTCCGGCGCCCCTACATCTTGCTGACCTTGAGTTCGCGTCGCAGCGATACGACGATGCCGAGAAGCACTACCGCCTGTACCTCTCGAACGACGATGAACCCATGCGTGTGGCGCGTGCCAAATTGGGACTGCTGAACTGCGACTTCGCCCGCGAGGCGGTGAAGGACCCGGTACCGTTCAACCCGGTGAACCTGGGCCCGGGCGTGAATTCCAAGTTCCCCGAATACTATCCCTGCATCACAGCCGATGACGCCACCCTGCTCTTCACACGCCGTGTGGATGATCCATCAGCCCCCTATGGCATGCAGGAGGATTTCTACGTGAGCCACCGAATGGACACCGCATGGGGGCCTTCCACCACCATCCCCAGTGTGGACACCAAGGCGAACGAGGGTGCCGGAACGCTGAGTCCCGATGGGCGCTTCATCGTGTTCACCAAGTGTGCGGGCATCGATGGCACTTACGGTGAAGGGGTACGTGGTCTGGGTAGTTGCGATCTGTTCATCAGTCGTCGCCTGGGTGAGCGCTGGACACGGCCGGAGAACCTCGGGTCCCCGCTGAACACACGCGATTGGGAAAGTCAACCATCCCTCGCCAGTGATGGTAGGACGCTCTACTTCGTGCGCGCAGGGCAGGCGCGTGACGGACTGAAGGGCATGGACATCTTTAAGAGCACATTGGGCGATGATGGAGCATTCGGCAAGCCTGAGCCCTTGGGACGCAACATCAACACGCCGTTCCAGGAGGAAAGTGTGCAGATCCATCCCGACGGGCGCACCCTGTACTTCAGCAGCGAGGGCCATCCCGGCATGGGAGGGTTGGACATCTTCGTCAGTCGTATGCAGGATGATGGCTCCTGGGGCAAGCCCGAGAACCTGGGGTATCCGATCAACACCAGCGCCGATGAGAACAGCGTGCTCGTGGGCAGCAATGGCGCGGTGGCCTACTTCGCCAGCGATCGTCCGGGTGGCATGGGGGACCTGGACCTCTATTCATTCGAGCTGCCGGCCGCAGCGCGCGCCAGCGCGGTGAACTACATCCGCGGCAAGGTCACGGACAAGTCCAATGGCAAGGCGGTGGAAGCGGATGTGCAGCTCATCGACCTTGCCTCCGGCAAGCTGGCAACCGCAGCCTACAGCGATCCCAATTCCGGTGAGTTCCTGGTCTGTCTTCCAACAGGACACGACTATGCGTTGAATGCAAGTGCGGAGGGCTATCTCTTCTTCAGCCAGAACTACACCATCGCCCAAGGCACTGCCGACAAGCCATACACGCTGGACGTACCGCTCAGCCCCATCATCGCAGGCAGCACCATCGCCTTGCGCAACATCTTCTTCAACACCGCGAGCGCGGAGCTGTTGCCAGCGAGCAATGCGGAGCTCGACATCCTGCTAAGGCTGATGAAGGCGAACCCGGCGATGCGCATCGAGGTGGGCGGCCATACCGACAACGTGGGAGCGGATGCCGACAACCAACGGCTGAGCGAGCAACGCGCAGCGGCGGTGGCGAAGTTCATCACCAGCTACGGCATCGATGCAGCGCGGGTCACATCGAAGGGCTACGGCGAATCGAAACCCGTTGCCTCCAACGATACGGAAGAGGGCAGGGGGCTGAACCGCCGCACGGAGATCACTGTGATGTAGATGCTTGGGCGTGCCTATCAGCGCGACGGAAGGGCCCCCACGCCGCGGGATGAGCGGGTGAGCGCCACCATGAGCCGCATCCGCGGCAAGAACACGGGACCTGAACGGGCCGTGCGCCAAGCGCTCCGTGCGCAGGGCATCACGGGCTATCGCTTGCACTACGCCAAAGCCCCGGGCCGTCCGGACATCGCATTCGTGGGCCGGAAAGTGGCGGTGTTCGTGCACGGCTGCTTTTGGCACGGATGCCAGCATTGTCGACCTCGGCGCCCGAAGACGCACAAAGGATTCTGGAACGCCAAGCTTGATCGCAACATGGAGCGCGATGCGGAGAAGGTGGTGGCGTTGAAGAACGCGGGCTGGCGCGTGTTCACGTTGTGGGAGTGCCGCGTGCGGAAGAACGTCACCGCTGAGGCGGGGAGGGTTGCCCGGTTCATCCGGCCCCGTTGATCACGTGCCTCTGCGCCGCAGGATCCGCGCGAAGAAGCGCTTCTCGAATTCCCAGAAGAATCGGAACTGCCCGAACAGCGCCCCATACACGAGGAGCACCACATTGTAGAAGGGCAGGATGAGGATGTAGTACAGGATCGTGAAACGAAGTGAATGACCTCCGCCGTCCGTCGCCCATTCCACCACGGGGCGCTTCAGGAACATGACGGTGAAGCCCGTGCACGCGAACACCAGCAGGATGATCAACACGCGCGATGGCGCAACGTTCCAACGTGTCGCCAACCGATCCATCCAACCGGCACCGGGCTTTTTCTCCACGCAGCGAAGATCGGCTGAATTCCAGGTACCGCTACGTCCTGCCCCATGTTCGCATGCTCACATGGCCGCGTGCTCACAGGGTCAGTCCTTCCACTCGGCGAGGAACAGGTTCGTTTCCCTGTTCTTTCCACCGCGGTTGCTGCTGAACACCAGGAAGCGTCCGTCCGGGCTGAACGAGGGGAAGGCATCGAAGGCATCGGAATAGGTCACCTGTTCCAGCCCCGTGCCGTCGATGTTAACGAGATACAAGGTGAAGGGGAAGCCGCGCTCGCTTGTGTGGTTACTGGCGAAGAGGATCCGCTTGCCATCGGGATGCCAGCAAGGAGCCCAATTCGCGTGTCCCAATGAAGTGATCTGTTCCGCACCGCTGCCGTCCGCGTTCGCCACGAACAATTCCATTTGCGTGGGTTGTACCTGGCCTTTCTTCAACAGATCGAAGTACTCGGCCAATTCCTCCTTTGTCTTCGGCCGGCTGGCGCGCCAGACGAGCTTTGTGCCATCCGGGCTGAAGAACGCTCCGCCGTCATAGCCGGGCGTGTTGGTCACCCGTGCCACATCGCTGCCATCCAAGTTCATGGTATAGAGTTCAATGTCTCCATCGCGCATGCTGGTGAATACGATGCGGTCGCCTTTCGGCGAGATCGTCGCTTCAGCGTCGTATCCCGGCGTGTTCGTGAGCTGCTTGCGCATGTTCCCCTTCAGGTCACTCACGTAGATCTCATAATCAGGGTAGATCGGCCAGATGTACTTGCCGCCCGGCGTATGGGGCGGAACGGCGGGGCAGGAGGCGCCGCCGCTCTGGGTGCTGGCGAACAGCACCAGGCTGTCGCCGGGCATGAAGTAGCTGCACGTGGTTCGTCCACCCCCCAGGCTCAACTTCACTGGAGCTTGCTGCCGCAGGTCATCATGGAACGGGTCGAACACATGGATCTGGTCGCATTCGTTATGCCAGTCCGCGAAGTCCGACTGGAAACTGAGCAAACGTCCGCCAAAGCTCCAGTAGGCCTCCGCATTGTTGCCGCCGTACGTGAGCTGCTTCAGGTGCACAAGGTGCTTCTCCTGCGCCCCGATCAGAGTGTCCGCGTTCCAGCCGATGCTGTCCGCCGCGGCGGGTGGCGCTGCGGCCTGTGCCGGCAGGGTGTCGGGTGCGGAAGTTGTGCAGGCGGTGGCCAGCAGGGGAAGTGCGAGGAGCAGGAAGCGCATGATGAGGTCAAAAGGTCGGCGAAACTAGGCCGTGCTGCGTTGTTGTTCTGTCAGGGGATCGCCATGCTATCTTATGCGCATGGCCACTGACGGAAAGCCTGTCAAAGGAAGAGGTGCCCAGGAGCAGGTGTACAACCGCTTCCAACAGCACAGCTATGGCGTGGTGCATTGGGAGGGCGTTGATGAGCCGGATGAGGAGGTGGGTGGAACACGCTACGTGGTGGAAACAGCGCGCAGCATCGTGAACGAGGTGAGATCACCGGACCTCTCCTTCAAGTGGAGCATGAACCCCTATCAGGGATGCGAGCACGGTTGTGCATACTGCTATGCCCGGCCCACGCATGAATACTGGGGGTACAGCGCAGGCCTCGATTTCGAACGGGTGATCCTGATGAAACGAAATGCACCCGAACTGCTCGAGGCCAAGCTGCGTTCGCGTACATGGGTGCCCGACACCATCATGTTGAGCGGGAACACGGACTGTTATCAGCCGATCGAACGCAAGGAAGGGATCACCCGCCGGCTGCTGGAGGTGATGCAACGTTTCCGAAATCCGGTGGGCGTCATCACCAAGAACGCCTTGGTGCTACGCGACCTGGACATCCTGCAGGAAATGGCGGCGGAGGGGCTTGCCCATGTGGCCATCAGCATCACCACACTGGACGAGGACCTGCGCCGCGTAATGGAACCACGCACGAGCACCGCCGCTCATCGCTTGCGGGCAATGGAGACCCTCAGCAACGCGGGCATTCCCACCACGGTGATGGTGGCCCCCATCATTCCGGGGTTGAACGACAAGGATGTGCCGGCCGTGCTGAAAGCCGCCTCGGATGCCGGCGCGAGGGCTGCGGGGTACACCGTGGTACGCACCAACGGTGCCGTGGCGCCGGTCTTCGAAAGCTGGCTGCGCACCCATTACCCGGATCGTGCGGACAAAGTGCTCATGCAGATACGCGAATTGCATGGCGGCCAGGTGGAGGACACCCGAAGTGGGCGGCGGATGCGGGGGGAGGGGGCCCATGCGGGCAGCATCAACCGCCTGTTCAAGGTGATGCGCTCGCGCTATTTCTCCGGTCGCTCGCTCCCCGCGTTCGACACCACCCGATTCCGAGTACCGCCAGCTGGTCAACTGGAGTTGTTCTAGGGTCCCGGCCGATCCACACGCCCCACATCCTCACGGCTGCCCTCGGTTCTCACCCATCTGCGGGCTCCCCCTGCTTTACAACCTTCGACGAATGCCATAATATGCTCGACCAATTTGGTCATGATGGCTTCAGCCTTCGGGGATGGATCACTGATCCGGGATACGTTGAAATGGTTTTTCTCCGTCGTCCTGGTACTCGGCTGGATCGCTCCAACGTCGGCACAGACCGTCCCTTCAGGTTTTGCGAATTCGCTGGTGATGAACGGCTGGCAGGAGCCGGTGGGCTTCACGTTCGATGCGAACGGGCGCTGGTACGTGTGGGAGAAGCGGGGTAGGGTATGGATCGTGGAGAATGGGGTGCGGCGCTCCCAGCCGCTGATCGACATCAGTGCGGAAGTGGGGAACTGGCGTGATCATGGGTGCCTTGGGTTCGCGTTGGACCCCAGTTTCCTTAGCAACGGAAGGATCTACCTGATGTACACGGTGGACCGCCACCACCTGATGAACCAGGGGACCGGTAGCTACAGCGCCACCACGGATCAGTATTTCGCCGCCACCATCATGCGTATTACCCGGTACACGGCGATCGGTCCATCGTTCAATACGGCGGACGTGAACAGCAGGGTGGTGCTGGTGGGCGAAACGCGCCAGACGGGCGTGCCCTTGTTGCACGAATCACATAGCACGGGTCAATTGGTCTTCGGTACGGATGGGACCTTATTGGCCACCGTGGGTGATGGCGCCAGCTACAATAACGTGGACGTGGGGAATGATGCCGGAACGTACTATGCGCAGGCGCTCACCGATGGCATCATCCGTCCGGCCGAGAACGTGGGGGCCATGCGATCGCAGCTGCTGAATTGCCATAATGGGAAGCTCTTGCGCATCGATCCCAATACCGGGGATGGCGTACCGAGCAATCCGTTCTATGATGCATCGGCACCGCGTTCGCCGAAGAGCAGGGTATGGGCCCTGGGCTTGCGCAATCCGTACCGGATGACCTTGCGACCCGGCACAGGCAGCATCGATCCAGCCCTTGGCGATCCGGGCTCCTTCTATATCGGTGATGTGGGTTGGGGCACGTGGGAGGACCTGAACGTGTGCTACGAAGGCGGCATGAACTTCGGCTGGCCCTTGTTCGAGGGGATGGAAGCGCATGCCGGCTATACGGCCGCCAATACGGCGAACCTGGATGCCCCGAACCCCCTGTTCGGTCAGGGTGGGTGCACGCAACAGTATTTCAACTTCCAGGACCTGTTGAAGCAGGATCGACCGGATCATTTGAACGCGCATCCCAATCCGTGCAACAGCGCGGTACAGGTGCCTGTCGGCATCCCGCATTTCATCCACGACCGGCCGGCGATCGATTGGCAGCACGGTAACCGGAGCCGTTGTGGGGGCTTCAGTGGCAGCATGGCGGTGACCTATGATCTGGATGTGGCAGGGTCGCCCGTGCCGGGTCCCCGCTTTGGTGGAAATGCCGCGGTCGGCGGCACTTGGCTCAGCGGCATTGGCTGGCCGCTGGGATACCAGAACGTCTACTTCCAAGGGGACTATGCCGGTGCATGGATCAAACGGTTCACGTTCAATGCGCAGGATGAACCGCTTGGTGTGGCCAACTTCGGGTCATCCCTAGGGGCGGTGGTGTTCCTGAAGGAAGGACCGGATGGTGCGCTGTGGTACGTGCGATATGAGACGAACGCCATCTACAAGATCTCACCCCTCGGTGTCACCAACCTGCCGCCCGTGGCAGCCGCCACACAGAGCACCCAGTATGGCACAGGCCCGTTGCTGGTGACCTTCTCCGGCGCGCCGAGCAGTGATCCGGAGAACGGTGCGCTCAGTTACACATGGAACTTCGGCGATGGCGGAACGGCCAGTGGCATGAACACGTCGCACGTCTTCACTGCAACACCTGGTGTGCCCACCGGGTACACGGTGACCTTGACCGTGACGGACCCCCAAGGTGCCGCGAACAGTACCCAGATGTTGGTAAGCGTGAACAACACCCCGCCTGTGGTGCAGATCACCAGCTTCCCCAATGCCCACCGCTATCCACTGGGGATCGATACCACGTATGCACTGGTCGCCAACGTAACGGACGCCCAGCACAGCGCTGCCCAACTGAGCTACCAATGGCGCACGATCCTTCACCACAATGCGCATATCCACCCGGAAAGTGCGACCACCACCCCCACAGGAACCACTGTGGTCAGCGGTGAGGGGTGCTACACGGATGATTTCAGCTATGAGGTGGAACTGAAGGTCACCGATGCCGGGGGGCTGGCCACCACCGTGGTGCATTGGCTCTACCCGCGATGTTCCGCTCTGCCACCCACGGCGTGGATGAATAGCAGTGTGAATTTCGGTGAAGGTCCGTTGAACGTGGTGCTGGACGGAAGCGGCAGCTCGGATAACCGCCCGCTCGTGGGCTATGCATGGGACTTCGGCGACGGTAGCTCGGCCACGGGGATGAGTGTGAACAGGACCTTCACCGAGCCGGGTGATTATCTGGTCACCCTAACTGTGACCGATGAGGATGGGCTCATGGCCTATGCAACGAAGGTGATCTCCGTGATCGGTCATGAAGTACCGCAATGTGTTGGCAGCGCGGGAAGCGTGCTCCGCCAGTATTGGAGCAACGTAAATGGATCGCTCATTACGGACCTCACCAGCGCAACCGGCTATCCGGCCTCGCCCAGCGGTACCTCGTATCCCACATCCTTCCAAGCCCCTATAGACTTCGCTAATTCCTACGGCACGCGCATACGCGGCTACATCATTGCGCCGAGCACGGGCAATTACGTGTTCACCACCGTGTCCGATGATGCGTCGGAGGTATACCTCAGCTTGAACGCGGATCCCCTTTTCAAACGATCGATCTGCGTCGTCCCCGGCTGGACCAATGTTGGCGAATTCACGAAATACGCATCGCAGACCAGCGTGACCATCCCGCTTGTGGCCGGCCGTTATTACTACGTGGAAGCGCTTCACAAGGAGGGTTCGGGCGGCGATCACTTCGCGCTCTACTGGCAGACCCCTACGAACAACACCCGCACCATCATTCCAGGAAGCGCCTTGGCCAGGTGGCAGGACTGCTCACCCAGCGTGGTGTTGAAGGCTGAACTACAAGGGCCGTTCAGTGCGTCGAACAACCTCATGCGCGACGACCTGCGGGCAGCCGGCATGATCCCCACCTTGGAACCGTTCACGGCGTCCGGCTTCACCCACGTAGGTGGCGGAGGAGGTGAAACCATCACGCCTTCGCTGCTTTCCGGTACGGGCATGAACGCGGTGGTGGATTGGGTGCTGATCGAACTGCGCAACAAGAACACGCCTGCGAACATCGTGGCCACACGCAGTGCATTGATCCAGCGCGACGGTGATGTGGTGGGAACGAACGGCAGCACACGGATCATGTTCAACGTACCGAATGACAACTATTATGTGGCGCTCCGCCATCGGAACCACCTTGGGATCATGACCGCATCGAGCCAGGTCCTCAATGCCTCGCCCACGAGCATCGACCTGAGCAACCCCGGGACACTGGTGTATGGGTCGGGATCGCGTGTGGCGCTCAGTGCAGTGCGCCACGGCATGTGGTGTGGGAACGTGCAACGCGACGGTCAGATCAAATATTCCGGCACTGGTAATGATCGCGACCCCATCCTCTTGGTTATCGGTGGGATGACCCCCAACAGCCAGGTGGTGGGGTATTCCATGGGGGATGTTGATCTGAACGGCTTGGTGAAGTACACGGGATCGGGCAATGATCGGGACATCATTCTGCTGAATGTGGGAAGTACCACCCCGAACAACGTCCGCACCGAGCAATTACCCTAGGTCGACCACGCGACCTTCGATCAGCGCCGGATCCTGAAGCCACTGAAACCCACGATGGGTCCGGCATTGGCGATCACCTTGTCCACACGGGCACCCGGCGGTCCGGACCGGCACCAGGTGACGAGTGCGTCCAGTGCTTCTTCCGGCCCCTCACATTCGATCGTTACTGAACCGTCCGGTTCATTCATCGTATAACCTCTCAGGCCCAAGTCGGACGCGACCTTCAGGGTGCTTTGCCGGTAGTACACACCCTGAACCTTTCCGAGCACCCGTATGTTCCAATGTTGCATGTGATATGCATAGCCCGACGATCGGCGTCAGTTTGCGCGAAATACGGCATGATATGAGCAAGCGTGCTGAGAAAAGTCATCGTCGACGGCCACCTTTTTTCCTTGCGTAAGGGATAATTTTGAGACATCATCAGGCATGTTACGCCTTCATCATTCACCTCTCCCCAGGTTGTTGCGGCTCGGCATGAACGGACTGCTCGCGTGCCTATGCCTGTTGATCATTGGGACCGAGGCACAGGCCCAGGTTCCGTCGGGCTTCAGTAATGCCGAGATCCTGAACGGCTTTCAGGAGCCTGTGGGCATTACGTTCGACGCGAACGGGCGCTGGTATGTATGGGAAAAGCGGGGGAAGGTGTGGATCGTGGAGAACGGCATTCGCCGCTCACAACCCTTGGTCGACATCAGCGCTGAGGTCGGTAACTGGCGCGACCATGGGTGTTTGGGCTTCGCATTGGACCCGAACTTCCTGATCAATGGCAGGGTCTACCTAATGTATACGGTCGACCGTCACCACCTGATGAATTTCGGTACCGGCAACTACAATGCGAATACCGACCAGTACTACGCCGCCACGATCATGCGCATTACGCGGTATACCGCCCCTGGTCCGAACTTCAATGCGGTCGATCCGGCCAGCCGCCTCATTCTTTTGGGGGAGACGCGGCAGACCGGCGCACCCTTGTTACACGAATCGCATAGCACCGGACAATTGTTGTTCGGGGCCGATGGCACGCTGCTGGCGGGTATCGGCGACGCTGCGGCCTTTGGCGTGGTGGATATCGGGAGCGAGCCCGGGACGTACTACGCCCAGGCCTTGGTCGATGGGATCCTCACCCCGGCCGAGAACATCGGGTCCGTGCGGGCCCAGATGGTGAACAGCCTGAACGGGAAGATCCTCCGGTTGGATCCGAACACGGGAGATGGAATTCCATCGAACCCTTTTTATAACGCATTGGAGCCGCGGGCGCCAATGAGCAGGGTATGGGCCCTCGGTCTGCGCAATCCCTATCGGATGGAACTACGACCCGGGACCGGAAGCAACGATCCCGCACAGGCCGATCCCGGCGTTCTGTACCTGGGCGACGTGGGGGCGAGCATGTGGGAGGAATTGGATGTGTGCACTTACGGCGGGCAGAACTTCGGGTGGCCGCTGTACGAGGGCATGGAGGCCAATGCGAGCTACATCAACGCCCTTGTTCCGAATGTGGATGCACCGAATCCGCGCTTCGGACAGAACGGGTGCGGGCAGCAGTACTTCAATTACCAGGACCTGATCGTGCAGGACAGCCCGATCCACCTGAACGCGCATCCGAATCCGTGTGATCCCGACCTCCAGGTGCCGTTGAACATACCCACCTTCTTCCATCGCCGTCCGTCGATCGACTGGCAGCATGGGAACCGCAGTCGATCAGGCGGGTTCGATGGTGCGGCGGCTGTGACCTTCGACCTGGATGCCCCGGGCGCACCTGTCACCGGACCCCGCTTTGGCGGCAACGCGTCGTTGGGAGGCACATGGGTACAAGGCATCGGTTGGCCCTTGGGATACCAGGATGTGTATCTGCACGGGGACTATGGCCAGGGCTGGGTGAAGCGGTTCAACTTCGATGAAGCCGATGAGCCCGTGTCGGTGGCCAATTTCGCTGCGACCCTGGGCGGGATCGTGTTCATGACCGAAGGTCCGGATGGTGCGCTTTGGTATATACGTTATGAAGCGAACGCCGTGTGGAAGATCTCTCCCATCGGCGTAACGAACCTGCCGCCCATAGCCATGGCCGACCAATCTGTGCAGTATGGCCCGGGCCCCCTTACGGTCAACTTCAGCGCAGCGGGCAGTTCCGATCCGGAGAACGGGGCGCTCAGTTATGCATGGGACTTTGGGAATGGGAACACGGGGACCGGCTTCAGTGTGCAACACACGTTCACCGCACCCCCCGGCGTTCCTACCAGCTATACGGTAACGCTCACGGCCACGGATCCGCAAGGTGGCCAGAACACACGGACACTGCTGGTGAGCGTGAACAACACTCCACCCGTTGTGGCCATCACCGGATTCCCGAACGGCCACCTCTATCCTCCCGGTGTGGATACCACGTACGCGTTGCAGGCCAGTGTGACCGATGCAGAGCATCCGCCAGGCCAATTGTCATACGCGTGGCGCACCATTCTGCATCACAATAATCATGTACACCCGGAAGCGGAGACCACCACCCCCACGGGGACCACGGTGATCAGCGGCGTTGGTTGCTATGGTGATGAGTTCAGCTTTGAGGTCGTGCTCCAGGTGACCGATGCAGGCGGACTGAGCACCACTGTAACGAACTGGCTCTATCCGCGTTGTGCCGCCATCGCCCCCACGGCGGTGATCTCCGCCAGCAGTTCCTTCGGCGTGGGGCCATTGACCGTGCAACTGAGCGGGGCCGGTAGCGTGGACAATGGGACGATAACGGGCTTCGCATGGGACCTCGGGGATGGAACCACCGCCACGGGACCGCAGATCACCAAGGTGTTCACCGATGTGGGCGAGTATCAGGTAGCGTTGACCGTGACGGACAACGACGGCCTTACGGGTCAGGTGATCAAAGTGATCACGGTCCTGAACTCCCTGCCACCGCAATGCGTTGGTGCACCGGGCAGCGTGTTGCGGCAGTACTGGAACAATGTGAACGGCAGCGGTATCGCCAGCCTGATCAGCTCACCCAATTACCCCAACACGCCCAGCGGGAGCAACTATTTGACGACCTTCCAAGGTCCCTCCTCCTTCGGCAATGCCTATGGTACACGCGTGCGTGGTTACATCGTGGCTCCCACCACGGGCAATTACGTGTTCACGCTGACATCGGACGATAATGCCGTGGCCTATCTCTCTGGGAACGCGGATCCGTTGTACAAACTGGCGATCTGCAGCGTTCCTGACTTCACCGAGCCTGCCGAGTTCAACAAGTATGCTTCCCAGACGAGCGTGACCATTCCCATGGTGGCCGGCCGCTACTACTATGTGGAATTGTTGCATAAGGAGGGGTCCGGATCGGATCACTTCGCCCTCTGGTGGCAAACACCGGGCAACCCAACGCGCACCATCATCCCCTCATCGGTGTTGGTCGCATGGAAGGGCTGCGGTCCGAGCGTAGAGGTCCGCACATTCCTCAAAGGGCCGTTCAACCCGACGACCAACCTGATGCGTGATGACCTCCGCAGCCTGTCCTTGCTGCCGACGACAGAGCCCTTCACGGCCCTTGGATTCAACCAAGTAGGAGGTGGGGGTGGTGAGACCGTCTCGGCTGCCACGCTCGCGGTTACAGGGAAGAACGCCATGGTGGACTGGGTGTTGGTGGAGCTGCGCGACAAGAACGCACCGGCAACGATCCTGGCCACGCGCAGTGCATTGCTGCAGCGTGATGGCGACATCGTCGGCACCGATGGTTACCCACGCCTGCTGTTCAATGTGCCATCCGACAATTACTATGTGGCGGTGCGGCACCGCAATCACCTCGGGGTGATGACGGCCACCAGTGTTCCACTGGGTGCATTGCTGGCCGAGGTGGACTTTACACGCACCACCACCGCGACCTACGGGGTGAACCCACGCGCACTCCTCGTTCCCGGAAGAATGGGAATGTGGTCGGGGAATGTCGTCCGCGATGCGGTGCTGAAATACACGGGACAGAATAACGATCGTGATCCTGTGCTCTCCCAAGTGGGATCCGCAACGCCGACCAACATGGTCAGCGGTTATTCGCTTACCGATGTGAACCTCGATGGCGTGGTGAAGTACACGGGTGTGAACAATGACCGCGACCCGATCATCGTGAATTTGGGTGGGAACAACCCGAACACCACGCGCACCGAGCAGTTACCCTGAGTTCGGTTCGTTTTTTCCTTACTCCAGCGCAGCCCTTGAAAGAAGGGCAGGACAGGTGGTTCAGCAGGGATGATGCGAACGTGTACATTGAAGCCCGGAGGCTGCTCCGGATAACTTTGGCCACATGCGACCGCGCACCGTCTCCGTCTTCCTGCTCACCACCATCGGGCTGTTGTGCATTCCCTTCCTGTTGGCGCTGCGGATGCGGCACCTGGACCTGCACATGACCGTGAACCACTTGGTGAACCCGGCGTTGAACGGGATCTTTGCGCAAGGCACACACCTGGCCGATGGCCTTGTACCCACCGGCATAGCGCTTGCCTTCCTCTTTGTCCGGTGGCGTTGGTTCATGATGATGGCGGTGTCCGTGGCCGGGAGTTCGATCATCGTCCAACTCCTCAAGCATGTCGTTTTCGAGGCCGTGGATCGCCCCATCGTGCTCGTGGGTCATCTCCAAGGTTTCCACCAAGTGCCTGGGGTCGACATGTACATGCACAATAGTTTTCCAAGCGGGCACAGCACGTGTGCGTTCAGCATGTGCATGGCGTTGGCCGTGATCGTTGGGCGCCCCGGCGGGGCTATCGCGTGGGCCCTGCTGGCAGCGCTCCTGGCCTTCTCACGGGTGTACCTCTCCCAGCATTTCGTCGAGGATGCTGTTACCGGAGCGGCCATTGGTACCATCACGGCATGGCTCACCTACCGGTGGCTGTACATGTCGGATATCAGCTGGAAGCCTTGGCTCGACCGCTCCCTATTGCGCCGTCAGAACCAATAGCGGCCACCGATCGCAGCGTCCATCTCGAACCAGGTGCTTGGGGTAAGGTCCAGGGTAGGCACCACCTCAAGGAACACATCTACGGGCGCCCCATCGAACCAGTAGGCGAGTCCCACGGGGAAGCGGATGGCGAGGTCCATGCGAGAGGACCTGTCCTCATAGTACCAGCGACCTTTCCTCCAGTATCGACCCTCATTCCAGAAGCGCATGCGGAGGCCCGGGCCGTAATACAGCGGTAGGCGCCCCTTACCCACCTTGATCAATTCGGGCTTATGGAAGAGCAGGTCGCCGTGGATGTGGAAAGCGGAACCATGCCAGAGCGACCAGGCGATGGCACCGTCGATGGCCTTGTTGCCCCCGATCCATCCTTTCATGGAGATCCCGGTGGGTTCGCCGACGATGATACCCAGGCCAAAGCCCTTATCCTGGGCGGTGGCCCCAAAGGCGAGGGCAAGCAATAGGGGGGACAGCAGTGTGCGCATGACGGAGGGGGAACTGACACGTTCTACGGCCATGGTGGCGAAAAGATCGGCCGCGAACGGGAGGTATTGACATGACGAAGGGCACCTTTCGGCGCCCTTCGCAACGGCTCACAGTGGATCTCTCCCTTCCACAGTTCGCCGAAGCTTTTCATGTAGACGCGGCAAATGTCAGGGGGTCACATGGTTCCGTGAAAATATTTTGGATGAAGCCGGACCAACAGGCGACGACCTCGGGGAAAAGGCGGCTCAGAAGCCGATGGAACGCAGGGTTACCAGGGGAACTCATCATGGCTTCCGATAGCTGATGCGGTAGATCTTGTCGGCGGCATCGTCGCTCACCAGCAGCGATCCGTCCGGCAGTTCGAGCACGTCCACCGGTCTGCCGCCAGCGGCGGTCCCTTTCAGCCAACCTTCGGCAAAGACCTCATGTGTGGCGGTGCCATCGGCCTGGGGGAAAGCCACCACTACCCGGTATCCGATGGGGGTGCTCCGGTTCCAACTGCCATGCTCGGCGATGAAGATCACACCCCGGTATCGTTCGGGGAACATGTCGCCCCGATAAAAACGCATGCCCAGCGGTGCCACATGCGGACCGAGCTTCGCGGCAGGGGCCTTGAATTCAGCACAGGTACGCCCTTTCCCGAACTCCGGATCGAGCGTGTCGCCTTGGTGGCAGAAGGGATAGCCGAAATGCTCGCCGCGCTTGTCCAGGTGGTTCAGCTCGCAACTGGGCATGTCGTTGCCCATCATATCCCGGCCGTTATCGGTGAACCACAGCGAACCGTCCCGGGGGTCCCAATCAAAGCCAACGGTGTTACGGATGCCATGCGCTTCGATGCGTCGATCGCTGCCATCCGGCTTGATCGAGGTGATGCTTGCGTAGATGCTGTCCTCGCTGAGGCAGGTGTTACATGGCGCACCGACCGGAACGTATAAACGTCCGTCCGGTCCGAAGGCGATGAACTTCCAGCCGTGGTGGGTGGCCGTGGGGTATTGGTCCGTTACCACTTCGGGAGCTGGTGGGTCCAGCAGGTGATCATCGATGTTCCGCAGCGCAACGATCCGGCCCACCGCGGAAACGAACAGGTCGCCGTCATGCCACGCCACGCCCACGGGCATCTGCAGTCCGGTGGCCACGACGACCACTGTGTCGGCCACCCCGTCCGCATTGCGATCGGGCATGGCATACACCGCGCCCTCATCCATTGAACCGGCATAAACGATCCCCTTCGGGCTCCACGCCATGGCCCGCACGGTCTTCACGCGTGCGGCGAAGTCGGTGATGTGGAATCCGGCCGGGAGCTTGATGTCCGATACTTCGGTGGTTCCGCCCAGGATCGTTGGGTTGCAGAGCCCACAACAGAGCAACGGGATCAACAGGAGATAGGCGGATGTGCAGCGCATGAGCAACAAGGTAATCAGTGGAACGAAAAAAGGGCGGAACCGGAGCTCCGCCCTTTCATCATGCGCAAGGGTGCCTACTCGTTCTTGGTGAGCACGAGTTTGTCGTAATGCTGGCGGCGCAGTTTCCCGCTGCTGTTGAAGAACCAATCCTTCAACCCGTAATGGTAACCGCGGCGCAGGCCGGTGTGGTGCGTGCCGAGCAGACCTTTCTTGCTGCTGAGCTTCTGCAGGGTCCGGGTCACATACTGTTCCACTTCCGGCTTCTTCATGGTGGGTTCTTGGGTCGCGGCCCATTTGGCGGCGTATTCCATGATATCCTCCTTGGGCAGGAGCCTTCCGGAGGATTTGATCGAACCGATCACCATGTTGTCCCACGGGTTCAATTCGCGCTCGGGGCGGACGCGCTTCGGGGGGCGCCCCGGCCCACGTGCCGCCTTTTTCGGAGCGGCAGCATTCTTGCGCGGCCGGCCGGGCCCACGCTTTACGGCACCCTCGGGTGCAGCCGCATTCCGCTTGGCCTTCCCGCTGGATGCAGGACCGGACTTTGGCAGGCCGGTGAGGGCCCGTTTAAGTTCCTTCATGGCCAGGCGGACCTGGTCCAGTTGGAACAATAATCGCCGGCGTTCGGAGCGATAATGGACCAGTAACTGGTCGATGTCCTTTTCCCCTAATCGTTTCTTGGCCATTGGAGCAATAGGTTCTGGTTTGAGTAATTACCTGCGGATAGCGCGAATGTAGAGGACAATTGCAAGAATGGATAGCATGCAGGGATCCTTCGCGGTAAACGCCGGAACCGGGCCAGAACACCCAGTGGACGAAGGAATGATCAGCGGACGTGGATCATCGGTTCGGGACCAGAACAGGGCAGAAGCCTTCCGATGGATAACATGGGCGTGGAATGCGCGGCCAGCACATCCTGCAAGGCGCGGATCTCCTCCTGTGCACACGCGATCAACAGGCCACCGCTGGTCTGCGGATCGCTGAGGAACATCATGCGTTCCATGTCCGAGGCTCCGGTGATGCGCTCCCCATAGCTCTTCCAATTGCGGAAAGATCCATCAGGGTAGCAGCCCTCGGCGAGGTAGATACGGGCTTCGGGGATCATGGGGATCGTGTCGGATCCCAGTTCCGCATCCAATGCGCTCCCTCGGCACATTTCCAGCAAATGCCCTCCAAGGCCGAAGCCGGTGACGTCGGTCAACGCGTGCACTCCGCCGAGTGCTCCGAGCGCGTTCCCAACGCTATTGGGCGTGATCATCAGGTCGCGGCCGATATGTTGGTGTTCGATACGCAGCTTACCGCGTTTCATGGCGGTGGCCAACAGGCCAAGTCCGATCGGCTTGGTCAGGAACAGTTCATCGCCGGCCTTGGCCGAATCGTTCCGCTTAAGATGGTCACGGTCCACTTCTCCGGTGACCGCGAGCCCGAAGAACGGTTCGGGCGCATCGATGCTGTGGCCACCGGCGAGGGCGATACCGGCATCATGGCAGGCCTGCCGACCGCCTTCCACCACGCGTGCGGCCAGCTCTGGTGGCAGTTTCTCCACGGGCCAGCCCAATACGGCCAAGGCAAGCAATGGCCTTCCTCCCATGGCGTACACATCGCTCAGCGCGTTGGTGGCGGCGATGCGGCCAAAGTCAAAGGCATCGTCCACGATGGGGGAGAAGAAGTCCGTGGTGCTGATCAAACAGCGGCCCTGGCCCAGGTCATACACAGCAGCATCATCCCGGCTGCCATACCCCACAATCAGACGGGGATCGGGGAATGTGCCCAAGTCGCTCTTCAGGATGGTCTCCAATACCGCAGGTGCGATCTTGCAACCACACCCGGCGCCATGGCTGTATTGGGTGAGGCGGTACGTTCCTTCAGCGGGGGACGGTGGCTGCGACATGGTCTTTCAAGCGTTGGGCAAGGCCGCGAAGGTCGGTGGCGCTCGCCGGTATCCTCACCACGTTCCGCGGATCCCGTTTTTCGGCCCCGTGCAGATAGGCCTTGTCATAATAGCGCAACGTGATCAGGGCCACGGTCCGTAGGTCATCAACCTCGAGGGCGTCCAGTGCGGCCTTGCAATGTTGAGGCCCCAATCGTTTTTCAATGCGACGTGTGGCTTCCGCCAATTGTTCCTTCGGATAGTGGCCATAGTCCACGACCAATCGATCGGCACGTTCGCCGATGGGCATGTCGGCGAAATAGAGCGTGGCCGAACGCATGGCCGCAAAGAGCACATCCGGTATGCGTGTGCGGCCGATCAACAGGCTCTCGTCCTCTAGCCAGAGCACGCGGGCGTGATCCACGCGCTGAAGGGCCGACCAGAGGCGGTTCTCGAAGTGTTCCGTGGTGGGTTGTGGTGCTTCGCCCAGGGCGCCGAAGGACGAACCCTTGTGATGGGCCAGGGCCTCCAGGTCGATCACCTGCTCGCCCAAGGCCTGCAGATGCGCTAACGCCTCGGTCTTCCCGGTGCCCGTGTACCCCCCGAGGATGGCCAGCGGTGGAAGGCGGTGGAAGCCGCATTGGACGTGGTTACGAAAGGCCTTGTACCCGCGCGTCAACGTGGTGACCTCAGCGAAGCCACTTTTGTCCAACAACCACGCTACGCTTCCGCTGCGTTCACCCCCTCGCCAGCAATGCACCCTGATCCGGCCATCCGGTGCGAGGGCCCTTGCCTGTTCCACGATCGGGGCCATCTTCGGACCCACGATGCGCAAGCCTTCCAGCATGGCGGCATCGCGACCATGCTGCGTGTACAGCGTGCCCACGATGGCCCGTTCCGCATCGGTGAACAGCGGAAGGTTGATGGCGCCCGGTATATGCCCACGGGCGAATTCACCCGGCGACCGCACATCGATGATCGGCGCATCGGTCCTCAGGAATGCCTCAATGGCCAGAGGGCGGAGCATGGGCCTAAAGTACCCCGCTGGTGCTCCACTGCGACCGGCGAGGTTCAGCCTTTCACCAGGACCAACGCAAGCTTGTTGAAGTCCGCTGCGGCATTCACAACGGTGCGATATCCTTCATACTGCTCCAACGGTACCTGGCATCGGCGGTAATATTCCTCGATGCGGACCTTCACCACATTGCCCTCCTGCGTGGCCGTGCAGGTGAACGAAAGTTCCCGCTTGCCGTCCATGTCCAGGTGCTTGTCGATGTTCAGGTCGCTGAGGTTCTGCACGGTGTAGCCTGCGGGGATCACCACATCGATGGAGCGGTTGAACCGGCGGTTGTAATCGTCGTCCACCGGCAGCTTGCGGGGCTTTTCCGAGTACATCTCCACCTGTGGTCCGATCAGTTCGCCGATCTTGAACAGCACTTTCTCTCCCGCACTGCCAGCGAATTTCCGGGTCTCCACCCGGCCCTTGATGATGAGGGGTTTCACCCCGAAGAGCTTGCCTTCACCGTTCTCCACGGTCAATTCCTTCACATCACCGTTCTCCACCAGGTACGTGACGTACTGGTCAGTGATCTCCTTCTTCTTGTCATCATCCAGGAATGCATAGAAGCATTGAAGGGGAGCGTAATACCCGGTCAATTGGTTCTCGAAGGTGAGGTTGCAGCTGGTCGGATCGGCGCTGAGGTCGGCGGTGATGAGGTGGTCATGGATCGTGGCCACATCGGGCAGTGGCTCGATGAACTTCACACTACCTACGCCCGTGAGCGCCCCGCCCACGTCGAAGTTGCGGATGAACAGGCCGTGGTTGTTCATGTTCTCCGCGGGCAGGTATCCGAGGCGTAGGCCTGCCTGGCCGGGGGCCATGTACTTGTTCACGGAAGGCAGGAACAGGCCCACATCATGCAGGAACTGGAAGCTCTCGAACTCCGGGTCGAAGGGGAGCACGGTGCGGTCGCTGGTGACCACGATCTGGTAATCGATGCCCAGGTCCCGCAGGCATGCGCAGGTAAGGGCCACCATGCCCATTTCATTCGCCGCCTTGTTCTTGAGGATGGTCTCGATCTTGGTGAGCTCCGGAGCGGACACTTCGATCACCTGGAAGTTCGTCTTTAGATGATCCTCCAGCGCCCGGACCTTTTCCTCATCATTGCCGAGCTTCGCCAGCCCCAACTTCTTCACGAGCGACGCGATCTCCTTCTGCTGCTTGCTTTCGATCTCCTGGTGCACCAGCCCGTGATACAGCTTCGATGCGTTGAGGTAGGAACTGAACCCCTTGATGCTCCGGTCGGGAATGCGGTCCAGTTTGTAGGCCACACGTAGCGTGGCAGCGGCCATGTTGGCGCTCTCCTCCTTTTCGATGGCGGGCACGTTGTGCAGTTCCCACTTCTGGTGTTGCACGGTGGTGTCACTCGTGTCGTTCACCACGGCCGGAACACCGGGATAGCTCTTGCTGGCATAGACCAGTCGGGCGGGATTGATCAGGTGCAGTTCCTCGTTCACGATGGGTACACCTACCTGCATCTGCTCACCGTCACCACGCAGGTTGGGGCGTTTCTTCAGCACATAGAAGAAGTCGATGATGCTGCCGGGCACAAGGCCCTCGAATGCGAAATAGAGGTAGCTGCCTGTGCCGTCCTCGTCCGTCGCGCGTTTGAAGGCATCCTTCTGAAGTGCGTTGACATGCCCGTCAGGTGCGATGCTGCGGGCCTTCACCGTGACCACGTCGATAACACTGTTGAGGCCCACGTGCACTTTGTTCTCCGCTTCAATGGCGCCTTCATCGCGCAATAGCACGGTATGGTGCATCAGGTAGTATTCGAACACCTCATCACCCTCCTCCTCGATATCGGTGATCACGGTGCGTTGAAGCAGGACGGTCGGCTCCTTGAATGCCCCGGCCTGGGCAGCGGTGGGCGGGTTTGCACTGAGGTCATGGTCCTTCACCAGCGCATGTTGGGCGGCAAGTGGGCAGATGGCCAGCAGGGCGATGCCGGCAAGTAGTTCTCGGGTCATGGGGCGGTGGTCTTGAGCACGATGGTCTTGTTACGGTCACGTTCCAGGGCGTCCATCATGGCGCGCCAATGGACCAGGTCGTTCAGGTCCATCATGAGCTTGTTCATGTGGTAGGTGTTGTGCAGATGCACCTGTGCCGAAGCGTTCGCGGTGGCGGGCGTAGCGGAACAGGACAGATGGTAGCCATGGCCGGGCGCTTCGTGCGCACCCACGGGAGGCAGCGATCCGATCGTCAGCCCGGCCGGCAGGTCGATGGTGACCATTTCCTCATAGGTCCAGAGGTAGTCCTCCTCCACAGGCAGCTTGCGGTCCTTCCGGTAGAAGCGATCGCCAAAGGGCCGTTCAAGGGCCCGATTGAAATACAGCTCGTCACCGATCTTGTTGAGGAAACCCGGCAACGTGAACGCATAGTGGACCACCAAGGGTACGCTCCGGTCCGTCAATCCATCGACCCACACGCTATCCACCTGGAAGCGGTTGTTGGATTTCATGTGCATGCCGCGCAACACATCCTTCCATTTCGATCGTTCCACGTTCTTCAGCACGTCGGACATACGGGCCCGCTGATAGCCGGTGAAGGTCCAACTGCCGGTGCCACGTAGCGTGTTCTGGACGAGGGTGGCATGCACGGAGTCCACACCGTCGTTCAGTTCAGCTGGAGCGACCGGAACGTTCATCACATGGAAGTGATCGGTGTCGATGCCGATGAGCGCCTGCTTCCCTTGGATGAAAGCGCTCGGCATACCGAAGGGCGTTTCATTGCTGGTGGGATCCATCAGCAGGAATTCATCGCCTTCCGCGAGCGCCGTGATCATGTGGTCATCGGCGATCGGGGAGGGAAGCTCATCGTAGCTATAAGGCAGTTCGCGAGAGCCTACCCAGGCCAGATGCGCCTTCAGGCCCGCGTTCACCAGGAGGGAACGCAGCAGGTTGGCCATGCCCTTGCAGTCGCCGTAACGGGCCTGGCATACCGCGCCTGGTTTCGCGGGGATCAAGCCGTTCATGCCATCCTCCACGGCCACGTATTTGATGTTGTCCTGCACCCAGGTGTACAAGCGGGCGGCCTTTGCGCGCGCGTCGGTGAGCCCGGCGGTCTGCTCGCGTGCAATGCGCTGCACGGTGGTATCGTCATCGAGCATCACCTGGCTGGTATGCACGGTGTTCCATGCATACATGCGTTCCAGGTCCGTTCCTGCCTTCTCATCGGGCTTGCGCACCATCAATTGCAGATGGGGGAGGTAATAGCGCACGTTGGGGGCCTCATCCTCGAACTGCATGGCGGCGAGGTCGGTCATGGTCCAGCGCTGCACGATCTGGCCCCGCTCCGTGGTGCGCACATGTTCAACAGCGCCCGCAGGAATATGGAAAAGGCTGGCCACCACATCGATGTCCTTGTCGGCGATCACGGTCACGGTGCTCTCCTCCACGGGATCGCCCGAGGCGAAGTAATGTCCGGTGATCAAGCGCGCATCGGGGTAGGACAAGGTGTAGTCCATGTGCGTGATGGCTCCCTTGGCCATGCCGGGGAAGAGGAACTGCACATTGCGGCTGTCATCATGGAAGATGCGCTGGCCCACCTCATCGCGATGTGAGAAATCGGTGACGCTGACCTTCTTGTATCCCTTTTCCTTGGGCACCATCGTCCATGCATTGATCTCGTCGAGCGGGACCAATTTGCTGTAGCCCACCTCCTCGATGTCACCCTGGCTGGCCGGGGCCTTCAGTGCGAGGCGTTCGTGTTCCACGGTGCGCGTGGCCACGATGCCTTCGGCCGTACGCTTGATGCGGATGGTGGTATTGTGCTTGATGTACACGCCGGCCTGGTCCTTCCATTGCTGGCCATACTTGTCGAGCATCTCCTGGGGCACCTGCGCCGAAAGGCCGGCGCATACGACGAAGGCGGATAACAGCGAACTGTTGCGGGGCGTAGGGTTCACGTGGTTCAAGGTTTACGCATTTCCTGTACACGGCCGGAGCGGTACTGGAGCACCAGGATGGCCTTGCCGGTGCGGTCATAGAGGGTGCGCTCACCGTTCAGCTCGCCTTCGGTCCAATAACTCCGGTCCATCACCTGGCCGTTGTCCCAATACTCGAGTTGCTCGCCCTCTCGCTCATCGTTCTTCCAGTTCGAAACGCTCAAGGGTTTGCCATCGGCGAAGAACTCGGTGTTCTTTCCGTTCCGCTGGCCGCAGACGTAAATGCTCTCCTCGAGCACCTTGCCGTTGGGCAGGTACTCCTTGTAGACCCCGTCGATCTCATTGTTGCGATAGTCCATTTCGCGGCTGGGCGTGCCATTGGCATACTTCGGGCGCAGCTTCAGAACGCCCTCGCCCAGGGGAATGGTATCCAACAGTTTGCCGTCGGCACCGGCATAGGTGTAGCCGGTCATGCGCCCATCGAGGAAATAGCGCACGAGTTGCAGTTCGCCGCCGGGTTCGTAGCTGCGCGTGGGCCCGTGGTTCTCGTCGAAGCGCCGCTCCCGGTCGATGGCGACCTTGCCGTTGGCATGGAACAGTTTGTAACCGGTGCTCATGCCGTCCTCGTACGTCTCCTCGCTCTCCTGCTTCCCATCCAGGTTATAGATCTTGCTCGTCCCTGTCATCCTGCCCATGGCGTAACTGCGTTCCCAACGGAGCTTGCCATTGGGATGCCAGGTACGCCAGGTGCCGCTCTCCTCATCGTTGAGGTATTGAGCTTCGAATTCCTTGGTTCCATCGGGCAGGAAATGGGTGGACGTACCGTGCCGCACACCGTTGACGTACTGTGTACGGGCCGCGACCTTGCCGTTCTCGTATTTGGTCTCCAGCAGGAAGGGCCCGGTGCCCATGCGGATGCGGTTGAATTCCTTGCCTGCATGATCGAACTGCACCACTTCGCGCAGTACACCATCCTCCACAAGCTCCTCGGTGCGCAGCACGCCGCTTTCGTCGAAGTACTGCTGCCATCCGCTCAAGGCTCCGTTCACGAAATACTCATGCTCCGAAGGCTTTCCGCTGGAATGGTATTGCCATTGTTCACCACTCACACGCCCGTTCTCCATGTACCCCTCCGTGACGACCGAGCCGTCCATGCGCTTTTCGGTGTAAGGTCCTGTCTGGCCCTTTCCTGGGATGTATCGGAACTCCGACGAAAGCTCACCATTGGGATGGAAGTTGCGTTGTGTGCCATCGAGCACACCTCCCTTCAGGTTCTCCTCGCTCTTCACCGTTCCATCCGGGTAGTACCAGGTCCAACGACCATCCTTGGCACCTTCATCCAGGTAGGTACCCTCCATTCGCTTGGCGCCGTCCGGGGTGTAACCCACGAACTGGAAACGACCCTTGGCCCGCTTGGCCTCGGAAAGCACCTTGCCATTGCGGTCGAAATACCGGTACCGGATCAGGAGGTTGTTCTTGTACTCCAGTTCCGTTTGCAGGATACCCTCCATCGTGTAGTCCTTGCGTACTCCTTCAGATCGCCCGCTCTCGTCGTAGTTCTCCTCACTGCTCAGGGTGCCATTGATGTTCCACGTGGTCCGCTTGCCCACGAAGTTCCCCTTGGCGTAGGTACCCTCGGAGCGTTTCTGGCCGCTGATGTACCATTCGGTGTAGGGCCCGTTCCGCACACCATCCGAATAGGTCACGCTCGATTCGTTCCGCCCATTGTGGTATTGGTCGAGGATGACACCGGTGCGCAGGTTGTTCTTGAACTCCCCGCTGAAGGAGGGCTTGCCATCGGCATATAGTCCTTGGATGTGGCCATTTGCCTTGTCCTCGGTGAGCTGTGCGTCATACTCCTTTGAGCCGCAGGTGTGGAATACCGTGGCAGGCCCGGTGATGTCGCCACCCGCGCAGGTCTTGCGCGTGAGCAACGCACCCGTGTTCGCGAACTCGGCATAAGGGCCTTCCGCCTTACCCTTCTTCACGAGGACACTGTCCCGCATGGCACCATTGCGGTACCATGAACGGTGCAGGCCGTTCTGTTCACCTGCGGTCCAGTCCTGGATGCGCTGAACGTTCCCATTGTCATAGTAGATCGTCCATGCACCCGTCTGTTTATGGTCCGCATCAAACGCGCCCCGGGAGGAGACGGCCCCATTGTCATGATAGAACACCCATTGGCCGATGTGTTCGTTCTTGTTGATGTCACCTTCGCCCTTCGCCTGCAGGTTGTTGTCGTCGTTCCATGCGTGGTGCACCGGTTGAACGGTGTTGCCCAGGCTGTCGGGGAAGGTGGCGTGGAATTCGGTGATCCAGGGGAACAGCTTGGCGCGGAAGGGATCCACCAGGCTCTTCTTCTTCACGGAGATCGCTCGCACCTTGGCGTCGGTGCTGCTGCCCAGGCAGTGATACGCGAAGCCTTCGAAGTCGCCGTCCTCCATGATCCGCGTAAACAGGGGGACGTAATACGTGGACCAGAACCCGGCGCCCTTGGGCATGTTCCTTAATTGCGAAAGGAGCAGGTGCCCCTGGCGTACGAACGGATATGATAGATCGGGCTGCACCTTGTACGCCTTGTTCATCGCCACGCGGTTGGCCAGCAGCAGATCGATCTCGCTGAAGTCATCGCCCTTGCGCACATCAACGCCTTTGTTGCGGGCCTCCATATTGCCTGCCAGCACTTCATCGGCGTAGCCGAGCGCCTGGTTGCTGCGCTCGTCGCCCCAGCGCACCAACATGGCCATGAAGAGGGAGAGCGCGGCCTGGCTGGTGGCACCTTCATCCTGCGCCATGGAGGCGAGGCTCAGGTGCACCTCCTGTTGGGTGGGGAAGAGCACGGCGGTCTCCTGCAGGGCCTTCAGCGCACCCGCGAGATCGCCCTTCTCCTGCATGGTCAGCGCCCGCAGGTGGCGGATCTTGAAATTGCCGGGGTAGCGTCGGATCCCTTCATCGTATGTGGCCACGGCCTCATCGAACCGCTTAAGCCCGAACAGGGAAAGCCCCTTGTTGATGAGAAAGCGATGGCTGTGTTCACCATCCATGCCCATACCCTCGATGGCCAATGGCAGCGCGTCGGCATGCCGGTCGAGTTTCAGCAACGCCGCCGTGTGGCGAAGCAGTACGCGCTCATAGACGCTGTCGCTGCGGTGCACGCTGGCATAGCCCTCGATGGCTCCGGCGGTGTTGTCGGCCTGTTCAAGCTCATAGCCTTTGACGAGCATGCTGTGCCCATGGTCCAGGGCGTGGGGGGACTGGGCGCGCAGTAGGCCCGGGACCACCAGGAGCAAGCTGGAAAAAAGGCAGATCCTCAGGATCGCCGTGGACCTTCGGGGAGTTGCAGGGCGATAACCTTCAGGGTGCAGGTTCATGCGTGGTGGAATAGGTTCATGGCAAGGGATCACCTTGTTGATGGAACTTACAACCGGTAGGAAATGAATGACGGTGATCCGTGTAACGGGTGGTGGAGCGCGAAGGCAATATAGTTGTAAGTCGGTTCCGGAAGGGGACATGGATAACCCACCGCACGAAAAACCCAGGAGCAGGGAAGAACATCCGCGTTCCTGCAGTATCTTCACGAACATGGATACGGCGAACGATGCATTGGAGCATGACGCTCCATACGTCAATCTGAAGGCCGATCCGACCACCGGATTGATCACCATCCGATGGAAGAATTATGCCGCCAGCGGCACCTATCGCGCCACCCTGAACCTGGCCGTCGAGTGGATCGAACACCACAAATTGCGGTATTTCCTTACCGATCAGCGGCGCAGAGGGCCGATCCTGCATGAGGACCAGATCTGGCTCGTGAATGATTGGGCGCCGCGGATGGCCAAAGCAGGGCTCGAGCGTGCGGCCGTGGTGCAGAGCCAGGATTACTTCAACCGCGCTGCGGTGAACCGGTTCGTTCAGACCGTGCTGCCCACGGTGTCATATCCCATCGGCAACTTCCAGACCATGGAGGAGGCCTTGCATTGGCTCATGACCGGGGAGGAGGTGCTGGCCTGAACGATCCGTGCACTGATCGGAAGCCACCGCATGGTGTGCTATTATCGCGGATCATGACAGCGATGCAACTCACCGCGATCGGCGCCCCGTTCACCATTTCGCGCGTTCTTCCCGCTCCGCGTGAGCTGGTGTGGAAATGCAACGCCGAGCCCGACCGGATGGCGAAGTGGTCCGGCCCGGAAGGCTTCATCACCGAGGTGGAACGCATGGACTTCCGGGCGGGCGGTGTGTACCACTATTGCCAGCGCTCACCGGATGGACGAGTGATGTGGGGCAAGCTGACGTACCGTGCGATCAAGGCGCCGGAGAAACTGGTCTGCATACAGTCCTTTTCCGACGAACACGGAGGCATCACCGCTCATCCGCTCAGCGATACCTGGCCACGTGAAATGTTGAGCACAGTGGCCTTTGATGACATGGGCGGTGGCCGCACGAACATGATCATCACGTGGTCACCGTTCAATGCATCGGCCCAGGAGCAGGCCACCTTCGACGCCAGCCACGGAGCCATGGAGCAGGGATGGGCCGGCGCGCTGGATAAGTTGGAGGCTTACCTCAGGTCGCTGTGATGAACGCCCATGTAAGCGTATCGGCGGAAGGCGAGCGGGCGATCGTGATCCGCCATGTGTTCCATGCACCCGTGGTCACCGTTCTCCAAGCCATGACCAAGCCGGAGCTGATGAAGAATGTGAGTTGGAAGTTCGGGCAGGCGGTGTGTGCCGCTGGGTCTGACCTCCGGTGAAATGGGGAGTGACGGAAGGTGAGGCCAGCGCTGTGCGATCGCACACCTTTGTTGGAGCTTGACGCCTTGCGAGGACTGATGAGAAGCACTGTTGCTTTCGTTGGCACCACGGCAATGACGAACTGAACCCATCCCATGATCACAACCCCTGAGGTCCTCGACACAACCGCACAGCCCGCTGCGATGATCCACCTGGTGATCCAGCGGAGCGAAATGGCCAGGTACATGGACCCCGCCATCCAGGAGATACTCGAGGTGCTGGCCGACCAGGGAGTGGCACCGAGTGGACCGATGTTCTCCTACCACCTCCGCCGACCGTCGGACACCTTCGACTTCCAGATCGGATTCCCCGTGAGCGGGGCCATACAGCCAGCAGGCCGGGTGGTCAACGGTGAGCTGCCGGCGAAGAAGGTTGTACGCGCCGTTCACCAAGGGCCCTACGAAGGGTTGGCGCAGGGGTGGCAGAGCCTTGAAGAGTGGGTGCGGCAACAAGGTCATGGTGGAACGGGGCGTTTCTGGGAGCGTTACCTGACCAACCCTGCTGAGGTGAAAAGCCCCAGTGAATACCGCACCGAATTGAACTGGGTGATCAGCTGATCCCGCTCCACCAACCTCAACCTCCCCCAACATGCCCACGCAGATATTCGTCAACATGCACGTGAAGGACCTCGACCGGTCGAAGGACTTCTTCGAGGCACTTGGCTATCGCTTCAACCCACAGTTCACGGATGCGAACGCGGCCTGCCTGGTGATCAGTGACACCATCTACGCCATGTTGCTCACAACGGGGAGCATGCACCAGTTCCTGCCGAAGGGACGGACCATCGCGGATGCAACGCGGACCACGGAGACCCTGCTGGCGCTATCATTCGACAGCAAGGCCGCTGTGGATGCGGTGTTCAATAAGGCCATCGCTGCCGGGGGCACCGGGAGCCGCCCCACCGAGGACCACGGCTTCATGTATAGCCGCAGCTTCAACGACCTCGACGGTCATATCTGGGAGGCGTTCTGGTTCGATCCGTCGGCGTTGAAAAGCTGAGCGTACTTTAGTACCTCTCCATCACAGGCCGGGAACACGACAGGACCTGGCGTATTGTACAGGACGATCAGGAGATCGACGCAAGATGAAGGTCATTATCACGGGCGCCACAGGCATGGTCGGCAAGGGCGTTCTACTGGCCTGCCTGGGCGATCCACGCGTGACCCAGGTGCTGGCGCTGGGCCGGAGCGTGGTGGGCATGTCCCACCCGAAGCTTACGGAATTGGTGCATGATAACCTGCTGCAGGTCGGCCCCATCGCCGAACGACTTTCCGGCTATGATGCGTGCTTCTTCTGCCTCGGTACTTCGTCCATGGGCGTGAGCAAGGAGGAGTACCGTCGCATCACCCATGACCTCACGATCCACATGGCGAAAGTGCTCTTATCGCGCAACCCGGGCATGACCTTCTGCTATGTGTCAGGTGCTGGCACATCCACTTCGGAGAAGAGCAACATGAAATGGGCGAACGTGAAGGGAAGGGTGGAGAATGAACTCCTGCGCATGGGCTTCAAGCGCGCGTTCATGTTCCGCCCGGCCATGGTCCTGCCGGAAGGTGGCGTGCGTTCCCGTGCGGGTTGGGTCAATTCGGTCTATGCTGTTCTCGGTCCGCTCTTCCGCGTGTTGAAGCCGCTGTTCCCGGGAAGCATCACCACCACGACGATCCTGGGCAGGGCCATGGTGCGGGTGGCCTTGCAGGGATTTGCGAGGCCTGTGCTGGAAGGGAAGGATATCTCAGTGGTGGGCCGCTGATAAGATCCCTGGGGACTGAAGTAGGTAGCACTAACGCGGCCCCTGCTGAACTAACTTTATAACTGCGAACTGGGGAAGGAGAAAATGATCCCATGGACCACCTGACATTCTCAGAAGGCCCCTCATCATGCGCAGCACCAGGACCCATTCGCACTTCAGCTTGTTATTAGGCACCGCGGTGTTCCTGTTCGCTTTTGAAGTGCCCACTGGTTGGATCAAGGCGGGTAGCAAGCCGGATAGTTATGACATGGGCATCGACCCGGGTGCGGCCCGGGACGGCAAGAACACAGCGACCATCAAGTCGATCCGTAAGAAGGTGAGGGGCTTTGGAACACTCATGCAAATGGTGCCTGCGGGCCGTTTCGCTGGCAACCGCGTGCGTGACAGATCTGGTTCGATGACCTCGGGTTCGAGATCGTGGGATCGACGATACCCACCACCGGAAAACGTGACACTATCAGATCACTTCCGACGAACCTTGACTTTGAGCGGAAGGCGACCTGCTTAGGTCACGCTTCCATTTTCACACCATTTGCCGCCACACCCAACTTCGCCTCCACCTCCGCGATCGCCTTGATGGTCTTCAGCAATGAATCGGGCGTTACGCTGATGGAGTCGATCCCCAGTTCCACGAGGAACTGAGCGAAGTCCGGGAAGTCACTGGGGCCTTGTCCGCAGATGCCCACCTTGGTGCCGGTCTTCTTGGCGGAGGTGATCAGCATCTTCAACATCGCCTTCACCGCCGGGTTGCGCTCATCATAGAGGTGCGCCACCAACGAGCTGTCGCGATCCAGGCCGAGCGTAAGCTGCGTGAGGTCGTTGCTGCCGATGGAGAAGCCATCGATGTATTTTGCGAACTCCTCGGCGAGGATGATGTTGCTGGGGATCTCGGCCATCAGGTAGAGTTCCAGCCCTTCCTTGCCGCGCTCAAGTCCGTATTCCTTCATCACGGACTTCACCTTCAGCAGCTCCTCCACGGTGCGGCAGAAGGGCACCATCACCACCACGTTCTGCAGTCCCATCTTCTCGCGCACCCGGCGGATGGCCTTGCATTCCAGCCCGAAGGCTTCCTTGTAAGCATCGCTGTAGTAGCGGGAGGCGCCGCGCCAGCCGATCATCGGGTTCTCCTCGTGCGGTTCGAAATGCTCGCCGCCCAGCAGGTTCTTGTACTCGTTGCTCTTGAAGTCGCTGAAGCGCACGATCACTTTGTTGGGGTAGAAGGCGCTGGCGATCTTGGCGATGCCGTAGGAGAGCCGCTTCACGAAGAACGTCTCCTCATCCTCGTATCCGTTGATCAGGTAGCTGATCTTTCCGCTGAGGGCCACATCCCCCAGCTCTTTGTGCTGCAGCAGCGCCAGCGGATGGGCCTGGATGTAGTTGTTGATGATGAACTCCTCCCGGGCAAGGCCCACGCCTGCGTTGGGCAAGCCCGCGAACTTGAAGGCCATGTCCGGCGATGCCACGTTCAGCATAATCGGTGTCCTCACCTTGGGCAGGTCCGTGAGCAGCGTCTCGTGCTTTTCGAATGGGATCTTGCCCGCGTAGATGATGCCTGTAGCCCCCTCACAACAGCTCGCCGTGAGCACCATGCCGTTTTCCACGTGGTCCGTTACATCGCCGCAGCCCACGATCGCCGGCACGCCCATTTCGCGTGCTACGATCGCCGCATGACAGGTGCGGCCGCCTTTGTTGGTGATGATGGCGGCGGCCTTCTTCATGATCGGCTCCCAGTCGGGATCGGTCATCTCGGTCACCAGGATGTCGCCTTCCTTGAAGTCCTTGCCGTCGGTGCTGCCATCGCGCCCGTCGAGGGCGTACATGATGCGCACGGTGCCCGTGCCGATCCTGTCGCCGATGGCGATACCATGCGCGATCACTTTTTCCTTGCCCGTCTTGTTGATGCGGTACTCCACCACGCGATCGCTGTCCGACCGGCTGTGGATGGTCTCGGGACGCGCCTGCACGATGAAGAGCTGCTTGCTCAAGCCGTCCACGGCCCATTCCACGTCCATGGGGCACCAATAGCCCTTGAGCTCACTGTAGTACTTCTCGATGGCCACCACGTTGCGGCTGATCTCCAATACCTGGTCGTCGGTAATGCTGAAGCGGTGGCGCATGGGGCGTTCCACCGGTACGATGCTGACCGGTTTGTTGGGATCAACGCCATAGATCATCTTCCGGTCCTTGTGCCCCAGCTTCTTTTCGATGATGGCGCTGAAGCCCTGCGCCAGTGTGGGTTTGAACACGCTGAACTCATCGGGGCTCACGCTGCCCTGCACCACCATCTCGCCCAGGCCGTAACTGGCGTTGATGAGCACGATGTCCTTGAAGCCGCTCTCGGTGTCGAGGGAGAAGGCCACGCCGCTGGAGCCCAGGTCGGAGCGTACCATCTTCTGCACGCCAACGCTGAGGCCCACCATGAAGTGGTCGTACCCCAGGCTCTGGCGATACACGATCGCGCGGTCGGTGAAGAGGGAAGCGAAGCAGTTGCGGATCGCCACCATGAGGTCCTGTGGACCGCGGATGTTGAGGTAGGTCTCCTGTTGCCCTGCGAAGGAGGCATCGGGCAGGTCCTCGGCCGTGGCGGATGAACGCACGGCCACGTCGGTGGCCTCCTGGCCATACTGCTGGCTCATCTCGAAGTAGCGCGCCACGATGTCCTTCTCGATCTCCGGGGGGAAGGTGCCGTTCTTTACCAAAGTGCGCACGGCAAGGCCTGTGCGTCGAATGCTCTCCAGGTCGTCGTGGTCCAGCTTGGCAACGATGTCCCGGATCTTCTGGTCCAATACATTGTGGGCGATGAAGGCCTCATAACTGGCCACGGTCACCACGAACCCACCGGGCACCTTTACGCCCAGTTTGGCCAGGTTCTGGATCATTTCGCCAAGGCTGGCGTTCTTGCCACCTACGGTAGGCAGGTCGGAGAGCTGCACTTCATGCAGCCATTTCAAAAAGGGAGCTTTTGTCATGATCCAATGCGGGTTCGGTCCTCGAACGGCAGTTCTACGTTCGAATTGCCCAAAAGTTAACGCCAGCCAGGCGTCATCCGGTGAGCCTTCGCTGTGAAAGGGAACCGGAGGTAGAACGAGGGGCGGAGCGGGCCGTGCTTCAGGGCTTGGGACGTCGTCGATCCTCAATTCATCCAGACACGACCGGTCACTACATGATCCCCTTGGACGACGCGAATGATGAGCAGACCGGAGATGGCGGTGTCCACCGTCGTGCTACAGAACGTGCCGGATGGCCATCCGGTGTAGCGGTGCAAAAGGCGCCCTGCCGGATCGAAGGCTTCCATGGTGATCCTCCCTCCGTCGGGCGATAGGGCTCGAACGTGGATCTCATGGTCGACCGCGTAAAGCGAGGGACAGGGAATGGAGGAGCCGGACCCGAAGATGCCTGTGGACAATTCACTGCAGCTGATCGCCCCTTCGGGCAGGAAGACCGCAGAATCGAAATTCGCATCGTTCACATCCGCTATCGCGAGCTTCAGGTGGTAACTGGCCCCGGGCACGACCACGGCCTTGGCCGTTAATACCACTGTGTAACCGTCCAACTGTGTACCGGGGCCGAAGTCGTTATTGATATAATAGATCGTGTCCTGTTGCCATGTGGGGTTCATGAAGCAGAGGCCCATGCTCCCTTCCGTGCCCGACACTCCCCGGTTCACGGTATTGACCGTGACAGGCAGGCCACTGATCGGCAGGATGGCCATGTTGATCGCGCCATTGGAGAATGCGCCCGAGATACCCGGTCCGCTGAGGAACATGCCCAGGCGATCATCCTTATCGCTGCACGTGTACTCGTCATATTCTTCAGAACCGAACACATATCGAATGGTCAGCGTATCGCCCGCAGGGACCAGGTCCAGTTGCACGATCGCCGGGTCCCCGATGACACTTGCATAGATCGGGCTCATGGTGGCCAGGTCGGCATCTCCGTTGAAAAAGCCACCCCCCAGCGTCATGTTGGGGATGTTGTTCGGGCCGTTGACGCCATAGCAGACACCGGTGGAAATGACCACCCCGCTATCCAACCCGATGCTGGCTGTATTGTCGTGGAAGAAGCCTACCTGTAGGGGGTCGATCACCTGGCTGATCACGTTGGTGATGGTTACGTTCTGACCCGTGAGGTGATCTGTAAAGGCCAAGGGAATGTTGCCGACCGGCCATGCGTTCACCTGCGCCAGGACCTGCGCCATGAAGATCCATCCAAGGGAAGAGAAGGTGAAGCGTTTCATGGTGGGAAGATGGATACGATGGCAATGACGGTGGGATGGACAGCTGCGTTGTACGTGGGTCGGTCGAATGCCCAGGCGTGGCCATGAGCTGGTCGCGTTCTTCACGTGCTACCGCTTACAACTGCCGTGGTCAGCTTGTCGGCTTGCCTGGCATTGCAGGTAGCTTGCGCGAAATATCGATCACATGTCGACGAAAAAGGCCACCCGCCGCCAAGGCAAGAGCAGCACAGGAAAAGTGGTTGCCAAGACCAGGAACACCCGTGCGAAGCGCAAAGCGGCCACGGCCAAGAAGACCGCCGCCGCCGCCGCAGGTGTGGCCGCCGTGAAGAAAGCCGCCGCACAGAAGGCCACCGCCGCGGTGAAGAAGGCGCCGAAGAAGAAGGCGGCCGCCAAGAAGTAAGCACCTCGATCGGTCACGCGGATGATCGGCGCGCAGCTAACTTGCTGCGCATGCCGCAGATCCTTCATGACCTGTTCATCAAGGCCTCGCCGGATCGCGTGTTCACTGCGGTGAGCGATCCTGCGGAGGTGGACCGTTGGTGGAGCCTGCGATGCAGTGGCGTTCCGACATTGAACGGTGAGTATCGGTTGTTCTTCGGCGATCCTTGGGATTGGCGCGCACGCGTGTCGAAGTTCGAACCGCTCCGCGCCTTCGAGTGGGAAATGACCGAGGCCATGGACGATTGGAAAGGCACCCGTGTGGGCTTCGACCTGGATCGCACGGATGACGGCACCCACGTACGCTTTCACCACAGCGGCTGGGCCGAGGAGCGTGAGCATTTCCGGATCAGCAGCTATTGTTGGGCCATGCTCCTGAGGCTGTTGAAGGTGTATGTGGAGCGCGGGGAGGTGATGCCACATGCTGAACGCGTGTTGTTATGACCAACGCTACCGCCCTGCTTCACCGGGCCTGTGCCGTGCTGGCCATCTGGTCCGCCGTAACGGCCACACAGGCGCAAACGCCTGCGCTCATCGGCTATTACGCGGGCGATGGGAGCGATCTGTACGGCCGCGAGGTGGGCCAGCTCACGCACCTGATCTGGTGCTTCACGGGGTTGCAGGGCGATAGCCTGGCACCCCTGACAAAAGCACAGGACAAGGTGTTGCGCAAGATGATCGGCTTCAAGCGCCAACACCCTCAACTGAAGGTCATGGTATCACTTGGTGGCTGGGGGGGCTGTGCCACCTGCAGCGAAGTGTTCAGCCGTGACGAAGGGCGCCGGAAGGTCGCGTCCAGCATCCATGCACTGCTGAAACGCACCTGGGCCGATGGTGTGGATCTGGACTGGGAGTACCCGGCTGTACTAGGGCCACCCGGTCACCTGTTCCAACCGCAGGACCGTCACAACTTCACCTTGCTGGTGCGTGAACTGCGCAGGCAGATGGGTGAACGCTACGAGATCAGCTTCGCGGTAGGCGGAACGGATGAGTGCATGATCAACGGCTTCGAATGGGACAGCATCATGCCCATGGTGGACCGCGTGCACATCATGAGCTACGACCTGGTGCACGGCTACAGTCGGCGCACCGGCCACCACACCTCCTTGTACCCGGTGAACGGGCAGCGGCTTTCCGCTGCGCATGCGGTGCATGTGCTCGACTCGCTCCACGTGCCCCGTAGCAAGGTGGTGATCGGTGCGGCCACCTATGCGCGGATCTTCAAAGACGTTCCCGCCGAGGACCAAGGGCTGTTCCAGCCGGGCAGTTTCGATCATACCCTCTCGTTCAGTGCCATCGATACCCTCATCACCGATGCCAAGGGCTGGGAGTGGTACCGCGATGAGGGCGCAGGAGCTGCGTACGCTTATAACAAGGCCGCGCATCGCTTCCTCACCGGGGACGATCCGCAAAGCATCAAGGCCAAATGCGGGTACGTGCGCACCGAAGGCCTTGGTGGTATCATGTTCTGGCAGCTCCGTGATGACAGGATGAAGGGTGGGCTGCTGGACACGATGTACCATGCTTTGCGTGATCCGTGAACACGCCGATGGGCTTGGCTGTGATCTTTAAGTCACGCCACGGAACGATCCGGATGCCAGAGGATTATGATATGCGGTCCTAGCGTTGGATCACGAACCGGGAACTACCCAACCGCACGCCATGGACATCGCGCATCCACAGGACATAGGAGCCTGCTTCCAAAGCGGAAATAGCCAACCGCCGTTCACCTGCCCCACCGCTCATGGTGGTGCGCATCACCAGCCGTCCGTCCGGTCCGAACACATCGGCCTGCACCATGCCGATCTCCGGGGTGAAGCCGCGTACGGAGACCACATCGTTCGCCGGAACAGGCAGTACAGTGAACAGGTGGGATGGTGTTCCGGCCTCGTTCAGGCCGATGGATGCATTCCCGTTGGCGAAGGCATATTGACCTTTGCGCAGCACGTCGACCGTGAAGAAGCCACTGCCGTTGGTAGTGTTGCCCGCCTCCAACGTATAGTCCGGGGCGAGTTCCCAGGGATCGCTGCCATGGGCGCGATACACCAGCATGGCGTTCCCTTCGCTGATGTTGTAGAGGTCGAAGTCGAACTTGTCCTCCGTGGTGCCGTTGTAGTTCAACCGGGCGTGCAAAGCGGTGCCTTCGGGCCATATGCCATCCACCGTCCAGAAGTGGGTGGAACTCACCTGGTTCACCCCCCAACCTACGTTGGCGGCATCGGGCGGAGCCCAGATGTGCTCGAGCCGCACCAGTGTACTGTCCACGATGTTGTCGGCATACAAGCGGAATTCGGTGCGCGGTTGCAGTGAGGTGAAGTTGACGTCCGGTACGACCATGATCTCCCGGTCCATCCTCGCTTGGTTCAGGCGGTTGTAGCGGTTCACAACGGCCATCACGGGTTGGAAGTCGCAGGTGAGCGCCAGGTCCGTGAGCGCCCCTCCGGCCGTTACACGATACTCCTGGCGCTGGCGGTCAGCACCGATCAGCGTGATGTCCAGCGGCACATCCGTATGGAGGGCCGGGGCGCCACGCAAGCGCTGCTGCAATTGCAGGTCCACCGCCCACTCGCCACCGCTGGGGGAGCTTGTGAGGTCGTTCACCACGAAGACCGAGAAGCCGGGCGCGAACACCTGTGCATCGAAGAAGGGGCCCAGGTCGAGTCCCGTGGCATTGGCCAGTGCGGTCATGAAGCCCTGTGAGTCCATGGTGGTGTCGGCGATGGCCACCTGCACCTGCCTGAGGGCCTGGCGGAACAACGTGTCACCGATGTATCCACGGAGGTTATGCATCACGGAAGCGCCTTTGTAGTAGGAGGTGGTTCCATAGATCTGCTCATCGGGCAGCGGCGACATAGGCAGAAAGCTGCCATCATCGAGGTGTGCGTTCGTCAGCACGTCGAGCTGGTTGTCCTTCACCACATCCACGAAGGCCTCTTCGCCAAAGGCCCATTCCTCCAGCAGATGCGCGCTGTATTCGGCGGGTCCTTCTTTCAGCCACATGTCATTGTGGGTATGCGGCGTCACTTGGTTGCCCCACCAGTGGTGGGCCAGCTCATGGCCGAACAACCCGCGGTTCTCCATCAGCGACTGGTCGTTCATGAATTCGGGGTAGGCCACGTTGGTGGCGACCTCCATGGCGCCGTCGGTGGTGTGCACGTAGCCCACGTGGGAATAGGGATAGGGACCGTACCAGTGCTCATAGCAATCGATCGCTTCACCGATGCTGGCGAACCGGGCCACCATGGTGTTCAGGTTGACGGGTTTTGCGGTGAGCTTCACCGGGATGTCGCCATAGGCACCTGTGTGTACGAACACCGAATCGCGGTAATCGGCCACGGCAATGGCCGCAATGTGCGTGGTGATCGATGGTTCCAGCACGTAGGTGCGGATCACCGTGTCGCCTCCCAACTGCACCTCTCCCATGAATTCGCCCTGGCAATGCGCGCGGAAGGTTCCTGCGCTCTTCACGTGATAGGTGTAGCTCGCCCGTTCCACGAAGCTGTCGAAGCAGGGATACCACACCTTGCCGAAGTAGGGCGGAATGGTGGTCAGTCCGATCCCCAGGCTGTAGATGTAGTCCGCTTCAAAGTAGAAGCCGCCCCACTGCGGATCGCGAGCGGGCTGGCCGTGATAATGCACGGTGAGCGAGTAGGTCTGGCCCGGAACGGCCTCGGGCAGTTGCACGGCCAGAATGGCATTGGCGTGGGTGAAGGACAGGGTGCCGCTCTCGGCCACCACCGAATCCACCGTCAGGGTGTCCACCAGGTCGAAGCGGATGGTGGTGTTGGTGATGCGCGGGGTGAACGCGATGGTGGTGGCTGCGGTGATGGTCCTGCCAACGTAGTCCGTGACATCCACCGTGATGTCATAATGCAGGATGTCGAAGGTGTCGCTTCGGGCGATCAGCTCGTCCAAGGCATCGCGTTGGGCGAGGGTGAGGGCCTGGGGCGGGGTAGGGTGGGCATTGCGGAAGTAGTGGCAACCGTATTTATAGGGTTGGGCATTCGCGACGCCAAATACCAGCAGGGCGAACACGACCAGGGGATGACGCATGCGGCTCATGGAATTGTGACCAAGCTAATGCCTCAGAACAGAAGGTTCGTCCCCTCAATTGACCGTTCCATCCTTATCAACACGCTTGCGGTAGAACTTAATGTCGGCAGAAGCGTTCAATGGGTCACTTTTGCCGCCCCAAAATGAGATCTGTTCTACTTCCCGCATTGCTGTTCCCCCTGTCCTTGCTGGCGCAGGTGATCGACTATGGCTGGCCCGCGATGCCGTGTGCGGTGCAGCTCAACTGCGACTCAGGATGCACCTCGTGCGCCCTGCCCGTGAACGAGGATCCCAATTTCTTCGGCAACGATGTCGGCTTCCTGGGCGTGGATGTATGTCCACACCCGATCGAGATCGGCGACAATGCGGTAGGCACCTACGGCTGGCCTTCCATCATGGACGACGACCACATGGTGATCCTCACAGGTATCGCCTTCACCCCCACGCATATCGACAGCATCATCATCCGCCATCGCTCCACCGCCGGAGGTCCGGAGCGGCTGCGCGTACGCTTCGGTGTGAATGAATCGCTTCCCACCGCGGAGATCGCTGACTTCGCCATCGACGGCAGCTTCTCGAACACGGTGGTCCGCGATCCCGGTACCGTTGCGGCCGGTGAAGGGATGATCTTCGGTTTCTTCAGCCTGTTGTTGCAGCCTTATTTGGGGGCGGGTGGCAGTTGGGACCTCGACGACATCCGCATCGTGGGCACCACGGTTGATGCCACCTCGGTTCAAGAGCTTGGTCTGCCCGCCAACCTGGCGAAGTTGCCCGCGTTCGACGCGCTCGGTCGCCCGGTGATCCAGCGAAAGGCCGTGCGCTTCTACTTCGACGGCACCCGCCGCATCGTGGTGGAGTAAGGCGTTCCGCGCGGCCTACCTTGCCCGCCGAAATGGAGCTCAACGAGATCCACCGCAAGAAGCCGAGCTACCCCATCGCCACGGGCCTGGCCAGCTACCTCTCCACGCACAGCCGCAGCACCGCGCTTCCCATCGACTACGCCGACCTGCTGCGGCACGACGGCCTGATGGCCCAACGCGACGCGGAAGGAAAGGAGACCCTCTGGACCACCGTGATCCTGCGCACCAGCGAGATGCAGGAAACGCATGATCGCCTGGTGGACCTCTATCAACTGCTCATCGCCGACGGTCGCCGGCTGCCCCACCTGGGCGTGGCAAGCATCGACTTCTGTGCCTACGGCAACAGCCAGCCGTTCCGCATCAAGATCCTCAACCAGATCAACGACAACCACGATTACTACTACATCAAGAAGGCCGATGCCAGCCGGGTGTATGGTCTGGAGCTGGAGCATATGCTGAGCCCCAACAAGATCAACTACATCTGCCTGGGCAGCACGCTGGTGGAGGAGCACATCATCGGCGTGCCCGGCGATGACTTCATGAAGGACCCGCCCCATTACGGCGGCAACTTCAACCCTGTGCGCCTGAGCAAGGAGTTCGTGAAGTTCAACGAGCGCTGCTTCGTGCGGTTGCTGGGGGACATGCGTGCGTACAACTTCGTGGTGGACGTGATCCAGGACTTCGACAAGGTGCAGTATCGGTTACGAAGTATCGATTTCGACCAGCAGAGCTACGAGGGACGCCACCGCATCTACCTGCCCCAGTTCTACAAGGAGAACCTTCCGTTCGTTGAGCTCGCCAACAAGCACCTCGGGCCCGAAACGGCTGAGCAGTACGCCCATGAGGAACGCTCGCTGCTGCGCAAACGCTACAAGCTGGCCGAGGACCAGATCCGCGACCTGTTGGATGTGATGAAGCGGGACCGCATCAGCACGGATGAACATCTCCACACCCTGCGTGAAGAGCTTGGTACGTACCACATGACCAAAGCCTTCACCGATTGCACCAGCATGGGCGACATCCTGGATGTGCAGTTGAAGGTGTGTTTGGGGGTCTAGCCTCTCCCTTTGCGGAAGACGTGGTGGGGGCCTGATCAGGCATTCAGGAGCAGTACGGCCGGCACAGTCTCTCAAGCCATGATCCAACGCGTCCGGCTCGGCCGTATGTGTATGATCCACCCCGATCCATGCGCACTATGCTGTTGTTCCCCGTCGCCTTGCTCGTTCTGGGTTGTCGGCATGATGCATTGGATGGTGCCATGCCCGAGCCGGTGTGCGACACGCTGGACGTATCCTATGTCGGCGACATCGTTCCGATCATGCAAATGCGGTGTGCTGTACCGGGGTGCCATATTCCTGGCGGCAACGGCACGGGGGACTTCACCACGTGGGCCGGTCTGCGCACGCAGGTGGACAATGGGAAGCTGATCCCGGCGATCGAACGAACGGTCGGGGCCATCCCCATGCCACCGGACGGAAGCATGATCCCCGCATGCGATATCCGGGTGATCAAGGCCTGGGTGAACGGCGGTGCACAGGATAATTGATCCGGTCCGATCCGATCGGCACGGCGTTCCCGTATGTTATCTTGAACGAACGGAACCTTCATACATCACCCCCAATCATCCCGACCATGCGAACACCTTACACGCTTCTTGGAACACTGGCCTTGGGCCTGTTGTCATTCACCGCCACGGCGGCACACCTGCAACCCCATCTGCTCTTCAGCGCGAAGATGAACGGCGCACAACAAGTGCCCGCGAACAGCAGCATGGCCCTCGGACTGGGGGGGCTTACGTTGAACGGCACGCGCGATACGCTGTGCGTCAACATCGGCTGGACCGGTCTGAGTTCCACGATCACCGGCCTGCACATCCACGAAGGCCTGCCCGGCACCAACGGACCGGTGTTGGTGGACCTCGTTCCGTACATCAGCAATGGGCATGTGATGACCACCCTTACCGGGGCCATGCTCACGCCTGAACTGATCGCCAAGCATCTGCGCGGGGAGTTGTACTTGAACCTGCACACGGTGAACAACCCGAACGGCGAGATCCGCGGACAGATCCTGCCGGAGACGGACCACGCCTTCGTAGCGGACCTCAATGGCATGCAACAGGTTCCCATGGTGAGCACTCCGGCCTTCGGTCTGGGTACCTTTCTGTTGGCCCGGCACAATGGCAGCCTGAAGTTCAACCTGGTAGTGAGCGGCCTGAGCGGTGCCATCACAGCGGCGCACCTGCACATGGCCGCCATGGGCGTTTCAGGACCCGTAGTGCAGGACCTCGGAGCGTTCATCAGCGGGAACGCGATCAGTGGCGAGGTTGACCCGACCACCTTCCTCACCGACCTGATGGCCGGCAACATCTATGTGAACGTGCACACGGCAGCGAACCCCAACGGCGAGATACGCGGGCAGCTGATGATGCCCATGGGCATCGCTTTCGATGCTGCACTGAACGGCGCACAGCAGGTGCCCATGGTCACCACGGACGCCAAAGGCGCAGCCAGCTTCATGGCCAGCTATGACATGGATTCGATCCGCTACGACGTTGTCGTGGACGGACTAAGCGGACCCATCCAGGCGGCCCACTTGCATAACGCTGCGGTGAACGTGGCGGGTCCTGTTGTATTCGACCTCTCCGCCGGCATCAATGGCAATCGGATCACGGGGTATATCACCAGCGCCACACAGGGCGACCTGATCGAACTGCTGGAAGGCAACCTGTACATCAACGTGCACACGGCGGTCAATCCGAACGGTGAGGTTCGCGGACAGGTGTACCGCTACATGCGCGAAGGCTACACCATCGCATTGGATGGTGGCCAGCAGGTTCCTGCGAACGGGAGCACCGCCACAGGCGCTGGCATCGTTTCCGTGGACCGTGGACAGAGCAACGCGCACGTGATGTTCGTGACCAACGCGGACATGGTGCAGGCCGCTCATTTCCACAAGGGAGCAGTGGGTGTGAACGGGCCAGTGCTGTTCGACCTGAGCGACATGATCATGCAGAACGGTGTATTCACCTACCTGCTGAGCACCGATGCCACGCCCTTCACGGTTGCCAATTCAGTGCAACTGCGCAACGACAGTCTTTACTTGAACGTGCACACCATGGCCTTTCCGAACGGTGAGGTGCGTGGCCAGATCCGTCGTGGGGCGGTATGCACGGAAGCGGGTGTAGGGGTGCTGGAAGGTGCTGATCGGACCGACCTCCTCAACATCTTCCCAGTGCCGGTGGTGGACCAGTTGACGATCACCCTGCCTGCGGAGCTGCGGAATGGAGCGCGCCTGCAGGTGGTGGATGTGCTGGGCTCCGTGGTGATGGACCGCCAGGTGAATGCCAGCATGAGCAATGTGCACCTGGACATGAGCGGCATGAAGAACGGGATGTACTTCGTTCGCGTAAGCGCCGGCATGCAAGAGTACTCGGCCCGGTTCACCAAGCAATAGGTCATCCTCAGGTCAGGCAAGGGCCGCCCCGCGATCGCGGGGCGGCCTTTTGCTTGCGGCCACCATGCTCACCAATCGAACTTGATGCCCACACCGAACTGGTGATCGATCACGGTGATGTGCGACAGGCTGTAGGCGTAGGTGAACCGGATGTTACTGATCAACAGCCCGGCGCGAACGATGGGGGTGGTCTCGGTGAGTCCGAAGGTCGAGCCCAGCGCACTGTATCCGGCCCCGATGCGCAGGCCAATGCCTTTGGATGGTTGGTTCCCAGCCTCGTTGAGCAACACCACGTCGGCCGTTGCGGTCACCCTGCCCATGAAGAACACGGTGAGGAAGATCTCCGGGGAAATGGTCAAGCACGCGTTCACGTGCTTGTTCCGGGGCATGAGCAAGTGCCCGTGTTCGTAGAACAACGTAGGCAGCCATGGCCAGATGATGTCCTGGTCCTGCAGGGCGAAGTTGTTGGTGAAGCCCCCGTAGTTCACCCGGTGCAGGTTGAACTGGTCGGCCAAAGCATCCTCCCCAGTGTAGGCGAAGGTGCTGCCCTGTTGCGCTAGGCTGTTGGCCGCCAGAGCAAGGCCAAGGAACAGGCCTAGGAGGCGCTCACTTGCGCAGGCCATTGTTCCACACCTCGGTGCGATCCAGCTTGCCGTCCTCCGTGTAATATTTCCATGTGCCGTTCTTCACACCTTCGAGTTCCAGTTGGAAACCCACAAGGGGCAGGAGGAAGAAGATGCCGTGGTTCCCATGCACCTTCAGCGTGCGCTTTCCCTTGAACTGGCCTTCACTGCGGAGTTTGCCGTTCGGATGGTAGTCCTTGAAGTTGCCTTGATAGGCACCATCCTCGAAGAAGGCATCCTCTTGCAATTGGCCGCTCGGATACCATTGTTGCCAGCGGCCCACTCGCTTGTTCTTGATGTATTCCCCTTCGCTTTGCTTGGTACCGTTCTCATAGGAGGTTACCCAGTGCCCGGTCCGGGTCTTCTTGCGACCGGCCACCTCATAGAATCCTGTGGCCACCTCCTTACCACCCTCGGAGTATTCGGTGAATCCGCCGCTCACCTTGGTCCTGTCGTATACCGCTTGTGATCGGAGCTGCCCGCTAGGATAGTACTCCTTCCACAGACCATCGCGCATGCCTTTCACGAACACCCCTTCGCTCATCAGTTGACCGTTCTCGTGCCATTCGCGCGTCATGCCTTCCATCACCTCATCCCGACCCGCCAGTTTCTCGAAGTTGGTCTCGAACCGCATTTGTCCATTGGCATACCACTGGGTGAAATGCCCCACCAATTGACCATTGTCGTACGTGCCTTCGCTCATTTTCCGGCCATTCTCATGATACTCGATCCACTTGCCTTCCTCACGTCCGCGCCGCACGTCGGCAGTGCTCTCCCCGAAGGCCCCTTCGCGGCTCTTGTTCCCGTTGGCATGGAACTCCACGAACTCACCCGCAGGCATGCCGAAGCGATAGAGCGTTTTGCTCTTCATCTTGCCATTGGGATGCATCTCGACCCAGATACCCTCCTTGCGCCCGTGTTCATAGCTGCCCGATAAACTGTCGGCTCCATTGGGGTGAGAACCACGCCAAGGGCCGTCGATGTGCTTGTCGCTGATGAAGGTCTCCCGGTAGGCCAGTTGCCCGTTATCGTAGTAGGTCTCCCAAGTGCCCGACTTCTCACCTTTGGTATACTGCCCCTTCTGGGCCAGCTGACCGTTCTCGTAATAGTGCTCATAAGGGCCCTCTTCGAACTTGTCCGCCATGGTCTTGAGTTCCTCCAATTGCCCGTTCTCGTACCACGTACGAACAGCCCCTTGAAGCACCCCCAGGGCATAATGCTCCTCCTTCTTCTTCGTGCCGTTCCCATGGAATTCGACCCATTCGCCCTCCTTTACAGCAACGGGTTCGGTTCCGGCCAGTGAGCCGTTATTGCGCTGCATCACCACATAATTGCGCGCGTATTCCGGTGTGCCATCCTCGAACCAGGCCTCACATCGTCCGCTGCGGCGGCCCTTCTCGTAGTTCTCGCGCAGCCGCATCTGGCCGTTCTCGTGGAAATACAGGCATTCGCCGGTCTTGAAGCCCTTTTTGTCCAGCGATTCCCGCGAGCGGGGAGTCCCGTTCTCCCAGGTCTTTTCCTCCATTTTTTGGGCGGACAGGCTCCCGTGCAGGAATAGAAGGACCAGCACCACAGGCCATGGCGGTGCGGCAGTAGGCTTCGGAAAGGTTCTTTGGGCTATCATTGTTGGCATATACCAACCGCGAACCTAATGATGAAACGTTCCCTTCCACACAGCCTCCTGATGGGGCTATGCATACTGTCCGCCCCATTCGTGTCGGCCCAACAGGTGCAGATCGATGGCATCCGTCCCAAGGAATTCAAGGGTGTAAGTTCCATTCCCAACAAAGGGTATTACACCTACTACGTGAACGAGAAGTCCGGCAAGGGCATGATCGAGTTCGCCTTGGAACTGTACGACCTCGACCTTAACGTGATCAAGAAGACCACGATCGAGGTGACGAAGAACTCCGAACTGATGGGAGCCGAGTTCAATGGCCAGGACTTCATGTTCGTGTTCGACGACCTGAGCAAGAAGACCAACACCCTCGTTACCGTTGATGGCACGGGTAACATCATCAAGAAGAAGGTGGAGGAAACGAAGAAGATCGCCACGGCGGGATCGACGGCGATCTACCCCGCCATGGATGCTTCGGGTTTCTACATGACCCAGGCGGTGAAGGAGAAGAAGTGGGGCTTCGAGGTGACCAAGTTCGACCGTGACCTCAAGGAGCTGTGGAGCAAGACCACCACGGTGGAAAAGGGCATGGTGAGCGTGGCCTCTGCCGAATCCGGCCCTGGTAAGTTAATGGTCATCAGCATGGAAAGACCCGGTCTGATGAGCAAGAAGATCTTCGGTAAAGTGGTGTCGTTCAACGGTGTCACCGGAGAGAAGGAGTACGAATTCGACCTGTTCGATGGCAAGCAGACCAATCTGCCCAGTTCATTCCTGATCGAACCGGACGGTACCGTGGCCACGGCGGGCATGTACTACGATGGTGAGAAAATGAACGGCGACAACTCCGATGGTATCTTCTTCCTGAAGCTGGACCCGAGCGGAAAGCAAGTGGCCTACAAAAGCATCGACTGGGACAATGGTATCCAGAACGCGCTGAAGGCCACGAAACGGAAGTTCAGCATCGGCTCCAAGCCCAAGGTGCTGTTCCACGAGATCATCAAGGAAGGCAGCGGCAATTACCAAGTGATCTCCGAGACCTTCCGCAAGGCGGTGGGGGCCACGGCTGCGTTGAGCATGCTTGCGGGCGGTAGTGCACAGGACATGCCCATGCGCTTCACCGTGATGGACTACATCATCTTCAACTTCGACAGCAAGGGCGAGCCGCTCGACATCAACAAGATCGAAAAGCCGTACAAGACGATGGAAGTTGCCGGAGGCATCGCCAACTCGGACGGTATCACCCTGGCGAACTACCTGAAGCGGTTCAAGATGTTCACCTACGAGTTCCAGACCATTCTGCCTTCAGGCAAGCAGGCCATCGTGTACACGAACTTCGAGGACGCTGGTCTCGGCACGGGCAAGCCGTACGTAGGGGTATCCACGATCGACATCGGCAAGGACACGGAGACCCAGAAGATCCCGGTGCCGAAGAAGTACACCTCGTTCGTAACGGGCAACCCGGACAACATGCGGGCCGGTGCGTTGAAGGGTAGGTCCGGCAAGATCTGCATGTACGTTTACGACAAGAAGATGAAGGCCATCCTGATGTCCATCGAGGACATCACGGCAGGGCAGTAGTCACGGTTCGGCATACATGGAAAAGGGGGCTTCGGCCCCTTTTTTCATTGATGCCATGCAGCGCCCGCCTTCGGCAGGCCGTCATTGTTCTTAACCGCAGATCTCGCCGATGGCACAGATGAATGCGAAATGCGATTGATCCACGGATCAACGTCACGCTCCCCGCGCCTCTGTGTGAGGCCACGCCATTCCCTTCGCGCCCTCTGCGTTCTCTGCGCCCCTCGCCTGCGCGGAAGCCGCTTCGGCGGGCGCAGGTCTGCGTGAGCCTAAGCCTTGCTCCTCGCCCGCGGATGGAACTGCAGGATGTTGCTGCGCAGGTACTCCCGGTCCAGGTGCGTGTAGATCTCTGTGGTGGTGATGCTCGCATGGCCGAGCATCTCCTGCACGGCGCGTAGGTCGGCGCCGCCTTCCACCAGGTGCGTGGCGAAGGAATGGCGGAAGGTGTGCGGGCTGATCACCTTGGTGACACCGGCTTTCACGGCCAGCTTCTTCACCAGGTTGAACACGCTCACGCGCGAAAGTCCGCCGCCGCGAGCGTTGAGGAAAAGGATGTCCTCGGCATTCTTTCTTACGGGCAGGTGCACGCGCTCATCGCGTCGGTACACCTCGATCTGGTCCATGGCCTCCGGGCTGATGGGCACCAGGCGTTCCTTGTCGCCCTTGCCGATCACGCGCACAAAGCCATCGTTGAAATGCAGCCAGCTGATGCGCAGGCTGCACAGTTCGCTCACACGCAGTCCGCACCCGTAGAGCGTCTCGAGGATGGCCCGATCGCGGTGGGCGAGGGGGCGGCTCATGTCGATGGCCTGCACCATGGCATCGATCTCCTCGATGCTGAGGAAGGTGGGCAGGTAACGACCGGTCCTCGGACTTTCCAGCAGTTCTGTAGGATCCGCGGAGATCTCCTTCTCGATCCGAAGCATCTTGTAAAAGCCACGCACCGCGCTCAGCAACCGCGCCTGGCTCGTGGCACTGAGCCCTTGTTTGGCCACGGCGGTGGTGAAGGCCTGCAGGTCATCAAGACCGAGCGATGCCGGCTTGGGCACGGGGCTGTGCGTTTCCGCGAAGGCCTGTAGTTTGGAAAGGTCGCTCAGGTAGGCAGCCACGGTGCGGTCGCTCAAGGAGCGTTCCAGCTTCAGGTGGATGCGGAAGTCGATGAGGGCCTGGGACCATTCCACGGTGCAATGTTCAGGGGTAGAGGCAGGAGCAGGTGCAGGGCGTAGTGTTCACTACCAACCGTGGCATGTTCACCGACGCGCATTTTCCCGCGCTCTCTGTGTGAGGCATCACACCGCAGCGCCCGCCTTCGGCAGGCCGTCATTGTTGTTAACCACAGATGAACGCTGATGGCCGCAGATGAATGCGAAATGCCATTGAACCACCGATCAACACGGATGGACACGGATCATTGCGGAATGCGGTTGAACCGCAGATGGATCGGATGAACGCAGATGAATTCGGATGAGCCCTCGCATCGCTCTGCGTTCCCTGCGCCTCTGCGTGAGACCAATGATGATCTCTCTATCTGCGTCCATCCGCGTTCATCCTCGTTGATCCGCGGTCCAACACGCACCACGGCGCGCACTATCATGCATCCGCGTCGATCCGCGTTCATCCGCGTCCATCCGTGTTGATCTGCGGTCCAACCCGCGCCACGGCGCGCACTATCATGGATCCGCGTCCATCTGCGGTCCAACCCGCGCTGTGGCGCGCCTCTTCATCCTACTCGTTCTTGGGCAGGTTGAGGATCACGCCCTGGCCTTCGCCCATCATGTAAGTAGGCAGCGCGCCGTCCCATTTGTTGATCCACTCCAGCTGGATGATCTTCGGGTTCTGTGCAATGCTCGATCCCTTGATCTGCAACGCCTTCGCTTCGCCCTCGGCCATCTGTATGGCGATGTTCTTATCGATCTCGCTCTGCTTCAGCTGTTCCTCCTTCTGCTTGGTGACCTCGAACAGGCGCAACACTTCCTGCTCAGCGAGCTTTTTGGCATTGATGCTATGCTCATACTCGGGATTGTAGAACACCTCGCGCAGGTCCAGCTGTTCCACGACCAGACGGTATTGCAGCATTTCCTCGCGCATGCGCTTCACTATTTGGTTCTGGATATCCTCGCGCTTGGTAGAGTACACCTCGATGGGCGTGTAGTTGCTCACCGTGAGGGCAAGGGCGCTCTTCAGTTTGGCACGGATCACATTCTCCTCCAGCCAGAGGTAACGCCCCTTGTCGCCCCCGTCGTTCTCAGTGACGTTGCTGTAGATCCAACTGGCCTCCTCGGGCATGATGCGCCAAGATACACTGACGTCGAAGCCCATCTTGATCCCGTCCTTGGTAGGTGCCCAGATCGCATCGGCATCGGCCTTCTGGCCTTCGTTCACGTTGTGGGAGCACGTGTATACCCATACCGTCTTGTCCATGGTGTGCATGGCGTTCCACGGAAGCAGCAAGTGCCAGCCGGTGTGCAATTCCTCATCGTTTACCCCGCGCGGTGTCACCAGCACTCCCACGTCCTGCGCATCCACCCGTACCACGATGGAGGACAGGAAAAGCGTAAAGGCTCCCATGAGCAGGGCGGGCATGTATAGCGGCAGGGAAAAGCGGCGGAAACGTTGCACGAGCAGGTTATCTCCCTCCATCTCGGTGAAGCGGCGTTGATTGACGATGGAGAGCAGCAGTCCGATCACACCATACAACGTGAGCAGGACAGCGATGAAGTTGATGAGCATCATGTTGGGGCCGGTGGGGCGGATGGTGAGGGTTGCCTGACCGGTGCGGGGTCAAAGGTGACAAAGTGGAACGGGTGGAAGAACGGATCCGGACGATCGGTCGGGGGTCTTGATGATCGGTCGAGTAAAAACCCCTTCCCCTATGGGGAAGCAGGGGCATTGTTGAAAACTTCGCTGCCGAAAATTTGGTCAACCAATTGGCGCTTGCTTATTTGTCCGTCGCAAATCTGACAGGAAATCCGTCAGATCAACAAAGTCGCTGAAGCAGGACCCCATCACGAGCAGGACCCCACTCCAACGCAACGACCAAAACCAAGCAACCAATAACAACAAGCGATGGCGAACGAGATCAACAAGGAGAAGCTGAAGGCGCTTCAGCTCACGATGGACAAGATGGAGAAGACCTTCGGGAAGGGGGCCATCATGCGCATGGGTGACGACGCCATCGAGCAGGTGGAAGTGATCCCCACGGGCAGCATCGGGCTTGACCTGGCGTTGGGCGTGGGCGGCTATCCCAAAGGCCGGGTGATCGAGATCTACGGACCGGAATCATCGGGTAAGACCACGCTGGCGATCCATGCCATTGCCGAGTGCCAGAAGCGCGGGGGTATCGCGGCCATCATCGACGCCGAGCATGCCTTCGACCGCATCTACGCCGAAAGCCTCGGGGTGGACACGGAGAACCTGTTGATCAGCCAGCCGGACAACGGTGAGCAGGCGTTGGAGATCGCCGACAACCTGATCCGCTCGGGTGCCATCGACATCCTGGTGATCGACAGCGTGGCTGCACTTACCCCCCGCGCAGAGATCGAAGGCGAAATGGGCGACAGCGCCGTGGGCATGCAGGCCCGCTTGATGAGCAAGGCCCTGCGCAAGCTCACCGGTACCATCAGCAAGACGGGATGCTGCTGCATCTTCATCAACCAGTTGCGCGAGAAGATCGGCGTGATGTTCGGCAACCCCGAGACCACCACCGGTGGCAACGCGCTGAAGTTCTACGCCACCATCCGCCTGGACATCCGTCGTAGCAACCAGATCAAGGACGGCGAGAACCCGGTGGGCAACCGCACCAAGGTGAAGGTGGTGAAGAACAAGGTGGCCCCGCCTTTTCAGAAGGCCGAGTTCGACATCATGTTCGGCAAGGGCATCAGCAAGACCGGCGAGATCATCGACATGGGCGTGGAGCTCAACATCATCAAGAAGAGCGGCAGCTGGTTCGCGTATGAGGACAACAAGCTCGGCCAGGGCCGCGATGCCGTGCGTCAATTGCTGGAGGACAACACCGAGCTCTGCGAGGAATTGGAAAAGAAGATCAAGGAAGCCATAACCAAGGTGAAAGTTACCGTTGCCTGATCTGACGGGTGGTTGGCCGACGCGCCACATCGAATAGCGTCGGCAAGGGTTTTACATTCGGATCCCCGCTCACTGGAGGGCGGGGATCCGTATTTCATGATGCAAGTGATGAAGATGGTGAGCGTAGGGGTCCTGGGATCCGCACTGTTGCTGGGCTGCGGTGGGGGCGGGGGCATCGGCGAGGCACCGCCTGCCCAGGTCCCGAACATCCCGGTGGACAGCATGGCCGTACGCCTCGCGGCCTTGGACCAACGCATCGTGAACGACCCCTCCGACGCTGCGGCCTACGCCGATCGGGCCGCCTTTTATGCAGCCATCGACAGCACGCGCCGGGCCTTGGCGGACATGGACCGGGCCTTGAAACTGGACAGTGACAAAGTGGAATATCGCCTCCGGGCAGGCGACCTGAACTACGCCGTTCTGAATGTAGAGCGCGCTCGACAACACTTCACCCGGGCTGGGGAACTTGTGCCCGACGACCCCCGACCCCGCCTGAAACTTGCGGAGATCGAACTGGTGCTCCGGCATTACAAGGAAAGCATGGCCATGGTGAATGAGGCCTTGCGCAAGGATCCAAACGTGGCCCATGGCTACTACTTGAAGGGCTGGATCCACATGGAGACCCGGGACACGAACCTGGCGATCAGCAGTTTCCGCACTGCGGTGGAACAGGATCCGCAGGACTATGATGCCTATTTGATGCTGGCAAAGTTGAGCGCGGCCCGCCGCGATCCGCTGGCTGAACAGTACTTCAATACGGCCATCGACATGCGCCCGGGGCAGGTGGAGGCCCTGTACAACCTGGCCATTTACTACCAGGAAAATGGTAAGGACAGCCTGGCCCTGGCCTGTTACGAGCGCATCCAGCGCATCGACCCTCGCAATGCACTGGCCTGGTACAACCGCGGCTGGGTGCGTTTGGAACATCTGGGTGATGCCAATGGAGCGAAGAAGGACTTCGACAAGGCCATCGAACTGCAGACCAACTATGCCGATGCATGGTACAATCGTGGTGTCGCCATGGAGCGCACCCAGCAGCCCGACAGCGCAGCCGCCAATTACCAGATCTGCCTGACCATCGATCCCGGGCATACACTGGCGGCCATGGGCCTGGACCGATTAGCCAAACAGGGTGTGCGCATCAAGTTGCGCGAGAAGGGCCACCCGTCCGGTGCCGCCAACCCATGATCGCAACTTTGCCGGTACCCTTCGTTATGCGAACATCGCCCGTGGATCTTCGGGGCAGTAGCTCAGCTGGCCAGAGCGCTGCGTTCGCAATGCAGAGGTCGAGGGTTCGACTCCCTTTCGCTCCACTTCACGCACGGTCGATCACGGCTGGACGGGGGGTGATGTATTTATGCGGAACCGGTAACCCGGACCGATTATTGCTCGTCCAAACACAGTGGGGGAACGCCCCCTGCACCTGCTCGTTCGCCATCCGATCGTCGCGGGGATCATCATCTCTGACCCGATGCAGTTGTTCACGTCATCAGAATTGAAGGCATACCCTGCCATTGGGCTGCTAGCGGTGGTGTCCCTCTTTGCGCAGCCAGACACCGCCCGTGCACAAGTTCCTTCATCGGTGGATATCGACCTGTCGGAGAATTCCACGAATGATAGCCTGATCGTGCGCGTGCGCGCCAACAGCAGCTCATTTGATGAACTCCTCACGGCCCTCACCTTCACGATCCGGTGCACCGCGACGGCGGGGGTGAACTTCGGCCCCATCGCTGTGCCGTGCAATGCAGCCATGCCTTTCAGCGAGCAGGCGTTGGTCACCTCCGGATCGTACAGATACAAAACCTTCAATGCGTTCAGTAACGCGCTGATCGAGGACGAATGCCCTGCGCGGGCCTGGCCTGAAGGGCAGTGGATCGCCATCATGGCGGTGAAAATGAACGGCGACCCCACGTGTACGGAGTTCAATATCGTGAACGACGCCTGGACCAGCGAGAACAACCGCGACTTCTTCATTTCGCTCAACGGACTGGAGCGTACGGGTGCCATAGATGCGCAGCCGGCCTCTGTGGGCAATTGCCAGGGCGACTGCCTGGGGGCGGTGGGTGGCGGTGCACTCCCGGGAACACCCTGCAATGATGGAAGTGCCTGCACCGTGAACGACATCTGGAGCGTCGATTGCGAGTGCCTCGGCCAATTCCAGGACGCTGATGGGGATGGCACCTGCGATGCATCGGACGAATGCCCGTCGGATCCGTTGAAGGTGACACCCGGCATTTGTGGTTGTGGGGTGAGCGACGCCGATGGTGATGGGGACGGCACGGTGGACTGCCTGGATGGATGTCCTACGGACCCCACGAAAACGGCCCCGGGCATTTGTGGGTGCAATGTTGCGGATACGGATATGGACCAGGATGGTGTCGCTGATTGCAACGATCTGTGCCCCAACGATGCCAATAAGACCGCACCCGGACTTTGCGGATGTGGGAATGGCGAGCCCGGCAGTGATTGCGACGATGGCAATGCCAGCACGATCAATGACCAGATCGGCGGTGATTGCGCGTGCGCCGGAACGGTGGTCGATTGCAATGACAACGACCCCTGTACGCTGGATTCATATGATGGTGGCCAATGTGTGCACGCTGCATTGCCCGATGGCGATGGCGATGGTGCTTGCGATCTGATCGATGAATGCCCCATGGATCCGGCGAAAGTGGTGCCCGGCCCATGTGGCTGTGGCACCCCGGATGTGGACACGGACGCCGATGGACTCGCCGATTGCATCGACAGTTGTCCTGCTGCCGTCGGTCAGGTGGGCTCCTCCTGCGACGATGGCGATACGCAAACGATCAATGACCATTTACTGGCCGACTGCACCTGCGCGGGAACACCCGTGAACTGCGACGACCAGAATGCCTGCACCTCGGACCTCTTCAACGGCAACCAGTGCATTCACACCGCCCTTCCGGACAGCGATGGCGACGGGGTGTGTGACGGTGCCGACGGCTGCCCATCGGATCCATTGAAACTGGCGCCCGGCATCTGTGGATGCGGCTCACCGGACATTGACAGCGATGGCGACCTGGTGTACGATTGCGTGGATGGCTGCCCCACGGATCCATTGAAGACCGCACCGGGAGCATGCGGTTGCGGATCACCGGATACGGACGGTGATGGCGATGCCATCGCTGATTGTGTGGACAACTGCCCCACGCTTCCAGGTGTGCAGGGGTCAGCATGTGATGACGGCAACGCGAGTACCGTGAACGACGTGCTCGATACGCAATGCGTGTGCGTGGGCCAACCGGTGAACGATGCCTGTACCGATGCGATCGCGCTTTCCGTGCAAGGGCCCGCTGACTGTCCCGCCAATGCTACTGCCGGTAACAACAGCAACTCCGGCCAGGACGGCCCGCTTCCACAATGCGCCGCGAACGGGCCGTTGGGTGATGTGTGGTACGCATTCAATTCCGGCAGCAGCGATCATGTGATGATCGCCCTTGACCCCGGCTCCATGACCAGTTGGGGCTTCGCCCTGTATAACGCATGCAGTGGAGCCGACATTCACTGTGAGCTCGCACCGATGGCTGCCGTGGAAGTGGTGGTGACGCCCAATACCGATCACCTGGTAAGGGTCTTCAGCGATCTGGGGCAGGGTGCTGCAGGCACCTTTACGCTATGCATCAGTTCCAGTGTGGGGACGGAGGTTCCAGATCCCGTCAACAGCGCTGTTGGCGCTGTGAACTTCACCCCGGATGGGGCGCTGCAACTGGAATGGATCGGTGTAGGCACCACGGGGCATGTTCAGTTGCTCGACCTCCGCGGCCGGATGCTGGATGATCAGCGCATCGGCTTGGTGTCCGGTATGAACGGGCCGTTCATGTTGGCGCGGGTGAGCCCGGGCGTGTATCTGCTCCGCCTGGATGCGGAAGGAACCACGACCACCCGTCGGGTAATGGCCCACTGATCGTTGATGCCCGGTGACCGGCCGGCGTGCTTGCGTGGGAGGGGGGACCTACTTTCACAGCGAAACACGTCGACATGGAACTGCAGAATGGACGGTACCACATAGGTGGGGTCGCGGTGGAAGAGCTCGCAGGCCTGGCCGGCACGCCGACCTATGTGTATGATGGGGATGTGATCCTCGGCCAAGTGGCACGGTTGCGCAAGGCCTTCGGGCTTATGCCCATTCGCCTCCTTTATGCGTGCAAGGCCCTGACCAACGTCGCCATCCTTCGGCTCGTGCGCGAGGCTGGTTGCGGGCTCGATGCCGTGAGCATACAGGAGGTGGAGATCGGTCTTCGCGCCGGCTTCGCACCTGCCGAGATCCTCTTCACCCCGAACATGGTCGGGTTCGAGGAGTATCGTCGCGCCGTCGACCTGGGTGTGATGATCAACATCGATTCGCTGCGTGTGCTGGAGCATTTCGGTCACGAACATGGAGATCGCGTTCCGGTGTGCATCCGCTTCAATCCGCACATCATGGCCGGTGGGAACGAACGGATCAGCACCGGGCATGCCGACAGCAAGTTCGGCATCAGCATCCACCAGTTGCGACATGTCCAGCGCATAGTGGCGGGCTCTGGCATGCGGGTGAACGGACTGCACATGCACACAGGCAGCGACATCCTCGATGCCGAGGTGTTCCTGCAGGGAGCGGAGATCATCCTCCAACTGGCAACGGAATTCCCCCAGCTTGAGTTCATTGACCTGGGCAGCGGCTTCAAGGTGCCTTACAGACCGGACGACGTGGAGACCGATGTTGAGGACCTGGGCCTTCAACTTGGTCGGCGGATCATGGCCTTCAACCACGACAGGAAGGTGCCGGTGGAAGTGTGGTTCGAACCGGGCAAGTTCCTGGTGAGCGCCGCCGGGGTGCTGCTGGTGCGCGCCGAACAAGTGAAACAGACCACCGCCACGGTGTTCGTTGGTGTGGATAGTGGAGCGAACCACCTCATCCGGCCGATGATGTATGGCTCGTATCATCACATCGTGAACGTGAGCAGCCCTGACGGGAGGCCGCGGATCTATACCGTTGCAGGGTACATCTGCGAAACGGACACCTTCGCGCCGGACCGCAAGCTGGCGGAAGTGCACGAGGGCGACCTGCTGGCGATCATGAACGCCGGGGCATATGGCTACAGCATGTCCAACAACTACAACTCGCGATTGAGACCGCCGGAGATATTGGTTCGCAATGGCCGGGCGGAGCTGATCAGGCGGCGCGAGACCATTGACGACCTATTACGCACCCAGGAAGGTGCCGCCGCACCTTAGCGAACGAAACGGAGGGTGCGATCACCAACGCGGGCCACGTACACACCCGCGACCAGTGAAGGAAGTTCGGCACGATCCCCGCGCATCGTCAGCGAAGCGATGAAACGTCCATCCGCACTGAACAGCTGCACGTTCTGCGGTGTGGGACCCATGTTGCGGTAGATCACGCCTTCGCTCACCCAGAGCTGTTGCACGGTCGACTCGGACGCGGGCACTGCCGCCGTGGATCCCCAGATGTAGGACACCCATTCGGGGTGATCGATGTACGGATTGCGGTTGTTCTGGATGGCGTAGATCGCGTTGTTGCGATCGATCTCCTTCTGGCTTACCGGATCGGCCACGCTCCAGGCCAGAAGCAGGTTCTCCGCCCAGGGACTGAGGTCGCCCCCGCTGAAGGCATCACTTGTCCACGAGCCCACGTTCGACATGTACCGGGTCATCATATAGAAATAGGTGCGTGCCAGGTCGCCCTTGAACGCGTCGATGGGCTCACATACGGTGCCGCCGTATCCGGGGGTGATGCTGCTGCCCACTTTGGTTCCGTTCTGGCTCTGGAAGTCCACTGCACCGACCAGGCCATAGGGATGATCCCCGCGACGGGCGTTCACCCAGCCATCGGTAGGGTAGACGTGGTGCAGGTCCGTTACCATCGGTGTATTGCTATTGAACCAGCTCTGCGGAACGGTGTGCTCGCGGTTGTAACAATCCCCCTCACCGTTGTACGTGCCGCACTGATCGCTAACGAAGGTGAAGATGTAGGGCGCTGAGCCCCCGGGTACGTCGCTGTAGATGTCCCACACCTTGTTGGGGTCATCGGCACGCTCATCGGTGGTGGTGAAGTCGTTCCACAGCTGTGCGTTGGTGTGCACGGTGTGCGGGCTGATGATATTGTACAGGGCGAGCTTCAACGCTGGGCCCGAGAGGCCTGCGGCGGGGTCATAGTAACCTGGAGGTGGCTGTGCAAAGGCCAGCGCCACGTGCGCAAGGGCGATCAGCAGAGCGGAGGGGCGAAGGAGTTGTTGCATGTTCACTTGGCAACGGGCAGGCCCTTCTTCTTCCACCCATTGATGCCGCCAATCAGGTCCTGCACCTGGGTGAAGCCGGCCGCCTTCATATCGGCCAATGCGCTTTCGCTGCGACCTCCTGCAGCGCAGTACAGCAGCACGGGCCGGGTTTTGTCCAGCACAGCGGTGCCGGCCATGAAATCACCGTTCACATAGTCGATGTTCACAGCGCCATCCAAATGGCCGGTCGCGAATTCCTCGGGGGTCCGCACGTCCACCAGTTGCACATCCTTTGCCTTCAAGCGTTCCTGGAAGGCAGGGGCGTCGAGCCGGTCGGACTGGGCCTGAGAACCGCAGGCCGTAATGGCCGCGATGGCGAGAAAGAGCAGGGTGCGCATGTGGATGCCGGAATGATCAGGTACAAAGATCGGTGCAGGAACAGCTGCAGCAACATTTGTTGGCAATGAACAGGCATCGGGCGGGCATGGAGTTGCGTCCTTCTGATGCAACTTTGACATCCCTTTAACCCGAAACGCCCATGAACACGATGATCAAGCTGATGGCCTTCGCCGGCGCGAGCCTGCTATGGACCGCAACGCACGCTCAGGATGAACAAGCGCCACCCGCCCCCGTAAAGCCAACGCAGGCCAAGGAGGCACCCATGGCCCGCACGGCAGTACCGCCCCCCATCGCGGACGGCTTCCGCCCGATCAACCTCGGCATGCTGATGAAGCAACTCGCGCTCACCCCGGAGCAGACCGCTCAGGCCAAGGAGTTGAACGCCAAATACCAGAAGATGCATGCCGACCTGCCTGCGGACATGCCGATGATGGAGCGCACAGCGAAGGTGAGGTCCATGATGCAGGAGCGTGATGTGGCCTTGAAAGCCCTCCTCACACCGGCCCAGGCCACGCAATATTCCGAGATGCGCACCCCCACCGGCGAGCTGGTATCGCCTACCGCCACGCCGAAGCCAAGTATGCCGAAGGACCAATAGGTTCAACACTTTGCCCGTGAAAGCGAACGCCTCCCGAAAGGAGGCGTTCTGGCGTTCAGTAGATCGGAAGCGGATCAGATATCCTTCCGGCCCAGATCCTCGAAATCCACATCGTTGAAGCCGTTGCGCTCCTCACTGGCAGGAGGTGCATCGGAACGGGGTGGGGGAAGCGGCGAGGGCTCGTTCATATAATCGCCGGTGCTGCGCAGGCGATCGATCTCGGCAAAGGCATCGTTCAGTCCATCGAGGAACTTCTCGAAGTCCTCCTTATACAGGAAGATCTTGTGCTTCTCGTACGTGGCCGAGCCGTCGTCGTTCGTGTGCTTCTTGCTCTCCGTGATGGTGAGAAAAAGGTCGCGCCCACGGGTGCTCTTCACATCGAAGAAGTACGTGCGTTTTCCGGCACGTACCGCTTTCGAGTATACATCCTCACGATCATCGGCCATGGCACTTCGCCCTCCGTTAGACAGGGGAGGTCTACCCAAAGGTAAAAGTTGGGGCGGGATGTGCAAGTGGGAGTTGAAGGTAGGCGCCGCTCAACCGGCGGTATCCGCTCGCTGCTCCTCCAGCAACTGTTCCTCGTGCAACCGCGCGTAATGCCCGCCTTTGGCCAGAAGTTGGGTATGGCTTCCTTCCTCCACCACACGGCCGCTATCCAGCACCAGGATGTGGTCCGCACCCTGCAGGGCACTGATGCGGTGACTGATGATCACGTTGGTGCGGCCGGTCATCACGGTCTTCAGCGCATCAAGGATGGCGGCCTCGGTGGCGGTGTCCACGGCGCTCAACGGGTCGTCGAAGATGAGGATGCGGGGATCGCGCACCACGGCCCGGGCGATGCTCACGCGTTGCTTCTGCCCACCGCTGAGCGTTACGCCGCGCTCGCCGAGCAGCGTGTCGTAGCCCTTGGGAAACGCTTCGATGTTCTCGTGCACCTGCGCCACCATGGCCGCCTCGCGCACCCTCCGCATGTATGCGTTCGATCCAGGAACATCGCCCTCGGCCACTTCATCCAGGCTGAAGCCGATGTTGTGCGCCACGCTGTCGCTGAAGAGGAACACGTCCTGTGGCACGAAGCCCAACTGCCCGCGCAGCGAACGCAGGGGGATCTGGCGGATCGGTATGCCATCGATGAGCACTTCGCCTGCAGTGGCGTCATGCAATCGTCCGATCAGCTCGGCGACCGTGGTCTTTCCACAGCCTGTGTGACCGGTGATCGCGAGGGTGCTGCCAGCGGGTACCTTGAAGCTCACGTCATGCAGTGCTTGGATCCCGGTGCCGGGGTAGGTGAAGCTCACGTGGCGGAACTCGATGCCGCCGCGGATCTCCATGGGTACGGAACCTTCATCGGAGATCATGGGCTTGGTATCGAGGAACTCGTTGATACGCTCCATGCTCGCCGCGGCCTGCTGCACTTGCGAGGTGATCCATCCAAGGCTGGCGAAGGGCCAGGTGAGCTTGTTCACATAGATCACGAACTCGGCGATGTTGCCCACGGTAACGCCACCGGTGCCGTTCACCAGCATGGTTCCACCGATGAACACCACGAGCACCGTGCTCAGCCCGATCAACAGCATGATCACCGGCATGAACATGGAATCCACGAAGGCCTGGGCCAGGCTGCGCTTGCGATATTCCTGGGCGGCCTGACCGAAGCGGGCGGACATGCTCTTCTCCTTGGCGTAGGCCTTCACCACGCGAATGCCGCTGAAGCTCTCCTGGGCCAGCGTGCTCAAGGTGCTCTGCTGTTGCTGGACGGCCAGGCTGCGCTTGTTCATCAGGTCGCTCACCCAGTAGATCGCCAGGCTGAGCAGCGGCAATGGGGCCAGCGACCACAGCGTGAGTTCCGGGTTCACGTCCACCATCACCACGATGATCATGATGCTGAGCACCACCAGGCCGAGGATGTACATGATAGCGGGGCCGATGTACATGCGCACCTTGCCCACGTCCTCACTGATGCGGTTCATCAGGTCGCCTGTGCTGTTGCGCTTGTAGAAGGCGCGGTCGAGCTTCTGGTAGTGTGCGAACACATCGTTCTTCAGGTCGTACTCGATCAGCCGGCTCACCACGATGATCGTCTGCCGCATGAGGAACATGAAGAAGCCCTGCAACAGGGTGAACCCCACGAACAACAAAGCATACAACCCCGCCACGTGGAAGATCAGGTCCTTCAACGACCGGTCATCCTTCGGTCCGGAGACCATGCCTTGCAGGTCAATACCGGTCCAGCCGATCCAGCGGTCGAGCATGGGGGGTACGGCCACCGCGCGCTGGTCCACAGGCAGCTTCAGCTGGTCGGCCAGGGCGCCCAGGTCGAAGGCGGCGCGCACGGTCTGCGGTGCCAGTACGGAGAACCAACTGCTGAGGGCGATGAAAATGACCCCCAGGACCATGCGTCCCCAGTAGCGCTTGAAGTATGGATTAAGGGCGAGGAGCGCGCGCATGGGAACGGCTTCAAAAATAGACCTCGGCGGGCGCCGGGAACTTGTGGTAGTTGAACATGCGTCATTCATCCAAGTTGCGAGGGTGGGCGATCCTCCATGCATCTACATTTGCCCCGCCTCGAACGGAGGCTGCGACACGAGCGCATCAGCAGACTGACCACGAAATGGTGAACACGCAGCCCACTTTCCCGTCCATGGGCCGTTCCTCCATTGCTTCCGGCCCTCGCTGGAAGGACAGCTGTTATTCCGGGATCCGTGCCGCAACTTTGGCCCAACCCTCCCACACCCGTATACCATGTCCCTGAAGACCGCTGAAGCCACACAGACATCGGGCACCCTGGCCCGCATGCAGGAGCACGATCATGAGGAGGTGCTGTTCTGCCAGGATCGCACCACCGGCCTAAGGGCCATCATCGCCGTGCACGACACCACGCTGGGTCCGGCCCTGGGCGGTACGCGCATGTGGCCCTATGCGACCGAGGCCGAGGCCCTCAACGACGTGCTGCGCCTGAGCCGTGGCATGACCTATAAGAGCGCGCTGGCCGGGTTGGACCTGGGCGGTGGCAAGGCGGTGATCATCGGCGACGCACGCACCGATAAGACCGAAGCCCTGTTCCGCCGCTTCGGGCGTTTCGTGCACAGCCTGAACGGTCGCTACATCACTGCGGAGGACGTTGGGATGAGCACCACGGAGATGGTGAACATCCGCAAGGAGACACCCTACGTTGCGGGACTACCTGAAGAGATGGGTGGCAGCGGCGATCCTTCGCCGGTGACCGCCTACGGCGTGTTCTGCGGCATGAAGGCAGCTGCCCGGTCGGCCTATGGCACGGATGACCTGTCAGGCCGGAAGATCGCCATACAAGGTGCGGGCAATGTGGGCCGTCACCTGGTGGACCACTTACTGAAGGATGGCGCCATCGTCTACCTCACCGACATCCACGACGAAAAGCTCGCCGCCGTCAAGGCCGAGCACAACGCGGTGAACATCGTGAGGCCGGACGCCATCTACGATGTGGCCATGGACATCTATTCCCCCTGTGCATTGGGTGCCACGGTGAACGATGAAACGCTTGCGAAGCTGAAGTGCAGCGTGATCGCCGGAGCGGCCAACAACCAGTTGGCGGATGAGAAGACCCACGGTCCGGCCGTTATGCAGCGTGGCATCCTTTACGCGCCGGACTTCCTGATCAATGCCGGCGGCATCATCAACTGTGCTTGGGAGCGCAAGGGATACAACCGCAAGGCCGCTTTGAACCAGACCGAAGGCATTTACAATACGGCGCTCGCCATCTTCAAGCGGAGCCAGGAGGAGAAGATCCCCACCTACCTCGCTGCCAACCGGGCCGCCGAGCAACGGGTGAACAGCATGAAACAAGCGGGCCTCCGCTTCTGAACGAAATGTTGAACCGACGATATCTGCGCATCAAGGTATACCAGGCGCTCTATGCGTTCTGGCAAAGCGATGGCGGCAGCGCGGCCAAGATCGAGAAGGAGCTTTTCCTCAGCATCGAGCGCACCTTCGACCTGTATGTGCAGTTGATGCTCCTGTTCGGCGAGATCCATCGCATCGCGGGCAACCGGATCATGGACCGCAAGCTGAAACACCTGCCCACGGAGCAGGACCTCAGCCCCAACATGCGCTTCGTGGAGAACCCGGTGCTGGTGCTCCTCAGCGAAAGCAAACGATTGCTGGCCGAGAGCAGCAAAAGAAAGCTCGGGTGGATGGGACACGGCGATATGTTGAACCAGCTGTATCGCCAGTTCGAGGAGAGCGATGCCTACAAGCGGTACATGGCCGAGCCCGCCACCACCTTCAAGCGGGATCAGGAGCTGGTGCTCACCATGTTCCTGGACCACATCTCCGACTACGACCAACTCCACGATCACTTTGAGTCCAAGAGCATTTACTGGCTGGAGGACCTCGACCTGGCGTGCAGCCTGGTGAAGCGCAGCATCGAGGTGATGAAACCCGGTGACGCCGAATTAACGGTCAGCGACCTTGACCGCGATCCGAGCGAGGAGCGTGATTTCGTGGTGACCCTGTTCCGCAGGACCATCGATATGGCGGAGGAACACGAAAAGCGGATCGGCGAAAAGGCAGCGAACTGGGAGACCGAGCGCATCGCCCTGAGCGACATGATCCTCATGAAGATGGCCCTGGCCGAGGTGAAGGCCTTCGACGACATCCCTACGAAGGTCACCATGAACGAGTACATCGAGATCGCCAAGGCCTATAGCACCCCGAAGAGCAAAGGCTTCATCAATGGCATCCTGGACAAGCTCTTCATCGAGGGAAAACAGAGCGGCTCCATCAAGAAGGTGGGACGCGGACTTCTGGAGAATTGATGATGAGCACCCGCAGCTCCGGCCCACGCCACATGCCTCAGGCCTCAAGCCCTAGGCTACTGGCTGCTGGCCGCTCGGCACTGTCAGGGGTCTACGCGCTCTTGACCGGACCGAACATGCTGGCGACAGGAGTGTGCAAGCCTGCCGCAGCGCATCGACCTCGCCGTGAAGGGACACGCAGCCAGTGGCGAGCAGCCAATGGCCAGTGGCGCATTCCGGGAATGATCGTGATGTTCGTCCTCGCACTCCAATCCTGCCAGCTGACCGATCACACGGAGAAGGATCCGAACGCCATCACTACCGAGGCCCTGAACATTCCGGCCAGCGGCTACGACCCCGGTGACTCCACCGACGTTCCGCGTATCGAGTTCGACAGCACCACCCTGCAATTCGGTCGCATTCCCCAAGGCAACCAGGTGGAGCGGATCTTCCACTTCGCCAACCGGGGGAAGAAAGACCTGATCATCGTGGATGTGCGCAGCACATGCGGCTGTACCGTGGGCAAGGACTGGCCCAAGGCCCCGGTGCAACCGGGCGAAGGCGGCACCATCACTGTTCACTTCGACAGCAATGGCCGCAGTGGGCTTCAGGAAAAGACCGTCACCGTGGTCGCGAACACACAACCCCCCACCACGGTCCTCCTGCTCAAAGGCGAGGTAGTGGCCCCACCCGGTGCTCCCGTTGATGAGTAGGGCGCACGCACATTCGAACACGCATTCACACACCACCGCATACACGACCATGAACCTGAACACTGTCCTTCTGCAAGTCCAGCCTCAAGGCGGACTGGGGTCGATGATCATTCCCTTCGTACTGATCTTCATCGTTTTCTACTTCTTCATGATCCGCCCGCAGCAGAAGAAGGCCAAGGACGCCAAGAAATTCCGCGAGAGCCTGCAGAAAGGCGTGAAAGTGGTGACCATCGGAGGACTGCACGGCACCATCGTGGAGGTGAACGACAAGACCGTCCTGTTACAGGCCGATACCAATGTGAAGCTGCGCTTCGAGAAATCGGCCATCGCCATGGACAGCACGCAGCAGCTCACCGAGGAGGTCGCCAAGACCAACTGAGATCAAGGTCATGGGCCCATGATCACAGGGCCACATGAACACATGACCACATGTTCAAGGTAGGGCTCACCGGGGGGATCGGCAGCGGCAAGAGCACCGTGGCGCGCATCTTCGAGGTGCTGGGCATTCCCGTTTTCCGTGCCGACGATGAAGCGAAGCGCATCCTGAACGAGGATCCAGCTGCACGCGCAGCGGTGTCCGGGGCCTTCGGTCCGTTGATGTATGTGAACGGTGAAGTCGATCGCCGGGCGCTGGCATCGGTCGTGTTCAACGATCCCGTTGCATTGCAGAAGCTCAATGGCCTTGTGCATCCGCTTGTGCGGGCGCGTTTTCGAGCATGGACGTTGGACAGGAAGTCGCCGTATGTGGTGATGGAGGCCGCCATCCTTGCCGAGAGCGGTGGAGCTCAGGCCATGGACCACCTCGTGGTGGTGAACGCACCCGAGGATGTCCGCATCCAACGCGTGATGCTCCGCGATAATGCGTCGGAGGCAGAAGTGAAGGCACGCATGCGTTCGCAGACCGATGATGCCCACCGGAATGCGGTAGCGGACACCATCATCGTAAACGACGGTCACCGGCTGGTGATCCCGCAGGTCGTGCAAGTGCACGCGCGTTTGCTGACCCTGGCACGATGATGAACGACCCGAGACGATTGCCGCTCTCACTGGTGACCCTGGTCTTCGGTGCGCTCAGCATACCGCTGGCCTTTGCCCGCCAGCTCTGTGTTCCGGCAGCGATCATGGCCCTGCTGGCCATCCTGTTCAATGTCTGGGGCGGGTGGATGCTGAAGCGGGGCAGGGGATATTCGCCGCAGAGCATTCGTCGTTCCTCGCTGGGCTTCAAACTCGCATTGGCCGGTGGCATCTGCGCCGTCACCATGTGGGTGCTTTGGGCAACGAACGTGCTCCTGCGGTAGGCAAGAGAGCGTCGAACCGCCCTCCGCTATCTTCGTCGCCGATGCAGGCGCTCACCATCCTGGAAGGAAAGGCCTTCGGGCTCACACTTCAGCGCCTTTGTCACCAACTGATCGAGGACCACGGGGACCTGGCCAGCACCGCGCTGATCGGACTGCAACCGCGCGGCGTACTGTTCGCCCGCCGGTTGGCCAAGGAACTCGGCCACATCACCGGGAACAAGGCCTTGCAGTATGGTGAATTGGACATCACCTTCCACCGCGACGACTTCCGTCATCGCGCGGTAACGGCCATGCCGAGCGCCACGCAACTTGACTTCAGCCTCGACGACCGCCGGGTGGTGCTCATAGACGATGTGCTCTTCACCGGGCGGAGCATCCGTGCGGGACTTGATGCCATGTTGAGCTTTGGTCGGCCGGCCACCGTGCAGCTCATGGTGCTCGTGGACCGTCGCTTCAGTCGGGAACTGCCCATCCAGCCCGATTACGTGGGCAAGTGGGTGGACAGCATCGATGGACAGCGCGTGGCCGTGGAATGGAAGGAGTCCGATGGTCGGGATCGCGTGCTGTTGTACACGGAAGAGCAGCGCGAGCGTCATGTTCCGCCATTCAGTTCAACCGCGAAGGACGCATGAGCCGCGAGCAACAGGCCAACAAGGTGGTGCCCAGCGAACAGCTCAGCATCGATCATCTCCTGGGCATCCAGGACCTTAGCGTGTCGGACATCGAGTTGATCTTCCGGACAGCGGATGGCTTCAAGGAAGTGCTTGCACGCCCGATCAAAAAGGTTCCTTCGCTGCGCGACATCACCATTGCCAATCTCTTCTTCGAGAACAGCACGCGCACCCGCATCAGCTTCGAGCTGGCCGAGAAGCGGTTGAGCGCTGACATCATCAACTTCAGCAGTTCGAGCAGCAGCACGAAGAAAGGGGAGACCTTGGTGGATACGGTGAACAACATCCTGGCCATGAAGGTGGACATGGTGGTGATGCGCCATCCCGACCCCGGTGCTGCTGTTTTCCTGAGCAAACACGTGAACGCCCGGATCGTGAACGCCGGCGATGGGACCCACGAGCATCCTACGCAGGCCCTGCTCGATGCATACAGCATCCGCGAGAAGCACGGACGCGTGAACGGATTGAAGGTGTTGATCGTTGGCGACATCCTGCACAGCCGCGTTGCCCTGAGCAACATCCACTGCCTGCAGAAGCTGGGTGCGGAGGTGATGCTCTGTGGGCCTACCACCTTGATGCCCCGCCATGTCGAAAGCCTCGGGGTGAAGGTGGAGCACGACCTCGACAGGGCCCTCGGCTGGTGTGATGTGGCCAACATGCTCCGGATCCAATTGGAACGGCAGGGCAGCGATGGCATCGCCAACTTCCCCAGTTTGCGGGAATACGCCATGCTCTTCGGCCTGGATAAGGAGCGCTATGATCGCGTTGCAAAAGCCGCCGGAAAAGCGGGTAAAGCGATCACCATCATGCATCCCGGGCCTATCAACAGGGGGGTGGAGATAACTTCCGATGTTGCCGATCACGCCAACAGCATCATCCTGGATCAGGTGGAAAATGGCGTGGCTGTAAGGATGGCGGTGATCTACCTGCTCGCGGCCCGCATCCCGAAGTCCCTATAGACGCGGGTTCCGTTAGGTCGGGATCTTTGGAATGGGCGATTATCTTTGGACCGAAGGCCTTTTCAAACCGAGTCACCATGAATTTCACGATAGAGGACAAGGGGAAGTACACGTTGGTGAAAAGCAACGTGGACAAGCTGGATACCACCTGCGCCCCTGAAATGAAAAGCGAACTGGTCTACCTCAACAAGACCGGTGTCCGCAATGTGATCATTGACCTGGCAAGCACACGCTACTGCGACAGCAGCGGGCTCAGCGCTCTGCTCGTGGCCAACCGGCTGTGCAAGAGCGTGGGCGGAACGCTCGTGGTATGCTCATTGCAGGAACCAGTGATGAAGCTGGTGCAGATCAGCCAGTTGGAGAACGTGCTGTCCATCACGCCCACGGTGAACGAGGCCATGGACCTGCTGTTCATGGAGGAGATCGAAAAGGATGTTAAGAAAGACCAATAAGCGCATGCGTAAAACCCTACTCTCGTCCATCATCATCCTGGTCGCCTATTCCGCAGGTGCTCAGTGCACCCCGAACCAGTTGTACGCCGACAGCGTCTACGGCGTGTGGCCGGATACCACGGAGAATTTCATGCCCGGTGTAGTGAACACGTTCTACACGGATACGCTGCACCTTCTGGTGCCAACGGACGCTGGCCTGATCGATCCGGCCTACGCCGGATTCACCATCGACTCGGTGGCGTTCGACAGTGTTTCCAACATGCCTCCCGGACTCAGCGTGATCTGCAACTCACAGACGCCTGCGCCTTGCACCTATCTCCCCAGCCAGGTGGGATGCGGCCTCATCGAGGGCACACCAACGACCACCGGCACCTACGAAATGGTCCTGCACGTTACGGCTTACACGACACTTGGATTCTTCGTGTTGCCCGTACCGCAGGAATTCGGCGGGTATAGCATCAGCATTAATGCGAACATGGGTCTTGCCGACATGGGCCTTGGCACGTTGAGCAACGTGCGAACGGTGCCCAATCCGGCCAATAGCATCCTTCGGGTGGAATTCACCCTGGGCCGCAGTTCCAATGGCCGCGTTGTGCTGTTCAACCTGGTGGGCGAGGAAGTGGCCGATCAGCGCTTCACTGGTCGCCAGGGCCTCAATACGGTGCCCATGAACGTAGAGCAGTTGGAGAACGGGATCTACCTGTACAAGGTCCAGGCAGGAGGAAAGACCTTCACGGGTCGCGTGGTGGTCGACCATTGATCGGACCGGACTTATTGCAAGGGCCCTTCCGGCAACGGGAGGGCCTTTTCGTTAACATCGTACCATGCGCTTCGAGGTCACTACACTGGGAACAGGTGCGGCATTGCCTGCACGTGGCCGATACCCCACGTCACAGTTGCTAAACGCACACGATCGGCTATACCTGATCGACTGCGGCGAGGGCACGCAGGAGCGCTTGCGACAGGCGGGGGCGAACTTCAACCGCATCGACACGGTGTTCATCAGCCACATGCATGGTGATCATTACCTGGGTCTCATGGGGCTGATCAGCACCATGCACCTGCAAGGCCGCACCACCGAGCTGCGCGTCTTCGGTCCGGCCATCCTCAAGGAGGTGATCGATATCCAATTGCGGGCATCGGAGACCTACCTGCGTTATCCCTTGCGTTTCCAGGCGTTGACACATGCCAGTGGTGAACGCATTACGGGTGATGATCGGATCGATGTGATGGCATTGGAGTTGAAACACCGGATCCCCACCACCGGCTTCCTCTTCCGCGAAAGACCCCACCCGCGGAAACTGCGCGATGACAAGCTCGCCATCATTCCGCTCTTCGCTCGTGACAGGGTGAAGCATGGCGATGACCTTGTACTGGCGGACGGCACGCGGATCCCCAACCACGAACTCACAAGTGAGCCCGCTCGGCAACGCAGCTATGCCTATTGTTCGGACACGGCGCCACTGACCGGGTTGATCGAGCATGTGCGGGGAGTTGACCTCTTATATCACGAAGCGACCTTCACCACGGACCTGAGCGCGCGAGCCAAGGAGACCATGCACAGTACGGCCGCACAAGCGGCCGAGGTTGCGCGTGCGGCCGGGGTGGGCCAGCTCCTGCTGGGACATTTCAGTTCGCGCTACAAGAGCAATGATGTGTTGCTTCAGGAAGCTCTTCCCGTATTTCCGAACACACTGCTGGCGGAGGAGGGCAGGACCTTCCCGATCGGATGTTGACCGAAGGATGACAGTTGTCCTCGTGAGCGATACCTCCAGCGGCTATTTTCGCCCCTGTTTAGAAACGTTCTAAACGCGAACATGCCCATCAAGACCCTTCTTGCCGACAGTAGCGAACTGGCTTTGCTGGGCCTGCGAACCATCCTGTCGGAGGTGCCACGTGTGCAACTGGTCGGCGAAGCGCGCGACGCCATCACGCTGAAGGCCCTGCTGGTAAGGGAAAAGCCGGATGTTGTGTTGATCGACCATACGGCCAATGGCTTCAGCGCCGATTCCATACGCGACGGTGTGAACGCACATAAGCGCACACACTTCGTGGCTATTACGCCCGACCCCTCGCGCCTGGCCTTGATGAGCGCCTTGCGAGGCGGTGTCACCAGCTACATCAAGAAGGATTGCGACCTGCAGGAGATCATCGACGCCGTGCTGGACACCGGTGATGGAAAGCGCTTTTTCTGTGGCCAGATCCTGGAGGCCATCGAGCGTTCCGCGATCGACATGAAGCGGATCAAGGACGAACCGCTGAGCTGTGCACCCGTGAACATCACCCAGCGCGAGGCGGAGATCATCGGTCTGATAGCCGAAGGCTGTTCCTACACCCGCATCGCCGCCCGTCTCAACCTCAGCGCTCACACCGTGACCACGCACCGCAAGAAGGTGATGCAGAAGCTGGGTGTCAACAATACCGCATCCCTGGTATTGTACGCGGTGAAGAACGGGTTGGTGAGCCCGAGCAAGTTCCTCTTCAACGTCTGATCCCCGATCGCCTTGTTGGCCCGGCGGGTTTAACTTGCCCGCATGTCAGCAGCGCTTGTGGCCGATATCGGGGGCACCTCCTCGCGATGGGCCTTGCTGGACGGGGACGGTGAACCAGGCGGGGGCTGGGCCCTGCCCGGATTCAACCCGGCGGTGGGCGACCCTGCGTTGTTCCAGCGGACCCTGGCAGAGCAGTTCCAAGGAATAGCGGAGGTGTTGGCGGTGAAGCAACTGCATGTCTACGGCGCGGGCTGCGGATCCCCGGTCCGCCGGCAGCGCATGACCGCAGTGCTCCGCAGTGTTTGGCCATCGGCCGTGATCGACGTTCAGAGTGACCTGCTGGGTGCAGCGCGTGCGCTCCACGACGATTCCCCCGGTTTCGCCCTGATCCTGGGCACGGGCATGAACGCCGGTTGGTATGACGGGCTTCAGATGCATACGCCAATGCCATCCCTGGGCTACATCCTCGGCGATGAGGGAAGCGGTGCCAACATCGGCAAGGTTGTCCTACGCTCAGCGCTTCTGGATCAGCTACACCCGGACCTCATGCACGTGGTGTTCCCCAACGGGATCACCATGGATGAAGTGGCCGAACAGGTGTACCGCGGAAAGTCGCCCCAGGCCTGGCTCGCAGCATTGGCAGGACGCATGGCGCCCATGGCCCATCATGCACAGGCGCGTGAATTGGTGAGCGGATGCTTTGAAGCACTTGCGACCATGCTGACCCGCTACTTCTCCAGGAATGAACTGAAGGACCTCAAGGCGTCCGGTTCGATCGCTGCAGGCTATCGTTCCCTGCTTGAACAAGCCCTGGCAGCACGATCGATGAAGCTTAGCGATGTACAGGCTTCGCCGCTTTCCGGCTTGTTGCACTATCACCGGAAAGCTGGGCGGTGATCAGGGGCGTGCTGCCCATGACCAGTGCGCGCATACGCGATAAGGCGGCCTGGTTCTGTGGAAGGTACACGGTGTTGATCACCTGCATTTTCTCCACGGCGGTCAGGTGCCAGCTCAGGCTGATCTCCTCCGCATCGTCGTGCCAGAGCGAAAGGTCGATCACGTCGAGCGGGAAGTTCGCCCATGCATCCGCCTGCTTGATCATCAGGTCGTAGTCCTGGTCCTGCATCCGTACGAAGTTGTCGTAGACGCTGCTGAACGGGTCGATCAACCGGCTGATCAAGCTTCCGCCGATGGGCTTCACGTCCAGTTCGCGCTGCTTGTCGCGCATCTGGATGATCACCACCCCGCTGGTGTTCGCTGCGATCCATTCACGATAGGTCTTGAGGAACATGAACGTGTTGCGATAGCCATAGTTGTCGCGCACCCCGGCATCCATCACACGCATCTTCGGTTCGCTGGGCAGGGTGATGATCGGGGTGATGTAGGGGAACGTCGCGTTCATGCGCAGCGCACTGGAGAGCTTGATATGCTGCGGATCCTGCCTGGCGAACAAGCGGCCGTATTCGATGCTTTCGGGCATGTTGTCGCTGTGCACCGTGCCATGCGGCGAGATGTTGGTAAGGAAGGCCACGGGTAGTGCGCTCATCACCAGTCGGCGGCCGTCGTTCAGGCTTACCGGGCTGATCACCAGGAGGGGCATTTCCGCATTGCGTTCGGCATCGGCGAAGTCCTCGAATCGAACGTCGAGCAATCCATCCGTCACCTGATCGAGCCGCTGCTCAAACGCGTACCCGCGGTCCAGGGTGTAGCTACGCAGGCCATCCTGCACCCGTCGATAGCGGATGAACATGTCGTTGCTTACGAAGCTGAAACCAAGCGGGTTCAGGATGTCGCTGCCCATGGCATCGAGGTGCGCCTTGTCGTTCACCCGATGCGGTCCGCCTTTGCGATGGGAGTGCTCCACCTGACGGAAGTATGTAGCGCCGATGAGCCCGCCGCTGCTGCCGGTCATCAGGGCGGTCCGTGTCATCAGGCGTCCATCGAGCAGGCTGTCCGCCACCTGCAGGCAACGGAACGTCCACACCATGGCACGTGAGCCGCCGCCACTGGTGTTCACGATGATCATCTTGGGCTTGCCTTGGGCGTTCGGCAACGTCCGGTTGTGTTCCAACCACCGGTCGAGCGTGCGCTGGAAGGCCATGGAATCGGCCCGCGCGGCCGCCTGGTCGTTCGCGAGCGCCGTGATCGTTGCGCGGTCGTAGGAAGCCGGCGGTCCGGAATAGTCGATCCCATAGGCCTGCGCATCGTACAGGAAGCGATCGGTGTATTTGCTCGCCACGTTCAGGACCACCACGAGAATGATGAGCAGGGCCATCACCCAGCCCTTCAGCCAGCTGTGCAGGGCGCTCATGAGCATGAGCAGCATGGTGAAGAGCATGAACACACTGGCAGCAGCAGGAATGGAGAACACCGGCGTGCCACTGAAGGCCCCGAGGGCGATGAAGGTCACCACGAGCACCACACTGAAGATGCTGCCATTGATGTGGTTCTGCCACAGGACCGAGCGCAACAGGTTCTTGTCATAGTGCGAACTGCTCCGTGCCAAGGCCACGCGGAACGGGGAGGTCAGGTACAGGTCGACTTTCCACTTGCGGGTGCGTTGTTCAAGCCGCAGCCACCGTGTGGCCTTTCGCAGTGCCTGGCGCTGTTGGGCCGGGGGACGTTGCGGCAGGATGTCCTCCATGGGTTCCGGGGCCCGGTGTTGGTCCGCATCAGGACCCAGGAGCTTGTGGATGTCGGTGTTGGTGCGCAGGAAGTACAACAGCGAGATGGTCATGAACGTCGCGATCCCGACGAGGAAGCCCATCAGGTTGATCACGATGTGCATGGGCGGTACCAGCTCCTTGGTATACTGCAGCCGGGCGGAGAAGATGAGGTAGGTGATCACGAAGGAGATCGGCAGCAACGCATTGTTGATGCTGAACTTCATGAACGGTCTGGCGATGGTGGCCAGGAAGGGGAACCGGTAGGCGTGGGTGGTATAACTGTAAAGGTTGTAGGCCGTGAAGAAACCGCCGGCGGCGAAGCCCAGCAGGCAGAAGCTCCAGAAGGTGTTGTTCTCGAAGTACTCGGGGTAGAGGAAGAGGTAGGGAACGCCGTACTTCATGCCCATGGTCTGGGTGGCGAACCCGAAGATCACCAACCAGCACAGCAGCAGCACGTGGTTCTTCTTCACGTGCAACAGCAGCAGTTGGAACGGGAAGAAATGAGCCAGCCGTTGCAGCTTATGCCGATATGAGGCCTTGTGCACCATCGCTTACAATGTATACGCGCTGTGCCGACCCTAAGTTGTCAAGGGCCCGTAAAATGCCGATCAGACCTTGCCGAGCGTGGTGGCCATCACCTCCGCTTCGAGTTGCTCGGCCTTGGCCTTCAAGGCCTCCGCTTCGGCCAGCACGCCCTTTTTCCAAGCTTCGTCATCCAGGCCTGCACAGTTGATCCGCACGTTCAAATAGGCGCTCAGTGCGCCGGTGCGTGCGCAAAGTGCCCCTACACCGGCATCGCTCACGCTGGCCTTCAGGCCCGTTTCGGCCATGGCCTTCATCACACCCATGCTGCGCACGCACATCCGCATGGTGTCCAAGGGGGCCATGATCGCCCCTTTGGTGGCTTCGCGGATGGCATCCTTGCGCGCGGTGACCTGTTCAGGGCTTTCCTTGGGCAGTTGCATGGCGGCCATGATCTTGTCGAAGGCCTTGGTGTCCTCATCCACCAGCCGCAGGAGCTCCGTTCTGCAGGCCTCACCTTCCTCGGCCCACTTGCTGAAGTCCTCCCATCGCTCGTCCCAGCCCCGCTTATGCGCGCTCAGGTTGGCCACCATGGTGCCCAGCGATGCGCCCAACGCACCTACATAGGCCGCCACGCTGCCCCCTCCTGGTGCGGGACTTTCGCTGGCGGTTTCCTCGCTGAACCGTTTCAGGTCCATCCGTACAAGGCGCTCGTCCTTGGGGTCGGCCAGCAGTAGCTCGATCACACGCTTTTCAGGATCGAACGGCGCCAGTTCATCGAGCCCCATGGACTTGACCGCCAGCTTGATCTTCTCGCGTTCACTGATGCCCAGGCTGCGCTCCTGGCGGCGGAGGAAGAAGTCCGCCGCATCCAGCAGCGCCTGCTTCGGCACCAGCCCCACCACTTCACTGCCGGTCACGCGGATGCCGCGTTCCAAGGCGCTCCTGCAGGCCTCGTCGAAGGCGATGTGCATGGGCGTAACGTCGATGTCCGTAAGGTTCAGCGACAGTTGCGCGATGCCGTATTCCTCGATGAACCAGCCGATGCCCTTCACGCTCTTCAGCTTGCCGGGAACCTGCACTTCGGTGCCGTCGGCCTGTGTCACTTTCCGGCCGGCCTCGCGGATGTCGAAGGCGATGGCGTTCGCACGCCGGGTGCTGGTGGTGTTGAGGTTCACGTTGTAGGCCACCAGCAGCTTGCGTGCGCCCACAGCGATGGCTCCGCTCCGGGCCACGCTCTCATTGAATTCCGCGGGACCGAAGTCGGGCTTCCAGGCCGGATCCATCAGCTTCTTCTTCAGGCCTTCGTATTCGCCGGCGCGGTTGTTGGCCAGGTTGCGGCGCTTCTCTTCGCTCGCCGCGTATTCGTAGTTGAACACGGGGATGCCCAGTTCCTTGCCGATGCGTTCCCCCAGCTTCTTCGCGTAGGGCACGAGCTCTTCCATGGTGATGCCGCTGATCGGAACGAGCGGGCAGACATCCGTGGCGCCGAAGCGCGGGTGTTCGCCCTTGTGCGTGCGCATGTCGATGAGCTCCTGCGCTTTTTTCACCAGGCGGAAGGCCGCCTCGCACACGGCATCGGGCTCGCCCACGAAGGTGATCACGGTGCGGTTGGTGGCCTTACCGGGGTCCACGTCGAGCAGGCGCACACCTTCCACCGTCTCCACCACCGCCACGATGGCGTCGATCTTGGCCTTGTCGCGGCCTTCACTGATGTTCGGGACACATTCGATGATGCGGGGCATGGTGCAGGAAGGGAGGGTTGTTGTTATACGGCGTCGGGAAAGAGCGCGGGCAGCAATACACTGGCCGCATTGTTCGCGAAATGCAGGACGATGCTGGTCCATATGCTGCCCGTGTTCGCGCGGGCATACCCGAGGAACACCGCGAGGGGCAGCACCTGCAAGAGCAGGAGGTACCAATCGTACTGCATGTGGATGAACGTGAAGACACCCGCCGTGATCGCGATGGCGGAATGCTTGTCCAGCATATGCCGCAGCGATCCCAGGAGCAGCCCGCGGAAGAGCAGCTCCTCATAGATCGCGGGCATCAGCGCAGCCCCGAGCAGGAACATGGGGCGGCTGGTGATGGAGGCGATCACCTGTTCCATGAACGAACCATCCATGTCGGGCAGGAGATAGGCGAGGGCCTCCAACAGGATGAAGACCACGAGGAAGAAGCCGCACCAGGCCAGGAAGGGCTTCAGGGCAGGCGGCCGAAGGCCGAGGAACTGGACAGTGCGCGGACCTTTCCACCACGCGGTGATGCCCAACAACACCACCAGCCCGGCGAGTCCGGCCCAGAGGGAAATGAAGGCGATGACGTCGCCATTGGTGGAAAGGGCCTCCCAACGCTCGGCGAAGCCCTCAATGCTGAACAGGGAGGCCAAGGGAATGCCTTGCATGTCCGGCGTGAGGCTGCGCACGCGCGAAGCCATCAGGAAGAACTGCGCACCGGAGAAGACCATGAAGGCCAGCGAGAAGATCGCCAGGCCATTGCCCATCTCCAGCCCGGGTGGCCGGATGAAACGGGGCTCAGGCGCTTGCTTCTCCGGCGCGGATGACGGTTCCATCAATGATCACGGTGTCGATGTGGTCGCTGCCAAAGGCATACGGCAGATAGGCCGGCGAAGGTATCGGGCGGGTGATGATGAAGCTCGCGCGTTTACCTTTTGCCAGGCTTCCCAGTTCATGGGAAAGCCGCATGGCCGCCGCGGCGTTCAGTGTTGCCGCATTGATCGCCTCTTCCGGAAGCATGCGCAACTGGATACAGGCCAGGGATAGCACGAGGTTCATGTTGCCGCTCGGTGTGCTTCCCGGATTGTGGTCCGAGGCCAGGGCCACCGCACAGCCCCGCTCGATCAGGTCACGGGCCGGCGCGTAAGGGATGCGCAGGAAGAAGGAGCAGGAGGGGAGCAGCGTGGGGATCGCAGAGGCACCTTGCAATGCGATGAGGTCGGCCTCCTCCATCACTTCCAGATGATCCACACTGAGCGCTCCATGCTTCACGGCGGCGCCAATGGCGCCGAGGCTGGTGAACTGGTTCACGTGCACCTTGCCGGGCAGACCATGCAACGCGCCGGCCTCCAGGATGCGCTCCATCTCAGCCACGGTGAAGTAGTTCGCTTCACAGAACACATCCACATGATCGGCGAGGTGCTCGATCGCCACCTGCGGGATCAGCTCGTTCACGATCATGTCCATGTAGCCCTCGCGATCCTCCTTGAACTCCTCCGGCAGCGCGTGGGCGGCGAGCAGCGTGGCCTTCACCTGCAGCGGTAATGTCTCCTTCAGGCGTTTCACCACACGCAGCATCTTCATCTCGCTCTCGAGCGTGAGGCCGTATCCGCTCTTGATCTCCACGGCCACGGTACCCTGCCGCATCATTTCCTTCAGTCGGTGCTGCGCCTGGTCGTACAGGTCGCTTTCACTCATCGCGCGGAGCTTCCGGGCACTGTTCAATATGCCACCGCCGCGCGCAGCGATCGCCTGGTAGCTGGCCCCCCGGATCTTGTCCACGAACTCCTCCTCCCGTGGTGCAGCGAAGACGGTATGCGTGTGCGGGTCGCACCAACCGGGTAGTACATAGCGGTCCGTGGCGTCGATCACCTCCAGGTCGTTCCAATCAGTGATGCCGGGCCAGCTTTCCATGGTCCCCATGTCGCGGATCACACCGTCCTCCGCAAGCAGCCAGCCATCAATGATCGCCGGCAATGTGGCCATGGCGCTGCCTGCGACCCGCAGCACATCCGAAGCATGGGTGCCCAACAGGGCTTTGGCGTTCTTGATCAGCAGTCGTCGCATCAGGCACGAACTCGTTGCACGGCTGCAAAGGTGCTGATCCCCGCGGTTCCCCCGTGAACGCAGGTTCGATATCTTGTCCTATCCCCGAGCCCCTCGGATGAAGCCGATCCTCCTCATCCTCTTCCTCTCGTTGGCCCTGGCAGCGTGTTCCCAAGAGGTTCCTGTAGCTGAACTGCACGTTGATAGCACGATGCGGTACATCCTGCGGTTAAACGATGAGAGCCTGATCCGAGGGGAGATCATCGCCATCAATGGAAATGAGCTGACGGTACGGACCGACAAACTCGGTGTGATCCACGTGCAGCGGGCCGATATCGCTTCGGCGGTCGTGCTTTCGGGTGCTGATCATCGCCGTGGTCAGTTCTGGTTCCCTACGCCGGTCGCATCGCGCTACTATTTCACGCCATCGGCCATTCCGATGGATGCGGGCAGGGGCTATTACCAGAACAACCTGCTTTTCATCAACAGCTTCGCTTACGGGCTGACCAGGAACGTGTCCATTGGCGCAGGGTTCGAGGTGATCTCCCTGCTCAGGGGGGCTCCGGTCTGGTTGCTTTCGGCCAAAGCGGGCTTCCCCGTTGCGAAGAACATTCACTTGGGCGCCGGCACGCTGCTCATCGCACTGAGCGACCTCAGTGGTTGGAACAATGAACGCCCAACAGTGGGTACGGCATTCGGGCTGGCCACATTCGGATCCAAGGAGAACAACATCACGTTTGGTGCTGGCTATGGTTACGGGAGTGTGTACAACGAGCGGTCCGACCCCGGCGCCTTCCGCATGACCGGAACGATCAGTGGCACGGCCCGCCTGGGCAAGCGCATCGCCTTCTGCTCGGAGAACTGGATCCTTCCGAACGCCTTCGACGATCCCATCCTCTACTCTTACGGCATTCGCATCCTGGGCGATCGGACGTCCATCGACATCGCGCTGATCAACAACGCCGTTATCGCGCGGTACTTTTTTCCGCTGGGCTTCCCCATCATCGGATTCGTATCACGCATCTGATCCCATGCTCGAGTTCCGCCCGCGATACCGTTTCGAATATCCCTGCACCGCCGCGGAGGTCTCACTGCTCATCCGCGACCACATCAAGCGGGATGAGGCGCGTGGGCTGTGGGTGAAGGATGCCCACTATCACCTCACGATCAACTTTCCGGAACGCCATGCGCATGCCTGGACGCCGCAGATGGACCTCAACTTCGAGGAACTGGGCAAGGGCGGAACGCTCATCCGCTGCCTCATCGGGCCATCACCGGGGATCTGGATGCTCTTCACCGGCAGTTACCTGGGGCTCACGTTGCTGGGTCTCACGGGCCTTACCCTGGGCTTGTCGCAGCGGTCCTTAGGCAATGCCGCCTGGGGCTTCTGGGGGGTACCCATCGCGCTCGTAGGCATTGGGGCCTTGCTGTTCCTGGCGAGGGAAGGCAGGAGCCGTGCCGCACTTGATATGCGGGTGCTCAAGCAGGTGGTGGATGAGGCGCTCGGCTGCGACGGCCTTAGCCTTGCAGATCAACAGGCACATTGAACCCACGGGCAAGTTCCGCTTGCGCACCTTTGCACGCCCTGCACCGCAGGTGCCGGACGTTCCATACCAGATCATGCGAATAGGAATTGTGTGTTATCCCACCTTTGGGGGAAGCGGCGTGGTGGCCACCGAATTGGGCATCGCGCTGGCCGAGGAAGGGCATGTGGTGCATTTCATCACGTATGATCGTCCCGTGCGCCTGCCGCATGCCCTGGCCAATGTGTTCTTCCACGAAGTGCGCGTGAGCGACTATCCGCTGTTCGACTACCAGCCCTACGAACTGGTCCTCAGCAGCAAGCTGGTGGATGTGGTGAAGCACGAGCGGCTGGACCTGCTCCATGTGCACTATGCCATACCCCACGCCAGCGCGGCCTGGATGGCGCAGCAGATCCTGGCGACCCATGGCGTGCACATTCCCTTCATCACCACCTTGCACGGAACCGACATCACGCTCGTTGGCCGCGATGCGAGCTTCGAGCCCGTGATCACCTTCGCCATGGAGCGGAGCAACGGGCTTACGGCAGTGAGCCAGAGTTTGAAGGACGATACGTACCGTCATTTTCCACTGAAGCACGCCTCGCAGGGAGGACCTGGCATCCGTGTGATCCCTAATTTCATCCGTCTGGACCGCTACGCCCGCATGGCCGATGAGGCCCTGCGACAGCGATTTGCGCCGAACGGCGAAAAGCTGCTGGTGCATGTAAGCAACTTCCGCCCGGTGAAGCGCGTGGAGGATGTGGTGAAGGTCTACCTTAAGGTGCGCGAGCGGATCCCGGCAAGGCTCCTGTTGATCGGCGATGGGCCCGAACGCCCACGCATCGAGAACATATGCCGCAGCGTGGAGTGCGATGGCATCACATTCCTTGGCCGCATGACCGCACCCGAGGAGGTGATGGCCAGTTGCGACCTCTTCGTGCTCACCAGCGAAACGGAAAGCTTCGGCCTCGCCGCGTTGGAGGCCATGGCCTGCGGCATACCCGTGGTGAGCACCGATACGGGCGGCATACCCGAGGTGAACATCCATGGCGAAAGTGGCCTCCTGAGCGCGGTGGGTGATGTGGACACGATGGCGGCGAACGCGCTCAACATCCTCAGCGATCCTGCAACGGAGCAGCGCTTCCGCGCCGGTGCGTTGCGCGAGGCCGAGCGCTTCAGCCTTGAGCGGGTGCTTCCACAGTACGAGGCATTGTACAACGAGGTGCTCGCCAATATGCGTAAGGACTGATGGAATTCGTGAGCGGCCGCGTGAGCGTTGAACGCACGGGCGAACAACTGAGCGTGGTGATCGCACCGCGGCTGTCGCGGCTGCACGAGGCCTTGTTGGTGGCGTGGAACCTGGCCTGGTGGGCCTGCGGTGTATTCATCCTCCTGGAGATGGTCCGCATGCCTGCGGGATCACAGCGCACGTTCTGGATCGCGTTCATGGCCTTCTGGGCATGGTTCGCCCTGCGCATCGGACGCGTGATGCTCTGGCGCCTGAAAGGAGTCGAACTGCTGCGTCTGAAGGACGGCCGCTTCACCATCAAGGATAGCATCTTCGGATACGGAAGGGCGAACGACTACTTCACGGAGAACATCCAGCGCTTCGGTATGCTCGCCGTGGATGAAAGCTCCTGGACGTGGCAGCTGAACGACAGTTTCTGGGTGATGGGGGCGGAACGCCTGGGATTTGAGCACATGGGCCGCAAGGTGGTCTTCGGCAAGGGACTGTCACGTGATGAGGCGCAGGGGCTTGCACCGATCATTGAAGGAGCGCTGCGCCAAGCACGGCGGCAGCCCGTTCAGTAAGGCTCCAGATGGAAGGCATTCCCGCGCAGCCGGCGGGTCTTCCTGCCATCGATCTCCTGCTCCAGTACCATGCGCTGCGCGAGTGGAGTGGCCAGGGCCTCATCAATGGTGAGCACAGCACCCGCGGGCACCTGGGCCTCCTTGAAGGCGGCCAGGAGCTCGTTCCTCTCGCGCAAGGCCATCGGTTGCCCGAGCAGTTGCGCAAGGACGTTCCGGTTGGTCACGCGCTTGGGGTTGTTGCTGAAATGCTGGTCGTGCACCAGATCATCCATGTCCAGCACATGGCACAACGCCTTGAACTGCTCATTGCTGCCCACCGCCAGCACCAGCCGCTTTTCATCACCCGTGGTGAACACCTCTCCGTACGGTGCGATATTGGGATGCAATGTGCCCATCGGTTGTGCGGTATGGCCTGCCATCAGCCAGTTGCTCGCCTGGTTCACCAGGCCCGCGAGCGCGGCCTCCTCCAACGAGACCTCAACATAGGCGCCACGACCGCTCTCCTGGCGTTGCAACAAGGCGAGGAGCAGGCCTTCCTTCAGTTGGTGCGCGGCCAGCACATCGATCATGGCCACGGGCAGCTTCGCAGGGTTCAGGCTGTCCGAGCCTGTCATGCTGATGTACCCCGTTTCCGCTTGCAACACCACATCGTAGGCAGGCCGCGAAGGATCATCGGCATATCCGCGGACGTGTCCATGGATCAACCGGGGGTTCACCTGCTGCAAGCGCTCGCGCTGCAGGCCAAGCTTATCGGCATCCGCGGCCAGGTGATTGGTGATCACGATGTCGGCCTGGGCCAGCAACGCATCGAACTCGGCACGGAACGCTGGGTCGGCGAGGTCCACCAAGCGGTGCTCCTTGCCATGGTTCACACTGCTGAAATAGGCGCTCACCTTGGAGTGGCTGTCCTCTTTGGGCAGTTTCCATTTGCGCGTTACATCGCCCCCCGCGCGGACGTTCTCGAGCTTGATCACGCGCGATCCCAACTCCGCGAAGAACATGCCCACGGCCGGCCCGGCAAGCACGCCAGCGGTCTCGATCACCAGCAGATCCTTCAATCGCGTAACCATGTGCCAAGGATGAGCATTGATCAGTTAAGGGAGAGTAAGATAGTACAGCGTGTACCTGCGTCCAATGAGGATCGATACCTCGTCGGCGGGCGGGTCCGTTCCACCTCCTCCTTCGCTCACGTTGGGATCGGTTGGGTCGGACATGAAAAAGCCCCGCCGCTTCGCGGCAGGGCTTCGATCATCAAGTGCCCAGGACTGGATTGACCGCAAAGCGCGGTCGGACCAGATTTGGCCGTGAAGTGGATCAACGCCCAGGCCGGCCGCGCGGCCCGTGGGGCTTTTTCACATCCTCTCTTGCTCGAGCTGCGCTCGGCTCGGTCGGACATGAAAAAGCCCCGCCGCTTCGCGGCAGGGCTTCGATCATCAAGTGCCCAGGACCGGATTGAGCGCGAAGCGCGGTCGGACCAGGTTTGGCCGTGAAGTGGATCAACGCCTAGGCCGGCTGCGCGGCCCGTGGGGCTTTTTCACATCCTCTCTTGCTCGAGCTGCGCTCGGCTCGGTCGGACATGAAAAAGCCCCGCCGCTTCGCGGCAGGGCTTCGATCATCAAGTGCCCAGGACTGGACTCGAACCAGCACAGCCTTTCGGCCACACGCCCCTCAAGCGTGCGTGTCTACCAATTTCACCACCTGGGCATTGGGCCGCCATTGCAAGAGCCTTGGCGGTCAAGGGGCGGCAAATATAGAAGCGCGGGCGAAAGTGTCAGAAAGCAGTGTCAGGTCGTGCTGGCCGATGGCTTGTATCCCGCAGGCGATGGGCCATTTCCGTGCGCCAAGCGGCATGCTTCCGGTTCCGTTCCAAGCGGGCCTGGTACTCGTCGTGCTCGGCGCTCGTCCATGGCTGGTCGGCACCGAGGTCGTTGTCGAAAAGGTCGGGTTGGTAG
>JANOAK010000018.1:0-68680 GCA_031411095.1 Flavobacteriales bacterium | reverse complement strand
AGAGCATCTGCCTTACAAGCAGAGGGTCGCTGGTTCGAATCCGGCTGCCTCCACCCTCACACACGAAGCCTTGGCTTCGTGTCTTTCACGTCATGGGATGTTAGCTCAGCTGGTTTAGAGCGCATGCTTCACACGCATGAGGTCACTGGTTCGAATCCAGTACGTCCCACCTCGGTCGCCGTAGCCTTTGGCGAAGGCGACCTGAAGCCCCCAGAACGGGGGCTTCTTTCGTTATGGCGTGGTTCTACATTCTGTATTCCACAACTCTTGATCGCTTTTACATCGGTCACACGGTATTGACCGTGGAAGAACGTCTGATCAAGCATCTGGGGGACCACAAGGCCTGGACGTCCAGGGCCAAGGACTGGCGCATCGCATACCGGGAAAAATATCCGGACAAGGCCAGTGCCATGCGCCGCGAGCGTGAACTGAAGGCATGGAAGAAACGGGAGCGCATTCAAGCCCTCATTGCTTCTCACCCAGAATAGGTCAGCTGGTTTAGAGCGTCCCGCCCACGGGCGGGAAGGTCACTGGTTCGAATCCAGTACGTCCCACCTCGGTCGCCGTAGCTTCAGCGTAGGCGACCCGAAGCCCCTCCCCGCGAGGGGCTTTTTGCATGAAGACCTGGTTTAGAGCGTCCAGCCCACGGGCGGGAAGGTCACAGGCAGGAAGCTGGCAAAGGTTCTTTGGCCGAATAGCAGAAACGCCCACTAACATTGCCTTCATGAGAAGCACCCTCGTTTCTATTGTGATGATGGCCTCTATCGCTGGCTGCGTTTCACCCGATCAAGATCCAGTTGTGAACCACGCGCTGGATAGCCTCTTGAAGGCTCAGCGAGCGCACAACGAACAGAACCATGCACGCCTGGCCTTTGAACAGGATTCAATCCAAAAGGCACAAGAACAGATCGCTTTCGGCTCCCTGAGATTTGGAATGCCCTCCGACACCGTAAGGACGTTGGTTAAAAAAATGGCCGATCCGCGTGGGTTCATCAATATGGGGAACACCACATACTCTTTGCGGACCCGATTTACCGGTAACGATCGTTTATACCGCATTGAGTTTTCAGGGGTACGACAGAATGCGTCATTTCTCAAAACCACAGTTCTGGAGTCGGCTCGGAATCTTGCCGCTGTCATCGAGACAAAGTATGGTCCCGCGTCAGAGCAGCAGGGCAACCCCGACTTCTTCAAATACAAGCCCGGCGCGATGCAGGTGATGCACAGGTGGGTGGTCGGGGCGAAGGAAATCCAGGTAGGAATTCGAGAGGTCAGCACCGGGTCTCAATATTCTGCAGAGGCTTGGATATGGAACACCGCCATGCAGAATGCGGTCCTGAAAGCGAGCGAAGCCAAGACAGCGGCGGAACGGGCGAAAGCATCATCAAATCTCTGAGCCCCATCCGGCGGACAAGCGCTTAGCACCAATCGCACCTGAAGGCTCGCTTCCTTGAGGACACGCGTTATTATAGCAACACATAGTCGGCCATGGTCCCCCCAAATTATTCTGATGCGCGGAGGGCGGAAACTTTCCGCCCGAAGTTGAATACCGGAGACAAGATTCCGACGAGCCAGTTTCATGAGATTCGGACGCAAGGACTGATTTGCTAGGAAGGAACTACTTTCGAGAATCGAACCAATCAGAAAGCAAATGAGAACTCTTGTTGTATTGGGCTTCATCATCATCAACCACTTCGCCCTAACACAGGTTAATCCGAACCATTTGCAAGTGAGAGGGTACGTTAAGGCCGATGGAACTTACGTTCAACCACATTACCGCACCGAGCCAAACAACACTGTGTACGATAACTTCTCGACTTTTCCAAACGTCAACCCATATACTGGTCAAGTGGGTACCAAATACTACTCGACACCGCAACCACCAGCAGAGCAAAGTACGTACTATTATTCAACTCCAACCTATTCCTTGCCAACCCAGCAGAGCACCTATTACTACTTAAATCCTGGATATTCCCAGCCAGCAGAGCAAAACTCAGGCGGTGGATTATCCATTACACTCCTTACCAGTTGGATTTTTCACCTCTGTTGCGAGCTCAAGAAATGATGACAGAAATGACAATTCGGTTGTTGGAAATGGGGTTCACTCCGGCTGCGGCCAATTACCTTTCTTCTATCCCCAATAGCTCCTATTCTTCAACTAACAACACTACCCTTTCCAAGGCAGATGAGATAGACCAGGCATACGAATCATATTCAACTTACCCATCCCGTATCACCGACGGTTGGCACAGGGTAACACTTGTCAATAAAGAGGAGGATGGGGTCAAGGTAGGAAGTGTAAAGGTCCGAGATAATAGAATTTTTGATGGAGGAAAGAACGGAAATAAAGTGGATTCTCCTTCAATCGAGCGAGGAAAAGTTCGCGCTCATGTCACCACACCTAATGGGGATGAATGGTTTCTGTATGTCTATTTTTTCAATGACATGGACATCCAATGGTAGATGTGGCATTGCTTGCAATCGAACCAATAATTATTAATCAATAATTCAGTCATGGGATTAACATTGTCAACTTATTCCATGCAGCCCGATTAGCCTCAGACTTGGAGATTATAGTCTTAAATAACCTCACCCTTATTACTCCCCTCCCACGAGGGGCTTTTTCGTTCCTTGCCAAGGTATGTCAACCCGTCCTTGGTCCCATCGCTTGGAGCCCGCCCTGTTCTGGTCGGCGGTGCTGGCGCACCTGTGGCCGGTATGGGCCAACCACTGGTTCGTAACGCTCGATGGTCCGTGCCATGTGTACAATGCCCGTTTGATCCTGGACCTGCTCCAAGGCCATGGCCGCGTGGCCGAGTTCCTCCGGTTCAACCCGTTCCCGGAGCCGAACTGGCTGGGGCATGCGATCATGGCCGCGGTGATGACCGTGGCTCCGGCGCGCTTGGCGGAGAAGGTCATCTTCACGCTGATCATCGCGGGCATGGGGTGGAGCTTCCGGCGACTGGCGCTGCGGCTTCAACCCGAACGGCCTTGGGCGGCGTGGCTGGTGATGCCCTTCCTGCTGCACTTCCCGCTGCGCCTGGGCTTCATCAACTTCTCGTTGGGCCTGCCGCTGTTGTTGATGGCGCTGGAGCGATGGGAAGTGGTGTTGCACAGGGGCCGCAACAAGGAATTGGTCCAGGTCGCCATTGTCGTGCTCGCCCTCTACTTCGCCCACATCACCTGCTGCGTAACGGCCTTGGTGGCCATGGCGATCCGCACAGCATCATTGCGCTGGTCCGCACCGGATGAGCGATCACAGCGGAATGGATGGAGGCTGCTGGCGTGGGTGGCTGTGGTCCCTGTGGCACTGTCCGCCGCTTTCGTGGGGATGCATCACACCGGCGAAGTGGGGGGAACATCGCTGTCCCTGTCCGAGCGGGTGCATTGGATCCTGGAAGGACGCATCTGGAACACGCTCGTCCACGCGGAGGAACTTCCCTACGCGCTGGCCATTGCCGTATCGCTGATCGGCCTCGGCCTGTGGTCCTTGGTCCGGTTGCGTCCCGCAAAGGGGTGGACGGTGGTCCGTTCGTGGTCCTTCGCCCTATGTGCCTTGGGCATGCTTACTGCCTTCCTGGTATTGCCGGATAAGTTGGCGAGCGGTGGTGTGCTGTCGCCGCGGCTGCTCATCTTCGCCATGTTGCTGCTCGCTGTGTTCGTGGTCTCGCTCGGCGCGTGGCGGCCGGCCACCTACGGTCTGTTAGGGGTGTTGGTACTGGCCGACCTGGCACACATGCCCCAACAGTCACGCACCGCGGCGCGGCTGTCCAACGAGGCCACAGAGCTGCTCGGCGTGGCCCCCGCGCTCCATCCGAATGCGGTGGTGCTTCCGCTCAACTACAGCGACAACTGGATGCACAGCAACTTCAGCCAGTACGTGGGCGCCGTCTCCGGCTGCATCGTGCTGGACAACATCGGCGCGGCATCGCCGCACTTTCCGCTCATGTGGCGTGCGGAACGCAGTCCGTATGATGCCATCGGCTCCTACTCCACGAGCAACCGGCCGTGCGTCCGCATCAACGCCTACCGCGATGCCCATGGTGCGTTGGTGGATCACGTCATCACCTGGAAACTGAGCGATGCGATGACGGACAGCTGCACCCTGGATCTCCGCGCGCAGCTGCTTGCCGACTTTGAACTTGCGGCCACCTCACCCCACGGCGATGCCGTCCTTTACCGTCGCCGCTGAAGAGGGGAACCAACGAACTTCGCGCACATGCCACGTGAGCTCCGCACCGTGCACTGGATCACCGCCCTGCTTGTACTGCTGGCACTGGTGCTGGACGTAGTGAACGGCCGTTTCTGGCTCAGCGACTTCCGCGTGTATTGGGGTGCTGCTGATGCGTTGATCCATGGAAGGGCCGTGTATGGTGTAGCTTTCGGTGAGGACACGGGCTTCTACAAATACGCGCCCATCGTGGCCATCGCCTTTATTCCGGCCGCACTCCTTCCCTTCCATGTAGCGGCGGTGATCCACGTCCTGTTCCTTGGAGCGGCGCTGATGCTATGCCAGGTCGCGCTGGAGCGACTGCTGATGCGCCATGTGTTCGGCAACTATGCACCGCGCATGGTCCTGCGGGGGTGCTTGGGTTTGCTCATCATTGCCGTGCTGCTCTCGCGCGAGCTTCACTTGGGCAACATCAACCTGTGGCTGGTGCTGGGCGTAGTGCTCGCGACGGAAGCCCTCTTGGATGAGGCCCCCGGTCGCGCAGGCCTGCTGCTCGGTGTGCTCTGGTTCGTGAAACCCTACCTGCTCCTGATGGCCGTGCCCTTGGTGGCCTTCGGGCGGTGGCAGGTGTTGTGGTACGCCGTGATGATGATGCTCGCCGGGCTCTTCGCACCCATCGTGATCCTCGGCCATGCAGCAACACATGCGCTCACCCAGGACTGGTTCCGCTCCATGCTGGCGCATGGGAGTTACCTTCACAGTCCGGATACATTGGCGTCGCTGCTGCGCACCTGGACGGACGTCGCTTGGACCCAGCGGACCGGCGTCCTCGTGGCGATAGCGGGCCTTACCCTGTTCCTGGTATGCTTGGTCGTCAGGCGCAGGGCCGGCGGTGATCGGCCCGCAGCGCTTGCCCTGTTGTTGTGGTGCTCCCTGGCCTTGGTCCCCAACTTGGTCATCACCGATCAGGAACACTTCCTCTTCACGCTGCCGCTCATCACCTTCCTCCTCTCCCATCTGTTCCGCAAACGAGATCCCATCGCACTGGTTCTTTTCCTGTCCGGAGCCTTTCTGTATGGCACCCGCAGCAGCGATCTGTGGGGGAACGCCACGGAAACCCTGTGGTCGGGCCATGGTGCCTTGGGTATCGGCAACCTGTTGATCATCGGTGCCGTGCTCACTGCATCCAAAACGCGCGGCTGGACAGCCTCCTTGGCCGGTCGTTGATCCGAGCCCTCGACCACGTACGTACATGAACCTGAGCGGATTAGCAATCCTTTCGTTCCGGGTTCAAAACTTTTGTTCATGTTTTATGGTTACATGATTAAACATTGTCCTACTTTTGTCAACGCACAGTTAAACACTCTCGCACAGCCATGTCCACGATCGAATTCCAGCAGCAGCTCATCGGACTCCGCCAGCAGCTGTACTATTTCGCCCTGAGCCTGACCCGCGACCGCGACAACGCACAGGACCTGTTGCAGGAGAGCATGCTGCGCGCCTTGAACAATCGCGATAAGTTCGCCGACAATACCAACTTCAAGGCATGGATCTACACGATCATGCGCAACACCTTCATCAATGACCATCGTCGCGGCAAGCGTACCGAGTTGTTGATGAACAGCGTGGAACGCGACCATGCCCGTGCCAGCCGGGTGGAAACACCGGCCACCACCGAGAGCAGTGTGAAGATGCGCGAGATCCGCACGAGCCTTGAGCGCCTGGACGATACCTTTCGTGAGCCGTTCCAGATGCACCACGAGGGGTATAAATACCATGAGATCGCCGACAGACTGGCCATTCCGATCGGCACGGTAAAGAGCAGGATCCATCAGGCACGCCATCGGTTGATGGACATGCTCAGCGACAAGAATGTAGCATGAGTTCCACGGCCATCGTCATTGGTTCGGGCTTTTCCGGGCTGTCCGCAGCGGCATCGCTGGGTAAGCTCGGTTTGGCCGTGACGGTGGTGGAGAAGAACGGGACACCCGGAGGTCGGGCGCGGGTTCTGCGCGAGCAGGGTTTCACCTTCGACATGGGTCCCAGTTGGTATTGGATGCCCGATGTCTTCGAGGCGTGGTTCGCGCGCTTCGGACAGCGGCCATCGGACCACTACGATCTGCGACGGCTCGACCCCTCCTACCAGGTCATCTTTTCGGAAAAGGACCATTGGCAGATACCGGCACAGATGACCGAACTGCGCGCGATGTTCGAGCGCATCGAGCCTGGCGCAGCCGCCCAACTGGACCGTTTTCTGGCAGAGGCGCGGGTGAAGTATGAATTGGGCATGCGGGAGCTGGTGCAGCGCCCGTCGCTCTCGTGGATGGAGTTCGCCCATCCGAAGCTGCTCACGGGCATGCTCAAGAGCAGTGTGTTCAGCTCCATGCGCACGCACGTGCAACGGCACTTCACGGACCCGCGCCTGCGCATGCTGATGGAGTTCCCGGTGCTCTTCCTGGGTGCGACACCGCAGGACACGCCTGCCCTGTACAGCTTGATGAACTACGCCGACATGGCTTTGGGCACGTGGTACCCGATGGGAGGTATGGGTCGCATCGTGGAGGCCATGGTGAAGGTGGCGGAGGAGCAGGGCGCTCAACTGCGATGCAACACCCCTGTGGAGCGCATCATCGTCCGCGATGGCCGCGCCGTGGGCGTTCGCACACCGCAAGGCGAACTGTTCGCCGATGTGATCGTGGCCTCGGCCGATTACCATCATGTGGACCAGCACCTGCTGGAACGGCAGCATCGGGGCTACAGCGCAGACTATTGGAAGGCCCGCACCATGGCTCCCTCATCGCTCCTCTTCTACCTGGGCTTCAACCGTCGCCTGCCGGCCCTTCAGCACCACAACCTCTTCTTCGATCATTCCCTGGACGCGCACGCGGCCGACATCTACGGTACCCCTCGGTGGCCGGACGAGCCGCTGATGTACATCTCGGCCCCTTCGACCACGGACGCTTCGGTGGCCCCGGAGGGCCATGAGAACGTCTTCGCCCTCATCCCCATCGCACCGGGTCTGCTCGATCCCGAGGATGTGCGCGAGCGATACTTGAACAAGGTGCTTGACCGGTTGACAAAGCACACCGGTGTGGACGTCCGCGCCTCCTTGGTATACACGCGCAGTTACTGCGTGTCGGACTTCGAGAAGGACTATCACGCTTTCCGCGGCAATGCCTATGGGCTGGCCAACACGCTCCGCCAGACCGCCGTGCTAAAGCCCCGCATGAAGAGCCGCAAGGTGGATGGCCTGTATTACACCGGCCAACTCACCGTGCCCGGCCCGGGGGTGCCTCCTTCCTTGATCAGTGGCCAGGTAGTGGCCGACCTGATCCAACATGAACTTCAACACGCAGTCGCATGAACACGATGGCCCTTTACGACAAGGTGTGCATCAAGGCCAGCCGGTCCACCACGCTGACCTACAGTACATCATTCTCCCTCGGTGTGCGCTCGTTGAACCGGCGTTTCCGGGAACCGATCCATGCGATATACGGATTCGTGCGTTTCGCCGACGAGATCGTGGACACCTTCCATGGTTTCGACAAGTCCACCCTCCTGGCCCGTTTCCGGGAGGAGACGGAGCGTTCCATCGCGGAAGGGATCAGCCTTAATCCGATCCTGCACAGCTACCAACAGGTGGTGAACAAGTATGGCATCGAGCGCGAACTGTATGACACCTTCCTGCGGAGCATGGAGATGGACCTCACCGACACCGTGCATGATGCGTCCTCCTATGCCACGTACATCCTGGGAAGCGCCGAGGTCGTAGGCCTGATGTGCCTGCGGGTCTTCTGTGAAGGCGATGATGCGCTCTATCAGCAATTGAAGCCATCAGCAATGCGCCTTGGGGCCGCTTTTCAGAAAGTCAACTTCCTGCGTGACCTGAAGGACGATCACCAGAACCTGGGCCGAACCTATTTCCCCGGAGTGGATGTACGGAACATGTCGCGGGCCGAGAAGATCGCCATCGAGGCCGACATCCAGTCGGATTTCGATGCTGCGTTGCAAGGCATACGCGAGCTGCCCAATGGCGCGCGCTACGGGGTTTACGTGGCCTATGTCTACTACCTCGCCCTTTTCCGCAAGATCCGGTCGATGCCCTCGGACCGCATCCTGCGCGAGCGGATCCGTGTACGCAACCGTCGCAAGCTGGCCTTGCTCACCACGAGCTACCTGCGACACAGCCTTGGCATGCTATGAAGCACATGGCGGATAATAGCGAGGACCTGGTCGTGCTGGTGAACGACCTCGACCAGGAAGTGGGTACCATGGATAAACTGGCCGCCCACACCAGTGGCATCATGCATCGCGCCTTCTCCGTATTCATCTTCAATAGCGCGGGCAGGCTCTTGTTGCAGCGCAGGGCCAGCGGCAAATACCACAGTGCTGGCCTATGGACCAACAGCTGTTGCAGTCATCCGCGCCCGGGCGAGCAACTGGAGGCGGCCGTGGCCAGGCGGGTGACCGAGGAACTGGGCATCACCTGCATGGTGAACCACGAATTCAGTTTCATCTACAAGGCGGCGGTGGGCAATGGCCTGCATGAACACGAACTGGACCATGTCTTCTTCGGTACGTATGACGGTCCCGTTTTCCCGGACAGCGATGAAGTGAGCGATATCCGCTGGATGCGGATGAACGACCTGGCCGACGACCTGAACACTTCGGGTGAACTATACACCGCCTGGCTGCAGGCGTGTTGGCCACAGGTGTGGGAGCGTTTCATGCACCGGATGCGCGCATGAGCGCTCGGCCACGCATCAGTATCCATTGGTTCCGCCGCGACCTGCGGTTGACCGATAACCACGGCCTGTTCCGTGCATTGGAGGACCACGGCGATGTGTTGCCGCTGTTCATTTTCGATACGGACATCCTGGACAAGCTGGAGGACCCGGATGACCGACGCGTGGACCTCCTGCACCGCACGCTTACCGACCTCAAAGCCCGCTTGGAACAGCAGGGTGCCACCCTTCTCGTGGAACATGGTCGTCCGGTGGATGTCTGGAAGCGCATCCTGGAGCGCTACGACATCCGCGGGGTTACTGCGAACCATGATCACGAGCCTTACGCGAATGAACGCGATGCGGCCATTGCGGCCTTGCTGAAGGACCATGGAGTGGCCTTCAGGACCTTCAAGGACATCAGCATCTTCGAGCGTTCCGAGGTGATGAAGGACGATGGGTCGCCCTACACCGTCTTCACACCGTATGCGCGCAAATGGCGTGCACACTTCCGGCCGGACATGGTGGCGCCTTTCGGCAGTGAAGAGCGCTTGAACAGGCTTTGGAAGAACCCTCCGTTGTCCATGCCCACGCTGGCAGGGATCGGTTTCAGGCCCACGGACGTGAAGATGCCGGCGAGGGACGTGTCGAGCCATCTGCTGCGCAACTACCACACCACCAGGAACCTGCCTGGTGTGGAAGGCACCTCGCGCATGAGCGTGCACCTGCGCTTTGGCATGGTGAGCCCGCGGGCGTTGATGGCGCAGGCGATGGCGGCGAGCGACACCTTCGCCAACGAGCTCATCTGGCGCGAGTTCTTCATGCAGATCCTGTGGCACTTCCCGCACGTGGTGCACGGGGCGTTCAAGCCGGCCTACGACCGCATCCCCTGGCGTGATGATCCGCGCGGGTTCGAGGCCTGGTGCGAAGGGCGAACGGGATATCCCCTCGTGGATGCGGGTATGCGCGAACTGCTCGCCACCGGCCATATGCACAATCGGGTGCGCATGGTGGTATCCAGCTTCCTTACCAAACACCTGCTCATCGACTGGCGTTTGGGAGAAGCCTGGTTCGCGCGGCACTTGCTGGACTACGAGCTGAGCAGCAATAATGGCGGCTGGCAGTGGGCCAGTGGCAGTGGGTGCGATGCGGCCCCCTATTTCCGGGTGTTCAATCCCACGTTGCAGCAGGAACGGTTCGATCCGCTGTTAACGTATGTGAAACGATGGGTCCCGGAGCATGGCACGGTGAACTATGGCACGCCGATCGTCGTTCATCAAGCAGCGAGGGACCGCGTCATCCGCGTCTACAAGGAGGCACTCGAGGATGGCGGGCCGAGGAGGACGAAAACGGCTACACTGTTCTGATGAAAGCCCACGCCGGGCGAAGGGCGAACAAGACCATGGCACGCAGAAAGAAACTGATCCTCACCCAACCGGTGAAACACGGCCTGAAGGCCATCAAGGTCCGCCTGGATGCCCGCACGATCATCACCCTGGCGAGCGAAAAAGCGCTGGCCTTCTGGAAACAGCGTTACCCCAACGCACAAGTGATCGGCTGATGATGCGCACGCTGCATCGGGAACAATGGCTGCCCATTCCTGTACAGGAGGCCTGGGCCTTCTTCAGCACGCCCAGGAACCTGGCCAAGATCACGCCGGGCGACATGGGCTTCGTGATCAGTGAACCCTTTGAGGACAATACCATTCACGAGGGTCAGCAGATCCGCTACACGGTCCGGCCCCTGTTCGGCATTCCCTTGAAATGGGTCACCTGCATCGCCCTGGCCAAAGCCCCCCACCGATTCGTGGATGTTCAGATCAAGGGCCCCTACAAACACTGGTGGCACGAACACACTTTCATCGCAAAGGATGGGGGCACCTTGATGATCGACAAGGTGGAATATGAGCTTCCGTTGGGTCCCTTGGGCGACCTCGTCCATGCCTGGATCGTGCGCAATAGGCTGAAGAGCATCTTCGACTTCCGGTTCAGGACCCTGGAACACCTTTTCGGATCCAAGGGCAGTGCCACGCCTGGTCTAGTTTAGCCGCATCAATGGGTTCTTGGGCCATCATCGGCATTGTTTCCGCCACCTTCCTCCTGATGGAATGGGTGGCGTGGGCCACGCACAAGTATGTGATGCATGGCTTCCTATGGCACCTGCATAGCGACCATCACAAGAAGGACCACTATGGTTTCCTGGAGCGCAACGACACCTTCTTCCTGATCTTCGCCATCCCGAGCATGTTGCTCTTCGTCGCCGGCTCCTTGTTAGGGCTGCACACGCCTTGGTTATGGGTCGGTCTGGGCATCCTGCTCTATGGGATCGCTTACTTCCTGGTGCATGAGGTCTTCATCCACCAGCGCATCAAGTGGCTGCGCAACGCCAACAACGCGTATTTCCTCGGGCTACGCCGGGCGCACAAGGTGCACCACAAACGCATCGAAAAGGAAGGAGGCGAATGCTTCGGCATGTTGTGGGTGCCCATGCACTACTTCCGCGAGGCGAAACGCAAGCTGCAGATGCAGCCACAGGGACAGGGCTCGCGGTCCTGAGGCATCCGAACATCGGATCGTTGAACAGCGGAGCGCGGCATGCCCTTCGGCCATGGTGGAGCACCTACTTTCGTCGCCAGCAGAACGGTGGCGGCCATGAGCGAACATCTTCAACGGATCGGCAGCTGGGTGAACCACCTGGTGAAGGCGCGCACGCGCCATGCGGTGCATTCGCCATTCGTTTATGCCCTTACCTCCGAGGTGCTGCGCATCACCACGGATCAACCGGAATTCGAGGCGATCGAACGCCTCCGCGAGGACCTGCTTGATAGCGAGCAGGTGATCCGGGTGAACGACCTAGGGGCAGGTAGTCGCGTGCTGGACATGCCGATCCGCCCGGTGGCGGACATGGCACGCACCAGCCTGAAACCTGCACGCCAGGCCCAGTTGCTGTATCGCTTGGCCCGCTATTTCGATCCCACCACCATCCTCGAACTGGGCACCAGCTTCGGGTTGAGCACCATCTATCTGGCCACGGGTGCCGAGCATGCACAGGTGATCACGATCGAAGGGTGCCCCCAGACCTACCGCATCGCGCAGCACCATTTCGACCGCATGCGACAGCGCAACATCGAACCGGTGCTGGGCAGCTTCCGCAGCCGCCTGCCTGATGTGCTGCGACGCATCGAGCGGCTGGACATGGCCTTCATCGACGGGCACCATGCCGAGGCGCCCACGGTCGAGTACTTCGAGCAATTGTTGACGAAGGCACATGGCAACAGCGTATTCGTGGTGGACGACATTCATTGGAGCGCGGGCATGGAAAAGGCCTGGGAACGCATCAAGGGCCATCCGCGTGTTACCGTTACGATAGACCTCTACGACCTCGGTCTGGTCTTCTTCCGCACCGAACAAGCACCGCAACATTTCCGTTTGCGCTATTAGGATGAAGATCTATACCCGCACCGGAGACAAGGGACAGACGAGTCTGCTGGGCGGGGCACGCGTGCCCAAGGACCACGCACGCATTGAGGCCTATGGCACACTGGACGAGTTGACCAGCCACCTCGGCATGCTGCGTGACCTGGCCGGTGGACATCAGCGGGCACTGATCATCGCCATACAGGAGAAGCTCTTCAGCATGGGTTCACGCCTGGCCTCCGCCAGTGAGCAGGAGGCCGACAAGTTCAAGGTGCCGCATGTGGAGGAAGCGGACATCGCTGCCCTGGAGAACGCCATGGACGCCATGGACAAAGACCTTCCGGAGATGCGCAACTTCATCCTGCCCGGTGGGCATCCTGCCGTATCACAAGCGCACATCTGCCGCACAGTGTGCCGAAGGGCCGAGCGGTTGGTGGTGCATATCACCGAGGAGGAGGCTCTGCCGGAGATCATCGTACGCTACTTGAACCGCCTCAGCGATCTGCTCTTTGTGCTCGCCCGGTGGCTCGGAAAACAGCTCGGCGCCGAGGAGATCCCCTGGCGGCCCCGGGGCTGATCGAGCACAAACCCTTGATACTGTAGGGGTAACGGTCTTCCCAAAACGGTTGAAAAGTCCCCGTTGGCGGGATCGATGCCCGTCTATATTTGCGGCCCTGTAAAAAACCACAGCCCCACGTACCATGTACTGGACGCTTGAACTCGCCTCCTACCTCGAAGACGCTCCCTGGCCGGCCACCAAGGATGAGCTCATCGACTTCGCCATGCGTACCGGCGCGCCGCTGGAAGTGGTGGAGAACCTCCAGGCCATCGAGGATGATGAGGAGATCTTCGAGAGCATCGAGGAGATCTGGCCTGATTACCCCAGCAAGGAGGACTTCTTCTTCAATGAGGACGAGTACTGAACCTGTCGCATCAACCCAGTGAAAGCCCCGCCAGCAGCGGGGCTTTTGTATGGGTCCTGACGCCCTGTCAGCCGCGCGGATCAGGCAAGGTCTGTGCTCGATGCGCTCGGCTACCTTTGGCGGCCCAAAACCATCCCCTCCGACCGGGCACGCCACTTCGGGCGCGCTGCAGACGATCCTCCAACCACGCGAACGCGTCACACCGCATCCCATTCCATCCGTCATCCCATGTTCGGCACTCTCATCAAAAAGGTCTTCGGCGACAAATCCGTTCGCGATCTGAAGGAAGTTCAGCCCCTCGTTGAGCGGGTGAAGGCCGAATACGCCAAGCTGCAGTCGTTGAGCACCACCGAACTCCGCGGCCGCACCGAGGAATTCAAGGTCCGCATCGCCACCCACACCGCCGAGGAACGCAAGGCCGTGGAGGAACTACGCGCCCAGATCGATGCCGATCCCGGCATGGACATCCACGAGCGAGAGGAACGTTACCAGCGGATCGACAAGCTGGAGGAAAAAGTGCTGGTGAAGATCGAGGAGGTCCTGCTCGAACTGCTGCCCGAGGCCTTCGCCGTGGTGAAGGAGACCGCGCGGCGCTTCAAGGAGAACGGGGAACTTCGGGTGAAGGCCAATGACCTCGACCGCGAACTCGCCGCCAAGCGCGAGAGCATCCGGATCGAAGGCGATGAAGCCGTGTGGAGCAATACCTGGATCGCGGCCGGCAACCCGGTGACCTGGGAGATGGTGCACTACGACGTGCAGCTCATCGGCGGCATTGCGCTGCACAAGGGCAAGATCGCCGAAATGGGCACGGGTGAGGGAAAGACCCTGGTGGCCACATTGCCGGTCTACCTCAACGCCTTGGCGGGCCGTGGCGTGCACGTGGTAACGGTGAACGACTACCTGGCCAAGCGCGATAGCGAGTGGATGGGACCGTTGTATGAATTCCACGGCCTGCGCGTGGACTGCATCGACAAGCACGAGCCGAACAGCCCACACCGCCGTGCAGCGTACATGGCCGACATCACCTTCGGCACGAACAACGAATACGGCTTCGATTACCTGCGCGACAACATGGCCCATGCCCCCACGGCCCTGGTGCAGCGCAAACACCACTTCGCCATCGTGGACGAGGTGGACAGCGTGCTCATCGACGATGCGCGCACACCGTTGATCATCAGCGGACCCACGCCCAAGGGCGAGATCCACCAGTTCGATGAGTACAAGCCGCGGGTGGACCGGCTCATCAATGCGCAGCGCTCCCTTGTGACCAAGCTCATCTCCGAGGCCAAGGAGGCGTTGAAAGGCCTGGACACGAACAGCGTGAGCAAGGAGAACCAGGAGCGCGGCGGACTGGCCCTCCTGCGTGCCTACCGCGGGCTGCCGAAGAACGGGGCCTTGATCAAGTTCCTCAGCGAACCCGGTGTGCGGGCCCTGCTGCAGAAGACCGAATCGTACTACCTGCAGGACCAGCAGAAGGAAATGCCCAAGGTGGATGCGGAACTGTATTTCACCATTGACGAGAAGCAGAACAGCATCGAACTGGCGGAAAAGGGCGCGGACCTGATCAGCAGCGACACGAACGATCCACAGTTCTTCATCCTCACGGACGTGGGCAGCCTGATCGCGGAGATCGAAAAAAGCGGCGCCAGTGTGGAGGAAAAGGCCAACCGCAAGGATGAGGTGCTGCGGGAGTTCGGCATCAAGAGCGAGCGTGTGCACACGGTAACGCAGCTGATCCGAGCTTACGCCCTTTATGAAAAGGACGTGGAATACGTGGTGATGGACGGCAAGGTGAAGATCGTGGACGAGCAGACGGGGCGTATCCTGGAAGGCCGTCGGTACAGCGATGGATTGCATCAGGCCATCGAGAGCAAGGAGAACGTGAAGGTGGAGGCCGCCACGCAGACCTATGCCACGGTGACGCTGCAGAACTATTTCCGCATGTACCACAAGCTGGCCGGGATGACCGGCACGGCGGAAACGGAAGCGCAGGAGCTCTGGGACATCTACAAGATGGACGTGATGGTGATCCCCACCAACCGTCAAGTGGTGCGCATCGACAACGAGGACATGGTCTTCAAGACCAAGCGGGAGAAGTACACTGCGGTGATCGACGAGATCACCAAGTTGAGCAACGCGGGTCGTCCAGTGCTCGTGGGCACCACCACCGTGGAAGTGAGTGAACTGGTGAGCCGCATGCTCACCATGAAAGGGATCAAGCACAATGTGCTCAACGCGAAGCAGCATGCGCGCGAGGCCGAGATCGTGCTGAACGCGGGTTTCGCCGGCACCGTGACCATCGCCACGAACATGGCCGGTCGTGGTACGGACATCAAACTGGGGCCCGGTGTGAAGGAGGCCGGTGGCCTGGCCATCGTGGGTACCGAGAAGCACGAAAGCCGCCGGGTGGACCGCCAGTTGCGCGGACGCGCCGGACGCCAAGGTGATCCGGGATCATCGCAGTTCTACGTATCGCTGGAGGACGACCTGATGCGCATGTTCGGCAGTGAACGCATCAGCAAGCTGATGGACCGCCTCGGCCTGAAGGAGGGCGAGGTGATCCAGCACAGCATGGTGACCTCGAGCATCGAGCGGGCCCAGAAGAAAGTGGAGGAGAACAACTTCGGCATCCGCAAGCGCTTGCTGGAGTATGATGACGTGATGAACAAGCAGCGTCAGGTCATCTACAAGCGGCGCCACAATGCGCTGTTCGGTGAGCGCCTGAAGCTGGATGTGCTGAACATGTTCCACGATGTGGTCACGGACCTCGTGGAGCAATACCACACCGAAGGCGACTTCGAAGGCTTCCGGATGGACCTCTTCCGCAAGTTGTCCATGGACAGCCCGGTGGGAGAGGATGCATTCAAGAGCGCCAAGCCCGATCCGCTCATCGAGCAGGTCTTCCACCAGGCGATGACGGCGTACAACCGGCGCAGCGCCCAGACGGCATCACAGGCGTTGCCGGTGATCAGCGATGTGTTCCTGAACCAGGGTGCGCAATATGAGAACATCGTGGTGCCCATCACCGATGGCATCAAGACCATGCAGGTGGTGGCCAACCTGCAGCGCAGCTACAAGAGCGAATGCCGCGAATTGGTGGACAGCATCGAGCGGTACATCACGCTGGCCATCATCGACAACGAGTGGAAGGAGCACCTGCGTGAAATGGACGATCTGCGCCGCAACGTGCAGAATGCCACGATCGAACAGAAGGACCCGTTGCTCATCTACAAGCTGGAATCGTTCAAGCTGTTCGATGCCATGATCGCGCGCATCAGCGGCGATGTGGTGGGCTTCCTGGTTCGCGCCGGACTTCCCAGTGCCCAGCCCAGCATCCAGCAGGCACAGGCACCCAAAGCCCCCCAGCCCAAGCTGCAGACGAGTCGCACGGAGACGCCGCAGTTCGCGGGCGGCTCACGCACCGAGGCGCCCCCCGCCCAGCGCATGGCACCATCCGGTGGTCAGCCCATGCAACGCCCCATGCCCCCACCCGGCCCTCCGCGGCAGCCCATCATGCCCGTGCGGGTGGAAAAGAAGGTCGGTCGCAATGATCCCTGCCCCTGCGGAAGCGGGAAGAAGTTCAAGCAATGCCACGGAAAGGACGCGTGACCGGAGGGGCGAGCCCATTGAACACAGGAACGCCCCGATCACTCGGGGCGTTCCTGCATTGTGTATTTGGAGTGGTTCTTATTTAAGGGGCACACGCATCTGTACCCGTACCGGCACGCCGTCGCGCTGCCCTGCATTGAACCGCGGCGCCCGTTCCAGGGCATCCACGATCCTTTCCGCCACCAACGTATCGGCGTTCAACACGCGGATATCCGACAACGCACCGTCCTTCTCCACAACGAACAGGGCCGTTGCACCGCTGGTCTCCTTCACCTGCGACCGGAGATAGCCGACCATGGCCCTCTCTCCACCCGGGTAACTGGGCATGGTGGGGGCGATGCTGTACACGAGGTTCCTCAGCGGTTCCGCGTCGTACACCTTCTCCGCCAGCGCCTGGCCCCAGTTATCGTACCGCTGCCATACGCCTGCCTTGTGGCCCATGACGTATTCGCCTTCGGACTCCACTTTCCCATCAGCATGGAAGAATCGGAAATGTCCGTGCTCCACCTTGAGTTCGGGATCGGCATAATGACCTTCCGCCTTCAACACTTCCTGCATGGTGTAAATGCGGCCGAGGTACAGCGTGCCATCCATCCCCACAGGTTCCTTGTAATAGGCCGCCTTGCCCTTGGTCGTCGGCTCAAGGCGGTCGCTCAGGTACGTGCGCTTGGACCTGTCCCCTTCCACCAGGAGGCCGGTGACGAGCGCTGTAAGGAGGATGAGATGATGCATGCGGCTCGGACGGATGTCCTGACCATGATACGCGGGCACCCCACAGCGGGTTACACCGGTGTTCAACCCGCCCAACCTTCCCTGTCCAGGCTTCGATATTGGATCGCCTCCGCGAGGTGTTCGGTGCGGATCTCCGGGCTATCGGCCAGGTCGGCGATCGTGCGGGCCACCTTCAGTATGCGGTCGTATGCGCGGGCGCTCAGGCCGAGGCGTTCCATGGCCTTCTGCAATAAGGCTTGTCCCGCCGCATCAATACGGCAGAGCTTCCGCAACTGCTGGCTGCTCATCTGCGCGTTGCTGTGGATGCGCTGGCCCTCGTATCGCGCCTGCTGCACATTACGCGCGCGCATCACGCGGGTCCGCACATCGGCGCTCTTCTCCGTTACGCGCTCACTGGCCAGCTCACTGAACGCCACGGGTGTCACTTCAATGTGGATATCGATGCGGTCCAGGAGCGGCCCGCTGATCTTGTTGAGGTATTTCTGCACGACACCCGGCGCACATACACACTCCTTTTCAGGGTGATTATAATAGCCGCAGGGGCACGGGTTCATGGCGGCCACGAGCATGAAGCTGGCGGGGTATTCCACGGTGAACTTGGCGCGACTGATCGTCACCATCCTATCCTCCAACGGTTGGCGCATCACCTCCAGCACTGAGCGTTTGAACTCGGGCAGTTCATCCAGGAACAGGACCCCATTGTGTGCCAGGCTGATCTCGCCGGGCTGCGGAAAGGAGCCACCTCCCACCAGGGCGATGTCGCTGATGGTATGATGCGGGGCGCGGAACGGCCGCACGCTGAGCAGGGCGTCCTCCTTGCGGAGCTTCCCCGCCACGCTGTGGATCTTGGTGGTCTCCAGTGCCTCGTCTATGTGCAGCGGCGGCAGGATGGTGGGCAGCCTTTTGGCGATCATGGTCTTGCCCGAACCGGGTGGGCCGATGAGGATCACGTTGTGCCCACCTGCTGCGGCGATCTCGAAGGCGCGCTTGATGTTCTCCTGCCCTTTCACGTCGCTGAGGTCCACGGCATAGCTGCGGCTGCTCTGATCGAACTCCGCGTGGATGTCGATCACGGTGGGCGCGATGGTTTCCTTTCCTTCGAGGTAGCGCACCACCTGCTTCAAGTGATCCACGCCGATCACCTCCAGTCCGCTCACGATCGCCGCTTCGCGGGCATTCGCAACGGGTACGATCACACCTTTGAAGCCCTGCTTCCTGGCCTCCAGCGCAATGGGCAGGGCGCCCTTGATCGGTCGCACTTCGCCGTCCAACGAAAGTTCTCCCATGATCACGAAGTCGGCGAAGCGATCGTGGGCCATCTGCGAACTGGCCGCGAGGATGCCCAGGGCGATGGGCAGGTCGTAGGCCGTGCCTTCCTTGCGGATGTCGGCGGGGGCCAGGTTCACCGTGATCTCTCGCCCACGCGGCATGCGGAAGCCGATGTTCTTGATGGCCGCGCTCACGCGCTGATGGCTCTCCTTCACCGCGCTGTCCGGCAGGCCCACCATGAAGAATTTCAGGCCGCTGCCGATGTCCGTTTCCACGATGACCACGGTGGCGTTCACGCCGAAGACCGCACAGCCGTAGTTCTTGATGATCATGGGCCTTAGTTGAGCGCGCGTTCGATATGGTCGATCAACGCATGGATCACCTTGATGTGGATCTCCTGCACGCGGTCGGCATAGCCGTGGTGCGGCACGCGGACCTCCACATCGCATAGAGGACCGAGCTGCCCTCCGTCCTTGCCGGTGAGGCCCACCACGAGCACACCTTTCTGCCGTGCCATCTCCGCCGCCCGGAGCACATTGGGCGAATTGCCGCTGGTGCTGATGGCCAGCAATACATCGCCGGGGCGGCCAAGGGCTTGCACGTAACGCGCGAACACCTGCTCGAAGCCGTGATCATTGCCCACGCAGGTGAGATGGGAAGGGTCGCTGATGCTCACGGCGGCGATGGGCGCACGCTCATCGCGGAACTTGCCGGTGAGCTCCTCGGCGAAGTGCATGGCATCGCACATGCTGCCGCCATTACCGCAGCTGATCAACTTTCCTCCGCTCTTCAAGGAACCCACCATCAAGGCAGCTGCATCGTGGATGGCCACCAGGTTCCGCTCATCGGCCAGGAAGGCCTCGAGCACCGTGGATGCTTCGGCGAAGTGACTGCGGATGCGGGCGTGGCTCATGGACAGCGAAGAAAGTGACTGGAGCGATCGGATGCGTTGCCGCGGTAACGTATCGTGACCATAAAGCGGAAAAAGCGCCTGCCCTGAAGCGGATGTTCACTCACCCCCACCCTCCTTCACCTGCTTCATGCCATCCAAGCCACAGGCGAGGAAGGCCTGGAACTCCTCCACCGATGATGTACCGATGGGGGCATTGAGCAGCTGGCCGTCGGGGCTTATGAGCGCATACCAGGGCTGGCTCACCTTCCGGAAGGTCTCCGCCTCCAGCGTGGCCCAGCGATCACCGACGGTGCGGATATCCTTCTGTTTGCCCAGGCTCGTGGTGTAGCGATGCTGTTCCTCCTTGGGCAGTTCCGCGCGATCATCCACGTAAAGCGATACGAGGACGTAATCCTGGTCGATGGTCTCCTGCACGCCGGGGGCTGTCCACACGAACTGCTCCATCTTGCGGCAGTTCACACAGCCGTAGCCCGTGAAGTCGATCATCAACGGTTTGCCCGTGTTGCGCGCGATCTCCATTGCTTCGCACAGGTCGGTGAGGTGGTCCTCCGTTGGATGGATCCAACTGTAGCTGGCCGGGGGTGCGAGGCCGCTGAGCAGACTGGGCTCATCGAACATGCCCGTCCGGCTGTTCACCCGGAAGCCCAGCGCGAGGTAGACCGCGATCGCCCCAAAGAGCGCGATGAAGGTCCAACGCAATGGCGAGCGGTCCTTCACCGGACTGTCGTGCGGAAAGCGGATGAAGCCGAGCAGGTAGATCGCTGCGCCCACCGCACAGATCAGCCAGATGGCCAGGAACACCTCGTAGGGCATGGTGTTCCAGTGGCTCACCATGTCGGCGGTGCTGTAGAACTTGAAGGCCAACGCCACCTCGATGAAACCGAGCACCACCTTCACGCTGGTGAGCCAGCTGCCGCTGCGGGGCAGGCTGTTGAGCCATCCGGGGAACATGGCGAAGAGCGCGAAGGGCAGCGCGATGGCCAACCCAAAGCCACCAATGCCGATGGTGAGCTGGGTGGGCCCGCTGTCCGGCGTGATGGCCCCCACCAGCAAGGAGCCCAGGATGGGCCCGGTGCAACTGAACGACACCAGTGCCAGGGTGAAGGCCATGAAGAAGATGCCGATGGCCCCGCCGAAACGGCTGGCGTTCTGGTCCATCCTGTTCACGAAGCCGCTCGGCAGGGTGATCTCGAAATAGCCGAAGAAGGAGATCGCGAAGACGATGAAGATGGCGAAGAAGGTGAGGTTGAGCCAGGGGTTGGTGCTGATCACATTGAAGATCTCCGGGTCCACACTGCCCAGCAAGTGGAAGGGGAGACTGAAGCTGAGGTAGATCAGCACGATGAAGGCCCCGTAGAGGAAGGCGTTCATGCGGCCCTTGCGCTTATCCTCACTTCCTTTGGTGAAGAAGCTCACCGTGAGCGGGATCATCGGGAACATGCAAGGTGTCAGCAGCGCGAGAAGGCCTCCGATGAAGCCCAGTAAGAAGATGGTCCACAGCGAGCCGTCCTTGGTATCATCCGAGCTTTCGGTGCAGGCGGCCACCGGCTTTGCCAGGTCCACATCCGGAAGCACATATTGCCGGCAGAGGTCGTCGGAGATCTTCTGCTCCGTGGACAGGCTCGAATCAGCGAAGGAGACCGTGCCGAGGTCAACGCGGTTCTGTGCAAGCTCCGCACGGAAGAAGATCCGACCCGGGGTGCAGCCCATGTCATCGCAGGTCATGAAGTCCAACGACCCGGTGACGACCGGTGCGGGGAGCTCGGTCCTGACGGATACCGTGAACGTTACCCACCCCCTGAACTTCTTGATGATGGCATTGTCCCAGATGGGATCGGCATGTTCATCCACCTCCTTTCCGTTCTCTGTGATCGGGTCGGCGATGGTGATGCCCGGGACCGTATCGAAACTGAACAGCGTGGGAAGCGGCCCGATGATGTTCGTATCGATGTGCTGCGAATAGATGACGAAGCCCGCTTGCAGGTCACCCTTGAACAGGAGGTCATACGACCCGGCATCCGCCTTTGCCGAGGTCACGGACCAACTGATCGGCGGCGCGGAGGCCGGGTCCACCTGCGCGTGGAGCAGCGATGAGGCAAAAAGGGTCAGGAGCAGCAGGGCGTGCTTCATCGTCTACTGCACCGCCGGGAATTGCACGCTGAACTTCACGATCTCCGGGGGGAGACACATCTTGTCGTTGCAGCACATGAACTCCACTTCACCCTCCACGACAAAGGCCTCCTTGGTCAGGCGCTTGATGGGGGCGGAGAAAACGGCTTCACCAGCATGATAGCGGACCAGCATCATGAAGTTGGGGTCCTCCACCTCCGTGGGTACCGGTCCCTGGACCTCTCCGACAAGCTGGTAGCTCTCGGATGGCACTAGGCGGAAGGTGGTAGGCAACGGCCCTTCATCATTGGGCAGCTTCATGGCGTACAGGTGCCAATGCTCCTCGCAGGTGGCGGTCATGAGCACGCGCGTGGTATCGGGGCCCTCCGCGATGGAGAAGGTCCACTTGACCGGACCGCCGGCCCATGCCGCTCCTTGGAGCAGCAACGTACAGCAGATCAGGAGCGAGCGCATGTGGTGGTGGACCGAAGGACAAAAATAGGGCCGCCAAGTATGCGGGCCTCGGCCATTGTGCCTAAGCTGGGGATCCTGCGATCAGAGCAGGTCCACCTCGATGACCCGGGCGATCGGGATGGTGATGCCCTGTTTCAGCACGATGTTGTCCGCGTCGAACGCCCAAACGGTGGTCTCCACCACCTTCAGGCCCTCCTCATCGCGGAACACGATGCGGCACTTGTTATGCTCGTTGTTGCCCAGTTGCATGGCGCGCTGAATGTTCACATCGCGCTGGCGCTGGTGTGCTTCGGAAAGCATCACAGGCTCCGACGGGAAGCGCAGGTTGGGCACGTCTTCTTTGGCGACTCGGGTGATAGCGGATGGGATCATGAGCGGATTGAAGGGATGCGTAAGATATGTGCAGGCACGATCACTTCTGCAAGCGGATACGGAAGACCCTTTCGCTGGCTGAAGTGACCTGAACGCCTTCGGCGATCCGATGGCCGGCCAGCCAGATGACCACGCCTTCGCTCACGAGAACATAACGATCCTGCCGTTCACCTGCGGGCACTTTGGCGTTGGTCAGCAGATCGCTCACCAGCTGACTGCCGCCCATGCCGATCGGTCGCATGCGATCACCCGGACGCCAGGGCCGCAGCATCAAGGGGAAGCCAAGCCGGTCGGCATCCAGCACGGCCTCCATCCTGTCGGTGGGGGTTCCTCCGGCACCAGGGACCTCGAACCGCCACGTGAACGGACCGGCCGAACCATCCACGTTCGCTTCAATGCACCACGCGTCCGCAACTACCACGTTCCGAGGACCGATTACCAAGGCATCACGCTCCATCGTCACGCTGTTCCCGGTTGCGTGGAACAAGGCGCCCACCTTTCGATCGGCCACCGCGTCGCGGATCCTATCGATCACATCGGGATGAAAGCCGTACGGACGCAACGCGGCCATCAGCAATAGCCGTGGTGAAGCAGAGGCCTCGAGCAGGTCCAGCGGTACGCGCAGGCGTCCATCACCATCCGGTCGGATCAGCTCAAGCTGTTGGTCCGTCCAGCTGCGGGCAGCGTGTTCCAGGTCGCCCAGCACGTCCACCGAGCGGGCAATGGCCTGTTGCGCACCCGGCCTCAGCTCCTCCAGCAAGGGCAGCAACGTGTGCCTGATCCGATTGCGGAGGTACTTGGGATCCTGGTTGCTGGCATCCTCGCGAAAGGGGATGGCATGCACGCGTGCATACTCCGCGATCCTCGCGCGGTCCACACAGAGCAGGGGACGTACGAAGGCTCCGTTGCGGGCCGGGATGGTGGACCAGCCGCGTGCGCCGGTGCCGCGAAGCAGATGCAGGAACAAGGTCTCCACCGCATCGTCGGCGTGGTGTCCCAGGGCCATGGGCATCGGTTGCGCACCATACAGGCGGTCAAAGGCCTGATAGCGCAGCTCGCGTGCGGCCATCTGCGTAGAAATGCCGGATGCATCGGCCCGGTCCGCGGGTCGTACCTGCATGGCTTGGAAAGGGATGCTCCGCGCGGCGCATTGGGCCTCCACGAACAGCCGGTCGCCGTCGCTGGCCTCCCCCCGCAGGCCATGGTCCACGTGCACCACCGAGCAGGGATGGCCCAGCTCCAGCAGCACATGCAACAGCGTCATGCTGTCCACCCCGCCACTTACGGCCACGCGCACCGGTTCGCCCGATGTCAGCAGCTTCTCACGACGGATGTACCGCCGCACCTCATCCAACATGCTGCAGGGCGTTGATGATGCTGTTCGCCTTCAATTCACACTCCGCCCATTCCATGGCCGGATCGCTCAGGGCCGTGATCGCGCTGCCGGTGATGAGCGAGGCCTGGCCCGTGGCGGCGTCGAAGATGAGGGTGCGGATCACCACGTGCAGGTCCAAGGTCCCGTCGGGCAGCTGAAAACCCATGGCGCCGCTATAGAGGCCCCGGGCTTGATCCTCCGCTTCGTCGATGAGCTGCAGCGCGCGCAGCTTGGGGGCACCGGTCATGCTGGCCATGGGAAACGTGGCGCGCACGGCCTCCCAAGCACCGAGGCCGGCACGCAAGCGGGCGGACACGGTGCTCACCATCTGATGCACACCACCATACGGATGCACGTGGCAGAGTTCATCCACGTGCACGGACCGGGAGGCCGCCACCCGGCTCAGGTCATTGCGGGCCACATCCACGGCCATGATATTCTCACTGCGTTCCTTGGCACTTGTTGCCAATGCAATGGCCAGAGCGGCGTCCTCCTTCGCGTCCGCTGACCGGCGGATGGTGCCCTTCATCGGCTGGGTGATCACCCGGTCGCCTTCCACGCGCAGGAAACGCTCAGGGCTCATGCCCAGCGCGAAGCGGTCGCCCAGCCGGTAAAAGCATGCAAAGGGGGCATCGGTGCGGTGCAACAAGGCCCCGAAGGCATCAAAGGGATCCAGGTCGGGGAGGCTGGCCCTGCGGCGGATGCAATAGTTCACCTCATAGATGTCGCCGCGCTGGATGTGGGCCTTCAAGCGGTGGACGTGGGCCAGATACTGCGCGCGGGAAGTGTCGCAGGTCCAATAACCACTTGAGCGAAGCGCGTTCGCCGTGGCCGGACCGGTCAATTGGGCCAAGGTGGCCTTTGCATCATCCATCCCAGCGGCATTGGCGTACAGCACAGCGCGTCCGTACTTGATATGGACCCACGCCTCGGGTGTGAACCACTGAAAGGCCCCGAGTCCGTCCGTTTGGGGGTGCCGGCCTGGCCAGTGGTCCGCCCCTTGGTCCCAACCGAAGGCCAGGTGGCCGGCGCCCAGCCCGGACATGGAGGGATCCGCCGAAGCCATGGCCCTGCTCCACCCGATGAACCATTCGGCCCTATCGGCCACACGCTTGGCCATGACCCGGGGGAACGGCCAAAGTGCCCGCCAATTCAGGGTTGCAACGGGCGCTGGGCAGGTATAGTGGACCACTGTTAATAACTGAAAGCCGCCAAGTTATCCCCTCGGGGGCAACCCCTCCCTACCAGCTTCGTCATGCCACCGTGAACCACGGGTCGCCGGCCGGAACTTCCGCGCTCTCCATTACCCTGCCCCAAGCGGTGGACCCTGTGTGTCCGTGGCCTATCTTTGAGTTCCAAGGCTCAGGCTTCCTCGCGAGGCATGAGAGAGGTACATGCGGCCTTGTCAACCGCCAGTGCTTCAATTACATTTGACGCTGCCATGAAGAAACCTGTACTCTTCCTTCTTGTTGCTGCGATCGCGCAAGTGGCCTTAGGCCAGAATGCGCGGCTCGTGCTCAACGGCACCTTGGGCGTGCAGCCCTACATCGTATACAACCCTTCGCCCATGACGGCCGGGGTGTATAACAATGAAGGGGCGTACATCGTGATCGACAACCCGAACCCGGATGGGATCTGGTATCAACCTGCCAACCAAGCCGCCTATCCAGGTGGTTTGGGCGTGATCCGCAGCGAAGCGGAACAGAACAAGATCCGCTGGGCCATTGGCAATACGGCCGGGGTCTATACCATTCCTTATGCCGACAACCTGAACGCAGCGATGCCCTTCACCCTGTCCAAGGCTGCGGGTGGAGGAACAGGGTCCATGGTCTTCAGCACATACAATTCGGTACCCTACCAGAACGTGAACGCTTGGGGCGGACCGATCACCCCTACCAGCCAGGATTGGGATAACACCTTGTACATGGCCTCCGTCGGTGTGACCCACATGAACGACTATTTCACCGGCCTGCCGAACAACTCGTTGAACGCCGTGAACCGTTTTTGGAATGTTGATCCCCAGGAGGCGAATGCTGGCTTGTGGACCAATTACGCAGTTGCCCCTACATGCACCCTGACCTTTGTACACCGTAACACGGATCTTGACGCCGTGGCCTTAGGCGGTACGGATGCCATCGTGGCGGGCAGTACCGACCTCAGCGCCCAACGCTTCAATACCAGCGTGAACCAATGGGGGGATGTACAATTCCTCACTTCAACTTGGTCTCCGCTGGCCGGAGCTGGTGAGGTGGATGGTGTTGTGGTCAGCGGAGCCAACTTCTTCCGGGCCTGGACCCTCACCACCCGGAGCGCTCCGCTGCCCATCGAGCTCACCTCGTGGGCCGGCGTGTGCGACGGCAAGGACGTGAAGCTCACCTGGAGCACGGCCACCGAGCGTAATTCGGAATACTTCGCGATCGAGAAGAGCCTCGACGGACAGGAGTGGATGGAGATCGGCCGCCTGGAGGCCGCTGGCAACAGCACGCAGAACAGGAACTACAGCTTTGTTGACGAGAACACGAACGGCCTGGCCTACTACCGGTTGGTGCAGGCGGACCTCGGCGGCAACACGCAGACCTATGATGTGGTGGCCGCCGGTTGCGATGTGAACTCCACCCAGATCGTGAACAGCTGGGACGATGGCGACATGCTGAACGTGGTCGTGAGTTCCACGGACGAGAACGTGTACGACATCACCCTGAGCGATGCTCAGGGCAAGGTGATGGTATCCCGCGCTTCGCAAGCGATCAACAAGGGTATCACGTCCATCACGCTCAGCAAGGCCGGCATCGCTTCCGGCGTGTATGTGGTGACCTTGCAGAACGAAAGCAACGTGATGACGCGCCGGGTGTTCCTGCACTGACCGTCGATCAACGAAATATGAAAGGGCTGCCGGTGGCGGCCCTTTCCTTTTTCAGTTCGCCTGCTTACGCACCAAGGCGGACAAGGCATCCACCCAGGTGGAAGAGGCGTTGAGGCTGGGCACCAGTTCGAGCTGTTCGCCGCCGTGTTCATGGAAGACCTCGAGGTACTCCTCACCGATCTCCACGGTGGTCTCCAGACAATCGGCCACAAAGGCCGGACTGGTCACCAGCAGGCGCTTCATGCCGCGCTTTCCGAAGTCCTCCACCAGTTTGTCGCTGAACGGTTTCACCCACTGCTGGTCCAGCCGGCTTTGAAAGCCCACCGACCATCCGCCGTCCTTCAGCCCGCAGCGCTGTGCCAATGCACGGGCTGTGGCATGGCATTGCATCTTGTAGCAGGTCGGATACGCATCGTAGGCACCGCGTTCACATGGGCAGCCTTCCACCTGATCGGGTTTCACGTTGCGCGTGAGGAAGTCGGCGCAGGGCGTATGTGAGCGTTGGATGTGCCGGTCCGGCAGCCCGTGGAAACTGAAGAGCACATGGTCGAAGGTATCCGGCCGGCTGGCCATGATGCGCTCCGTGAATGACCGGAGGTAACCTTCATCGTTGTGGAACGGAGGCACCACGGCCACGGGCGGAACGTCGTTCCATTGCGCGATCTCCGTCATGGCCGCCTGAAGCGAAGCCCCTGTAGATGAGGAGGCGTATTGCGGATAGAGGGGGACGAGAATGATGCGTTGCACACCAGCGAGCCGCAACTCATTGAGCGCATCGTGCATGGACGGGTTCTGGTAGCTCATGGCCAGCACCACCCTGAACGCGGGGCCCAACTTCGCCTGAAGTCCATCACAGAGGGCATTGCCATGAACTATCAGGGGCGAACCCTTTTCCGTCCAGAGCTTGCGATAGGCCTTGGCGCTCTTGGGGGCGCGGAAGGGGGCGATGATGCCGTTCACCAACAGTTTCCGGCCGACCCAGCGCAGGTCGATCACGCGACCATCGCCAAGGAACTGCTTCAAGTAACGACGCACGTCGGATGTCGCGGGGCTGTCCGGTGTGCCCACGTTCATCAGGAGAACGCCGGTGTGAGGGGAAATGCTCATGACGTATGGAACACGCAGCGTGCTATTTCGTTCTGGGTGGCCGTTCCAGTTGAACGGTCCGTATCGATCGTTCGTGGCGCGAAACTAGCCGCGAAGTTCCTCACGCAAGGTCACGCCCGCGTAAGGCGACGACGAAGCCGCTGCACCAACATGAGCACGATGATGAAGAGGCAGCCCCACGATGCACCCGACCCAATGAGGTCGCCCGTGCGCACGAAGAAGGTGAGGTCGGTGCGTGCCAGCAGGGTCATGCGGCGGGCATCGGGCACCCACCACGGCGTGGCCTCATGCACGTCGCCCCGCTGGTCGATGAAACAACTGATGCCCGTGTTGGCCGAACGCGCAATGGCGCGGCGGGTCTCCACGGCGCGCAGCCGTCCATAGGCCAGGTGCTGCTTGTACGCGGGCGAATCATCCCACCATCCATCATTGGTCATGATGCCCAACAAGGTGGCGCCGTTGCGTACGTGGGCGGCCACGTGATCGCCATAGATGCTTTCGTAGCAGATGATCGGGGCGAGCTTCACGCGGCCGTCCGGCGTGGCCAGCACCTCGCGTTCGTCCTGCACGCCGAGGCTGCCCGTGGTTCCGCCGAGGTCGAGCGAAACGGTACCGGCGAGCGGACCGATCACTTCCTCGAACGGAAGCAGTTCCACACCGGGTACCAGTTTGCTCTTGTGATAAGGTTCCACCGAACCATCGGGACGCACAAGCAAGGCCGCGTTGTACGAATCGAAGCCCCGGCCCAGGTTTTCCATCAGGTGAGCCGACACGGGCAGTTCAGCCCCTGCGGGATGGAGATAGGCGGAGGACATGCCCGTGACCAAGGTCGCACCGGGGTGCCTGGCCAGGAACGCGCGGATGCGCTGCACGCTCGCCGAGGCCTCCAGGTCATTCTCCCACAGTCCGCTGAAGATCAAGCGACCATGATCCTCTTGCAGTCGTGGTGGCTCCTGGAGCGAGGTCTCCGGCATCATGACCAAGGCGGTCGCGGGGGTCATCAACACCTCGGCCTGCATCAGCATGGTGTCCAATTGCACCAGCGGATCGGTGTCGAACTTCTCGTTGTAGGGGTCGATGCAGGGTTGTACCACGACGACCTCCGTGGGCACGCCCTTCTCCTCGAACGTGTAATAGCGGAACAACGATGCCGAGAACGGCACCAGGATCACAAGGGCCGTTGAAAGCGCGCGTTGGCGGCGGCGTTCGGGCGGACCGATGATCCATCCAACGCACAGCAGGTTCACCACCCACACCCACACCGAGCCGCCCAGATGCCCGGTGAACTCGTACCACTGCACCCACGCGATGTGCTGGGCGAAGACGTTGCCCAGCGTGAGCCACGGCCAACTGAGATCCCAGTTCATGTGGAAGCGCTCGAAGGCGATCCAGGCCACCACCAGCACCACGCGCACACGATCACCGCGCATGGACCATCGCGCCCAACGCATCACCAGCCAGGGCAGGCACATCAGCAGGTCGTTGCCCACGTTCGGACCGATCACGGAGAACAGACGCGAACCCATGGGGCCGCTCACACAGAACAGCCACCACGTGGTGAGCGCGTTCCAGACGGCAACGGCCAGCAGGACGTAGGGCATGAAATGCGCGGGGCGCGCGTGCTTGTCGCTGGTGGCGAAGCGTTCCTCAGCCAGCAACAAAGGCACCCACGCCAGGAAGATCAGCGGCACCAGCCCACCATTGGCGGGCCAGCTGAAGGCCAGCAACAACCCTGTGGCAACGGCACTGAACACGTAATAGCGGCGGTTCCGCATGGCGGACGAATGTAGGTGGCCCAAGCGCGATGCTGGATTCAGAAGCGCAGGCGACGTTCCTTCCAAATGTCGCCCACACCAAACGCGGCCATCATCAAGATCAGCGGCCACAGGGGCACCAGGAAGCGGCCGCTCCATTCGTCATGCGTAAGGCCCACCAGCAGAGTATTCAACACGAGCACCACCGCGATAAGCCCCATGACGGTGTGATGACGCCCGCGCCACCAGCCATACAGCGCTAGCAACAACAGGGAATAATGGACAGCAAGGAAGGCGTTGTGCGCTGTGGAGTAATACGAGCGTGTCAGTGTGAACAGCGAGCCGACGCGACGGGAGAACAGGCCGATGGCGTAAGCCGGTGAGCGTTGCACAAGGCTGATCTGCGCATCGAGGATGCTGCTTCCGTGAAAGTCGTCCATCGTCCCGGGAAGTTCCGGAAAGCCGCAGATGACGTGACCTTCCACAATGGGAGCGAGCTGGTCACGTGCAATGCCGGGCAACGAAATGGCCACCAGCAGCACCAACACGTAGCCCGTGTTCCGTAGCACCTGTGGCCATGGAACGGATAATTGAGCGGTCAGCTTCCACAGCATGGCCGGCCCAACGAACAACATGCCCATTGGACGGGCGAACACCAGGATCAACGCCAACAAGATGCCGATCACATCCAAACGCCCGGGTCGCGTTACGCGTTCGAGGAAGAGCACCGCAATGCTGGCGAAGAAGGATTCGGTGTACAGTGCAAGCACCCATTGTTGAAATGGGATGCAGGCCAGCAGAAGCGCAAAGGCCAGGTCACCCGCGCGTCGTTCGGTGCTGATGCGTTCCACGAACCGGGCGGCAGCGAAGGCAGCGGCCACGGCCAGTAGCGCCTGGGCCACCACCGCCCATGCCGTGAGCCCCATGGCCACAAAGGGCAGGAGGAAAAGGACGTATGTACCGTATTTCAGGTAGTTTCCAAAGAGGTCGTGCAGATCTCCCCGCAAGACGTCCTGCGCGCATCCCACGTACTTCAGCGCTTCCTTGTCGGCCAGCACATGACCACGCGCTGCAAGGGCGAGCACAAGTGCAACGTAGGCCGCACCGATGACCCAGCGAAGCGTACGGCGTTCCGTCATCACCGGCCGATGCTGCGACTACCGCAGCAGGTACATCTTGCCGAAGCCCTTGGTGAAGTACTGCCCTGCGGTGGTCTCGCGGTACTCGATGTCCTCGCCGTTCAGCTGGGCCAGCACTTGGTAGAGATAGACTCCGCGCGCCAGCTTGTCGCCGAACTGATCAGTGCCGTCCCATGCGAATTCGGAGATGTTGCGGCCCACTCGCAGCGGACCGATCTCATCGAGGCCGATCTCGCGCACCACACGCCCGCTCACGGTCATGATGCGGATGCGCATGGCGGTGGGCGTTTCACTGCCGGTGAGCGTGAACACGAAGCGCGTGCTGGTGGTGAACGGGTTCGGGTAGTTGAGCACTTCGGTGATGGTGGGCTTGTTCACCACCTCGAACTTGATGGTGAGGTCGTGATCACCGCTGGAATTACTGCTCTTGTCCTTGGCGCGGGCGATCAGGGTGTAGACGCCATCCTGAGCGAACACCGGCCGGTATAGCACATGGCACACATTCGCGGTGCCATCGGCGGGAATGAACTGGAGCTGCTCCACACCGTTCTCGTAGTAGTACAACTGGTCCAGTTGGGTGGATCCGGGACGGAGCAGGAACATCTTGATGTTGGCCGTATCCGCCGGGCTATCAAGCAGCAGGCTCTCGTTCTCGTCATCCAGCGTGATGCGGATCTCCGGGCGGGCGCTCACGATGTCGCCGTCGAGGATGTGCATGCCGTCGAAGGTGGCGTCGAGCACGGGGTTCTCCAGGTCGCGGAGCGTTTCAAAACGAAGCGTGGCGATGTTGTTGAAGTGGTACATCTCACGCTGGTCATAGACGTTGGTGAGGGTATCGCGCGGATTGGCCTCGATCACCAGCGCGTTGTTGCCGCCGAAGCCTGCAAGGTCGAATGCGATGGTATCGAGCAACACGCCGCCAACGGGAAGCGGGGCGTTGCGTTTGTAATGCACGTTGGTCCGCACATTATCCCCATCCACCACCCAGGCGCCGACCAGCAGGCTATCCATCGGCACATCGCTGATGTTGTGCACCGCCACCATCACCTTGGCCGTCTGGCCTTCGAAGAGGCTGTCCACGGATACATAGTACCCCAGCGGTGGGTCGATGGCACATTCCGGCGAGGGCGAACCCACGAGTTGCCAGCGGACCGGCTGTGCGGGCTTGGGATCGGTGAACACCGTATCGGTGAACAGGTGGGCCTGTAGCTGCAGGCGTTCGAGGTCCTGCTGGGAGATCCCTTCCGCCACCAGGTCGATGGAATCTAGGGACGCCGATGGGCGGGTGAGGAGGGGTGTCCGGTTGCCGAAGTCATCCACTTTGGAGAGCGTGATGGTGGCACTGTCAGACGGCACGTTGGGTTCCATCTGCCAATGCAGGGCCTGCCAGTTCAGGAAGGGCCCTGTGGCCGGCGCATCGATGTTGCCATAATTCCCTGTGACCGGCAGGTAGGCCGACATGCTGATGTCGGAGGTCAGGGTGGTCCCGTAGATCTCCTGGTTGTAAGTGGTGTTGCCTTTCTGGCAGAAGAAGATGTAGGGCACGGAATCGGGCACCGCACCACTGGCGTAATCCGTGGCGCCCAGATCGATCAGTTCCTGATGCACGGGGCTCGGCCCGACAAGGTCCCACATAAGGGCCCGGTAGGTATAGATGAGAATGTAGGAGCCATTGGGGATGGAATCGTCGAGGGCATTTGCCAATGCGGTCAACCGAAGGGGATTGTCCTGTTTGAAGATGAAGACCTTCTGAGGTCGATAACCGATCACGCACAGCCCACCACCGCCCTCGTCATTATCTGCGTTCAGGAAATGTCCGGTACCCTGCCATCGGGTCTTCCAAGGAATAAAATCATCGGGATCGATCACGGCCACATGCAGTGCGGGGTTGTTGCCACACACGCCCCCCTCCTGCACCTGCAGGTCCTTGGTCCATTTGCAGATGGCCGGGCTGTTCCCCCGCACCACACAACCGATCTGCCTTGCGCCGGTGTAGAAATCATAGTCACGCTCTGGACGGTCGTACACGATGTTGTTGTAGACGTTGTCCTTGAACTGGAAGTAGTGCGCCTGGCCCCACCCCTTGCGTCCCGGGATGCACTGGAAGGAGAACTCATGCCATTCGTAGCCTCCGTTGCCCGCGCTGTCCACCGAACAACGCCAATAGTACACCAGGCTGTCCTGCGTGGCATTGAGGTTGTAGATCGTCGGTGGCTGCCAGGACACCACCCCGCCGGGCGCGCTGATGGTGGTCTGCTCCATCACGGGACTGTTGTACAGATCGGTGGTATCGATCTGGATCACGTACGTACGTACAGGAGCGAACGGATCGCCTGTGCTGGCCTGCAGTTGTGGCGCGGGATCATCGGTGATGGCGAAGTTGAACGGGTCCACCGGCAACAGGTCCCCTGTGGTGATCAACATGGGCACCTGCACTTCATTGTTGGTCACATCCTCCACCTCGTTCACCGCGTCCGGATCAAGGTCAACGCGCACCGATAGGGTGTTGAGTCCGATGCCGCCGCTATCCACCAGCACGGGCAGCGTGAACAGGAGGGTATCCTGCCATTGCAGCATATAGTGCTGCTGTATCACGGGCTGAAGCTGGATGTTCTCCTCCACCATCCGGCGTTCCACGGCCACGGAGAAGGGGGTATTGATGCACGCCCCGGTATTGCGCAGGGTCACCACCACCTGGAAACTGTCGACGTCCGCGGTAACGGGATCTGGAAGGATGCGGACATCGGCCGCATTCAACTCGATATCGGGTAATGCCGGTGAGTTCATGATCACCGTTGGGTCGCCGTGCAGGGCGAACTGCTGCACCGAGCTCAGATCGGCGATCGACGGGCTGTTGACGTTCAACGCCACGGAATCGAGGTACTGGATGTGCCGGCCGATGCTTCTGCCATAATTCGCCTGGCTGAAGCTCCGATAGAAGTTGCTCGTAAGGCCGTAGAGGTACCCCGTAACGCCCAGGTCCGTGGAAGCGAGGAAGGCGATGGCGCCGGCATCGGGCGAGAGGACGAACTGCTCACTGGCGCTGCCCGAGCTCGGCAGATGGAAATTGCCCGTGTAGCAGGAATTGCCGATCATCACCGGGTAGTGTCCGTTCCATTCATAGTTACCAGGCTGGTCGATGGTGATGTCGAACCCACCGCCGCTGGCATGCGCGAAGAAGGTCATGAGCGTTACGCCCTCCTGCACCAGGTTGTATACACTGTCCGCCGCGGCCTGTGAGATGAGTTCATCCGGGTTCTTCACGAACTTGGTGACACGCCCCATGAAACAGGGGGCTTCGGCGGTGGCCCGATAGCCTTCGAGGAAGTTGTCGAACAGTTGCACCTCATCCGGTGTGAAGCCACCCCGGAAATGAAGGATGTTCTTCATCCAAGCTGCGGGTGTCTCCTGCTCACTTTCGAGTTGCTGCATCTTGTCCAGGTAGTCCAGCACCTGCTGGTTCGTCTGAGCGGCCAAGCGACCCACCGGAATGGTCAGGTCCCATGGATAGCCGGACAGGCCCAGGGTGAAGAGCTCATCGCTTGGCGGAAAGCCCATGGACGGCACCAGGCACATGCGCCGCACGAGCGAATCTCCCACCGTGGGGCTGCGATATCCCGAATTCTCGCCATTGCCGATCTTGGCCGACTGGGTGGATTTCCCGATGAGGAACAAGCCCTGCGGCGGAGTGTCGAAGCGGTCCAACAAATAGCCCATGAAGCGCCGGATGCCGAGCGGGTGCCGGAGGATGCCGCCGCCGAACTGCTGGTACAGCTCCTTCACGTCGGCCACCAGGGTGTTGTAGTGGTTGTAGGAAATGTTCTGGCGGTAGTTCGCATACTGCGTTGCGCCGTCCATCAACTTGGGATGCGTCACGATCACCAACGCGCTGTCAATGTTCGTTGCGGCGAAGTCGCGAAAGGTGCCATTCCCATTTACCGGGTAAAGGGCCTGCACCGGACGGATGTTCTGTATCCTGGACTGGTACACATGTGTGCTGTCATTCGCGGCATCAGTGGGTATGAGCGCATGGTATGTACCGTTGAAGTATTCAGGTACGATGCGCTTCACAGTATCGCCGAAAACATACAGCACCGTGGATGCCGTGGGGTAACTGACATGGGCCTCCTGCGCCTCGTTGGGCAGCCACATGTGTATGTCCTCGCTCTCGAATCCGGTGAACCGATGCTGATGGACCATTCGGATATAGGCCAGGGCCTGACGGTCAGGATAGTCGGCGGGCAGGTTCGGAAGGTCGTGCCGGATGTCGAAGACCACGTTGGTGACCCCGCCGACCATGGGGTATACCAGCGGGATACGGAACTTCAGGGTCTTTTCACCTTTCCATATCGTGTCGATCTGGTATGGTGAGTTACCTGCCGTGATCCGAAGATGATGGTCAACATCAGCCTGGTTGCTTGCCGAGTTCGTCCCCGCCACCACAATGTCCGTCCACACCGTATCGTGACTCATCACATCCCAGAAAAAAGGTACCGGCACACCGATGGTGAAGGGACCATCATTGCTGTTGCTTCCGGGTCCATCGTTCACCCAGTCAAATCCGAAATAGCCTTCTCCATCACCGGTTGTGGAGGTGGTGATGCCGATCACATCCCGTTTGCCCTTGCGATAGAACGGTGTGGTGGCATAGATCGATTCCGACCAATACCAAGGCCTTTCCGGTACAGGATAGTAGTTGCCCGGTGCCCGGTCAATGACCCGCAGCACCTCGGGGCTGGAGTTGTATGTGACGAAATATTGGAGGCTATCGCCAATGATGGAGTAGTATGGATTATTGATATGCTCGGGATCATCCCACAGAGCGGAATCCAGCCACGAATCGTTCTTCGGCACATAGAACTCCATGAAGTCCGTGCCGTTGAACACACCATCGGAATCACCCGGGAAGTACACGGGCACCTGTTTCTCCCGACCGAAGACCTGGATGGTCCGAGCATCCACCGTGGCCACCGGAAACCCTGCATTGGCCAACGTGGTGCTATCGATCCGCCAAAGGCCCTCCATGGGGTAGACGGACGGCGAGCCAGGAGGTGTGCCCACCCAGAACGACCAATACTGGGCACCGTAATTGATCCACTCATTGCCGAACGGCTGGGCCAACGCGCCAGCGAAGGGTAGCAATGAGAGGAGCGGGAGTAACAGTCGCCTCATGAGGCCTTGGGTTTGAAGAGGTCAAAGCGCAATGAGAACACGTTCGACACCAGGGAAACACCCGTCTGCCCGATGTTGGTGAGCGCATAGTCCAACGCCAGGCTCTTGATCTTCAGGCCCACCCCGATGTTGGGTTGGAAGTCGAGGGTGCGGGTGCCATCGATCTCGGTGATGTACTGCATGTTGTTGATACCTCCGCGCAGGAACACCACGCGCGCGTAGCCGACCTCCACACCGAGCCGCGGGTCGCCGCTCCAGAGCGAACTGGCGAGCACGGTGTTGCGCTCACCATCGAAGGTGCTCTCCACATCGAGCGAAGCGATGATGTTCACCTTCGGACCCACCTTGAATTCGTGGGCGGCGCCCAGCACCAACCGGGGCAGGGTCACTTCCAGCCCGTTCACCGGAAGCTCATTGCCGGTCTGGGCGAACACATCCCGGGTGCGTTGGTCCAGGCTGTAGCTCCAGGCGTTGAAGGTGCTGGTGACATCGCGGGCCATGGCGCTCAGGCGCCATCTTCCCCGCTCATACTGCGCTCCAGCATCCAGGCCGAATCCCCAGGCCTTGGCAAAGGGACCCACCTTGCGGTAGACCACCTTCACGTTGGCGCCAACGCGCAGGCCGGGCACGTTCATCTTCCGGGCATAGCTGATGATGAAGGCGTGGTCGGCGGCGGTGAAGGAGGTGATGCGGTTATAATCGAGATTGCCGTTGTTGTCGATCAGCTCCGTGGTGTTCGGGATGTTGTCCACCCCGAAGCGGATGACGGAGAAGGCGATGGCACTGGTGCTGTCGATGCGTTTGCCCAGGCCCACGTAGTCGTACTTGGCGATGCCGGCGAAGTACTCGCTGTGCATGGCCCCCACCTGCAGGTCGCTGCGGATGCCCATGAGGCCGGCAGGGTTCCAGTAGCCCGCGGTAACGTCGTTCACCGGCGCGGTGTAGGCGTAGCCCATGCCCAACGCGCGTGCACCCACCCCGATGGCGAGGAATTCATTGCTGTATTTCGGTGCGTCCTGCGCACGCGCGCCCATCACCACCAACGTCCCCAGCGCAGCGGCACACACGCCTTTCCTGACTTTCAAAGCCTTGTTCCTCATATGATCGGTTGAATGACGCAACAACTAACTGAAGGTGGCCTCGTTTATTGCTCGAAATTTACCTGAACTTCGGCCCGTCAGGACACGGACCGAGGCCTGACGGAACACCACGTGGCACGCCTTCCCCGCATTCCCGACCTGTTGACCACGGCGAACTTAGCCTGCGGTGTGGGGGCGGTCCTGCTGGCCTCGCACGGACAGTTAACGATCGCCTGTGGGCTGTTGTTCCTGGCCGCGCTCTTCGATGTGTTCGACGGGCTGGCCGCGCGGGCCTTGGGCGGCGGAACGCCGTTGGGCGCCCAGTTGGACAGCATGGCCGATGTGGTGAGCTTCGGCCTTGCACCGGCGGTCATCGTGTTCCACCGCACAACGCCTTGGTTGGCAGCCCACAGCCACGACCACTGGATGCCCTGGGCCACGGCGGTGATCATGTCCATCTGCTCGGCGTGGCGCCTCGCCAAATTCAACATCGACACGCGGCAGACCGTCGGATTCCTGGGATTGCCCACCCCCGCGAACGGCCTGTTCTGGGCGAGTCTGGTGCTGATCGCGGAGGGCTACGAACCGTGGTCCGCGCCCATGCGCCAGTGGCCCGGGGCCTGGGCGGTGGCGCTGTTCACCATGCCTGCGGTGCTCTTGGGCCTGAGCGTGGTGCTGGGCGCCTTCATGCTGTCCGAACTACCCCTTCCCAGCCTGAAGTTCAGCAGTGGGAAATGGCGGGGGAACGAGGTCATCTTCCTCCTCATTTCCGCTGGGGCCATCCTGGTGATCGCGTTGGGCATCCCGGCCATCCCCGTTATCCTCGGACTGTATGTCCTTAGCCCCCTGTGGGGCAGGCTCTTCCCCGCCGCAAGGACCTGAATGTTGACCCCCCCGCCGGTCGGGACCATCGCCCAGATCCACATTGTTGCAACCTTTGTCCGAGACCGATCCACACATGAAGACCTATCGCGCCCACATCGATGTGATGCCTCACGATAACCTGCTGGACCCACAGGGCAAGGCCGTTACCGGGAGCATGAACAACCTGGGACTGCCGGAGATCACCGGCGTGCGCATTGGAAAGCACATCACCCTGCACGTGGAGGCCGCTGATAAGAAAGCTGCGGAAGCCAAGGTGGACGAGGCCTGCAAGAAGTTACTGGCCAACCAGATCATGGAGAAGTACAGCTTCCATGTGGAGGAAATGAACAATTAGGAATTGGACTGAAGGATCAGGCAAGGGAACGACCCCGATCTCCTAATTCCTGATCGTCCGCCTCAGCTCGAAGTTCTGTCCGAGATACACCTTGCGCACCTGTTCATCCGCCGCGAGTTCCTCGGCGGTGCCCTGCTTGAGGATCTTGCCCTCGAAGAGCAGGTAGGCGCGATCGGTGATGCTCAGGGTCTCCTGCACATTGTGATCGGTGATCAGCACGCCGATGTTGCGTTCCTTCAATTTGCTCACGATGCTCTGGATATCCTCCACGGCGATGGGATCCACGCCTGCGAACGGTTCGTCGAGCAGGATGAACTTGGGCTCCGTGGCCAGGGCGCGGGCGATCTCGGTGCGGCGGCGCTCCCCACCGGACAACACATCGCCCATGTTCTTCCGGACGTGTTCCAACCCGAATTCGCCGAGCAATTGCTCCAGGCGATGGGACTGCTGTTGTTTGCTGAGACCGGTGAGCTCCAATATCGCGCGGATGTTGTCCTCCACGCTGAGCTTGCGGAACACACTGGCCTCCTGGGGGAGGTAACCGATCCCCAGCTGCGCACGCTTGTACATCGGCAGGTCGGTGATCTCCACATCACCCAGATACACATGGCCACTGTTGGGCCGCACGAGTCCCGTGATCATGTAGAACGTGGTGGTCTTGCCGGCACCGTTCGGTCCGAGCAACCCCACGATCTCACCCTGGCGCACGTCCACGCTGACACCTCCCACCACCGTGCGTCCCTTGTACCGTTTGATCAGGTCCCTCGCGTGGAGCATCAGAAATTGATGGTGAGTTTTGCGCGGAGCGCGAAAGGCGATGCGTTGGGAAGATCAAGGTAACTGAGCCGCCAAACGCCGTCCACGCGGAGCACCTTGAAGATGTTCTCCACGCCGGCGCTGGCCTCCATGAACGCACCCTGGTCCAGCCGGTTCATCACGGGTAGCAGCACGAGTTCCTCGAAGTGTTTGTCCTCCAGCGAACCGATGAGCGCCTTCACCCCGATCACCTCCCGCCATTTCAACCGGCGGAAGGCCGGAATACGGTTGAAGAAGAACCCATCGAAATGCTGCTCGAGCCACAGGCTTGCGTAGCGATCGCTGATGAACTCGAAGTAGTTCATGGTGTTGTAGGCGCCATCGTCGTAATAGAAGGTCTCGTTGCCCGGATGCAGGATGAGCAGCGGATAGGGCAACCGACCCCAGATCTGTCCGGCCTCCACGGTGTAGCGCAGGTTGCCGAACGCCCCCACGGCCACACGTTGATCGATGTGGAACACAACTTTCCGGTATTCGTACTGGCTGGCGAAGAGGTTGGGAAGACCGAAGGCGGTGTGTAGTTCGAACACCGGATACTTGGACCGCAGGGCCACGCGCCGGAACGTGCCGCTGGCATATTTCTCGCGGAAGGCGAAGCGCGTGTTAAGGGCCACCTCAAAGGTGCGGATGGAGTTCACCGTGATCGGTTCCGGCGAGGCTTCTATCTGTCGCAGGTATTCCAGGTCACCTCGCGCGAAGAGCGTGCGGTAGCGCACCAGCAGCGTGTTGCTCAGGCCTTGGAACCATTCGCGTTCGTACGTGAGCTTGAACTCGTCCACCAGGGTGAGCTTGGTGTTGGGCGTGCGGCGGAAGGCGCTGCTGAGGATGTTGTCCTGCCGGAACGCACTGATGCTCTGCCCGAGCTGTTCCACATCGTGCGTGTAATAGAAGCCGAGCAACTGACGTGGATCGCGGGTGATGAAACCGCGCCCTCCCAGGCCGTACTTGAACTCGCGGTCCTTGGTGCCATAGGCCAGGAAGCCTTCATATTCCACGCGTTTGCTGAACGCATCGCTGGTCCGCAGGCCCATGCGGAAGCGGCTACCTTCCACCGGGTTGAAACTGTACATGTTGAAATACGGCCCCAGCTCCACCTGTCCCAGTTTGTAGTAGCCCGTGACAACGGTGGTGATGATGTCCAGGTAGGTCTTGAACTTGGGGATGGTCTTCATGGTATCCACCATGTGGTAGATATCATTCTCCCGCTTGCTCAACTGCGTATGGCGGTGCTGATCCCAATAATCGGCACTGAGGCTCAGCGGATCGATCTCGACCACCACCTCTCCCGGCCCTGCGTAATAGGAGTCCTCACGGGGCTTGTTGATCAGGAAGTTCCTGTAGGTGGCCGTTCGCCGTCCGTAGAATCCCTGGAGCGGGTTGTCCTTGGGCTTCTTGCCGTCGTTCAGTGGATTCAGGTCCACGATCAGCTGGTCCTTGGTGAGCATCCACACCTCATGGTCCACCTCATCATACTCCTGTTTCACCTGCAGGTCCTGAACGAAGTTGAGGTTGGTGCCCGGAGCGATGCCCGCCTCGATGCGGCGCACAGCGAAGCTGGTGTCGTTGATCCACATCTCGCCCATGAAGCAGAGCTGCTGCTTGTGCTTGGGCTTGAAGGTGATGCGATAGCACCAGTTGCGGCCCACCCAGTTGCTGTCCAACAACAGGTAGTCGTAATACTGCTTTCCGCCATCGGCGATGGGGCTCACGAAGTTCTTGCCGAAGAGGGTGAGGAAGTTGTCGTACACGTTGACGTTGGTGTACATGTCCCCCATGAACTGTGTGATGCTCTCGTTCTCGATGCCGCTCACCTTGTTGGCGCGGATCACTTCGCGGCGCACCTTGGGTTCCTGGCGGTAGTACACATCGCTCAGGGTCTCGGTCATGAAGATGGGCAGCGACTCCTTGGCCATGCTGGTGTCCACATAGTCGAAGATGAAGTCGAACTCACGGAAGAGCTTCTTCTTCTTGAAGTCCTCGGTGATGTTGTTCAGGTCGAACTCCACCTTGTTGTAGCTCTCATACTCGTAGGCGGCCAGCTTGGCGCGGTTGTTCACGGGCTTGTTGCGCACCACCTGGCGGAGCACGGCGAAGGCGCTGTTCTCCACATAGGTCACCACCACCTCGGCAAGGTCGGCGCTGGCGGGCTGCATCACCAGGTCGAGCACCTGTGCCTGATCGCGCTTCACTGCGAGCGTCTGCGTGCGGTAGCCCATGCACGTGGCACGCAAGCTGTCGGTCGCGTAGTAAGTATCGAACCGGTAGTGCCCGTCGAGGTCGGTGTTGGTGCTGATGCGGCTGTCGACGAAGCCGATGTTCACGAAGGGCAGCGGCTCGCCGGTGGTGCCGTCCGTCACGGTGCCGGTGATGCGCGTGGTCTGCGCCTGGGCCACCACCGCCAGCATGGCGGCGAGCATCGCAGGGGCAGAGCGCAGCGATATCATTGGTCGTGGGCGCATCGGGTGGTTCAACGGACGGTGGGCGTTGCTGTTGCGCCGGCCATGCGGAGTTGGCGACGTTCGGTGCGGGCCGCGAGCAGAATGCTCAGTTCATACAGCGCGATCAAGGGCAACGTCACGGCGATCTGGCTCACCACGTCGGGTGGCGTGATCACGGCCGCCACGATGAGGATGACGACCATGGCATGCTTACGGTACTGCCGCAGGAAGGCGGCACCCACGATCCCGATGCGGGCGAGGAACACCATGGCCACGGGCAATTGGAACACCAGTCCGGTCCAGAGCAGGAAGCTGTTCAGCACACCGATGTAACTGTCGAGCGTGGGCTTGTTCTCCACGGTGGAGCTCAAGGAATAGGAGGAGAAGAACTGGATGCTCATGGGTGCCAGCACATAATACGCGAAGGCCGTGCCCAGGAGGAACAGGAGCATCACATAGAAAACGGTGCCTTGCACGGCGGCGCGCTCCGAGGGCTTGAGGCCTGGCGCGATGAAGCGCCACAGCTGCCAGATGACGAAGGGGCTAGCCGCGATGAGCCCGCCTGTGAAAGCAATGCTGAAGGACATCATGAACTGGCCTTCCATGGTGGTGTTCTGGATGTGCAAGGCCATGTCCTGAACGCAGAAGGCATCCCCCACCCCTGATCGCTGACCCACGGCGCACAGGAAGCGGTAGGTGATGAAATCCGGCTTTGCGGGCGCCATCACCACCTGCTCGAACACTTCCTGTACATAGATGAAGATCAGCACCATGCCCACTGCAACGGCGATGGCCGATCTGACCAGGGTCCAACGGAGCTCCTCCAGGTGCTCCAGGAACGACATTTCCTTGGCGGGCTGCGACATATCCGCGGGCCTCAGCCCATGCGGCCAAAGATAGCTGCGGACATTCGGATCACCGAAATGGACACAAGCAGTTCTCAACAGTTCACAGGGTGTGGATCCGGTCTCCGATCGGATTGTTGTAAAGTCATGTTAATGTGTCATTGGACAATTGCACCGGGCAACCTAATTTTAAGCGTTCAATTCAGAAATCAGGGCTGACTCCGCAGCCACGCTTATCGACATGACCAGCATAGACCTTTCTCCCAAGGAAGCGCTTGAGCGCTTTTTCGGTTTCAAGCAATTCAAAGGCGAGCAGGAGGCAGTGGTACAGAGCCTTCTCGACGGCAAGAGCACCTTCGTGATCATGCCCACTGGCGGCGGCAAGAGCCTCTGCTATCAACTCCCCGCGCTCATGAGCGAAGGGACCGCGATCGTCGTGAGCCCGCTCATCGCGCTGATGAAGAACCAGGTGGACGCCCTTCGGGGCTTCAGCAATGAGGACGGGGTGGCCCACTTCCTCAACAGTTCGCTCTCGCGCACAGAAGCGCAGCGCGTGAAGCAGGACATCAAGCGGGGCATCACCAAGATCCTGTACGTGGCCCCCGAGTCGCTCACCAAGAAGGAGAACGTCGAATTCCTGCGCGACATCCCCATCAGCTTCTTCGCCATCGATGAAGCGCACTGCATCAGTGAATGGGGCCATGACTTCCGTCCCGAGTACCGTCGGTTGCGCACCATCTTCGACGAGATCGATCGTGTACCGGTGATCGCCCTCACGGCAACCGCAACGGAAAAGGTGCAGGAGGACATCCTGAAGAACCTGAACCTTCCCGGCGCCAATGTGTTCAAGGCCAGCTTCAACCGGCCCAACCTTCACTACGAGATCCGCCCGAAGGTGAACGTGGCCCGCGAGATCACCAAGTTCATCAAGCAGCACGCCGGCAAGAGCGGCATCATCTACTGCCTCAGTCGCAAGAAGGTGGAGGAGATCGCGATGACCTTGAACGTGAACGGCATTAAGGCCCTGCCCTACCATGCCGGCATGGATGCCGCGCAACGGGGCGATCACCAGGACCGTTTCCTCATGGAGGATGTGGACGTGATCGTGGCCACCATCGCCTTCGGCATGGGCATCGACAAGCCCGACGTGCGCTTTGTGATCCACCACGACATTCCCAAGAGCCTCGAGAGCTACTACCAGGAGACGGGACGAGGAGGTCGCGATGGCGGCGAAGGAAAATGCGTGGCCTTCTATAGCTACAAGGACATTGAGAAGCTGGAGAAGTTCCTGCAAGGCAAGCCCGTGGCCGAACAGGAGATCGGACGGCAGTTGCTGGCCGATACCGTGAGCTATGCCGAGACCAGCATGTGCCGCCGGAAATACCTGCTGCATTACTTCGGCGAACAACTACCGGGCGACAACTGCGGGGCATGCGACAATTGCCTCAACCCGAAGGAGGCCTTCGACGCCACCGAAGGATTGGAACTGGTGCTGGAGGCCGTGAAGGAAAGCAAGGAGCGGCATCGCGCGAAGTTCATCTGCGACCTGCTCACGGGCACCGAGACCAGTGAGATCAAGAACTACAACGGGCACAAGCTCGAGAGTTACGGCGCAGGCAAGGACCACGATGCCCACCACTATATGGCGATCATCCGCCAAGCGAACGTGGCCGGCTTCCTGCACAAGGACATCGAGACCTATGGCAACCTCAGCCTCACGGACCAGGGCAAGAAGTTCCTGAAGAAGTCCTGGCCGGTGAGCTTCGTGAAGGAGCGCGACTACAGCGATGGCGATGTGGACAGCGACGACGAGTTCAGCAGCGGCAAAGGTGGCGCCGCTGCGGATGAGAAGTTGATGAAGATGCTGCAGGAGCTGCGTCAGGAAGTGGCCAAGAAGCACAAGCTGCCGCCCTACGTCATCTTCCAGGATCCGTCACTGGAGGAGATGACCGTGCGTTATCCCATCTCCATAGAGGACCTCACCTTGATCAGCGGCGTGGGACCCGGCAAGGCGCAGAAATACGGCAAGCCTTTCATCGACCTGATCGCGCGCTATGTGGAGGAGAACGAGATCGAACGCGAGGACGATGTGGTGGTGCGCTCCGTGGTGAACAAGAGCAGCAACAAGGTCCACATCATCCAGAACATCGACAAGCGTCTTCATCTGGGTTCCATCGCCAAGGCGAAGAACATGAGCATGGACGAACTGCTCACAGAGATGGAGACGATCGTGATGAGCGGCACACGGCTGGACATCAGCTACCACTTGAACGACATGCTGGACCCGGACACGCAAGAGGACATCATGGAGTACTTCCGTACGGCGGAGTCCGACGACCTGAAGGCCGCACACGACGAGTTCGACGGCGACTTTTCCGAGGAGGAGATCCGCATGATGCGGTTGAAGTTCCTGAGCGAGGTGGCGAACTGAGCAAGCGATGACCTTCTTCTTCGGCTCGATCGGCATGACGCTCTTCGCCCTTGGGTGGGTCGCATACCACGGGTTGGTGCGGCGCGACCTACGCGAGCACATGGACGAACTGCGCACAGGAGCCTTCGTTCTGGCCGTATGGGCCGTCGTTTGGTGGCTGTTGTTCCGTTGAGCCCATAGAGCTTCCCTTCCCCGCCATGGAACCTGAAGAACCCGCCACGATCGCCCGGTACGTGATGAAGCTGCTTGTGGAGCGTCGCTTTGCGGAGCTGGAGACGGCGAGCCATGGCGTACGACTTTCCGCTGATGGCATGGAGGACGCGCTGGCCGACCTCGGCAAGCCGCTCGTGATGCCTCCTGCCACCGCCTGGCAGCGCATGGAGTCGTCGGCCATCCGCAACCGGCCCGGCGCCTATTCCGTGCGCATGGACCTGTGGACCGCCAGTGGAAAAAGCGACCTGTGTGTTGAACTGACCTTGTATTCCAGGAACGGCAGGCCCGTGATCGAAGTGGAGGACATCGGTCCAGCCTGATCCACTGGATCACCCCAATTCGCTCAGCGCACCCATGGCCATGAGGCCGGCGCCGATGCGCAGGGCATCGTCCTCTATGTCGAAGATCGGCGTGTGCACGCCACGTAGTGCCGCTCCGTTCGGGGCGCCTGTTCCCAGCCGGAAGAAGCAGCCCGGCATGCCGTGGGTATAGAAGGCGAAGTCCTCGCTGCCCATGCGCTGATCCATGCGCACCACGTGCTCCTTGCCCAGGAACGCCTCGGCAGCAGCTCGCATCCGCAGGGTGAGCGCGTCATCGTTCACCAATACCGGATATCCCTTGCGCACCTCGAAGTCGCAGGAGCCACCATGGCCGGCGCAGATCTCATTCGCCCGCTTCGGCAGCCAGTCATGCAGTTCCGCCCGGAGGGTTTCATTGAATGCGCGCAACGTACCGGAAATGCGCACCTCATCGGGCACCACGTTCGTGGCCCCCAGCGCTTCCACACGCCCGAAGGCGAGGATGGTCTTCTCCGCAGGACGAAATGCGGCGAACTCCTCCTTCAATCGCGGGAGGAGATGTGCCATGATCATGATCGGGTCGATCAGCTTCTCGGGTTGTGCGGCATGGCCTCCCATGCCCTTCACCGTGATGTACAGTTCATCACTGCTGGCCATGAACGGGCCTTCGCGGAATCCCACCTTGCCTACTTCCAGTTCGGGTGTCACGTGCTCTCCCAGGATACCGGAAGGTCGCGGATCGCGAAGGGCATCCTGTTGCATGAGCAGGTTGGCGCCTCCGGGGATCTTCTCCTCGCCAGGCTGGAACACGAACATCACCGTGCCGCTCCATTGATCCCGTAGCGCATGCAGGATGCGCGCGGCCCCGAGCACGCAGGTCATGTGCACATCGTGTCCGCAGGCATGCATCACACCTTCGTTCACGCTGCGATCGCGATGATCGGCATGCTCGGTGATCGGCAGGGCGTCCATATCGGCCCTGAGGGCGATGCACGGGCCTTCGCCCGTTCCCTTGAGCACACCGATCACGCCGGTTCCACGCTTTTCACCAGGCAGGGCCGCGAGGCCTTCACGTACCTCCATGTCCAGGGCACGTAGTTCGTCCGCCACGAAGGCCGCGGTGTTCCGCTCCTGGAAGGACAGCTCCGGGTGTGCGTGTAGATGCTGCCGCAAACGCTGCAGTTCGGGAAGCATCGCTTCCGCATGCCTTCGTACCTGGTCGATCACTTGCCGAAGATGAGCTTGATGGCGGCGAGGATCATCACACCGCCGAAGACCTTGCGCACCGTGGCCGCGGGCAGCGACAGGGAGAGCTTGCTGCCGAAGTACGCACCTACCACGAACGTGGTACTTATGATCAATGCGGCCCGCCAGTCCAGGTTACCGCTTTTGTGGTAGTTCATCACCGCCAGGATGCCCACGGGCAGCAACAGCACGGCGAGGCTGGTGCCCACGGCCTGATGCTGGGTGAAGCCGAGCCCCCAGATGAGCGCAGGCACGATAAGGATGCCGCCACCCACACCGACGAATCCGCTGAGCAGGCCGGCCAGCACACCGATGAGCACGAGCACCAGGAGCGTGGAGATGGCCATGGGTGGACGATCAGATGTCAAGGGCAAGGGAGAAATGGAACACATGATCGAGCACCACCCCATCATCAACGCCCCAGGCCCAGTCGGCGCGCACGAAGTAGCCGAGCAGGCGGCTGCGCAGGCCAAAGCCATAACTGCCCACGATGGGCTCGCGTTGGTTCTTGATGCTGATGGTGATGGGCCCGCTGTTGATCACCTGCGTGTTGAAGGAGTTGTCGCTCGCATAGGGATCCCGACCGGTCCAGGCCGTCCCGAGGTCACCGAAGGCACATACCTGGAAGTTCTGGAAGAGGTCGCTACGGATGGGCCTGTTCAGCAGGTATTTGAAGATGGGCACACGCAGCTCCGTGTTGAACACGGCGAAGTTGTTGCCGTTGCGGGCGTTGTAGAAGAAGCCGCGCATGGGCACACCCAGGGCCTGGTATAGGTAGTTCTGCGTGGCGTCGATCGGCGTTGAATTGTCCACTTGCGGGAACAGCCAGTTGTCCACCCCCCCGAGCACGAAGAGCACCTTGCGCGCCCCCAGGGAGGAACTACCCGCCAGGCGGTTCACCCAGAGAAGGTCGCGGTGTACGCGGAGCGAATGACGCAGGTCCACGCCGAGCACCTGCATGTCCTGTCGTTGTCCATCGGGTTGTTTGTAATACTCCGCGAAGGCCTTCAGCTTCCATCCCGTGTACAGGTTAAGCCCGCGGGGAATGCTGCTGTCGTACACCCATTCCAGCTTGGCCCCGGCGGTCTGGTCCGTCCCATTGGGAAAGCGCAGCGTGAACAGGTCCGTGCTCTGCACCACCAGGCGATCGTGGCGGTACATCAGCGCGAAGCGCAGGCTGGCCAGTTCGCTGAACGGATAGGTGAACTTGACCGTGGCCGTGTGGGTGTGCACCTTGGCCAGCCCGAAGGTCAGCGTTCCCTGCAGTGCCTGGCGTTGCACGGTGATCTCCTTGTCCACCCGGCGCCTCAGGTTCTGGTACTTCACCATGTACCCATTGTTATTGAGGTTCAGGGCCAGGCGGAAGCCGCCGGTGATCTTATAGTCCTCCAACAGGTCGCTCACGGCCATGCGGGTAAGTCCGCTGAGGCCGGGGTTCATCGTAAGGTCGTCGGTGATCAACTGATAGAACCGGCCATCGTAGCGGTTATCGAGCTGGGTGAGCACTTCATCCGTGGCGAAGTTCACGTTGTAGTTCCGTTGCTCCGGAAAGACCAGGTGTGTCACGAGGCTGGTATCCACGGGGACCGCAGGTTGCCCCGACTCCGCACCGAACGGACCATCGGCGACGTTCTGGCCGCTGCCGGGCGGTGCCGGCGGCTCACCGATGAAGCGGTAATCATGGATGTTAACTGCGTCGGCGGAGGTGTCACGCGCCACCCAGGGATCCACCTTGATCACCGCGCTCATGTCATCCGTGATGGTGCTACCGGTGGTGCTGGTCCGCGGAGCCGGTCCGTTCCCGCTCTTGGGCTCGGCCAACGCGGTGGTGGAGTCGGCGGTGTGGCCCACGTGGAAATGATAGCGACCGTTCCCATACACCACCTGCGAGGTCCATCCGCGCCTGGCCACCACATCGTGCTCATCGAAGCCACGCTTCAGGTTGGTCAGTCGCGAGCCCGTGGTGAAGTACCGGTAATGAACGCTGGTGTCCACGGCCGTTACCGCGCTGTCGAAATGCAACAACCACCGATCGCTCACGCCGCCCGCGTTGCTGAGGTAGGCGTAGTTGGCGCTATCGTAGGCTAGCGGCTCACGCTCATCGACCCCGGGGGTGTTGGTGAGCCGCGCCAGCACATTGGAGCGGGAGCGCAGGTCATAGCGGAAGATGTCCTTCCGGGGCTGATACCAGACCACCGGCGCATTCGCTCGCAGGGTGTCGTCCGTGCGGTCGCTGCTGAAGAGGATGGAATTGCCACGGTCCACGAACGCGGGATCGAGGTCGTCGAACTGGTCATCGGTCAGCTGCTCCTGGCGATTGCCGATGGTGTAGTACAGGTAGAGGTCCGTGCGGCCTTCGCGTACGCCGCTGAACACCATGTTCTGCCCATCCTCGCTGTAGGCCATGCTCAGGATCTTCTCGAGCATGAACACCGGCTTTCGTGTGAATTGCTTGTCGTCCAGTGTGTAGGTGGTGAGGTAGAGCTCGCCCTTGCGTTCGCTCGTCCAGGTAAGTGCCCGGCCCGACGGGTGCCAGGCCAGCACAGGGAAGCTCCGGTCGATGATCCGGTTCAAGCGTTTTTCCCCCTTGACCAGTCGCTTGGCCTTCTTCCCGGCCCGGTCATAAAGCCACACCTTGTACTGGCCCATCTCATTGCTCACCCACGCTGCAAACCGACCATCGGGACTCAGTTTGAACTCGGAATAGTAACGGGTGCGCCGTGTCTTCACAGGAAGCTCCTCCAAGGTGGACGCACGCCGCTGTTGTTCCTCTTCGGTATAGCGCTGTCGATAATGATCAAGGCATTCCTTGGTCAACTGCTGCAGCCCGAGCCCGAGCACATAGTTGAAACCGCTCTCCGGATTGCGGCTCACCCGGGTCATGTACAGCACATTGGGTATGACGCTCGGGCCGTAAGTGTCCGCCACATAGGTCCAGATGGCCAGTCCAGCAAGCGCGGCATCCTCCCCTTCCAACCGGCCCAGTCGGCGATAGCGATCGGACATCACGGCGTCGCGGATGCGGCTTTCGGACCGGGCGTCCCATGGCCCGCTGCAATAGGCCACCAGTCCCTTGGTGTACCATTCCGGCAGGTTGAGCAAGGTGCTGTTCTTGATCACCTCGCGCCAGTTCCCACCATACATCATCCGATCGATCATCAGCTGTGCCAGGCCGCTGCGCACCTGGCGGTCGAGCAAGGCATGATCCCCTTCGTTGTATACGAAGACCTTGGTGCCAACGATGCGTGTGACACCACCGATGTTGTACAGGTCGTCACCGGTTACCCCGATGTTGCTCTGGCGGAAGTCGGCCAGGGAGTTGTACACCACGAACTGGATGCGGTCGTCCACGTCATGATCGAAGAACTTCTCGAGTTCGCCCTTGTGCCGGTGCGCGCTGATGGCCACGTACTGCGCCACATCCTTGCCGCCCTTGTAGAAATAGGTCTCCAGGTCCGGAAAGCGATAATACTGCCACAGGAAGTCCTGGTATTGTACGCGGTTCTTGCCGTATTCCTGGTCGCTGCCGTTGTAGAACTGGGCGCGCGCGGCCAGGCCATGGATGGCCATGACACACCAGAGAATGTTCCTCAGAAGGCGGAGCACGATGGGGACGCTACTTTCGGCGGCGATCGCCGGGTTTTCTGCCTTGCGAAGTTCATGCTTTTCCACGCGTGCTGCACATCAAAAAGTACACCTTTAATCCATTCTCCGAGAACACGTGGGTGGTGCACAATGGCCGCGAGGCCCTGGTGATCGATCCGGGATGCTGGAATACCGCGGAGGAACAGGAGCTCGAGGCGTATCTGGCGGATAACGCTTTGAACCCTGTGGGTCTTGTGCTCACACATGGGCATATCGACCATGTATTCGGCTGTGCTTGGATGCACAAGCGCTACGGGCTGCTGCCGCAGATGCACGAGGCCGACCTGCCCATCCTCCGATCGGCGCCTACCATGGGCCGCATGTTCGGGGTGGACTGCCCCGCATCGCCCGACCCCGTGAAATACCTGGCACCAGGCGATGTGGTGACCTTGGGCGAGGACCGGCTCGAGGTGCTCTTCGTCCCAGGCCATGCACCTGGCCACATAGCCCTGTGGTGCCCGGCCCAGCGCTTCGTCATCAGCGGCGATGTCCTGTTCCAGCAGAGCATCGGACGAACGGACCTTCCCGGCGGCGATACGGAGACCTTGCTGCGCAGCATCCGGGAAGAGCTCTTCCCACTCGGCGATGATGTGACGGTGTATTGCGGCCACGGGCCGGACACCACGATCGGAGCCGAAAAGCGGGGGAATCCGTTCCTGCGCTGACCCCCTCGCAGGAGCCTATTTCCGTTCGTAGTTCGGGTTCACCACCTTGTGCTTCTCGAACGCGTTGTTCCGCACGGGCACACAGTCGAATCCCTTCGGATAACGCAGGAAGAGGAAGCGGACACTGAAGATCAGCGGGCGGTACGTGGTGCTGAACCATTGCAGGCGTCCGAAGCCCATGTCCTCGGGTACCACGCTGAAGAAGGGCGTTTCGATGGCGGGAATGATGATCAACTGCTGGGTCAGCTTGAAGCCGTAACCCAGCTTCGCATGGAACTGGCCGATGAACTCCGGGGGAAAGGCCTGCGACCCCGGGACGGAAATGCCCGTGAACTCCCGTCCCTCACTGAACCGCCAGTCCACATTGGCGCCCAGGGAGAACTGGATGAACTGGTAGTCGCGGATGTGAAAGAGCTTGTTCGCATTCACCGCAGCGGTGAGGTGCTGGTCGTTGAAGGCACCGGTACCCAGCCATTGTCCAACGCTATCGCCCAAGGACAGGGATCCTTCGGAATCCTCGGCACCCTTCAGCTGTTTGTAGGCTAGGCCGAAGTCCCAGTAGTCGAGGATCACCGGATCGCGTGTGGCGTGGAACCATCCCGCTTCGAGGTACAGACCCAGTGCGCCTTCCCCGCGGAAGGTGGCCGTGAAAAGGCTGTCCGTTCCGATGGTGGTCCGCTCCTCCCTGTCCTTGAACGGCGCCAACGACCAGGTGATCCCCGGCGCCACGAACCAGCCTCCCCGACGCATCTTCCCGTCCAGCGGGAAAATATCCGGGTGCTTGCGGTCCATTAGTCCCTGGGCCGACACGTGCAGCAGTTGTGGCAACAGGAAGGACAGGAGCAGGAGGCGCTTCATTCCACGAAGGTGCGTGTGTAGAACGTGTGAACGCAACAACGCCACCTGAAAGTGTGAACGCCGAACTGTCAGCGCAGGTCTTCAGCCCGCCTTATCGCGCGATCTGCACCTTCACGGAAACGGAACGATCGCCGTCACCCACGCGAACGATGTACTCGCCATCATACAAGGTGCGCGTGTCGAGGTACCAGATCGTACTGCCTTGCGCGATCACATCGCGACGCACCTGTTTGCCGGCCAGATCGTACAACGCTACCTGAAGGTCCTCACGGAGCAGGCCGCTCACCTGGATCGCGATGAGGTCGCTTGTGGGATTCGGAAAGACGTTGACCTTGTAAGGCAGCGACGATGCTTCGGGGAGGCCGGTGGTGGAGGTGAACGTGGTCACCGGTTCCGTGATCGAGGTCACCTTGGATGCGGTCCTCGTTCCGTAGAAGGTGGGACCCACCGCGTAGGGATAGGCCGAATTCCAATTCTCGTTCACCGTGCAGAAGTACGCGTAGGTGCCGTTCGGGTATTCGGGGGTCACGCAGAAACGGCCATTGTGCTCGTCCAGGTAATACGGTTCCGGATGGGCAACGAACTCATAGTCCTCGCGGAAATAGCCCAGTGGGTAGGTGGTGCTGACGTCCGGACCTGCGGAAACGCTGCTGCCATCGGCATGCGTGTTACGCACTGTAATGCTACGCAGCTGATAACCGGAGCGCATGCGCTGCATGCCACCGCTTCCATCGGTGTTCGCGTAACCGTAAGCTCCGTAGATCGGATATCCATCATAAGCGAAGCCCAGGAGCGGCGAATGCTGCGTGGCATTGATGGTGTAGAGCCCGTCAGAGGTGTACAGGTCGCACACGTTCGAGATCACGACCAGGTCGAGGTTGAACGCACTGGGATTTTGGTGGTGGTGGTAGTTGCCCATCGCCGGATGTCCTTTGGAGCAATCGAATCCCGGACGCTCGGCAGGAATGGCATCGCGGTTCCAATCCTGCGTTGCGCCCATTCCACCGGGGCAGGGCGGATTTCCGGGGCCTCCGCACAACGCGTTGGTGGTCGCGTTCCAAGCCACACCATCACGGTAATCGAACAAGGCCACGCCATTGATGAAGACGCCGATGTTCCCGCCTGTTGTTGCGGTGGGAGTTGGGTTCGCGACCGGATGGCGGGATATTTTGAAGATCGCGTTCTGGTCCGAGGCCTGCGATGGATTGCCATCCTGGAACGGCCCTGTGATGTAGGCCGGAATGCCGTGCGTGGTCACATACACCCAATTATCTGAGTATTGGACGCTCTGCACGTTGGCCAGCACCGCATCCTGGATCGGCGTGGAGTTGCCCGCCACGTAATGGCGGCCCATGATGTTGGTGGTGTTCTGCATCCAGGCGCTGAGGTCCGGGGTGATCTGTGCGCTGACCACAGTGATGATCAGGCAGGCGGCGGTGGAGAGGAAGGCGCGGTTGGTCATGTGGGGAAGATCGTGCTTACGATGATGGGTTGGACGACATTCGGTGGACGGTCCTTCGCTCGATGCCGAAGGATCATGGAGCAGGCATCTTTTCATCAGGGTAACTGTTCGAGGCGTACGCCGTTCGGTGTGGTGCTTCCAACGTTCACCAGGATGGGGTCGCGATCGTTACCTGTGCCGGTATAGCCCACGGTGCCGCTCAGGTTGGTGTCCTCCACGTAGTAACCGGACACGGTGTTGTTCGGCGTGGTGCTGCCCACGCGCACAAGCACGGGGTCGCGATCGTTGCCGCTGCCGGTGTAGGTCACCTGTTTGTTGAAGGTGACATCCCCTGCCCATAAGGCCTTCACACCACCAACGGTGGTCTGCGCATTCGTGCCGTAGGCGGCCGTTGCAGTGGAAGTGAAGTTCACGCTGGTCGTCGTTGCGCTCAACGACAGTGCCGCGCTGGTCATCACGCCTAGGTGATTGCGGTGCCGGATCGCCACATAATAACTGCCCGGTGATACGTTGATGGTCGGTGCGGAGAATCCGTCCAGCGCCACCACATCCCCATCCCGCTGAAGCAAGGCCGCCCGGCTCGCCACGATGGTCGATGGTGTCGAAGCGTTCCGGAGCTCCAGCGAGACCCAATCCACGATGGCGTTGTTGCCGATGGTGGCGAACACACCGGGGGCCACGGAATCGCAGGCCCCAGGCGAGCCGATGAATGCGTATCCAAGCGCTGTGTACGGTTGCTTGTTCGGGATCAACGATGCACTGCGTAGCGCATCGTTCATCAGTCCGGTCCCGGTGTTGTACGGCCCTTCCAGAAAGACCCTTGGAGCGACCTTCACATAGGTATACGTGGTCACCGGCTCCGTAATGGACGTGACCTTGGCAGCGGTCTTTGTTCCATAGAACGTGGGCCCGACGACATAGGGATAAGCTGAGTTCCAGTTGGCATCCACGGTACAGAAATAGGCATAGGTCCCTCCCGGATATTCCGGCGTGATGCACGTCCGCCCGTTATGTACGTCGAGGTAAGTTGGATCACCTGGGTGGGAAACGTATTCATAGTCCTCCCTGAAATAACCAAGTGGATAGGTCGCGCTGACCGCAGGACCATCCGTCACATCCGTGCCATCGGCGTATTGTGTCCGCACCCCGATGTTGCGCAATTGATAACCTGACTTCATGCGTGCAATGGCGCCTGTACCATTGACATTGGTATAGGCATAGGCCCCGTAGATCGGAAAACCATCATAGGCGAAACCGAGGAGCGGAGCATGCTGTGTACTGTCGATCGCGTAAAGCCCATCCGACGCATAGAGGTTGCAAATGGTGGAGATCACGACGCGGTCCAGGTTGAAGGCGCTGGGGTTCTGGTGATGATGGTAATTGCCCATGGCGGGATGTGCCTTGGCGCAATCGAACCCGGTGCGCTCCGCTACCACGGCATCACGATTCCAGACCCCATCCCCCATACCACCCATCGGACCGCCCGCCAAGGCCCCCGTGCTGAACTTCCAGGAGACCCCGTCGCGGTAATCGAACAAGGCCACACCGTTCACGAAGATGCCGATGTTGCCCCCCGTGGTGCCCGTCGGCGTGCCGGTGTTCTGAACGGCCGTTCGCGGGAAACGGAAGATGGCGTTCTGGTCGGTGGCGATAGAAGGATTGCCCGCGAAAGGACCGGTCACGTATGCCGGAATGCCATGCGTGCTGACATACACCCAATTCGGCGCGTATTGAACGGTCTGGATGTTGGCCAGCACGGCATCCTGAATGGGCGTTGAGTTGCCTTGCACGTAATGCCGGCCCATGATCCCGGTGGTGTTGATCAGCCAGTTGGTGATGTTCGGTGTGGTCTGCGCCAGCGCAGCGCACATGGTGAACATGGTTGTGATGAGAAGGAGTTGTCGTTTCATCATCATTCCCGGGGATAGGCGTTGTTCGGGTTGAACAGGAACTCACGATCACTGAGGGTGAGCAGAAAGGCGAGCAGATCGGTGCGCTCGTCCTTCGAAAGCGTGATCGGTGCGCGAAGTTCCGGCGCGAGCGTGGGGCCGTGCACAATGCCGTCGGTGTAATGGGCGATCACATCGCGAAGATGCTTGAAACGGCCGTCGTGCATGTAAGGGAACGTGAACTCGATGTTGCGCAAGGTGGGGATCTTGAACTTCAAGGAGTCCTTGACGTCATGCGTGATCCGCATGCGTCCCTGATCACGCAGCACGGTGTCCAGAGCCAGGCCATTGTAGGCGAATTCCCCCGTGGTGAACAGCGGTTCGCGGTGGCAGGCGGCACAGTGCGTCTTGAAGATCCGGTAGCCGTTCTCTTCCTGCGCAGTGAACACTTCTCCACCCTCATGGCGCGCAACACGATCGTATCTTGAGTTGGCGGAGATCAGCGCAAGCTCGAACTGCGCGAGCGCTTTCAACAGATGCTCGCCGGTGATGAGGCTGTCGCCGAAGGCCTTTCCGAACATGGCGGGATAGCTGCGGCTGCGCTGAAGTTTCGACACCACGTGGGCCGTTGCTTCGCCCAGCTCCCCCGGGTGGTTGATCGGCGCGAGCGCCTGCATGTCCAGGTGGTTCACGGCGCCATCCCACATGAAGGCCTTGTTCCACGCAAGGTTCATCAACGCTGGGGAATTGCGCGTGCCGATGCTGTCGTGGATGCCATGGCTCAAGGCGTGATCCACGTGTGTGAAGGCCGTGTACGAGAGGTGGCAGTTGCTGCAGGAGATCACGCTGTCGGCAGAAAGGATCGGGTCGTAGAAGAGCTTTCGTCCCAGGGCGATGCCCTTCTGCGAGAGCGGATTCGCCGAAAGCGCGTACGTCGGCTTCGGCCATCCCTGCGGAATGCGCAGGCTGACCGGATGCACCGAAGGGAATTGTGCTGCAACGAGCACCAGCGCTCCGATAGCCATCATCAACGCGCGCACCCTACTCCACCGCATGACCGTTGAAGCTGTTGGCCACCGCACGCGAAAGTCGCACAGCGGCCGGTCCGGGTGACATCACGTGATACTCCTTCGCCAGGTCGACCGCATCAAGGAAACGGGAGATGTCCAATGCGATCGCAACGACCGGACCTCCAGTTACTGCGACCGTCACCTGCTGCGCGCTGCGGTCAGGTGGCAGGTAACCACCCAGATGGAACTCGAAGCGATGGTCGCGCGCAGCGCAGGCGGGCGCACGGCCTTCGAGCTTGAAGTTGATGTAGCCGCTGTTCCAGGCCCAGTACATACCCTTCGTGGGATCCAGATCGCCACCCAGTGCACCGGAAACATTGGTGAGGCTGTCCACGCCGAGCAGGAACGAAACGCTGTCCGCGTGAAGCCCGGAAGGTGTTGCAAGGGTGATGCTCGAGCTATCCGCAGCATCAACGAGATGGCAGCGATCGCCATCGGTCCAAACCGCGCGTCCGTTTGCATGCAGAGCGATGTGACTGACGTAGAAGCGCAATGCCGCGATCGACACTGATGCGCCGCCGGGCAATGGGAACTCCCTGTCCAGCTGGATCGCTTGTGCGTCGGCCATGGGAACGAAGCGCAAACCGGTGACACCGGCGCCCATTTGCGCAGCGCTGACACAAACGGTCATCGCGAGCAAAAACGCGTGCAGCGGTCGCATCATGGCTCAACGATGATCCGGTCCGCGCGGCCGGAAATAGTCCGCCAGATCGGTGGCGAGCGCATCGAAATCCGCGAGCTGATCGGGGTGGCACAGGGCACGGACATGGCCAAAGTGCGCATAGTTCACCCCTTCCACATCGCGCTGAACCGCAGCAATTGTGGCCAGCAGCGAGTCCGTCTGCAACAGCGTGGGTGAAGCGAGGCTTGCATAGAGCTCCCTGCGCGCGGTCATCATCGCCTCGTCTTTTTCGCGGATCTGCGCCCGATGCTCCTCGATGAGCGCATCATATGCCTTGATCTGGTCCGCATCGAAATGCAGCCGTTCGATGATCACGCCCTTGGGACCGCCACCACCCGGAGGTCCGGGAGGGGGCGGCGGACCGGGCGGCCGGTGCCCTCCCATTAGCAGCATGGTCACCGTGGCCATGTTCAACACCACGAGCACACCGACGAGCACGGCGAGGAGACGTTCCTTACTCATTGTACAACTGGTTCGACGTGCGCAATCCCATACCCGATGCGAGGTCCGATACGCCCTCGCGGTCCGGGCCTACCTGCTGGATACGTTTTTGGATCGCCAACGTATTGGCCGCTAACAGGACGGCGAGCGAAAGCCCGGTGACCAGCACCCATCGTCGCGGGACCGGACCACCCGTTCGTCCGCTGATCCGCGCCTCGATCCGCGTGAACAGGAACGGAGGCGGATCCACCTGCGCGATGCGGTTCAACAGCTCGATGCCGGGGTCCTTTTCCATGTCATTGATGTTCATTTGACGACCATTCACGGTTCATCCTTCGCTGGTGTCCAACTTTCGCCGCAGCGTATCACGGGCACGCGAAAGCAGCGATTCCACCGCCTTTTCCGACAGGTCCATGATGCCCGCGATCTCGGTTTGGGGCAGGCCCTCCATGGTTTTCAGGAGCAAAGCGGTCTTCTGCTTTTCGGGCAAGGCGTTGATCAGGTCGAACACGCGTTCCGTCGCCTCGCGCATTTCCAGCTGCACGCCGGGGTGGTCGAAACCGGATGCTGACAGCTTCTCCGCGTCACCATCCTCCGGACCGAACAGGGAGAAAAGCGATCGCTTCTTCCGCTTGCGGGCCTTCACCACGTCGAGGCAACAGTTGATGGTGATGCGATAGATCCACGTGCGCATGGCCGCTTCGCCGCGGTAGGTGCCCAAGCCGTCGTTCACCTTCAGGAACACATCCTGCGTGGCCTCCTGCGCATCCTCGGTGTTCTGCAGGAAGTTCAGGCAGAGGTTGTACACCATGCGCACATGGCGGGCGTAAACCTGCTTGAACTCATCGGGCTGTGGCACGGGGCAAAGGAAGGTGGTCAACCCTTCATTTTGCGCGGATGCTGCCAGGCCTCGAAGAAGTCCGACACCCTGAGCTCGTCTTCATTGATGTAGTAGATGATCTTGACCTTATCCAATGAGCAGTGTCATGCACGCTTGGAGGTGCGCGTTTGAGCCGCACGGGAACGCTTTAATGATGCCCTCAACCGCTTGCGAGCTTCTTCGGCACCCATGACACGACCGGCTTTGAAATCGGCTTCCGCTCTATCCAGTCGTTCGGTCAGAGCACGTTGTTCCGCGGCTTCGAGATGGGGATTGTTCAACTGGTCGTGGACCCGTTGCAGCGAGCGCACATCCTTTTTCGCATCAACAAGGACCTTGATCTTCTTCTTGAGCGCGGCAGTGGTCATGCGATGAACGCCGGAGCCCGGCGTAGGCGTTGGGGTGATGGACTGTTGTCTAAAGATAGAGATGGCACACAGGCACAAATGCCAGCACGTCCCGATGCATGGATCAAATATCGATACACTCTCCTTTTCTGCCAGTCTTCAGCGAGCGGATCACCATTCGCCAGCGACCGAACTTCCGAAAGGCCCTGACCTTGATCGCGACGGGTAAATTATCCACATAGATGGTATCACCGCTCAGTCGCTCGGTCGCGCCGTTGAACGTGACGAAGTCACCCGGGATCACTTCGTCCAGGTTTTGCCATACCGCGCCACGAACATCGTCATCGCTTAAAACACAACCGCGATAAGCTGCGGCGAGCGCGACAAGGCACAAAGCCACCACTAAGATCCGCCATGAACGGCTCATTCCTTAAGCTCTAAGTGACCGCGGCCACCAACTCCATCACCCTCCGCTCCACCTCAGCGCTCTCCCACTTTTCCTCGATACCGGGTATGGCCAGCACCTCTTCCATGATGCGGTCGTGGCGCAGGCCTTCCTTCCACGCGTCCTTGTACTCGATGTCGCTGAACTTCACCTGGCTGTAAAGCGGCAGCCATTTGTCGGGGTGCTTGGCCTGCAGGTGGCCTTCGATCTTCTTGCGCAGGAGGAACTTGGGGTCGGCCACCAGGTCGCGCATCTCCACGAAGTTGCGCAGGCTCAGGTCCGCGATGGCGTCGCCGTTTGGTTTGCGGGCGGCGCCGTAGCGCGCAAGCACCACGCCCCAGTTGTCGTCGCCGTGTTCGTTCAACAGGTCGTTGAGCACTTTGCAATCCTCGTAGCCCGCGTTCATGCCCTCGCCGTAGAAGGGGATGATCGCATGCGCCGCGTCACCGATCAGCGCCACCTTGTCGCGGTGCGTCCACGGGCTGCAACGCACGATCACCAGCGAGCTCTGCGGGTTCCGCATATACTGTTCGATGAGGTCGGGCACCATCGGCTGCACATCACCGAAGTGATCGGCGAAGAACTTTCGTGCGTCAGCCTCGCTCTTCACGGTATCGAATCCCGGTGAAAGTTCGGTGGCCGTGTTGGGCATGAAGAGCGTACCGGTGAAACCGCCGTCCTGGTTGGCGAGGCCCATGAGCATGAAGTAGCGTCGCGGCCAGATGTGCAGGCACTGCGGATCCATCTTCGGCGTTCCGTCGGGGTTGGCGGGGAAGGCGACCTCCTTGTAGTCGTGCTCGATGTAGTCCTGCCGGTAGTTGAACCGGCCGAGCATCATCTTCGCCCGCACCGCACTGAAGGCGCCGTCGCTGCCGAAGACCACGTCGGCCTTAACCGGCGCGGTCTGTCCATCGCGGTCGTTGAGGAAGGTGCAGGTGGCGCTGTCCAGGTTCACGTCCACGCAGCGGTGCTCAAAGAAGAGCTTCACGTTCGGGAGCTTCTCCGCTTCACTGAGCAGCCGACGGTTCAGTTCACCGCGGCTCACCGAATGGATCGCGCGGTCGTCAATGCTGTACGGCACGCGGTTCAGCTTGCCGTCGCGGTCGTGCATCATGCGGGCATACACGGGTACGGTGATCTGCTTCACGGCCTCCTCCACGCCCGCTGCGCGCAAGGCCGTCCATCCGCGATGGCTCACCACCAAGTTGATGCTGCGCCCGGCGTACACATCCGTCCGGCGCGGATCAGGACGACGCTCGAACACGCTGACCTGGTGCCCGCGCTTGGCGAGGAAGATGGCCAGCAGGCTGCCCACAAGTCCGCCGCCGACGATGGTGATGTTGCTCATTTCAGTGCACGGATGGATCCACCCGATGGGTCGATGTTACAGGTGAAGCGAGGACAAGCAGGTCATTTCAGGCATTCGGTCAGGATCACCCCGAAACGGTACACATCCTCGAAACTGTTGTACAAGGGCACCGGAGCCATGCGCAGCACGTTCGGTTCGCGCCAGTCGGCCACCACGCCGCGTGCCGTGAGCTTCTCGAACAGGCCCTTGCCCATGCCGTGCGCATGCACGCTGAGCTGGCAACCGCGTTCCTCCGCATCGCGCGGCGTGATGATCTCCAGATCCAGACCTGTATCGGCGGCCACGCCATCGATCACCGCTTCCAGGTAGTTGGTGAGCGCGATGCTCTTGGTGCGCAGCGCGTCCATGCCCGCACGGTCGAACAGGTCCAGCGCTGCGCGATGCACGGCCATGCTGAAGACGGGCGCGTTGCTGAGCTGCCATGCTTCGGCACTGGCCATGGGCTTGAACTCGGCTTCCATCTTGAATCGCTCGCTCTTATCGTGGCCCCACCATCCGGCGAATCGCGGCAGGTGCTCGCGGTGATGCCGTTCATGCACGAACGCACCGGCCACACTGCCCGGGCCACTGTTGAGGTACTTGTAGCTGCACCAGCAGGCGAAGTCCACGTCCCAATCGTGCAGCTCCATCTTCAAGTTGCCGGCGGCATGTGCCAGGTCGAATCCCACCACCGCACCCACGCGATGGGCGGCTGCGGTGATCCGGCCCATATCGAACGCCTGACCTGTCAGGAAGTTCACGCCGCCGAAACAGACCAGCGCCAGTTCATCGCCCAGCTCATCGATGCGCTCCTCGATGTCCTCCATGCGCAGGGTGTGCTCACCGGCACGCGGCTTCATGCAGATCACCTCTTTTCGCGGATCCAACCCATGGAACTCCACCTGTGAGTTGAACGCATACGTATCGCTGGGGAAGGGCCGCTCCTCGCAGAGGATCTTCGTACGCTTCCCATTCGGACGATAGAAGCTGACGAGCAGCAGGTGGAGGTTGGTGGTGAGGCCGTTCATCGCCACAACCTCCGCAGGCTTGGCGCCCACCAGCCGTGCCAGGCTTTCGCTGAAGAACTCGTGGTAACTGTACCAGGGCATCTTCGCCTGAAAGTGGCCTTCCACGCCGTAGCGCGCCCAATCGTCCAGCTCCTGCTTCAGCGCGGCGGCCGCCCCTTTGGGCTGCAGACCGAGCGAGTTGCCGGTGAAATAGATCACGGGCCTTCCCTCGTGCTGGGGGAACAGGAACTCATCGCGGAACGCGCGCAACGGATCCTGCTCGTCCATACGCTGGGCGAAGGCGGGCGTGTGTTCGAAGTTGACGGACATATGACGGGTGATGCCTGCGAAAGTAGCAGCTTCGCCCTCCCCATTCCCGCACCATGGCCTTGAACCGCGATCGATCCAAAGCACTCTTCCAGCAAGCCCTGCAACTCTTTCCAGGCGGCGTGAACTCGCCGGTGCGCGCATTCCGGAGCGTGGGCGGCACACCGCTGTTCTTCGCCCGGGGCGAAGGTGCCGAGGTGGTGGATGCCGATGGCAACCGCTACATCGATCTGTGCCACAGTTGGGGACCCTTGATCCTCGGCCACGCGCATCCGGCGGTGGTGGAGGCCATTGTCCGCACCGCATCAAAGGGCACCACCTTCGGCGCGCCCACGGAGGAGGAGAACATGCTGGCGTCGTTCGTCATGGAGAGGATCCCGTTCCTGGAGCGCATGCGCTTCGTGAGCAGCGGCACCGAGGCGGTGATGAGCGCGATCAGGCTGGCCCGGGGCGCCACGAAGCGCGACCTGATCATCAAGTTCGACGGTTGTTACCATGGCCACTTCGATAGTCTGTTGGTGAACGCGGGCAGCGGCCTCGCCACCTTCGGCACGTCATCCTCCGCCGGCGTTCCCGAGGCACTGGCACAATTGACGATCGTGGTTCCGCTCAACGATGAGGCCGCATTGGAAGCTGCCTTCGCGAAGCATGGCGACCGCATCGCCGGCGCGATCATTGAACCCGTTCCGGCGAACAACGGACTGCTATTGCAGGACAAGTCGTTCCTGTTGAAGTTGCGCGAACTGTGCACGAAGCATGGCAGCGTGTTGATCTTCGATGAGGTGATCAGCGGCTTCCGTGTGGGGTTCGCGGGATCCTTCTGCACCTATGGCATCACACCCGACCTGGCCACCTATGGCAAGATCATCGGGGGTGGAATGCCCGTGGGCGCATACGGTGGAAAGCATGAGCTGATGAAGCACATCGCACCGGAAGGCGGCGTATACCAGGCCGGCACCTTGAGCGGCAATCCCGTGGCCATGGCCGCCGGCCTGGCGCAGGTGACCGAATGCGCCAAGCCCGGCTTCTACGCCGAACTCGAACGCAAGACCAAGCGCCTCTGCGACCGCGTGAACGGTCATGCTGTGAGCAAGGGATACGACTACCATGTAGACCACATGGGGTCCATCTTCTGGGGCTTCTTCGCGCGTGGCGAGCACATCCAACGGGCCGACGCGATCGACCCGGCGAGCATGAAAAGCTACGCGAAGCTGCACGCAGCCTTGTTGGAGCGCGGCGTGTACGCGGCCCCCAGCGGCTACGAAGTGGGCTTCCTCAGCTCGGCGCATACCGACGAACACGTTTCGCGCGTGGGTGATGCCTTCTGCTCCGTGCTCGATGAGGTGATCTAGGACCTTTTCGGTATCTTGCCATGACCAACACCGGAACCCATGGGCAAGCAGATCAAAGGAGTCGACGGCCTAACGCCGGAGATGATCAGCAAGGAAGTGGCCAATGGCGGTCGCTTCCTGATGTTCGATTATGCCATCTCGATCATCGTGATGACCTTCCGCCGGTCCTCGGATATCTATTTCCTGCGGCATGATGAGTCGCATTGGAAGAAGAGCTGGCCCTATACAGCCATGTCCGCGGTCCTGGGTTGGTGGGGCTTCCCATGGGGATTCATCTATACCCCTGCGGTGATCGTCACGAATTTGAAGGGTGGCCGCGATGTGACCTCGGAGCTCATCCGTTTCCAAGATGACCGTAACATTTCAGAGGACGAGCTGGCAACGCTCGAGCCCACCGAGAACCGGTGAGGGCACTGGTCAGAAGCCCATACCGATCGCCGCGCAGAGCGGGATCAGGATCAGTGTGCCATCGAGGAGGATACCGAAGTACGCCGCACCACTGTCCGAGCGGGCCCGGGCGATGAGGAATACCGCGAACGCATACGCCACAAGCACGGTCCAGGAGGCCGTGTGATAGTCCAGCCCCCGCAGGAAGATGTGTTCGTACGCTGCTGCGATGACCATCAGCACCAGCGCCGTGATGCGCGCCGCCCGCACACCGAACAGTTGCGGAAGTGTGCGCAGTGCAGGATGATCGGAGTGTGCATCGCGGATATCGAAGGCGATGGCCAGCGCCATGAAGAGCGGCCCTCGCATGCACAGGGCGAAGAGGATGGTGGAGCGCGAATGATCCGCCAGATCAAGGGCCATGGGTGCGGCCACCACCGCCAAGGTCCACACCACCGCGACCACCAGGAACTTCACCACCGGCACATTGCGCAAGCCGATACCGATACCGTTGGATGCGGAGAAGGGGGAGACATACAACGCGGCCATGACCCCGGCCGGCAGCAGCCATGGCCATACACGCGGTAACAGGGGCCACAACAGCACCAAGGCTCCAGCAGCGCTCAGGCCGATGGACCACAAGAAGGGCCGGCCGCGGTCCTTCACCCACATCATCGGCGGTGCAGCGGCCAGTGCGGGCGCCCGGGTGCGCATCCAGCGCATGGCGCCATAGGCCGCGTAGGTGCCCAACGGAACAGCGACCACGTAGCGGCCCAGGTCAGGGGCCTCGTGCAGGAAGAGCCCGATGTACCACACCTGCACTGCGGCGCCCAGCGCCAGCCAGAGGTGTCCGTACACCATCCATTGCAGCAGGGGATGTCGCGCTGTCCCCGCCATGTGTTCAGAATCCGCTGTCCAGGTTGGGGTTGATGATCAGCTGGCGGATGGCCAGGCCTACGCCGACACCCAGCGTGGTGGAGAGCAGACAGCGGACCACGCGCTTGGGCCGCGCACTGGCGCTGTAGCCCATGGCGTAGTACGGATCACCCTCGTTCCCAGGGTCGCGGATGGAGCCCCGTGTCACATTCACCCGGGGCCAGGCCATCAATGCGGCGTAAGCAGGTGGCAGGATCAAGGAGTTCACCTCGAGGTCAAGCGCGATCACCGCACCGGCTCCCAGCAGGAACCCACCGAGCATGGGCACCAGCGGCCGGTACCCTGCACGTGCATCCTGCTCACCCACAAGGTATCGCCGCATCTGCGGAACGGTCAGCTCATTGCCGAAGACGGAGTCCATGAAATACCAAACCTTCTCATGGCCCAAGCTGTCCGTTACGCTGAACACCCCTTCGGTTGGTTCCGTACGTCCGATCAAACGGTCCTTTTTCCGCACCTGGTAACGCACTTCCAATGAACTCTGGCCGAGCACCCTGCCCTCGATCACCTGACCGTTCATCAGGTTGATCTTGTCCTGGGCTGACGCGACCCTGGGCAGGAGCAGATGCAGTACCAGAAGGATGAAAGGAGTCCGCATGAGGCAGGGCGAAGATGAACAATTCGCACGGCTTCCTGTTCCGTTGTTCCGGGGGTGCGCGCGGTGATCGCCGGGTTTTCCACAGCCCGCCCCGCCCATCGCTCCGCTTCTATCTTCGCCGTCCCATCTCCGCGCCATCTCCCATGAACGTCGTCACCTACCAGGAGCGCCACATCGGCCCCAACGCCACCGAGACCAACGCCATGTTGAAGGCCATCGGTGTGGCCTCGCTCGATGAACTCATTCAGCGCACCGTGCCCAAGGGCATCCGTTCGCCGAAGCCGTTGGACGTGGGTCCGGCCATGACCGAGCGCCAGCACCTGGACAACATGCGCGCCCTCGGCGCGCAGAACAAGGTGTTCCGCAGCTACATCGGTCTGGGCTTCAGCGGCACCATACTGCCGCCCCCGATCCAGCGCAACGTCTTCGAGAATCCCGGATGGTACACGGCCTACACGCCGTATCAAGCGGAGATCTCCCAAGGGCGCTTGGAGGCGTTGTTGAACTTCCAGACCATGGTGAGCGAGCTTACCGCGCTGCCCATCGCCAACGCGTCGTTGCTCGATGAGGCCACGGCCATCGCCGAGGCCATGCACATGTTGTACGCGGCACGGCCCAAGGAACTGGCCAACGCCCACAAGTTCTTCGCGGACAAAGGCCTGTATCCACAGAACATCGACGTGTTACGCACGCGTTGTGCGCCGATCGGCGTGGAACTGGTGGTGGGCGATGCGAAGGAATTCAACCCCGATGGCAGCTACTTCGGCCTGGCGTTGCAATATCCGTCCGCCGATGGCAACGTGAACGACCACCGCAGCGTGGTGAGCAAGGCGAAAGCGGCCGGCGTGCGCACAGCGGTCTGCGCGGACCTTCTCTCGCTCGTGCTGCTCACGCCTCCGGGCGAGTGGGGCGCGGATGTGTGCGTGGGCAACAGCCAGCGCTTCGGTGTGCCCATGGGCTACGGGGGTCCGCACGCGGCGTTCTTCGCCACCACGGAGGAGTTCAAGCGCCTGTTGCCGGGTCGCATCATCGGCGTAAGCCAGGATCGGCGTGGACGCCGCGGACTGCGCATGGCCCTGCAGACGCGTGAGCAACACATCCGTCGCGATAAGGCCACCAGCAACATCTGCACAGCCCAGGCCTTGTTGGCGGTGATGGCCGGCATGTACGCCGTGTACCATGGTCCCGATGGATTGAAACGCATCGCCGGCAATGTCCATGCCCATGCGCGTCAGCTCGCCGATGCCGCCAGGTCGCTCGGCTATAGCCTGGTGAACGCCTCGTTCTTCGACACGATCACGCTGCACCTGCCGAAGGGAACGACCTCCGGTGCGGTGAAGAAGAGCGCGGAAGCGCGCGGCATCAACTTCCGCTATACCGGAGATCTGGTAAGCATCAGCCTGGATGAGACCGTTCGCTCCTCGGATGTGAACGACGTGGTGGCCGCGCTGGCCGAGGCCTGCGGAACGAAGGCCGCAGTAGCAACCGGGAACGGATCATCGCTGGCCGTGCCCACGGAAATGCAGCGCAAGAGCCCGATCCTGTCGCACCCCGTGTTCAGTGCGCACCATACCGAACTGGAGCTGCAGCGCTACATCAAGAAGCTTGAGAACAAGGACTTCAGCCTGATGCACGGCATGATCCCCCTGGGCTCCTGCACCATGAAGTTGAACGCGGCCAGTACGCTCCTTCCGCTCAGCTGGCCCGAATGGGGCAGCCTGCATCCGTTCGCGCCGGTGGAGCAGACCGAAGGCTACCAGGAAGTGTTCCGCCAGCTCAGCGATGCGCTGGCCAAGGCCACGGGCTTCACGGCCGTAAGCTTGCAACCCAACAGCGGCGCACAGGGCGAATACGCAGGCCTGCTCGTGATCCGCGCCTACCATGAAGCGCGTGGTGACATGCATCGCAACATCGCGCTGATCCCTTCCTCCGCCCATGGCACCAACCCCGCAAGCGCCGTGATGGCCGGCATGCAGGTGGTGGTGGTGAAGGCCGACGAGGAAGGGCACGTGGACGTGGCCGACCTGAAGGCGAAGGCCGAGCAGCACAAGGACACGCTGAGCTGCCTGATGGTGACCTACCCGAGCACGCATGGTGTGTATGAGGAGACCATCAAGGAGATCACATCAACGATCCATGCCAACGGCGGACTCGTGTACATGGACGGCGCCAACATGAACGCACAGGTCGGCCTCACCAGTCCAGGCGAGATCGGGGCTGACGTGTGCCACCTGAACCTGCACAAGACCTTCGCCATTCCGCACGGCGGGGGTGGACCCGGCATGGGCCCGATCTGCGTGAACGACAAGCTGAAGCCCTTCCTTCCCGGCCATCCCCTCATCAGGACCGGGGGCGAAAAGGCCGTGCCGGCCGTGAGCAGTGCGCCTTGGGGCAGTTCACTGATCCTGTTGATCAGCTACGGCTATATCAAGATGCTGGGCGGCAACGGGCTCACCGATGCCACGCGCTACGCGATCCTCAACGCTAACTACCTCCGCGCCAAACTGGAGAAGCATTACCCCATCCTGTACGTGGGCAGCGAAGGCATGGTGGCACACGAGATGATCCTGGACTGCCGCGAGTTCAAGCGCACCGCCGGTGTGGAAGTGAGTGACATCGCGAAGCGGTTGATGGATTATGGATTCCACGCGCCCACCGTATCGTTTCCGGTGGCCGAGACCTTGATGGTGGAACCCACCGAGAGCGAAAGCAAGGCGGAACTTGACCGTTTCGTGGAGGCCATGATCGGCATCCGGCAGGAGATCACGGAGATCGAGAACGGCAAGGCAGACAAGGCCGACAATGTGCTGAAGATGGCGCCCCACACCAGCGAGGAGGTCTGTGCGGACACGTGGTCGCATGAGTACGGCCGCGAAAAGGCCGCCTTCCCGGTGAACGTGAACCGCGACTGGAAGTACTGGCCCACGGTAAGCCGCGTGGACAATGCCTTCGGCGATCGCAACCTGATCTGCACCTGCCCGCCGATCGAGGCGTACGAGACACAGGAGGCATAACAAGGTTTCCCCCCTCCTCCCTGAGGAGGGGAAGTCGTCGGCAAGTCCGGCCGGCAACGGGGTGGTGCCACTGGCTTTCTGTCAATCTAGGGTCACCATAACCTGTTCCGCACCTGCTCGCCGATCGAGGCGTACGAGAAGCAGGAGGTCTGAGACCAGTGCTCTGAGACCGCAGAGACCGCCTCCAGCGGCCTTCAGCGCTATTGAACCGCAGATGGACGCGGATGAACGAGGATGTATGCGGAGAAATAAACTCCGTGGCCTCAGTGCCTCCATGTGAGCCTTTCCATCCTCCGCGCCCTCCGCGACTCCGGGTGAGGACAAGCACGGCGTTCCATCCGCAGATGACACAGATCACGCAGATGAATGCCGCCAACGGGTGAGCCCCTCGCATTTCACCATGCCCTCTGCGCGCTCTGCTCCTCTGCGTGAGGCCAACGCATTCCCTCCCCCCGGCGCCCTCCGTGGCCCCTGTGCCTCTGACTCGTCCTGAAATGGGTTTACGCCAAACGTGAACCATGGAAGACAAGTTCAAGCACAACAAGCACGGCAAGTTCGAATCGCGTTACAGTGAGTCGTTCAAGCGCAAGGTGATCGAGGAGTATTTGGATACGGGCACG
>JANOAK010000017.1:0-10676 GCA_031411095.1 Flavobacteriales bacterium | reverse complement strand
CGTGCCCGTATCCAAATACTCCTCGATCACCTTGCGCTTGAACGACTCACTGTAACGCGATTCGAACTTGCCGTGCTTGTTGTGCTTGAACTTGTCTTCCATGGTTCACGTTTGGCGTAAACCCATTTCAGGACGAGTCAGGTCTTCAAGGGAATTTTCCCTCTTGTGCGCCAGAGCTTTCCGAGTCGGATTTCATCAACGACACCGGAGTTCTTCACGTGGGCGATGTGCTTTTCCAGATTGGTCTGCAACCGCTCTTTGTCGGTGGTGGCCGGGAACAAGAAGGCATCACCATCAGATCCGTTCACGAAGCGACCTGGGACAACATCGATGTGGAAGTCGATCTTACCCTCGTTGTCGTGAAGGCGTACTGCAACGCCTTTGCGTTTAACACGGTATTTCTTCGACAGCAAGAGCTCCACGCTCTCGTATATCTCCTTGAGCGTATCGCCCGCACTGTTGTCGTCCCTTGGGAAGTAATACGGAAGGTCCAGGTCATAGTCCTCCTTGTTCATGGTCCCCTTCGCGCCGGATCCGCCCACGCGGCGAACTGGTGCGGTACCATATTCCTCACCGAGCAGTTGCCACACGTTATCGCGTTCTGCACGCAGATCCTTCATCTCCTGGCTGTCATCTGCCAGGTTCTGGTTTTCGAGGACCTTTCGCAGGTATTCGTTGTCAGTCATTGTCTTCATTCGTTTCGTTGAACACGTCGGGCAAGACAGCCACGACCACTCCTTGAATGACCAGGTCTTCGGTCACGAGGATGGGTCCGTGCTCCTTGTCGGTGGAGCGGGGGCGAAGGACAATGTGAGCCCCTTGTCTCGAGAACTCCTTGATCGTCGCCTCATTATCGATCAGGGCAACCACTAGGTCCCCTACTTCAGCATGCGCTTGCTGGCGAACGAGGACCAACTCGCCGGGATTGATAGGAATGCGAGCTGCGTTCATGGAGGTTCCTCGAGCACGAAGGAGATAGAAGCTCTGACCGGCTGTCGCAATGCGTGTGGATACCCTAACCCATCCTTCTGGATCCTGTTCCGCCAGCGACGGTAACCCGCACGCAACCGAGCCCACCAGAGGTACCTGAATGGTATTTACCGCCGCGCTACTCATGTCGCTAGTGAGGGTGATCTCGCCATCGACATATCCCAGCAGCCCTCGCTCGTGAAGGCGCTTGAGCATCATCTGCACAGACCGGGGCGAGTCATAGCCCACGGCTGCCCCGATTGCCCGTAGGGAGGGTGCCCTTCCAGTGGCCCGCTGATAGGCCTGGATGTAGCTCAGACCCTTGAGATCACGTTCGCGGCCGTCCTCCATGTTAGGTCTTGTATTTTCCACCTTGTTAAAGTATATGGTGGACAGAAATTCCACCCTATGACGATCCCATTTCAGATTGGTTGCCTGGGCAACAGACCGAGCCTGACGCCGACAAGGTAAACAGCGGTTCCGGATGTGATGCCAACCTGGGTGACGCCTTCTTTCCGCGACGGGGCAGGGGGGATACTCCAGGGGTTGAGTTTAGCTCAGGTTCACCCCCCTGTGCCCGGGGCGGGACTTGAACCCGCAAGGCCCTTGCGGACCAAGGGATTTTAAGTCCCTCGTGTATACCATTTCACCACCCGGGCTCGATCCGTTGTTGCAACGCAACGTTGGGTCGGCTCGCCGAAAATAACGATGCCTCCCGTGTGGGGAGGCATCGTTCGGAGCGAGAAACGGGACTCGAACCCGCGACCCCGACCTTGGCAAGGTCGTGCTCTACCAACTGAGCTACTCTCGCTTGGATCACCGCTGCGGACCCCGCTTTGGCGATTAAGAGGCTGCAAATATAGAATGAGCGCCCGGACTGACAAGCCGGAAAAAATCCGGGTGATCCTCAGACCTTGCGCAAGCGGCTCTTTCCGGCGCCGCTCATGCGTTTGATCTCGTTGAGCTTCATCAAGGCCTCCACCGGCGTCAGCGTGTCGATATCAAGGGCCTCCAATTGGTCGCGGATGCCTTCCAGCGCGGGGTCGTCCAACTGGAAAATGCTCAACTGCGGGGTGCGGTCCAGCCCGGCGGTATCGGCCTTGGAGGCCTTGCGGGGGCCGGTGGTCACCTGCGCCAGGTCCGGTACCGGAACGGAGTCATCGCCCAGGTCGCCTGCATGGCTGCGTTCCAGGTGGTGCAGCACTTTCTGTGCGCGCTCGATCACGCTCGGAGGCATGCCGGCCATACGGGCCACATGGATTCCGAAGCTGCGGTCGGTGCCGCCCGGCACCAGCTTGCGCAGGAACAGGATGCGCCCGTCCACCTCGCGCACGGCCACATTGGCATTGCGGATGCGCGGGTAGCTCTCGGACATTTCGTTCAGCTCATGGTAGTGCGTGGCGAAGAGCGTCTTCGGTCGGCCCGGATGCTCATGCAGGAACTCGGCGATGGACCAGGCGATGCTGATGCCATCGTAGGTGCTGGTGCCACGCCCGATCTCATCCAACAGCACCAGGCTACGGTCCGTGAGGTTGTGGAGGATGCTGGCCGTTTCGTTCATCTCCACCATGAAGGTGCTTTCACCTGTGGAGATGTCGTCCGAGGCGCCCACACGCGTGAACAGCCTGTCCACGATGCCGATGGTGGCGGATCGCGCCGGCACGAAGCTGCCGCACTGGGCCATCAGCACATGCAGGGCGGTTTGCCGCAGCAGCGCGCTTTTTCCGCTCATGTTGGGTCCCGTGATCACCACCATCTGGCGGTCATCGGGGTCGAGCACGAGGTCGTTGGCCACGTAGGGCTCACCGGGCGGCAGTTGTTGTTCGATCACCGGATGCCGGCCATCGCGGATCTCCAGGCGCGCATCATCCGTGAGCTTTGGTCGTACGTACTTCCAGGTGATGGCGGTCTCCCCGAAGCTGATCAACACGTCCAGTTGGCTCAGGGCCGCGGCCATCACTTGCAGTGGCTGGGTGTTGGCGATCACCGCTTCCACCACACGCCCGAACAATTGCAGCTCCAAGGTCTGGATGCGTTCCTCGGCGCTGAGGATGCGCTCTTCCAGTGATTTCAGCTCCTCGGTGATGTACCGTTCCGCCCCGGTGAGCGTCTGCTTGCGCGTCCATTCGGCAGGCACCTTCTCCTTGTGCGTGTTACGCACTTCCAGGTAGTAGCCGAAGACGTTGTTGTAGCCCACCTTCAACGAGGTGATGCCGGTGCGGCCCGTTTCGCGCTGTTGCACCTCCATCAGCAGTTCCTTGGCATGTGTGGTCACATGCCGCAGATCGTCCAGGTCCTGGTCCACCCCCGGTCGCAGCACCCCGCCCTTGGCCACGTTCACCGGTGCCTCCGGTTCGATGGACGCGATGATCCGTTGGGCGAGGTCCATCGGCGGCATCCAGCCCTGCGCGGCATGGGAGAGGGGATCACCTGCCTTCAACAACGCCTGATGGATGCGTTCCGCCTCGCCCAAGGAACGGCCCAATTGCAACACTTCACGCGGATTGATGCGCCCCACAGCGGCCTTGCCCACCAGGCGTTCCAGATCGCCGATGCCTTGGAGCGCCTCGCGCAGCCCCGCGCGCAGTTCGTTCGCGTTCAGCAGCGCCTGCACCCGTGCATGGCGCTCCTCGATATCCGCACGGTCCAGCAGGGGGAACAGCAACCACCGCTTCAGCATGCGGGCGCCCATGGCGGTCACGGTGCGATCCATGCAGTGCAGCAACGTCCGGGCGCCGTCGTGCAGCGGGGCCACGAGTTCGAGGTTGCGCACCGTGAAGCGGTCGAGGCCCAGGTAGGTGCCGGCGTGCAGGCGACCGATGCGGTTGATGTGCCCCAAGCGCTCGTGGCGCGTTTCGCCGAGGTAATGCAGGATGGCTCCGGCCGCCTGCTGGGCGAGGGGCATATCCTCAATGCCGAAGCCCTTGAGGCTGTTGGTGCCGAACATGGCGAGCAGCCGTTCGCGGGCCAGATCACTGTTGAAGGCCCAATCCTCCAGCGCGAACGCGTATTGCCGGCCAATGGACTGCGTGATGAACGGGTCCTTCTCGCCGCGGGCATAGAGCAGTTCGGTAGGGGCATGCCCGTCGATGAACTTGCTCACCGTGGCCTGATCACCTTCGCCCACGGCGAATTCACCGGTGGTCACGTCCACGAAGGCCACACCGAACCGCTCCTTGTCATGGCACACGGCGGCCAGCCAGTTGTGGTGGTTGTTGTCCACCACGCGATCGCTGAAGGACACGCCGGGGGTCACCACTTCCGTGACGCCGCGTTCCACTACCGTCTTGGCCAGCTTGGGATCCTCCAACTGATCGCACACCGCCACCCGGTGCCCGGCGCGCACCAGGCGGGGCAGGTAGGTCTCCAGCGAATGGTAGGGGAACCCCGCCAGGTCCATGTCCGCCGAGCCGCCGTTGTTGCGCTTGGTCAGTGTGATGCCCAGGATGCGGCTGGTGGTGCGGGCGTCGGCATCGAAGGTCTCGTAGAAATCGCCCACACGGAAGAGCAGGATGGCATCGGGATATTGACCCTTGATGCGATTATACTGCAGCATCAAGGGGGTGGTGGCCCCGGTGCCGGGTTTGCCTGCTGTGCTCTTCATCGCCGCTACTTTCGCCGTGCCCATTGCGGCGTTCAGCCCGGAAAAATAACCCTCTCCGGTGCCCCTCACCCGTCCAGTTTTCAACACCGCCACCATGCCCGCCAACGACCGCAAGCTTTCCATGGACGAACTGGGCCGCACCGGCCTCCAGCAGTTCCAGCACATGGCCAAGGTGCCGGTGCGGGTGGTGCTGGACGATGTGCGCAGCCGGCACAATGTGGGCAGCATTTTCCGCACGGCGGATGCCTTCGCGCTCGAGGGCCTCCTGCTGTGTGGATTCACGCCATGTCCCCCGCATCGCGAGATCGAGAAGACCGCTTTGGGGGCCACGCTCTCGGTTGCATGGGAGCATCGCCCCAGTGCGCTCGAGGCCGTCCTGGAGTTGAAGAAGGCAGGGTATCAGGTGTGGTGCGTCGAGCAGACGGTGCAGGCCATTGCGCTCAGCGAATGGACCTGGGACCTGGTAATGTCGGCGGACGGCACCGCACCAATGGCCATCGTCCTGGGCAATGAGCTGAGCGGGGTCTCCGATGCCGTGGTGGAGGCCAGCGATGGTTGTGTGGTGATCCCCCAGGCCGGCACCAAGCACTCGTTGAACGTCTCCGTCTGTGCGGGGATCGTGCTACACCACGTGGCCGGCGCGGGTTCCGGGTCCAGGACATTGGCCGGGCAGCACCCACCCGCGATCGTGCATAAATGATGTGCGGCCGCCAGGCAACTGGGGGGTAAAAGCCCTGTCTTTGAGGAAAGAGGACCGGGCGCTTGCTCCGTACTGGTCCTGTCCTCCTATATTTGGCCACCATAGCCCCGTCTATCCTCTTGAAGGTGCGTTTACCCCAGTTATTGGTCCTGCTCTTCGGCCTGCTCTCCCTGCAGTCGTCCGCGCAGTATTTCCGTAACTCGGGTTACTGGAAGACGCACCGCAGCGAGTACCTCATCGGCTTGGGCATTTCCAACTTTCTGGGGGAGCTCGGCGGGCGGGACCAGATCGGTTCGCCCTTCGTGTGGGACCTGGAGTTCAGCCAGACGAAGCCAGCAGCCAGCTTGGGTTATCGCTACCACGTTGCCGAGAAACAATCCCTGCGCCTGAACTTCACCTACGGTATCCTGGCCGGTAACGACAACCTGACGCAGGAGACCTTCCGGAACAATCGCAACCTGAACTTCAAGACGGACCTGTACGAACTGCAGCTCTGCTATGAACTGCACCTGTACAAGGAGGAACTCGGACACGTTTATGATCTCCGCGGTGTGAAGGGGACCAAATCATCGCGGGTGGGCTTGTACTTCTTCGCCGGGGTGGGTGGCTTCTATTTCGACCCCAAGGCGCTCATCAACAACGCCTACGTGCCGCTCCGTCCATTGGGTACGGAAGGACAGGGGCTGCCGAACGGAGCGGAGGAGTACGACCAGTTCCAGCTGTGCATCCCCATGGGTCTGGGCCTTCGCAAGGCCATCACGAAGCAGTGGAGCATCGGCCTGGAGATGCAGTACACCAAGACCTTCACGGACTACATCGATGACGTGAGCACTTCGTACTACAACCCTGAGGCATTGGCCGATGCGCATGGTGACCTGGCCGCCTACCTCGCGAATCCCGCCCTGGACCTGCCAGAGGCCGGCGGGTCCTGGGCTACGGCGCCCGGTGCCCAACGCGGCGATCCCACCGATCTGGATGCATACCTGTTCTTGAAGTTCCAGCTGACCTATAAGGTCTTCAAGTACAAGACCCAGGGCGGCCACAAGTACCGCACCCGCATCCGCCGCCAGAAGATCGTCTTCTAAGCGCACACATCCGTTCAACTCAGGCAGGGCTTTCGGCAACGGAGGCCCTGCTTCGTTTTAATAGCGTACTCCGCCGCTCGGCTTTCAGTGTTTGCGATGATGCCGAGTTGCGTGTTTGACCCTGCCCTCTGGCACTCGGTCTATCCGAAATAGGCGATGGGCTTTCGTCAGGGGATGGGTCAGAGTGGACCTGCCTCCCGCGAGGCAGGCGGCCTGGCCTCACGCAACGCCCGCACACGCCTAACACTCGAACCAGAGTTTGGTGGAAGACCCGCGCTAGTGGGGGGCCTAACCCTCGCACGAGATCACCGGGGAACTCTCGCGCCAGTCAAGGAAATGTTGCGACAGTTAGGGGCTGGAAGAGTTCGCTGCATGGTAGGACTCTTTCGCTAGCCAACTGATTCGATCTCTTTCCTGGTCGTAGCTGACGTGCCATTTCCGGAGCAGTAGATCCATGCGATCGGATACCAGATGCATCTTCATCAAACGGTTTACCGAATCGTCCTCGAATATGACAGTGTATTTGCCTGAGAAGAACGCATTTCTCGAACCGATAGTTAAGGAGTACGGCTCTTGCGGTGCTTCGCTCAAGTTCCAAATACCGCCACTATCATCAGCGCCTAGGCTATCACAAACCCCGTTGGACACCGGTAGCCTGCATATCGATGGGGTCGAAATGCAAGACATTGGTCACGAAGCAAACCAAGTATTCATCAGATCCATTGACCTCGTCGATGTTCCACATGCCGACAAGGGCTTCAGACGGTGACAGCTTGTTCCTGCTTTGGCACGCTCCCCAAAGCAAGATCATCACGACGAGCAATGCGAGTTTTGCTATCGTCTGGCTCATCTAGGATCGACGGCTGAGATCCGGTTGGATCCACCTTCGGAGGCACAAAATGTTCCAACTGCGGTTATGCTGGGCGCTTCCGTCGGCATTCTGTGAAAATAGAAAAACCCCTCGCGGTGTGCGAAGGGTTTTTCAGATTAGGGGGTGGAGGCTTAGAGCCCCAAGTTGTCCTTGAAGGCGCGGAACTCGAGGTCCTTCATGGCCTTGTCCTTCAGGCTGGCATCGCCGCGAACGGCGGCACCGAGCTCATTGCGCACGAGGTCGCCGTTGTTCTGGCGGGCGCCGATGATGGCCATAAGGTAGTGGCCCTTGGGGCTGTCCCTGTCGGCGCTCTGCTGCAGGATGGTCTGGGCGCCGGCGGCATCACCACCGAGCACCTTGGCCAGGGCTGCGTTGAAGTCGTTGGTGCCGCTCATGCTGCTGCTGGCGGAGCTATAGTCACCGTTCTGGATGTGGATGAGGCCCATGTTGTAGTTCACTTCCGGACCGGCGCTGGTGCTCTTCTTCAGCATCTCCAGGGCCTTCTTGCGATCGCCCTTCTGGCGGGTGATGGCAGCGAGGTTGTTGGTGCTGATGGGGTTGTCGGTGATGCTGTTCGCCTTCTGGAACTGCGCTTCGGCCTCGGCCATCTTGTTCTGGCTGTAATAGATGCAACCCACGTTGTTCGCGGCGCGGTAGTCGGTGGGGTGCACACGCTCGCACTCCTTGTAGATGCGCAGTTGCTCGTTCATGTCGGTGCTGTTGGCCGCGGCCTTCAGCAATTCCTCCACGTTCAGGCTGTCGGGCGAGGTCTTGCTCATCTGGCTGAGCTCCTCATCGCTGTAGCCCACCTGGTTGTAGTTCATCTTGATCTCCGAACGGCGGAGGGCGGGCAGGATGTCCTCGGCCACTTCCTTATAGGTGGCGGCCATGTTCTTGATCTCGCTCTCGCGCTTCTCCACATCGGGGTACATCTCGAGCACGCGCAACACCAGGTCCTTATCCTTGAAGCTGCTGGCCTGCATGGCGGTGCGGAATCCTTCCCAGTCCTCACCACGGGCGTTCAGCGTGAAGAGCGAATCGATGAAGCTCTTGCGGAACTTGTTGCGGCTGAGCTCGCCGGCGAGCCAGGTCTTGGCGGTCTTGGCGCGTTTCTCGGCCAGGCCGTCGTTCATGTGGATCTCACCCTCGGGGGAAGCATAGGCGTCCACCGTTACGCCGGTGAGGGCGATGCGCTCGTTCTTGGCGTTGGCCTTCACGAAGGCGGCCATGTCCTTCACGTCAGCATCCTTCAGCTCAGTAGGGCGAACGGTCTCCGAAGCCACCAGGTAGTGGATCGTGGAGGCCATGCTCTGGCTGGTGATGCGTTGGAAGTTGTCCTTCGCCATGATCACCTTGTCGCTGTTCAGCATCAAATAGGGCGTGGTGATCACACCGTCGGCCAGTTTGATGGGGGTGAAGGGTTTCTCCTTCTTGCCCTGCTTGCCCAGCATCTTCAGCATCAGCTGGCTCTGCTCCATGGCAGGGTTGTACGCCACTTGATCGCTGTAAGAGAAGCTCTTGCCGGTCTCGTATGGCACAACGGTGTAGTTGCCCGCTGCCTTTTCCCCTTGGAAGCCGACCATTTTCAGCGGGGTCTCGGTGCCGTTCTTGGGCGCCCAAACACCGTTGGTCTCTACCATACCTTCGGTACCCGTTACGATCGTGGGGGTCAGTTCCACCTGGGCCTTCTTGTAGAAATACTTGCCAGGGAAGTTCCCATTAACGTTCACATGCACAGTATCCCCCTTCACGATCAGCGGATTGGGATCCACGGTATACGTGATGGTCGATGCATATTTGTTCATTTTGCCGAGGCCGCCGCAGCTGGTCATCACCAGTGCCGCCCCGAGCACCAGGCCGAGGCCGTTCAGGTGCTTTTTTTCCATGTGTTCGATCGTTAGGTCCGTGTAACTCGCCGCGAAAGTAACCGCACAGCTTCCCGGGCCGCCTTTATTCCGACGAACACTTGTTCACAGTCGACGTGTGGATCACAGCCGGACCACCTTGTAGCCGGGTGCATGCCGGATTCCGAGTAGGCCCCGGACCTCATCGAAGGCGGCTTTATCCTGCAGTAGGTCCGCGTGGCCAATGTCGATGACGAGGGCACTTTCACTGGCCGACTTCTGCAGGTGGTCCAAATACCCTTCCTGCAACCGTTCCAGGTATTCAACGGGAATGGATTGTTCATAACTCCTGCCACGGGACCGGATCCGCTCCCGCACCCGGTCAATCGGCAAATGCAGGTATACCAACAGGTCCGGACGCGGCAACCCACCATACATGATCGTGTAGAGGTCCAGGAACAAGGCGTATTCATCCGGAGGCAGGGTCACCTTGGCGAACACGAGCGACTTCCCAATGGAATAATCCGCCACGGTCACCGCTTCGAACAGGCTGCGTTCCCCCACGCGTTTCAGCTGGTGGTAACGCTGCGCGAGGAAGGACAGTTCCACGCTGAAGGCATAACGCTGCTGGTCCTCATAAAAGCGCGGCAGGAAGGGGTTGTCCTCGAACTCCTCCAGCACGATGCGACCGCCCCATTCCTTGGCCAGCCGCTTGGTGAGCGTGGTCTTGCCCGCGCCGATCAGCCCTTCAATGGCCACATAGCCTGGGGCAGTGATGCTGTCGGCGGCGTCAGCGTCCATGATCAACGGTTCAGGCGAGTTGGACAACATCATTCAGCAGGTCGAGCACCGTGCGGTGCAGGGTGGGATGGATCAGCGAAGGGGCGATATCGGCCACAGGGGCCAGTGCGAACGCGCGTTCGTGCACACGGGGATGGGGAATGTGGAGCCCGGGTTCTTCCACCACGTGGTCGCCGTGGAAGAGCACATCGATGTCGACGTTGCGTGGTGCATGGCCCGGAGCTGTGCTGCGTGTGCGGCCCAACGAGCGCTCAATGTCCAGGCAGGCGTTCAGCACGGCACGCGGATCGAGCTCTGTGGAGAGGAGCAATGCGCGGTTGAGGAACAAGCGGTCATCCGCAAAGCCCCACGGTTCCGTCCAATGATCGCGGCTGCGCGCCAGCACCTTGCCCACGCGGTCGCCGATCAGGGCATCCGCACGGCCCAGCGTGGCCACCGGCTCGCCTACATTTCCACCCAGAAGAAGGACCACCTCCATGCCATGCATGCCGATGCGCATGAAAGCGCGGGCATCGCGGCGAAGCTATTGGCTGTGTCGCGACCATTTTTTGCACAATGCACCCGCACGACCACTGTCACTCCGGCCTCGGGCCGGAGTCGCGCGAGGTTGTGACGGTATGGCGATGTTGAAAGATCATAGCCGTCCGGTAAAGTGCAGACCGTGACTCGTCCTGAAATGGGTTTACGCCAAACGTGAACCATGGAAGACAAGTTCAAGCACAACAAGCACGGCAAGTTCGAATCGCGTTACAGTGAGTCGTTCAAGCGCAAGGTGATCGAGGAGTATTTGGATACGGGCACG
>JANOAK010000016.1:0-399855 GCA_031411095.1 Flavobacteriales bacterium | reverse complement strand
CGTGCCCGTATCCAAATACTCCTCGATCACCTTGCGCTTGAACGACTCACTGTAACGCGATTCGAACTTGCCGTGCTTGTTGTGCTTGAACTTGTCTTCCATGGTTCACGTTTGGCGTAAACCCATTTCAGGACGAGTCAGTGAATACACGGTAAAGGAGGAAGCCTCCGTTCTTCAGCGCTTCTCCATCGCCAGCGATGGCGGTGGAGGTCAAGGTCTTAGGATATGGTCGGTGAAGCGCTTCTTGATCAGCTGGAGCGTAGCCCCATCCACGCGCCCAATGATGCCTTCGATGTGTTTCTTGGGAATGATGTGAGCGAACCCGAGGCGCGCCACCCCGGCATAGTGGAGCCCGGTGCTTCCGAAACTCGGATGCCCCGCATCGATCACTACATCCAGTTCGGCCACCGCGAGTTCCACATGGCTCGAAATGCCGATCACCAACCAATCACCAAAGGGTGCGAAGGACTTGATGAGGATAGCGGGTCTTGGCTTCCGGACGCCATCCGCTTGTGGGAGCGCCGCGCGTACTACGCTTCCGGCTTCCATGGCACGTAGTCGGGGTTGGGCTCCAGCAAGGTGATGTGGCTGATGTCCGGCTCGTCCTCGGCGTAGGCCCGCGACAAGCCCCATAGCCCAACGTTGGCCCAGAACTCACGCTCGTCATCGTATTCGGGATCCAAGATCACGTCCACGTTGAATTCCTCTTTCAATTCTTTTTTCAGCGCTTGAGCGCCGTGGTTGGCCCGCAGATCCAATAACAGTTCATCGGCCTTGGGTTCACCCGCATCCTTCGCCTTCAGGAAATGCCGGGCGGTCAGCATCACCAGCATGACCATGGCCAACCAGGTGTCCTGTGGCAACCGGGGCATGCGCATGAGCAACAGCGAATCGCCCGGTTCGAGGCCTTCCCGCTGGAACAAGCCATAAGCCGTAGTACCTGCTTGGGATCCCGTATTGATCACGATCTGCTTCATAGCGGCAGCAAGTTACACCGTACCCTTCTTCCGCTCCCGCAACACCACCTCTATCCGCTCCACCTTCTCGGGATCCTCGGCGGTTTCCAACTATCGCCCAGCAGGCCCTCGAACTCCTCCAAGGATATGCGCCTTAGCCTAGGCACGGCTCAGCTTGCTCATCACCGCGCCATGTTTGCGGTAGAACGTGCTGGCAAAACGCTTTGCATGGGCGCGCGATGCAGCACTGCTCTTGGCGGCTGCGGTTTTCTTGGCGGAGGTCGTCTTCCGGGTGCTCATGTGCTGCCAAGATATACGCTGCGGCCAACGACCACGGCACCATCACCGGCCTGTTTTCCTTTTCCCAGCCCACCGTCTTCAACAATTGCTTCAGCTCATCCGCGTGGCCGTGGATGTCGCCGCTGAGGTCGAGGGCGTTCTGATCAACATTAGAACTCATATTCTCGTGGAACATCCTGTTACTCTTAGGCGCCCATCCAGGCATGGTATTTCGCGCCCGCCTTGTGTAAAGAGCAACTGGAATGTTCGTTCCAACTCTTCGTTTGAGCGTTCCCCGGAAATTCGAAGTGTATGTCCTTTACCATTGGTCCGAATGAACGCGACCTTAAGCCCAATGGGCCGCGCCGTGCCGATCAAAGCTTGGCAAACAGCATTTCGAAAATCGGGAACCAAGCTCCCGTTGAACTTAAGCATGAAAGCGAACGGCTGAGACATGACCTCACTTATTCAGTTCCCCCTCGATCATCCTGAAGTGTTCCAGCCATTAATTTATGGCCCTCGCCCACCCCATCATCGCACGGGTTTTGGCAGAAGTTCAAGATGTTGTTTACGATGGCGGTAGAGGTCATATGGCGCATATCATTGATCAAGGGGGGGTCATCTTCACTTTGGACATGGCCTTACTGATCTGTAGGATCAGATCGTCAAGTCGTTTAAGCACTTGCTGGCCTTCGCCAGCGCTGAACCGGGTCATCATTTTGGTCACCTTGGAGGAGCCATCCGTTTCGAACCCCTTGAAGACGCCTTGTTCGAACTTGGCGTTCGCGTTGAGCGAAAGGAAGAAGCGATGGCGGCGTTTGCGGAAGACCTCGGCGATCTTGTCGAATAGCACTCCGGGGCTGTCGGCGAATTCGTCCTCCACGTGCAGAAATATGGAACCGGAGACCTCCAACTTGAAGCTGCTGAACACGTGCGAGGCCCAAGCCTCGAGCGACGCGATGCTCTTCAGGTGATGCTCCAATCGCTTGGCGCCCTGGATGGCCTTGTTATCGTCGAAGTAGAGGATACGTGCGTTCTTCACCTTCAGCGGTGCTGACCCGTTGAGCACGTCCGCGATGCGTTCACCGTTCTTGATCCGCTGCGCGATCGCCGGCTCGATGTCGAACACGAACATGCCTTCATCCAAACGCACCCCTTTACCGGGAATCGGAAATTCGGAGCCCCAGATGGCGATCGAGGGCCGCTTGGCATCGGAAAGGTCCAAGCTGGCGTAGGTGCGGGGGATCAGTTCGGCCTTGCCCGGACCCAATGTGCCTAGGGCAGGCATCGACCGGTCCGGATCCAAGGATTCCATCACGGAGAACAGACCGCTCTTCTGGCGTTCCTCCAGCATGGCAATGCGGCGGCCGGTCTCCGTGTTGCGGACCAGGCGCCGCTCAAGATCGGCGACCAGTTGCTTGGGGAAATTGGCCCGCAGCACTACCATTTGTTTCTCGTTGAAGCGGATGGGTTCACCCTTCGCGTTCAGATTCTGCACCAGCACGCCCCCGCTCACCGCTCCCACGGCAATGCCCCCCTTGCCAGGCACGAACTGAAGCCCCGCAGCGGCAATGACGGCCTCCACGCTCGCCTTACTCGTCATTACTAGGGATCACATAATCCGGCAGGAACACGGCGGTCTCCAGGTCGTATTCTCCATAGCCGCTCCACCCTTCCTGCACCGCTGTGGCGATGCGGAGCATCAGGTCCGCCAGTTCAGCGAGGCCTGAGCGCAGGGCGCTGAGGAAGGCGAAGGCCAGTATGCCCACACCCCGCCCCAGCAGGACGATCTGGACCGCATGGAAGGGCACGATGCCCACCAGTTGCCATTGGGCCTCCTTCACCTCATCCTCCGTCACGTCGCCATCCTCTTCCGCCTCCTCCAGGAATTGCATGAACTGGATGAAGCCGAGCACCGCCTGGAAGACCTGACCCAGGAGGATGGGCACGCGGGTGGCGGGGAAGACGCTCAACACGGCCACGATGGCACGCGGCGCGAAATAGCGGAACAACTCGTCCCGGTTGCGCTCCTGCTCCAGTTCGAAAGCGAATTCGACCAATGCGGACCGGTTGAGCTCCGGGGCCACCTGGTTGCGCAGAATGGCGATGGCCCCTACCGTATTCGCATTCCGGCGCTCATCACACACCTCCGTCAGGAAGAACTGTTCGGCCAGGTCGTTCCCGTCCTGGAACGCCCCGCCTTGCTTGTCGAGCGACCAATGCAGGAGGAAGGCCCGCCATTCATCCCGACCGAAATGCCGCGCATAGCCCTGCAGGATCACCTTGTGCCACAGTTCGAAGCGCACGTTCACGTCCGGTTCCCGGCCGATCATGCGGCGCACGTGCGCCAGCACTTCGCGCGATCGCGACCGCAGGGCCTGGAAGCGCTCCACGGGCACGGGGAGCACCTCGCCACGGTCATTGAAAGGCAGTACAATGAGCGGCACACCGGCCCGCGCCTTTTTGGTATTGAGTTGTGCCTTGATCCGTTGCTCATCGAAGGCGAACAGCACCGGGTGCCTGCCGAAGCTCATGTCCCCGCGATCTGTATGCGGTGCAGCCGATCCGTCTCGTGCTCATCCGTCACTGTGGTGGTGCTCAACTGGGTTTCCACATGCACGCCATCGGTGGGGATCAGTTCGGCCCATTGCCCCAGGATGTCGAACTTGTTCTGCGGGCGCTCCCAATCGTTCACCCAATCCGCGCTGCCTGGCGGCGTGCCGGTTACGGGTCTCGGACCCATGTGCACATCCAGCCCGGGGGCGACAAAATTCTTCAATCGCCCATAGCGAGCATCGCGGAATTGCTCGACATCCTGGGCGATCATCTCCGCGAAGGGCCGGGCCTCCTTGAGCATGTCCAACGCCTCCCGTTCCTTGCCTTTCCGTATCGGAACATACACGACCGCCTGTGAGGCCAGCACTTGGTCCGTAAGCACGCGGTGCTGTTCGATGGAAACAGGGAGCCGTTCCAGGCGGGCGGCCAGCAGCTCGTATTGGCGCTTCATGGTGGGATCCGCCCAGTAGGGGACGTTGTCGATGGTGATCCCTTCCATCTCGAACAACTCCTTCACCAAGAAAAGATCCTCGTGCCTGTAGGATCGGAGATTCTGGCTCATGGCCAGGTCTACCACGGCCGAGGGATAGTCGCTGGACGCCAGGGCATGCAGGTCATAGATCATCTGCGCATTGAAATCGGCCGAAAGCCGCAGGCGTTCGTTCTCCACCTTGGTGAGGTAATCGGACATGCCAGCGCTGTTCAACCGCCAACGACACTCCACGTTGAAGGTGATCTTGTTCACCTCCGTGGTGCGATTGTCGCCGAGTTGTGGGCCATCGAAATTACGTGGCATGTTGATCGTCCAGGCCCAAGCGGTCTTATCCCGTGTGGGATCGGGTTTCACGTCCCAGTCGATGGTGCCACCGTTCCTCCGGAACGCCCAAGCTTCCTCAATGTACTCGATGTAAGACCTCTTTGCTTCACCCACCGCACAGGGATCAGTGCCATCGTCCGGGCCGGTGTATTCCATTCCAGAGTGATCCGCGATGCAACATTTTGTCATGGTCCAACGTGGCATCGCGTCCAGATCATACCTGTCGCTGGGAATATCAAAATGCCTGTAAAGACCCTCGTTCACAGTCAGGATCCTGTCCTCCCGCCACCCGTGCACGGCCGGGATCGGCGTATCGGGGGCATTGAAGGTGATGTCGAAGTCATTGACCAGGTGGTCGGCGGGTTTGGCGACGTTCCGATAGGCCAGTACCTCGGGATCGATCTTGTTCAGGCCTGCCATGAACAAGGCCCGCGTGGCCTGCGCCGGATCATGCACCACGAACCGGAAGCAGAGCCGCGAATCGTATCGTTCCAGGGTCATTTGATCCTTTCGGTAGACCTTGAAGAAGGTGTGCATCTGGTTGCGCTGCTGGTCCTGGTTGCGCAGCGTGCGGGTGGAGCCGAAGCTCTGGTTGTCCTCCACCGCCAGTTCGATCTGCGTGCGGTGCTGCTGCCGGAAACGGGCCGTGGCCGCCTCGGTCAATTCCCGCCGGGTCTGGGTGGTCTCCTGCGTGCTGATGCCGTGCGCTTCGCTCGTGCTGGCACCCGCCTGGGCGTTCACGCCAACGGGTACGTCGGGTATGGATGCCTCCGCACCACCACCGATGTTCGTGCCCATTTGGAAGTTGTTCTGGCTCGATATGGTGGAGGCCATATCGGTGGACCAGTTGGACGAGAAGCTGTTCGTCCGTTCATCCTCGCGGTCGTTGATCTCGGTAAAGGCCGTGCGGCGCTTGGTCTCCGTGGTCTGGCGCACCTGCACTTCTTCACCGGGTGTAAGCCCGAGTTGATAAAAAGGCTCACCGAACACCTCATTGGTCGGCCTGGTCCGCAGGCGTTCATGGAAGAGGACCCCCAGGCGCCGATGCGCCTTGTGGTAGGCGATCATGGTCTTTATCAACTCCTTCAACTCATTGGTGATGCTCTCCTCATCGTACCATCTTGAAGGCGGTATGTACAGCACTCCCGGACTGCCCTTCTTCCCGTTGTAAGCGAAGGCACGCGTACCACCCTTCTTCTTGTCGCTGGGCTTCGCTCCTGCTTTTTTCATGGTCGCCAAGGTTCCGGGGTCGGCCCCCTTGCCTACCTTTTTCAGCACCTCGATCGCGGAACGCTCATAGAAGGCCTGATGGTCCACCATGCTCTTCTTTCCCTCCTTCATTTCCTCCAGCAAGGGCTTCATCAAGGCTTCCATCTCCTTGTTGAAATCATCCGCGTCAATAAGCATGTAGCCGAACTTGTCGTTGCCCACCAGGATATTCCCTCCGCGAAGCAGCCAACTCGGTCGGGGGTCCAGCTTCACGAACGTTTTACTGTATTGCAGCCGGTCCGGCGCCCCGGCGGCGTAGCGCAGTTGATCGGCCGCCAGGAGAGCTAGCACCCCGGTGTTAAGGGCCACCACGCCCGCGTCCCGGAAAAGGAATACCACGGTATCCGTTCCAACACACCCGGCATCAGTATTGCTGCCTGACACGACCACACTATCGGTGGGGCCACCCTGTGGCACGGCCAATTGGACCGAAAAACGGCCGTTGACCCCGACGGCCGCATTGAGCAGCACCGCTGGCGCACTGCCGACCGTGATGCTTACAGCGACATTCAGACTGCCGAATGAAACACCGTCAACGGTGATCTGCCTTGCTGCGGCGGCGGCGGTCGTATAATCAGCCCGCATCAGGAAGATCGCGTCTCCGGCGGGCGGTGCAGCTACGGCCGGAGAGTTCCAGGCCCTGAACGTGATGGTGGTACGCATGGGGTGTTCGGTGGTGTATGGGTGTTGGACCTAGCGGACGTTACGGATCGTAAACATCCGAAAAATACTCGGTTTCCGATATTTCCTACGCTTGCCAGATCGGGGTATGTGCGAAGCATCTTGGTATACCTAATATCGTAACGGTACTCGACCTAGGTTGCTAGCTCCTACCCCCCACTGAACTCCCCCGCCAACATCTCCGCCTGCCTCAGCACCAACTCCGTCGCCAGCTTCTGCATATCCGGCGGGTAGCCGAAGTGCCGCAGGGTCCGCTTCACGATCACCTTCAGCTTGGCCTTCACACTCTCCTTGATCGTCCAATCGATGCTGGCGTTCTGGCGGACGCGCTCGGTGAGGACCACGGCCAGTTCGCGGAGCTTCTCCTGTTGCATCAGCTCCTTGGCGCTGTCGTTGTTGGCCACTGCGGTGTAGAATGCGTACTCGTATTCGGTGAGGCCCATGTCGGCGGCTTGCTTGTCGCCGGCGGTGATCTCCTTGCTCACCTTGATCAGCTCCTCGATCACTTCGGCGGCGCTGAGGATCTTGTTGTGGTAGCGCTTGATGCTGTCCTCCAGCATGTCCATCAGGCTGCGGCTCTGCACGATGTTGGTTCGTGCGCGGGCCTTGATCTCGTCGTTCAAGATCTTCTTGAGCACTTCGATGGCGACGTTCTTGTGCGCCATGCCTTTCAGCTCCAAGAGGAACTCTTCGCTTAGCACCGAGATGTCCGGCTTCTTGATGCCTGCCGCATCGTAGATGTCGATCACCTTGTCCGATACCAATGCCTGGTCGATGACCTGCCGGATGGTGGTCTCCATCTCCTCATCGGTGCGGCCGCTGCCGGTGCTGTCGAACTTCACGAGGCGCGCTTTCACGGCTTGGAAGAAACCGACCTCGTCCTTCACATCCATGGCTTGGTCGTGCGGGATGGCGATGGCGAAGGCTTTGGAGAGCGCGGTCACTTCGTTGATGTAGCGCTTCTTGCCGTTCTCCAAACCGAGCACATGCTCTTCGGCGCCGAGGATCAGGGAGAGCTTCTTCGCCGTGTCCGCTTGGAAGTACTTCTCGTAGGGGAAGCAGTTGTACATATTGGCCACCACTTCCAGTTTCTCCAGCATCAGGCCCACGGCTTGCTCTTGGGCGATGGTGGGGTCGCCCTTGCCGCCCGCGTCGGAATAGAAGGAGAGGGCCTTCTTCAGGTCTGCGGCGATGCCGAGGTAGTCCACCACCAGGCCACCGGGCTTGTCCATGAACACGCGGTTCACGCGGGCGATGGCCTGCATCAGGTTGTGGCCCTTCATCGGCTTGTCGATGTAGAGCGTGTGCATGCTGGGCGCATCGAAGCCGGTGAGCCACATGTCGCGCACGATCACCAATTGCAATGGGTCCTTCGGGTCCTTCATGCGCTCGGCGAGGGCGCGGCGCTGGTCCTTGGTGCTGTGGTGCTTGGACATCTGCGGACCGTCCGATGAGGCCGCCGTCATCACCACCTTGATCTTGCCTTTGCTCAGGTCGTTGTCGTGCCAATCCGGACGCAGGGCCACGATGGCCGCGTAAAGCTCCGCAGCGATGCGGCGGCTCATGGCCACGATCATGCCCTTGCCTTCGAAGACCTCCTGCCGTTGCTCGAAGTGGGTGACGATGTCGCGCGCCACGTTCTTGATCCGGTTCTCGCTGCCGATGAGCGCCTCCAGTTGGGTCCACTTGGCCTTGGCCTTCTGCGTGTCGCTGAGTTCCTCCTTGCCCAACTCATCGTCCAGGTCCTTGATCAGTTGCTTGCCTTCCTCGCTCAGGTTCACCTTGGCCAGGCGGCTCTCGTAGTAGATGCGCACCGTGGCGCCGTCCTCCACGGCCTGGGCGATGTCGTACACGTCCACGTAATTGCCGAAGACCGCCGGGGTGTTCACATCGGTGCTCTCGATGGGCGTGCCGGTGAAACCCAGGTAGGTGGCGTTGGGCAACGCGTCGCGCAGGTACTTGGCGAAGCCGTACACGATCTTGCTGCCTACTACTTCGCCTGCTTCGTCCTTCACATCCACGTTGCGCGCCTTGAATCCGTATTGCGTGCGGTGCGCTTCATCGGCGATCACCACGATGTTCTGGCGGGCGCTCAGTTCATCGTACACGTTGCCCTCCTCGGGTTGGAACTTCTGGATGGTGGTGAACACCACACCGCCACTGGCCACCTTCAGCAACTCCTTCAGGTGGTCGCGGTCCTCGGCCTGCACGGGTTCCTGCCGCAGCAACTGCACCGATGCCGCGAAGGTGTCGAAGAGCTGGTCGTCCAGGTCGTTGCGGTCGGTGATCACAACGATGGTCGGGTTATCCAAGGCCAGTACCACCTTGCCGGTGTAGAACACCATGCTCAGGCTCTTGCCGCTGCCTTGCGTGTGCCACACCACACCGCCCTTGCGGTCGCCCGATGGTTGCTTGCTTACACCGGCCACCCCGTAGGTCTCCGGTGCAACCGCAACTAAATTCCCCTCCGGCGGAGGGGTGCCCAACGGGCGGGGTGGTGGAACTTCTTGCATTGCCGGATGCTCCTCCAACCAAGCCATCGTCTCCCGTAAATGCTGCAAGACACCCTTCGCAGTAATGTGTATCACCGTCAGCCCCAACGACTGCAAGAACTCATCCCGCTTCGCATCGTACTCCTGCTTGTGATCATGGCTGCTACCATCGATCTCGATCACCACGCCCACGTTGGCGCAATAGAAGTCCACGATGTAGTTGCCTACGATCTTCTGCCGGTCAAAGTCGTAGCCTTTGAACTTCTTGCGGTGGACCTGTTGCCAGAAGAGGACCTCGGCGAGGTTACCCGCCTTTCGGAGTTCCTTGGCGCGTTCCTTCAGCGCCGGGTTGAAAGGAAGGTCGAAGTACTTCTTGCTGTTTCGGGAGATCTTGGGGTAGGGTACAGGGGAATTCACCACCCCGGCCTCGTTCCTCGGCCACCCCTCCACGGGAGGGGAATTGAATCCCGTCGCCCGCAAGGTGCTTGCCACCGCCCTATTCACCGCGTAGTACTGGTGGTAGGCGGCGATCTTCTTTACCGTGGTGATGGTGTTGACGCCTGTCTTCGGGTCTTCCTTCTTGCTGCGCTCGAACACGATGAAGTGGCGCACCAGGTCGAGCAGGGTCTCCTTGTTGAGCATGCCCACGATCAGCGTTTCCAGCTGACCGATCAGTGGCGAGGCCTCCACCTTGCCATCGCTGGTCTTCCAGCTCATGTAGCGGCTATAGCCGCTGCTCACCGTGCCGGCCTTGGCCTCCAGGCCGTCGCTGATCACCACCACGCAGTTGTAGGTGAACAGGCCGGGGATGGTCTCCTTGTAGGTCTCCACTTGCTTGTAGGCGCTGCGGATGCTCGCCTTCTCATCGGCGGCGTTCTTCAGCTCCATCAGCACCAGCGGCAGGCCGTTCACGAACAGCAGCACATCGGGCCGCTTGTTCTTGCCGTTCTCCACCACCGTGTACTGGTTCACCACCAGCAGATCGTTGTTGGCGGGGTTGGTATAGTCCACCAGCCACACCAGGTCTCCACGGGTGTTGCCGTCCTGCTGGTAGTCCACCTTCACGCCTTCTGTGAGCATGCGGTGAAAGACCTCGTTGTTCACCAGCAGTTCCGGGCTGGCGATGCGCGCCACCTGCTTCACCGCTTCCTCCTGTGCCGCCGCCGGTATGCGGGGGTTGATGCGCCGGACGGCCGCGCGCAGGCGCTCCAGCAGCAGCACCTGCTCGTAGCTCGCGCGCTCGGGATGCTCGCCATCGTGCGCAATGCCGGGGCCGTGCTGGTAGGCATAGCCCAACTCGCTCAAGCGCGCTAGGGCGAACTGTTCGATCTGGTCTTCTGTCATCTCTTCTTTTCAGATGGTTGTTTCAGAACTCATCTGTATTACTGCGGGGTAGCTTCCGAGCCATTACCTGGCTCGACGACCGGAATACCCTGTTGGTCCTGTACATCGCGGTTCTTCTGCACGTCGTTGCTGTAAATGTTCCCCGCCACGCCACCGATGAAACCCAAGACAACAACACCCCATAACCAAACACGGAACCTCTTGACGGTTTGAAATGGCCAAAGACTTGGCATGTGCCGATGCTTGCTGAACACGAGCTCCAAGACTAGATGTAGCATCACAAACACAATGACCCCACTAAGAAACCTGCAAGGCCACAGGCCAAGGACTTTAGTCGTTTGAGTGAACTGCTCGACGCCCTTCCATGCAGCCGCAATGGTTGTAGCTAACACCAATAACAGTGCTACCAAGTACCATACAAGCGCTCGACCACGCTGCTTATCTTCAGCAATCTTGATGAGTTGCGCTTGCATTTCCTTTATCGCTCGGTCCTGTGCAGTGACGCCCCTTTGCGTCTCCTCATCGGCTTTGTCCCTTGCGCTGTTCTGTTGCTGAAGTTGATCAATCCTTCGCTGTTGTTCATCCTTTTCCCGGATCAATCTGTCACGCTCAGTCGAATGTTCCTCCTTAGCCTTGCGAACGGCATCCTGCTTCTCCTGTTCAAGTTGCTTCAGGGCCCCGCGACGTTCTTGCTCAATTAGCTTCTCAGCGTCGAGCTTCTCCTGCTTTAGCCGCTGCAACTCTGCTTCCTTCTGCACCAAACTTCCCTTTACTTCATTCACTTTCGCGGCCTCTGCATCAAGACGCTCCTTCATCTCTTCTACAAGGGCGTCTTTGATTATCTCAATCTCTTCTTCTTGCGTGGGATTTCGTGCGAGTCGGGCTCGCAAGCCTTCGTTCACAAGGACCCTGGTTACGGTGGCTTCAGCGGCATCATTGCTGAGACCGAAGCGTCCCATGCCCTGAAGGATCTTCATGCTTGTCTTCTGGCCTTCCGCATCAAATTCTTGGAAGAGGAATGGCAATCTGATAGTGCCTACCATCGCTTCCTCGAAGTCCTTTGACCTAGGAACGAAGAACTGAAGTAGCTGCACCATTGAAGAGGGGTGGATGCAAATGGGGACCTTCTGTCCAAAATGCCTTTGCTTGGACTCATCGAAACGTATCAGGCGATAGTCCACTGTCAAGATCCAATCCTCCGCGTCCACGGGTGATTCGACATAAGCGGGGCGCTTGTCCTTCACGTAATGCCAGAGCACCATATCGTGCTTGATGCCCTCATAGCTCTTCTCCTTTCTGTCCTTCAGCAGCTCAACTCGTCGCTTCTCCAGGCCTAGTACATGATTGATATCATCCAGCACATCAATGCGCATCGAGTATTGGTCCAGTTTGGCATTATGGAGTTCAATGCCATTGCCCCTTGCCATCGTCACAAAGTCATCCAGATACGGTTTGAACCAGTCGTTCACGGTCAAGTTTGCACCCTGTCGGATGCGCTCTAACATGAACTTCTCACCGATCCCGGACACACCTGCTTTCAATGCGGCTTGCAGAAACGGTTCTGCTGTCGGAATGCTGTTCAACCATTGACGTGTCGCATCGATGGTATTCGTGGCCTCACGGATAGTATCCGGGGTGATGAGGAGTGTCACCTTTGGATTCTCCGACAACTGACCGATAAGCTCCTTAAGCTCAAGAGCCGCTTCATTTGACGGATTCTCGTGTATGCCGATCAGTGAGAAGAGAAAGTTGGTGTCTACAAACACATTGAACCTTAGGCCACGTCCAATGGAAGTAGAGAGCTTGAGGAGCACATCATCTGGTAGGCCGGTAGCATCAACGCAGAAACGTGCATGCAACAAACGGCTTATATACTGCCTCACGACCTCTGACTTGGGATCGAGGAAGGCGGTTACCAATTCGCGGTGCAGTGGTTTTTGACTCTCATCGTACTTGGCCAAGTACTTCTCGACGAGCTTTACGTCGGTCGTGAAAGCTTCTCCAGCTACAAGTCCATACGCATTGGCGCCTGTCTCGTTGACAAGTGGTCGAAGAAAGTACGTCTCGAAGGTTTCCCAAGCATCTGCTCCGGGGGCTTCAATCGCCAAGGAGTTCACAAGGGAGCAGAAATGCGCCTTTGCCTGTTCTTGATTTGCTTCAGCTGCAACAATCTCTTGGTCGAATACCCTACGCTTCGCAGAAGGGATCTGGTAATGCGCACCAGATGTCCGTACAAGGTCCCCGGCATTCTCCAGCTTACTAAGCATGGAATCGAGCTTTGCATCGGTCACATTGAGCTTGAACTCATCACTCAAGACTGCTTTGATAGCGTTCTTGTGCACAGCTAGGTCACTTTTCCATGCAGCGGCCATTATCAAACGCGAGACAGTCTTGTCCCACCATCCAGCTTGGTTTAGCTCAATGTTGTGAACTAGAGCAATGACCTCTTTTGATAGTGTCTGTTGGTCCATGTTACTTGGAGTTGCAACTACATCCTTCGTGACCTCACTCAGTAGCTTTGAAAACGTTCCGATTGGCAAGGGTGTCCTTAATGGCTCTATTCCATGGTTTCCATTCTTACTCTTTTGCAGCACTCTGCAATCTCACAATCCTGAAGAGCACGAACAGACAGCGGAGGATCGTGAGTGAGAGAACCATCATGAGGAACAAGGCTCCATAGAACAGCGGAACGTCGCCAAACTCCACATGCGCAAGCTTCAGCATGGCTGCAACAATGAACACAGCCACAAGGATCAAGGTCGCCCAAGAGAAGACCTTGACGATGCCGTAGTAGTGCCTGGACAGAAAGAGTAGCTCAAGAGCCGACAACTCCTCGCGCTTCTTCACGTCCAAGGTGGCCTCTTTGTGGTGCATGTTGTCCCGGAAGGTCACGACGATGGTCAACGCGGCCAAGACAAAGCCAGCAAGTGAAATGGAGGTGTTCGCCAAGTCCGACAGGAGATCAAGTACGGTGTCGCACTTGGGGAAATGCAAGAAGGAGAGCCGTGGTCTGAGGAGCCATTCGATGGCCAAGCACGCCAGCGTTGCGATCAGCAGATCCCACAACAAGGGCCGTTTGTAGTATCCGTCCAGCAGCTTGTTCATCGCCCAAGTTCCTTCTTGAAGACCTTAGCCATCTTCTCGTACATATCCAGAGGAATGATCGTCCTGTGCCGTTCGTTCTGCTCCACCTTCACCTCCGCACGGACCCAAGCGTTCAGGAGGTCGAACTCCTTCATCTTGTTGTCATTCTCGGTATCCTCAGCGTTTACCTTGAGCACCTCGAATGGTACATGCTTCGCCTTTCTGATGAAGTCGATCATCTTGTCAATGGTCTGACTCAGGAACCCCGCCTCGGCTACGCTGTTGAAGTCGTACTTCAGCTTCAGTTCCACATACTCCGCTCGGGAAGCCTTTGCTGCAGACTTGAAAGCACTGAACAAGCCGATATCAGGATCATTCAGACGCGCAAGCTCATCCTTATGGATTCGACCAACGACGTATGAAACACGGTTGATCCGGGTCTTGTATGTCTTGATGTCATCCTTGCAGATGGGCAATAGGCTTATTGTCTCAGCGATGCCACTTGAATGGCCCATCGACTCCAAGTAGAACTCGAAGTCGGTTATCCGTGCGCCTTGGTCATTGTGCTCAAAGGCGATCTGTGGTGTGCCTTTGTATGATACGATGAAGTGGCTGGCCTCAACGATATCTTCCTTCGGATCCGCACCCACACCTCGCAGTTCATCCGTCTCTCGATTCAAAAGTTCTGGCAACGCGTCTTCCCGCACTAGCATGACCCGCCCTCTAAGCTGCTTCTCGGATCCAACGAACTCAACGTTCATGATGTAGAGCACCTTGTTAGCGCGCTTAATGAAGCGACCTGCAACCTTGGTCTTCGAAAGCAGTTGTATGTGCCGGAAGAGTTCAAGCATGGGCTGCTCACTCTTCTTCGGATCATCGCCAACCGTCAAGTCGAAGAAGTTCACATTTCGTCGAACCAGTTTGCGCTCCATTGCCATTGTCCTCGTTTGGGCTGTTCAATGTTGTTTCTCAACCCTCACCTCCCCGCTCATCAGCTTCGGCAGCAGCGTGTCGCGGAGCTTCGTTAGAGTGTTCGTTTCCTTCTTATTTGCTTCAAACTTGTCGTAGAATGACCCAACCACGCGCACAAACTCCCTTTGGACTTCAATAGGAGGTACCGGGATCACCATGGAGCGCAAGAAGGAGACAGGCCTAGCGATTGAAGGCACACCGGAAGTAGAGGTGTTCGCCAGTAGCGCATGCTTCCCTTCTCTCGTGTGGAAGTACATCGCGATGTAAAGAGGTAGGACCTTGGTCCGGTCACACCTCATGAAAAACTGACGCTGGGAGAGAACGTACTCCTCATACCTGGAGGTGTCCGGTATCAGAGCCGCTTGCCCTATGCTGCCCGCATGGGTGAAGATCACATCTCCTCGACGGACTTTGGCCTTGCTGAGCTTCTCCGCATGCTCTCGTGTGATGTAGTTAAAGGTATTGTCCTCCATCAGCACACCCCATAGATGCTGGCCACTGATAATGGGTACACCTTCGCTTGCAAATGTGTCGGTCTTGATCGAGGAGCCGAATGGGCCGCATGCTACCCGTGTAGCGATCTCTTCAATGGCTTTCGATTCCCACCCCTCCTCCGCCTCCTCCACGAACCACTGCCTGAACAGCGTTTCGGCCATGGCTACCAAGGTCTTGTTTTGCCGGTGCAGCAGATCGATCTTCGCATCCAAGCTGCAGAGTACCGAGGCGATGGCGCGTTGCTCGGGAAGGTCGGGGCAGAGCAGTTCGATCTGCTCAAAGTCTCCTTTGTTCAACAGAGGGACCGCGCTTCCTGAACTTCCGAGGTTCTTCAACTCATCCTCCATGCCTACCATGGAGTAGTAGATGAAGTCAGAATCTATCTCTTTGTTCCTGATGCTGATGGAATTGATCTGCTGGTTGGTGATTACTGGAACCCCGTTGATCACCGACTTGCCCATGTCTGATCCAATGCAGGTAACGAGAATGCTTCCTGGAGGAACCACCTTTTTCCTCAATCGTTCGATACCACTGAGGCTCAATTCGCGCTGGCTCTTTGTGGCATACTTGCCATAGGATGAGTAATCTGATGGTGTCACGAATGGCATCTGATTACCCCAGTCTTCTGGGTTGTCCTTGGAAGGCGTTTTGCCGGTGACGATATCGCCAAGCGCAGCCAATCGTATCGGCTTCCACTCACCCATCGACCTTCACGCTTTTCAGGTTCTTCAGGATGGCGCTGTTCAGTTCGGCCTCTTCCTGCAACTGCGCGGCGAACTCCGCTTGCAGCGCCGCGAAGCGCTCGGCGAACACGAAGTCGTCCTCTTCCTCTGCCAGGCCCACGTATCGGCCGGGGGTGAGCACATAGTCCAACTCCTTCACCCGGCTCAGCGGTGCCGCGCAGCAGAAGCCCGGCACATCGGCATAGGTACCCTTGGGGTTCCGCCAGTTGTGGTAGGTGTCGGCGATCTTCTGAATGTCACCTACCCTCAGCTCACGGGTACGTCGATTGATCATATGCCCCAAGTGGCGGGCATCTATAAAAAGGATCTCATTCCGGCGGTCGCGGAACTTCCCGTTTGCCCGGTTTCGGCTCATGAACCACATGGCCACAGGGATCTGCGTGTTCAGGAAGAGCTTCGGGGGCAGGTTCACGATGCAATCGATGAGGCCCGCCTCCACCATGGCCTTGCGGATCTCGCCTTCGCCGCTGCTCTTGCTGGTGAGGGCGCCTTTACTGAGGATGATACCTGCCTGTCCGCTGGGGCTGAGGTGGTAAATGAAATGCTGTAACCACGCGAAGTTGGAATTGCCCTCGGGCGGCACGCCGTATTGCCAACGGCCATCGGTGCGCAGCAGGTCGCCACTCCAATCACTGTCATTGAATGGTGGGTTGGCGATGATGTAATCGGCCTTCAAGTCCTTGTGGGCATCGTTGAGGAAGGAGCCCTCGCTGTTCCACTTCACCTGCGAGCTGTCGATGCCGCGTATGGCGAGGTTCATCTTGGCCAGCCGCCAGGTGGTCTGGTTGCTCTCCTGCCCGTAGATGCTGATGTCGTTGACCTTGCCCTGGTGCTCGGTGACGAACTTCTCGCTCTGCACGAACATGCCGCCGCTGCCGCAGCAGGGGTCGAACACGCGGCCCTTGTAGGGCTCCAGCATCTGCACCAGCAGTTCTACCACGTAGCGCGGGGTATAGAACTGGCCCGCGTTCTTGCCCTCGGCCAGCGCGAACTCGCCCAGGAAGTACTCGAACACATGGCCCAGCACATCGGCGCTGCGGCTCTTGGCATCGCCCAAGGCGATGTTGCCGATGAGGTCGATGAGGCCGCCGAGGCTGGTGGGGTCCAGGTTCTGCCGGGCGTACACCTTGGGCAGCACGCCTTTCAGCGAGTCGTTCTCCCGCTCGATGGCGTCCATGGCCTCATCCACCGTTTTGCCGATGGTGGGCTGCTTGGCGTGGCTTTGCAGAAAGCCCCACCGCGCGCCGGGCGGCACGAAGAAGACGTTCTCGGCCTTGTACTCGTCCTTGTCCTCCGGGTCGGCGCCGGCGCTCTCTTCGGCCTTCAGCTTGTCGTACAGCTCCACGAAGGCATCGCTGATGTACTTGAGGAAGACGAGGCCGAGCACGATGTGCTTGTACTCGGCAGCGTCGATGTTCTTGCGCAGCTTGTCGGCCGTTTTCCAGAGCTGCTTTTCGATGGGCTCTTCGGTGGTGGCCTTGGGCTTGCGGCCTTTGGCATTCATCTCGGTAGAGGGTTGGTCAGTCATGGGTTCTTGGCGGCGGCGGTCCAGAGCTTCTTGTCGAGCTCTTGCTGGAATTGCTCTTCACTCCGGGTTTGCATGGCGCGCTGTGGGAAGGATGGCGATGGGTCTCTGGGATCTAGGATCATGGGGATATGACCGTTGTAAAGAATTCCAGCCCGTTCCACTCCTGGAGCGCGTAATTCACGAAACGCAGGTAGGCATCGGAGAGGACGAAGCCGCCGACAGCACCCAGGAAACCACCGATGATACCGCCGATGATGCCCCCGATCCAGCCGCCAAGCGTGGAGCCGATGGCCACGCCCAACTTGATGCCTGCCCAGATGCCGAGCCCGATCCCGATGAGAGCCAGAACGATGATGCCCGCGAGCCCGCCGAGGTTGGCGCCCATGGCGGTGTCGCTATCCTGCCCCACGCCGCAGTACCCGTTGCATTGAAAGGGCCGCGCGGCGGGTTGCACGGTGCAATCGGCTGATTCGATGCCCACGCCGTCACCATCGCGGTGGCAGAGACCGAGCGTGTGGCCCAGCTCGTGCATCAGCACGATGGGCGACCATTGCGCCACTTCGGTCTGCCGGGCCAGCACCAGTTCGCGACCGGGTGGGAATTCGCCCACGCCGCTGTGCCCTTCGCAACACGCTTCCTCGGCGGATATGCAGTAGCGATAGATGCGATCGCGGCCGTCGAACTGTCCATTGGGACCATCGCGGAAGTTCTCTGCATCATCGGTGGTAACGGAAGCATCGTAAGCCAGCACGTCGCCACCGTCGCCCAGGTAGCCATCGTCGAAACGCATGGCCACGTCGTGCACGGCGAATTGGCTCACCACCATCTGCTTGGTATTGTAGGTGATGGAGTAGCCGTTGCCGGACATATCGAAGGTGAGGAAGAGGTTGCGCTTGCCCGGATCGGCGAGGCCGTTGAACCCGGGGATCACCTGGCCCTGCACGTTGGCGTCCTGGTCGGAGATCAGGAATTCCATCCCATCGCTCAGGCCATCGCCATCGGTGTCCGTATCCGCTTTCGGGTTGGCATCGGCGAAGGTGGCCGTGGCCGCGCGGAACGAGAGGATGTAGTGGGCATCGTCCGCGGAATACTCGACCTGGAAGGTACCACTCTCGCCCCACTGGAGATCCTGCACCAGGTAGGTATCGTCAGTTGGCTTCTCGAACCAGTAGGGATCGGCTTCGCGGATGCGCAGGCGCGAGGTGAAGGCCAGATCGCCATTCTGCGGCGCCACGCGGGAATCAACGATCGTGAACGGTGATACATGGTCGCCTTCATCCAGGGGCCACGCCGCATCGAGCGTTGCCGAAGCAGGGTAGCGCACGTCTTCCACGGCCACGTATAGTTCGTCGCGGCCGATGTCCTCCTCTTCGTCCAGGCATTCGATCCGCTCCAGGATCAACACGCTCCTGCGGTTCCTTTTCCCATCCACCCAGCCGTCGTTGTCATTATCGGGGTCGTTCGGGTCCAGCCCCTGGCTCGTTTCGTATGGGTCGGGCAGTCCATCGCCATCGCTGTCGGGCGGTGTGTCGAAGGTGCGATCCTCACCGTCCGGGATGCTGTCGCAATCGGAATCGACGACCAGGCCCAGATCAACATCACCGCTCACGCAAGCTGGAAAGGGTGGCTCTTCGGTGATGTTCCATCCTGGGTCGCCGAAGGTGGTAGACCATTCGAGGTCGTCGCCATCGAGCCACTGGTTGATCGCCTGGTTGGAATAAATGGGTGTGGATCCCGCGGACTCCGCCCAGATCGTTATGCCGCCGAAGGCCCAGCCACCACCCCAGAAACCGTCCTCCGTCTTTTCGATCACGATGGTCCCGATCAGCTGCACCATCTCCAGGGTGAAGCCTGCGTCGTTCGCATGGAGGAGGAACTCATCGGTATTGTTCCGTTCCAGGTCGTCCTGCTCCGGATTGTCCAGGTTGAATTCCTTGCCACCAATGATCAAGTGTACCGGGTCGTCCGTACCGGCGAAGGTGACATCGCGCGTATGGACGTGTACGATTAGCGTGTGGATCTGGAGCGCGAAGGACCGCCCACCCAACACACAGGCCATGATCATGATCATTGATCTGAAACTGAACATGGGCAGGTATGTATTCCCGGGGTTGGAACGGAGCTTGTCTGCTGAAGCCTGCCTGCCGGCCAGGCAGGTGCGAAGCTCGTTGTCGAGTTCTTGCAGGAATTGGTGTTCGGTCCGGTGGGTCATTGTTTGCTCAAAATAGTTCCCAGGTCGGCAATGGATATCTACTCTCGGTCCTTGAAGGCAATGAAGCATCAAGCTCAAAGGCCAAAAGGCTTAGAGGCCTTTAGCCCTGTGATCGTGACTTGGGAAGAGAAAGGAGGAGGAGCGGTCATATGGGAGTGAGGGGCAAGCTAAGCTCCGTGGGTGGCATTAAAAAATACCCAGATACCATGATTTTTTGAGGGGGGGTGAGGTTTAGGCAGTCGCTTCGGTGGCCACGAGCCTTGAGCCTCTGGCTCAGGTTACACAGTCACTGCGTTGGCCATGAGCCTTGAGCTTTTAGCCACGAGCGCAGGTGAAACAGTGGCTGCGCTGGCTGCAGGGCTTTTTGGCTTTTGGGCCTCGAGCTTTTTTAGTTGCCGCCCGCCTACGCCAAAGCTTCGGCGGATAATACAGGCGTTGCGTTGGCCACGAGCCTTGAGCCTCTAGCCTCGAGCTCAGGTGACACAGTGGCTGCGCTGGCTGAGGGCCTCTGAGCCTCGAAGCTTTTTCAGGTGCCGCTGGCGCTGCGTTGGCCTGGAGCCTCAGGCTCAGGTGATGCGTGGCTGCGCTGGCTGAGGGCCTTTAAGCCTTTGGGCCTCGAAGCTTTTTTAGGTACCACAGGCACCGCGTTGTCCTCTGGCTATTGGCCTCTAGCTACTGGCTCAGGTGACGCAGTCGCTGCGCTGGCCTTGAGCCTTCAGCTTAGGTGACACAGTGAATGAACCATCGCTTCGGCTCCGCCAAGGCGCGGATCCTCGCGAATGCGGGGAATGAAAGATCGCTTCGGCTCCGCCAGAGCGCGGATCCTCGCGAATGCGGGGAATGAAAGATCGCTTCGGCTCCGCCAGAGCGCGGATCCTCGCGAACACGGGGAATGAAAGATCGCTTCGGCTCCGCCAGAGCGCGGATCCTCGCGAACACGGCGGATAGTTGCCGCAGGCACTGCGTTGGCGTTCCGCCACTGGCCCTTCGCTTCCGGCAGTTGCGCGGTGAACGTGAACAGCCCATAAGGCATTGCGAAAAATACCCACATGTGGGTATTTTCAATAAAATAGCTGCCGAGCAGTTTTGGCACATTGAACAACCCCTTCCACACACATGATCGGTGATCGCATCAGCTTTTTGCGTCTTCTGCGGCGCATGAAGCAGGCCGAGCTGGCCCGCCTGGTGAACATCAGCACCAGCCGCCTGAGCCGCTTGGAGAACAACCACTTGAAGCCGGCCTTCCACGAGGTGGAGCTGATGGCCAAGGCGCTACAGTGCACGCTGGAGGATTTCGCGGAACCCGGCCCCCATGGCCATACGGTGCAGGTGACCTTCTACAGCAAACCCCTGCCAACACCCGTGGGCCCCGAACCTCCCCGCGCCGAGCCATAGGCAGCTGCGCACCGGACACTGACCCAGGGTAACCGCACCGGCGTTGCACCACCCTGCCCTTCGGACCCTACCATACTATAGTGTCCGCACACGTCACCCTTAGCCAGAGCGCCTTCACATGTGACCAGGGTACGCTGCAACGGTGATCACGGTACGACCCACATGTGACAACGGTACGAGGCTACCGGGACAAGGGTACGACGCACATGTGACAAGGGTACGAGGCTACCGAGACAAGGGTACGACCCACATGTGACAACAGTACGAGGCTACCGAGACAAGGGTACGACGCACATGTGACAACAGTACGAGGCTACCAAGACAAGGGTACGACCCACATGTGCCAACGGTACGAGGCTACCGAGACAAGGGTACGACCCACATGTGACAACAGTACGAGGCAACCGAGACAAGGGTACGACCCACATGTGACACCGGTACGAGGCTACCGAGACAAGGGTACGACCCACATGTGACAACGGTACGAGGCTACCGAGACAAGGGTACGACCCACATGTAACAAGGGTACGAGGCAACCGAGACAAGGGTACGACGCACATGTGACAACGGTACGCGGCCGTTACTGCCTGCATCCGATAGGAACCAAGGTCCGCTTTCAACACGTGCACTCACTTTTCTCCACATGCACGTTCCCCTGCCCAGGGACTGCGCAGCATGGCCTTTTTGGTGCACCCCACTTGCACGCGATGCAACCCGGCATGGAACGGCGAACCCCTTTCCCATAGCCCCGTTGCAGGCCCCGGATCACTAACAAACGTCCTTGCCGGTCAGGCCGGATCCAGAAAGCCCGGAAAAAAGATGAAGGCGAATATCAAAGTACCCGTGGACAAGTTGAAGGCCACCGCCGTGCTCGCGCTGATGCGCAACGTGGTGGCGAAGATGACAGGCAACGCCAACTTCACCACCCCCGCGGTGAAGCTGACCGACCTGACCGCGAAAGCGGATGAGCTGGAGGGCGCGATCCAGGCGGCCACCTTCGGCAGCCGCCAGAGCAAGCTGATGCGCAAACAGCTGGAGCTGGAGGGCGCCAACCTGCTGCGCGCCCAGGCCGACTATGTGCGCAGTGTGTGCGGCGGCGATGCGGTGATGCTGGACAGCAGCGGCTTCGAGCTGGCCAAGCAGCGCGAGCCGATCGGCATCCCCGGCCAGGCCCAGCGCATGCAGGCGCGCATCACCAACCTGAAGGGGCAGCTGGAGCTGCGCTGGAAAACGGTGCACGGCGCCCACGGATACCAGGTATGGATGGCCGAGAAGGACCCCGCCGTGGACGGCAGCTGGACCGCTATCGGCTACACCACCCGCGTGAAGCACCTGGTGAGCGACCTGGAGAGCCACAAGGCGTATTTCTTCTGCGTAAGCGCGATCGGCACCGCCGGCGAAGGTGCGCAGTGCCCCGTGGCGATGGGGGAAGCGGCGTAAGCGTCGCACCGCTCGGCCTACTTCTTCGTTGACCTTTCATGTGAATGGCCCCCTGCTTGTCGGGGGGCTTTTCACGTTTTATAACCGCAGATGGATGGATGCAGCATGCGGCGCCAAGGCGCCTTGCTTTTTTACCGCAGATGAACGCAGATGGATGCAGATGGACGCAGATGACGCGGATCATGATGATGTGCGCTGATGAATGCACATGCATTTGAACCACGGATCAACACGGATGGACACGGATGAATACGACATGGTTTCTCCCCTCCTCTATGAGGAGGGGCAGGCGCCGGCAAGTCCGGCCGGCGACGGGGTGGTGACCTGTGGCCTCAACCACCCCGGCCTGCGGCCACCCCTCCTATCCGCTTCCTGCGTCAGCGGCAGGAGGGGGAAACAACCAAGGGAACGAGGAGGGGAAAGCGCCGGCAAGTCCGGCCGGCGATGGGCGTTTCGCCCCGACGTGTCGGGGGTGGTGACCTGTGGCCTGAACCACCCCGCCCTACGGGCACCCCTCCTATCCGCTTCCTGCGTCAGCGGCAGGAGGGGAAACAACCATGTTAACCTCCAAGCAGTTCATCCATAATGCGTATCTTCAAACAGATGAAGAACTCCAACTCCATACCCATGCATCGCGGGCGATTCCTGCGGGGGATCCTGGGAAGCGTCGCGTTGCTCGGATCGGTGAGGGGCGCGCTGTCCGTATCACCGGCCCCGGTGCTTCGGCGCGTCCCCGTTCTGGAAGCGTTCATACGCGGTTTCCAGTATCACGATGGTCCGGGCGTGATCGGCCGGATGCAGGCAGGCGATGCGCTGCAACTTGTGCGCGAGCCCGGGAACGACTTCGATGAGAACGCCATCGCGGTGCACTGGAACGGCCACCACCTGGGCTACTTGCCAAGTGTCCACGCTCACCTTGATCAACACAGAAGCGGAGCCTTGGGCGCAATGCGCGGTGATCGTCGAATTGATGATCGCGGAGAAGGCGGCGTAGGCTTCCGGCGAGGGCCTCTGGCTTCAAGCGACGCAGTGAATGAAAGATCGCTTCGGCTCCGCCAAAGGGCGGAGCCTCGCGAACGCGGTGGGCAGGCCGCAGGCGCGGCGTTGGCTTCAGGCTCAGGTGACACAGTCAATGAAAGATCGCTTCGGCTCCGCCAGAGTGCGGAGCATCGCGAATGCGGTGGGTAGTTGCCGCAGGCACTGCGTTGGCTTCAGGTCTTTGGTTAACGCAGTGAATGAAAGATCGCTTCGGCTCCGCCAGAGCGCGGATCCTCGCGAACACGTTGTGGCAGCCCTTCCTCGATCGGGGTACGGACACCTCATTCACAATGCCATGACCATAACGCATCCCGCGGCTGGCGTGGCCGTGGGCGCAAGGTCCGCGATCTGTTGCCTAGGGGATGGAAGGCGTGTCGACATCGCCGACGGCGGGGACCGGCCTTCCCTGAACAACGCGCGGTGATCATGAAACAACTCTACGCCTTTGCTTTTTGCATCGCAGGTCTCGCCGCTGGTGCGCAGACCCTGGAACTGGAATCAGTGGTCACCGGGCTCACCGAACCGGTGGATATCGCCCAATGCGGCGATGCACGCATTTTCATCGTGGAACGCGCAGGGATCATCAAGATCCTGCAGCCCATCGGCCAGGTGATGCCCACGCCCTTCCTGGACATCAGCGGTCCGGTGAACAGCGGCGGCGGCGAGCAAGGCCTGCTGGGTCTCGCCTTCCATCCGCAGTATGCACAGAACGGATTCTTCTATATCTACTACTGCAGTGGTACCGGCAACGGTGCGGTGCGCGTGTCGCGCTTCACCGTGAGCGCGGACCCTAACGTGGCCACTGTGGCCAGTGAGCTGGTGCTGTGGGAACTCGCGCAGCCTTATGGCAATCACAAAGGCGGGGACATCGACTTCGGGCCGGACGGCTACCTCTATTTTGCCCCGGGCGATGGTGGTAGTGGGAACGATCCGGAGAACCGCGCACAGAACATGTCGCTCGGCCATGGCAAGGTGCATCGCATCAACGTGAACAGCGGCAACCCGTATGCGATCCCCCCGAACAATCCCTTCGCGAATGATGTGAACCAGGATACGCTGCGCACCATCTTCGCCAGTGGCCTGCGCAATCCGTGGCGTTTCGGCTTCGACCGTCAGAACGGTGATCTGTGGATCGGCGACGTGGGCCAGAGCGCCCGGGAAGAGGTCGATCTCATCCCGGCGGGGAACCTCGCCGGCCCCAATTTCGGCTGGCGGTGCCGCGAAGGCGCGATCGCCACGCCCGGGGTGACCCCGTGCACCGGCAACTTCACCGAGCCCGTGATCGACCAGGACCAGGCGAACGGTTGGTGTTCGGTGATCGGCGGCCGCGTGTATCGCGGCAGTCGCTATCCCAACCTGTTCGGCCGCTACATCTACACGGACTATTGCCTGGGCCAGTTCCGCTCGATCCGTCCGAACGGTTCGGGTGGATGGATCTTCGAGTCGCTCACCACCAGCGGCTCGTTCGGGTTGGCCAGCATCGCGGAGGATGCCACCGGTGAACTGTACGCGGTGAACACCGAAACGGGCGTGATCTCCCGCATCATCGACGCCAGTGCCACGGTGCGCGTGTCGCCCAGGCTGATCCTCGACGGCCCCTACAACAGCACCACGGGCCTGATGAGCGACGCGTTGCGCGTGGCGGGTCAGGTGCCGAGCACGGAGCCGTACACCACGACCCTCGGCTATCCCAAAGTGGCGAAGGGCGGCAGTGAAGTATTGGGAACGGGGGTGCTGACCACCACGGGCAACAACGCCTTGGTGGATTGGGTGCGCGTGGAGCTGCGCCCGGTGGCACAACCCTCGCTCATCGCTGCCTCGGCGCACGGCGTGCTGCAACGCGACGGGGATGTGCTCGCGCCGGATAACGCCAGCCCATTGATCTTCCGCGTGGGATCCGGGAACTACTTCGTTACGGTGCGTCATCGCAATCACCTCGGCTGCATGACCGCCACGGCCATCGCGTTGTCGGCCACCACCATCCCGGTGGATTTCACCCTGCCTGCGACGAGCACCTATGGCACGAACGCGCGCAAGACGATCAACGCGGTGAGCGCCTTGTGGGCAGGCAATGTGCAGGTGGACGGCTCGGTGAAGTACACGGGCAGTGGCAATGATCGTGATCCGATCCTGACCGCGGTCGGGGGGTCCACGCCGAACAACACGGTCGCCGGGTATGGGCTGCAGGATGTGAACCTGGATGGTACCACCAAGTACACGGGCAGCGGGAACGATCGCGATCCGATCCTGGTGAACGTGGGGAGCACGACGCCGAACAACGTGCGGTTGGAGCAGTTGCCGTGATGGGCGAATGCTAGATAGAGGTTTTCCCCTCCTTGCTGATCGCGTCCCGCGCCCCCGGTCCTGAGCCGGAGGCCGGGACAACGCGATCAGCTACACAAGGAGAGGTTAGGGTGGTTTCCTTTTTCATTGAACAACAGGATCGAAACCACCCCCAGCCCCTCCTTGTCCGGGCGGCGATGCTCCCTACGGGACGCCGCCCAGGAGGGGAGAACACTTGGTAAATACATGGTTGTTTTCCCCTCCTGCTGATCGAACCCCGGGTGAGCCTGCCTACCGGACAGGCAGGCGAGATAGCGAGCACACGGGGAGCTTGATCAGCAAGGCAAGGAGGGCTTCAGAGTCCCGACGCGTCGGGAGCTAGGGGTGGTTTCCGCTGTGTATCTCCTGAATATCGAAACCTACCCCCGACGCTTCCGGACCATGAAGCCTCCATTGGCAACCGGATCGCTAGTCGCCGGTCTTCCCGACCTACGTCATGCTGCCCGTTGTCCCGCTCCATACGCGGGAGAACAGATCGCTCATTGACATACCCCCAAAAAGAGGAGCCGCGCTGGAAGCGCGGCTCCTCTTCCGTGCCGGTGAAGAGTTCACTTGACTAGCACCATGGTGGTGTACTTCATGTGGCCCTGCGCTCCAATGAGGCGGGCGATGTAGGTGCCCGGTGGCAGTTCCTGCGCATCGAATTGCACACTCATGGCCACGTCCTTCGCGAGCATGCCGTTGTATAAGCTGGCCACCACCCTGCCCGAAAGATCGACCACCGAAAGTTCCACGCGCTCATCGGCCATCGATGCAATGGCGATGGTGGCAACAGAGCTGAACGGGTTGGGCAGCACATTGATGCTGAGCGCCTGTTCGTCCAGGGTCCCCTGCTCGCTGGCCGCAATGGGCGCTCGTGCCGAGAGCGAAATGCACGTGGCATCGCATCCGCCCAGGCAATCGTTGTGCAGGGTGAGGTGCGCTGCAACTCCGGTTGAGCCGATGCAGATGGTGACCTGCCCGGGTTCATTGCCCACGGGGCGATGGCACACCGAAACATTCGGAGGCACATGGGTGGAACAGGATACGCGCACCACGTTCACGCTGACATCGGCCGTTTCGGTGCAGCCGTGCACATCGGTGGCTGTTACCACGAAAGTGTAGGTCACGCACGGCGCAGTTTGGAAATTGGCGCAGAACGTTGGCGAGGCGGTGTTGGCATTGGTGAATTTCGCCGCAGGAACAGTGGCGGGCTTGGTCCATGCGTAGGTGTAAGGGCCATGACCACCTGTGGCCACCGCGTGCAGACCCGTGCAAATGGGTCCACCGCCGTACCCCAGGATGATGTTCGCACCGGTACCCAGCGCGCAGGTGTTCAAAGCGCTTGTGCTGAGCGGATCAATGGCCACCTGCAGATCGGGATCACGGGTCACGGTGAAGCTGCACGAGGAGGAATTACCACACTCATCCGTGGCCACCACATTCACCGTGGTGGTGCTTCCCTTGGCGAATCCAGAGCCTGAGGGCGGCGTGGAGACCACCGTAACACTTCCACAGACATCACTGGCGACCACGCTCCAACTGGCTGTGGCCACACACTCCGGCAGGTGGATGTTGGCCGGACATGTGACCGTGGGCGGCGTATTGTCCACGATGGCGAAGGTGGCCGTGGTGGAGGCGGAATTCCCGGACCCGTCGGCATAGGTGAAGGTCACGGCCTCCGAACCGGTATTGCCGCAGCCGTTGGAAAGGCCCGTGCTGTTGTTGGACCAAGAGCCACCGCAGGCGTCGGATGCTGTAGCACCCCCCTTGTTGGCCAGCCAGCTGGCGAACGCCGCTGCATTGCCGGAGCTCGCGCATTGAACGGTCATGTTGCTCGCCGGGTTGGTGATCACCGGGGCTGTATCGTCCACGATGGTAACGGTGGCGGTGCACGTGCTGGTCGCACCAAGCGCATCGGTGACCGTGAGCGTAACGGTGTTGGTGCCCAGGTTGCTGCAGTTGAACGAATTGGGGGTGACCGATAAAGAACCAAAACCACATTCGGTCTTGGACCCATTGTTCACCTGCGCAGCTGTGATGCTGGCCGTTCCAGCATCGGTCAACGTGACCGTTACGTTCCTGCAGATGGCTTCGGGGCCATCGCAACAACTGGTCAGGATGTAGTTCCGACCATAGAGCGGCGCACCCGGTGCCGAGGCCAGGGTGAGGGTCATCTTCGCTTTTTGTTCCGTGGAGAAGACCGTCCTGCAGGCCTTCAAGGAATATGACATGATCTGCGTGGCATCGGGCGTGTAGGCTACACTGCACCCATCGGTCAGAGCGGAACTGTAAACGCAAGCCGGTGCGGCCGTGATCGTAACAGCGGCATCGTTCAGTGTTGGGTCGGCCGGAGTATCGCACAATTTATCGCCATCGGTGGGGCAATCGTAGCATCCGTCGGCACTGTTGCGGGTAACGCTTTCAGCACCGAACGCTGTTTCGTGGGTGTGGTACAAGGAGAAGTAGTGGCCCAGCTCATGTACCAAGGTGCTCTTGTTGGTGGCGCAGGTATTGGCGATCACCACATAATCATTGGGCAGGTCCCAGGGAAAACGGGCCCAACCACATGCACCATCCGGATCATCCACGAAGTAGATGTTCACCACATTGGGCGAATTGTTCGCCACGGCCATCGCATCGCCTTCGGCATCACCGCTCAGGCTGTAGTAGGCCGTGCTGTTGATGTATTGCACTGGCGCGCACTCGAAGAACGAGGTGTTCACCCCAGCGAAATAGGGATTCACCCAATTGGTGAACTCGTCGCGCACATCGGCCACTGGAATGCCGCCCGTACCATCATCGCGCGTTACAATATGAAGTTGCACAGCCCGAGGTACAATGGCCGCGCGCTCCGCGTTCATGTACTGGTCCATAAGCTGCCGATAGGCCGGTTGGTCACGACGGTTCTCCATGTCTATGGCGACCTGCGTGACGCGTGTTCTGCAATTCTCTTTCTCAGGAACCGGCGGAGTGCTCGGATTCTGCGGGCGTTGGGCCCGTGCCGTGCTCAGGAACATACAGCAACAAGCTGCGATCGAAACGAGGGAGATCGTTCTCATGATAAGAAGGTGGTTAGGGGGAGAAGGAAAAGGGATCAAATCTTACTGCATCCTCCGGCCCTGGCAATACCCAGTTGGGGTGATATCGCAAAAGCACGCAGACGTTACAGCTCCGAAACACCGGCACGGCCATGCCCCCAAATGCAGAACGCTGGCGGATCTGCACCCGCCAGCGTTCCAGTTGGAAAAAGATCAGCCTTATTCCGCTAACGTGTAGTACTTGATCACCGGAGGGCCTTCAACGCCAGCGCCCATCATCAGCGCCTTCTTCTTGTCCGAGCTGATGCTCGCTTTCGCCTGGGCCAGGTCCTTGATGTCGAACACGATGTGCACCAGGTTCGGATCATCCACCCCGCGGGCCAACGCCACATCATAGAGGCCCTCCGCCGCACGGGTGGCCGTGCCTTCACCATCGTACACCTTCAACCACGCATCGAAGTCCTTTACGCGGTGGGTGATCTCCACCCAGGTCTTCTCCTTCATCTCGGGGTCATGCCGGATCACGTGCCAGTAGTTGATCTCGGGCTTGGAGATCACGCCGTTCTTGTCCATCACCTCCTTCAAGCGTGGATCGGCGGCGAACGCTTTGGCCTTCGCCACGTCGTTGGCCTGTAACACCACCATCAGGTTGTTGGGATCGCCCTCTTCCCTGCCGATCACCATGAACTGCAGGCCGTTCGCCAGCCGCGCAGCGGAATCATTGTCAAAGGCCTTCCGCCAGGTACCATAATCCTTTACCGTATGCCCGATCTCCACCACATCGAATGGCTGGAAAGCGGCTGCGGCCGGTGGTTCAGGTGCGGGTGCCACCGCCGGTGGCGCTTCGGCGGTCTTTTCCTGGGGAGCACTGCAGCCCTGCGAGGCGAGCAACGCGAGGGTCCCCAAGGTGATGGAGAGGGTTTTCATGTGGGTGGTATTTTTATCAATGTTACGCTTTTTGTACCAGGTATCGGGGTACCACAACAGTGCAGCCGAGGTTGGGTGCCAGGCCGACCGCAACGGCATGTAAAAAAACGTGCGGCACAGGCTATTCACCGGATGTGACCACGTATTTTTCACCTGTATCACCCTACATGGCCCGCCTTATTTCGCTTCATCAATATCACCGCCATGAACCATCCGGGATCCATCTCTTCAACACGCTTCTTCGCACTGGTGACCATCGGCCTGTTGGGCTTCCTTGCTTGCGGCCGCCCAGGCACAGAAGCCGAACAGGAGGCGAACAGGACAAGCGACGAGGGCCAGCGTGCAAAGCTTGAGCTGCACCAACTGGAGCGTCCCCAGGTATGCAAACGGGAATTGGATTCCGCCCGGGCGGACCTCCGCGCGCACTTCATTTCCGCCAACGGAACGGATATCATCCTCGCTGATTCAGCACCGGTACGCTGGAGCGAACTGGAGCAACTGGTGGCGAAGGCCGGGAACGCTGGGAACTTGGGCGTCCGCTTCCACTATGGTGCCGTGCAGAACGGCACCAGGACCGACCTGCTCTTCGCCGCCTCGGTGGTGCGATTGGAGCGGCGGATGAGCAGCCCTTCCACGCTGGCCGATAGCATCTACTTCACGGTGCGGGACACCAACGCCTTTGTCCATTTGCTCCGGCCCGATGGCACGCTCGATCGCTTGTCGACCCCGGATTGGACATCCGGCGAGTGGAACACCTACTGCCACGGCGTAAAAGTGAAGCGCACGAATGAAGCGGGGTGGGACGGTATCACGGAAGGATATGATCATGCCTCGTACTTGTTCAAGTGGGCCGATCTTCAGGCCATACACGCGCAGAACGCCCCTGCGGACCGCTTGATCGTTTACGCCATTGCCAGCCCGCTGATCCGCCATGAGGGCTTGAAGCTCGAGGATGACTGGTTCATGGACCTCGCTGTGGTGGCCGCGGACGATGCACACATTTTCGTGGACAACTCCCTCCCTGACCCGCACTCGCCATACAGGAACAAGGCGGCGGACCTCGGAAATCCCTGCCCACCGGGCTGCAACCTCGCCCGCTTCTATCGCTATGGACTACTGCCAAGGACCGGCGTGAAGTGCAACTGATCCCCGGACACACCCCACCACCCATGTCCATCCTCCTCATCCAGAACCTGCTCCAGCTCGCTGCCATCAGCCTGGCGCTGGGGGCCTGCGCCCGGATCCCCGTCCCGCGGCCACGGCTCTACCGCCTGCTGTTCATCATGATCGTGGTGGACTTCATCGTGGAGGTGGCCGGGTCCATCACCACCTACTTCGACCGGAACAACACGGCGATGTACAACTTCGCGTTCACCACACAGTTCCTCGTGGTGCTCCTGATGATCCGCGCGGAGAAACCTGGATGGACGCGCAGGTTGGCCATGCTGGCAGCGGTCGGCCTTGGGGCGATGGGGGCCAACCTCTGGGTGAACGGGTCGTTGAGCTTCCTGCTCACCGAGGGCATGCTGGTGATCGGCGTGATGCTCAGTGTGGCCCTGCTCGCCCTGCTGTGGGACCTGGCGAACACCAGTGACACCCCGCTGCAACACGTCCCCGAGTTCTGGTTGAACATGGGATTACTTGTTTACTTCGGGGGCATGGCACCCATGGTCGGCCTGTTGCGTTTCATTTATATGGCGGATCCACAACTCGCCAATCGCCTCTGGAACATCCTGCCCATGCTGGCCATCACGTGTTACCTTCTCATCTTCCAAGCCTGCCGCCTCCGCGGGAGGTATGGCTATGAACTGAACCATGGATGATGTCACCCGGTTCACCTTTGTGGTGGTCATCGGCACCTTGTTCCTGCTGGTCCTTGTGGGTGTGATGGGATTCCTGATGGTGGTGAACACCTCACGCCGCGCCCGACACCGCGCCGAACTGGCCGAGGCCGACCGCCGCCGCAGCCAGGAGGTGATGCACGCCGAACGCGAGGCCCAGCAGCAGACCTTGCAGGAGATCGGTCGCGACCTGCACGACAACCTGGGACAGTTGCTCACCGTGGCGCACATGGGGCTCGATGCCGTGCAGGGCAACGGCAACTCGGACCCGCGCATCGCCCAGGTGATGAACACCCTGGAGGTGAGCATTGATGAGGTGCGGCGCCTGGGACGTTCGCTCAACAGCGATATGTGGGTGGACCGCTCGTTCAGCGAAGCGCTCAGCGCGGAAGGTGAGCGCATCGAACGGGCCGGCCTGGCCACCGTGCATCTGCTGGTGGAAGGCGAAGCGCCTTCCCTGAGCCCCGATGCCAAAACGATCCTCTTCCGCGTGTTCCAGGAAGTGCTGAACAATGCCTTGAAACATGCAGCGGCCAGCGTGATCGACGTGGCCCTGCGGAATGGAAGCGGCTTCACGCTCACCATCACCGACAACGGCAAGGGCTTCGATCCCGCGGCCGTGGATCTGGCACGCGCGACCCGAAGACCATCGGTGCTGAACCACGGGAACGGGCTGGTGAACATCCGCCGCCGTTGCGAGCTCATCGGCTTCACCGCGGAGCTCTCCACCTCACCGGGCAAGGGATGCACCTGGCGTTTCAGTCAACACTCCGCGCCCCATGCCGCATAGCGTTGCCCTTGTGGACGATCATCACCTGATGCGCAGCGCGCTGGCCAACATGGTCGACGGCTTCGGCCCCTACAAGGTGACGATCGAAGCGGCCAATGGTCGAGAGCTCATCCGCGAACTGGACCGCAACGAAATACCGGACATCGCGATCGTGGACCTCAACATGCCCGTGATGGACGGATACGAGACCATGGCCTGGCTGAAGCAGCATCATCCGGAGGTGCGTGCCCTCGCCCTCACCTTCGACGCCGCCGATGATGCCTTGGTGAAGGCCGTGCGGGCCGGTGCGCGCGGTTTCCTGCTGAAGAACGCCCGTCCGGCCGTGCTGAGGAACGCGTTGGACAGCATCGTGCTCACGGGCTTCTATTACACCGAGGAAACGCATGAGGCCTTGCAGGAGCATCCGGGGTTGAGGACCCGGAACGAAAAGGAACGCGAGCGCATCCTCGGTCAGATCACCCCCCGCGAGATGGAGTTCCTGCTGCTGGTCTGCGATGAGAACGAGCTGACCTATGAGCAGATCGCTGATCGCATGGGCGTGCATCGCCGTACGGTGGACAATTTCCGGATCGCCCTGTTCGAGAAGTTCGGGATCAAGAGCAAGACCGGTCTGGTGTTGTTCGCGATGCGTTGGGGCTTGTTGAAATGAGACCGCATCTCAATAGGCGGGCTATAAGTAACGCAGTCGCCTTCCTGGCCGCTGGCCACAGGCCTCTAGCTGCTGGCTTACATGCCGCAGGTACGGATGTGACCACAGGCTGCGGGCCCTAAGAAGGGTCTGGGAACGGTTTCCATCCTGCATTGAACAACACGATCGAAACCACCCGGCCTTCGGCCTCCAGCCCCTCCTTGTCCGGACGGCGATGCTCCCTGCGGGACGCCGCCCAGGAGGTGAGCACTCGGACAATACACGCTTGTTTTCCCCTCCTTGATGATCGCGTCCCGCGCCGTCGCGGGACAGCGCGATCAGCTATACAAGGAGGGGTTAGGGGTGGTTTCCATTTTGCATTGAACAACAAGATCGAAACCACCCCTGCCCCTCCTTGTCCGGACGGCGATGCCCCTGCGGGACGCCGCCCAGGAGGGGAGAACACTAGGTCAATACACGGTTGTTTTCCCCTCCTGCTGATCGAACCCCGGAGGAGCCTGCCTACCGGACCTTTAGGTTCGTACCCAAATGAGAAAGGAGCCAGGGGTGAACTTAGCCTGCCGCCAGGTTGGAAGACCTAGTGCCTGTATCAGTCCCCTGAACTCCTCGCTCTGTTGCCCAAGGACCAGTTAGAGTTCTAGACGCGAGGGTCTATCAAAGGTCTTGGTCTCGAAGGCAACGCCTAACAACCCCCAAAGTAAATGGAGTACACAGACTTCGTAGGGATCGATGTTTCGCAAGCGACACTCGATGTGGTGGTCCGCAGCACGCGGATCCATGAACAGATCGCCAACACGGTGGCAGGAAGGAACAAGTTGCTGAGATGGCTGGAGCGCCAAGGTGTTGCCTGGGAAGGTGCCTTGTTCTGCTTTGAGAACACGGGCATCTACTCCTTGCCGTTGCTGGCCTTTCTTGCTGATCGGAAAGTGAAGTATGCGCAGATCTCCGGTCTTACGGCCAAGCGGTCCATGGGCATCAAACGCGGCAAAACTGACAAGGTGGACGCCGCTGCGTTGGCCGAGTATGCATATCGACATCGTGAAGAGCTCATCCCGAACCCACCGCCCAGCAAAGTGCTGATGAATGCCAAAAGGTTCTTCTCCTTGCGCGAGCAGTTCGTTAAGCACCGCGCGGGGCTGAAGTCACGCTTGGGTGCGGAACTCCGCATGCTCCAGTTGCCCAAGAAGGACAAGGGCGTGCGCATGCAGCAGAAGGCGATCGAGCAACTCACCAAGCACATCGACCAGCTCGATGCCGATATCCTTGATCTGATCGCTTCGGAAGCCGCTTTGAGCAAGAACTATGCGTTGGCCACCTCGGTCAAAGGGATCGGTCCCCAGACGGCCATCTACATGCTCATCACCACTGAGAACTTCACCCTCTTCAAAGATTGGCGGAAGTATGCGTGCTATGCTGGCATCGTGCCGTTCGATCACCGATCGGGCACGAGCATAAGCCGCAAGAGCAGGGTGAGCTCAATGGCCAACAAGCGCATCAAGACCTTGTTGAGCAGCGCGGCGGCCTCTGCTATCCTGAGCAATGTGGAGATGAAGATGTACTACCAGCGGCGCATCGCCGAAGGCAAACACCACATGTCCACCCTCAACATCATCCGCAACAAGCTGGTCAGCCGGGTCTTCGCAGCGGTCAACCGCCAGGAGCCTTACCTGGACCTTCACAAGTTCGCGGCCTGACTTGCACAGGTCTTAGAATACAGGCAGGGGCGCAGAGCGCGCTGAGGACGCGGAGATCGCGGGGAATGCGCGTTACCTCACACAGAGGCACAGGGGCCACGGAGGGTATTATCTGCGTTCATCCCATCCATCCCGTCCATCTGCGGTCCAAAAAAAGCAAAAGCCCGCCAACGGCGGGCCCTGCAGTAGCTGTATGTGCGCGGATCAGTTCACCGGCTCCAAGGTCACCGTTTCATCATTCATCTCCTCCTCGAGGATCTTGATGATCCCTTCGCCCACCGCGCTGTCCTTGAAGCTCACGATGTCCAACACGGCGAAGCCGGCCTGCCCTTGCTTGTATTGCTGGGTGTAATCGAACTCAACCATGCCACTGTTATCCGTGGAACCTTCACGGCGCAAACGGCTGGCATCTCCATCCGGATAGGCCAGGTTGGCCCAAAGCTTCACATACGCCCCCGCCACCGGGTAGCCGTCCACATCCACCACCTTGATGCGGGCGATGGTGTCCTTCTCCTTGTTGCAGCTGGTGCCAACAAACACCAGCGCAGTAAGGCTCAACAGGCGGAACAGGGTCTTGATGGTCATGGGTGGAGGCTTCGGTTACTTTTGACCGCCTTGGCGGCCCGGTCGTTGCCTAGGGCCCCAAAAATAGCAGCATTCGCCGATGTTCGCCACCCCTCGCCTCCCGATCCTGACGGTGGTGCTCGCATTCCTGCTGGCGTTCACCGCTGCCCGGGCCCAGAACAGCCCCCCGGCCACCCGCACCCTGGTGGAGCTGAACACCACGGCCGGCCGGATGGTGGTGGCCCTTTACAACGAAACACCCGTGCATCGCGACCATTTCCTGGCGCTGGTGAAGGCCCACGCCTACGACAGCTCGCTTTTCCATCGGGTGGTGCCCGGTTTCATGCTGCAAGGCGGCACGGTGAAGGAACCGGGGGAAGGCCTCGAGCCGGAGATCCGCCCCGGACTGCTGAACCTGAAAGGCGCCTTGGTGGCCGTACCGGGCCAGGACCCCAACACGGGTGAACAACAGGATGACCCCAGTGAGTTCTTCGTGGTCCAGGGCCAACGCTGGAGCGCGGAGGAACTGCACAAGGTGGAAGAGCGCAATGCCGCCGTGTCCCCGGCAACCGCCGTTATCTACAGCCCCGAGCAGATCGCCGCGTACGTATCAAAAGGCGGGGCTCCCCGGCTGGATGGCGGCTACACCGTCTTCGGGCAGGTGCTGGAAGGACTGGACGTGATCGACCGCATTGCCGCCCTGCCCTGCGATCAACAGGACAAACCCCTCACCGACGTGCGCATGTGGATGCGCCTACTGCAATGAGCTTGACCGAGCGAATGGAGGCCCTGGAGGCCGAAGTGAAGAACGCCGTGGCCGCCAAGGCCGATGAAGTGGAGCGCTTCCGCGTGGCCATGCTGGGCCGCAACGGCCGCATCACCGAGCTCTTCGAGGAGTTCAAGCAGGTGACGGCCGAGGAGAAGCGCGCGCTCGGCCAGCGCATGAATCAGTTGAAGAACGCTGCGCAGGCCAAGTGGGAGGAGCTGAAGTCGCGGGCGGGTTCCGAGGCCACCGCAGAGGTCGGTGTGGATGATCCAACGCGCCCTGCCCGGCTGGAGCCCGTGGGATCACTGCATCCGATCAGCATCGTGCGGCAACGCATCGTGGAGGTCTTCGGCGCCATCGGTTACACGGTGAGCCAGGGGCCCGAGGTGGAGGACGACCACCACAACTTCAGCGCGCTCAACTTCGCCCCGGACCATCCTGCGCGCGACATGCAGGACACCTTCTTCGTGGACCTCGGCAGTGATATGGCCCTGCGCACCCACACCAGCAGCGTGCAGGTGCGCGTTATGGAGAACTCCAAGCCGCCGATCCGCACCATCTCTCCCGGCCGGGTGTATCGCAACGAGGCCATCAGCGCACGCGCGCACTGCATGTTCCACCAGGTGGAAGGCCTGTACGTGGACAAGGGCGTGAGCTTCGCGGAGCTGAAAGGCACGCTGGACTATTTCGCCAAAACGATGTTCGGTCCCGATGTGAGCATCCGCATGCGCCCGAGCTACTTCCCCTTCACCGAGCCCAGCGCCGAGGTGGACATGAGCTGCAGCATCTGCGGCGGCAAGGGTTGCAACGTGTGCAAGCACAGCGGTTGGGTGGAGATCATGGGCTGCGGCATGGTGGATCCTGCGGTGCTCACCAACTGCGGCATCGACCCCGAGGTATACAGTGGCTTTGCTTTCGGCATGGGCGTGGAACGCATCGCGCAGTTGCTCTATCGCGTGCCCGACCTGCGGCTGTATTGGGAGAACGATGTGCGCTTCCTGGAGCAGTTCTCGGACGGGGCGTTCCGGGGGTGATCTGCTTGAATTGAACCGCAACGACGCAACGGCGCAACGGGAAAGCAACGCAGCTGCACATTCCATCCATCAGCGTTCATCAGCGTCCATCTGCGGTTGACGTTAACCCCCACGACGCAACGGCCGCAACGGGTGCGCAACGTTGGTGCATTCCATCTCATCCATCTGCGTCCATCCGCGTTCATCTGCGGTAAAAAAGAAAGGCGCCCTGGCGCCGCGCCCATCCGCGCCTTCTGCGCTTTCTTGCACGCGCATTCATGACCAAGGAGATCCGAACGGATGTGCTGATCGTAGGCGCCGGTCCCGGTGGCTGTGCGGCTGCGCTGGCGTTGGCAAAGCACGGCGTTAATGCGGTGATGGTGGACAAGGCCACCTTCCCTCGCGACAAGGTGTGCGGCGATGCATTGAGCGGAAAGGTGATGCGTGTGTTGGACCGGCTTGCGCCGGATGTGGGTGAAGCGCTGCGCGCGGATGCACGCCAGTTCCCAAGCTGGGGAGTCACGTTCACTTCACCGGGAGGTACATCGTTGCGCGTGCCTTTCAGTCGCCATACAGGGGAAGGAACTGCCCCCGGTTCGATCATGCCGCGGATGGACTTCGATCAGCTGCTCTTCGACAAGGCCGTCAAGGCGAGTGGTATTGAGGTGATCCAAAGTGTTACGCTGAACAACTTCATGCGCACGGCGGATGGTTGGTTGGTCACGGACCAGGCGAAGACCGTGAGCATACACACACGCCTCGTGATCGCGGCCGATGGAGCCAACTCGCACTTCGCCCGACATGTCGCGGGCATCGAGATGGAACCTCGACATCATTGCGCCGGAGTGCGGGCCTATTACAGCGGCGTGAGCGATCTGGATCCGCAGGGCTTCATCGAGCTGATCTTCCTGAAGGAACTGCTGCCCGGCTACTTGTGGATCTTCCCGCTGCCGAAAGGGCGCGCCAACGTGGGGCTGGGCCTGCGTAGCGATGTGGTGCGCAAGCGACGCACCGACCTGAAGGCCACATTGAAGCAGTTGATCGCATCGCATCCACAGTTGAAGCAGCGCTTCGCGAACGCGCAGCTCGAAGGCTCCATTCAAGGACTCGGACTTCCATTAGCGAGCAAACGACGCGCGCTCAGTGGCGATGGTTATCTCCTCGTGGGCGACGCCGGGCACCTCATCGACCCCTTCACCGGCGAAGGCATCAGCCATGCCATGATCAGCGGCATGCACGCAGGGGATGTCGCGGCGGAATGGTTGACCGGAACCTCAGAGCTCTCGGCATACGATGTCCGCGTGTGGAAGCGGCTGGGCAAGGAGCTCGCCATCAGCACACGCTTGCAGCAACTGGCGAACCACCCGTGGCTCTTCAACCTCGTGGTGAACAAGGCCGTGAAGAACCCCGCGCTCGCCGATACCATCAGCAGCATGTTCAACGACCTGGACATGCGGGAGCGGTTGAAGAGGCCGTCGTTCTACATGGACCTGTTGCTCAGCCGCAACGTCAAGGCCTGACCCAACGCGCCATTCTCCGCTCGTCGTCCATGTCCAACACGGCGATGTAGGGTCCCGAAAGCCAACCAGGCGTGGCGAGGGTGATCGTGTTCTCACCTGCGGCAATGGATACTGCTCTGTCGATCACGCAGCGGCCCACCATGTCGAAACAGCGAAGCACTCCTGCTCGCGGCGCTCGCGAAGCCATGTTGAACGTGATGCTGTTCTCCGCGACGGTGGCGTTCAATTCCGTGAGCGCTTCCGTGGGCAATTTGATCAGCACCACTTTCTCCCGGTCCTCATCGCTCAATCCATCCAGGTCCACTGCTCCGCCGTCCAGGGTGATCACCCATTTCATGTTCCCATCCAAGCTGTTCCCGTTGAAGATGCGTGAGCCCGATGCGAACGTCAGCTTGGCGCCGTGACCGAGCATGGTGTGCAGGTCTGTGGGAACACTGACGTTACCGCCTTCCTTCAGCACCACCATGCCGTGCATCACCAGTTCCGCTCCGGCTCCAATGACCACGCCGCACCCCACGTTCAGCGCAAGCATGCCCCGGTTGCCAAGGCCATACTGCAGCGTTGCTCCCGGAGCCACTTCCAATGTGCTGCCCGCTTTGAAAAGGAAGCATGAACGCGCGCCTTCAAAACCCAGGTGGCCATCCTGATGCACGTAGCGCTCTCCCTCGCCCCAGATCAGTTCCACGATCTGGTAGGTCAGACACAGATCGGCACCATTGTTCACCACGGTGAGGTTGTGGAACAGCGTGTCGTTGTTCAGGACCGCACCGCCGCGCAACTGTGTATAGGGTTGCAGGTTGAATCCCGTGAACGGATCAAGGGTCAAGGTGACTGTGGTCTGTGTTGTCAAGTTCGGCAAGGGCGTTATGTCCAGGTAGCTCACATGGTCCGGACCGGGATAGGTGGTGTCCTCATACATCGCCAGGAAATTGTAGCCGGAGGAGGGGGTCAATTCGAAGCTCGCCGACCCGGTTTGATACTGCGGCAAGGATGCTTCGGTCAGTTGCTCAAGGCTGCCCTCCTGCTGAAAGTCGCTGCCCCATGCGCTCCAAAGCCGATAACGTTGTCCGGGATCCGGTGCCGACAAGGTGAACTTGAAGATCAACTCGCCGAGCGCGTTTTCCCCGAAGCCCTCGGTAGGTACGCACACCCCGAACGGCGAGCCGAACTGGCTGCTGAAGTATGACGCTTGGTACCAGCGCAGATCATACCCGATCCCCGTGCTGTCCGGTATGCGCACCGCAGCGCGCATTCCTGTACACTGCCCTTCAGCACAGGAGTTCTGTGTATTCAGGAAGGTGTTGCCCAAGGGAAAACCATCCAAGGTGAACGCGTATTCGTTGTCGGCGGTCAACGGGATCGCTGTGGCCGAGTCAAGCTTCAGGCGTAGAAATACCGGCTGCGAGGTATTGGTCCCATCGAAGTCGATGCGCGCCTCAACGTTTTGGCCGACCACGTGCGCCAGGTTAATGCACACAGTGCTGTCCACCGGACCATCCCATGTGCCGTCCAGAGTCTGGTAGGCCTCCCAGCCAGCGTAACCGAGCACGGTGGTGCCTGTATCCCACGGACAGATGGTCGTGGCTGTGTCCGTTGCGAGAAAGCCGGGGAGCACGACCTGCGCGTTGGTGCTGAGCGGAAGAAGCAGGGCAAAGGCAGCGTAGCGTGTGATCATGCGGCCGGGGTTTCAGTGAAGATAGTCCGGAGCCTCGGAACGCTGCTTGCTCGCGGAGTTTTCGAGCAGGCTGGCCAACATCCGCGCCTAGGGGCTACGGCAACTGCTCCACCCGCGTGAACGTCGGCAAAGTGCTGCCGACCTTCACCAGGATGGGGGTCGCCCATGCCAAAAGCCTGCTGGGCTGTAACTTTTCCGTCCACTTGGCTGTCCTACCCTCAGGACCCTCTTCCGTGACGCTCCAGGATTACAACACCTGCGTTGACCTCCACAGCGATGGCGTGTACCGCTTCGCCGTGAAGCACCTGCGCGATGCCGATGCGGCGAAGGATGTGGTGCAGGAGAGCTTCGCACGCATGTGGCAGAAGGTGGAGGACGTGGATGCCGCCAAGGCCAAGAGCTACCTCTTCACCACCGCACACCACCTGATCGTGGACACGGTGAAGCGCGGCCAGCGCAACCCGCGGGTCGAAGAGCACCACGAGGATCTGCAGTTCACCTCGGATGGTGGGCAACCCGACCTGAAGCGGATCATCGACGCCGGATTGGCCACGTTGCCCGAAGTGCAGCGATCCGTGATCCTGTTGCGCGACCTGGAGGGATACACGTATGAAGAGATCGCGGAGCTCACCGACCTGAACCTCACGCAGGTGAAAGTGTACATCTACCGTGGGCGCACCGCCTTGAAGGAATACATCGGCAAACTCGAGATCGTTCTGTGAAACTGGATCGGAGCACATATGAGGCTTGGTTGCTCGATCGCATCGAGGGCAGGCTCACGCACGATCAGGTGCGCGAGCTTGACGCGTTCCTGGCCGCGAACCCAGACCTTGCTGTCGATCCAGGCGACCTTCCCACGCTTGACGAGGCGATCCATACGATCACATGGAAGGATGAGCTGAAGAAGAACTACCCACCCCAAGGCCTGCCGGACGCTACGCGGTTGAACGACTTCCTCGTTGCACGGCTTGAACGTGAACTGACCGGTGAACAGGAACAGGCGCTGGATCGCTTCCTGTACGAACACCCTGAAGCAACCCGCGATGCGGAGCTGATGGCCCGGAGCAAAGTGGATCCTGCGTTGATCGCATTCAAGCGAAAAACAAGCATCCAGCGGAACTTTCCGCCGCTTGGCCTGCCCGACGAGCAGCGCCTCACCGACTTCCTGATCGCGGACGCCGAGGGTGATCTATCTCGGGAGCAACGTTCCGCCTTGGTCGCGTTGGTTCAGACCAACGAGCTGGCACAGCGCGAAGCGCGCTTGGTAAAGGCCGCGCGCGTGAGCAACGAGCGGATCGTCTTCGCACACAAGGAGCAACTCAAGAAGCGCGAAGCGCGCGTGATGCCCTTGTGGACGCGCCTGGCCGCGGCTGCGAGCATTGCGTTGGTGGCGGGCGCGGCGTGGTGGTTGCTGAAGGAACAACAGGTGGATCCTGTGAATGTGGCCGCTCAGAAGGAGGCCACGCCTCCAATTCTCCAGCCTGCGCCCTTGGAGAAGGAGAAGCAGGAAGCGCCTGGTGCCTCCACAGAGGTGAACGCACCGGAGGAACGGACCCGGACTGAAGAACGGGTATCACCCTCGGCACGTTCCACGACAACTCCGAAGCCAAGTGTTTCCGCTCCTGTTCCCCAACAGCACGTCCCGATGCGGCCAGAGCCGCTCCCGCCCGCACAACTTGCGCAGGACCCGGATGTCGTGCCTCCTTCAGAAAAACCTGAAGTGGCACGGATCGGTACCACACCGCCGGTTGCCACACAAACAGTTGCGCCTCGCATACAGCATGGCAGTACCACCCTCTCAGAGGCGCTGGCGAATACCGTACGTGAGGTGGTGCTCGACACGCCCGAACGGAAGGCCAGCCTCGATGGTGATGATGCCATGGCCGCATTGGACAAAGGCTTGAGCACGGTCACCAGCGGGGCCGCCGGTGTGCAGGTCAGCCGCACGCCCGTGCGCGAGCGCGTGCACGTGCGACTTGGCCGCAACTTCTCGCTCACCGCCAGCCGCGGTCGCTGAGCGCTCTGCTGCTTCCGTTCACGGACAGGAACGGATCCTTAGGATACACTTCATCTCAGGGCCACCTGTGCGCGACTGCTTTGCACGGCGAACATCGCACGTGCCGCTCGTCACGGAGATCACCCATTCGTCATTCGACAGGCCGGAGATCGTAACAACCGGAGCGTGCTTCGCGTCCCACGACAGAACAGCATAACACCTAGAACAAACTCCCATGAAGACCCTGAGCATCCTCTCCGCATTCCTCCTCTTCGGCACGTCCGCCATGGCCGCCGAGCCGGCCACACCGCTTCCATCAACCGCACCATCGAGCATGGAGCGCGAACTGGAGCGCCAGATCGATCGCTTCGTCACCTATCCCATCGCGAACCGTGCCGCTGCGATGGACGGTGAGGTCCTGGTGAGCTTCGTGATCGATGCTGTTGGCAAGGTGCGCGTGATCAATGCATCGAGTTCCAACGATGCGTTGTGTGCCTATGTTCTGAAAATGTTGGACAAAGTGGACATCGGCGATAACCCGGAAGGCACGTGGAAGACAACGCACATCCGGTTCCGCTTCGGTCCCGAGGCCTAGAGATGAGCTTGAGCATTCGCGAAGCCGCCCTTACCGGACGGCTTTATGCGTTCAATGGATCCGTGCATCATCCATGCTGAACTGTTCATCACCCGTCCTTGTCATGCACCATCCATCACGCGATGAACACCCCCCATCATTTCGCTTGATTCGGCCTGTAACAAGGAGAGAGCTTTGGGCGTCCAATGAGCACAAACACATCAGATCTCCCACTCCCATGAAAACCCTGCTCACCTCCGCCGCACTCGTTCTCGCCACTGTTTCCATGCTCGGTGAGGTCCGCGCTGCCGAGCCTCCCGCGACCGGACACACGGCCACCGCCGATGCGGCCACCAGTGCTGCGGCCGTGCCTGTGTTGTTGCAGCGCGAATTGGACCGCCAGCTGGACAAGCACGTGGTGTATCCGCTGATGGAGAAACCGAACGTGGGCGACGGTGTTGTGCTGGTGAGCTTTGTGATCGACCGCGAGGGTCGGGTGGAGGTGATCGATGCCCAGAGCCACAACACCTGGTTGCGTGATTACGTGCTACGCCGCCTGGCGCGGGTTGACATCGGCGAAAATCCCACCGGCACCTGGCGCACCACGCACATGCGGTTCGTCTTCCATCCGGAGGGATGAGATCTGGATCGCGATCTGCGCAAAGCCGCCCATGTTGGGCGGCTTTGTCGCTTTGGGGGATCGAAATATCCCATGCCGACTGTAACAATCGGCAGGTCGTCCCGGTCCTATGACCAGAACCCGATGAACATGAAAAGCCGCTACCACCTCGCCTTCGCCATCGTGCTGCCGATATGCACCGCCGCACAGTCCGACAGCACCCGCATGGATACCACACGTGTGGACCCACCGGAAGGCAACCGTCTTGAACTGGGCATCAACAGCAAGGAAGGGGCGTATGCCCAAGTGAAGGACAAGGATGACGACGGCAACGATACCATCCGTCTCGAGTTCAAGCATTCCGTGGTGCGCATCATCAGCACCAAGAAGATCGCCTCGGTGCTTTCAGCGGACAGCCTGACAGAGGAACTGGATGATGCCCGGCGCGAACGCCGCAACGCATACACCTATTGGAGCGGTATTGATGTCGGTATCAACTCGTTCATCACCTCCGATGGTCGCTTTGGGGATGGCCCCAAGGCCGGGCCCATGCTGCTGAACAACCTGCGCAGCCGCTGGGTCAGCATCAACTTCATGGAACAGAAGTACGAGTTCGGCAGCCACCATGTCGGTTTCTTCTGGGGTCTTGGGCTGGAATTCACGGGCTACCACCTGAGCGAGAACTCCACCCTGGCCTTTAACGGGGACAGCACGTTCGCCATGCCCGTCAACGAGCCGCAATTCATCAAGAACAAGCTGCGGCAGATCGGCCTGCGTCTACCCCTGATGTTCGAGTTCAACACGAAGAAAGCACCTCTCCCAGCCTCGCCGGAGGATTGGAAGAAGTTCCACGAGAAGAACGGTTATGACCGCAAGGGCAACTTCCACTTCGCCGCAGGGGTGGTGGGCAGTTGGTACTTTGATACCATGTACAAGCAGAAGTTCCGCGAAGGTGGCGAGAACAGGAAGGTGCGTGACAAAGGGGACTACAACGTACTGCCTTACCGCGTGGCTGCGCGTGCCCAGATCGGCTTTGGGGCCTTGAACCTCTTCGCTGAGTATGGCCTTACGCCGCTCTTCGAGAAGGGCACGGCTCCCGAGGTCATGCCCGTAACGGTGGGTCTTACACTGGTCGGCTTCAACTAGGCACGGCGCCGGCAACGAGGGGACCTTTTACCGCGCCGCACCGGAGCCTCGGCCGTTCGCCGGGGCTTCGCCTATTTTTGCCGTCCTACCAGTCCGGTCATTCATGCCCTTGCGGGCATCCATTCCCAACCTCCAGCACCATGGGTCGTGTATTCGAGAAGCGCAAGCACAAGATCTTCGCGCGCAACGCCAAGCTCAGCAAGCTGTTCTCCCGCATCGGCAAGGAGATCGCCATGGCCGTGAAGGCCGGGGGGCCGAACCCCGATGCGAACACGCGCCTGCGGATGGCCATCCAGAACGCGCGGGGCATGAACATGCCCAAGGAGATCGTGGACCGCGCGATCAAGAAGGCGGCCGGTGGCGAGGGCGTTGACATCGCCGAGGTCACCTACGAGGGATATGCTCCGGGCGGTGTGGCCATTTTCGTGGATGCTGCCACGAATAACACCACGCGCACCGTGGCCAACGTGCGGAGCTTCTTCGGCAAGTGCGAAGGCACGCTCGGTACCAGCGGATCCCTGGCACACGTATTCGAGCGCAAGGCCGAGTTCGTGGTGGAATTGGCGGCGCTGAAGGGAAAGGATCCCGATGAGTTCGAGATGGAGGCCATCGATGCCGGTGCCGATGATGTGATCCGGGACGAGGACACCTTCATCATCCTGGCACCCTACACCTCTTTCGGCAGCATGGCCCAGAAGCTGGAGCAGCTCGGTGTGGAATCCAAGAGCGCCGAACTGAAACGCTTCCCGCTCTCCATGATCCCTGCGGACCTGAACACCGCGCGCAACGTCATGAAGCTGGTGGACATGCTGGAGGAGGACGAGGACGTGAACGCGGTGTACCACAACATGGAACTCACCGAGGAGGTGGAGTCCGAGTTGGCCAAGGGCTGATTTCGGTCCCTAGCGATCAGTTAGTGCGGAACCGGATGTGGTACCGCGTGCCATGGCCATCGCTTTCCACCGTGAGGTAGCCATTGAGCTGCTCCACCAGGCTGTCGATCAAGCTCATGCCAAGGGTCGCTCCCTCGGCCGAGAGTTTCTCCTGTGGAATGCCCACGCCGTTGTCACTGTAAATGAGGTCGTATTCGTTGTCGGCCACGCGGTGTAACTGAAGATCGATCATCCCTTGGTCGCGTCCGAGGAAGGCGTGCTTGAATGAGTTGGTGATCAGCTCGTTCAGCACCAGACCGAGCGGCACCATGGTATCCAGGTCCAGCGCGATGCCCTTCTCCACCGTGGTCTGGTAGCGGATCGAGTCGCGCACATTGTTCAGCTGGATCAGCTCCGCGAAGAGCTCCTTGATGTACTGGCCGATATCGATCTCCGCCAGGTCCTCGCCCTTGTACAGTTTCTCGTGGATCAACGCCATGGAGGCCACGCGGCTCTGGCTCTGGCCGAACACCTGCTGCAACTTCTCATCCTCGATGGTCTCGCTCTGCAGGCGCAACAGGCTGGCCACCACTTGCAGGTTGTTCTTCACGCGGTGGTGGATCTCCTTGATCAGCACCTTGATGCGCTCGTTGGCGCGCTCCAGCTTTTCCTTCTCCTGCGTGAGCGCAAGGTTCTGTTCCACGTCCCGCGCGCGCGCCGCCTTCAGGTTGTCACGCATACGGGCCAAGGCGTTGCCCAGTACATCCTGCTCTCCGCGTACCGGCACCGGCGTATCGTAGTTCCCCTTGCCGATGGCATCGGCGCTGGCCGCAAGCGACCGGATGTTGTCGATCATCCCGTTGAACGTGAGGGCCATCTGGCCGATCTCATCCCTGGAGTTCACCGGTACGTGCGCACGCACATCCCCCAACGCCAGCGCGGACGTGGCACTGGTCACCTGTTCCACCGTGCTGCGGATGCCCCGCATGATCACAATGGCCATCACGAGCACTGCCCCCACCACGCCCAGCAAGGCCCCCAGGACGATCAGCAACCGATACGTGGCCGACCGCGCATTGTTGGTGCTCAGCGAAATGATCGCATCGATGGAGGCGGTCTCCACGTTCCGCAACTGTTCCACGGCCTTTCCGCTCAGGTCCCACCAGGACTGCGGTGCCATGCGCAGGCCGTTCAACGAACGGTTCTCGTGGATGGTGCCGATCACCGTACGCATGAAGTTGACCTCCTCCCCCTGAAAGACCGCGACGTACCGATCGCGTACTTCTGACGCGGCATCGCGCTGGAAGAGGAGCGTGTTGGTGTTGTACTGTGCGATCCGTTCGTTGAGCTCCGCGATCTGGGCGTTGTTCATCCCAGGAGCGGACAGTCCGCGGAGGATCCCCGTGCGCAGGTCGTTCAATGCCTCCTTGGCATTGAGCAGGTTGAGATGGGCGAACAGCCGCTCATTGATCTCCGGGTCCATGGCCTGCCGGAACGTCTGTACCTGCTTTTCCAGCTGGCGCACGCTCATGGCGCGGAAGGCCTGCTCGGTCTCAGCGGCCGCGATGGTGCGCGCCAGGACCCGTTCGCGCAGACCCTGCAGTTCGGCCAGCTCCTGGCCGGGACGGATCTCCAGTTCCATGTGCAGGCCCGGATCGTTCAGGCGGAGTATGGCCTGGTCGGTGGTGTTGCGTCTCACCACCATCCGCTGCTCGTTCAGGTCGACACCCTCCAGCCACGCCACCGACTGGGCCCCTTCCAGTTGCAGGGCATTGCCCAGATCGCCCAGCAGCTTGATGTTGCCGGCCTGCATGCTGACATAGCCCAGCACATCCTTCCGCTTGCGGCTACCGTCCAACTGCTTGCCGATGAGCAGCACCAGCCCGATCACCGGGATGCCCAGGGTGATGAGGAACTTGGTCCGTATGGGCAGATCGGCGAAGCGCAGCTGCATCGTTGACGGCGAATGTAGTTCGGCGCACCGGGGAGCGCATGATGCCGCCCACTACATTCGGCGCGACTTTCCATCCGTACCCCCATGAGCGACAACCCGGCATTCAGGACACTCGAGGAGAAGATCGCACTGGCCTTGCAGGGCGGTGGACCGGAGCGCATCCAGGCACAACATCAGAAAGGGAAGCTCACTGCACGTGAACGGGTGATGCTCTTGGTGGACGAAGGCAGCTTCCAGGAGATCGGTCAACTGGTCACCCATCGCTCCACCAACTTCGGGCTCGACAAGCTCACCTTCCCTGGTGATGGTGTGGTCACCGGCCACGGCACCATAGACGGACGCCTGGTGTACCTGTTCTCACAGGATTTCACGGTGCTGGGTGGTTCCCTGGCCGAAGCTCACGCCAGCAAGATCTGCCGCATCATGGACCTGGCCATGCAGAACGGCGCACCGGTCATCGGCCTCAACGACAGTGGCGGCGCACGCATCCAGGAAGGCGTGGTGAGCCTCGGCGGCTATGCGGACATTTTTTTCCGCAACGTGCGCAGCAGTGGCGTTGTCCCACAGATCAGTGCCATCATGGGCCCCTGTGCAGGGGGTGCCGTGTATTCACCTGCCCTGACGGACTTCGTGATGATGGTGGAAGGCACAAGCTACATGTTCGTCACTGGCCCCAATGTGGTGAGGACCGTGACCCATGAAGAGGTCACCGCCGAGGAGCTGGGCGGCGCCTCCACCCATGCCTCCAAGAGCGGTGTGGCCCATTTCACCGCCCCCAATGAACTGGTGGCGATCAATGAACTGCGTCGACTCGTGAGCTTCATCCCCAGCAATTGCGAGGAGGATGCCCCCGCGCTCGCGTACACTCCAGGCGACGAATCGCGTCCGGAACTCGACACCATCATCCCGGAGAACCCCAACCAACCTTACGACATCCGGCAGGTGATGAACGCCGTGATCGACCCGGGGAGCAGCATGGAGGTGCACGCCGAATACGCGCGCAACATGGTCGTTGGTTTCGCCCGGGTGGAAGGCCGTACCGTGGGGTGCATCGCCAACCAGCCGGCTGTGCTCGCCGGTGTGCTCGATATCGATGCCAGCATCAAGGCCGCGCGCTTCGTCCGCTTCTGCGATGCGTTCAACATCCCGCTGCTGGTCTTTGTGGACGTCCCGGGATTCCTGCCCGGCACCGACCAGGAATGGCGCGGCATCATCGACCACGGCGCCAAACTGCTGTACGCGTTCAGCGAAGCCACCGTGCCCCGCATCACCGTGATCACGCGCAAGGCCTACGGCGGGGCTTACGACGTGATGAACAGCAAGCACATCGGCTGCGACATGAACTACGCCTGGCCCAGTGCCGAGATCGCGGTGATGGGCGCCAAAGGCGCGGCCGAGATCATCTTCAAGAGCGAGATCAGCAAGGCGGCGGACAAGGATGCCAAGTGGAAGGAGAAGGAGGCTGAATACAAGGAGCAGTTCGCCAATCCGTACGAAGCGGCCGCCCGTGGATACATCGACGAGGTGATCAAACCCAGTGAAACACGGTTGAAGGTGATCCACTCCCTGCGCATGCTGCGCAACAAGGTGGCCGTCCGGCCGAAACGGAAGCACGGTAACATCCCGCTGTAACGGACCTTCCGGTGGACAGGCTCCTGGTCATCGAACAACTACGCCAACGGCCGTGTTCCTGCCACCTTAACACCCTAGTTTTACACTCCGAACCCAACCCTGCATGAAAGCCCTACCGATCGCATTCGCCCTGGCCTCCGTTCTCCTGGTGGCTGCCCATGAACCTTCTCCGGACCTGGCCATCGGCGCCTCCATGCCCTTGGCCGATAAGGTGATGAAGGATGTGGTGGGGAAGGATCTCAGCCTTGCCCAGATCAAGGGGGAGAAGGGCCTGCTGGTGATCTTCTCCTGCAACTCCTGTCCCTTTGTGGTGGGTTCGGAGGGCAGTGCCGGTTGGGAGGGACGCTTTCCGGAGATCGGGGAGAAGGCGCGCAAGGCCGGGATCGGCTTTGCCTTGGTGAACAGCAACACTGCCAAGCGCGAGGGCGACGACAGCTTCGATCTGATGAGGTCGCATTACAAGGAGAAGAACTATAACTCACACTACCTGCTCGACGAGAACAACCAGGTGGCCGATGCCTTCGCGGCGCGCACCACACCCCATGTGTTCCTGTTCGACAAGGACCTGAAGCTGGTGTACAAGGGAGCCATCGACGACAACGTGGATGATCCCAAAACGGTCACCAAGCCGTACCTGAAGAACGCCATGGAGGCGCTCGTTGTCGGGAAGGCCATCGATCCAGCGACAACGCGCAACCTGGGCTGCAGCATCAAGCGCATGCCCCCGGTCCACTGACCACGAGGCGTCAAGCCAAGGCCGCCGCTGGTCATCAAGCGGCGCGCGACCCTGTTGATCTGTTGGCAACTTCATTGCCAAAGCCGCCCCTGAGCGGTTTCCTTTGTGGTCAATCGCGCAACGGATGAACGTTCTATTGATCGGTAGCGGCGGGCGTGAGCACGCCATGGCCTGGAAGCTCGCCCAGAGCACCTTGTTGGATGAGCTGTACATCACCCCTGGCAACCCAGGCACCATCCGCCATGGTCGGAATGTGAAGCTGGACCTCACCGACCAGAAGGCCCTGCGTTCCTTCCTCCTGGAAAAACGCATCCGCATGGTGGTGGTGGGACCCGAAACGCCGCTGGTGGAAGGCCTGCACGATCGCATCGCCGAGGACCCCAAGCTCGCCGGAAAGGTCACGGTGATCGGCCCTCGTGCCCAAGGTGCACGCCTGGAGGGCAGCAAGGAGTTCGCCAAGGAGTTCATGCTCCGGCACAATATCCCCACGGCCGCGTTCCGGGTGTTCGGCAAGGCCCAGTTGAAAGAGGCGAACGATTTCCTCGACCGCATGAAGCCGCCGTACGTGATCAAGGCCGATGGCCTCGCACAAGGCAAGGGCGTGGTGATCGCGCAGGACCGGAAGGAGGCTGAGCGCACGGTGAAGGACATGTTGGTGGGCGGCCGCTTCGGTGCCGCCTCGGAGCGCGTGGTCATCGAACAGTTCCTCCAAGGGATCGAGCTGAGCGCATTCCTGATCACCGACGGGGAAGCCTTCAAGATGCTACCTGCCGCAAAGGACTACAAGCGCATCGGCGATGGTGATACAGGTCCTAACACCGGTGGCATGGGCGCGGTAAGTCCCGCACCCTTCGCCGACCGCGACTTCATGCAGAAGGTGCACGACCGCGTGGCCGCTCCCACCATCCGTGGCTTGCGCGCTGAAGGGATCCCGTACCAAGGCTTCCTGTTCATGGGCCTGATGAACGTTGACGGTGAACCGTATGTGATCGAATACAACGTGCGACTCGGCGATCCCGAGGCGCAAGCGATACTGCCACGCCTGCGCAGCGACATGCTCGACCTGTTCGAGGGCATCGCCACGGGCACGTTGAGCGAGCGCCATGTGGATGTGGATGACCGCACTTGCGTGAGCGTTGTCATGGCGGCGGAAGGGTATCCGGGCGAGGTGCGCAAGGGCGACCTCATCGAAGGGCTCGAGGCGGTCACGAACGCCTATGTCTTCCAAGCGGGTACTGCGGAAACAAAAGAAGGCCTGGTGACGGACGGTGGCCGTGTGATGGCCGTTTCAGGTTTCGGGAAGGATGTTGAACAGGCGCTCCTGAATACCTACCGCAGCGTGGTGCTCATCGACTATGAAGGACGCACGGTACGTACCGACATCGGCCGCGACCTGGTGAAGGTGACGGCTACCAAGCAGGCCACGCCGGCCCCGCAGGCTTGAAACCCGCTGCTCAGATGTACTCGTTGCGCTCCTTTGCGCGGCGTGTGTACTTGCCTTGTACGTTCATCCAGTAAATGGCACCGAAGGCCAGCACCAGCATGAACACCACCACTGGCACCCATCCCAAGGGCACCAGCACCCAATTGAACGTCGCTTGCACAAAGTGGCCGATGGAGAACCAGATCTTGGACATGTACACCTTGGTTTGGAACCGCGCCAAAGATAGGTGCGGCGTCCGGTGCGATGGAAATACCGCATCCAACGCATGGTGGTAGGGCTGTTCAGGCAGAATCAACCCGCCGTCCTGGTCGGCTTGTTGCCATTGATCCTCCTGCTTTGGCCGGGAGGTCCCTTTTCCTCGCAGGAGATCCTGGCCACCGGACCCGCAGGCATGCCGTTGTACCGCCTCGTGTCCTGGCTGATGGCCCAAGGCCCTTGGGCTTGTGCCACCGTGTCCATCATCTGGGTAGCTGGGCTGGCCTTGCAGTTGAGCTATGTGGCCAATGAGAGTGAGCTCTTCGATCGCCGCAACTACCTGCCGGCCTTGTTGCTTCTCATCCTCCTGGCCTTGGCTCCGGGAGGGCTCGTGCCCGATCCGGCGATGGTGGGCATGCCGTTCGTCCTGGCCGCGCTGCGGCGGATCTGGAGTTCGCAGGCCGACCACCGGGCGCTGGGACCCGTTTTCGATGCCGGGCTATGGATCGGACTGGCCATGCTGGTCCATCTGCCGTATGCTTTCCTGGTGGCCGTGCTCTGGGCCTCCATCGCCGTCATGCGCCCGTTCCACTGGCGGGAATACCTGCTGCCCATACTGGGTGCGGGCACTCTCCTGTTCATCTGCTGGGGCGTGTTGCAATTCCTCGGTCCGCACCTCTGGCAGCCTCGGGCCTCGTTGGTGTTGAACGCACCACCCCTCTCATCCCTGGCGCGCTTGCATTGGGTGTATGGCGTGCTCCTCGTGGTGCTGGCATCGATCTTCATCGTCAGTGCGGCCATGTCCTTCGCCCGGGGCTATGCCCGGGGTGTGATGCGCGAAAAGAACACGCGCTCGTCGTTCCTCGCCTTCACCTTCGCCTGCGTGCTTTTAGTGACCTTCGACTGGTCGCTGCACCGGTCGTTGGCCCCTGTGCTGCTGGCGCTGCCCCTCGCCGTCCTTCTCTCCTGGCCGCTGCTTCAAACGCGCAGGCTCTTCCTGGCGGACATGGGTGTGCTGGCCCTGCTCCTGTTGGCCGTATGGGCCAGATGGTGGTAGATGGACACCCCTGTGCCCACATCATTTCGCCGCCTACCTTCGTCCCCATGAAGTCAGGCGTGGTCGTTTTCCCCGGCAGCAATTGCGATGAGGACATGTGCTTCGTGCTGGAGCACATGGGCATGAAAGTGGAGCGCCTCTGGCACAAGGACCATGACCTGAAAGGATGTGAGCTGATCGTGTTGCCCGGTGGGTTCAGCTATGGGGATTACCTCCGGTCAGGAGCCATCGCCCGGTTCTCGCCGATCATGAAGGAAGTGGCCATGCACGCGGCAAAAGGCCGCCCCGTGCTGGGTGTTTGCAATGGTTTTCAAGTTCTGTGCGAGGCGGGCCTTCTGCCAGGCGCATTGCTGCATAATGAGGGACAGCGCTTCATCTGCCACAACGTGTTCATCCGCCCGCAGACAAGGAACACACTGATCACGGCGGGGCTCAAGGACCAACCCTTGATGATCCCCATTGCACACGGTGAGGGTCGCTATTTCGCCGATGGTGCCGTGTTGCGCGAGTTGAATGAAAAGGACCAGGTCCTCTTCCGCTATTGCGATTCGGAAGGGCGCCTGCGTGATGATGCCGATCCCAATGGAAGCGTGGAGAACATCGCCGGCGTGTGCAACACGGGTCGCAACGTGTTCGGCATGATGCCGCATCCCGAGCGCGCCGCTGATGAACGCCTGGGCAACACGGACGGCAGGGCCATCTTCACATCATTGCTCCAGGGCGTCCTTGCCTGAGAGGGCCACAGCCTTGAACACCGCTCGCACATTCCGCTTGCCAGGGTTCGCTCCGAGCACGAGTTCACGGCCCGACCCCATTCCCTGCCATCCAACGAACCGATAGCCTTCGGCCGCTTCCGCGCGCAGATGGACGGGAGCGTCCTCGAACACCATGATCGATCGCTCATCATCGGTGAGCATCAGGTCCTCTGCGAGTACATGACCTGCAGCGGTAGGCACCACCTCCACACGCAAGCGGTGTGCGCGTTGCCCCGTGGCTTTTTCCAGCTGGTCGATCAACAGGCCTGACCGCCTGGCAATGTGCTCCTTCAGTCCCGCGAGGGACGCTGCCGGCGCGTTCATGGGGAGTTCATCCTTCCACCGCTCGTGGTCCTCCTGCAAGGCTGCCCTATGCTCATCGAACAACTGGTGTGCGAGCGCCGATGCGCGATCCGGGGCGAGGGCCGTGGCCAGCCAAGCGCTTGTGCGGGCCAGCAATGCGGCGCGACGATCAGGCGTGGAAAGCAGGGCGGCGAGGAATGGGGACTCTGGTGCCGGGGCGGAGAGCATGCGTTCCACCGTGCGGTCCGCCGGGAGCGACCACAGGTCCATGTCATACAGGATCCATCGCCACGTGGCCTCCCTCAACCTCGGCCTCCAGCATCGTACGTTGAGGTCCTGATCCGCACGCCCCGTCCACATGTCGAAGCAGGCCAGGTCCATCAGGCTGCGCATATCGATCAACACCTGCAGGGAATCCATGGGGGCGGTGCCGAGCAGGTGATCCATGGCTTCGCGATAACGGACCTTACCACCATGGATCACCTGGGCCTCGGGTCCGCCGATCAGGTCCACCTCTTCCGCTGCGCTCAATGTGCGCAGCCACGCGGTGTTCTTGGCGGGCATCGAACGGTACATGCCATGGTACGCTCCATTGATGTAAAGGGAGAGCGGGGTACTGCGTTGAACATCCACATGTGCACCAAGGGCTGCAACGCGCTCCATGAACAGGTTGCGCAGGAAGGCGTCCGGGCTCGCGTCGGCCCGCAGGATGGTCTCCTGCCCGCTTTCCTGTTCGGTGACCTTCAGGCTCTTCTTCGCAAGGCTCCGCGTCCCACTGCCGCTGATGCCCACTTCCACGACATGCATGGTGGTCGCACCATCCGAATGCCACTCCAATTCGCCGGTGCGTCGCCATGCAGGTCCGCTGCGCGAATAGTTGGCATGATCGCCCAAGGCGAACAGACCACGATCCGTTCCATACAGGTCCGCGGGATCGATCCGTAAAGAGACCGCCGGGCCTTGCGCATCGCAAAGGCGCGAGTGTGAAACGCTTTGCGATGGCATCGCATCCTGTGCAAAAGCGCGGACGGTCACGACCCTGCTGCATGGCAGATCGATGGTTCCATCCAGTATGGGTGACGCCCTATCCGGGGTGCGACCATCGAGGGTATAGTGGATCTCCACATCATCCTCCGAAGGTGCGGACACCTGCCCACCATGCACCATAAGTGACGGCGCGTTGAGGAGACGCGCGAATCCTGCATGGGAAGGGTTGGGCTCACCGGGGCTCGGTACATCGAGGATCCGCCAGCCACTGGGATCCAGAGGCGACCGACCCACGGAATGGCCGGGGGGCAGCTCTGGCCAGGTGAAGAGGTCCACGATCGTATGCCCATCCGGGGCAATGAGCAGAAGTCCGCCACCCTTGCGTGGCAGCCTGAACGGGATCAATGTGTCGCTGGTGTTCGGTGCATCATCGCAATAGAGCACCACCAAGCCTCCCTTGGCCACCTTGAGCGTTCCAGTGATCCGATGATGCGCGTCCTGAATGGACAGGGTGTAATCGTGGAGGTCCACCGCGCGGGCCCCGGTATTGCGCACCTCGATCCAGTCGGGAGAACCGCTCCCCCCGGGCATCACCTCGTTGATCACCACGCCCTGCCCTTTGCCGGAAAGGAGGGAAAGCCACAAGATGATCGTTGAAAAGGCGCGGGACACAGGGGAAAATTAGCAGGATCAGGGGCAGCGATCCTCCTATTTTTGGCGTCCACACACCACCATGAAGCACCTTTCCGCGATCCTTCTATCCGGTTCCCTGGCAGTCTGCGCGCAAGCCCAGACGCTCACGAACGTGACCATCCAACCCGGCACACCCAATGAGTGTCAACTGGTGGGCATTACCATCAGCGGAACCACCCCGAACAACGGTCAGCTTCAGGGCTTCGGTCCCTCCTTTTCACCGGGTAACGACACCCTGTACGTCAAGTTGCGCTACACCGGCAGTGGTGGGGGAAGTGCTTCCTTCAGCCAGCCCATTCCCGGCATTGCTCAGTTCTCTGCGGGCGCGCATTGGGTCGTAGTGAGGTTGGTGCACCTGCCCGATAGCACCGTTATGGATGAATTCACACGGGCCTTTACCGTTTCCCCCGGGAACCTCAACCCCGATGCGGGGGTCTTCAACGACACCATCATGTGCAACAGCGGAGCGGCCTTCCCGCTGATCTCTGTGTTGGACGGAACGCCGGACGCGGGGGGACAGTGGCTGAACCCCAACAGTCAGCCCGTGAACAACGGCCTCTTCGATCCCGGCCAGTCCCCCGAAGGTTTCTACACCTATCAATTCGATCTGCTTGCTCCCTGTAACAGCGCATCGCAAGAGGTGTTGATCCAATACTACCCGAGCAACAGCCCCGGCCTGAACGGAACCGTGCAGGTGTGCGCTTCCGGCGGACCGGCCGTGGACCTGTTCTCCGAGTTGGGCGGCACGCCTTACACGCCGGGCACATGGACCTTCGGTGGCAATGCCCACGATGCCACCTTCGTTCCCGGGGTGGATGCGTGTGGTATATACACGTATACGGTCCCCGGTGTGGGTTCGTGTGCATCGGCTTCCTCCACCGTGAACGTACAATGCGTACAACCTCCTAATGCCGGCGTTGGTGGCACCCTTTCGCTGTGCTATAATGATTCATCGGAGAATTTGAGCCTGGTGGTCACGGGCGAACAGACGTCGGGCCGATGGATCGATCAGGCCGGTTTCACACTGGCCAACTACAATCAACCCGTCAACGTGGCGCTCAACGGAGCGCAGGCCTTCGGTTATGTGGTCAGCGCACTCCCATGTCCCAACGACACCAGTTTCGTGGTCGTTACCCTCGTCGGTCCACCCTGCACCATTGGCCTGGAGGAGATCAACGGCAACATCGCCCGTTTCGAATTGATGCCGAACCCCGCACAGACGGAGGTGGTGTTGGAACTGGAGCTGCAGCGATCATCCGGCGATCATTGGATGGAGCTGGTGGATGTGAACGGTCGTGTTCTGCGCACCGAGCAGTTGAACATCGCGGGCACTTACCTGCGCCGCGCGATCAACGTGAGCGACCTGCCCCGTGGAGCCTACCTGGTGCGCATCGGCTCGGCCGATGGTTCCGTGGTGCGGCGCCTGATGGTGAAGTAGACGGGCGATCGATCCATGGGAGGCCGCTGGCACATCACCAGCGGCCTCCCATTTTTCCGGTCAATCCAGGGCGTTACGCGTTACCCAGTACCGGTATCCGGCCAGCAGCTTGCGTCCCTTGCTCAGCCGGGCGAGGTCCTTGTCCCATTGCTTGGGCAGTATGTTCCTGTTCAGCGTGGCGAGCAGGCGGAAAAAGCGTTTCCTCATGGGTTCCAGTGTCAGTGCTGTTCAAGCTCGCAGCGTTCATCCGCCCATTCAAGCTCGATGGTGGCGTGGTGGATGCCGAAGGTCTTCAAGGCGGCCCGGGCCTCGGACTTGATCGCCAGTGCGCGGGCCAGTTCCACCTTGCCCACTACCAGGTGTACGGTATGCACGATGAGCTGGCCGTCCAATGTCCAGGTGTGTTGATCATGCAGGCCGGTGACCTCAGGTATGGCCAACAGACTGGCCCCGATCCCCTTCATGTCGAGGGCCGGTGGTGTCTGCTGCATGAGGATGCCCGTGCCCTTGCGCATCGTTCCAATGGCGTTGTACAGGATGAAGATGCTGATCGCGATGCTGAGCACCGGATCCACCACCGCCCAGCCCGTGAAGTGGATGAGGATGCCGCCCACCAGCACCGCTGCCCAACCGAGCACATCCTCCAGCAGATGGAGATAGGCTCCGCGTTCGTTCAAGGAGCTTCCCCGGTGTAGCGTCCACGCGGCCAGCCCGTTCATCACCAGCCCGAACACCGCGATGGCGATCATGCCGTCCGCCTTGGGCAGTTCAGGATGCAAGAGGCGGGGGACGGATGCGCCGATCATGAAGAGCGCACCCATGATCAGGACCACCGAGGTGAGCCATCCGCCCAACATGCTGTAGCGGCCGTAGCCATAGCTGTAGAATGCATCACGGCCGCGTCGGGCGACATGTTGCAGATACCAGGCAGTACCCAGCACCAGGCAATCACCGGCATCATGCAGCGCGTCGCTGAGCACCGCAATGCTCCCCGTCCACCAGCCTCCGCCAGCCTCGATGAGGGTGAAGGCCAGGTTCAGCAGGAAGGCTGCTCGCAGTGCGTTCACACCGCGGCCATGATCAAGGTCGTGCGCAGGACCGATATGCGTATGTCCGTGATCGCTCATGGAGCCGGTGCCGAACGCCAATGTAGGCGCTCAGCCCACCACCACGCGGCCGGTCCTGCGCGCCAAGGCCTTTTTCTTCTCGTTATCTTCTTGGATCTGCTGCAGGATGATCAGCACGTTCATTTCGTCGGCGGTCTTCAATTCCTCTTGCTTTTCGCGGATTCGTCGGTCCAAGCGGCGTTCCTTGAGAATATCCAGCCCTTCCAAGAGAGCGTCAAGTAACTGCTCGTGCTCGCGATTAACATGGATCTTATGGCGTGCCTTCCAGTTTGGGCTTAGCACATGCCTTTCGGTGAGGAGGTCGATGCTCAAGCCACGCCAACCTTCATCTTCGTGGTTCGCATAGCGCACCCCTTCAATTGATTCACCCAGGTTCGTCTTGTGCCGATAGTCGAGGTAAATAGCTTGGAAGAGCGGTTCATCGAAGCCGATGTCATTCACAGCGAGTTCGGAGAATAGTAATTCGGCCACCGTCCACTCATCATCGACAGACGTGCCGTCCTGATTCTGGGCGGGCACGAGAATCTTTTCGTGACCGTAGTTCAACAGCATGCGCAGCAAGTCGCGTTCCTGTGGTTGAGTACCCAATTCCTGCACCTCCTGCTGCGGCGGTGCAATGTCCGGCGCCACCATCTCCTCGAACACAGGGGCCTCGCCACCGAGTTTTTTCCGGTAGACGCGACGAAGCACCTTGTTGAGTTCGCTCACCAGCGCCTGCTCGCTTACCTGCACGATCTGCGCGCATTGCTGCACGTAGAGCGAGCGCAGCACATGGTCCGGAACCTGGGCGATGCTCTCCACCAGGTCGTGGATCGCAGCCGCCTTGCGAACGGGATCGCCTTCGGCATCGCGCACGAGCAGGTCGGCCTTGAACACCAGGAAGTCCTTCGCGTTGGCCGCGATGAAGGCCGTGATCTCGCTGCTGCTGCGGGTGCGGGCGAAGCTGTCCGGATCGTCGCCGTCGGGGAAGAGCACAACCTTCACGCTGAGCCCCTCGGCCAGGATCAGGTCAATGCCGCGCAACGAGGCCTTGATCCCGGCGGCATCGCCATCGTAGAGGATGGTGACGCCGGGGGCGTAACGCTTGATCAAGCGCACCTGGTCCTGCGTCAGGGAGGTGCCGCTGCTGGCCACCACGTTCGCAACACCCGCCTGATGCAGGCTGATCACGTCCGTGTAGCCTTCCACCAGGAAGCAGTTGTTCTTCTCCGCGATGGACTTGCGCGCCTGTGCGATGCCGTACAACGAACGGCTCTTCACGTACAACAGGCTCTCCGGGCTGTTGAAGTACTTGGGCAGCTTCTTGTCGCTGCGGAGGGTGCGCGCCCCGAAGGCGATCGGTTGGCCGGTAAGGCCGTGGATGGGGAAGGTGACGCGGCCCTGGAAGAAGTCCCATGGCGTACCATCCTCGCGCCGCTTGATCCATCCCGCCTTTTCGAGCAGGTCGGCATCGAATCCCTGGGCCAATGCGGCCTTGGCGAACGCATCGCCGCGCTCCGGCACATAGCCCAGCTGGAATTCCTTGATCGTTGCATCGCTGAAGCCGCGCTCCCTGAAGTATGACAGGCCGATGCGCTTGCCTTCATCGCTGTTCCACAGCTGCTCCATGCTCCACGTCATGGCCCACTGCTGGATCACCGACAGGCTTTCCCGTTCCCCCTGTTCCAGCTGTTGCTCAGGGCTGGCCTGCTCCTCCTCCAGCTCGATGTTGTAGCGCTTGGCCAGCCAGCGGATCGCTTCGGAAAAGGAGAGGTGCTCCTGTTTCTGCAGAAAGCTGATGGCATCACCGCTCTCCCCGCACCCGAAGCACTTGTAGATGCCCAAGTTGGGGCTTACGTTGAAGGAGGGGGTCTTCTCGTTGTGGAACGGACAGAGACCCAGATAACGAGGTCCTTTGCGCTTCAGATCCAGGAACTCGCCCAGCACTTCCTCGATGCGCACAACGTCCTTGACCTGCTGAACGGAACGGGGACTGATCACGGGTGCGCTGAAAAGGGGGGTGAATTTACCCGGCTGCTGCGGGCGTATCAACGATCGTTGAAAACTGGCGACCGCCTACCTGAGCTGACGCCCGGTACTGTCGAAGACCACGGTCTTGGCCAAGCCGCCCGTGGCGTCGAAAAAGCGCCATTCGCCCACCGGATGGCCCTTGTGGTTCTCGCCGCTGTACTTCAGCGCACCATTGTCCTGGAAAACGGTGGTGAGGCCTTCGAGCTTGCCAGCGCGGTACTGGTTGCGGCTCTTCACGCGACCGTTGTCGCCATAGCTGATCCATACACCTTCGCGTTCACCATTGAGGTAGTTCCCCTCCATGTAAACACGACCCTGGGCATCGCGATAGCTATGGTGCCCATCGCTCAGCGAGTCGGCGATCGCCTTGGACGCGAGGCTGTCCATGCCCTGCACGGCCTGTGCGCTGTCTATCACACGTCGGGCCTTGTCCAGGTCGGCGGGACGCTGGCAGCCGGCCAGAAGCACCAAGGCCGCCATGCAGCATTGCGCAACTACGGGATGGAGCGTATGCGGGCCGATGTGGGGTCTCATCGTGTGCGTTCAACGGTGAGTTGTACAAGGTCCTCCAGGGATCGCCGGGCCTCGGTCTCGGGGAAGCTGCGCAGAACGGCCAGTGCCTGGTCCCGGTACTCCTGCATGCGCCGCGTGGCATGGGCAATGCCCCCCGCCTTGGTCACCAGTTCCACCACGCGCGCCACGGCCTTGCCGTTCTCATTGTCGTTCTTCACCACGTTCACCATCCAGCGCCTGTCCGCAGGGGAAACCTGCTGCAACGCGTGGATCAGCGGAAGCGTGAGCTTCTTTTCCTTTATGTCGATGCCCGTGGGTTTACCCGTGTCCATGCCTGAACCATAGTCGAACAGGTCGTCCTTGATCTGGAAGGCGATGCCCGTCAATTCCCCGAAGGTGCGCATGCGCTCCACCTCCTCAGGCGTGGCTCCACCAGCAGCGGCACCGCTGGCACAACAAGCGGCGATCAGGCTCGCCGTTTTCTGGCGGATGATGTCGAAGTACACGTCCTCCTTGAAGTTAAGACCGCGGGCCTTCTCCAATTGCAGCAGTTCCCCCTCGCTCATTTCGCGCACCGCGCGGCTCACGATGCGGAGCAGCTCATACTGCCCCTTGTCCACCGCCAGCAACAACCCCCGGCTCAGCAGGTAGTCGCCCACCAGCACCGCGATCTTGTTCTTCCACACGGCATTGATGCTGAAGAAACCACGGCGCATGGGTGAACCGTCCACCACGTCATCGTGCACCAGGGTGGCGGTATGCAGGAGCTCGATGAGCGAGGCCGCTGTGTACCCGGCATCATTGATCGGACCGAACTGGCGGGCACTCAGCAGGGTGAACATCGGCCGCATCTGCTTGCCCTTGCGCTGCACGATGTAGTGCATGATGCGGTCCAACAAGGGGGCCTTGCTGCGCATGGCCTCGCGGAAACGCGTTTCAAATTCGCGCATCTCCGCTGCGATGGGGGCCTGTATGGCTTGAAGGGTGGGCACGGTCCGCTGGCAGGAGGTGCGGTTGAAGCACCTGGGGTGGCGAAACTACGGGACCGGTGCACGCGTCGGAGGTGGTGACGGCCAAGGCGGTCCGCCCGCTACCTTCGCCCGTCCATGCAGTTCATTGCCCGTTCCTTCCTGGTGGCCATCTGGCTGTGTTCCTCTGCGCTCCTCTTCGCCCAGCCCGAGAAGCCCAAGACCAAGGTGCTGCTTCAGCGCGACCGCATGCAGGCACAGTGGGACACGGTGAACTGTGTGAAGAACGTGATCAAGATCAATCCGTTGTTGTTCTTCCGTGGCGAGATCCCCGTGTATTTCGAACGCGCGCTCTCGCCCCGATTGAGCGCTGAACTGGGCCTTGGGCTCACCTACCGCAATTACATCACCCTGCCCATCGATGGGGATGATGCGGACGAGTTCAGCGCAGGTACCAAGCTCCGCCCCAAGCCGTCCTTCCATTTCGGAGCCCGCTACTACCTCACGGACGACCTCGAGCCGCAGGGCACGTACCTGCAGGTCGAGTTCGCCTACCTGAACTACACGAAGGACCAGGATACGAAGGACAGCCTCGGCCAGTTCACGGGAAGCACGTTGACGGACGAGCGGATCTTCAACGACGTGCGCTTCCTCTTCGGCTACCAGAGCCTGGGCTCCACCAGTAACCTGCTCTTTGATTTCTACGGCGGGTTGGGCATGCGCAGCCGCTCCCTGCACATCGTGAAGGAGCAGGTGAACACGCAGACCAACGGATTCACTTATACCGAGGAGGACAAGAAGGACGTGGTGCCGGCCATCTTCCTGGGCGTGAAGGTGGGACTCGGCTGGTAGGCGCAGGGCGTGGCCCGGAAGATCACTTCATCACACGCTCGCCCTCCTTCACCGCCGGCTGGTTCTTGTTGGCCAGCTGACCGCACGCGGCATCGATGTCGCGACCGCGGCTGTGGCGGATGCGCGCGAGGATACCCTTGTTCTCAAGGTAGCGCTGGAACAGCTCCGACTTCTCGCGTGAGGTGCCTTGGAACAGGTCGTCGTCGGTGGCGTTGTACTCGATCAGGTTCACCTTGGCATGTACGAAGCTGCAATACTTCACCAGCTCCTGCGCATCCTCTAATGAATCGTTGAAGTCGCGGAACAGGATGTACTCGAAGGTGACATCCTTTCGCGTTTTGCGTGTGTAGTAGCGCAGCGAATCGAGCAGCTCGCGGAGGTTGTTCGTTTCGTTGATGGGCATGATGCTTTCGCGCTTGGCATCATTCGCCGCGTGCAGGCTCAGGGCCAGGTTGAACTTCGCATCGTCATCGGCCAGCTTGCGGATCATCTTCGCGATGCCCGCAGTGCTCACTGTGATCCGACGCGTGCTCATGCCCAGACCATCCTCGGCACAGATCCGCTCCGCGCTGCGCATGGTGTTCGCGTAGTTGAGCAGCGGTTCGCCCATGCCCATGTACACGATGTTGCTCAGCGGTTTCTGGAAGTTCTCCTCCGCCAGCTTGCCGATCATCACCACCTGGTCCACGATCTCGCCGGCATCCAGGTTGCGGATGCGTTTCAGCTTGCCCGTGGCGCAGAACGCACAGGTGAGCGAGCAGCCGATCTGCGAACTGATACAGGCCGTCATACGTGTATCCGTGGGGATCAGGACCCCTTCCACGATGTGCCCATCCCACGTGCGGAAGGCGCATTTGATGGTGCCGTCCTTGCTTTTCTGTTGTTCGGCCAGGACCAGGGGGCGCAACATGGCACGCTCCGCCAGCTTCTGCCGCAGCTCCTTGGACAGGTTGCTCATGGCGTCGATGCTCGGGGCGTGCTTCTTCCACAACCACTCCCACACCTGGGTGGTGCGGTAGGGTTTTTCGCCCAGGTCGGTCATGAGCGTGCCGACCTCTTCCTTGGAGAGTTCGCGGAGGTCGATCAGTTCTGCCATAGCTGCTTGTCCCGTTCCTACGGGAGTGCAAAGGTCGGCACTGGCGCAGCTCCGCCGAGGATCCTGCCGCGGAATGCGCCTGCCGAAAGTCGCCGCGCCGATGTCATACGCCCATCCGTACACTGCGCATGAGCGCTGCGCCCACCAGGATCATCAGGCCGCAAAGGATGTTGACGCCCGACCAGAAGGCCCGGTGGCGCTGCATTCCCCGGAGCCGTTCATTCGGCAAAGCCAGCAGGAACGTAATGGTGAACAGCCCGACCGCACCCACCATTTTCACCGCGAAGGCGAGGAGATAGTCGGACCTGTCCGCCACCTGGGGCCATACATCCAGCCATTGAATGATGCCGGTGATGGCCACCACGAGCACCCCGGTCCACTTCACATAGGCGAAGCGCCTGATCATCTGCCCGAGGTAGGCCTCGCGCGCAGCCTGAGGCACGTGCACCAGGTTCGGCCACAACACTACCCGGGCATAGAACAACCCACCCAACGAAGTACAGGTCGCCGCGATGTGCAGCACATGGCAGATCAGCTGGACCATCAGACCACGGAGTCCCGCATGCGCATGGAAAGCTGCCTGCCGCGGATCAAGGTCATGGCATAGGTCAGCACGCCGCCGATCGCGCCGTGCAGGAACGGGGAGAGGCGCAACTGTTCAGCATGGTGACGGAAGAGCCAGCCACTGGCCAGTCCCTGGACCGTACCGGCAAAAATCGCCATGGCGAACAGCAGCGGCCAGGAACGCTTCCAGGCGTCGGGGCTGAAATGACTGGCTCCTGCCGCGAAGACCCCGCTGAGCGCACCCACGATGCATACCTTGAAAAAAACGTCGGCGCCAGTTGTGGGGAGGAAAGCGACGAGATAGGCCACGAGTCCGAAGGCGAAGGGTTCCAGCCAGTGCGCATCGCGGCTGTAGTTCGCCTTGCGTGGATCACCTCCCGCTGCAGCGATGTAGTCCTGATCGTCGCGATGGAAGTAACTGAGGAATGCGCCGACGGGAACTGCGATGTACGTGAACACGAAGAGCCAGGCGACAGGCCGCGTCCACATCGCAGGCCTCAGGTAGGCGCAGGCCATATACAACAGTGCGCCAAGAACGAAACCCCAGATTGCGCCCACGAGCACGTGGCGGTGCATACCTAATGGGCGGAACAGCGCACGCAGGAGTGTGACCTGGGCGACGGCGCAGGCCAGACCCATAAGGAGCAAAGCGACACTGGGCATCCCCAAAGCGAAGCCCATCTCACCGATCACCAAAAAGCCGACCCAGCCGATGAAGCCGGTGAGGTAGCTGCTTGCAAGGGAACTGCGTTGCGTGAACATGCGCCGAAATTAGGGGCGGGCATCATGCCATCAGCAGCGCTGCCACCTGCAGATCCTCCGGGTTCGTCACCTTGATGTTCCGCTCCTCGCCCGGGACCAGGTGCACCTTTATGCCAGTACGCTCCACCAGTGTGGCCTCATCGGTGAAGGTCGGATCATACGGCAGCTCGAAGGCCTTGCGCAGCAATGGAACCCGGAAGCACTGCGGCGTTTGCACGGCGCGCAGACGGGAGCGGTCCAGCGCCTTGCTCGTGTCGCCGCTCACTTCCCGCACCGAGGAGCTGATCGGCACCACCGGGATCGCCGCACCGTGTTCCTCGGCCGCACGGAAACAACGATCGATCAGCTCGGCACTCACCAATGGACGTACGCCGTCGTGTACGGCGACCAGTCCATCATGCTGCACCAGTGCCAGTCCGTTCCGCACCGAGTGGAAGCGTTCCTCGCCGCCGGCCGCGATCTCGTGCGCCACAAGGAAGTTGTGACCGATGCACAGGCTTTTCCAAATGGGGATCTGTTGCTCGGGAAGCACAAGGACGATCGGCATACCGGGATCGTATCGGTGAAAAGCTTCGATCGTCCAGCACAGCAGCGGCCTGCCCTTCAGCAGCAGGAACTGCTTGGGGATGGGACCGCCCATGCGGGTGCCACTGCCGCCGGCGACGATGATGGTGGACTTCGCGGTCATTGATCAAAGATCGCTTCGTCGCGGAGCCTCCTCGCGAAAACGGTCAGATAATGAGCATCGCGTCCCCGTAGCTGTAGAAGCGGTACTTCTCCTTCAGGGCCACCTTGTATGCGTTGATCACGTGATCATATCCACCGAAGGCCGCCACCATCATCAACAACGTGCTCTCGGGCATGTGGAAGTTGGTGATCATGCGGTCAGCGATGCTGAAGTCGTACGGTGGGAAGATGAACTTGTTCGTCCACCCGTTGTAGGGTTTCATGTGGTTCTCGGTGCTCACGCTGCTCTCGATGGCCCGCATGGTGGTGGTGCCCACACAGCACACGTGCTTCTTGCGGTCCTTGCTCTTGTTCACCACATCACACGCCTCCTTGGTGATGATCACCTGCTCGCTGTCCATCTTGTGCTTGGTGAGGTCCTCCACTTCCACCGGACGGAAGGTGCCCAAGCCCACGTGCAGGGTGACCCCCGCGAAGTGGATGCCCTTCAGTTCCATGCGCTTCATCAGCTCACGGCTGAAGTGCAGACCCGCGGTGGGCGCGGCCACGGCTCCTTCGTGCTTGGCATAGATCGTCTGGTAACGCTCCGCGTCGCTCGGCTCCGTCTCACGCTTGATGTAGTGCGGCAGAGGTGTCTCGCCCATGTCGGTGATGGTCTGCTTGAACTCCTCGTATGAACCATCGAAGAGGAAGCGCAGCGTGCGACCGCGGCTGGTGGTGTTGTCGATCACCTCGGCCACGAGTTCATCGTCCTTGCCGAAATACAACTTGTTGCCGATGCGGATCTTGCGGGCAGGGTCCACCACCACGTCCCACAGGAGGCTGTCGCGGTTCAGTTCGCGCAGCAGGAACACTTCGATCTTGGCGCCCGTTTTCTCCTTGTTGCCCCACATACGGGCCGGGAACACCTTGGTGTCGTTCAGGATGAAGGTGTCGCCTTCATCGAAGTAGTTGAGGATGTCCTTGAACTTCTTGTGCTCGATCTTGCCCGTTTTGCGGTGCAAGACCATCAACTTACTACCGTCGCGGTCCTTGGTGGGGTAGAGGGCGATCTGTTCCTTGGGGACGGTGAACTTGAATGCGGTCAGCTTCATGTGAGGAGCGGGGCTTACGGGCCCGTTTTTGGATTTGGGGGGCCGAAGATAGGTCGATCGTGAAGCGAGCGTTAAGTGTCGTGAGGATCAGGCTTTTGCCTGCCTGCTGCCCACGCATCCAACCATTCCGACCATTGAGAAGGGGTCAGAGCATCCTCGATCCGAAAGGAGCCGCTGCGTGTTCGGCGCAAGGCCGTGATGTGCGCTCCGCAGCCCAGCGCCTGGCCAATGTCGTGGCCCAGGGAACGGATGTAGGTGCCCTTGCTGCAGGCCACGCGGATGGTGATGTCCCGACCTTCGATGCACAACAGTTCCAGGTCATGGATGGACACGCTCACGTGCGGAAAGTCCACCGGCTCGCCCCAACGCTGGAGGTTGTAGGCGCGTTCGCCCTGGAAACGCTTGGCCGAGAAGTTCGGCGGCCGCTGCTGGATGGGACCGGTGAATATTGTCAGGACAGCCCGCACATCCTGTTCCGTGAGGTGTTCCCAAGGTCCGTGCTCCACCAGCTCCGTCTCCGTGTCGTAGCTCGCAGTGGTCTGCCCCAGCCGGATGGTGGCCGTGTATTCCTTCTCATCCTCGGTGAGCCCGGGCAGTTGTTTGGTCATGCGCCCCGTGCCAATGATCAGCAGGCCGGTGGCCAACGGATCCAATGTGCCGGCATGGCCCACTTTCACGCGGTGCCCGCACAATTTCTGCAAGGCCGATCGCACCTTGCCCACCACGTTGAAGCTCGTCCATGTGAGCGGTTTATCCACCAACAGGATGGCGCCCGCCTCTGGATCCAGGCCTTCGTGGATCATACCATGGTCAGGTTCACCCCACGCAGGATGAGCACGAGGAGCACCAGGCCCACAGCGATCCGATACCAACCGAACGCGGCAAAGCCATGCTTGGTGAGGAAGCCCACGAAGCCCTTGATCGCGAGCGCGGCCACAATGAACGCGAACACGTTGCCGATGACGAAGAGCTTCAGTTGCTCCCCCGTGAACGCGCCCCCGTCGTGAACATAATCCCAGAGGCTTTTCAACGTGGCCGCGAACATGGTGGGTACCGCCAGCAGGAAGGAGAATTCGGCCGCCTGCCGCCGCGAGAGCTTCTGCGTGATCCCACCGATGATGGTGGCCGCGCTGCGGCTGATGCCCGGGATCATGGCGATGACCTGGAAGCAGCCGATGATGAACGCGTTGCGCAGGGTCAACGGTTCGTTGCTGTCCTCGCCGTCGTTGGGGAACAGCTTGTCCAGGAAGAGGAAGAGGATGCCACCCAGCAGCAGCGCGATCGCCACCACCGTGACGTTCTCCAGCATCAGGTCAATGATGTGCTTCAGGAACAGCCCTGCGAACGCGGCCGGCAGGAAGGCCACGAACAGCAGCGGATACAGGCTGAGGTTCTCCACAAAACGGCGCCAGTAGAGTACCACAACGCTGAGGATGGCCCCGAACTGGATGGCCACCGTGAAGAGCTTCACAAAGTCGTCGGTCGCGATGCCCATCAGCGTGCTGCCGATGATCATGTGCCCGGTGCTCGATACCGGCAGGTATTCGGTAAGCCCCTCGATGATCGCCAGGATGATGGCGTGGAGAACGGTCATACGTGTGCTGTGCTTTCGGTCGGCCTCTTCGGCGCAGCGGGAGCGGGTGCGCGGAACGGCCAGCGGTCAATGGACCGCAATGATGGATGAATGCGGGGATCAGGCCTGGCCGCCGGGTTTCTTCATGATGGCATACACCACGAAGAGGTAGCCGATGAGGCAGACGAAGGGTGCAACGGTGATGCGACGGGGGCTGAAGATCTGCTTGGGGTCGAAGACCTCGGGGTCGCCACTGCCGCCGCCGGCCATGAGGATGAAGCCCAGGATGACGATGCCGATGCCAATGAGCAACAGGCGGTAATTGGTGCTGGTGAACGCCAGTGCGTCCTCGTGCTTGTCGGTCATGCTTCGTGCGCCGCGGCGCTCATTTCTTGCCATCGCCAAGCTCGGCGATGGAGTGGTCAACTCCAGTTCAGTTCGTCGGTGTTCATGCGAAGGTAGCGTCGCACGGCGAACCACGTGGACAGCAAAGAAATGACAAGGCCGGCCACCACCACCCCCGCCAGCAGAATGGCCAACGGAAGGGGCTTCACCAGTGTGCGCATGTCGGGCTGGAAATGGATGAGCAACTGGATCATGCCCACCAACAGGCCGATGGCCAGCACCGAGGCGATGATGCCCTGCCACAGGCTCCGGCCCAGGAAGGGCTTCTTGATGAACCAACCCGTGGCCCCCACCAGGTGCATGGTGCGGATCAGGAAGCGCTTGCTGTAGATGGCCAGGCGGATGGTGTTGTTGATAAGGGCCACGGCGATGATCAGCAGCAAGGCACTGAAGCCCAGCAATACCCAGCGTAACCGCACCATGTTGGTATCGATGTTCTCCACCACCATCGGATTGTAGCTCACCTCGTCCACCCGGGCATCCTGGCGCAGGTGCTCGGCGATCCATTTCAGGCTGTCCGGATGCGCATGGGCCTCGTTCACTTTCAGTTCGATCGAGGGCTTCAGGCGGTTCTCGCCCAATACGCCCAGGAAGTCCTCGCCCAGATCGGCCTTCAGCTGCTCCGCCGCCTCCTCCGGGGTCACGTAGCGGGTCTCCCGGGTGTAGCCCTCCAGGTCCAGCTTCTTGCGGAACTTCATCACGTCCACCTCCTTCAGGTCGCGCTTCAGGTAAAGGTCCACCTTCACGTTCTCGCGGAAGTGCCGCTCGAGCGCACGGGCGTTGAGCAGCATGAAGCCGAGCAAGCCCAGCATGAACAGCACCAGCGTAATGCCGATCACCGTGCCCACGCTGCTGCTGCGCGTGCGGGCCTTGAAATGGCGGTCCTCTCCCATGCGCCGCGAATGTATCCCCGCGTGCGGTCGGTCCGCCCATGCCCCGTCCCGTGGTTGTCAAGCAACCGTTGTGAGTAGCGCTTCGGCCGCGACGCTGGCCCCGACCATTCTACTTTAGCGCCATCATGGCGTACGAGCACAAGAGCATAGAGCGGAAGTGGCGGGAGGAATGGCGGAAGCGCGGCACCTACCGCGTGGAGAACGATCCGTCCAAGCCGAAGTATTACGTGCTCGACATGTTTCCGTACCCCAGCGGTGCCGGCCTTCATGTGGGCCATCCGCTCGGCTACATCGCCAGCGACATCGTGGCCCGATCCAAACGGCAGCAGGGCTTCAACGTGTTGCATCCCATGGGATACGACAGCTTCGGCCTGCCCGCCGAACAATATGCCATCCAGACCGGCCAGCACCCGGCGAAGACCACCGAGGTCAACATCGCCCGGTATCGTGAGCAACTGGACAACATCGGTTTCTCGTTCGATTGGAGCCGCGAGGTGCGCACCTCCGACCCCGCCTATTACAAGTGGACGCAGTGGATCTTCCTGCAGCTCTTCGACAGCTGGTATGATCACGCGGCGCAAAAGGCCCGCCCCATGGCCGAACTGATCGAGCGCTTCGAAAAGCACGGCTGGAACGGCAACGACGGTTCCGCCCTCACCGGCAATGAAGAGCTGGAACCCTTGGCGGAGTTCGGCCACACCGATTGGGCCACCTTCAGTGAACGGCACAAGCAGGGCATCCTGCTGCGCTTCCGCCTAGCCTACCTCAGCGAGGCCTGGGTGAACTGGTGCCCGGCATTGGGGACCGTCCTCGCCAATGATGAAGTGAAGGACGGCGTGAGCGAACGCGGCGGACATCCCGTGGAACGCAAGCGGATGCCGCAGTGGAGCATGCGCATCACCGCCTACGCGCAACGCCTGCTCGATGGGCTTGATGGGTTGGATTGGAGTGAGAGCATCAAGGAGTCGCAGCGCAACTGGATCGGCCGTAGTGAAGGGGCCTTGATCAGGTTCGCGCTGGCCAGTGGGGAAGGTTCTGTGGACGTGTTCACCACGCGACCCGATACCATCTTCGGGGTAAGTTTCGTAACGCTCGCGCCCGAGCATGAGCTGATCGCGCAGATCACACCACCGGAGCGCATGGCCGAGGTGATGGCCTATGTGACACAGGCGAAGAACCGCAGCGAGCGCGAGCGGATGACCGAAGTGAAACGCGTGAGCGGTGTGTTCACCGGTGCCTACGTGAAGCATCCGTTCACGCACATGGACGTGCCCGTGTGGGTGGGCGACTATGTGCTCGGCGGCTATGGCACCGGCGCCGTGATGGCCGTGCCTGCCGGCGACCAGCGCGACTGGAACTTCGCCACGCACTTCAAGATCCCGTTCACCGCCGTTACTGCCAACTGGGACATCAGCACCGGCGCCGATGAGAGCAAGGAGGCCACCTTGGCGAACAGCGTCTTCCTCAACGGTATGAAGGTGGCCGACGCGATCCCGCGCGCCATCGATGAACTGGTGAAGAAGGGCGTGGGCGAGCGCCGCATCAACTTCCGCCTGCGCGATGCCGCCTTCGGTCGCCAACGCTATTGGGGCGAACCGATTCCGATCTACTACAAGGATGGTACTCCATATCCGGTAGAGGAGCAGCACCTGCCGCTGGTGCTTCCCGAGGTGGATAAGTTCCTGCCTACGGAGGATGGCGAACCACCTCTGGCGCGCGCCAAGGACTGGTCGTACAACCCATTGCAGGGTAGGGTGGCCAATGGTGACGGCGCCTATCCGCTGGAGACCACCACCATGCCCGGTTGGGCCGGCAGCAGCTGGTACTTCCTGCGCTACATGGACCCGAAGAACGAGGGCCGCTTCGCTTCGCCCGAGGCCATCAACTACTGGCAGCAAGTGGACCTGTACGTGGGCGGCAGCGAGCACGCCACCGGTCACCTGCTCTACTTCCGGTTCTGGACGAAGTTCCTGAAGGAGCGCGGCTGGATCAACTTCGATGAGCCCGCGAAGAAGCTGGTGAATCAGGGGATGATACAGGGTCAATCCGCGTTCGTCTTCCGCATTAATGGAACTAAGATAATCGCGTCGCACGAGTGGTTCCACAGATTGATGGCAGCGCATGATGATGCCGACATAAAACAACTTGCCAATGACGTGAACTTGCAGCTTGGCTATATCGCGTTCACCGAGATGGGAGAAATCACAATGGACGCCGCTAAGGCTACATTCAAAGACGCTGCTGATCAGGGAATATCCTTCAAGGATTGCGACTTCCAGAATATTACAGAGTTGCACATCGACGTGAACATTGTCCAGAACAACATTGTCACTATTGATGCACTCCGATCTTCTCGACCAGAATTCCAAGATGCCGAATTTCTTGGGGAAGGCGAAACACTGAAATGTGGAACTCTGGTGGAAAAGATGTCAAAGCGATGGCTCAATGTCGTCAACCCCGACGACATCATCGAGCGCTATGGTGCGGACACGTTGCGGTTGTACGAGATGTTCCTCGGCCCCATCGAGCAGAGCAAGCCGTGGGACACCAACGGTATCGAAGGCACCAGCCGTTTCCTGAAGAAGTTCTGGAACCTGTTCCATTCCGCTGTAGCGTCGACCCACGGGGTCGACCCGGAGGCGGGCAATGCGTTCCTGGTGGATGATGCCGAGCCAACGAAGGCCGAACTGAAGGTCCTGCACGCCACCCTGAAGAAGGTGACCGAGGACATCGAGAGGCTGAGCTTCAACACCAGCGTGTCGCAGTTCATGATCGCCTGCAACAGCCTGCACGAACTGAAGTGCCACAAACGCGCCGTGTTGGAACCGCTCACCATCGTACTCGCCCCATTCGCCCCGCACATCGCCGAGGAACTGTGGCAGCTGCTGGGACACGGGGAAAGCATTGCCCAAGCCACCTGGCCGAAGTGGGATGCCGCGCACCTCGTGGAGGACAGTTTCAGCTATCCGATCAGCTTCAACGGCAAGACCCGTTTGCAACTTGAGTTCCCTATCGCGCTGGACGCCCAAGGCGTGGAAGCGGCCGTGCTCGCCAACCCCGAGGTGCAGGCCCGGTTGGAGGGCAAAGCGCCGAAAAAGGTCATCGTGGTGCCCAAACGCATCGTGAACATCGTGCTGTGATGGGATCCAAGCTTCGAGCCCCGAGCCGCGAGCTTCGAGCCGAGATCAAGCTCGAGGCTCGTGGCTCGCAGCTTGTGGCTCAGACCGACAAGACCGATCGGCACCCCGTTTGCGTTACCCGTGGCATGGCTCGTTCATCCGTTCTTGTGTTCGCTTCGCTGGGCCTGCTCACCATGGGCTTCACCCAGTCCAAGCCACCTGCGGTCACGGAACCGCCGGCCGGGCATGTGTATCCCTTGCGCACGCTGAAGCATCAGGCCTTCCAGCCAGGCGAAAAGCTCACGTACGTCCTGCACTACGGCTTCATCAACGCGGGCGTGGCCACCTTGGAACTCAAGGAAACCCCCGGGGAAATTCAAGGCCGCAAAGTGCTGCTGGCCATCGGCGAAGGTCACAGCGCCGGGGCCTTCCGTTCCTTCTACAAAGTGAACGACTACTATGAGACCCGCTTCGACAAGGAAGGCGTGTTCCCCTGGGTCTTTACGCGCCGTGTGGATGAGGGTGGCTACATCATCAACCAGGATTACATCTACCTGCAGCATCGCCGCCAGGTTACCACCCAGGAGAAGAAGACCTTCACCGTGCCCGCTCATGCACAGGACATGATCAGCGCCTTCTACTATGCGCGCACCTGGGACCTCAGCAACGTCCAACCCGGCCAGGAGTTCACGATGGACCTCTTCATGGACAACGAGAACTGGCCGTTGAAGATGAAGTATGTCGGTCGGGAAACGATCAAGATCCGCAACGGCAAATACCGCTGCCTGAAGTTCCAGCCGCTGGTGCAACAGGGCCGCATCTTCAAGGGCAACGACGACCTGAACGTGTGGGTGACCGATGACGCCAACCACATCCCGGTGCTGGTGCAGGCCAAGGTGCTCGTGGGGTCCATCAAGATGGAATTGTCCGAATACGAGGGCCTCGCGAACCCCATTTCCAAGCTGTAGAGCCACAAAGGCGTGTTGAAATGATCTGGGCACAAGAGCGTTAAGTTCTTCAGCCACCGCATTTCTTGCACACATGGGGGGAAGGAACAAATGGGGCATCGGTGCACTCGTGCTCGCTGCGTTCGCAGCAGCCTATGTGTACGTAGGGGTGGACGTGCGGCCGCACGAGGAGTACGTGGCCGATCATGTCGTGATCGTTGACGAGGACACGGTACCCGCACCCGCCAGTGCCTATGGCATCCCCCTGGATGGATTCATCATCGAACGGGGCTTTGTTCCCAAGGGCGGAACGTTCAGCGACCTGCTTTCGCCCCACGGCGTGAGCGCCACGGAGGTGGACAGCCTTGTGCGCATGGCGGCTCCGGTGTTCGACATCCACCGGATGCGCACAGGCCATCCCTACGCCCTGATCTTCACGAATGACAGCGCGCGCGTGCCGGCCTTCTTCGTGTATGAGGCCGATGCGGTTGATCATGTGATCTTCACACTGCGCCCGCCCATGGACGTGCGGGTGGACAAGCGTCCGGTACGTACCGAGCAACGCAGCATCAGCGTAGCGGTCACCGGGGCGCTCTGGAACGACCTGGAGAAGGCCGGCGCGGACCCCATACTCGCCCTGAAGCTGGGAGAGATCTTCCAATGGACCCTGGACTTCTACAAGGACGTGCAGCCCGGGAACCGCTTCACCTTCGTGTACCAGGAGAGGACCGTGGATGGCCAGCGCTATGGACAGCCTGAGCTGCTCGCCGTGCGTTTCGAGGGCGCCGTCACCAAGCAGGCGTTCCGCTTCGATCCCGACAGTTCCGCCGCGCCTATGTATTTCGATGCGGAGGGCAACAGTCTCCGACTGGCGTTCCTGAAGGCGCCGCTCAAGTTCAGCCGTGTTTCATCGGGCTTCACCATGCGCCGCTTCCATCCGGTGCAGCACCGGTGGAAGTCCCACTTGGGCACCGATTATGCTGCACCCTATGGTACCCCGATCCTCGCCGTGGGCGATGGGGTGGTGGAGAAGGCCGGCTACACCGCAGGCAATGGTAACTACGTGAAGATCCGCCACAACAACGTATACGAAACGCAGTACCTCCACATGCGCAAGATCCTTGTGCGGAAGGGTCAGCATGTGGAGCAGGGGCAGACCATCGGCGAGGTAGGCAGCACGGGCCTGGCCACCGGCCCGCACGTGTGCTTCCGCTTCTGGAAGAACGGCCGGCAGGTGGATCACCGCAGCGAGGAGCTGCCCAGCGCTGAGCCGATCGCCTCCCAGTACCGCGCTGCGTTCGAGCACGTTCGTGATGAGTTCGCGGCCCGCATGCAGGAGGCGGAGACGGAAGCCCTGCGCGTAAGCACGGCCACCTTCTAACGGGACGCGAGTTCCTGGATCGCTGTGTAGGCGTGAATGCCCGCTTTCGACGTACCCGGCACTCCCAGTGACGCGTTGATCATGGCCTTCGCCAGCACATCGTGCGGCATGGGTTTGTACTTCGCGAGTGATCCGAGGAGGAGCGGCGAGAAGACCTTGCCCAGGACGATGCCCATGCGTTCGCCCATACGTTCCTCCGTGCGCGGACCCACGAGCATCGAGGGTTGGAAGATGTGCAGCTGCGGAAGACCGATATCGATCAACGCGCCTTCCATTTCGCCCTTCACACGGCTGTAGAAGATCCGGCTGCTCGCGTCCGCGCCGATGGCGCTAACCACGCAGAACGTGGGCACGTTGTTCGCTTTCGCCCAATGGCCGATGCCCACCACCAGGTCCTTGTCCACGTGGATGAAGGCCTGCTTGTCGCCCTTCACGGTGGCGATGGTGGTGCCCAGGCAGCAGAGCACCGCATCCACCTGTTCACGGCGCAATCCCGAGAGCAACTGACCGTCCGGCGCCACCCACTGAACGATCTTCGGGTGTGACAGCTCAAGCGCGCGTCGTGTGAGGACGATGACCTTTGTAATGCGTGCATCGATCAACGCGCGATCCACGCAGGCCCGGCCGATCAGCCCCGTGGCGCCGGCGATGAGGATCGTGCTCATTGTTTCACGGTGACCAGCTCTGAGACCTGGTTCCGACGAATGGAAATTGAGCCCAGGCGTGCGCGGAGTTCCGTGGTGGCGTGGGTCACCCATCCACTGTTCCGGTCGATCGTGTACACCTGTTCCTGCACCACCGACAGGTCCTGCTTCTTCCACTTGCTCTTGGGGTCGTTCGCCAATGCGGCCTTCAACAGGGCATCGCCGTCGGCGGTGGTCACCACGCGGGCGATGATGGTGGTGCCGGTCTGTTCGTCGAGCCCCAGTTCCGTCATGGCAGGTAGCTCGCCGAGGTTCTTGAATTCCGGCAGGTCCGACAGGCTCAACTTATCCGGCTGTCTAACTGAACCGCTCCCCGGAAAGGTGAACGCAAAAGGAGCGATGAGCGTAAGGATCCCCTTTTCCTGCCAGTGCACAAAGGCCGTGTACATGGAATCCGTGAGGTGTTCACGACGCGCTTCGATGACCTGGGCCGTGTTCCGTTTATCCTCCCGTGCAAGGGACTGCAACTGTTTGACCCCCTCGAGCAGTTGGGGCTTGAGATCCTCCATGTCCTTGTCGGTGTCCAAAGAGCCGATCAACTTCCCACTGCGATCCACTTTGAACCGTGATCCACGTTCCTGCATGGGTGCATAGGTCTCCTCCAACACCCTGCGCATCCGCTTCATCACACTGTCCCGCTGTACAAGCGGCAGTTCAGCCACCATGCTCGACAGGTCTCCCACAAGGCCCGTGGAGGCCAGGTTGCGGACGGAAAGGACATAGTGTTCCTTGCGCATGTCCGCCACCTTTACGCGCACTCTGGCGGTACTGTTCTCATCGCGGATGACGCTGTCCCCATGGGTCACCTTGGTGGTGGATGACGTGCTCAACTCGCGCACATCCTCGAACATCCACTTCGGTGCGGGATGCACGTCGCCACTCTGGGCACTGCACGTGTGGCCCACTGCTGGGATCAGGAGGGAGAATAACAGTTTTCGCATGCCCCGAAAGTAGCGCGGCCGTGGTTTGCGGAGCATGCCGCCTATGGTCATTTGACGTTCTTCGCATGGCGATCCGCCAGTGGCGGATCCTCTGCGGCCCCACGTTGAGCACGCTCGTATGCGTTGATCTTCTCAGCGTTTTCAGCCACTTTGCGGCTCTACGATGAAATAAGAACGACCTCTAATCCTCCGAAAGCTGCTTCACGGGCACGGCCTTCGTGATCTTCTTCACGAACTCATAGCCGCCCTTTTCGGCGCCCCACACCTGGGCGTGGGTATCATCGTAGCCGCGGTCCCAGCTCACCATACCATCGGGTCCGATGGACACCTCGCTGGTGGCGTAGGTGGCCTTGCCCCAGGCGTTCTTGCAGTCGTTCTCGTGTGTGCTGCCAACGAACCGGCCATCGCGCCAGCGCAAGGTCAGCGCACATCCGGTGAGCGGTTCGGCATCGGTGGGTTTGATGGCCGCGAAACGGGCCACATCCTTGTACGCGCCAACGAAGAGGTGCATGCTGTCCAGGTTGTACACGGTGCTGATGTAGGTGCTGTCGTCCTGCTGCTGCACGTGGTAGATGCGCTGCCGGTAGGGTTTTTCCTTCTTCGCCGCGGTGGCCTGTTCCACGTACAGCCAGATCCCATCCTTCTCCTTCAACCAGATGCGCGCCATCTCCAGTTCGATATTGAAGTAGCTGGTGTCCCGCGCGGCCTGTGCGGCGCTGGAGTAACTACCCACCATGTAGCGCTTGAGAAGGTCGAGCGAGGGCTTGGCGTTCTGGGCGGAAGTACCCAGCGCCAGTAGCAAGCCTGCCAGGGCAATGGAATGGCGGATGCTCATGTCCACGAAGATAGGATCCTCAGGGCACCTCCACCCAATCGCCCCCCTGCTTGATCAAGGTGATCAGCTCGTCCACGGCGTGTTCGCTCGGTACGTTGCGCTTCACCACCTCCTTTTCCTTGTACAACGTGATCACGCCAGGACCCGTACCCACATATCCGTAGTCAGCATCGGCCATCTCGCCCGGGCCGTTCACGATGCAGCCCATGATCCCGATCTTCACGCCTTTCAGGTGGCTGGTGCGCGCGCGGATCTTGGCCGTGGTCTCCTGCAGGTCGAAGAGCGTGCGGCCGCAACTAGGGCAACTGATGTATTCGGTCTTGCTGATGCGTGTTCGTGTGGCCTGTAGGATGCCGAAGGCCGTGCGGTTCACCATGGCATCGCTGCCGCTCTTCTCCGGACAGATCATCACGCCGTCGCCCAGACCGTCGAGCAGCAGTGCACCCATGTCCGTGCTGCTGTGCAGCATCAAGTGCAGCTCGTCCAGGTTCATGTAGTCCCGGCCGATGATCACCGGCACGTCGCACTTCCTCTCCATCAACCTGTAAAAGGCCGCGCGTTGTTCGGCGTATCCGTGAACGTTCTCTGTGTCCAGCAACAGCACGCAGCTGTCATCCTCGTCCAGCGCGGCGATCAGCTCGTCGGTGAGGTCGGCCAGGGTGGCATGCACGAAGTTCAGGTCGTGGTGCGTGGGCACGTTGTTCAGCAGGTCCTCCACCTGCAAGAGCGGGTAGTGCCGGGGCTTTTTGCGATCCTTCAACCAGGTGCCATGCTCCTGCACGATGCCCAGGGTGCCGGGTATTTCGAAGGTGAGGTGGTGGTCGCCGATGAAGAGATAGTCGCAGGCCTGGTCCGTCAGGTTCCACTTGTCCAGCGGAACGCTATAGTGGTAGCCATGGGCGAACAACGACGCGGGGCTGATCTTCTCCTTCGTGCTGAGGTCGGTCATCACGATGGGCACATGCCGGGCACCGATGTTCAGCACCTCACGTGCATGCCGTCGCGCGTGGGAGAAGGGATCGATGGGCACATGATGCACTTCGGGGATCGGGGCATGACCGCGACGGGCGGTGTATCGGTCCACCAGCGCCTTCGCCACCGGGATCTCCGCCTCCGGCTCTTCCGTCAACGATACGCGCACGGTGTCGCCCAGGCCGTCCTCGAGCAAGGCGCCGATGCCCACCGCGCTCTTCACGCGACCATCCTCACCATCGCCCGCTTCGGTGACGCCCAGATGCAGCGGGTAGTCCCAGCCCAGTGCCATCATCTTGTTCACCAACAGGCGGTAGGCCTGTACCATCACCTGGGTGTTGCTGGCCTTCATGCTCAGCACGATGTTGTGGAAGTCCTCATCGCGGCAAATGCGCAGGAATTCGAAGGCGCTCTCCACCATGCCCAAGGGCGTATCCCCGTAACGGTTCAGGATGCGATCGCTCAGCGAGCCGTGGTTGGTGCCGATGCGCATGGCCGTGCCGTGCTCCTTGCAGATGCGCACCAACGGCGTGAAGCGTTCGCGGATGCGCTCCAATTCCTCCTCGTACTGTGCGTCGGTGTACTCACGCACGTCGAACTTCTTCTTGTCGGCGTAGTTGCCGGGGTTCACGCGGACCTTCTCCACGATGCGCGCCGCGATCTCCGCCGCGTTCGGGGTGAAGTGGATGTCCGCCACCAGCGGCGCTTTGTAGCCTTTTGCGTGCAACTGCTTGCGGATCTCCGCGAGGTTCTCCGCCTCCTTCTTGCTGGGGGCGGTGATGCGCACCAGCTCGCAGCCAGCCTCGATCATGCGGATGCTCTGCGCCACCGTGGCCGCGGTGTCCATCGTGTCGGTGGTGGTCATGCTCTGCACGCGGATCGGGTTATCGCCCCCGATGCCAAGGGAGCCCACCATCACGGGGCGTGTGCGCCAGCGCTCATAGCGCGTGAGCGAAGGACAATAGGCGGTGGCGGTAAGGGTCGCGGTTGACATGTTCTGTTCGCTGCACCAAGGTAGGGACAACACCTGCCAAGGTGGATCGTTCGTGATGTAGGGTTCAAGGCCTCAACCCTGGGTGAGCGGATCCGGTTCAACGATCTGTGCCGCCGGGCGACGCCGTTGCAGCCAGCCGTTCACGAAGAGGCAGGCGAGGATCAGCGCGATGCCCGCGTAGCTGCCCGGTCGCATGGTCTCGCTCTCGGGCCAGATGAGCAGCGCGATGATGATGGTGTACACGGGCTCCAGGTTCACTGCCAACATCACCGTGAAGGGGGTGAGCACCTTCATCACTGCGATGCCCGCGACGAAGGCGAAGGTGGTGCACACCAGCCCCAAGGCCAGCAGGCTCCACATGTCGCGTGCGGGCATGTTCCAGATCGGCTGCGGTAGGTCGCTCGTGGCGAAGGCCCATGCATAGATCACGATCAACACCGTAAGCATTTCATAGAAGCCAATGCGCACGGCGTTGTCGCGCTTGATCAGCACACCGTTCACAATGTTGAACCAGGCCGACAGGAAGGAACTGAGCACGGCCACCAGGATGCCCATGCGATGTTCCATCTCCAATCCGAAGATGAGTGCCAGGGCCCCGATCACAATGGCGCCCAGCACAACCTCGTACAGCAGGATCCGGCGCTTGAACCAGAACGGCTCCATCAGCGCGGTGAAGAGAGTGGAGGTGCTGAGGCAGGCCGCGGCAATAGAGGCCGAGCTCATCTTGATCGCGCCGTAGAAGGTGATCCAGTGCGCCGCGATCAATACGCCGGTGAAGACGTAGTTCGGGACCTCCTTCCGGATCGGGATCAGAGGTGTGCGCGAGAGCAGTGCATAGGCGAGTAGCCCGGCCGCCCCGATGATCACACGCACCAGAACGATGTGCGCCGTGGGCTGCTCGATCAGCTTGCCCAGGATGCCCGTGCTCCCCCAGATCAGGATGGTGAAGTGGAGGAGAAGAAGGGCGTTGCGACGGGTATTCGGCACGGGGCCAAGTTATCCGTCAAGCGCCGCACACGCTCAATTCACGGTCGCTAGTTTCTCGCGCAGGGACTCCACCACGATCTTCTGTGCGTCGATGGCCTTGGACTTCGCGTCCTGATCCACCAGGTTCTTCTTGATGTCGAAGCGCAGGTCCTCGATCTTGCGAGTGCCGCTGGTGATGTCCCGGGCCAACTTCTCGCTCTTGCGTTGCAGCTTCTCCTGCTCCTTCATCAGCGCCTGCAGTTGCTTGGTGTTCTCCTCCGAGGGGGCATTCGCCACATCCTGCTTTTTGGAGTCGAGGCGGGTGAGCATGTTGCCCAGTTCTCCGTCCGTGTCCGCTTTTTCCTTCTCGCCGTCGGTGATGTTCTGCTGTGTCTTCTCGATGCTCTTCTGCGCCCGCTCATTCTCGCGCACGAGCATGGCCAGTTCATCCTCCAAACGAGCTTGCTGTTTGGTGCCGGCGTCCAGTTCACGCTGGGCCAGCATTTTCTTGAGCATCACCGCTTGCTGGTACATCCATGCCCGGCAACCTTCCACCTGGCGTGTTTCGCTGTCCGGACCCACAAAGCCCCCCGCAACCTTGAATGCCACGTGCAGGGTGACATCGGGGCTTTTCTTGGGCTGATCCACCTTGACATATACACGCATGGTGTCCGTGCTCACTTCGGGCAGCCGCGTGCCAATGGCCATCAGTTCCTTCTTGCTGACCACCCCTGCGCTGATGTCCTTCAGTTGGTCCTTATACCAGGCCGCCACTGTAGGGGCGTCCGCGTTCCTGAACACCACACTGAACGTTGGCTGCACGCCCACGGCGAAGGAAAAGGAGCTGGTGCGCACCTCGGTTTGCGCATGGCCGTGTGCGAGCAGGGCAAGGAAGGCGAAGGTGGTCAGATGTCTCATGGTGGTGAGGGGTCTCCTTACAATGGACGTGCCGTACGGCGGGTGGTCACTCCTCGGCCACCCCGCCGCTCACGATGAACTTCATGACATCACCCGCCCGGGCGTTGATCGGGGTGACGTTCTCGGCAGGCACGATGTACAAATTGCCGCTCCACGCAAAGCTGTGCGGCAAGTACACCGCCACCTTGCCCCCGGCGATCCCCAGATAGGTCATGTCCTTGCTGGTGATGAAGCCGAGCTTCTCCAACCGACTGCCGTCCAGCAGCCGCACCAACACCGGCTGGTCAAACTTCTTCTTACTGCCCACCAGGGCTTCCATCATGTCCGTGAGGGCGTCATAGATCGTTTTCAGGAAAGGGATGCGCTGCAGCACCTCATGACCGAAGTCCGCAATGGGCTGGTAAAGGACCGTGCTGCCCAGATAGCCGATCACCGTAATGCCCACCAGCAGCGTAAGGATCCCCAGACCCGGGATCTCATACGGGATGATGCTGTCCAAGTAGGTGAGCGAGCGGAATAACACATAGACCAGAATGGCCAGCGGCACAGTGAGCAACAGGCCGCGGAAGAAGTAGCCGACGATGATGCGGCCCAGTGGAGGCGGTTTCATGGCGCGAAGTTATCCAGCCCCCCGGGCCCGCGACCGCAGCGCATCAGAAGGCCTTGCGCACCTTGGCCGGCAGCGATGCCCACACCAGCTCGTAGGAGTGGTCCACCAGCTCGCGGAGGAGCTTCTCCGGCACACTGCCCGTCACATCCACGGTGTTCCAGTGCTGCTTGTTCATGTGGTAACCGGGGGTGATGCCCTCATAGCGCTCGCGCAGCTCAATGGCCCGCTCAGGATCGCATTTCAGGTTCACGCCATCGAACACATCCAGCGGAGCCAGGGCGAAGACCTTGCCCGCCACCTTGTACACCAGTGTTTCCGGTCCGAAAGGAGTTTCCTCGGTCACGCCCGGCTTGGCCATGCAGTACTGTCGGAAGCCATCGATGTCCATCAGATCAGCGCATAGAGCACCGGCCGGCTGGGCGCCGCGTCGTTGATGAACTGCGGAAGCTGTAGCTCCAGCATGTGCTCCCCATCCAGCACGGTATCCGGCACGAAGATCATCTCCGTGATGGTGCGCTGCAGATCGATGGTGCTGGGATAGTCCCAGAAGGCGTGGTGCGCTGCCAGGGCCCCATCATCATTCTCCCGGTCGACGCTCGGCAGGTCCAGCAACAAGTGCTTGATCCCGATGCTCCGCAGCCACCTGCAGGCTTGCGCCTCGAGGTACGGCGGATTGGTGCCGGTCCACACACGCGTGCCCTTGCCAGGGTCATTGGGCAGCGTACGCACCACCAGCGCTTCCGGTACGCGATCACCGATCATCGCACGGAAATGGTCCAGGGTGATCACCTGGTCACTACGACCATCGGCATGGCGCCTTTCCTGTGGACGCACGCTCACGACCAGTGCGGTAAAGAAGTAACGCTTCAACATCGGCCCCACGGGATGGATCTCCGGCGTGATGTGACCTACGCTCTCGGTATGCGTGCCGTGCCCGTGCGGGTTGAACGCGATGTTGCGGAAGTTCACCGGTGCACCTGCGGCGATGGTGAAGACCGTGTCGCCCATGCGCACAGGTTCCATGCGCACCGGATCCACGTGCCACGCGCGCGGGCCGTTCGCACCGGCCGCGAGCGGCAGGCTCAGGTCGATCGGGTCGCTGAGCGATATCCGGTACTGCCGGCCGTGGTGTGTGACCTCGGCGATCATGTGCCTGCTGATGGTGCGATGAAGAGGTCCGAAGCTATGCGATCGGCGAATCGCCTTCCTTGGGACGTGAGGAAGAGCCGCTCGTCACGGATGAACAGGTCGCCACTGTCGACGTAGCGCTGGATGGTGGCGCCTTCAACCGCCCGCAGGTCAGCGCCCAGGGTGGCCAGATCCACTCCCCAGATGGTGCGCAAGCCGGTCATGATGCGCTCGTTCACGCGTTGCTCCAGGGTCAGTTCCTCCTCTTCCCAGAACTGTTCGCCTGAGGCCAGCGCCTTGGTGTAGCGTGCATTGTTGGCTATGTTCCATCGCCGGTTGGCGCCGTCGAAGGAATGTGCGCTGGGGCCGATGCCCACGTAGGGCACGCCTTTCCAGTAGTTGCTGTTGTGCACCGCGAAATGCCCTTTGCGCCCGAAGTTGCTGATCTCGTAATGCACGAGCCCGGCCTGTTGCATGCGCTCCATCAACCGGTCGAATTGCGCCGCCTGGTCGGCATCATCCGGGTGGGTCATCATGCCTTTCTTCAAGCGATCACCCAGCACGGTGCGCGGTTCGATGGTGAGGCAATACGCGCTCAGATGCGGCATGCCATGGTCCAGTGCAATGGTCAGCTGTTCGTCCCATTCGTACAATGTCATACCGGGAAGTCCGTAGATCAGGTCGATGGTCCATGACGCGAAGCCGGCCTTGGCGATCAGGTCGATGCTTTTCAACGCATCTGCGGCATTGTGCGCACGGCCCATCCACGCGAGCCTGTCGTCGCGGAAGCTCTGCGTGCCCAGGCTCACCCGCGTAACACCGATGTCCTTCCACGCGGCCAGCACCTCCGCCGTGATGTCATCCGGATTCGCTTCCACCGTGATCTCCGCACCAGTCGCGATCGTCGCAATGCCACGGGCATCATCAAGGAAGCCCTTCAATTGTTGTGCCGGGAGCAGGCTGGGCGTGCCGCCGCCGAAGTAGATGGATCCCAGCGGTCCGTTGCCCAATTCGGCGCGACGAAGCAGGAGTTCGTTGCGCATGGCCGCGATCACTTCGTCGCGCCCCTTGGTGTTGGTGCTAAAGTGGAAGTCGCAATACGTGCAGGCTTTCCGGCAGAAGGGAATGTGGATATACAGGCCGGACACGGTGCAAAGGAACCGCAGAATGTAGAAGATTGAAGGGACCTTCTTGTGGTGAATTCCTGAGGGCATCTCAGCGGACCACGGTGAACTTGCCTTCGCCGAGTGCGCCATCGCCCATCGTCCGATGCAGAGTTCGGCACCATGGTTCCCACGAAAGGTTCATTTGGGCTGATCAGCGCAGTTCGCAGGAGAACCCGGCATCAGCTTGTAGAAATACCTCTTGTCCAGTTTGGATGCGTCCAAGGTATCAAGCATTGATGGGGTCAGGCGGATCGGGTAAACCCCCGCGTTCCCGGGGTTGCGGATGATCCGGCGCCATTGGTCTTCGCTGAAGTGCGAAGGACGTTGGGCCATCAACAGCGCCTCGGTCAGTGGTGTGGGAGGCGCGGGTACAGGATATTGAGCGCGCATGACACCGGCCGACACCAGCGCGAAACAAAGGATGAGGGTTCTGGTCATGGTTGGATCATGATGCGCACTGAACCGGTATTTCTCCGCCAGTGAATGCGGGCGTCAAATAATCCCGGGGCGATGTCACACAGGGTAACGACGTGGACCGAGGACCAAGGCGGAATGCCCTCTTGCAACAACAGTCTCCCGGAAACGTCGCGGACTTCAAGCATACCGGGCACCGCTTGCGGATCATAGTTCAGCGTGAATGTCCCACGATTCGGATTCGGGTAGGCGCTCAATCGCAACGGTGGCCCGCGCTCCGGCACCCCGGCGTTTATCCCCAAACTGTCGCACACACTGCCATCCACTGGACCCAGATGATAGTTGGGGTGGTTGGGAAGGGAATTCGCGAAATAGGTGGGCAGGGTGATTGCGTGCTGCTGCATGTCACACGTCAGGCCAGGCTGATCGGGCTCATTGATCACATGCAACTTGTCCGTGCCGTTGCCGGTTGAGATGTAGACCTTGCCATCCGGTGCGAGGTGCGCCAGGTCGAATACGGTCGCGAAAGGAGGCGAAGGGGAGTAGAACGAATCCCATTCGGCAATGTGGACCATTGAACTTTCGATATCCGTCGCTTGCACATCGAATTGGTATACATCAAGGACTGATGAGGCGTACAGGTATCGACTGTTGGGTGAAAAGGCCACGCCACCCATTTGATCGTAGTCCGAGATATCGATGTGAACGGGGTTTGATAACAACCCTGTACACCGGTCGAAATCGAAGATGTCCAGGTCTTCGACGCCCCAGTAGTAGGCGAACTTGCTCCCGTCCGGGGAGAAGCACACCTGGCCGCCATCCACAGGCCGGACGATGCCGATATCCTGGGTCGTCAGTTCACTGAAGCCCTCGGGGGTCAATAGGAGCTGGTAGTAGGTGTTCGTGTTGATCTTGTGGCACACCACCCACCAATCGCGGCCGTTGGCATGCCGTACGGCCGTTATCTTGCCGATATTCAGTTGGTCTTGGATCAACACCGTGTTCTTCTCGACAACTGCACCCAGGCCGCCTTCCTGGGACATGTCGACCACAGATAGGTACAGGTAGTTCGCGCATTGCACCACCGGGTCATCGTAAGTGCCATGAATGAGCAGATATTCATCCGTCGAACCGGGTTTCGGCAGGATGAGTTGACTCTGCGACATGTGCAAGCCATCCGGAAATTGCACCGTATAGAAGCTGGGGTTGAGACCTGTCCCGTTCACCATGGTATCCCCTATGGCATTGGCGATGTAGTAGCCGTTGGTGGTGAAGAGCAGGTTGCCCGATTGGTCCGTGATGTTTGCGCTCGTTCGGCCGTAGTCCATTTCCCGATTGACGTAGGAGACCTCCAGCGCACCGCTAATAAAGTCCAGATCGGTCCCACCGAAAGGCAGCCCCGCGTAGCTGGCGTATCCCCCCATCCACAGGTTGTTCAGGCCCTGCGCGTGCAAGGCATACGACGCGAAGACGGTCCCGAACAGGAACGCCGCACGTGCGATCCCGAGGATGCTCGTGCGGCGTTCTGTGTTCATGGTGCTCAATGTATGACAACCAACTTGCCTTCGCCCAAGATAACGTTGTTCTGTAGCACCACGTAATGGTACACGTCTGGGGCCAGGTCGGCGGTGCTAAAGTGGAAGTCGCAGTACGTGCAGGCCTTCCGGCAGAAGGGAATGTGGATGTAGAGGCCGGACATGGCGCAAAGGAACCGCAGAAAGCAGAACGCTGAAGGCTGAACCGAAGAAGTGTAAGCACCGCCTTTTACATTCTGCGGTTCAATGTTCTGCGGTTCTCCGGTTCAAGCCGCCTTCAACGATATCCTGAACGTCGTTCCTCTGCCCGGCGCGCTCTTCTTCACGAAGATGCGGCCGCCGTGGTATTGCTCGATGATGCGCTTGCTGAGGGACAGCCCCAGGCCCCAGCCGCGTTTCTTGGTGGTGAAGCCCGGCTCGAAGACCGTGCGGAACTGGCTGGTGGGGATGCCCTTGCCCGTGTCGGTCACATCCACGTGCACAAAGCCCTCGTCGGGTATGATCTCGATGGTGATGGCCCCTTCGCCCTCCATCGCATCCACCGCATTGCGGATAAGGTTCTCCAGCACCCAGCTGAAGAGAGCGCGGTTCAGCGGTACCTGAAGTTCGGTATCCGCCGGTGCCACCACCTCGATGCGCGTTCGAGCAGGTAACCGGACGCGGAGGTAGAGCACCGTGGCGCGCAGGGTGTGGTAAAGCTTTTCGGGCTCAAGGGCGGGCGCCGACCCGATCTTGCTGAAGCGCTCGGTGATCACCTCCAGCCGGTCCACATCCTTTTTCATTTCCGTCACCGCCGTGGGATCGGTGCCGTTGCTCTTCAGCAGTTCCATCCACGCCATCAAGGAGCTCAGCGGCGTGCCCAGCTGGTGCGCGGTCTCCTTGGCCATGCCCACCCACACCTGGTTCTGCTCTGCGTTGCGGAAGAGGCTGAATAGCGCGTAGCTCACCAGCAGGAACAGTCCGATGATGCCGAACATCACGTATGGATAGTAGCGCAATTGCTGCACGATGCGGCTTTCATCATAGAAGATGAAGTTGCGCCCCAGGCCTGCCAATGATACTTCGATGGGTGCGTTGGCTGCGCTCATCTCCGCGATACGTGCCTGCAGTTTCGCCGGATCACTGATCACCGCACTGTCGATGTTGCTGTGCTCGATCACCGTGGTGCGTGTGCTGTCGGTATAGATCACGGGCACGGCCGCGGTGTTCATCACCGTCTCGCTGATGAAGCTGCTGATCAGGTTGTTCATCACCCCCTGTAGTTCGGTGACGATCCGTGAGTCGGTGTAGTGCAGGTATTGTTTCACATCCGCGAAGAGCACGATGACGATGGGGTCGTGTGTGCGGTCCATGCGCTTCACCAGTTCCAGCATGCGCACGGTATCGCGCTCCATGCTCGCTTCCAGGTTGCGGTGCTGCGAGATCCGACCGCTCTTGTCCGTGATGATCACCGGGATGGTGGTGTTGTCGCTGGCCACCTGCAGGTAGAAGCTCAGGTCGCCCGGCTCATTGCCCACCAGGCGGCGCTGCGCCTCGGCCCAGAGCTCCACCTTCTTGCGTTCCTCTTCGCGCAGCCGCTTGAAGAGCGAGTCGGTATAGTTCACCAATTGTGCGCGGTTCTTCACGGCCTCCGCCCAGAGCTGCACTTTCTTGCGCTCCTCCGTGCGCACACGCTGCACGATGCGGCTGCTGTACCAGAGGCTGGCGCCCACGATGGACAAGGCCACCAGTGCGAGCACCAGTTTCCATCGTTGTTTGCGCGAGTAGAGGTCCACGGTAGAGGCGGTGAAGATCGTGAAGGAAGAGTTAGGTGGCCTTGCCGCAGCCATGCAATGGGGGTAAAGGGTGTTTTCCTATTGGCATTTTCATGAAGATCGAAACCACCCCCGGCCCCTCCTTTGGCACCCGGATCGAGTGCCGTCATTCATCACGACCTGCGTCGGGCTGAACGCCGGGTCGATCCTGAGGAGGGGAGAACAGCTTGGTTAAATACATGCTTGTTTTCCCCTCCTTGCTGATCGAACCAGGGCGCTCGCGCGGAGCGAGGGACCCTGGATCTTGATCAGCAAGGCAAGGAGGGGTTAGGGGTGGTTTCCGTTTTGGCATTCCTGAAGATCGAAACCACCCCCGGCCCCTGCTTGTCGGGACGCCGTCCACGAGGGGAGAACGCTTTGCTAATGGTCAGCGTTGACGGTCAACCTATTCGATCGTGATCACCTCCTGCTCGTCGTCATTCTTGCCGTCCTTGCCCAGCAGGCGGCCAAGTCCCTTCTTCGGTTTATTGGCCAACGGTGATGTGCGTGTGGTATCAGCGCCGGGTGTTTCAACGGTGATCACGGCCTGCCCGTTGTTCTGCTCCTGTCCTGCTGCGCCCTTTCCCCGCCACATATCGCCCAGCAGACCTTTCAGTTCGTTGGACTCCTGCTTCAGCTTGGCCTTCCGGCGCGAGGCGGCGGCCGCACCGTCGCTCTTGAACTGGAGGTCGCTGGTGGTACCGTACATGTGCAGGAAGATCCGGATGCCCGTACCATCATCCACCACGGGCCCGAACTCGTCCGACTGGTCGCCGAGCTTGAAGAGGTCACCGAGCCTGAAGTTCAAGTGGTCATCCACCCCACCATCGAATGTCTGGGTACCGCTCACTTCGATGTCCATGGCACTGCTCTTCACCAGCATCACCGGCACATGCACAGTGCGGTCGTTGATCTCGATCTGGTTCTCCAGCTCCGCGAAACGGATATGCGACAGCCGCTCCTTCAGCTTGTCGGTGTCCACGAAGGGCGAAACCAGCTTGTTGGTGCGGAGATAGTCGGCCACGGCGATCATGGGCGCATGCGCGATCAACTCGCCCTGTGCGATGCGCAGGTCGGCGATGCAATGCAGGCTCTGCTGGTCCAGCGTCAGCGACGGACGCAACGAAGCCGTGAGGGTGAGCCGCACATCACCCCGGCCCCTCAGGTGCGCATCGGTGATGAAGGTCTGTCCGAAGTTGCGGAACTCACGGAAGAGCTTCGGCAGGTCCATGCCCTCCACCTGTGCGGTGATGGACAGGGGATAGGCATCGGTGTTGCGCCCGTCCAGGCGAAGGCTGCCCAATACCGCCCCTTGCGCCGAAGTGAAGGAGAGCGGGGAGATCTGCAGCACGCGGTCCTGTAAGCGTACCGTGCCCACGATCTTCGTGGCGGTGAAGTCCTCGAACACGAGCTCATCGATGCTTGTGTTCAGGTCCAGTTCGATCTGCGCAGGCAGCACCACGGCATAGTCGCCGCTCGGGGTGGGCGTTTCCTCCGTTGAGGTGGAGAAGAGCGAGGCGAGGTCGATGCGGGGCGAGTTGCCGCGCGCGTCAACGATGAGGCGCTGGTCCTTGAACAGGAGGTAGGGCACCAGGTTGCGCAATTCACCGCTGAGCTCGATCCGGTTGCCTTGGACAGCGCAGGTGAGGCCGGTGACACGCGCATCGCTGCCCTTGATCGCGAACGTCGCATGGAGGTCCGTGACGCGATGGCGAACTCCCTTCAGCTTGAGGCTTGCATCGTTCAGTTCCGCGGTGCCATTGATCAACAAGCCTTTCAGGTCGGCCACCTTCAGGTCGGCCACATCGCGGAGGCGACCGGTGATGTTCGCATGGGCCTTCAATCGGCCCTTCACTTCCTCCAAGGTGTCGATGCGCGCGAAGTGCAGCAGATCGCCGAGCGACAGGTCGCCCTGCACATCGGCCTTCAACCGGGCCTGACGTTGGCCCACCAGTTCCACATCGCCGCCTATGGTGCCGCTGGCGGCAGTGGCGTGCAGGCCCTTCACGAGCAGGCGTTGCAAGGCTCCTGTTCCGCTGATCGCCAGGGCCAGTTCACCGCGAACATCCGAGAACACCGCACCACTGCTGCGTTCCTTCATGCGCCCTTGGCGCACTTTCATGCCCACGGACAACTCCGGACCATCACCCTCCAGCGGACCGGCGTAGTGCACCGCCACATCGGCCTCGCCTTGCAGCGCATAGTGCTTCAGTTGTTTGTGCGTGGACTCGGGCAACAGGTCCACCAGGTCGCCCAAGGCCATGTTGAAGCCGCTGGCGCGCAGGTCCAGCGTAAGGCCTTTCGTTCCGCGTTCAACGGCCATGGTGAGCGCCACCGGCACTTCGCCCGTGAGCACTTCGCTGCCTTTTTCGATCCGGAAGGCGCCATCGGCCCCGCCGAAGTTCATCTTCAGCTTCACCTCGGCATGGCGGTCGCTCAGCTGAAGCTCCCGGCTGTTGCGCCATTCGCGAAGGTGCACATCGCCGGTGACAGCGAGCTGCGATCCCGCGTCGCGGAACCGGCCCCGCAAGGCCAGTTTCTCACTAGCCGTGCGTATGTCCAGCCCGTTGCGTGCATCGCGATAGCGCGTTTCAAGGCCGTCGAAGGTCACCTTGTTCAGCTTCAGGTCGGTGTGGTCCGCCCCGGTGCTGTCGCTCCGGAAGATGAGCCAGTTCTCTTTTCCATGGTGGTCAACACCAGCGTACAGTCGCACGCCTTTTCCATGCACCTGGCTCACGGTATAATTCCCGCGCAGCAACGAGAGCAGGCTGAATTCGAGGTAGAGGTCCTGCGCGTACAGGAGTGTGTCCGGGGCCACACTGTCGGTCCGTACTTCCTGGATGAACACATTGCGCAGGGCCAGTGAGGCCTGGGGGAACCGCTCGATCAGGGTGAGGTCGATCCCGCTTTGCTGCACAGGTACGAGCAGGTACGTGTTCAGTTCGGACACCAACTTCTCCTTCACTTCATCCTGGTAAGCAAAGGCCAGCACCATCAGCGCGGTCACGCAGAGCACCAGCACGGCCGCGGTGATCAGCAGGATGCGACGGAAGCGGCGGAACATGGGGGCGAGGGAGGTGTCGGTGCGGATCGCGGGAAGTGATGCAAAGGTCCTGCCGTGGTGTGTGCCCTTGCGGAGCTTTCGGTGGTGTTCGTCCACACCGTGGTGTTGCTTACCAAGAACGTGCCGCCGCTGGGTTAAGTGTCCGAAGCGGCGCCGAACCGAAGGGCCGTGGAGCGAGGTAGCTTTGCCCCCATGTCACCCAAAGCCCTGCTGCCCTTGTTGGGCGTCATTTCCGTGCTGCTGGCCTGCACGAAGGATGAGGCGGTGGATGGTTCCTCTGCCGCGAGCATCACCTTCCGCACCGATAGCGGTCATGTGTTCATGAACGATACCGTTGGCCTCGGCGATACGCTGCGCGTGGGCGTGATCGTGAACGACGGCACCGATGCGCTGGACCACTTCTTCCTGAGCGTCGCTTACGATGGCGGCATTACCGAATACAGGGACACCGTGCCGGTGAACAGCGATCCGTTCACCTACGAGGCCATGCTGATCATGCGCCAGCAGGCCGGAACGGAGAAGTGGACCTTCACCGTTCAGGAACCGGATGGCGACCGCACGCTGCGGAGCCTGACGTTCACGGTCCAGTAGTCCTACTCGCTTCCGTAGGAGCGACGCAGGCGTCCCGTACCGCGCTCTTCCTTGGCACTGCCGGGTTGTACAGGCACCTTCTTCAGCCAGGTGATCTCCTTCTCGCTGAGATGGCGCCAATGGCCCCGTTGCAGTTCCTTCTTCGTAAGGCCGGCGAACATCACGCGGTCCAGCTTCACCACCCCGTAGCCCAGTGCCTCGAACATGCGTCGCACAATACGGTTGCGCCCCATGTGGATCTTGATGCCCACTTCGCGGCGGCTATCGGCGGCGGCCACATAGTTCGCCTCATCCGCCCGGGCCATGCCATCATCCAACTGGATGCCGTTCACGAGCTCCTGCAAATGCGCGGCCTGAACGGACTTGTCCAGTGTAACGTGGTAGATCTTTTCGGCGCCGTAGCTCGGGTGCGTTAGCTTCTTGGCCAGGTCGCCATCGTTGGTGAGCAACAACACGCCGGTGGTCTGGCGGTCCAGGCGGCCCACCGGGTACAGGCGCTCGGTGCAGGCCTTGGCGATGAGGTCCATCACCGTGTGGCGTTCGTTCGGGTCGTCCGTGGTGGTGATCGTGTCCTTCGGTTTGTTCAGCAGGACGTATCGCTTCTTCTCGATGCTGAGCTTTTGACCGCCGAAGTGGATGATGTCATCGGGCTTCACCTTGGTGCCCAGCTCGGTGACCACTTTGCCGTTCACGGTGACCACGCCCGTGGTGATGAGCTCATCGGCCTCGCGGCGGCTGCCCACACCGGCGTTCGCCAGGTATTTGTTCAGGCGGATCAGGCCCTCATTGTCGGGATTGGGGAGGCTGAAGCGATTGCTGCGCTCGCCACGGCGGAAGGGGCGACGGCTCAGGGGGTCGCCATCCTTGAAGGTGCGCTCATCGCGGCTCTGGCGGCCCCATGGCTTGGGGGCAGGCTTCCCGCTGGTGCGGGACGAAGACGTCTTCGGGCCACGGGCACCGCCTACAGGCGGGCGGGTGGAGCGGCCTTCCTGACGGCCTTCATCGGCTGGTCTGCGTGGGCCACGGGGGCGCTCGCTGGAACGGCTGTCCTCCCCTGACGGCTTACGCGGACCGCGCGGACGCTCGCTGGATCGACCCTCACCGGCGGACCGACCCGCACCTCGCGTACCCGGGCCACTGCGGCTGTCCTCGCCAAAGGGCTTGCGTGGACCTCGTGGCCCATCACTCGTCCGGCCTCCGGCTCCCGGGGGTTTGCGCGGGCCACGGGGGCCGTCGCCTGAACGTTCAGGACCGCGGCTGCGGTCGCTGGAGCCGCTCGATGGGCGACCCGTACTGCGACGATCTCCACCACCCGGGCCTCCGCGTCCCCGGTCAGCATCCCGGTCCGGACGCTCCTCCTCGCGGCGGGGCGGACGGTCCTTGAAGGACTTTTTCTTCGGGGGAGGCGCACCTCCGGACTTGGCAGAGGAGGAGCGGCGGGGGGGGCGGTCGCCTCGCGGCGAGCGGTCATTGCGCTTGTTCATCGAGCGTGGGATAGAAGGCGTCCGGTATGTGCAGGATCTGCGGGCCGCCCGGTGTAAAGGTCACGCTTATTACGTCGAACCGGAGTTCCAGGTCGCCGGGGGTCTGTTGAACGAGTTCGGCGGCGGCCCGCATCAGCTTGCGCTGTTTGGCCGGGTTCACAGCATCCTCGGGCCTTGCCCAGCGGTCGCTGGACAGGGTCTTCACCTCCACGACCACCAGAAATGCGCCGTCGAGGGCTACGATATCCAGTTCATCCCGCTTGTGACGCCAGTTCCGGTGCAGGATCCGCATACCGCGCTCCTCCAGCCAGTGGCACGCCAATTGCTCCCCTTGGGCACCGGTCCGCAGATGGTCGGTCATGATAACAACGTATCCCTGTGTGTAACCCCTGTGATCGCCCTGCGTTATAGGGGAACAAATTTGCGGATCTTTCGACCGACATCTATTTCGGCAACGACCTCAAGCCATGCGTAAAGCCCTCTACTCCACAGTCGCCTTCATCAGCCTTCTGGCCAGCTCACAGCACGTGATGGCCCAAGCCTTTGAAGGGACCATCGAGTTCACCAAGACCACCGGTCCTGTGGTGACGAATTACAAGTATTACATCAAGGGCGATCATGTGCGGATCGAGGAGATCAGCGCTCGCGGCGATGCCCAAGGCATCATGCTCGTAGATACGCATGACAAGACCGTTACGGCCCTGAGTCCCGACCGGAAACTTTACATGGATGTGCCCAACATGCGCCTGCCCAAGGATGTGAAGGCCGAAGTGAAGAAGACCGGCGAAATGAAGGAAATGGCCGGCTACAAGTGTGAAAAATGGATCGTGAAGAGCGCCGCCGAGGACCGCACCATCAGCTATTGGGTGGCACAGGACCAGTTCACCTTCTTCATTCCCCTGCTGGAGACCTTGAACCGCAAGGACGAGCAGGCCGTGTTCTTCCTCGAGATCGAAAGTGCAAAGGGCGTGTTCCCCATGCTCGGCATCGAACAGAAGCTCGATGGCGCCGAGGTGAGCAAGCTACAGGTGACCAAGGTGGTGAAGGCCGTGCAGAAGCCCGCACTCTTCGAGATCCCTGCGGGGTACAACAAGTTCGAGCGGAACTAAGAAGCCGCAGAGGCGCTAAGACGCAGAGAACTCCGCTACACGATCACATTTCCGAAGCTCAGCGTTGCACCGTCCGCGGTGACGCTGAGCTTCGCCTTTTGGCCCAGGACCAGCGCGCGATTATCCGGGATGTGCCCTGAAAGGAAGTGGTAGCAGACCGGGTAGCCGAACGGCTCCACGGTGCGAGCGATGATCTGTTCCGCACTTTCGCCGAAGGGATCCTGCTCCTTCAGGTCGTGCATGTCGGCCATGCCGCCTACGATCAGCCCCGCCAGATCCTTGAACCAGCCGGCCAGGTGCAGGTTCATTACCATGCGGTCCATGTGATACAGCAGTTCGTCCAGGTCCTCCAGGTACAGGATCCTTCCGCGCGGGTCGATATCGTACGGCGTGCCCCGCAAGGCATACAACAAGCTGAGGTTGCCGCCGATCACTTCCGCTTCGCATGCTCCCGATCGGCCTGCCATGGCCCCCGTTGGCGAGGTGATCACGTAAGCTTCGCCCATCAGCGCGGAACGCAGGGTTGAAGCGGTCTCCGGGCTTTTTGCAGCGATGTTGTAAGGCATTTGGGCGTGCAAGGAGGCCACTCCCAGCCGGTCCAGTGCATTGTGCAGCACGGTGATGTCGCTGAAGCCTGCGATCCACTTCGGATGTCGCTGGAGCCCGCGCAGCTCGATGTGGTCCAGCAGCTGCGCCGTGCCATACCCACCGCGGGCGCACCAAATGGCCCGCACCGACGGATCGTCGATGGCCGCCTGAAGGTCCGCGGCACGCTCCCGCGCCGTACCCGCTTGTTGGAAATGCTTACGCCCGACGCCCGCGCCCAGGCGCACCTTCAGCCCCCAGCTTTCCACCAGGGCCGTTCCGTCCTTCAGCTCCTCTAGGGTGATGGCGCGCGCTGTGGGGATGATGGCCACGGTGTCGCCGATGCGCAAGGAAGGGGGCTGGATCTTTGCGGACATGATGAGGGCTGCGGCACGCATGGGCGCTGCCGAGCCTGATGCGAAGTTGCACGGCTATCTTGCGCATTCTTCGTGCAACCAGCGCGAGTTTTCAGCCATCGTGAAGGAGATCAAGCGAACCACCGTAACGGCCGCGTTGCCCTACGCCAACGGACCCCTGCACCTGGGCCACATCGCCGGGGCCTATCTGCCCTCGGACATCTACGTGCGCAACCTGCGCCAGCGCGGCAAGGAGGTGCTTTACATCTGCGGAAGTGATGAGCACGGCGCCGCCATCACCCTGCGCGCCATGAAGGAAGGTACCACGCCCCGCGCCATCGTGGACAAGTACCACGCGTTGATGGGCAAGGCTTTCCTGGATTTCGGCATCCATTTCGACATCTACCACCGCACCAGTTCGGACCTGCACCGGGAGACCAGCCAGGAGTTCTTCCTGAAGTTGCACGCGAACGGCGCCTTCACACAGCAGGAGGAACAGCAGTACTATGATCAGGAGGCGAAGCAGTTCCTCGCGGACCGCTACATCATGGGCACCTGTCCCACCTGCGGCAATCCTGATGCGTATGGCGATCAGTGCGAGAAATGTGGTAGTGCGCTCAGCCCGAAGGACCTGATCGATCCGCGGAGCACGCTCAGCGGCGCGAAACCCGTGCTGAAGCCCACCACACACTGGTTCCTTCCCATGGAACGCAGCCAGCAATGGGTGGAGGAGTGGATCAATACCGGCATGCTCGATGGCGTGCAGCACCATGATCCGAAGGAGTGGAAGAGCCCCGTGCTGGGCCAGTGCAACAGCTGGTTGAAGGACGGATTACGTCCACGCGCCATGACGCGTGACCTCGAATGGGGTGTGCCCGTTCCCTTGCCCGGAGCGGAAGGCAAGGCGCTGTATGTGTGGCTCGATGCGCCGATCGGATACATCAGTGCCACCAAGCAATGGGCGAAGGACAAGGGACAGAATTGGCAGAAGTGGTGGCAAAGCGATGACACGCGGTTGATCCACTTCATCGGCAAGGACAACATCGTCTTCCACTGCATCATCTTCCCGATCCTGCTGAAGCTGCACGGCGGATACAACCTGCCGCAGAACGTGCCCGCCAACGAGTTCCTCAACCTCGAAGGACGCAAGATCAGCACCAGCCGCAACTGGGCCGTGTGGTTGCATGAGTACATCGAGCGCTGGCCCAACCGCCAGGACGAGCTGCGCTATGCGCTGGCCACCATCCTGCCAGAGTTCAAGGACAGCGAGTTCACATGGAAGGACTTCCAGGACAAGAACAACAACGAGCTGGTGGCCATCCTCGGCAACTTCGTTCAACGCGTGTTCGTGCTGTGCCATAAGTACTACGGTGGTAAAGCCCCGGCGATCGGTGAGCGCACCGAGCAGGACACGGCCCTGTGGAGCGCGGTGCACAGCAGCACGGAGGACATGGCGAAACAAGTGGACCACTTCCGCTTCCGCGATGCATTGGCCAGTGCCATGAACGTGGCGCGTGCCGGCAACAAGTACCTCACGGACACCGAGCCGTGGAAGCTGGAGAAGACCGATCCGGACCGTACACGCAGTGTACTCGCCAACAGCCTCAACATCGCTGCGGTGCTCAGCATCGTGCTGGATCCGTTCCTTCCGTTCACCGCACAGAAACTCCGCCGCATGTTGGGCATCGGTGTGCTTCCATGGGAGGATGCGTTCCGCACCGATCTCATCGGAGCCGGTCAGGAGCTGGGTGCCGCAGAGCACCTCTTCAAGCCCATTGCCGACGAGGAGATCGCAGCGGAAGTAGCACGCCTGCACGCCATGGCCCCGGCCGAGACCCCGGCCGCCGCTGTTGCTCCTGCCGCTGCACCAGCATCTGCACCAAAGGCCAACATCACCTTCGATGATTTCGCGAAGCTCGATCTGCGCGTGGGCACCATCACCGCCGCAGAACGTGTGCCCAAGGCCGATAAGTTGCTGAAACTCGCCATCGACATCGGTGAGGCCGCGCCACGCACGGTGATCAGCGGCATCGCGCAGCACTACGCACCCGAGCAGTTGCCCGGTCAACAAGTGGTGCTGGTGGCTAACCTGGAGCCCCGCAAGATGCGCGGCGTCGAAAGTCAGGGCATGGTGCTGATGGCCGAGGATGCGGAAGGGAAACTGCGCTTAGTGCAACCCACGGAAGCGATGCCCCCAGGAAGTGGCGTGCGGTAGGCGCTGAAAGCACCGATCCCAGCTGATCAGCGGTTCAAGTGCGGACCGGCCGAGTTCCTTCATCTGAATGGGATCATCTTCAACGAAGTGCCCGAGGCTTCCCCCATGCCATGCCGAAGCGGAAGCCGGCATGGATGGAGGGTATGGTGTTCGAGTAGTTTTCAACATAATTCGAGCGCTGTTCATCATAGACGGTACCAGTGTGTGTCATGTAGAGCTGCTTTCTCCACCGCCAACCGAGCCCCGCGAACGATTCCAGCAGATATCGTCGGCCACCCTGCCGCTGTCTGCCTAACCAACTCGACTCGCCCCAAAGAACCTTTATCGCGAATACATCCTGCCTTTCGGATCGTAGTCCATCGAACCGATACCCTTCATCATTCGGGTACGAGGCCCACTTCCGATCGAACCACCAATGGCGGTAGATCAAGTCCACCTCGAAGAAATTGCGATCGTCTCGACCCGACCAGAACTTGTGTGTGGTGCCGGCGGAAACACTCTGATAAAGCCAGTTCCATGAATTTTGCAAGCTGTAAGCCCCCCAAAGTCCTTGAGCGCTTCCGACCTCGCCGCCACTTCGCGTGCTTGGCCTGTACGCCAGGAACAGCCCATGGCTTCCGTGCTCAACGTTGCGTTCGATACGCGCATTGAAGTTCAGAAAAAACACTTGGATCAGTTCAGAGGTGACCCTCCACCGTGGTAGACTATCCAACTGCGCAGTTGAGCCTAATGACGACAAGATCAAGATCACAAAGAGCGCTACACGCTGCATTCTTCGAAATCAGGATTCTTCATGACCGATCACCGGACCACTGTCGGGTGAATGTAAGCGATTCTGCACACCAATGATCTCTGCCGCGATGCTCACCGCGATATCCTCCGGTGTTCTACTGCGGATCGGCAGCCCGACAACCGACAACACGCAGCCTGCCAAGCCCAACCTAACGTTCGTTGATTACGCCAAGCTCGATCTGCGCATAGGCACCATCGTTTCAGCCGAGAAGGTCGAGAAGGCCGACAAGCTCCTGAAGCTCTCAATTGACATCGGCGAGGCTTCGCCACGCAAGGTGATCAGCGGTATCGCGAAGCACTTCACACCGGACCAGGTCGTTGGTCAGCAGGTGATCCTCGTGGCCAACCTGGAACCGCGGAGGATGCGCGGCGTCGAAAGTCAGGGCATGGTGCTGATGGCCGAGGACAGCAGTGGAAAGCTGGTGTTCGTGCAGCCCGCACAGGTGCTGCCTCCGGGAGGCGAGGTGCGGTAGGCCGTTACGGCAGCCACTTGATCTTGCCGAAGTCGGGCTTGCGCTTTTCGAGGAAGGCGTTACGCCCTTCCTTCGCCTCTTCGGTCATGTAGGCGAGGCGCGTGGCTTCGCCAGCGAACACTTGCTGCCCCACCATGCCATCGTCCGTGAGGTTGAAGGCGAACTTGAGCATGCGGATCGACGTGGGCGACTTGGCCAGGATCTCCTGCGCCCATTGCCAGGCCGTGGTCTCGAGCTCGGCATGTGGAACGGCCGCGTTCACCATGCCCATGTCCATCGCTTCCTGCGCGGAGTGGTCGCGACCGAGGAAGAAGATCTCGCGGGCGCGTTTCTGTCCGATCATCTTGGCCAGATAGGCCGAGCCATAGCCGCCATCAAAGCTGGTGACATCGGCATCGGTCTGCTTGAACACCGCATGCTCCTTGCTGGCCAGGGTGAGGTCACACACCACATGCAGGCTGTGCCCACCACCCACGCACCAACCCGGCACCACGGCGATCACCACCTTCGGCATGAAGCGGATCAGCCGCTGCACCTCCAGGATGTTCAGTCGCGGCATGCCCTGCTCATCCACATACCCCTGCTGGCCGCGTGCGCGCTGGTCGCCGCCGCTGCAGAACGACCACACGCCGTCCTTGGCGCTGGGCCCCTCGGCGCTGAACAGCACCACGCCGATCGCCGTGTCCTGATGCGCGTCGTGGAACGCCTCGAGCAGTTCGGCCACGGTGTGCGGGCGGAACGCGTTGCGCACCTCCGGCCGGTTGAAGGCGATGCGGGCCACGCCACCGCTCTTGCGGTAGGTGATGTCCTCGTATTCCTTCACGGTGGTCCAGGATGCGGACGCGACCGTTGACTTCATGCGGGCCTTGGTCATGCAGGGTGTTTTGCGGCCTCAAATATCGGCAGCCCCGGCATGGCATCCGCTGTGGCGGGAAGGCTTCGTTCACAAAGCGAGCGCGCAGTTCACCGCAGCAGCGGCGTTGATATTGCCGTAGCCCTTGCTGCCGCTGGGGCTGGTGGCGAACTGCGCCGTGCTCGTGAGGCATTGCAGCACCTGTGCACGCGTGCGCGAAGGGTTCACGCTCCACACCAGGGCCGCGATGCCTGCTGCGGTGGCCGTGGCGCTGCTGCTTCCACCGATGTACGTGGGCGATGTGCCGCTGGGAGGCAGGCTCAGGCTGTTGCGGTTGCTGTCGCTGCTGCGTTCCATGCAGATCGTCAGGTCGACCTGTGATCCATCATGGCAACTGCTGCATTTGCCGCCGTTCTCCTTCACGCCGGTCACCGCCACGCACTTGGTGAGGGCCGCAGGATAGATCACACCCCACCAGCTGGTCCAACCGAAGCTCGTACCCGCTGCGGCCATCAGCATCTTGCCCTGTCCGTAAGCATAGTTGACGCCATCGCTGAGCACGCTGCTGCTGAACGGGGTGCCGATGCTCATGCTGATCACCCGGATGGCGGGGTTGTTGCCCATGGCCACCAAAGCGTTCTTCACACCCGTGCGCTCGCTGCTGAGGTCCAGCACCACATCCTCGCAGCCACGGATGAAGTTCAGGCTGCTCTTGTACGCCACCCCCGTGGTGGCCGCATTGGCGTTCCGCGGACCAACGGCCTGACCGGACATGCTGGTGCCGTGTGTGCAGCTGCTGTACGCACTTCCGCCGAAGGTGTAGCCGGTGGTGATGGTGCGGCCCACGTTGCTCTCCCCGTTGTTGAAGTCGCTGCCGATCAAGGGCTGTGCGCTGCTGATGCCCGCGTCGATCACTCCAACGGTAATGCCTGCACCTTGAGCACTTCCCCAAGCCGTTGGCACCGTGTGGTTGTTGAAGTTCCATGGCAGCCGGGCATTGGGGCTGATGGTCGTGACATCCGCGGCATTGAGGGCCGTGGTGGAGCTGCTGCAGCCGCTGGTGCTACGCTCGGCGTCATTCGCACCCGCCTCGGGCCAGTAGTCCAACGGTTCAACGTAGCGCACGTTCTCCAGGTTGATCAGACGTGTCAGTACCTTTTTATCGGTAAGGCGGAAGGTGATGATGGGAAGCACACGGTCATCCTCCACGATCACATCGGCAGCGGTCAATGGCTTGGCCCGGTCGACGTTCATTTCGCGCAACACGAGCGCGATCAGCTGGTCATGTACGGCCCGCCACTCGCTCTTGCCGATGTCGATGGTGTGGATGATGTCGTCGATGTTGCCCACGTTGGCCGGCTTGTAGCCCACGGCCACGCTATGGTCGTTGTAGACTGTTGCGCTCCACAGCGTCCGCAGGTCCACCCATTCCCATTGGAAGTCGTTGCGCTGCTCGAGCATGCCGATGACCGCGCGGTCCAGTTCCTGTCGGGTGAGGGGTTCGCCATCCGGCACGGGGGCCAGCGCGGCGCGCTCTACAAGGACATCTCCTGCCTGTGTTGGGCCAGCGTCGGGGGACAGCGGTTCCCGGCGGCAGCCGAATACCAATAGTGCGACAGTTGCGAGGAGGATCGGCAACGAACGGTTCATGGCGGATGGTTTTGGTGAAGAGGGAAGTGAAAGTAGTCGGCTGGCCGATAACGCCAAAGAGAAAATTGCCCTTCCATCGTTTTTGCCCCGTCCTCGTCCCCCTTAGGACGTGCGGTCGGACCATCTGGCTCGACGACTCACTGGGTGTTCTTTACCCCGATCACCTGGGCGGCAATGCTCACGGCGATCTCCTCCGGTGTCCTGCTGTGGATCGGCAGCCCGATCGGTGCGTGAACGCGCGCAAGCAGCTCCTCTGCTACTCCGTCCGCCCGCAGCGCTGCGAACAGCGCACGCACCTTCTCCGCGCTGCCCAGCATGCCGATGTACCTGAAGCGCCTGCTGATGAGCTGGCGCAGGACCCTATCGTCGGTGCGATAACCGAATGAAGCGAGCACAACGTACAGGTCAGGATCGTCCGGCAGGTGGTCGCCGATGCGGTCGTAGTTCACCAAGGTGCGTTGCTGCGCAAAGGTGTTCGCGTCCCAGGTGTTCAAGCCCTGGCGGTCGTCGTAGATCTCCACCCGGAAGCCGAGCTGGTCCATCACGCGCGATAGAGCCAGCGAAACGTGTCCCGCCCCGATGATGGCGATACGCGGTTGTGCGTGCAGGGCTTCGCGGTAACTCCACGGATCAGGGGAGGGCTGCATCGTACGCCCATCAGCGACGATGTGGATACCCGAAGCACTGAGCTCCAAGTCAAGCGCTGATGGGGGCTCCTCCATGGCCGCAACGAGGCGTTCCACCAGTAGGCGGTCCGCCTCACCGCGCAGACGGAAGAAGGCCACCGTCTGTTCGCCCGAACAGATCATGCCCGAGCGGTCCTGCCCAAGGTCCGCTTGGTGGATCTGGCGTTTCAACAAGGGGAACGCACCGTCCCGATCAGCCAGACTGCGAGCGAGCTCCACGAGCTTGTGCTCCATACTGCCGCCGCCGATGGAGCCTATCAGTCCGCCTCCGGGAACAACACACATCTTGAACCCCCTACGCCCCGGGCTGCTGCCAATGCTTTCCACCACGCACATCACCACGCATGGACCTCCGTCACCCATGTGGGTGAGCACCTGTTGCCAGAAGTCGCGCTGGTTGTTCACGGGGTGGTATTCAAACTCACAGGATGCCGCCTGTTGGTGCGAAGGAACGGAAAGGGCCATCTTCGCCGCTGATGTGCTTGCGAACGGTCCGCTTCATGCGTGGTGTAATGGCTTGCACGTGCATGGTGCTGGCCACCGCGGCATGGGCTGGTGGAGCTCCTGCGGATACCACTAGACTGGCACCGCCCGCGGCAGGGAGCATCGCCACTGCAGTTCAGGCCCCGCCCTCCTTCTTTCACGACCTGGCGAATGCTCCCACGCTACCGTATGCTGCTTTGGTGTGCGGGCTGCTCGGCTTCCTCTTCCTCTGGTTCCGCAACCTGGTGCGGAAGGTGGATGAGCAACTGACCAGTGACCGACTTTCCCCCGGCACCCGCTTTGACCTGGAGGATGCCCGCTCCACCGCCATCGCTTCCCGTCAGGCTTCCAAATTCTTCTTCCTCGCCTTCCTCTTCGGCTATCTGACCTACATCGCAGTGGACGACACGCCGATGTACGGCTACGTGATGGAATGGATCAACTTCGCGGTACGCTGGACACACGTGATCGCGGGCATCATGTGGATCGGGGCGTCGTTCTACTTCATCTTCCTGGAGAATAACCTGAACCGCACCGAAGGCCTGCGCGATGAGCTCGCCGGAAACCTGTGGGCTATACACGGTGGTGGCTTCTACTACGTTGAGAAGTACAAGGTGGCGCCGAAAGTCATCCCCAAGCACCTGCACTGGTTCAAGTACGAGGCGTATTTCACGTGGCTCAGCGGCCTGTCGCTGCTCTTCATCGTGTACTACGCCGATGCGAAGGCCTTCATGATCGACCCCACGGTGGCTGAGCTCTCTCCCGCCTCATCGCTGGCCATCGGACTGGGCTCCATGGTGCTGGGCTACGCCATCTATGACCGGATGTGCAGTTCCCGGCTGATCCTGCGCCAGGATCTCTTCGCCCTGGTGGGCCTGCTGATCCTCGGTGTGATGACCTACGTGCTCACGCATCTGCTCAGCGGTCGTGCAGCCTACATCCACGTCGGAGCGGTGATCGGTACCATCATGGTGGGCAACGTGTTCTTTACCATCATTCCCTCGCAGAAGGCCTTGGTGCGCGCTGCGAAGACGGGACATCCGCTTGATGAAACGCTGGGAAAGAAAGCTGGACAGCGCTCGTTGCACAACAACTACCTCACGTTGCCGGTGGTCTTCATCATGCTCAGCAACCACTTCCCCAGCACCTTCGGGCACAGCGGCAATTGGTTGATCCTGATGGTGATCGTGGTGGCCAGCATGGGCATCAAGCACTACTGGAACCTGCTCGACCGTGGAATCAAGAGCACCTGGGTGCTGGTGGTGAGCGTGATGGCCTTGGTGGTGCTCAGCTTCGTGATCTCACCCGCGATGGAGGATACGTTGGATGCCACAATACCCGCTAGCTTCGATGAAGCGAACGCCGTGATCCAAGCCCGATGCGTCCAATGCCACAGTGCGAACCCCACCGACGATCAGTGGCCCACTGCCCCTAATGGCGTGATGTACGATACCCCCGAGCAGATCAAGGCCATGGCCGATAAGATCATGACCCGCGCTGTGCGAACACACACGATGCCGCAGGGCAACAAGACGGGGATGACGGAGGAGGAACGGACGATCTTGAAACGCTGGATCTTGCAGGGCGCCAAGACAAACTGATGTACGGGCGGGAAATTTCCCGCCCCAACGAATGACCACAAGCGCCCTGCATAGCACCCGCGTGATCACCCCAAAAGGCCTGGTCGAAGCCACGCTCATCCTCGGCGATGGCAAGATCATGGACGTGCTGCCCGGCCGTGTGGAACGCGCTGGAATTCCCTTCGAGAGCGTCGGCGACAAGGTGATCATGCCCGGTGTGATCGATGCGCACGTGCACATCAACGAGCCGGGGCGCACGGAGTGGGAAGGCTTTGAGACAGCCACGAAAGCCGCAGCCGCAGGTGGCATCACCACGATGACCGAGATGCCGCTGAACGCGAGTCCGGTCACGACCACTGCGGCTGCGCTGAAGCTGAAGCTCGAAGCAGCGAAGGGAAAACTGAATGTCAACGTCGGGTTCTACGGCGGCGTTATCCCCGGCAACATCGATGACCTGGATGCATTGCTCAGTGCTGGCGTCTTCGGCATCAAGGCTTTCCTCACACACTCGGGCATCGACGAATTCCCGAACGTCACCGAGTCGGATCTGCGCAAGGCGCTACCGATCCTGAAGCAGCATGATGCCAAGCTGCTTGTGCATTGTGAACTCGAAACTGGTACGGGCGGGAAATTTCCCGCCCCAAGAGATCCTCGCTCCTACGCCGCCTACCTAGCCTCCCGCCCCGCGAAATGGGAAACCGACGCTATCGCCCTCATGATCCGCCTCAGCGAGGAGTTCGATGTGCACGTACATATCGTTCACGTTTCTGCTGCCGAAGCGCTGCCCTTGATCCGCAATGCGAAGAAGCGAGGACTGCGCATCACCGCCGAGACCTGTCCGCACTACCTGGTGTTCTGCGGGGAGGAGATCCCCGATGGCGCCACGGAATACAAGTGCGCGCCACCGATCCGCGAGCGGGCGAACAACGAGCTGCTCTGGGAAGCGCTGAAGGACGGCACGCTCGACTTCGTAGCCACGGACCACTCGCCCGCGCCGCCTGAAATGAAGGCGACTCGGAGCGGCGACTTCATGAAGGCCTGGGGTGGGATCGCGGGCTTGCAGTTCCTGTTACCCGCCTTTTGGACGGGCGCAAAGGAACGTGGCTTCTCGTTGGAGGATGTCTCTCGGTTGCTGTGCGAGCATCCGGCGAATTTCCTTGGCCTGAAGGAGAAGGGCCGCATTGCTCCCGGCTGCGATGCCGATCTCGTGATCTGGGATCCGGAGGCGAGCTTTGTGGTGAAGGAGGAGGATATACAGCACCGGCACAAGCTCACGCCGTATGCAGGGAGGACGTTGTTTGGAATGGTGGATCGGACAGTTGTGCGAGGAATCTCTGTCTTGGCCAAGGGTAAATTAGATGTCACTGTCAGCGGTGATGTGATCATGAACAGTTGAGATGGAACAGAAGACCGCACCCGAATTCACGAGACTCATCGACCTCGCCGCCGAGCGCTTCGGAGGCAAGGTGCTGTGGTGTACAGATGACTTCTTCGCCGAGAAGGAGAACCTGATCAAACCAAGCAAGCCCATCTTCATCGCGGACAAATACACCGACCGCGGCAAGTGGATGGATGGCTGGGAGAGCCGCCGCAAGCGCACGGAAGGTCACGACATCGCGATCATCCAGCTCGGCGCTGCGGGCACGATCAAGGGCTTCGATGTGGATACCGCGCACTTCCTCGGCAATCAGCCACAGGCTTGTTCGATCGAAGCATGTTATGCGCCGAACGGTCTGCCCAACGAGAACGGCGAAGGCGCGCAGTGGGTGGAAGTACTACCCCGGACCACGTTGAACCCGGGATCGCAGCATTTCGTGGAAGCACTCGTACGGGCGGGAAATTTCCCGCCCCAACAGTATACCCACATCAAACTCCATATCTACCCAGACGGTGGAGTGGCCCGCCTGCGCGTCTACGGCGAAGTGCAACGTGACTGGTCACGCGTAAAGCCCGATGAGATCGTGGACCTGGCCGCCGCACAGAATGGTGCACTGGCCGTACAATGCAACGACATGTTCTTCAGCCACATGAACAACCTGATCATGCCCGGGCGCGGCGTGAACATGGGCGATGGTTGGGAGACCAAGCGCAACCGGACCCCCAACAACCGCGACTGGGTGATCGTACGGCTGGCGCACAAGGGCGTCATCCAGAAGGTGCTGATCGATACCTGCCACTTCAAAGGCAATTACCCGGACACGTTCATTCTGGAAGGTTGTTCCATCGAAGCCGCTGTAGCGTCGACCCACAGGGTCGACCCGAAAGCGGAAGGCGAAGCCTTGAAGAATGCACAGTGGAGCAACATCATCGAACGCACGAAGCTGCAAGCGGATCACGAGCATCACTATGAGTTGGAGGTATCGTGCATCGAGCCCGTGACGCATGTACGTTTGAGCATCTTCCCGGATGGAGGGGTGAGCCGGATGCGGTTGTGGGGGACCATCGCTTGAATGCCAATGGAACGCAGATGACGCGGATTAGGCGGATAGGCGCAGATCAATGCGGATCTCAAGGATGACGCTGGACGAACTCAATAGACTGAACGAGGCGGATGCCACCACGGCCTTCACACAGTGCTGCACCTCCACGCGCTGGGTGGAGCGCATGGTGATCGACCGCCCGTTCGAGAGCCTGGCCGAAATGCTGGAGATCAGCGACCGCATTTGGGAGGAATGCGATGTGGACGACTACCTCGAAGCCTTCGAAGGCCACCCGCGCATTGGTGATGTCGAGAGCTTGGCGAAGAAGTACGCGAACACGAAGACCTGGGCCGGTGGCGAGCAGAAAGGAGTGGAGGGCGCGGACCGTGCGATATTGGAGCGCCTCTCGAAAGGCAACGCCGACTACGAGGAAAAGTTCGGGCACATCTTCATCGTGTGTGCCACTGGCAAGAGCGCTGCGGAGATGCTCGCATTGCTGGAAGCCCGCATGCCCAACGACCCCAAGACCGAAGTGATGGTCGCGGCGGAGGAGCAGAACAAGATCACGCGGATACGGTTGAAGAAGTTGCTCGCCTGAATAGAACGCAGATGACGCTGATGGAGCTGATGAACGCACATAAATCCAGTTCAGCACCTTCCCGGATCAGCGTGTATCATAAAGATCCGTGCAATCTGCGTTCCTTGCACCTGATCTGATCGAATGTCCACCATCTCCACCCACGTCCTCGATACCGCCCGCGGCCTTCCCGCCCAAGGCATCCGCGTTACGTTGCAGCGCCATGCCGGCCCGGATAAATGGGATGTGATCGCCCTGGGCAACACCAACGCCGATGGCCGCATCCCCGACTTCGTGCCGCCCGACATGGTGCTGGTCGCCGGCCTGTACCGCATGCGCTTCGATGTGGCCGCCTACTTCAGCGAGCTAAAGACCAAGGCCTTCTATCCGTACATCGAAGTGGTCTTCGACCTCGCCGCCGATGGACACTACCATGTGCCGCTGCTGTTGAGCCCGTGGGGGTTCTCGACGTATCGGGGGAGTTGATAACTGCCGTTTTCGCGAGGCCGCATTCGGGCCGAAGCGATCTTTGATCCCGAAGAGCATTTCACCCTGCATCCATCTGCATGAAATTCAGCGTTCCCACCAAAGACAGGTCCCGCATCCTCGACACGCTCGGCACCGCCAACAAAGCCTTTCAGGCCATCTACCCCGGCGACCGGCCCGACCGCCAGCCCGTGCACACCGTGTACGGCGGCGCCGACCTGTTCCGCGCCGACACCGCGCAGAAGATGGCCAACGCCGCGCTGAAGACGCTGCTCGACAACGCTGCTGACTTCACCGAATTCGCCCGCGCGTTGGAGCTGCCCGGCCATGAGAAGTTGCCGAAGAAATCGGCCGACATCGCCAAGCTCGTGAAGCGTTTCGACAAGCTGACGCCCGCCAGGCGCAAGGACGAAACAGGCTGGCTCGCCTACGCCACCTACAACAAGGTGATCCACAAGCTGCGCACCGAAGCCCTGGAGGATTTCCGCATCGACTTCGAGGACGGTTTCGGCAACCGCAGCTGGGAGGAGGAGGACGCCACCGCTGTGCAGGCCGCGCTGGAAGTGGCCAAGGGAATGAAAGCGAAGTCGCTGCCGCCCTTCATCGGCATCCGCATCAAGCCCTTCACCGAGGACCTGAAGGAACGCGGCGCGCGCACGCTTGACATCTTCCTCACCACGCTCGCCAAGGCCACCAACGGCAAGCTGCCCGACAACTTCGTGGTGATGCTGCCGAAGGTGACGATCCCCGAGCAGATCACGGCGCTCGTACAATTCTTCGAAGCGATCGAGGCTGACCCCGGCTCAAAGGCCGGGGCAGGCAAGATCCCGAAGAACGCACTGAAGATGGAGATGATGGTGGAGACCACGCAGAGCGTGATCGGCGCGGACGGCAGCAACCCGCTGCGCCGCTACGTGCTCGCCAGCAAGGGCCGCATGATCGCCACGGCCTTCGGCACCTACGACTACACGGCCGCCAACAACATCACCGCGAAGTACCAGGACATGGGCCACGCGGTCTGCGATTTCGCGCACATGATGATGAAGGTCTCGCTCGGCGCCACCGGCATCTGGCTCAGCGACGGCGCCACCAACGTGATGCCCATCGGCCCGCATCGCGTGATCCCGGGTCGCGGCCCGGGACTCACGCCGAAGCAACTCGCCGAGAACAAGGCCGTGGTGCACCGCAACTGGAAGAAGGCGTACGACCACACGCGCCACTCGCTCTGGAAAGGCCTCTACCAGGGCTGGGACCTCAACCCCGCGCAATTCCCCATGCGCTACGCCGCCGTCTACAGCTTCTTCCTGGAGAGCTACGACGATGCCGCCGCGCGCCTCAAAGCCTTCGTGGAACGCGCCGCCCGCGCCACGCTCACCAGCGATGTCTTCGACGATGCCGCGACCGGTCAGGGCCTGCTTAACTACTTCCTGCGCGGCCTCAACTGCGGGGCCATCAGCGAGCAGGAAGCGCTGGCCACGGGGCTGTCGCTGGCGGAGATCCGCACGCGGTCGTTCTTGAGGATACTTGAGATGCGGAGAGCACGGTAAGGACGATGCATGCATCGTCCTTACCGATCGACGCATCGTCCTTACCTGATCTATGCATCGTCCAGACCTGATCCACACAGAGCATGTCCACATCGTATGGTCACCGACGCACCATCCGACTACGCGGATACGACTATACGCGCGTAGGTGCATACTTCATCACCATACTCACGCATCAGCGGGAGCGCTCGCTGTGTGGGATCTCACAGGATGTTCGGAGGGATGCATGCATCTCTCTTACGCAGGCCGGAGAGATCGCACAGACTTGCTGGGACAGCATCCCTGAGCACTTTCCCCACGTCTCCCTCGGTGCTTTCCAGATCATGCCGGATCACTTGCATGGTATCATCATCATCGACAGACCGCCACCCGCACTTGTCAAGGATGAGATACGGATCGGCTTGCACCCCGATGGTCGCATCATGCCCACCGGTCGAGTGCCTGGTTCGGTAGGCGCCATCGTTTCATCGTACAAAAGCGCCGTCACGAAACGGGTGAACGAGTCTCGCCGAACCCCAGGAGCCAAAGTGTGGCATGGAAACTATTACGAACGCATCATCCGTGACGACGGCGAGCACGAGCGTATAGCGTGGTATATCGCCGAGAACCCGATCAAGTGGCTTGCGGGTGAGCGGTAAGGGCGGAGTCGAGATGTGGGCGTGCCGGCGCTCAAATGCAGCGCCGTCGGGCTATCCGCTACAAGTCCTCGCCCGTATTGCCGCGCTCCGGGCTTTCCGCTTCTATCCCTCACGCGAAAGCGCGGCCTTCAGCTTCGTGATTGCTTCGCTGACCCGTTCATCGTTCGAACGACCGTCGGTATCGTCAATGCTTGCCACGGTCATTCCCTGGACTTGGACATGATACATGTAGTAGGTATCTCGCCAATCTTCCTGGAACACTTCCACTAGTGTTTCACCTTTTTCAAATGAGACGCAGTCTGGACGGCGCCTGCCATGATAGGGCGGCAAGGTCTTGTTGTCGAAAGTGAGTCTATATCCCTTAGGCACTAGCAACTCAGACAATGCACGAGTAATCCGTTCGAAAAGCGTTTCCTTCTTTCCCTGGTCATAGGCCAATGACCTTTTGAGGATCCGCTCGAGTCCGGCGCGTTCGATATCGGACAAACGCCGTGTGTCAACCCATGCGTTCGTGGAGAGAAAGTCGCGGTGCCTCTTGAATAGCGAAAGCGTAGCCGACAGCACACCTTTCAATTTGTTCTCCCCTCCAGCGAAGTAGACCATGTGGTCATAGGTGCCATTGCTCTCCAGAGTTGCCAAAGCTTCGAAGCCGATACAGTTGTCGCTATCTGAGTATGGGGCGGGAGTTCCATGCAGTAAGCGTCGTATTTCACAATGGAAGAAGCTGTCGTCGGCACAGATCTCCAGTTGTTTCTCGGCTCGTTGGTTCCGGTAGACGAGAAGATTTTCCGCCGTCAGTTCAGGATCTACATCCGCTTTGATGAGCGCATACCCTAACTCGCGGGTCAGCAAGGCTAATCCGCCGTCTACCACACGATGAACTTCTGATGGTAGCCTTACCATTGCGATTAGGCATACAAGCTCATCAACACCTTCTCCGGCGTGTACGGCGCATCGAAGACCATGCGCGCATCCGGCCGGAAGGCCTTGATCGCGTTCTGGATCGCGAAGTACACCCCGATGCCGTACATCAGCGGTGGCTCGCCCACGGCCTTGCTGCGGCGGATGGCCAACGGATGACCGTCGGTCGGTAGCGCTTCGATCGTGATCTCCTTCGGTACGCTGTGGATGTCGGGCACCTTGTAGGTGCTCAGCGCGTTGCTCAGCAGCTTGCCTTTTTCGTTGTAGACGATCTCCTCCATCGTCATCCAGCCGAGGCCCTGCACCAGGCCGCCTTCGATCTGGCCGATGTCCACCGCATCGTTCATGCGCTTGCCGAAGTCGTGCACGAGTTTCACGGCGTCGATGTCGTAGGTGCCACGCAAACGATCCACAGTGACGATCACCGCTGCTGTGCCGTAGACGTGGTAGGCGAATGGATGGCCTTTCTCCCTCGTCTTGTCGAAGTGGATCTCCGGCGTAGCGTAGTGACCGCTCTCGCTCAGGTTCACGCGATCCCAGTGCGCGGCGTGTATCAGCTTCTTCCAGTCGAGTTCGGTGGGCTGGCCGTTGTTCAGCACGTGTTCGTTCTCGATGGTGATCGCATTGGGTGTGCTGCCCAACATGCGTGATGCCTTCTCCTTCAGTCGCGCGAGGATCGCGTTGCAACCGTTCTCCAATGCCTTGCCGTTCAGGTCGGCGGTGGCACTGGCCGCGCTGGGGCTGGTGTTCGCCACGCGCGTGGTGTTGGTGCTCTCGATCTTCACGCGCGACGGATCGATCGAGAAGACCGCGCTGGCAACCTGCACCATCTTGGTGTTCAACCCCTGGCCCATCTCCACGCCGCCGGTGCTCACGCCCACGCTGCCGTCCTGGTACACGTGCACCAAGGCGCGCGCGTGGTTCATCGGTGTATTGGTGAAAGAGATGCCGAAACAGATCGGCATGATCGCCATGCCTTTCACATGCGTCGTGCTTTTGGCATTGAAGGCATCGATCTCCGATTGTTGCTTGGCAAAATCAAACTGTTCGTCCGCCAGCAACCAGGCTGGCCCGGCATTCACGCGATCAGCAACTTGGCCGTAGGAGAACGTATCGCCGTCCTGCAAGAGGTTGCGTTGCTGGATCTCGCGAGCAGAAACGCCGAGTTGCTGCGCTGCTTTCGCGATCGCGCTTTCGATCACGAACATGCCTTGCGGACCCCCGAAGCCGCGGAAGGCCGTGTTGGGCGGCAGGTGCGTGCGGCACGAGTAGGCGGTCACCTCCACATTCGGCACGAAGTAGCTGTTCGTCGCGTGGAAGAGCGTGCGCTCCATCACGGCAGGCGACAGGTCAGCAGCGGCGCCGGCGTTCTGGTGGAAGGTGGCCTCGTACGCGAGGATCTTCAGGTCCTTGCTCAGGCCGATCTTGAAATCGCTGCTGTACGGATGCCGCTTGCCGGTCATGCGCATGTCGTCCATGCGGTTCATGGCGAGTTTCACCGGCTTCTTCAGCAAATACGAGGCGAGTGCAACCAACGCAGCCCACGCTGAGGCCTGATCCTCCTTGCCGCCGAAGCCCCCGCCGAGGCGGGTTACGTCCACTTCCACGCGATGCATGGGCACACCCAGTACGCGGGCCACGATGCGTTGAACGGCCGTGGGTCCTTGCGTGCTGGAAGCGATGCGGATACTGTCGTGTTCGGTAGGGTAGGCATAAGCTCCCTGCGTCTCGATGTACAGATGCTCCTGGCCATTGTTGTCCGCGCGGCCTTCGAACACATGCGTGCATTCGCTCCATGCCTTCGCCGTATCACCCAACTTGAAGCTGCGCGGTGGGATGATCAGTTCGCCTTTCGCGCGTGCCTCGCGCGGATCGGTGATCACGGGCAGTTCGTCGAGTTCGATGGAGATCAGCCTTCGTGCTTGTATTGCGGCGTCTTCGCTCGTCGCCAGGATCAGCGCCACGGGCATGCCCCAGAAGTGGATCTCCTCCTCTGCGAACAAGGGTTCATCGGGGATGATGCCACCGATCTGGTTCTCGCCGGGGATGTCCTTGTGCGTGAGGATGCGCACAACACCGGGCGCAGCCGCGGCCTTTGACAGATCGAGCTTCCGGATGTGCGCGTGCGCTGTAGGCGCGTCGTACGGCAGCGCGAAGACCGTTCCCTGCTGCACCGGGATGTCATCCAGGTAGATCGAACGACCGGTGACATGGCCGCTACCGTCCACGTTGCGCAGGTTCGCCATCTCGTGGCGGGTGGTGAGCTCATGCTCAGAGACGCCCTTGTCCTGGTCCGGGATCAACCGGTCGGCACCTTTCTTCGGACTGGTGCTCATGCGACGAGTTCCTTCAGGGTGAAACGCTCCGGGAACAATTCCATGAAGTGGGCGAAGAACAATTGGCGCAGCAGGAGTCGCTTGTAATCGGCCGTCCCGCGCGCATCACTGATCGGTGCGATCTCCTCGTTCATCACATTGATCGCCGCGCGAACGGTTTCGGGCGTGGCCGGTTTGCCTGAGAGGAAGGCCGATGTGTTCGCGAGGTACTTCGGGATCGGCGCCACGCCTCCTGCGCTCACGTGCGCTTCGCTGACCGTGTCACCATCCATCTCCAAGCGGATCGCGGTGTTCGCACTGGCGATGTCGAGGTGCGTGCGTTTGCTCACCTTTTCGAAGTGGAAGCGTGTGCTTTTGTTCGGGACGGTGAAGCGAACCGAGGTCACGATCTCCTCCGGCGACTTGTCGAGTTGCTTGTAGCCTTTGTAGAGGTCTTTCAACCTGATCTCTCTGTCATTCCGGGCTTGCCCCGGAATCGCGCTAATGCTCAGAGTGATCGTACTGTCGAGCGCGATGAAGATCGCCGTGAGATCGCCGATGGGCGACGCGTTCACGAAGTTGCCGGCCACGGTGCCCATGTTGCGGATGGGCGTGGAGGAAACGAGCAGCAATCGTTTTTCCAGGTCCGGAAATATCCGCCGCACCTCGTTGCTCTCCATCAGGTCCGCGGCTGTGCAAGCGCCGCCCACGATGCACTGATCACCTTCAATTCGGATACCCTTCAGATCGGCATCATTGAAAACCGAACGGATCGGCGAATGATGCATTGAATCGTGCTTCTGGACGTAGAGATCAGTGCCGCCGCCGAGGGGAGGCGACGATATCGTCGTCCGTACCTCGGTCGGCGTGATGGCTTGCAACCGTTCCTTGATCGAGGAGAAATAGGAGGGAAGGAATCCGTTCTCCACGGACCACTTCATTGGATCGGAGAGGTCCTTATTCCGGAGCTGCACCGCCAGGATGGCGGTGGCCCTTTGGATCGACTTGTAACCCGTGCACCGGCAGATGTTCCCGTCGATGGCGCGCACAGCAAGTTCTTCGGTCACCTTCTCCCTGCTCAAACAGCAACCGCTCAGCGACACCACGAAGCCCGGCGTGCAGAAGCCGCACTGCGTGCCGCTCTCATCCACCATGGCCTGCTGAACGGGAGAAAGCTTCTCCATGTTCAGGCCTTCCACCGTGACGATGTGCCTGCCGTGCACATTGGCCAGAGCGAGGAGGCAGGAGGTCATGGACCGGTATTCCACACGATCATTCTTCACGTCCCCGACCAGCACCGTACATGCGCCACAATCGCCCTCACGGCAGCCGATCTTGGTGCCGGGCAGGTGCCGGTGGTAGCGAATGATGTCCAGCAGCACCGTGCCTTCCGGCGCTGTGCTCTCCACCAGCGTGTCGTTGAGGATAAAGGACACCATCTCAGTATTCGACCTTCTTCGTGCTCGCCTTCCACTTCTCAAAAGCCACCAGGGCCTCATCACGCATCATCTGCTGCGTGAAGAGCTTGCGCTCTCCAATAGGCCGTTCGATCTCCTCGTAGATGAACTGGTCATCGAATTCGATCGCAGCGGCATCCACCTTCGTGTTCGCGTAGTAGATCGCCTTGGGCCGCGCCCAATAGATGGCCCCGAGGCACATGGGGCAGGGCTCGCAGCTGCAGTAGATCTCACAATCGTCCAACTGGAAGGAGCCAAGTTCCTTGCACGCCTTGCGGATCGCCACCACCTCGGCATGCGCTGTGGGGTCGTTGCTCGATGTCACCTCGTTCGCGCCGCGCGCAATGATCCTTCCGTCCTTCACCACCACGGCACCGAAGGGCCCGCCCTTGCCGCTCTCCACGTTCTCCACGGACAGGCGAATGGCCTCGCGCATGAATTCCTCCTTGGTCTTCGGCATGAAGCCAAAGTAAGGCGTTGGCTCATCAGCCACTACTTCACGCGCTGTTCGGCCATAGCGTCCACGCCCTTCCGGATCAATTCCTCCAGCACCTTCAGGTCCACATCCGACAACCGTTTGATGTACAGGCATCCTTTGCCTGTGGTGTGCTTGCCGAGCTTCTTCATCAGCGCCGCTTCCCTTTCGAAGCCCACGAAAATGTACAACGATAGGTTGGCCTTGCGGGGGCTGAACCCCGTGATCATCCATTCCCCTTCGCGACCACTTGCGCCTTTGTAGTGGTAACGGCCGAAACCCACGATGGACGCACCCCACATGCGGGGCTCCTCGCCCGTGGCCATCTTCATCAGCTTGATGATCACGCGGCAGTCGTCCGATACGGCTTCCGGTTGGTCGTTGATGAAGGCCGTCACACTGGCCGTCGTTTCCTTGGTCTTGAGCTCTGCTTTGGCCATGGCTGTGGGGGTCATGCAAAGATGATCGGATGTGCCATGCGGTCCTGCGCGTGGTGGAAGCGGCCTATTTTCGCGCTCCCGTTCGCGGGAACTATCCGGCCCCATAGTTCAATGGATAGAATAGGAGTTTCCTAAACTCTTGATCCAGGTTCGACTCCTGGTGGGGTCACGATCGCTTCGTCGACACAGATCGAAGGTTGGTGGCATGACAGGGCTCCCAGCGGATGTCGATCGCGGCGCTTGCACACCTTGGAGTCGTTTGACCTTCAGAGGATTTGATCGGCTTTGGCGGTCGGGTGGTCCTGGTGAACATAGCCGTGTGAGAAAAGACAAGCTTTCGTTCCGGAACGCCCTGAGAGCGGGTCTACCTTCGGCGCTGCCTGCGTGCAGCCCATGCTCAACGTACGTCCGATCCTCATTTTTCCAGCCCTAGCGTTCGCGGTGTTGGTGCAAGCCCAACCGCCGAACGATGATTGCAGCGCTGCCGCCACGTTGTGCGCGGGACAGCCATTGGCCGGGAACAACACGGGGGCCACGGGCTGGCCGGGATTCTGCGGAAGCACGGCGAACCTTCTCTGGTACAGCTTCACCACCAACAGTGTGGGCGGCGTGGTGAACGTGGCCGTCAGCGGGATCGATTGTCCGGGAGTGGCGGACATGGACAATGAGCTGAGCGTGGTGGTGTTGAGCGGGGATGGCAGCTGTACGCCCGGATCATTCAGCGCGGCCAGCCAGTGCCAGCAGGATTCGGTCGATTTCACGGTAGCCACGCCCGCCCTGCAGCCCAACACGCAATACTGGGTGATCGTGGCCGGCGTGGCCGATAATGGCGCCTTGATCCCTGCCCAATGCGGCTTCACCATCGCCACATCGGGGCCGGGTGCGGATATCGTGGGGGTGGATTTCTCGGCAGGCGCGGATGTGATCCTGGCCGATGGCAATAGCGTGCAACTTCAGGCCACCGGCGGAACCACCTATCAATGGAGCCCATCGAGCGGGTTGAGCAGCAGCACCGGTTCGAACCCCTTTGCGGAACCGAACGAGACCACGACCTACACGGTGGAAACGACCATCAACGGCTGCGTGTATACCGATGATGTGCTCGTTGAGGTGCGGCGCTTGATCGACCCGCCGAACACGATCACCCCGAACGGCGATGGGAAGAATGACGTGTGGGAGATCTTCGGCATCCGCGACTATCCTGAGTGCGATGTCAGCATCTACGACCGATGGGGACAACGGGTGTTCCATAGTGTGGGCTACCGTGAGGCCTTCGATGGCAAGGGTTTGCCCACGGCCACGTATTACTGGGTGATCGACCTGAACACCCTGGAGGGCCGCTCAGATCCCTATACCGGATATCTCACCATCGTGAACTGATGCGCCCGGGTCTTCTCCTCCTGCTCCTGCTGTTCCTGGAAGGGGCGCGTGCGCAGCAAGTGCCCCAGTACACGCAGTTCGTATTCAACTACTTCGCGATCAACCCGGCCGTTGCGGGCAGCAAGGACTGCATGGATGTGCGAATGGGCTTCCGTAAACAATGGGTCGGATTCCCCGGTGCTCCCACCACCGGCTGGGTCACCCTTCATGGGTACCTGCGGCCGAAAGGCAAGCCCTTCGTCAAACACCGCCATGGGGTCGGTGCGTTCATCGAGTCCGACCAGACCGGTCCACTGGGTAGTTCCGCGCTGTACCTGGCCTATGCATATCACATTCAGGTGGCCAAGGATCATTACCTGAGCATGGGCCTGTTCGGCGGGGTGAAGCAGGAGAAGATCGACCTGGGGAAGGTCACGGTAGTGGATGCGGACGACCCTGCCTTGGCGTTCGACGGCAGCGTGCTGGTGTATCCGGAGATCGTACCGGGCATTTGGCTGTACGGGAAGAACGGTTGGGCAGGCCTTTCAATGCCGCAGGCCCTGGGAAATCGGATCAAGGACCTGGGAACGGCCGGCCGGCTCACCCGGCATATCATGATCAGCGGAGGTAAACGGGTGCGGTTGAACCGTACCCTGGGCCTGGTACCCAGCGCGCTGATCAAGTATTCCCCCGGCTCCCCCATGGCCTTGGATGTGAACATGATGCTGGAATACCGGCGGCGTGTTGGCTTGGGCGTGAGCTATCGGAACCAGGATGCGGTGGCCTTCATGTTGAAAGTGCCCTTCCTGAAGTACTTCACGCTGGGATACAGCTATGACGTGAACACCAGCCGCCTTCGGGTGAATAACACCAATACCCACGAGTTGATCCTGGCGATCTACCCCTGTGGTGCCAATGATCCCGCCAAAGAGATCGTACGATGCCCCGTATTCGAATGAGAGACACATATACCCACCGCCCGATGACGTCACGCACCCTGCTCCTTTTATGTGCGATCACCTTCACCCTCGCCTCACAGGCCCAGCAGGTGAAACACTGGGTCGGCGGAAGCGGCGCATGGAGCGATGCGCAGCACTGGGCGCTTTCCGCAGATGGTCCCGGCGGTGCCGGTGTGCCGCGAGCCAATGAATCCGTGAGCATCAGACCGGTGCAGGCGGTCGCTGTGTCCGTGGATCGGGCTGCCATGTGTGCCAGGTTGACGGTGGACGGCACCTCAGGCGCGATCACCTTGACCGGTAATACCCGCGCTGAGATGCGCGTGCAGGGCGACCTGCGCTTCAAGGGACAGGTGAACTGGATCTTCGATGGCGCCCTCGTCCTTGCTCATGGGGCCGGAGAGGTGGTGCTCGATACGCGCGGATCGGTGATCAACAGTGATGTGGTGATCGATGGCATGGGACCCTGGATCATGCGGACCGACCTGACGCTCACGGAGGCGCGGTCCATCACCTTGAGGGAGGGAACCCTCGTGACCAACGGAAATACATTGCGGGCGGGCACACTGCGATTCGACGGGAGGAGCGAGAAGTTGATGATCGCCGATGGATCGGCCATTCTCCTGGCACATGCGTTCGAGCCGGGCACCCTGTCCGGCGTGGTTGAACAGGGCCGCTCGCATCTGTTCGTCGGTGAGGAGGAGCTGGAGTGGGGCCCTGCGGCGAGGGATGCGGACGCGGCGGAACGGGGCAGTTCGGTTTGTGGAACGGGTGCGGGCCAGACGCCCTTCACGATCAATGCCCAGGTGCTCACCAACTTCAATGGGTATAACGTTAAGTGCAATGGAAGTTGCGACGCGGTGGTGACCGTTACGGTCTCCGGCGGCGTTGGGCCGTTCACCTTCCTGTGGAGCGGAGGTGGGCCGAATACACAGACCTGGTCCAACACCTGCGTGGGCAATAAGCTGGTGATCGTCACGGACCAAGGCCAGGGCATCGGGTGTGCGGCCACGGTGCAGGTGCTGGGGCCACCACCGTTGGGCGTGATCTTCTTCCCCCCGCTGACGCCACCTACGTGCGCAACGGTATGCGATGGAAGTGGGACCGCGCTGCCCGTAGGTGGAACGGGATCCGACTACACGTTCAATTGGAACAATTTTGCCGGTACGAGCGCATCGTTCAACCAGCTCTGCGCCGAGGCCAACACGTTGCAGATCCAGGACGCGAACCTGTGCCTGTTCGACACGGTTTTCACTTTAGGGCCTGATCCCATCAGCTCGGTCCTGGACATTACGCCCCCGGCCTGCAATAGCAGTTGCGATGGTGCGGCCAGCGTATCGGTGACCGGTGGTACGGGGAATATCACGTACGACTGGGAGCCCGGCGCTCCGGTCGGCGATGGGTCCAGCAGCGTTTCGCAATTGTGTGCGGGCGACTACACCTTGCTTCTGGTCGATGCGAACGGTTGTGATACCACGCTGTTCTTCACCATCGCCGAACCTCCCCCGATCGTTCCCAATGCCACCATCATCCCGGCCACCTGTTCCGATGTGTGCGACGGGCAGGTGAGCTTCGCACCCACTGGCGCAGCAGGCCCTTTCGGATACTTGTGGATCCCAGGCGGCCAGACCACCAGCTCCCGCACAGGACTTTGTGCCGGCACATACCAATGCCGTATCACCGACCAATCCACCGATTGCGACACGTTGGTGAGCGTGTTCGTGGGTTCACCCTCCCCGATCATACAGGTCCAGGTGAGCACCAACGTGACCTGCAACGGCGATTGCGACGGAACGGCGGGCGTTAGCGCCAGCGGAGGCTCGGGCGTGTATACCTATTTCTGGGAACCCACCCCTCCTGTCGGGCAGTTCACCGCCAGCGCTTCCCAGTTGTGCCCGGGAACCTATGACCTCACGATCACGGACGATGCCGGTTGCGACACCACGGTCCAGTTCATCATCACACAACCCGCACCCATCCTGCCCAATGAGGTGATCACGCCCATCACATGCGCAGGTGCGTGCAACGGGGTGATCACCTGTGACCCCACGGGCGGCACAGGGGTGTACACCTTTGCATGGACGCCCTCTCCCCCCAATGGTGACGGCACCGGAACGGCTTCCGGTTTATGCGCCGGGACGTGGATCGTAACGATCACCGATGATGCCGGATGCGACACGGTGCTCACCGTTGTGCTCACCGAGCCGCCCCCGATCGATATCGCGCCATCGCAGACCAACGTGACCTGCGGCACCAACTGCGACGGCACGGCCACGGCGATCGTGAGCGGAGGCACCGCACCGTATTCCTATGACTGGACGCCAATTCCCAATGGTGGACAAGGCAATGCCACGGCCACCGGCCTTTGCGCCGCGGTGTACACCCTAACGGTCACCGATTCGCTGGACTGCATCCAGGTGCTGCCCTACACGATCCTGCCGCCACCTCCCATCGTTGTCACGCTTCAAACGCAGAATGCCACATGCCCCGATTTCTGCAACGGCACCGCATCGGCCACGGCCACCGGTGGTTATGGTACACTTGACTTTCTGTGGGCCCCCCAGCCAGGTGGCGGACAGAACACGCCCAATGCAACCGGGCTGTGCGCGCAGGACTACACGCTCACCGTTACCGATAGCACGGGATGTGACACGGTGATCGCCTTCAACATCGGGGCGCCATTGCCTATCGATGCGAATGCCACGGTGATCAACGCCACCTGCTTTGGAACATGCAATGGAAGCATAGATCTCGGCGTAACCGGGGGCTCCGGATCGTTCACCTATGCATGGACACCGACACCGGCGAATGGTCCGGATCAGTCACAGGCCTTGGGACTGTGCGCGGGCACATGGCAGGTCCTCGTTTCTGACGGGATCTGCGATACCACACTGGTCTTCGACATCACGGAGCCACAGCCCCTTGTCCCGGGTCTTCTCACCACGCATGTCACTTGTTACGGTACATGCGACGGTACGGCCACCAGCACGACCGCAGGTGGAACACCCGGCTATTCCTATGTATGGACACCTTCACCCGGTGCGGGACAAGGCACGGCTGCAGCGACCCAGATGTGCGCGGGTAACTACACCTTGACCATCACCGACACGGCCGCTTGTGACACCACCATCGCCTTCGTCATCGATACTCCTGCGCCGCTCTCTCCCACGGTCACCACCACCTTCTCGAGCTGTGGTGGCGCATGTGACGGAACGGCCACAGCCACCTACACCGGAGGTTCCGGCCAAGTGGACATCGTGTGGAGCCCGGAACCCGGCTCCGGTCAGAACACGCCCAATGCAGGTGACCTGTGCCCCGGCCTGTGGAGCGTGACGTTCACGGATTCCGTCGGCTGTGACACCACCGTGCAGTTCGTCATCAATACGCCCAGTGGGATCCAAGCCGTTCCAACCGTGACCAATGCATCCTGCTTCGATGTGTGCGATGGTACGATCGTGTTGGACGTCACGGGTGGCGAACCGCCGTATGATTATTCCTGGACACCCCCACCGCCCACCGGCTCCGGACCCAGCATCAGTGGCCTGTGTCCTGGGCCATGGACCGTGCAGATCGGCGATATGGCCGGATGTGATACGTTGCTGGTGATCCAGATCACGGCGCCTGACCCCATTCTTCCCAATGGCACCTTCACCAATGAGACATGCAACGGACCATGTGATGGAACAGCGACCCTCAACCCCATCGGCGGTGCGGGTGGCTATACCTATTTCTGGGTACCCGTGCCTCCGGCCGGGCAGGGTCTTTCCAGCGTTGACGGCCTGTGCGCCGGCGATTGGAGCGTGACGGTAACGGATTCCGCCGGTTGCGACACGGTGTGGAACTTCACGGTGCTTCCGGAACAGCCCATCGAACCGAACCTGACCTCAGCGAATGCCACGTGTGCCTTCCTGTGCAATGGTTCCGCCAGCGTGGCGCCTACCGGAGGAATACCTGGTTACACGTATGATTGGCTCCCCGAGCCTGGAGCAGGGCAGGGCACTCCGGATGTGAGCGGATTGTGCCTCGGTCAATGGAGCGTGCGCATCATCGATGCGGCCGACTGCGATACAACGGTCACGTTCCTGATCACAAAACCATCACCCCTCACCACGAGCCTCGGTGTGCAGGCGGTGAACTGCAACGATACGTGCTCGGGGCAGGCAGCGGTATTCCCCAGCGGGGGCAACCCGGGATATACCATCTTCTGGCAGCCACCTCCTGCCAGTGGCCAGGGCGAATATTTCGTGGACGGGCTGTGCACGGGTACCACGTATCTGGTAACCATCACCGATTCATTGGGATGTGATACGACGGAGTCCTTCATCGTGCCTCCGTTCGCCCCGATACAATCCGGAGCCACCGTTACCCCGGAGAGTTGCGCAGGAGCCTGCGATGGCGCGGTGTCGCTGGCGGTGTCCGGTGGACAAGGGCCCTACACCTATGACTGGTCACCTGACCCCATCAACGGCGATGGCACGGCCAATGTCACGGACCTGTGCGTGGGGAATTATGACGTTCTCATAACCGATGCGAACGGTTGCGATACGCTCGTGACGATCCAGGTCACCGGCCCTGATCCGATCATCCTCTCGCCCTTGGTGCAGAACATCCGCTGCAATGGCGAATGCAACGGCAGCATCGTCGTCAACTCCAGCGGTGGGGTAGGTCCGTTCACCTACGTCTGGAGCCCGGATCCTCCTGTTGGCCAGGGTACCGCCTCCGTCTCACAGCTTTGTGCGGGTACGTGGACCGTTCAGATCACGGATTCAACGGGGTGTGCGGCCAGTTCATCCACCACCTTGGTGGAACCACCTGTGTTCAGCGTAGGCGTGAGCGTGGTGGAAAGCGCGTGCCAGGTCTGTGTGGGATCCATCACATTGGACCCCGATGGTGCCGGTCCGTTCAACTTCATCTGGGGCCCTCCTATCAGCCAGATCACGCAGGACACCGTGCAGACCGGTCTGTGCGCGGGCCTTTACCCCATCACGGCCATCGATGCGTTCGGCTGTGCCGTACAACTCGATGTACCCATCAGCGACAGCAATGCGGAGGTCACCGCGACCACCGATGACAACGTTACCTGTCCGACCAGTTGCGATGGTACGGTGAGCGTTAACTACACCTGCGGAACCCCGGCATGTACGGTGGCCTGGTATGACCCGCAAGGCTTCCCGCTCTTCCTGTCCACCGACACGATCTCCGGGCTCTGCGCCGGCGTGTACTTCGCCCAGGTGACCAATGGCGATGGATGCATCCGGTTCGATACGGCCCAGGTGATCGCACCGGAACCGATCCTCCTACAGATCGGCACAACGCCGGTATCCTGTGCTGGAGGTTGTGATGGTACCGCCGGGGTCGGTATCACGGGAGGCGTGGCACCCTATACGCTGCTGTGGAGCCCCGAACCGGGCGCAGGCCAGGGAACGCCCAACGTTACCGGGCTCTGCGCGGGTACTTATGACCTCACCGTTTCCGACGCCAATGGATGCGCGATCAATGCGGATGTGCTGATCCTTGGCCCCCAGCCACTGGAAGCTGCTGCGAGCGTTCAGGGTATATCCTGCCCTGGAGCGTGCGATGGTGTGATCGACCTGAATACAATGGGCGGAACGGGAGCATACCAGTACACATGGAGCCCCATACCACCCAACGGACAAGGGGTCAGCACGGCATTCTCGTTATGCCCGGGCACATGGACCGTGAACGTGGCGGATGCCAATGGATGTGACAGTACATTCTCCTTCACCCTGGCGGACCCGCAGCTCATCGGCTTCTCCCTTGCCGTTACGCCCAGCCAATGCCTCCAGTGCAACGGTACGGCCAGTGTGCAGGTGAGCGGCGGCACAGGCTCCATCACGATCACCTGGACCGATGTGTCTGGAAACGTGGTCGGCAACGGCAATGCGCTCACAAGCCTGTGCGCGGGCATTTATACGGCAACCGCTCAGGACGTGAACGGTTGTAGCGCGAGCGTTGTCGCCGTGGTGAGCGATGCCACGGGTGAGGACCTCACGATCACAGGCGGCCAGACGAGCTGTGCCAACAATTGTGATGGCTCGGTCTCGGTGGCGTTCAACTGCATCAATGGGCCCTGCGAGATCACCTGGTACAATGCGCAGGCCCAAGTGCTGGCATTGAACCAGTTCACCCTGGTCGACCTGTGTGTCGGTACATATCTGGTGCAGGTAACGAACGGGGCCGGATGCAGCGTGATCGATACCGCATTGGTGGTACCATCACAGTTGGTCGTCCCCGATCTCACCACGTCACCCGTCTCCTGTTCAGGCACGTGTGACGGTAGTGCATCGGTGGCGCCGACCGGCGGTGTTGCACCCTATACCTATGATTGGACACCTGATCCCCCTGGAGGTGACAGCACGGCATCGGTCACCGGGCTTTGTGCAGGCCAATGGACCGTGACCATCGCGGACTCCCTGGGATGCGATACCACCATCGCGGTGGTCATCCTTTCGCCCGACCCCCTGCAGGTCAGCGGTCAGGTCACGGATGTTACGTGCAATGCAGCGTGCGATGGCGCCATCTCCGTCCTCGCCGTGGGTGGAAGCGGCCAGTTCACCTATCAGTGGGATCCGGCCCCGCCAGTGGGGCAGGGCACCGCGGATGTAAGTGAGCTGTGTGCTGGAACGTGGAGCGTCTTGGTAAGTGCGCCGGCCGGGTGCGACACATTGATCACGTTCCAGGTGACCGAACCCCAGCCCTTGGTACTGGCCACGAGCAGTGCACAAAGCACCTGTGGTGTGTGCAGCGGCTCCACCTCCGTTGTGGCGACCGGTGGAACCCAGCCGTTCGCATATGCCTGGACGCTGAACGGGCAGTTGCTTGGTACGGACAGTGTACTAAGCGGAGTGTGTGCGGGCTTCTACCAAGTGACCGTGACGGACGGCAATGGCTGCTCATCCGCGGCCCTTGTCCCTGTGAGCGATGCGGACGGTGAAGTGGTGAACGCGTCCACTGATATCGTCACCTGCCCGGGCAGCTGCGATGGTGCGGTGGCGGCGGCGTTCGTCTGTTCCGAACCGAGCTGCACTGTGGCCTGGTACGACGCGCTGGGCAATGATCTGGGCGTATCCACGTCGACCATTGACAGTCTCTGCCCTGGTACCTATTTCGTGGTAGTTACGAACGGCCTCGGTTGTGTGACGATCGATACATCACTCGTCATCGATCCCCAACCGATCGTTCCCAACCCCATCACCACGCCGGCCTCGTGCGCAGGAGCGTGCGACGGTTCGGCCTCCGTTACGCCAACGGGCGGTGTGGCGCCCTTCACGTACGACTGGGCACCTGATCCCGTGGACGGTGACAGTACCGGCACGGTCACCGGCCTCTGTGCTGGCAGCTATACCGTGCTGATCACGGATTCCGTCGGGTGCAGCATCGTGCAGGACATCTTGATCACGGAGCCACAGCCCCTCACCGCGGATGCGCAGATCACCCCGGTCAGCTGCAATGGTGTGTGCGATGCGGACATTGTACTGGCCCCCCAGGGCGGTACCGGGCCGTATGCGTTCCTCTGGTCACCGCCACCCCCCAACGGACAGGGCGACAGCCTGGCGCTTGACCTGTGCGCTGGCACGATCACGGTGATCATCACCGATGCACATGGCTGTGATACCACCTATGCCTTCACCATCACTGATCCACCTGTGTTGAACGTCACGGTCGGTGTTACGGATAACATCTGCTTCGGCGATTGCAATGGCGTGGCCATTGCCACGATCACAGGAGGAGTGCCAGGCTACACCGTTTCCTGGCTCGATAACATGGGCCAGGTGATCCTCGTAGGGGATACGGTCCTGTCGGGACTGTGCGCTGGGGATTACGCGGTGGCCGTTGATGACGCCAATGGATGCCAGGTACTGCGACCCTTCACCGTTGACCAGGGCGCTGAGATCACATCCGGGTTGACCTTCCAGGGGGAGACCTGCCTTGGACCTTGTGATGGAACGGCCGCTGTCACCCCCGGCGGTGGGGCAGGCGGGTTCGGTATTGTCTGGAACGATGCCAACGGCAACACGTTCGCTACGGGCGTGACCTCCGTGAACGGATTGTGCGCGGGTGACTGGTCCGTGACGGTCACGGATTCACTGGGTTGTTCCAATACGTTCCCCTTCACCATGCTGCCGTACACGGACATCAGCGAAAACGCTACGGTCACCCAGGTGCAGTGCCATGCCGCTTGCGATGGCACGATCACGCTATCGGCGAACGGTGGCATCGGCCAGTTGACATATGACTGGGAACCCGCACCGCCGAATGGAGACTGGACCGACCTGGCCACTGGACTCTGCCCTGGAACGTGGACGGTGACCGTAACGGATGCCGTTGGTTGCGATTCCACCTTCAGTTATGTGATCACCGAGCCCGATGCCATCACCATTACCATTGATCAGGTAGTGGATGCAAGTTGCAGCACTGCACCGGACGGGTCCATCGCGGCCACCATCACAGGTGGTACGCCGGCCCTCACCATCCTGTGGAACGGACCGAACGGATTCACGGCCGACACCGAGGATATCACCGGCCTTCTCCCAGGTGACCACACCGTCACGGTCACCGATGCGAACGGATGCGTTCAACAGGTGCTGGTGCCGGTGGCGGCCTTGGTCACCGTAGTGGCCGATGCCGGGCCGGATGTGCAGCAGTGCTTCGGTGCGGGTGTGGTGCTCAATGGCTCGGGCAGCTTGGGAGCGGTGAATTATGTCTGGACCGATGATCAAGGAGCGACGGTCGGCACACAACCCACGCTGGACATCGGAGTACCGGGAACCGGGGTGCACACCTATGTGCTTACGGTCTCCGATGGTCCGTGTGCCGATGCGGACACGGTGGAGGTGATCGTCCTTCAACTCCCCTTGGCGGACGCTGGCCCGGATCAGAGCATCTTCCTGGCGGGCGAGGTCACCTTGGGCGGTTCACCCAGCGGGCCCGCTGGCAGCAGCTTCATCTGGTCCCCGGATTCACTGGTGAGCCAGGCGAATGCCCCGAACCCGACAGCGGACCTGTCCAGCACCACGTTGTTCGTCCTCTCCGTGACCACACCGGATGGATGCACCGGCCTTGATTCGGTGTTGATCACTGTGGTGCCGCGGGTCATCATCCCCTCGGGCTTCACGCCGAATGGCGATGGATCCAACGACGTATGGCAGATCGATCACATCGATCAATTCCCGGATTGCACGGTGGAGGTGTACAACCGTTGGGGTGAACTGCTCTTCACCAGTACCGGATATGCCATACCGTGGGATGGCAGGTACAATGATGGCCTCGTACCCGTTGGCACCTACTACTACGCCATCGAGCTCAACGATGAGCGTTTCCCTGAGCCGTACACCGGTCCACTTACCGTGATCCGCTAACACCACATGACCATGCGTCGCACCATTCTACTTTCGTTCGTCGCGCTGATCACCAGCGGTTCGTGGGCACAGCAACTGCCCCAGTTGAGCCAGTACGTCAGCCACGACTACCTGTATAACCCTGCAGTGGCCGGGAGCCGCCCTTGGTTCGAGATCCACAGTGCACATCGCAACCAGTGGGTGGGCATACAGGACGCTCCACGCACATTCATGCTCAGTGCGACCAGCCCCCTGGGCCGGAACATGGGCTTGGGCGGGTACATCTACACGGACAACGTCGGTCCGACCCGACGCACAGGTGCCCAGGTGAGCTACACATATCAACTACGGCTCAACGACCGGATCCGCCTTGGATTCGGATTGTCGTTTGGTCTTCAACAGTTCCTGATCGATGGCTCGAAGATCACGTTCCACGATGGATATGATCCGCTGATGGATGGTCAATTACGCGGAAAGACCGTGCCGGACGCCACCTTCGGGCTGTTGTTGCACCATGACAATTGGTGGTTCGGTGCCTCCGCGCCGCAACTGTTGCGCAACCGTGTGTGGTTCTATGACGACTCCGATAATTCGATGAGCACCCTGGCACGCCATTACTACGCCATGGGCGGATATCGTATCCACTTGAGCGATGATGTGCGGCTGGAGCCGTCGTTCCTGGTGAAATACGTGGATCCGGTCCCGGCCAAGATCGACCTGACCGCAACGTTGCGGTACAAGGAGATGATCTGGTTGGGTGCTACCTACCGCACGAATGATGCGATCGCCATCATGGTGGGTTATTGGATGAAGAAGACCTTCAGGTTCGGCTACAGCTACGACGTTACCACCACGAATTTGAATCGCTACAGCAATGGCACGCACGAGGTGATGCTCGGCATCACCTTCGGCAAGACCGGTCCTGCGCCCAAACCCGTAACGGCCGAACCTCCGGCCACTGAGTGATCAGGAGCGGAAGAGTATGATGGGCAGCGGCAGAAGGACCTGTTGCACCCGGACGACGAAGTGGACATGGCCCGCGTCCAGAGGATGCCATGGTGCATATCCGCTGGTGTCTTGGATTTTGTCGGCTGCTTTCGGCGATTCGTCGACAGTATCGTCGTCCGCACCCGCTCATGGCTGGCATTCCCCTAGGGTTAGCCCCTAACTTGCAGCCCCGCGTGCTATGGCGGCCCTGACCGAACGTGCTTTTGACCCTTTCATATCTCGCTCCGGTCCGCGCGGCTTGCCTGACCGCTATCCTATCGGTCGCTACGCCGCTCATGGCGCAGACCTTCCTGATGGCCGACGGGGCCAGTTGGGAGACCTGCTCCGGAACATTCTACGATAGCGGTGGCGCGGGCGGGAATTACGGCAACGCTCAATCGATGACCGCCGTGCTCTGCCCGACCGGTGGTGCGGGGAGCGGGCCCTTCAGCGAGGTCGAGTTCACCGCGTGGAGCGTGCAGGCGGGCACGGTTGACGCCCTGACCATCTACAATGGCGTTGGCACCACAGGGAGCGTTCTCGCCGTAGGCAATGGGGCCCAGTCGCTACTGGGACAGACCTTCATCTCCTCTGATCCCAGCGGTTGTCTCACTTTCGTTTGGAGCAGCGATGCGAGCACGACCGCACCGGGTTGGACGGCGAGCATTCTTACCGGTGCTGATGCCGGGAGTAACGGGACGGTAACGGTGTGCAGCAACGCCGTGGCCTTTGATCTCTTTTCCCAGTTGGGCGGAGATCCGGAAGTGGGCGGACAGTGGACGTTGAACGGCTCGCTTGTGAGCGATGTCTTCACCCCGGGTACATCCACATCCGGCCAGTACGTCTACACGGTCCCCGGGGTGTCGCCATGCGATGATGCCTCCGCCACGGTCACGGTCACACAAGTGCAGGCCCCGAACGCCGGACAGAACCGAAGCATCACGGTGTGCTCCAGCGATGCTGCTTTTGCCATGCTCGGGCAGCTGGCCGGAACCCCGCAGAGCGGTGGCACCTGGTCCGGGCCGAGTGCCGTGGTCAACGGGCAGTTCTCGCCCTCTTCAATGTTGTCCGGTAATTACGTGTACACGGTCACCGGCACATCCCCTTGCACAAATGCCTCGGCCACGCTGTCCATCACTATTCGCCCAGCTCCGGACGCCGGGACCAATGGAAGCCTTACGGTGTGTTCCAACGCGGCGAGCTTTGACCTGTTCGACGAACTGGGTGGAACACCGGACGCAGGTGGCACGTGGACAGCCCCGGGCGGAGCTTCACACAGCAGCACCTTCCAGCCTGGGACCGATGTGGCGGGGGCATATGTGTACCAAGTGAACGGTACCGCCCCTTGCGTAAATGCCACGGCCACTGTGACGGTCACGGTGCAAGCGGCCCCCAACGCGGGGATCAGCACGACCAGGTCCGCCTGCTCCAACGGTGCATCGTTCAATATGCGTACGGCCTTGGGCACCACCTCCGCCGGCACATGGATGGGACCAAGTACAGTGACCAACAATCAGTATGATCCACCGACCATGTTGCCGGGGGTGTACACCTTCACCGTAGCTGGAGTAGCGCCTTGTGCGAACGCAACGGCGACGATCGATGTGACCGAGATCCAAGCGCCGGAAGCCGGCAGTAATGGTACCCGTACCGTTTGCAGTTCCGGTGCGAATTTCGACCTCTTCTCGAGGCTGGGTGGGACTCCGGACCCCGGGGGTACATGGACGAGCCCCCTGAACCAGCCATTTCCATCGGGGGTGTACGATCCGGGAACGAGCGCTCAAGGGGTGTATACCTATACGGTGCTCGGTACCGCGCCCTGCGCCAATGATGTCGCCACTGTTACGGTCACCGAGGTCGTTCCGCCGAACGCCGGCACGAACGGTTCGGTCGTTGTGTGCAGCAACGGTGCACCGGTGGCACTTTTCAATTATTTGAGCGGCGGCGCTCAGACGGGAGGTATCTGGTACAGACCTACCGGCGTGAGCTTCAGCGGTAACTATGATCCCACCAACCTCGGTCATCCACAAGGCGTCTACACCTACGTAAAAGCCGGTACGTCCCCATGCCCTGCCGATTCGGCCACGGTGACCGTCTATGAGAATCCTGCTCCCAATGCGGGCACGAATGGCACGCGCGTGCTGTGTAACACCAGTGCTCCGGTCAATCTTTTCAACTCCTTGGGGGGCTCACCCGGAGGCAATGGCACCTGGTATACACCGTCGAACGCCCCCTTGGGTGGGAGTACGTTCAATCCGGCCACGGGGGCTCCGGGTGCCTACAAATACATCATCACGGGATCACCGCCTTGTGTGAATGATACCAGCATCGTCACTGTGACGGTGCACCAGCAGCCGAGCGCCGGTACCAATGGCTCGACATCGGTATGCAGCAACGGCACGGCTGTGACCCTCTTCCCCCTGTTGGGCGGAAGTCCGACGGCAGGCGGCACATGGAGCCCGGGGAATGGCACGTATTCCCCTGGCGTGAGCACCGAGGGTGCATACACCTACACGGTTCAGGCCACTGCCCCCTGTGTATCCGCCTCTGCCACGGTAACGGTGAACGAGGAACGCTTGCCTGTGGCGGGCAGCAATGGTGCCGTCACTGTTTGTAGCACGGATCCGGCGTTGAACCTCTTCAGTCGGTTGGGCGGAACACCGGATGCCGACGGGACCTGGAGCCCTGGTGCAAGCACCGGCATTTATACGCCGGCGACCAGCGATCCGGGCGTCTATACGTACCTGGTCGAGGGTATAGCGCCATGCCCCGATGCATCGGCCACGGTCACGGTCACGGAGAATGCCGCACCGTATGCGGGAGAGAACGGTACCATCACCGTGTGTGTGGGCACCAATTCCGTCAACCTGTTCCCGGTGCTACAGAACGGTCCGGATCCCGGGGGCACGTGGACGGCCTTGGACAACATCACCCCCGGCAGCTTGTCAGGCTCGACATTCATTTCCACAGGCGTCCCACCAGGTGACTATGACTTCCGATATACCCTGCCTCCGAACGGCCAATGCTCGGGGGATATCGCCCATGTGGAAGTGCGTATCGAGGCCATGCTGGAGGCCGGTAGCAACGGGTCGTGCAACGTGTGTAGTTCGAACACGGCGTACAACCTGTTCAATTGCCTTGGCAGCAATCCGCAGGAAGGGGGTACATGGAAGCGCGTTCAGAATAACCAGGTCGTAAGCCAATTCTATAACGCCTCCGCCGATGGTCCGGGAACGTATGAGTTCCGCTATGTGCTCACCGGTGCGGTGGGCTGTGCATCCGATTCGGCCACGGCCACGGTCACCGTTATCGCGCGTCCACAAGCCGGCTCAGATGCCTCCGTGCAGCTCTGTAGCAACTCCCTGCCCAATACCCTGTTCAACTCCATCACCGGTGGACAGACCGGGGGCATTTGGCGTCGTCAGTCCCCTCCTTCCAGTTTCAGTGGTGTGTACGATCCTGCGGTCAATAGCAGTGGGGTGTTCTTCTACATCGTACAAGGCAGCTCCCCATGCACAGCGGATACGGCCGTGGTCACCGTAACCGAAACGGCTGCACCCAATGCCGGTCTATCCGCTTCGAGCACGGTATGCGAGTCCAGTGCTCCGTTCAACATGACCGCTGCATTGGGTGGTTCCCCCGCTACCACGGGTTCATGGACCGACCCCCAAGGCCAGGCCCATGCGGTCACGTTCGTTCCAGGTCTGGATCCTGAGGGCACGTGGTCCTATACCGTTCAGGGCACAGGAAGTTGTGGTCCCGTTTCCACCCAATTGACCATTGACGTGCGTGATCAAGCCTTTGCGGGGTTGGATGGCGACACGGTGGTCTGCAGCAACAACCCGCCGTTCCTGTTGTTCCAGGTTTTGAACGGCGCACCCGATAACGGAGGTGTATGGCGCGATGGGAACAACGTGGTGATCGCCAACGGCATCTTCACACCCGGCACCACACCGCAAGGGGATTTCAGCTACGTATTGGCCGGTGATGCCTACTGCCCCAACGACACGGCCTACGTTTCCGTGTTCCAGAACACGCAGGCCAATGCCGGTATCACCGCCAATACGTCCATCTGCCCGGCCAATGGCCCGGTGCAACTGGTCACCCGCTTGGGAGGGACACCGGCCCTGAACGGTACCTGGGCGAACAACTTCAACGGGACCTACGTGCCAGGCACGAATTTACCGGGCACCTACACCTACACTGTTCAAGGTATTGCACCCTGCCTTTCCGCCACTGCTTCGGTGACGGTGCAGGAGTCAACGGTACCGAACGCGGGCAATAACACCTCCATCTCCGAGTGCACGAGCTCCGCGTCGTTCAGCATGGTGCAACGGTTATCGGGGAATCCGACGCTGGGTGGTGATTGGTTCCAAGGGACCACGCCCCATGATGGGATCTTCTCACCGAACACTACCCCCGCTGGTGTGTACGTATACACCTATGTGGTGGAGGGGCAATCGCCTTGTGCGAATGACTCGTCGCGATTGACCATCACCCTCTACCCGAGGGTGGATGCAGGGGAGAACGGGTCGGCCAGCTTCTGCTCGAATAGCGCTGATGCGCCCTTGTTCCCTTATCTGACAGGAAGTCCCCAGTCCGGTGGAACGTGGCGCAAACCGGGTGGTCAGGTGCACTCCGGTATTTTCCAACCCGGAACGGATCCTGCCGGTATTTACCGCTATAAGCGGACCGCCACGGCTCCCTGTCAATCCGATAGTGCTACCGTCATGGTCACTGTGAACCAGGTCCCCGTCGCAGGGATCAATGGTCTGCGCGTAACGTGTGGGAACGAGAACGCCTTCCCGTTGATCAATTCCTTGGGCGGCAACCCGAACCCGAACGGATCATGGAGCGGACCTCCGGGGAATCCGGGGGTGTACATCCCGAGTTCCAATTCCCCCGGCGTGTTCTTCTATACGGTGCAAGGTGTTGCACCGTGCCCCAACTCCATTTCGTCCGTGACCGTGCAGGAGAATACACCTGCGGTGGCTGGCGTTGATGGCTTCCTGTCCTTGTGCACGAGCGATGCCGACCGACCCTTGTTCACGGCCCTCGGTGGCTCGCCCAATGCCACCGGCAATTGGTTCGGGCCCACCGGACAGTCCTTTGATGGGGTGTTCGATCCCGACGCCGATGCGGCGGGTCAGTACTCCTACGTGGTGAACGCCCTTGCACCTTGTGTGAACGATACGGCCAGGGTCCAGGTCTTCATATCACAGGCCGTGGATGCCGGGATCTCCACTGCCCAATTGATCTGCAACACCTCAGGTCCATTGGTCCTCACCGACCTGTTGGGTGGCGACCCGGACGTTGGTGGAACTTGGAGCTATCCGCTGGGCACATCACACGGCCCCTTCTTCGATCCCCAGGTGGATGAGGCCGGTACGTATTTCCACATCATCTCCGGTAATGCGCCATGCCTGCCGGATACATCGAGTGTGACCATCACGCTGGTGGCCGCGCCGAATGCTGGAGAGGATGGAGCGCTGAGCGCATGCGTGAATGACGATAGCGTTGATCTGCTCACCGGTCTTCAGGGCAGTCCGCAGGCGAGCGGCACATGGAGCGGGCCGCAGCAGAACGGGATCTTCGATGCCAGTTCGGTCCAACCCGGCAACTATTCCTTCACCTATGTCGTGAGCGGGAACGGCTCCTGCGATCCGGATTCCGCGACGGTGGTGGTGACCGTGACCAATGCACTGGATGCCGGCAACGCCACCACCGCAAACCTCTGCCAGGGTAGTGTGGTCGATCTTTTCTCGCTGATCTCCGGTACTCCGCAACCGGGAGGGGATTGGGTGGACCTGGAGGGAACGAATGCCATCGATGCGAACGGTACGTTCAATGCGTCCATCGCCGGTGTCGGCAGCTGGGACGTGCGCTATGTGCTGAACGGATCCGTCAACTGTCCAGGCGATTCGATCCTGCTCGTGGTGAACGTGATCCCGGGTCCGGATGCGGGCAACGACAACACGATCCCCCTTTGCAGCAATGCCAATGAGATCGACCTGTTCCTCCTATTGGGCGGCTCACCGGACACGGTCGGACAATGGTACGGTCCCGACCTGGAGGCCGTTGGCGAACAATTCGATCCCGCCAACGACCCGGGTGGTATCTACACCTACGTAGTGCCCGAAGTGTCGGGCTGCGACGCGGATTCAGCGCGCGTGAACATCCTTCTGAGCATTGCACCGGATGCAGGCGGCCCTGGTTCACTCACCATCTGCGCCGATGGTGATCCCGTTAACCTGTTCGCCCAACTGACCGGCACCCCCGACCTTGGTGGCATCTGGCGGTTCAACAACGTGCAGCATTCGAACATCTTCACCCCGGCGATCGATAACGGCGGCACATACATCTACATCGTTGATGGTACCGGCGCATGCGCAGATGCACAGGCCTCGGTCTTCGTCACCGAACTCGCTGCGCCCAATGCGGGCGATCCCAATGCCATCAGCGTCTGTTCCAGCGCCGCGGCGTTCGACCTGTTCGCTGAACTTGCCGGGAATCCGCAATCGGGTGGCACCTGGCGTGGTCCCGATGGAGAACCCCATGGCCCTCAATTCGATCCTGCCGCCGACGGTTCGGGTATCTATACCTACCTGGTGCAGGGTGCCGCCGTCTGCGACCCCGACTCAGCCCAGTTAACGGTAACGCTCACCATCGCGCCCAATGCTGGCGCCGATTCCACGCTCACCGTGTGCAACACGGCGGATATCGTCGACCTGTTCCCGGCGCTTGGGGCGGATGCCGATACCGGAGGCACATGGACCGATATCAGTGGGGCGGGTGCTGCTTTCGTGGACGGCGCGCTGGATGTTTCAGTCCTACCGGTGGGGAGCTTCCTGTTCTCCTATTCGGTTCCGGGCAGCGGTCCGTGCGCGGGCTCGTCGGCCAATGTGACCGTGGAGATCAGTGATGGCCTGGACCCTGGCATCAGCGCAACGGACACCATTTGCGGAGGTAACAGCGCCCACGACCTCTTCAGCTCCTTGGAGGGAACACCCAGCACCGGAGGCCTTTGGAGCGATGCGCAGGGCACCGGGGCGCTGGTCGATAGCATCAGTGGTCTATTGGATGCCACGGTGCTGAACCTGGGCGGACCGTTCCAATTCGGCTACACGGTGAATGACCCGGGATGTGGAGAAGCTTCCTCGGTTGTCACCCTATATGTGACGGCGTACCCCGATCCGGGTAATGACAGCACCATTGTCGTGTGCACCACATCCCCCGCGTTCGACCTGTTCGACCTATTGGGAGGAAGTCCGGATACCGGGGGGAGTTGGACCACCTCGGGTGGCGACCCGGTGCCGTCCACCTTCGATCCAGCTGCCCAACCGGGCGGCACATACCTGTATAACCTGGCCGGTCTGGCACCGTGTGGCGATACCACTTCCGCAGTGACCATCGTGGTGAACCTGCCTGCGAACGCCGGCGTCGATAGCACGCTGGTGCGATGCAACGCTGGTGAATTGGACCTGATGAGCCTGACCAGTGGCGGTGCACAGGCCGGTGGCGTGTGGACGGATGTGGATAGCAGCGGCGGCCTCACCGGATCCATGCTGGACCTCAATGGGCTGGAGCCGGACGATCACACGTTCCTGTACACGGTCACTGTGCCGGGTTGCGGGTCGGATGTCGCGCAGATCATCATCACGGTAGTGGAGGGGGTGCAGGTCACGGATACCGTGCTCACCTGTATCACACAGGACCGCACCTATGTGGTGTCCGTCACCATCAGTGGAGGTGATCCGTTGAGCTATTCCGTCTCAGGGCTGGCCGGTGAACTAAGCGGTTCGGCACCATATGTGTTCACCAGTGAACCTGTGCTGACCAGTGTTCCGTTCTCGATCACGGTGGACGATGCCAACGGGTGTTCACCGAGGACCATCGAAGGCATTTCGCCATGTGCGTTCGAGGACGAGGTCTTCGTGCCTGAGTCCTTCACTCCTAACGGCGATGGTATTAACGACCTGTTACTGATCCCGGGGATCGAGGGTTATCCGAACAACACCATCGCGATCTTCAATCGCTGGGGCGCGGAGGTTTACGCCGCAGCGGGATATGACAATGGCGACGTCAGCTGGGACGGCACTTCGGAGAACGCCTTGATACCGGGTGACCTGCCTACCGGGACCTATTACTACGTGTTGGAATTGTCGCCTGGTCTCACCGCCTTCAAGGGATTCATCTACCTGAACCGATGACCAGCGTTAGACCCCTGCGTGCCCTGGCGATCGCCTTCCTGGTGAGCGGACCTTCCCTGCTTGCCCAACAGGACCCGCTGTACAGCCAGTACATGTTCAATACCCTGGCCTTCAATCCTGGGTATGCCGGAAGTGCGGATGTGTTCACCGTGATGGCCCTGACCCGCCATCAATGGGTGGGCTTCGCGGGCGCCCCTGCCACCCAGACCTTGACACTGCACTCGCCGTTACCGGGGCAAACCTTGGCATTGGGTGGTACCATCATGCACGACGTGGCCGGGCCCACCCGACAGACCGGCGCCCATATGGATGTCGCCTACCGCCTGCGCACCGGTGAGGATACACGCTTGTCGCTGGGGTTGAAGGGGGGCGTGAACTTCTTCCAGGCCGATATCGCTTCGCTGAGCACGGTGGAGAGCGACCCCACCAATGCGAACATCAGCGGTAAACTGCTGCCGAACTTCGGCTTCGGTGCATTCTGGTATTCACCCCGATATTATGCGGGCCTGAGCATTCCTAAACTGCTGGAGAACAAGCTGGGCGACGACGGCAACGTTACCGTAAGCCAGGAGTTCCGCCACTACTTCCTGATCGGCGGGTATGTGTTCGATATCGATCGCGATCTCAAGTTCAAGCCCTCGTTCATGCTACGGGCCGTGCAAGGTGCACCGCTGTCGCTTGACCTGAACGCCAACTTCCTGCTGCGGGAGAAGATCTGGTTCGGAGGCATGTACCGCGTGGGGAATGGCATCGGGCTGATGGCGCAGTACCGGTTCAATGAGCAATTGCGCGCAGGCTATGCGTTCGACCTCACCACCACACGCATGGCCGCCTATAACGCGGGGACCCATGAGATCATGGTGTCCTACGACCTGTCCTTCACCCGCGGTAATGCGATCTCTCCACGTTACTTCTGATGGAACGCTCATTGCGCATTGTATCGATGCTCCTGCTGATCCTGATCGGTCAGTTGGGGTTGGCCCAGAGCGGGGGTAGCGCCGAGGCCCATACCCGCGAAGGTGATCGGCAATACCACCGCATGGCGTATGCGCTCGCTGCGCGCGAGTACAGGATCGCTGCGGACATGGGCGCGCTGAACGAGCACGTGACCAAACGACTGGCCGATTGCTACACCAAGCTCGGCGACACGGAGAACGCGGAGATCTGGTATGCGCAGGTGGTGAAGTTCCTCAACCTGGAGCCCATCGAACTGTACAATTATGCCCAGGCGCTGAAAAGCAACGCGAAATACAAGGACGCCGAGGAATGGATGGACCGGTACCTGGCCATCGCCCGGCTGGAAGGGCAACCCTCCCATAGCAACATCACGGAGTTCGCTGAGAACTTCACTTTTGGGATGGACCGGTATACCGTGCGCAGCGTGTCGATCAACACCCCTTATTCCGACATGGCGCCCACGTGGAACGGCTCGTCCGGGGTCTTGTTCTGTTCCAGCCGGAACGTGCGCACCGGCATACGCCTCGAGGCGGCATGGAACGACCAACCGTTCCTCGACATCTACTCCGCCGACCGCCAGCCCGATGGCGACCTCACACGGGCAACGTCCTTGGAAGGGGCGGTCAATGGCCCCTTGCACGATGGTCCGTGCGCCCTGGATCCTTCCGGCAATACGCTATGGTTCACGCGCAATACGCGGACCCGGAGCAAGAACGGGGTGAACCGCTTGGGCATCATGCGGGCGAGGCGGAACGGCGCCACGTGGGACGATCCGCAACCCTTTGCGCTCAACAACCCCGAGATCTCGATCGGGCATCCTGCGCTTTCGCCGAACGGCCGAGAACTGTACTTCGTGAGCGATATGCCCGGAGGGTACGGGGCCACGGATATCTACGTGTGCCGCGATGAAGGCGGTACATGGTCCGAACCGATCAACCTCGGACCAACGATCAATACGCCCTTCATCGAGTCCTTCCCGTTCGTTTCAGCGGACGGTACGCTCTTCTTCGCCAGTACGGGCCAACCCGGACTGGGAGGGCTCGACATCTTCGCTGCGAAACAGGATCCCGATGGCAAGTATCCCCTCGCCATCAACATGGGATCGCCGGTGAACAGCCCGAAGGATGATTTCGCATTGATCCTCGACCCATCTGGAAAGCGCGGCTACTTCACCAGCGATAGGGATGGGGGACAGGGCGACGATGACATCTACGGCTTCCTCATGCACCAGGCCCTGGAACAACGCTACCTGTGCACTGGAACGGTATACGACGCGGATAATGGGCAGCCATTGGTGGAGGTGGAGGTTGACCTGGTGGATGCCGACGGTCGTGTCCTGGAGACCAGGCTGACTGATATCAATGGCAATTATTCCTTCGCCGTCCAGAAGGACCATGAGTACAAGGTGGTCGCGCGCATGAAAGGTCGGTTCAATGGTGAACAACACCTGAGCACCGAGCGTATCGAGCAGGAGCAGATCGTTGCCCGTGATATCAGCCTTGTGCCTGACGCTGGCATCTGGTTGCGCGGGGCAGTGCGGTACAAGGACCGCATGGGCTTCATCGAGGGCATGAACGTGAGCGTGGTGAACCTCAGCAGCTTCGCAACCGACCAGAAGGTGACCGGACCGGGCGGTGATGTGAGCTTCCGGTTGCAGGCCAATGAGGAATTCGAGGTGCTTTTCGAGAAGCCAGGATTCTTCAGCATCAGTGTGCCTGTGCGCACGATCGGTGTGCAACAGGGCATCATCGACCTGAACGAGATCGCGGACCTGGCCTTTGAGCCCATGGAAGTAGGTAAGCCCCTCGCGCTCCCACACCAGAAGTGGGCACAGGGAAGCACCAGCCTGGACCCCATCGCGCGCACCGAATTGGACAAGCTCGCTGAACGGTTGCAGGTGAACCCGGAGGTGGCGATCGAGATCGCCGTGCACAACGATGCCCGCGGCGACCTCGCCAAGGAATTGAAACTATCCCAGACCCGGGCGGACGCGATGGCCGCATATCTCATCGGTCGCGGCGTCACGAAGGAACGGATCTCGGCCAAGGGCTACGGGGCCACCCGGCTCAAGAACCATTGCGCTCCGGGAGTGGTCTGCTCGGAAGCGGAGCATGCCGAGAACCGGCGCGTGGAGTGGGCCGTGGTGCGCGCAGGCGAGTAGGGGACGCCTCAGGCTGCCTTGTTGGGCAACGTGCAGAACTGGTAGCCTTGGGCCAGTAGGCGTTGCACCACCACAGGTAGCGCATGCCGCATGCGTTCCTGGCTGATGAGGTTGTCGTGGAAGACGATGATGCTGCCAGGCCGCACCTTGCGCATCACCATGTCCACGCAATCGGCTCCGGTCAATCCATCCTCGAAGTCTCCGGCCAATACGTCCCACATCACCACTTGGAACCGCCTGCGCAAGGCATTGATCTGGCGGTTGGTGATGCGACCGTACGGGGGCCGGAACATGTCCGTGCCTGTCATGGTCTGGCACATCAGCACCGTGCGGTAATAGCTCCGCGCGCTGGTCCGCCAGCCGCTGGGGTGGTCCCACGTGTGATTGCCTACGGCATGGCCCTCGACCTTCAAACGCTCGAAGATGGCCGGGTTGTTCGCCACGTTCTGCCCGATGCAGAAGAAGGTCGCCTTCACGCCAAGGTCGGCCAGGGTGTCCAACACCCAGGGTGTCACTTCCGGGATCGGACCATCATCGAAGGTCAGGTAGACATCCTTCACCGCTCGCTGCTCGCCTGCAGGCGGATCGATGCGCCACACCAGGCGGCCATCGAGCTGCTGTAACCATGAAATGGTCTTGGAGACGAAGCGGAAGCGCATGGCTTAGAATCGGACCTTGGTGGTTCGCCTTCCGAAGGAGTTGATCTCCTCCAACTTGGCCTGGTAGAGCGCGTCGATCTCCTGGAAGCGCGCCATCAATCGATCGCCAAGCGCCTTTTGTTTGTGTACCATGCCCGTGCTCTGTACCATTCGCTCCAGCACCATCTGCGTGAGGTCCATGTCCTGCGACACTTTCGATGCGAATTCCGGGGAAAGGCTCAGGTAGTAGTTCATGTTCTCGTCCATGATGGTGAACAAGCGTTCGGTGATCGCGTTCGCCGTCGCCGTATCACCCGACTTGTAATAGCCCTCGATGATCGTCAGCATCACCCGGTCATAGGGTACGTTGCGCTCCGGCATTTTCTCCTGGGCCAGGTCAAGCACCTGCTTGGCCTTGTCCTTCATGCCCTCTTCGGCCAGTGCGTCGGCCAGCGTGGCCATCTGCAAGCGAAGGTTGGTGCTCATGCGCAGCCAGTTCTCATCGATGTAGATGTCCTCCTCACTGTCCATGCCGCCCCACTTGAACTTCTCCATCACGTTGGTGTACATGATGTCCGTGCCCACGGTGCCGTACGTGTTGGGGTTCTGCTGCTGGCTGTAGAGGGGGACCAGTCGGTAGGCAAGTCCTTCCAGGCGGAAGTAGTTCTGCAGGTTCACATAACTGTCCGGACCTGTGGTAACGGCGAAATACACGGGTCGTTCCCAATCATTGTTGGCCAGCAGGTCCAGCACCATGAAGTGGTTCTTCAGCAGGTACTGCCGCTTGATGCTCCACTTCACTTGCGGGGTGAAGTTGGCGGTGTCCTTGGCCGTGAGCATGCCTTGGGGACCGAAGACGAATGCGCTGTCCGCTGGAAGGATGAAGTTCTGCGCGGGGAGATAGGCGTCACGTAACCCGCGCTGGAAGATCTGCTGCATGTTCTTGTCGTCCGTCGCGAAGCCCACGGCCTTCTTCAGGTCCATGTACGCGTTCTTGTCGCGGGGCATGATGGCCACCACGTCGCGCGTACCCTGCCTGTATTTCTCGGCCGGCATGGCGAAAGGCACAGGATCACTGTCGTATGCACGGCGACGCATCTGGTCGATGTACCAATCGGTGTTGAGCAGGCTGAGGTTCACCACGCGAACGTCCGTACGGATGCCCTGCACTTCCTGTGCGTACCACAGCGGGAAGGTGTCGTTGTCGCCGTTGGTGAAGAGGATCGCATTGGGTGCGCAGCTCTCGAGGTAATCGGCCGCGAGGTCGCGTGCGGGTGTGCGATGGCCCCGGTTGTGATCATTCCACTCGGCACGCACCATCACCAGCGGCACAACAAGTCCGAGGGCCGTGGCCAGAATGGCCGGCCCGCGATCGTCCCGGATACCTCGTAACAGGTACATCAGCCCGAGCACGGTACCCGATACGGCACCGATGTAGAAGAGCATGTAGGAGATGGAGTGATCATCGCCGCTGATCGCCTCAACACCGAACTTCAGTACGGCGATGCCCAAGGTGCCGCCCACCCCATACAGCAGGTCCTGGCGTGACAGCGTGCGGGCCGCATCGAAGAGTGCGTACACGCCCAGCCCCACCCAGATCGCGAAGGCATAGAACGAGCCGACATACGCATAGTCGCGTTCCCGCGGTTGCATAGGTGTCTGGTTCAGGTACACCACGATGGCCAGGCCGGTGAATGCGAAGAGCAGCATCACCACGCTCCAGTCACGCAGGTTGCGGGACAACTGATAGACGAGCCCGATGAGCCCCAGTATCATCGGAAGCAGGTAGAGCTTGTTCATGGCCTTGTTCTCGGTCATGCTCGGTGGCAGGTGGTCCTGGTTGCCCAACCGTTCGCTGTCGATGGGTTTGATACCGGTGAGCCAGTTGCCCTCCGTGATCCCGCCACTGCCCTGAATGTCGTTCTGGCGACCGGCGAAGTTCCACATGAAGTAGCGCCAGTACATCCAGTCGACCTGGTAGCGGAAGAAGAAGCGCATGTTCTCCATCTGCGTGGGCTTGTAGATGATCGTGGGCTTGCCCTCGCGGTCGGTCCAGCGGATGGGTTGGCCTTTGAAATCGCACCACTTCTTGTACTCGCTCACATGGTTCGCTTGGCTGCTGTACATCCGCGGGAAGAGCATGGTGAACTCCGGCTCGTAAACCGGTTCCGTGGCCTTTCGCGCATCGGTGATGATGTACTTGTGTTCGATGGTGAGGCCCGGCTTGTCGGCGATGTAGTGCTCCGCGCTCCAGCTGTCGTAGAGGTTCTTCTCCACGCGACCCGACTTCATCACCTGGTAGGTGGCGGTGTACACGGGTGTGCCGTCCTCGCGCTCCGAACTGTATTCACTGTCCCAGAACTGGCCGCTGAGCAAGGGGCGATCGCCGTACTGCTCGCGGTTGAGGTAACTGAGCAGGTTGAAGACGTTCTCCGGGTTGTTCTCATCGATAGGCGGGTTGGCATGGCTGCGCACCACGATCATCGCGTAGGTGCTATAGCCCACCAGGATCACACTGACGCCAAGGATGATCGTGTTGAGGATCACCTTGCCATTGCGCTGGGTCCACAGGAGGCCCCAGACCACCAGGCCTACCACGAGAAGACCATACACCAGGTTGCCGGAGTCGAACGGAAGGCCCAGGTCGTTCACGAGGAGCAGCTCGAACGAGCCGGCCATCTTCACGATGCCCGGAATGATGATGGCTTGGATGGCGCCGAGGATGAGGGCAGACACAACGAAGGTGTACACCACGCCCAGGGGCGTCACCTTGAACTTCTTGAAGTAGTAAACGAAAGCGATGGCTGGGATGCACAACAGGTTGAGCAAGTGCACGCCGATGCTCAGGCCCATGAGGTAGGCAATGAGGATGAGCCAGCGGATGTTGTGGGGCTGATCGGCTTCGCTCTCCCACTTCAGGATGGCCCAGAACACGATGGCGGTGAAGAAGCTCGACATGGCGTACACCTCGCCTTCCACAGCGCTGAACCAGAAGCTGTCGCTCCAGGTGTAGGCCAGGGCTCCCACCACACCGCTGCCCAGGACGGCGATGATCTGGCCCATGGTCAGGGCATCGTCTCCATTGCGCACGGCCAGCTTCCTGGCCAGGTGGGTGATGCTCCAGAACAGGAAGAGGATCGTGAACGCGCTGCAGAGGGCGCTGAGGATGTTGATGGCCGCCGGCACCTGGTCCACGGGGACAAAGGCGCTGAACACACGGGCCAGGATCATGAAAAGAGGTGCACCGGGGGGGTGACCTACTTCCAGTTTGTATGCTGTAGCGATGAATTCCCCACAATCCCAGAAACTGGCTGTGGGCTCAATGGTGGAGATATAGGTCCACGCCGCCACCAAGAATACCAGCCAACCGGTGAGAACATTGAGCTTTTTGAACGTCATGAGGGGAACGATACGGTAAGCGGCGAAAGTAGCAACCCAACGCCGCTGACACACTCGGTTCCTTTCGTGTTCAGGATCTTTCTATTTTCGCGCCGCTTTCGAGGGGGGAGACCCTCCGGAGGCCAGGTGTATCCCTGATGGCCGATGGTGTAACTGGCAACACGTCTGATTTTGGTTCAGAAGAGTCCAGGTTCGAGCCCTGGTCGGCCAACTGAGTCCGCAAAGCCCCGCGAACAGCGGGGTTTTGTGTTTCTGATCACGCCGAACAGGGCGAGAAGTTCATCCCGAGCAAAGCCGAGGGAAGCCCTGGTCGGCCAACTGAGTCCGCAAAGCCCCGCGATGAGCGGGGCTTTCTGTTTCCGATCCCGCCGAGCAGGGCTTTCAGGCAAAGGCTGGTCGACCGGCCATGGCCGCGGGATCCTGGCCGAGCAATTGGCACATGGCCTCATACAGTTCCGGTAGCTGTTCGCGATAACCCAATGGCTGCTCGAAAAAGTACTCCACGGCCACCGCGAAGAATTCGGCCTGGTTCGTTGCCGCATAGTCCCGAAAAAAGCGCTTTTCCCCGGCATTGATCAGCTCGGCCTCCTCTTTGGCCAATGCCCGCCATGTTTTCAGGTGCCGCGGAAGCAGGAAGCCATCCTCACCGTTCGGGATGTCATTCTCGAACCACATGGCATGGGCCATTTCATGCAGGCCCACGTTGCGGGCATTGGTCGCATCCTCAAAGCCCTCCATGAAGTGCTTCCAGGAGATGGCGATCACGCGCATACCCGGGTTCACCTCGCCAATGTGGTCCCGGTCCTGCGTTCGGTTACGGTACTGGTCAGGATACACGATGATGCGCGTGAAATGCATGAGCAGCAAGGGGTCAAGACCGAAGGTGACCTGAATTGCCGAACCCGCGATCAGCACCCGCATTTCCCGCGTCACCTCCACACCCCGCCCGTGCCATTCCTTATCGTTCACCCAATCACTGACACGATGGTCGAATGCACGCCGGTCCTTGGCGGAAAGGAAGCCGTAGTAAGGGAGGTAGCGCTCCAACAGACCACGATCGCTCTCGGTGATACGCATGTGGCCCGGGTTCGCCAAGCCCGCGATCCAGCGCAGCAACAACCCGGTGAGGTAGAAAACACCCAAGGTGATGGCGGTGGCCACAAAGAGGATGGCAAAGGCCTCCACGCCGTTCATCGCCGCGTTCAGTTCTCCGGAATGCCCTTGAAGATCAAAAGAATGTCGCGGTGGTAGTACGCATCGAAGTGGCGCTCGATGTCCGGGAACTTGCATGCAGCCGCATCCAGCTTGTTGCCCCTGGCATCCTTCAACGTGGCATACTCCAGCAATGTGTTGGTGGGTGGAGCGAAGTAGACGTACCTCGTTTCCACGGCCAGCGTGTCCGTACATCCGCTTACCTGCCATTTCATCCGCCACCAAACGGAGACCGTGTTCCCCTGTGCATCGAAATAGTGGCAGCTGCTCTCCAGCACGCCGGGATGTGTGCTCACCGGGTAGATGCCCATGCCGGCCACCGATCCATCGGGGTTCACATAGAGTTCGTACCGCTCCGTTTCACCGGAGGGCAGGGCCGAATCGGGCCATAGGCGCACAGCTTCCTCACGCCCTTCCATTTTGGCGAAGACCGCGCCGATGGGCAGCATGTCCACCTCATCCATACGCTGTTCGATGGCCATGACCGCCCGCACGGTATCGATCGGGACCGGATTGTCCTGGGCATGCAAGCCCACGGGAATGGCCAGTAGGCAAAGGAGGGTCAGTTCACGCATGGCGGGGAAGGTAATCGGTCCGGCCCGGTCCGTCAGGATCCGGCGGCTATCTTGCCCGCCCCGCCATCCACTTCATCCACCATCATGGACCTTCTTCAGCCGCGCAAACGTTTCGCCTTCACCGGACAGGGAGGTGACCTCTTCTCGGTGCTCATCGTGAACTGGTTGTTGACGATCGTGACGCTTGGACTCTACTATCCGTGGGCGAAGGCGCGGAAGCTGCAGTATTATTACGAGCACAGCGAGCTGGACGGCCATCCATTCCATTTCCATGGCACGGGTAGGGAGATGTTCAAGGGCTTCATCAAGGCCGTTCTGCTCATTGTGCTGGTGTTCGGACCCTTCTACGTTGGTTCCATTCTCCAGAAACCCATGCTCATGATCGGCGGATTGATCCTGCTGCTCGTCGGAAGCATGGCCTTGTTCCCCTTGATCATCCACGGCAGCTACCGCTACCGGTCCAGCCGCAGCAGCTGGCGCGGCATCCACTTCGGGTATCGCGGCATCCTCAAGGAGCTCTACAGCATCTGCCTGCGCGATGGGTTCATCACCCTGGTGACATGCGGACTGTACAGCGCCTGGTTGCAGATGAACGTTCGGAGCTATGTGCTCAGCCACCTGAGGTACGGCAGCTCGCGTTTCACCTACAAAGGCGATGGAGGCGATTACTTCCTCCTCAACCTGAAGGGCTACTTCCTCACCCTCTTCACCTTGGGCATCTACTTCTTCTGGTGGATGAAGGACCGCTTCAACTACTATGTGGACAACCTGAGCTGGACCGTGGGGGAGGGCGCTGACCAACGCACCATGCGGTTCCGGTCCACGGCCACCGGCGGTGACATGTTCGCCCTCATGGTGGTGAACTTCCTGATCGTGGTCTTCACACTGGGCATCGGGCTGGCGTGGGCCGAGGTGCGGCTGATGCGCTTCGCCCTATCGAACATCGAAATGGTGGGCGATGCGGACCTTGATAAGGTGGTGCAGACCGAGGACGAGCACAAGAACGCACTGGCCGACGACCTCGGCGACCTGATGGACTTCGACATCTTCCTCTGATCGTGGAACGCAAGGCCCCGGCCATTTACTACGACGGCCTCACCAGCAAGCCGTGGGAGGCCTTGGTGAGCGTGCACGGCTCCAACACGCTGGAGGTGTCCGTGGTGGGTGCGGATGGTCGCCCGGAGACGTTCCACTGGCCCATGGAGCATAAGGGACTGCAGTGGGAGCGCAGCGGGAACCACATGCTGCGCCTGCATTTCGGCGATCACCCGCGCAAAGTGCTCATCGTGCGCGATGAGCTCTTCGTCCAAAGTTTCGCATTGCGCATGCGGTACAGTGGGCGCCAAGGTACCTACGACCGGGTGCTGAGCGCTGCGCGGAGCGGTCCAGCGCTCTTCTTCCTTGCGGTGATCGGCTTGCTCGTAGGTGGCTACCTCTGGGCGCTGCCGTGGGCCAGCGAACGGCTCGCGCTATTGATGCCCAGAAGCATGGATGTGCAGCTCGGTGATGCGATGTACGCTGGCATGGCCCCCTCGCTGAACGAGGACACGGCCCGCAGTGCCATCCTGCAACGCTTCGCCGATCAACTGCAGGTGGCCCCGGGTTTCAAGCCTACGTTCCATTACGTGAGCGATGATCAGGTGAATGCCTTTGCCATGCCCGGTGGCCATATCGTGGTGTTCTCGGGCATAGCGGAGAAGATGACAAAGCCGGGTCAGCTGGCGGCGTTGCTCGCACATGAGGGCACGCACGTGGAGGAGCGCCACAGCACGCGCATGATCATGCGCAGCATGGGTAGCTACGTCTTTCTATCGTTGTTGCTGGGTGACCTGAGCGGCGTGGTGGGTGTGATCGCCCAGAACGCGGACAACATCCGCGGTATGGGCTATTCCCGTTCGCTCGAGAGTGAGGCGGATGCCACGGGCCAGGAACGCATGAAGGCCGGTGGAGTGGATCCCGAAGGCATGGTGCACCTGTTGGAGCTCCTGGAGCAGGAAGCGCAGGATATGCCGGAGGAACTGTCCTTCCTCAGCAGTCACCCACTGACCAAGGAGCGCATCGCGAAGGCCCGTGCAAAGGCCGCTGAATTGGGACAGGTCAACGTTGCCGACAGCCTTCAGGCGACACTCTTCGAACAGCTGGTCAAGCCTTGATCGCGGCTCAAACGCTGCGGATCCCCAGCTCCTTCAACTGCACCTCATCGATCCGGCTCGGGGCATCGATCATCGTATCACGGCCGGCGTTGTTCTTGGGGAAGGCAATGAACTCGCGGATGTCACTGCGGCCGCCGAAGAGCGACACCCACCGATCGAACCCGAAGGCCGCACCACCATGCGGCGGCGCACCGAACTCGAAAGCGTCCAACAGGAAACCGAACTTGTAACGCGCATCCTCATCGGTGAAGCCCAGCACCCGGAACATCGCTTCCTGCATGCTGCGGTCATGGATGCGGATGCTGCCGCCGCCGATCTCCGTGCCGTTGATCACCAGGTCGTAGGCGTTCGCTTTCACCGCACCCGGATCGCTCTCCAACAGATGCGCGTGCTCCGGTATCGGCGAGGTGAACGGATGGTGCATGGCGTGCCAGCGACCGCTCTCCTCGTCCTTCTCCAGCAGCGGAAAGTCAACGACCCACAAAGGCTTGAAGGTCCACGGATCGCGCAGGCCGAGCAGATCGCCCAAGTGCAAGCGCAATTCGTTCATGGCTTTACGTGTCTTGTTCGCCTCCCCGGCCAGGATGCAGATCATATCACCCTTCTGCATGCCCGTGGCCTCGGCCCACGTTTGCAAATGTTCAGGCGTGTAGAACTTGTCCACCGTGCTCTTCAAGCCTTCGTCCGCCCAGCGCACGAATACGATACCGCTCGCTCCTATCTGTGGACGTTTCACGAAGTCGATCAGCGCGTCCGTTTGTTTGCGGGTCCAGTTCGCGGCGCCTGTGGGCTTGATGGCCACAATGAGTTCCGCATCGTCAAATACCTTGAAGCCCTGGCCTTGCACCAGAGCGGTCAACTCCACGAACTTCATATCGAAGCGCAGATCGGGCTTGTCGCACCCATAGTCGCGCATGGCATCGTCGTAGCTCATGCGCAGGAAGGGTTCATTGAACTCCTTGTTCAGGATGGCTTTGAACAAATGCTTCGCCATGCCCTCGAAGGCCTGCAGGATATCCTCGCGTTCCACGAAGGCCATTTCGCAGTCGATCTGCGTGAACTCAGGCTGCCGGTCCGCACGCAGGTCCTCGTCGCGGAAGCATTTCACGATCTGGAAATAGCGGTCGAATCCTGCGACCATCAGCAGCTGCTTGAAGGTTTGCGGACTTTGCGGCAGCGCGTAGAACTCGCCCTGGTTCATGCGACTGGGCACCACGAAGTCGCGTGCACCTTCAGGTGTGCTTTTGATGAGCACAGGTGTTTCCACCTCCAGGAAGTTCTGCGCGCTGAGGTAGTTGCGCACCTCGATGGCCATGCGGTGGCGCAGCTCCAGGTTCTTACGCACGTTGTTGCGACGCAGATCGAGGTAGCGGTATTTCGCCCGCAGTTCATCACCGCCGTCGGTTTCTTCCTCAATGGTGAAGGGCGGGGTCTTTGCGCCGTTCAACACCTTCAATTCCGTGGCGAAGATCTCCACCTCGCCCGTGGGCATGTTGGCGTTCTTGCTCTGGCGCTCGATCACCTTGCCGGTGACCTGCACCACGAACTCGCGGCCGAGGCCCCGCGCTGTTTCGCGGAGCGTGGCGTCGCTGTCGGTGGGGAAGGTGAGCTGTGTGATGCCGTACCGGTCGCGCAGGTCCACGAAGGTCATGCCGCCCAGGTCGCGGGTGCGTTGGACCCAACCGGAGAGGGTCACGGTCTTGCCGGCGTCGGAGAGGCGGAGTTCGCCACAGGTGTGGGTGCGGTACATGACGTGCGAGAGGGATTCTGCCTTCGGAACAGGTGCGTCGAAGGAGCGGCGAAGATATCGGAGGCATGTGAGCCGGGTGGTAGCCAACGGCACACCACTTTTTCAGCCCGGCGAGCGGCGTTGCCTCCCAACTTCGTGGAAATCCCATCGCCATGAGAATATCCGTACTCCTGGTCGTGTTGGCCGCGCTCTCCGGTCATCCCCTGCAGGCCTGCTCTTGCTTCGGTCCGCAGACCTTCTGTGGAACGCTGAACCCCCAGCCGCCCGAGTTCCCAGAACCCCAATGGTGGATCCCGGATGCCATCGTGCTGGTGGTGAAACTGGCCGATGTGGAGTATGGCGTGAATGTGAAGGTCGTTCAGTCCTTCACCGGCGACCTGCAGGTGGATACCGTCATCCGGGTCTGGGGCGATTGCGGTCTGCTGTGCAGACACTACGTCAACGGTCCCTCAAATGGCGATACGCTCCTGTGGGCCATCCAACACACCGACCTGATGGGCAATGGACCTTGCGGTACCAACTTTGAACAACCGCAGGATTGGGCGCTTTCCGTCTGTGGTGTGTACTGGCTGAACTACGACAACGGCATGGTTTCAGGTCCGCTCACGGTTGAAGGGGCAACGGAGACCGTTACGCTCCAGGGATTCGCGGACCTGATCAATGGGTGTTTGTCCACCGGCGTGCAAGTGGTTGCAGCCTATGATGCCATCCAGGTGCGCTACGTCGACGGAACACCGGTGCTCTCCTGTGCGGACATCGCCCAGGGCGCGGATCTGCTGATCATGGATGCACAAGGTCGTGCGGTTCTGCGCCGCAGATGGAATGGCCTACCCTTGTCGTTCGACAACGCACTGCCCGGCGTGTATATCGCGCAGGTCTATGCAGGCGGCCGGAAATGGGTGCGGAAGATGGTGGTCGGGAAGTAGGATCTGGAGCGTACCCCAGTCTCCATCACCCACGGAAGCTTCGTAGCGAAGGTGGACTAAAGTGTCCCCCGTGCCTCCTGTTCCCATCTTCGGAAACCGAGGCGTCTTCGCTAAGGCTTCTCGATCGCCTCGAACAGCGCCTTGAAGTCGCCTCCCGATCGAGCAGCACGACAACGTTTGCCGAAGCTCACTTCTTCTTGCGTGCTTTCTTGACGGACTTCTTCACCCCCAACTTTGTGGCCCACTGCGATAACTCGGAGTGCGGGTCGTTGGCCTGTTCATCGATGGCCTTTTTCGACAGGCCCTTGAAATTCTTCTTCGTTATGTGGATGCTACGTGACATGTCACATCCGATCACAACGTCCCTCTCGCCTCCTGCTCCCGTTCGATCGCCTCGAACAGCGCCTTGAAGTTCCCTTTGCCGAAGCTCTTCGCGCCTTTGCGTTGGATGATCTCGAAGAACATAGTCGGGCGGTCCTCCACCGGCTTGCTGAAGAGTTGCAACAGGTAGCCCTCGTCGTCGCGGTCCACGAGGATGCCGAGTTCGCTGAGCGGGCCGAGGTCCTCGTCGATGGGGCCTACACGGTCCAGCAATCCTTCATAGTAGGAAGAAGGCACTTTCAGGAACTCCACACCCCGCGCCATCAGATCGCGCACGCTCTTCACGATATCGTCCGTGGCGATGGCGATGTGCTGCACGCCTTCGCCGTTATAGAAATCGAGGTATTCCTCCACTTGACTTCGTTTCTTGCCTTCGGCGGGCTCGTTGATCGGGAACTTGATGCGGCCGTTGCCGTTGCTCATCACCTTGCTCATCAGCGCGCTGTACTCCGTGCTGATGTCCTTGTCATCGAAGCTCAGCACGTTCGCGAAACCCATCACCTCCTCGTAGAACTTCACCCACTTGTTCATCTGGTTCCAGCCCACGTTCGCCACCATGTGGTCCACGTACTTCAGGCCGGCCGTCGGTGGGTTGTAGGCGCTCTTCCACGGCTTGTAGCCTGGCAGGAAGGTGCCGTGGTAGTTCTTGCGCTCAATGAAGATGTGTACCGTATCGCCGTACAGCTTGATGCCGCTCTTCACCACTTCGCCGTCGGCGTCCTTCTCCGTCATCGGCTCGAAGTAGCTCACCGCACCGCGCTTCGTGGTCTCTTCCCACGCCTTGCGCGCATCGTCCACCCACAGCGCGATCACCTTCACGCCGTCGCCGTGCTCGCGCAGGTGGTCGTTGATCGGATTCTCCTTCGTCAGCGGCGTGGTCAATACCAGGCGGATCTTGTCCTGCACCAGCACGAAACTGCTGCGGTCCTTCACGCCGGTCTCCAGACCGGCGTAGGCCAGGCTCTGGAAGCCGAAAGCCGTTTTGTAGAAGTGCGCGCTCTGCTTGGCGTTGCCGACGTACAGTTCGATGTAGTCGGTGCCGAGGAGCGGGAGGAAGTCGGCGGCTCCGTCAACGATCTTCTTCAGGTCCGGGGTTGCGTTCTGGATCATGGTCTTGTGAATGTGTCGATCAGAAGATCAGACGATCAGAAAATGGAATGCCTCCTTGGTGGGCGAATATTTTCTGATCTTCTGATCATCTCATTGTCTGATCAAAGTTTAGCGTTGCTGGTGGAAATGATCTTGTTGAGGACACGGACGATCGGCAGTAGCTTGTCGAGACAAGTCTTCGCTGTCGTCACGTTACGTTCAATGCAGAGCAGAAGCCAGTATTCGGTTTCGTCGGCCTCCTTCAGCGCGATCTTCATCTTGTGGATGAAGTCCTTCAGGCTTTCACCGTTCTGTGCTTCGCGCACAAGAGCACCGATCGCTGTGCCGGAACGGAACAACTGGTTGGACAGTGCGAACTTTCGCTTCTCTTGCAATTCCTCCGAAAGGTCCCAGATCGCCAAGGCGAATTGGAAGGTCATGGACACGATCGCATTGTCCTTGTACCGTGCATTGTATGAAGCGGGTGCTTCGGCTGCGATGCTGGCACCAAAGAGGTCATCGTTCACAATGGCGTTCTGCCACTCCTTGATATCGATGCTTGTTAGGTCCACGTCTTGTATTTCATTTTCTGATCGTCTGATCTTCTAATTGTCTGATCAGGTTACTCCAACCACGACTTGTAGTACTTCCCGTCGTCGATCTTCAGAGCCTCTTCGGTGATCTGCAGCGGCTTGAAGGTGTCCACCATCACGGCAAGCTCATCGGTCTTCGTCTTGCCGATGCTGCGCTCCATGGCGCCCGGATGCGGCCCGTGCGGGATGCCCGCCGGATGCAGGCTGATGTGCCCGGCGGCCACGTCGTTGCGGCTCATGAAATCGCCGTCCACATAGTACAGCACCTCATCGCTGTCGATGTTGCTGTGGTTGTACGGCGCGGGAATGCTCAACGGGTGATAGTCGTACAGGCGCGGACAGAAGCTGCACACCACGAAGGCCTTGGTCTCAAAGGTCTGGTGCACGGGCGGCGGCTGGTGTACACGGCCGGTGATCGGCTCGAAGTCGTGGATGCTGAAGGCGTACGGGTAGTTGTAGCCGTCCCAGCCCACCACATCGAACGGATGCGTGGCGTAGATCATCTCGTGCAGCATGCCCTGCTTCTTGATCAACATGCGGAAGTCGCCCTTCGCATCGTGCGTCTCCAGATCCTTCGGACGACGGATGTCGCGCTCGCAGAACGGCGAATGCTCCAGCAATTGCCCGAACCAGTTGCGGTAGCGTTTCGGTGTGTAAAGCGGGTGGTGGCTCTCGACGATGAAGTGGCGATTGTCCGCGCTATCGAACTCCAGCTGGTAGATCATGCCGCGCGGGATCAGCAGGTAATCGCCGTACGCGAATTCGAGGGTGCCGAGGAAGGTGCGCAGCTTGCCGCTGCCCTTGTGGATGAAGATCATCTCATCGCAGTCGGCGTTCTTGTAGAAGTACTCGACCTTCTTGGCGGTGGGGGCGGAGAGGATGATGCTCACGTCGCTGTTCACCAGGATCGCTTTGCGCGACTCCAGATGGTCGGCCACGGGCGACACTTCAAAACCCTTCAGCCGCAACGCGCGCATGTTCTTCTCGATCGCGATCTTGGGCGTTACATCCTTCGCGCCCACGATCTCCTTCACCTGCGTGGGGCGGTGAACATGGTAGAGCAAGGAGCTCATGCCATCGAAACCGACGGTGCCGAAGAGCTGCTCGTAATAGTGGTTGCCCTCCGGGCTCTTGTGCTGGGTGTGCCGCTTGTGCGGGATGTTGCCGAGTGTGTGATAGAAGGGCATGGGACTCAGTTTCGGATTTAGGCTTCGAGCTTTGAGCCACGAGCTTCGAGCTTGGCCTCACCTGTACTTGCGGCGATCAGCTCGTGGCTCGAAGCTCGAAGCTCATGGCCAGCGGCTAACAAAGCTTCTTCATGAGCAATGCGCGCGCGATGCGCCGCCGGGTCATTGATCGCCTTCGTCTTCGTGCTACGCGTGCTTCGGCCTTTGCGCCAGGCGCGTTGCACGTCTTCGGGCAGCAGATGGATCTCGCGGCAGCTCGGGGAACAACAGTCGGCGTATTTCGCTGCGCAGGCCTCGCATTGCACCAACAGCATGTTGCACGTCACCTCCTGGCAGTTGCCGATGCGATCGCTCACGGTGCCGCACTGCATGCAGGTGCTCACCACGTCATCCGTAATGCGCTCGGCGAGCCGTTCATCGAACACGAAGTTCTGGCCCTTGTATTTGCTGGGAAGTCCTTCCACATTCAGTTGGCGCGCGTAATCGATGATGCCCCCATGCAGCTGTCCCACGTTCGTGAAACCGTGGTGTTTCAGGTAGGCACTCGCTTTCTCGCAGCGGATACCTCCCGTGCAATACAACAAGATCTCGGGTTGTGGTGTGTGTCGACCCGATGGGTCGACGCTACGGGCACCCTGATCGGGGCCCTGCGCTGGCTGCTTCCGCAGCATCCCCACCACCTCATCAATTACCCCCCGGAAATTGTCGGCCTTGGGCAGGTAGGCACCTTCGAAATGGCCGATGAGGCATTCGTAGTTGTTGCGCATGTCGATCACCAGCGCGCCTTCTTCCATTTTCTGGTTGAAGGTGGCCGCATCGAGATGCGTTCCCACATTGGTCACGTCGAAGGCATCATCGGCCAGGCCATCGGCCACGATCTTCTTCTTCACTTTGATCGCCAGCTTCAGGAAGCTCCTGCCATCATCCTCCACGGCGATCTTCCAGGGGACGCTCTTGAAGGCCTCACGTGCGTCGAGTGCGGTGCGGAAAGCGGCGAGGTTGCCGGTGGGCAGACTCACCTGCGCATTGATGCCTTCCTGTGAGAGGTAGATGCGGCCCAGCGCGTCCAGCGCCTCCCACTCCGCGTACAGCTGATGTCGCAGGTCCACCACATCGCTCAATCGTACGTAACGGTAAAAGGACAACGTGGTGCGTGCCACGCCCTCGGTCTCCAGCCGCTTGCGGAGCAGGTCCGGGTGCAGGAGGTTGCGGAGGTGGTGGGTATCCATGCAGGGGTGTTCTGGGCTGATTGGCCCGCGAATGGTGCGAATTTACGGAAGGGGAAGCGGCGAAGGGGCGCGCGAATAGCTTTGACCGCTCAGTGACCAATCCATGACCAAAAAGATCCTCGTCATCGGCTCCAGTGGCCAGATCGGTACCGAACTCGTCGAAGGCCTGCGCCAGCGCTTCGGTAATGAGAACGTGGTGGCCAGCGACATCAAGGAGCCACAGGTGAAGCAGGATGGCCCCTTCGCCATGGTGAACGCCATGGACCAGCGCGGCATCGAGCGGGTGATGGACAAGCACGGGATCACCGAGGTGTATCTGCTGGCGGCCTTGCTCAGCGCCACCGCCGAGAAGGACCCCGCCTTTGCCTGGAAGCTGAACATGGAGAGCCTGCTGATCATCCTGGAACTGGCGCGGGAAGGCAAGCTGAAGAAGGTCTACTGGCCCAGCAGCATCGCGGTCTTCGGCCCCACCACGCCCAAGGAGAACACGCCCCAGCACACCATCGCCGAGCCCAGCACGGTCTACGGCATCAGCAAGCAGGCGGGCGAACAATGGTGCTCCTACTACCACCGGCGCTATGGCGTGGATGTGCGGAGCATCCGCTATCCGGGGCTCATCGGGTGGAAGAGCGCACCCGGCGGGGGCACCACGGACTACGCCGTGCACATCTTCCACGAGGCGTTGAAGAGCGGGGCATACACCAGCTTCCTGGACCGCGGCACCAAGCTGCCCATGATGTACATGCCCGATGCCATCCGCGCCACGATCGAACTCATGGAAGCATCGGTGGAGCAGGTGAAGGAGCGGACCAGCTACAACCTCGCCGGCTTCAGTTTCAGTCCGGAGGACATCGCGGCGCACGTGGCCCGGCATGTGCCCAACTTCAAAATGGGGTATAAGCCCGACCACCGCCAGGCCATCGCCAACAGCTGGCCACAGAGCATCGACGACAGCGCCGCCCGTGCCGATTGGGGTTGGAGCCCCCACTATGACCTGAAGGGCATGGTGGATGATATGATGCTGAACCTCAGGCCGTTGGTGACCAAGTAAGGCGCGTTCGCGCTTCCTCGGCGGGCCCAGGCCGTAACCCGCACTGTCCTTTACCCGTTTCGCGGGAGAGAAAAGACGTGCACCCATGCGGCCAAACCGTTACTCCTTCCTTCCTGCATTCGGTTTCGTGCTTCTGACCATCGGCCAAGGGGCGCTGGCCCAGGCCAGCACCTCGTCACCCGACACGCTGAACAGGCTCGATGAAATGGGCCGCAAGCAAGGGTGGTGGCAGATCAATGCCCCCATGGAGAACAAGCCCGACTATGCCAATGGGCAGCTCATAGAGGAGGGCAAGTACGCCAACAGCAAGCGTACCGGCGTATGGCGCCGCTACTGGCCGAACGGTAAGGTGATGAGCGAGATCGCCTACCAGATGGGCCGCCCGCGTGGCGAATACAAGACCTATTATCCCGATGGCAAGGTGGAGGAGCAGGGTGTGTGGGACCTGGACCGAAACACCGGCGCGTTCAAACGCTATCACCCCAACGGGCAGATCGCACAGGATTTCAAGTTCAACGACTATGGTGTGCGCGATGGGGTGCAACGCTACTACCACGAGAACGGCCGGCTGGAAGTGGAGGTGGCCGTGGTGGAGGGAAAGGAACAAGGCACGCTGAAGCGTTACTACGCCAACGGCGATCTGCAGCAGGTGGCCCAGTTCGATGATGGCGCCATCAACGCCAGCACCAGCAAGTTCATCAAGCCGGCCGGAAAGGTGGAAGCTGCCCAGCCGGAGCCCACCGCCAAGGCCGCACCGGAGCGCAAGGAGGAGGAAAGCACCAATGCCGTGGCCTTTCGCGACAACGGGTACAACACGCTATACGACAAGCAGCTCCGGATCAGTCAGCAGGGCGAGTTCCGAAATGGACAGCTCCTCAACGGCAAATACTACCGCTACGACAAGACCGGCCAACTGGTCAAGATCGAGGTGTACATCAACGGCCGCTTCGCCGGCAATGGGGTGATCACCGACGAGGACAAAGCACGCTGATATACGTCACAGGCTACAGGCCTCAGGCCACAGGCTCCACCGGTCGGAGCCTGCGGCCTGAGGCCTTTGGCTTGTAGCCCAGAAATGGTCTTGTGGGTCATTTTCCGCAGCCTACATTCGCACCGCTTTTTACCGAAAACCGAAACCAACATCCCCGCTGCGCCTTCGCGATGCCTTCGCAGCGGAGCGGTAACTAAAACAAGCGCTGCGGCGCACGAAGAATGGCGAAATCGAACAAAGCTGTTGATGCCTTCATGGCGCAAGTGGAACAGCGTAACGGCGGCGAGCCGGAATTCCTCCAGGCCGTGCACGAAGTGGCCGAAATGGTGATCCCCTTCATCGAGGCGAACCCCAAGTACAAGGGCAAGATGCTCCTGGAGCGCATGGTGGAGCCCGAGCGCACCATCATCTTCCGCATCCCCTGGGTGGACGACAAGGGCCAGACCCAGGTGAACCGCGGCTTCCGCATCGAGTTCAACAGCGCCATCGGACCTTACAAAGGTGGTCTGCGTTTCCACCCCAGCGTGAACCTCAGCATCCTGAAGTTCCTGGGTTTTGAGCAGACCTTCAAGAACAGCCTCACCACGCTGCCCATGGGCGGTGGCAAGGGCGGTAGCGACTTCGATCCGAAAGGCAAGAGCGACGGGGAAGTGATGCGTTTCTGCCAGAGCCTGATGACGGAACTGTTCCGCCACATCGGTCCTGATACCGACGTGCCTGCGGGCGACATCGGGGTGGGCGGTCGCGAGATCGGCTTCATGTTCGGCCAGTACAAGCGCCTGGCGAACGAGTTCACCGGTGTGCTTACCGGCAAAGGCATCGCGTGGGGCGGCTCGCTGATCCGTCCGGAGGCCACCGGCTACGGCTGCGTGTACTTCGCCGATGAGATGATGAAGCACAACGGCACGAGCTTCAAGGGCAAAGTGGTGGCGGTGAGCGGCAGCGGCAACGTGGCGCAATACGCCATTGAGAAGGCCACGATGCTCGGTGCGAAAGTGGTGTCCGCCAGCGACAGCGATGGCAGCATCTACGACCCAGCAGGTATCGACAAGACCAAGCTCGCGTTCCTCATGGAGCTGAAGAACGTGAAGCGCGGCCGTATCGAGGAGTACGCGAAGAAATTCAAGGGCAGCACCTACAAGAAGGGTGCTCGCGTGTGGGACATCGTTCCCAAGTGCGATGTGGCTTTGCCTTGCGCTACGCAGAACGAACTGGACGGCAAGAACGCGAAGGACCTGGTGAAGAAGGGCGTGAAGTATGTGGCCGAAGGTGCTAACATGCCCACCACACCCGAAGGCATCGCTGTGTTCGAAGCCGCCAAGGTGCTCTTCGCACCCGGCAAGGCCAGCAATGCCGGTGGTGTTGCCACGAGCGGCTTGGAGATGAGCCAGAACAGCCTGCGCCTCAGCTGGACGCGTGAGGAGGTGGACACCCGTCTGCACAACATCATGAAGAACATCCACGCGGCCTGCGTGAAGCACGGTACCGAAGGGAAACACGTGAACTACGTGAAGGGTGCCAACATCGCCGGCTTCGTGAAAGTGGCCGATGCCATGCTCGATCAGGGCGTGGTGTAGGTCCTGCGATCAACGACAACGCAAAAGGCCCGGGGCGATCCCGGGCCTTTTGTCTGTGCAATGTGCCGTGCTCAGCAGAACTCGTCGTACACCGTCTTCAGGTGCTCGGCGATCATCTGCGCGCTGCGGCCTTCGATGTGGTGACGCTCCACGAAGTGCACCAGCTTGCCGTCCTTGAAGAGGGCGATGCTGGGGCTGCTGGGCGGGTAGGGCAGGAAGTGTTGGCGCGCCTGCATCACCGCATCGGTGTCCACGCCGGCGAACACCGTGGTGAGCTTGGCGGGGTGCTTTGTGTTCTGTAGGGATCCTTTCACGCCTGGGCGCATGGCACCCGCGGCGCAACCGCATACGCTGTTCACTACGCACAGCATGGTGCCAGGGGTGGCGATGGCCTTGTCCACTTGTTCGGGGGTCTTGAGCTCCTCGAAGCCGACGTTCGTGAGGTCGGCCTTCATCGGGGCCACGAGTTCTGCTGGATACATGGGTCTGGAATGGTTGAGTGCTGGTCGGTCCGGACGTACGGCCGTTCACGACGCAAAAATACGGCGGCCTGCAGGTACCTCGACTTGAAGCAGTTGAAGAACTCAGTGCTGCACAATGATCCGCTCACTCGCCTGCTGACCATTGGCGATCACACGCAGGAGGTACGGACCATCTGCCAGGCGCGACACGTCGATGGCCTGCGAGCCGGTGTTGGGGCGGTGTTCGCGGAACATCAATGCACCGTCCGGGCGAAGGAGTTCGAGGGTGTATGGGTCGCCTACCGGAAGGCCGAGATCGAGTTTGATGGATGAACTTGCAGGGTTGGGGAACACAGAACGCAGGGGTCCGCTCCGTTCTTCGAGCCCACCTGAACATAAGCTCACGCCAGCACGTACGTTGTCGATCATCCACCCATCGCGGCCGTTCAAATTGCCCAGGCTTTGGAACACGAGGCGCACCCGCATTACGGGGTCATACCAACGTTGTGAGCGCTGTCCCTCATTCCAGAAAACGCCTAGGCATGGTGATTCCAGCCATACGTCCTCCCAGCCGGAGGACGTGCCAGTGAACGCGTATCCGGTTCCATCCGTTGACTGTCCCATTCCATTGACCATTAGCCCTTCATCCCAATTCGTCCCATATCGATGCCAGCTGGTGTCCATGGACTGCTGTACTTCAATGGACGCGGTGGTGGACGAATCCATATCCCTTCGCTGTTTGAACAGTATGCTCCTTCCTAGGTATTCGGGATCGCTGGCGAGCAGCGTGAACTCGGCATAGCATGTTGTGCTGTCCGGATAAGGAGAAACCGTGTCCGTCACCAGCGCTCTTCCGACTGAATACGCGCTTGTGAAGACCGGCTTCGCCGGCACGCCCACCTGCCAACAACCCGCTGGATATACAGTATCGAGCTGCAAATTGTCGCTGGCATCATCGAAGAACATGTGCAGCGAATCACTTGGGGCTTGGGCAGATGCTCCAACATTGAGCATCATGGCGGAGAGAAGAGTAAGAGCTGTTCTCATGGCGTGGTGGTTTTTCAATAGACCTGCCATACGAAGCTAACGCTGCCTACAACGCCCGCTTCTTCTTGAAAAAGGCCTTCATCAGATCCGCGCAAGCCGGTTCCAGGATCCCACCGGTCACCTGCGTCTTCGGGTGCAGCAGCGATCCGCCGATGCGGCGGTAACCGGCCTTTTCATCGAAGGCACCGAAGACGATGCGGCCGATGTGCGCCCAGTTGAGCGCGCCTGCGCACATCACGCAGGGTTCCACAGTCACGTACAGCGTGCAGTCGTGCAGGTACTTCCCGCCGATGTTCTCCGCAGCTGCCGTGATCGCCTGCATTTCCGCATGTGCGGTGACGTCGTTCAAGCGCTCGGTGAGGTTGTACCCGCGGGCGATCACCTGGTCGCGCGCCACGATCACCGCGCCGATGGGGATCTCATCCTCGGCGAAGGCACGCTCGGCCTCGCGCAAGGCCATGCGCATGAAATGTTCATCGCTCACCGCCCCGATCACTGGAGCAGCAGATGTCGGCGATGGAGCACGGCGCCGTCAAGCGCACGCACTTCGGCGATGATGCTGCCACGCGCCAGGTCGCTCACGTCGATCGCGTTCTGTCCGCCGCCGAGCATCACGCGCTTCACTTCCCGGCCCTGCACATCCACCAGCCGCAGCCAGCCGGAGCGCCCTTCCATGCCGATGTTCAGGAAGGAGGTCGCAGGGATGGGCGCGATCCGGATCTCCTCCGCACCGTCCAGTTCATCCGTACCGATGTTGAAGTCCGTAGTGCACCCCAGGTGGTGCGGTGCGTGCGTGCTGTTGTCCACCACGATCTGCTCATCGCTCTGCAGGCCGAACGTATAGGTGAAGTAGAACAGCATCATCTCATCCGTGGTGGCCTCGCCCAGCGTCACCCAGTTCGGCGGCGTGTTCGGATTCTCCGGATTGTTCACCGTGTTGTCATACGTGGCTTCACAGCGCAGTATGGTGCCGGCCGGTAGGAAGATCGGGTTGCGGAACTCGTACATGCCCTGCCAGTGGAAGTCCCAATGCGGGATGCTTATCAGTGGAATGCTGTCCTGTGTGGGCGTGATGGCCCAGGCCTTCATGCTGGTGCAGAGCAGGTGGGCGTGCGGGCCGATGGCGGTGATGGTAGCTTGGAAGGGTGTGGTGTATTCCGCGTGGAAGGTGCGCAGCTCGTTGGGCGGGATCACGAGCGGGCCATCGGTGATGGTGAGCCAATGATCGAGGATGGGAGCGATGCTCAGTTCGCGGGTGAAGCTGCCTGTGGCGAACTCCATGCTCACCCGCGTGCTATCGACCTGGCCGTCGCTTCCATTGGGGTAGTGGACCTGGATCACGATATCCGCGCCGGCCAGCAACTTGATGCCCATGCCGTCGGGCGTGCTCAGTACGTCGGAACCCGGCACCCAGATGCCAACGAGCTGTGCGTCACTCACCCCGATGCCGCCGAAACTCGAGTAGCCTGGTTCGGGATCCTGCGCATCCAACGCCGCCGCTTCCCCTGAGACATCCTGGTACACCAACACATGGTGAACGACCTGCCTGTTGCCAGGGATCACTTCGAGGCGTTTGATGAAGTTATCCACGGTGTTGTTGATCGGCAGCACAAAGCAGCGATACATGTCATCGTTAAGCGTAGGGATGGTATAGGGTGCCATGATCGTCGTGATGTCCGGTGCGGTGATCACGTTCTCGTTGAGGTACACAGGAGGGGTGGGCGCGTTGGCCGTGTTGCCCTCGGGGCCGTCCGCTGCGGCCCAGGCCGCGATGATATCGATCTCGTCCTGCGTGAGCGTGCGCTCGTGGGCCAGCGAGCGGTAATTCGGGTCCGGTGGCCAGGGTGGCATCACGCGCGCACCCACGTACATGCTGATGTCGTCGCGGTTCGCCTGGGCCTCCGTGAAGCTCATCAGGTCCAGCTGCTCGCCGCTCAAGCCGCCCGGATGATGGCAGCTGGTGCAATGGCTGTAAAAAATGCAGGCCACATCATCGGACCAGGTAGGTGCCTGCGCGGCGAGGACACCGCCGATCGTGAAAAGGGCAAGTGTAACGAGGTGACGCATGTTATCGGGAGTGTTTCTGAAGTGGGAGGACCTTGCTCGATCAAGGTTTGATCGACTCGAGGGTGGAGGCTTCGGCCACTGGTGCTGCCCTATCGGACGTGAAGAGCTTTTGCACGCCCGCCTTGATGTCCTTGATGTTCAACTGCACGTTCTTGCGGCCTTGGTATTCGTTCTCCTCCACAACATACAGCATGCTGAAGGGTTCACCGCTCTTCACCATGTCCAGGTGGCGGCCCATGCGGAAGGCGATCGCATCCAACCGTTTCTCCGGATGGCCGGGCATTTGGATGCTCAACTTCAGGTGATCTTCACCCACGATGCGCGAGCTGCCCGCATCCACCACTCCGCGCGTAGCGAACACGGGGCGCATGTTGCGCGGACCGAAGGGCGCCATGTGCTGCACGGCGCGCACGAAGCGTTCGTTGATCTGGTCCAGGGGAAGTTCGAGGTCCACTTCCTCTTCGGGTGTGCGCAAGTGCTCGGGCATGCGTTCCCGCACCACCTGTTCGAAGCGTTCGCGGAACGCATCCACGTTATGCAGGGGCATGGTCAATCCCGCGGCGTACACGTGCCCGCCGAACTGGTCCAACAGATCGGAACACGCGCTGATGGCCTCGTGCACGTCGAAGCCCTTCACGCTGCGCGCACTGCCCGTGGCCTTGCCGTTGCTTTCGGTGAGCACGACGGTGGGGCGGTAGTGCGTTTCGATCAGGCGGCTGGCCACGATGCCCACCACGCCTTTGTGCCAGTCCTTGTTGAAGACCACTGTGCTCCAGGAGTCGCGCAGTTCCTCGACATGCTCGAACATCTCCAGCGCCTGCCGCGTGATCTCCTTGTCCAGGTCCTGCCGCTGGCTGTTGTTGCGGTCCATCCGCAGGCCCATCTGTTCGGCCTGCTTCTCGTCGCGGCTCAGCAGCAGTTCAACCGCCTGTTGTCCGTGTTCGATGCGGCCGGCCGCGTTGATCCGCGGCCCGATCGTGAAGACCAGGTCCGTTACGGTCAGCTGCCGCTTGAAGTTGGTGACACCCAACATCACCTTGATGCCCGGACGCATTTCGCCGTGGTTCAACTGCTTCAGGCCGAAATGCGTGAGGATCCTGTTCTCGCCGTCGATGGGCACAATGTCGCAGGCCGTGCTGATGGCCACCAGGTCCAGCAACGGCTCCAGTTCCTTCGGCGACATATCGTTGTGCTGCGCCAAAGCCTGCATCAGCTTGAAGCCGATGCCGCAACCGCTCAGTTCCTTGAAGGGGTAGGGGCAATCCGGTCGCTTGGGGTCCAGCACCGCCACAGCGTTCGGGATCTGCTCGCCCGGCAGGTGGTGGTCGCAGATGATGAAGTCAATGCCCTTCTCCGCTGCATAAGCCACCTTGTCCAGGCTCTTGATGCCGCAGTCCAGCGCGATGATCAGCGTAACCCCCTCGGCTGCCGCGTGATCGATGCCTTGCGTGCTGATGCCGTAACCTTCGGCATAGCGATCGGGGATGTAGGAGATGATGTTGCCGGTGAAGCGCGAAAGGAAGCCATAGGCCAGGGCCACGCTCGTGGTGCCGTCCACATCATAGTCGCCGTAGATCATGATGCGCTCACCATCACCCAATGCCCGTTCGATGCGCGCCACGGCCTTGTCCATGTCCTTCATCAGGAAGGGATCATGCAACAATGAAATGTCCGGACGGAAGAAGATCGTGGCGGCCTCGGGCGTGCTGATGCCGCGCTGCACGAGCAGCTCAGCCACTTCGTGCGGACAGCGGTCGTTCGTGAGTGCGCGGACGGCTGCTTCATCGCCAGGGGGTTTCAACCGCCACCGTTTGTCTTCGGATGTGCTCATGGCCCGAAGGTAATCCGGACGTTGAAAAGCATCGTGCCAGGACCGGTCACGGCCTATCCACGAGCCCTATTCAGCCTCCAACAGGCGTTTGCCCTCCGCCAGGTCCGCCCGGTGTTCCTTGGTCAGCTCCGGGTATTTCGGGTCCATGTCCGCGAGTTGTTCGCGCACGAGGTGTGCCATGATCGCGCGGCTCTCCCATTGCTCATCGGCAGGTACGATGTACCAGGGCGCGTTCGTGGTTGCCGTGGCGCGGATCGCGTCCTCGTAGGCCTGCATGTAATCGTCGAAGAGCGCCCTCTCCTTCAGGTCGCCCAGGCTGAACTTCCAGTTCTTCGTGGGGTCCTCGATGCGCTCCAGGAAGCGCTTTTTCTGCTCCTTCTTCCCCATGTGCAGGAAGAACTTCATGATCGTGATGTTCGCGGCCGCTGCCTCCTTCTCCCATTGAACGATGGCGGCGTACCGTTTTTCCCAGAAGGCGGCATTGGCCTGTGCGGGATCGGTGATCTTGTTGCTCGGTCGCGCCTTCAGGTATTCGGGATGCACCTTCACCACCAGCACCTCCTCATAGTGACTGCGATTGTGCACGGCGATGATGCCCGCGCCAGGTAATGCGGCGGTGTGCCGCCACAGGAAGTCGTGCGCCAGCTCCTCCTTGCTCGGCTGCTTGAAGCTCTTCACCATACATCCCTGCGGATTCACACCCGTGAGCAGGTGCTCGATGCAGCTGTCCTTGCCCGCCGCGTCCATCGCCTGGATGATGATCAACAGCGATCGCTTTCCTTCCGCGTAGAGCAGTTCCTGTTCCTTGGCGATCGCGCGCTTGTCATCCTCGAGCATCTCCTTCAGATCATCCTTGTCGAAGTGCTCCTTCAACTCGGTGGGATGGTCCTTCAGGCGGAAGGAAGCGCCGGAGGTGATGCGGAACTGCGAAGTGGTGAAGGACATCTTATTGCAATTGTTGGCGCAAGGATAAGCCGCAGTGCGTGTCAACACATTGGAAACGCACAAGCCCCTCCATCTCGCGATGAAGGGGCTTGCTTGAATGTTCGTTCCGCTGATCAGCGCACCACTTCGAAGGTGGTGGCCGTACCGCTGCCGTTGCTGTCGCGAAGACGAGCGCTGTAGAGACCGTTGTTGAGGCCTTCCACGGAGATCGTCACCAACGAAGTGTTGCCCTTGATTGACTCGCTGCGCACCAGGCGGCCAGTGGCATCGAAGATGTCGATCGTGGCGGCGCCCTGCATTCCGTTCACCGGAATGTTCACCACATCGCTCGTGGGCGAAGGATAGGCCCGGCCGAGATTGTTCATGGCGTTGTCGAACTCCTCAACGCTCACAATGCCGTAGAACCAGTCGTGGCTCAGCGACACCATCTGGGCAGCGATGAGCGCGTTGCTCACCTGCTCGGGTCCGATGCCGAAGTACACCAGCTTGTGGTTGGTGGTCTGCGCGCGCAGGCCGCCGATCTTGGTGGCGCTGTAGCGCATGATGGCCGTGGCCGGTGCGATCGGGGTGATCTGATCGGGGTAGGTGTTGCCGCCGAAGGCGTCGATGATGGTGGTGTTAGGCACTGTGCCGAAGACGGCATCAGCATCCTCGAACTGAACCTGCGTGTCCGCGCTGCTGCCGTCAGCCACGTAGTCGGCCAGGAGGTAGTTTGTATAGAAGGCCTGGGTCGCAGGTGTGCCGTAGCTCCCGGTTGCACCGCTCTGGTCCCAGCCGATGTCCTGCCCGGCGATCATCAGGTTGCCACCGCCGTCCATGAAGGAGGAGAGCACGCTGGCCACCTCGTCCGTGTAGCTCGGGAAGGTCCAACTGATATTCAGGTACAGGTTGTACACGTCCGTGAGGGCATTGGCCAGACCGAACTGCAGGAAGTCCGCACGCGTGGTGCTGGCCTTTGCGGGCTCCAAGGAGAGGCCATCCACGTAGATCGGCTCATGCGCCTCGGCCTGCGGGTTGGTCACCACCAGGTCATGCACACCGCTGATCACATGGTAGTCCGTCTCCAGCCAGGGAGCACCGCCGTTGTTCACACTCGAAACGATCAGGGTGTATTTGCCGATACCGGGTGTGGCATCGGGCGTGATGTTGACATTGAGTGCGATGGACCCGCCCGCCGGGATCGTTACGGCGGCGGGGTTGCTGGCGGTATTGCCGTCCACAGTGAATGAATTGGCCCAGGTGGCAGGGGCGCCATAGCTGTTGAGCGTGATGATGTATTGCTCTTCACTGCCGAGCGCGTTGCTGAAGCTGCCATTGAAGGCCGTGCTGGCGCCGTTCTGGCCAGCGCGGTAGGGCTGTGCATCCGCCTGCAGGTCGCCGATCACGAGCGTGGTGCCGCCGTTGGCCAATACTTCGCGGGCCTGATACACCTCGTTGTGGTCCTCGCCGATGAAGGCCACCACCTCGCAGTTCTGGATGTTCCACTCCACCGGCCAGGTGTAGGTGTAGGTCCGTTCCACCAGGTCGCCGGCCACGTGGTTGCCCACGTCCTCGCCCCACGTATCCGTGATGTAGGTGCGGAGCACGTGCATGTGGTTGTAGTTCGGTTGTGTGCCATTGGTATAATCAGCCTGGTAGCCCACGATGCCGTTCTCCTTGATGAGCACGCTCAGGAAGTCATTGCCCGCAGGACTGTCGGCGGTGTAGAGGCCGACCACGTGCACCGTGAGGGTGGTGCCATCGAAGCTGCTCTCCATCCCCACGTTCACCGGGCTGGGGAGCGCGAGCATTTCGTTCACCGCGCCTTCCCACGCGCCACGGCCCAGGTCGTCCGCACCGTTGAAAAGGTGGCGGTTCACCGTTCCGGCTGGGTAGCCACCCACCGTGAAGTAGGCATCGATGGCCGTGCCATCGGTCGTGCGGAAGTCGGGCTCGCCGGATGCGGGCACGGCATACCCTCCAGCGTGCACACCCACGGTCACGAACCGGTCCTGCAGCACGCCTTCGAGGCTGGCCGCGATGGCATGTCCTTCCGGGCAGTAGCCGCAGTGGATGCCGGTGAATTCCTCCAACAGGGCCGTGCGGTTCTGGGGCACGGGATACACCAGCGATTGGCCCAGGGCCATCAGGGGTGCAAGGCCGACAAGCGTAACGAGTTGCTTCATGTCTGTTCGTTTAGGGGCGATGAATGTACCGGAACCGTTCGCTACGGCCACTACGCTGCGCTTCCATGCTTGGATGGCTGTGGCCCACTTGAAGGGTGACATCCGGACAATTGGACCTTCATGGTGGCAAGGACCGCCCGGCTATATTGCGACCAAGCGATCCACCCGCATGTCCAACAGAGCCCTTCTTGTTTCCGCGCTGACGATGGGGTCCTTGGGCCTCACGGGTTGCGCCAGCATGCTGAACAATGGGCGACAGTCCCTCACCATCAACAGCGATCCGGCCGGCGCCACGGTCTATGAGAACGGCGCCGAGGTGGGGACCACCCCGTATACCTACAGCTACGACCGAACGGATGGCGGTCTGGTGACCCTCGAACTGCGCAAGGAGGGGCTCCAGGACAGGTCGTTCGAACTGACCCCCGGCCGCCGAACCTCAGTGCTCCTCGTGGATGCCTTGCTCCTGAACATCCCCTACTACGCTGGGGATAACAAGAGCACCGCGCTCTTCTATTTCCCGCAAAAGGAACTGATGGTGAACATGTACCGCGACATGCCCACGGATGTGCAGATGGTGGATCTTCCGGTGATCACCGCGGAGAACAAGGTTGCGCCCAAGGCCACCTTGGGGAAGGTCGGAACGCGCAAGCTCGACCTGTCCTCGCGCGAGTGCGATGAACTGGAATATCCGGACCAGTTCACCTCGAGCATCCTTTCCGGCATGCGCGAAACCTACCTGGACGCGCGAACGGTCCGGCTGGCCACCCAGAAGGGCGATGAGGCGGTACGGGCCGCGAAGGTGTACTTGAAGCCGGTGGTCAAGTCCGTCGACATTCAGTTGACGGACCTGGAGAAACGCATGTACGGCAACGTGGAGATGGACATCGAGTGGAGGTTCATGAGCGGGGTGGATAAGGACAGTGTGCTGTTCACCTTCGACCGGCACACCCGCTATCCCGTCTTCGCGGAACCCCCGATGGAGGTCCTTGGCAACGCCGCCAAGGACGCAGCACGCAGACTGGTGGATGAGGACGGACTGCGCGAGCGGCTGGCCAAGGTGCGGGACAGCGGTCTCGCGCGCAGCAAGGGTTCGGTGGTGCAATTGACCACGCCCGTACCCATTGCCTTCGCTGGACGCAAGGACATGCTCACCGCGTTGGTGAAGGCCGTCGTCACCGTGGAAACGAAGAAGGGCCATGGAAGCGGGTTCCTCATCACCAACGATGGCTACATCCTCACCAATGCACACGTGGTCGAGGATCAGGGTACCGTGAAGGTGCGCTTCCAACAAGGCTTCACGCTGGAAGGTACCGTGATGAAGGTGAACCGCGACTTCGACGTGGCCCTGATCAAGACCCCCGGCAACGACATGCCTGCGCTGAGCATCGGCGATGATGCCAACCTGCAATTGGGCGAGGAGCTCTTCGCCATCGGAACGCCCTTGGATGAAAAGCTCGGCCAGACCGTGACCCGCGGGATCATGAGCGGACGGCGCGAGTTCGAAGGACGTTCCTTCATCCAGACCGATGTCAGCATCAACCCCGGCAACAGCGGCGGACCGCTGATCGATGAAACGGGCAAGGTGGTGGGCGTGGCCACGCTGAAGATCAGCGAAACGGGCGTGCAAGGCATCGGCTTCGGAGTGCCGATGAGCAAGGCGATCGAAATGCTGAACATCGAATTCCTCAAGTGATGCAGCACACCATCCTCTTCCTCCTTTGCACGATCAGTGCAGTGGTCGTGAATGCGCAAGCCAGTGGCATCCGCTTCATCTTCCCCGAGTTCAGCAAGGTGTACGGTGCCAAGAGCATGTGGAACACCTACCAGCTGGGCATGGGTTATGACCACGACTTCAACGAGCGACTTTCCATGGGCTTCGATGCGGTGATCGATCTGCAACGGGCCACGGAGAGCGGCCTGAGCTCTGATGTGACCTATCAGGGGTATACAGGATCCTATTACCTCTCGGACAAGGTCTTCTCCGTCCAGTATCGCACCGCCTTCGCGCTTTCGGACAATGACGAGGGGCACCTCTACCTGGGGACCTTCATCGGTGTGCGGACGGTGAAACAGACCGCTGAACTTTCGTACGTCACCGATCCGAATGGGTACTCGTATGACAATGGACCGTTCGTCTCCACCGCGGAAGGGAAGAAGGCATTGATCCCGCTGGGCCTCCGATTCGGTCTGCGCGGCTCGCTGGAGGGCGGTTATGCCGACCTGTACACACAGCTGGGGTATGTTGTCGGCGGTGGTGGAAGCACCTTCACGCAGGCCTACTTCAAGGGCACCGACTTCGACCTGACGAACATGGCCTTCACGCTGGGCCTCGCCTACGGATTCGGCTGGTAGTGATGGGAACGATGCGCACGCTCCGCACCGTGATCGCGCTGTCGTTCGCTGTGCTTTCCCCTCTGTTGCACGCGCAGGCCACGGGCATCAACATCACCCTGGACTATGGGCATAAGCTTGTGGAGGATGACCGGGGTTTTGTTCCCACCGCCACCTTCGGACTGGGTGTACAGCGCGACTTCGACCGTCGCGTCGGCATGGGCGTGGATCTGTTCTACAGTGCAGGTGAACAATACAGTGTCAATGCGCTGGAGTTCATCTACAGCGCGAAGTACTTCACATCGAGTAATGAGTATACATCCTTTTATGTGGGCTCCTTGCTTGGCGTGCAGCTCCTGTCCGGTTCGGGTTACGGCAATGTGGGCGGCACCAATGGCTCCGTTGACGTGTCGCGCGTACAGATCCCGGTCGGACTACGCGCCGGGCTGCGAGGCGGCCTTGAGGGCTATTTCGGCGAGCTCTTCGTGCAAGGTGGATATGCCATCGGCCATGGCGAACTGTACAGGAACAGCTCGGCCAGCGTGAACAGCGCACCGCTCTATTTCATGGTCGGACTGTCCTTCCTAGGGTTCGGCTGGGAGTGAGGAGGTCGGCTCCTCAGCGTTCCGCCCACACCACCTGCGTCACGGTGGCGCCCACGGCCTGCAGGCTTTCCTGGCTGATGCCCTTCAGGTTGTCGTCGTGCGTGTGCCAGGTGCGGGGGAAGGCGTTCGTGCCCTCATCGAAGGCGATGATGTCCGCTACTGGAATACCGGTACCCTCGTTCACGATCACGTGATCGTCGATGCCCACGAACTGCTTGGTTTCGCTCTTGAAGCGATCGCCAAGCCCGGTGGCCGCCGCCGCCTTCCAGAGCTTCGATACCACCTGGGGCGCGAAGCGCATGCTCAAGCCCTCCCGGGGAAAGGTCGCGCCCTCGCTTCCGATCATGTCCAGCAGGATGCCGAAACGTGCCGTGTAGTTCGGCACATGCGGGTTCTTCACCCAATACTGGCTGCCCAGGCACCAGGTCTTGATGCTGTTCTGGTCCAGGGGCGCCCCCATCACGCCCTGGTTCGGCTGCCCCATGTCCTCCACGTCCGTGAAGAAGATGTCGATGCCCAGGGCAGGTCGCTGTTCGCTGATGTGCCGCGCCACTTCGAGCCACACGGCCACGCCGCTGCCGCCATCGTTGGCGCCATCGATCGGTTCGTTCTGGCGTTCGTCATCGTGATCCGCGAAGGGGCGGGTATCATAGTGCGCCATCAGCAACAGGCGGTCCTTCTTCTCAGGCGACCAGCTGGCGATGATGTTGCGCAGCGGAACGGGTTGGCCGTTGAACGAGGTCACCGTTCCCTTCTGTTCGATAACCGTATCCGCACCGAAACGCTTCAACGTTGCCACCAGCCAATCCGCACAGGCCTTATGCGCCTGAGAGCCCGGGACCCGCGGACCAAAGGACACCTGCTTCGCAACGAAGCCGTAAGCGCTGTCGCCATCAAATAGCGGTGACGGCACCCGGGCGGGTTGTGCAGGCTTTACTTCGGGTACGGTGGGGGGAGCGTCCGGCGCGCATGCATTCAGTCCCAGGATCAATGCAAGCAGGACCGCAATTCCGGACGGGGTGCGTTGGCGGTTCATGAATGAAAGATCGCTTCGCCCCCTCCCGGATGGCCGGGGTCCGGCCTCCGGGAGCGGGCTCGCGAACACAGTGGGGAAAGCAATGATCCGGTTACGCATGTTCCCAGGTGCTTCCCTCCTTGGTGTCCTTGATGGTGATCCCCACTGCGGCCAACTGGTCGCGGATCTTGTCGCTGAGCGCGAAGTTCCTGCTGGCCTTGGCCTCGGCACGCATGTTCAACAGCAGTTTCACCACGCCGTCCAATGCTTCGTTGTTGCCTGTGGTCTCCTGCTCCCTGCGCAGGCCAAGCACATCGAAGAGCATGGTGTTGTACAGCGAACGCAGCACGGTGATGTCCTCCGCATTCAGCCCCAGCTTGCCGTCGTGCGCGCTGTTGATCATGCGCACGCCATCGAACAGGTGCGCGATCATGATCGGCGTGTTCAGGTCGTCGTTCATGGCATCGTAGCACGCCTGCTCCAGTTCCACCACCTGCGCCGATGCCCCTGCATCGCCCGCCGAAGCGCCTCGCGTAGGCGTGGCCCCCAGTTTCTCCAACGTAGCCACAGCCGCCATCATCTTCTCCAGTCCCTTCTCCGAGGCCTGCATGGCCGCGTTGCTGAAGTCGAGCGTGCTGGCATAGTGGCTCTGCAACATGAAGAAACGTACCGTCATGGCGCTATAGCCGCGCTCCAGCAACTTGTGGTCGCCGGTGAGCAGTTCCTCCGGCGTGAAGCCGTTGCCTTCGCTCTTGGCCATCTTGCGGCCGTTCACGGTGAGCATGTTACCGTGCATCCAGTAGCGCACCGGTGCGATGCCATCCGCTGCAATGCTTTGCGCGATCTCGCATTCGTGATGCGGGAACTTCAGGTCCATGCCACCCCCATGGATGTCGAAGGTCTGGCCCAGATACTTCGTGCTCATCACGCTGCACTCGAGGTGCCAGCCCGGGAAGCCCTCGCCCCAGGGGCTGGGCCAGTGCATCAGGTGACCGGTCTCGGCCTTTTTCCAGATGGCGAAGTCGAGCGGTGAACGCTTCTCGTCCATGCCCTCGGTATCGCGCGTGTTGGTCATCAACTCGTCGATCCTCCGCCCGCTGAGCTCGCCGTAGTTGTACTTCGCGGCGAACTTGGGCACGTCAAAATACACGCTGCCGTTCGCCTCATAGGCATACCCGTTATCGATGATGCGCTGCACCATCTGGATCTGCTCGATGAGGTGCGCCGTGGCCGTGGGTTCGATGCTCGGGTTCTTCAGGTTGAAGAGCCGCATCACATCGTGGAAGCCGTTCGTGTACTTCTGCACGATCTCCATCGGCTCCAGCCGTTCAAGCCGTGCGCGCTTCGCAATCTTGTCCTCGCCCGCATCCACATCATCCACCAGGTGCCCCACATCCGTGATGTTGCGCACGTACCGCACGGTGTACCCGATGTGCGTGAGCCAGCGGTAGAGCACGTCGAAGGTGGTGAAGCTGCGCACGTTGCCCAGGTGCACATCGCTGTACACGGTAGGTCCGCACACGTAGAGTCCAACGTGCGGTGGGTTCTGCGGGATGAACTCCTCCTGCTTCCGCGTGAGCGTGTTGGTGAGGTGGAAGGGCAGCTTCTTCAGGGGTGACATGCGGTGCTTGGCTTGCCCCGCTGCGCGGGGCGGCGCGAAGGTAGGTAGGGGTTATTTGAACCACGGATGGACACGGATGAACACGGATCTGATGAAGCGGGTCAGCGAACAACCCTCTTCCACTCCAATCTAGGCCGTTTGAAATTCATGATAAGGCCCACAGGATGTCCTGTAATGCTCAAGTAGTTCAACATCTGTCCAAGTTCATGGTCAGTGATCCGGTCGATCGTTTTCGTATCCACGACGATCAAATCCCCAACGATGATATCAGGTATATAGAAACCAACGGCAACGGATTTGTAGATCACGTCGAACTGGGGTTGTTGCACATAAGGTATGCCGCGCAACTTCAGTTCAACGCATAGTGCGTTCTCGTATGGCTTTTCCAGCAAGCCGTGGCCGAGGATGTTCATGACCTCCAAGGCAGCACCGATGATCTGTTCAGTCTCCTTCGCGTATCGGAGCTTTCCAGCGTCCCGGTCGATGTGTGTTGAATTATCCGTGTTCATCCGTGTCCATCCGTGGTTTATCAATTCAACACATACATCTTCCCCGGCAGGGAGCGCACCACGCCATTGAACTCCAGCGTGAGGAGGAGGGTGCTCGCCTTGTGCGGGAGCATGCCGCACGCGAAGCACAGTGAGTCGATATCGAGCTTTCCCTTTTCCTTAAGCACATCCACCAGGGCCTGTTCCTCGGGCTGTAGCTCGGTGAAGAGCGCGGATTGAACACCCACCTTCTTCTTCGCCGTTGGCAGCCATTCCATCAGCTTCAAGACATCGGTGGCGCTGGTGATCAGGTGCGCCTTGCTGTCCTTGATCAAGCGGTTGCATCCTTCGCTCTTCGCATCCGTGGGGCGGCCCGGGAAGGCCATCACCTCGCGGTCGTAGCTGTTGGAAATATCCGCGGTGATCAGCGAGCCGCCCTTGTTGCCGCTCTCCACCACGATGCAGCAATCGCTGAGGCCGGAGATCACGCGATTGCGCGCGGGGAAATTGCCCGGTGCGAACGATGCGCCGCTGGGCAGTTCGCTCACCAAGGCGCCCTGCCCGCACATCTCCTTCGCCGTGGCGGCATGTTCCGCAGGGTACAGCTTGTCCAGCCCGTGCGCCACGCAACCGAGGGTGTTGAGGCCCACCTTCAACGCGGTGCGATGCGCCACGATGTCGATGCCGTAGGCCAGCCCGCTCACAATGAGCGCACCGCTCTCCTTCAAGCCTTCGACCAGTTCCTCGCACAACCGCTTGCCATGGTCGCTGGGTGCGCGTGTGCCCACGATGGACACGCTGCGTTCCACATCCATTTCGGCGTTGCCCCGCACGAAGAGCAACACCGGCGCATCGTCGCAGCTCCGCAGGCGCCGCGGATAGTCCTCGTCCAGGTAGAAGAGCATCCGGAGCTTCTGTTTCCGCACATAGGCCAACTCCTTTTCGGCGGCGTGCAGCACCTTGGTGTTCAGGATGGAGGCAGCGAGCGATGGCCCGATCCCCGGCACCTTCTCCAGCGATCGCCTGACCTTCTTGTCGGTGAACAGTGGTTCAACCCCGCCGCAGTAGGCCACAAGGTTTCGTGCGTTCACCGGCCCTATGCCTTTCAACATGGATAGCGCGATGCGGTGGATGAGCTCCTGATCGTTGAGCATGTGCGGTTCGCGGTGATCGCTACTTTCGGCGTCAACCCGCTCCGGCCCAAAATAGTTGTCCGTGATGAAGAAGCTCGCGTTGCTGATAAGTCTGTTCACGGCCGTGCTGGCACATGCACAGGACGGCACCGTGCAAGGCACTGTGAGCGATGTGGCCACCAAGGAAGCGTTGCCGGGAGTGAGCATCGCCTTTGCACCGGGCCTGTCGACCAGCACCGACATCAACGGTACCTTCCGATCGAACCTGCCCGCCGGCGATTACACCGTACTCTTCCGCAGCGTGGGTTATGCTGACAAGCAGCTTCCTGTGCATGTGGAGGCCGGTGACACGCTGAGCATCACGGTGGGCATGGAGGCCAGCGCGTCGCAGCTGGATCAGGTGGTGGTGAGCGCGGGAAAGTTCGAACAGCGGGTGGGGGAGGTGACCCAGTCGTTGAGCATCCTGCCGCCGGCGATCGTGCGCGACAAGAACACCACCTCGTTGGAGGATGTGCTGGTGCAGGTGCCCGGCGTGGTGGTGGTGGACAACGATCCGCAGATCCGCGCTGGGAGCGGCTACAGCTTCGGTGCGGGCAGCCGGGTGATGATGCTCGTGGACGACCTGCCGATCCTCAGCGGCGATATCGGACGGCCCAGCTGGAGTTTCCTGCCGATCGAGAACCTGGAGCAGGTGGAAGTGATCAAGGGTGCGAGCAGCGTGCTGTACGGAAGTGCTGCCCTGAGCGGGGTGATCAACGTGCGCACGGCCTATCCGCGGTTGGAGCCCCGCACACGTGCCACGGTGTTCGCCGGTGTGTATGACACGCCCGGTCACAGGCCCGCGAAGTGGTGGGGCGATAATCCGCCGTTGCTCGGTGGTGCCACCTTCCTGCACAGCCAGCAGTTCGGCCACTTCGACCTGGTGCTCGGCGGACTTGTCTTCAGCGACTATGGCTTCGTGGGGCCTGAGCGCATCAACCCCGATACGCTCGCTGCCGATCCGCAACGCACCGGCCCCGGCGGTTATGAGAACCGTGCGCGCTTCAACTTCGCCACGCGCTGGCGCAACAAGAAGATCAGCGGGCTGAACTACGGCCTTAATGGGAACATCATGAAGAGCCGCAGCAGCAGCATCCTGCTCTGGGACAACACCAACGATGGTCTGTACCGCTCGCTTCCGGGAACGCTCACCCTGACGCTGGGTACACAGTACTACTTGGACCCGTACATCAACTACCGCGGTCCACGCGGCATGCGCCACATCCTGCGCGCTCGCTATTACCGCCAGCAGTTCGACAACGACAACGAGCAGGCCAATGGGAGCCGCATGCTCTACGGCGAATACCAGGTTCAGCGTAAGGTCGACCTGCTCGGCGAAACCACCATCACCGCCGGTGTCACCGTGCAGAACACGAACAGCGAGGCCCTGTTGTACAGCGGCGATCCCGACGGGAACGGGGAGAACACGGCCAACACACGCGCGCTGTATCTGCAGATCGACAAGAAGCTGTTGCACGAGAAGCTGATGCTGAGCGGAGGGGCCCGGTACGAGAACTTCAAGGTGAACACGTACGAGAAGGGGCAGCCCGTCTTCCGCGCTGGCGCCACATACAGGGTGTTAAAGGCCACCTATCTGCGCGCGAGCTATGGCCAGGGCTTCCGCTTCCCCACCATCGGCGAGCGATACATCCGGACAAGCGTGGGCCAATTGAACATCTATCCGAACGAAGGGTTGGAGCCGGAGTTCAGTGTGAACATCGAAGGTGGACTGAAGCAGGGATTCAAGATCGGTGGCTTCAGTGGCTACGTGGATGCCGTGGTGTTCCGGCAGGACTTCGATCGCTTCGTGGAGTTCAGCTTCAGCCGTTGGGGTGCGAACACGGCGGCCAACTTCTTCGGCCTCGGGTTCCGCAGCGTGAACACCGGTGGTGCGAGCATATCAGGCATGGAGGTCGAAATGGCGGGCAAGGGGAAGCTGGGGGCGGTGGAGGTGACCGTGCTGGCCGGATACACCCACACGCTTCCGGTGAGCACCACGCCCGATGAGGCCTATGCCTATTCCGTGGAGAACCCGAACGTGCAACCCCAGCCGGTCACGTACACGAACACCAGCTACAACACCACGGACAAGATCCTGAAGTACCGCGTGCAGGACCTCTTCCGCAGCGACCTTGGGTTGGGTTGGAAACGGTTCACGGGGGGGGTCAGCTTCCGGTACAACAGCCATGTGCGCAACATCGATGCGGTGTTCGTGGACCTGGATGAGGTGGGCATCCTGCCCACGGGCGCGGGCGACTGGATGCGGTCGCATACCACGGGCGACTGGATCGTGGATGCGCGCCTGGGCTTCAAGCTGAGCGAACAATTGAAAGCCTCCGTGGTGGTGAACAACCTGAGCAACGAGGTGTACGCCATCCGACCCATGGCCATCGAGGCGCCCCGCAACTGGCAGGTACAACTGGCGTGGGACATGTGACACAGCACCGGTCACTTTCGTGGTGGGCTGTCATCGCCTTGTGGACCTTTCTACTCGGCCTGGTCGTGCTTCGCCCGCAGCACAACGCGTTCGCATGGGATTCATTCGGCTATCATCTGTACCTGCCTGCGTACATCCAGCATGGTGATCCTGCCTTGTCGGACAAGAGCTGGGTGGAGGCCGCACGCGCGCAGTACGATGCATCCTCCACACTTTATCAGATCACGGAGCGCGATGGGCTGCGCTTGATCCGCTATCCCATAGGCTTGGCCGTTCTCTGGTCGCCCTGGTACCTAATGGGCCACGTGGCGGCGAAGGCCGTCGCCGCGCCAACGGACGGGTATTCCACGCCATACCAGGTATCGGTGATCATCGGTGCGCTGTTCTACGTGCTGTTCGGGCTGTTCGCGCTCCGGAAAGTGCTGCTCACGGCCTTCAATGAGCGCGTCACGACCATCACCCTTTGCCTGCTTGTGTTCGCCACGAATTACCTCGATCAGGCGTCGGCCGGGCTCACAGGACCCCACGTGGCGCTGGTGTCGCTCTATGCCGGCATCCTCCTATTCACCATACGCTGGCACCGGACCTTCAGCCCCCGTGATGCCGCTGCGCTCGCCGCGCTGATGGGCCTTGCCGCGCTGGTGCGCCCAACGGACCTCGTATGTATCCTGCTACCCCTGTTCTGGGGAGATGGCCCGAAGGCAGTGTTGAAGCATAGGGCACAGCTCGCGCTGGTGGCCGCGATCATGTTCCTCGTGGGACTGCCGCAGCTCCTTTATTGGAAATACACCACCGGCTCTTTCCTCTATGATAGTTATGCCAACCCGGGCGAAGGATTGGACCTGCTGGCACCGCACACGCTTGATGTGCTCTTCAGTTTCCGAAAGGGCTGGTACATCTACACGCCGATGATGTTGCTGGCCACGCTCGGCCTCATTCCCTTGCGCAAGGCCTGGCCCGCAGCGTTCAGGTCGGTGCTGCTCTTCTTCCTTCTGAACCTATACCTGGTTTCGAGTTGGACGTGCTGGTGGTACGCCGACAGTTTCAGTTCGCGCGCCATGGTCGGATCGTATGCGGTGATGACCCTGCCGCTCGCCGCGCTGGTGCAGTGGGCTGTTGAACGTCCCCCCCGCAAGCGGATCATGCTTTCCATGTTCGCGCTCGTCACGGTGTGGCAGTTGTTCCAGTACTGGCAGTTCTCGCAAGGCATCATCCACTCGCAGCGAATGACCAAGGCGGCATACAAGGCATCACTTTTCCGTTTGACGAGACCCGAGGACATGGATACGCTTTTGCTCGTCGATAGATCGTTCCAGGCCTTGCTACGTGGCCCTGATACCACCCGTTATACGCCCATGCAGTTGTCCCCCCGGCTCACGGCCATTCCGCCGTCGGACAGGGATACGATGATCCTTGGATCCGATTCGGCTGAACGGGCGTTCCGGCTGAACACCGAGCATCCGTTCAGTCCGGCGTGGCGCATTCCGTACAATGCGTTCAAGGACCGCGACCATGCATGGATCCGGGCCCGATGGCGCGTGTTCGTGCCCGATACCACGCACGTTCCCAACGGCTGCTTCGTGATGACCAGTGAGCATGAGCGCCTCTACGCGTATCAGACGACCGACCTGAAGGGTTTCGAGGTGTCGCCCGGCTGGAACTCGATCACAACGCACTACCTCACCCCCGAGGTGCGCAGCGGGGATGATGTGCTCGCGGTGTATTATTGGTCGCAGGACACCATGCCCATCCTGGTCTCAGGTCCTGAAATAAAGGTGTGGAGCTCTGCGGGCTTGCCTTAGTGAGCCCGTAGTATTGATGTCCATTACGTGTTCCCCTAAAACCATTCATGAGCACTCCCCGCATCCTCGGCATCATTCCCGCCCGCTACGCCAGCACACGCCTGCCCGGCAAACCCCTCGTTGACATCGTCGGGCGCAGCCTGGTGATGCGAGTGTTCGATCAGGCCCGCCTGTCCACCATGCTCACCAGCGTGGTGGTGGCCACGGATGATGTGCGCATCCTGGATCATGTATTGAGCGCTGGCGGCAATGCCGTGATGACCTCTGCCGACCACCCCAGCGGTACCGATCGCTGCTGGGAGGCGCTGGAGGCCTTGGGGGTCGACGCGTACGATGCCGTCATCAACATCCAGGGCGACGAACCCTTCATCGCACCCGAACAGATCGATGAGCTGGCCGCGGCCATCGCACAACCCGGCGCCACTATTGCCACCCTGGCCCAGGCGGTCACGGACGATGGCGACCTCACCAAGGCCGGGGAGGTGATGATCACCGTGGACCATGAGATGAACGCGCTGTACTTCAGCCGCGCTGCCATTCCCTTCGTGCGCGACCGCCAACCGGGGCCGCTCTGTGAGCAGTTCCGCTACCTGAAGCATGTGGGGCTGTATGCATACAGCTCCGAGGCCCTGGCCGCCATCGTGAAGCTGCCACCCTCCTCCTTGGAACTGGCCGAGGCGCTGGAGCAGTTGCGATGGTTGGAGAACGGCCACAAGGTGCGGATCGGGCTCACGGACCACCCCTCCTTCTGTGTGGACACCACAGCGGACCTGGAGGAGGCCCGCAGACGGGTGGAGGCTTCGTAACTTCGCGCCGGACATGGGAACATGTCCTTCGGCAACATGCCCTTGGAACGCGACCTGCACGACCTGTTGTACACGCATGATTGCGTGATCGTCCCGCGTTTCGGTGGTTTCCTGACCCACTACCGCTCGGCGCGGCTGGATGAACAGCGGCAGAACATCCAGCCGCCAGCCAAGGACCTGAGCTTCAACCGCCACCTGGTGCGCACCGATGGCCTATTGGCGGATCAGGTGGCCCGCCGTGAAACGCTGAACCACACCCAGGCCAGCGCGATGATCGACGGCGAAGTGGATGCATGGCATAGCAAACTGGCCCGGGACGGGCGCTTGGAGCTGCCGCGCATCGGCACCTTTTACCGTGATGCGGAAAGCAACCTTCAGTTCGACCCGGACCGCCGGGTCAATTTCCTGAAGGACAGCTTCGGACTGCGCCCTTTGCCCGCCGTTGCCCTGGCCCCAGTGACGCCCGTGCGCGTTCCCCGCGTAATACCGCTGCCTGCGGCCGCACCGCAGGGGCCAGTGCCCAAGGTGGAGCGCGGCCTGCCCTTCGCCTGGGCCGCGGCCATGGGCGCGCTGTTGCTCACGGCCGGCACATGGTACGTGGTGGCCACGAGCGAACCGAAGGATGTGAACTGGGGCGGTTTCGACCCCTTCAAGCCATCAAACACCGCCGTGTACGTACCACATCCCGCTGCCACGGTGCACACGCCCCTGGAAGAGGACACGGCAGCGGTGGTGATCAATGGCACAATGCATGGGTTGCAGCCCGTCCAGATCCTCGATGCCACCCAGCCCCCCACCCTGGTGGATATGGGTCCCCCACCGGTTCCGGCCCCGGAACCCACCATCGACCGCACGGTGCCCACGATCACTGCACCGGCTGTTACCACCGCAGTGGCCACGCAGGATGTCCGAAAGCGCTACCATGTCATCGGCGGTTGCTTCCTGTTGAAGGAGAACGCCGAGACCTTTGTGGCCGACCTGCAGGCCCGGGGATTTGCCGCCACCATCGTGGATCGGAAAGGGGGCCTGTACCGCGTGGCCTATGGCAGCTATCCGGACAAGTCCCTTGCGCTCGAGGCCTTATCCGCCGTGCGCAAGGAAGAGGCGCCCAATGCCTGGTTGCTCTCCCGCTGATCATTGATCGTTCTCATCACAACGCACCTCCCGTGGCCGATACATTCGCGGCCTCTTCATCATGAACAAGACGATCGAACTGGATGCCGTACTTGTCCACTTCCTGCAGAACGATGTGGTGCATGCCCACTTCAAGGACGGGCATACCGGTACGGTGGAGGATGTGCGTGAGCTCTTCGCCACCATCGAGGCGGAGCGGAAGCATCCCAAAGTATTGTTGATGGTCAGCGTGGGCCAGGGCTCCACCCTCACCAACGAGGCCCGGGCGGTGGCGTCCAGCAAGGAAGGCGACCATATCATCGCCGCCGATGCGATCATCGTGCGCGACTTCGGTCACCAACTGGCCGCCAACGCCTTCGTGCGCTTCAACCGTCCCGGGCGTCCAGCCCAACTTTTCCCCGATCAAGAAAGCGCGATGGCGTGGTTATTGGAGCAGCGCCACCTGATACCTTGACCCATGACCCGAACGATCCTTTGCCCCCTCGTACTCGGCCTGTCATTGCTCACACAAGCACAGGCGGTATTGGAACCCGCCGCACGCACCATCCAGGTGGCGAAGGCCCAGATCACCTACCTGGCCGTATCGCCCAAGGGTGACCACCTCCTTGTGTGCACCGACAAGGGCGCTGAGCTCATCGATCTGGAGAGCGGCAAGCGGGTCCATCATTTCGACTTCCAGGAGGACAACAGCACGACCGTCTACCTGGCCCAGTTCAATGACAACGGCGAGTACGTGATGCTGGCCGGCTTCACCGGGAAACGCGAGGTGTACGATGTGAAGACCGGTAAGAAGGAGGGCGACATGGCCCGCTTCCGGTGGTTGCCGAACTCGCTGGCCATGAAAGAGCTCGGGTTGAAGATGGGGAACTCCACCTTCGATCGCTACTACCAGCAGATGGAGGCCCGCCACGATGATCTGCTGGCCAAGGCGGACAAGGCCGGGACCGTGGTGTTCACCAATGCCGAGGGAGCCGCTGTGCAAACACTGCGCTTATCCGAGAACAAGGACCAGGCGTATCGCGCGCCGTGTTTGTTCCACGGCACGGACTTCATCACCGGCACCGACAACGGCCGCGTGCTGTTCTATACCCTCCGCTAACGGTCCAGCGCCTTGAGCGCCTCGCGTACATGATGCTCCGCCTGGAAGCGGCCGTGGATCACCGCTTGAACCCGGCCCTGCTTGTCGATCACGAAGGTCACCCTGTTCCGCAGGACCCCCAACCAACGGGTCATTCCAAAGGCCGCCTCCGCCTTGCCTGAGGTGTCGCAGAGCAGCGTGAACGGCAATCGCCATCGCTGCGCGAAACGGAACTGCGCCTCCCGTTCATCATGGCTGATGCCCACCACCACGCAGTCGTGCGCAGCGAACTCCTCGAAATGATCGCGGAAGGCACAGGCCTCCAGCGTGCATACGGCCGTGTTGGCCTTCGGATAGAAAAAGAGGACCGCATTGCTTTTCCCCCGCAGATCGCCCAGCCGGAACAGATGCCCATGCTGATCCTCCAACGCGATGTCAGGCGCTGGGTCCCCGACGTTCAGCATCGCGAGTGCGTTTCCGGCGATACATGAGAACGGCCATGATCAACACCGCGGCCATGATCACCAGACCGGCCACGCCCACGTACCAGCTCACCTCCTTCAACACTGCGAGGAAGATCACTCCGAAGAGGATCAAGGTGGCTCCTTCGTTCCACAACCGCAACCCGAATGAGCTCCAGGCCTTCTCGTTCCGCTGAAGCCGTGTATACAAGTTCTGGTTCACGAAGTGATACACGAACAACAGGGCCACCAGACCCAGCTTGGCATGCATCCAGGGCATTTTCATGAGCCCCGGGTCCATCCAGAGCATCCAGATGCCGAAGCTGAGCATCAGGACGGCCGAAGGCCACGTGATGTAGAGCCAGAGCTTGCGCGACATCAAAGCGTACTGCTTCGTCAAAATGCCGCGGTCGGGTTCCCATTTGCTGAAGGCCTCTGTGTGGTAGATGAACAGCCGGACGATGTAAAAGGTTCCGGCGAAGAAGGTCACCATGAAGATGATGTGCAGCGCCTTGACGATGGGGTACCACGTTGCGTCCATGGTGCGAAAGGTAACCGCCGGGTGGAGGATCTACATTCGCGGGCGATCGCAAACGCCCCCCATGCAACCACGCCCATCCAGCGACAGCCTCACGGAGACCACGCACCTGGTGCTGCCCAACGACACCAACACCCTGACCAATCTGTTCGGCGGTCAGCTGATGAAGTGGCTGGACATCAACAGCGCGATCAGTGCCCACCGCCATAGCAAGCGGGTGGTGGTGACCGCGGCGGTGAACAACGTAAGCTTCGATCGCGCGATCAAGCTCGGCGACTTCGTGACCATCCGCAGCCAGGTGAGCCGCTCGTTCAGCACCAGCATGGAGGTGTGGAGCGATGTGTGGGTGGAGGACCAGGTGACCGGAGGTCGCATCAAGTGCAACAGTGCGATCTTCACCTTCGTGGCGGTGGACCAGGGCGGGCATCCCGTGGCCGTTCCGGAGGTGATCCCCGGTAACGAAGAGGAACAGAAACGCTACGATGGTGCACTTCGCCGCCGCCAGCTGCGTCTGATCCTCGCCGGCAAGATGAAGCCCGAGGACGCGACGGAATTGAAGGCGTTGTTCGATTGATCGATCAGGCCACCGCAACTCGCTGCGCGTTGACCACGTCCTTGAACGGGCCTGTGATGCGCTGCAGATCCACCAGGTCCACACGCATCGGAAGGTCGCTCTCCGTCAGGTCTTCCCGTAGCAGTGCTAATCGGTCACTTGGTATCGGTGCATCACCCTCCAGGGCGAGGTCCAGATCGCTGAAGGGCCGGGCCTGGCCGGTCACACGCGAACCATAGGCATACACGCGCACGTTCGGTATCCGCTCCCGCAGGATCGTCAGCAGCAGTTCGAGGTGCTTGGGAGCCAGATCAAGCATGGCGCTCCATTCGTTGGGCCAGCAGATACCGGGCGTCGGCTACGAAGGCTTCGATCTGTTCGAAGACACGTCGCGCATTCGCTTCGTCGTAATTGTGACTCGTCGCATTGCGGGCATCGTGGTGTTGGACCCAGCGCATGGGATCCTCGATCAACCCTACCCGTGCAGCTTCACGGCACAGCTCGCGACGGCCCATCATATCGGTGCCGGAGACCCCGGCCCAATCCAGATGCCGTTTCATGAACTTCCAGCATAACTCGTATGTGAACTCGAACCGTTGGATGGCCGCATCACGATGTACATCATCCACTACATGGTCAAGCGGAAGCCGTTCCAGCGATGCCAGCGCGAGACGCAATGGACCCAGCTCAAGTTTCGTTTGCATGGCAAGGCCAAGTTATGCCGAAGCTGAATTCCGCCGCGGGAGGGTCCTACAACCCTTCGTTCAACGTGGCGGCATCGAAGAACTCGCCCGTGGCGCTATCCATCGCGCGAAGTCCAAGTTCGTTGAGGATCGCTGCCACGCAGTGCGCGCTCTGTTCGCCTCCGTGCACATGCACAACGGCATAGCGGACGCGTTCGGCATCTTCCATCTGGAACTGGATGCTCAGGTCCACATCCGCCGAGCGGGCGAACAGCCAGTCATCCTGCCGCTCAGCGAAGGGAAGGGCCTTCAGGATGCGTTGCTCCAGCTCGGCGCGCAGACCGATGGGCCCCGGTTTGAATTCAGCCGGGATGTCCTTCGTGGAAGAGACCTCCGGCAGGTCCTGTATGTAGATGTCCCAAGCCATGTTCAACGGCGCGCAAGTTCAGCGATCCGCGCGAGGTCCTGATCCTCCATGCACTTGAAATGGCCCTTGGGGCAATGTTCAAAACCGATCTTCGAACAAGGTCTGCAATCGAGCCCAAGGACCTCGGCGATGTGCACGTTCTGTGGAAGTTGTGGTTGATACGGCCCCATGCCGAAGGCCGGCACGGTGTTGCCCCACACGCTCACCACCGGACGCCCGAAAGCGCAGGCCACGTGCATGGCCCCACTGTCGTGCGCCACCACACTGCGCGCCTGCTGGATCAGCGAAGCGCTGCCCAGCAGGTCATACTTGCCGGTGGCATCGAGTACGCGACCCCCCACTGCATCTGAAATGGAACGCGCAACCACACTATCCTCAGGGCCACCGATCACCACCACGGGTCCTTCGATCCGCTGGGCCAGCTCGATCAACTTATGCTCCGGTAGCCGCTTGCTGAAGTGCGCCGCACCGATGCAGAGCGCGGTGTATCCTGCGCGATGCGCTTCGGGCAGCGTGTTCAGTGACACTTCCTTTTCCGCGGGGATGAACAGCTCCAGGCCCTTGTCGTCGTTCTTCACGCCCAGGTGTGCCACGGTGCTCAGGTAACGGTCCACGATGTGGGTCGCCGGTAGTGCGTTCCTGCGGAAGTTCACCAGCAACCACTTCTCGTAGTTCAACTTCGGGAAGCTCTTCGCAGGAACCCCCAGGGCGCGTTTCACCCGCCAGGTGCGCAGGTTGTGGTGCAGGTCCACGATCAGGTCGAAGCGCTCCTGCTTCAACGGGCGTAGTACGGCACCTAGCGAGTCGCTCACCACATGCACCTTGTCCACGTGCGGCGAATGCTCCACCAACGAACGGAAGGTCTCCTTGGTGAGGAAATGCACTTCGGCACCCGGCACTTGTTGCTTTAAACAGCGCAGCACCGGGGAGGTGAGCACGATGTCGCCGATGGAACTGAAGCGGATGACGAGGATCTTCATGCGGTGGACGCCGAAGTGCGCGGAGTGGCGGACCAAGGCGGCGGCGCGTAAAAGTAGCCGCGCCCGACCCGTGCCATCACCGCATGTCCATATACCATCTCACAGTAAGGCTAAGGCCAAGTTGCTTGCTCTTTTTCCGCATTACTTCCCCGAAGAGGTCGTTCCGTAGCACCAGCTACGCAACGACCTCTCCGGTTCGTCCTGCGAAAAAATACCGGCGCACCTTCAGCCTGACCCTTACTGCGAGATGGTATTACTTCGCGGCCGATGTTCGTAGACACCCACGCCCACCTGTACCACAAGCAGTTCGAGAGCGACCGCGAGGACATGCTGCAACGTGCGCTGGACGCGGGGGTGAGCAAACTGTACCTGCCCAACATCGATCATGAGAGCGTGGAGGCCATGCACGCGTTGTGCGATGCGCATCCGGACATCTGCTTCCCCATGATGGGCCTGCATCCTTCCTCGGTGGGTGCCGATCCCGCAAAGGACCTCGCCGAGGTGGAACGACTGCTCGGCAATGGACGGTATTACGCTGTGGGCGAGATCGGCATCGACCTTTACTGGGACAAGACCTACCTGGCCCAACAGGAGGACGCTTTCCGCACGCAGGTACGCTGGGCAAAGGAACTCGCGCTGCCCGTCGTGATCCATTGCCGCGAGAGCTTCGATCAGGTGTACCGCATCGTGGAAGAGGAGAACGACCCCAGCTTGCGGGGTGTGTTCCATTGCTTCACCGGTCCCTTGGAACACGGACGTCTGATCACGGAATTGGGCGGCTTCATGTTGGGCATCGGTGGTGTGATCACCTACCCGAAGAGCGGTCTGGCGCAGGTGATGGCCGAACTGGGAGCGGAGAAATGCGTGCTTGAAACGGACGCGCCTTATCTCTCGCCGGTGCCGCATCGTGGCAAGCGCAATGAGAGCAGTTACATCCCGCTGATGGCGCAGGCCCTGGCCGATGCCACCGGTCGCAACCTGGCCGACATCGCTGACATCACCACGGCCAACGCCGCACGCCTCTTCCAAACGCCCGTGCCCCGAACTTCGTCCGCCACGCCATGAGCGCACCGTCCCGCGTACTGATCATCTACACCGGCGGCACCATCGGCATGGTGGCCGATGCGCGCAGCGGTGAACTGCGGCCCATGGACCTCGAGCACCTCGAAGAGCATGTGCCGGAGCTGGAACGCATTGGTGCGAAGCTGGAAGCCGTTTCGTTCGAACAGCCGATGGACAGCAGCGACATGCGGCCGGAGGACTGGGTGCGCATCGCCCGGATCATCGGACAGCGCTACAACGACTTTGAAGGCTTCGTGGTGTTGCACGGCAGCGATACCATGGCCTACACCGTCAGCGCCCTGAGCTATTTGCTCGAAGGCTTGGGCAAGCCAGTGATCCTGACGGGCTCGCAACTGCCCATCGGCACCATCCGCACGGACGGCAAGGAGAACCTGCTCACCGCCATCGAGATCGCCGCTGCGCATGAAAATGGCCAGCCCTTGGTGCCCGAGGTCGCTGTGTATTTCGAATACAGCCTGTACCGCGGCAACCGTTCCGTGAAGGTGCATGCCGAGCGGTTTGAAGCCTTCCGCAGTCCTAATTGGCCCGTGCTTGCCGAGGCCGGCGTGCACATCCGCTACGATCGCGATGCGATCCTGCCTCATCGTTCCGGACCCCTGAAGGTGCACGAGCGGCTTGATCAGAACGTGGGCGTGATCCGCCTGTTCCCCGGCATCGGCGCGCCTTGGGTCCGACAGGCCTTGTCCACCCCCGAACTGCGAGCAGCGGTGCTCACCACCTTCGGCAGCGGCAACGGCCCCACGGACGAGGCCTTCCTAGGTGCCTTGAGGGCAGCGCGTGAGCGGGGCCTCGTGCTGGTGAACGCCACCCAATGCGTGGGCGGACGCGTGGAGCAGGGTCGCTACACTACCAGCAAGGCCTTTGCGGAAATGGGCGTTGTCAGCGCCCAGGACATGACCGTGGAGGCCGCGATCACCAAGCTGATGTTCCTCTTCGGCCTAGGGCTTTCGGCCGATCTGGTGGCCCAGCGCTTCGGAGAACCTTTGTGCGGTGAATTGAGCCCGGCCTGAGCATCGTTGACTTGCTTACTTTCGCCGCCCTGTTCGGGTGGAAGCTCAAACGGGAAATCGCCTTCGCTCTTCGAGCTTCGGCGACTGAAAGGAGAGATGGCCGAGTGGTTGAAGGCGCACGCCTGGAAAGTGTGTTTACCTGAAAGGGTAACGGGGGTTCGAATCCCTCTCTCTCCGCCGATCGAATAGCCGCCCCGCAGGGCGGCTTTTTCGTCCTGTCGTTCGCTCAAGCTGCGCTTGGCGCCCGACCGAACGAAAAAGCCGATGAGCGAAGCGAATGCGGCTGATCGATCGAAGCCTCCCCCCGCGGGAAAGCGCGTTTCGCGCAATCCCTCTCTCTCCGCCAAGCCGCCCCGCGAAAGCGGGGCGTGTTCGTTCCGGGCAGTGAGGCGAGCTTGCTCAGCCGAACGGACCGGAACGAACACGCAGGCCCGCGCAGTGGGCGCGGCTTGAAGCCTACCCCCTTCCGGGAAAGCGCGTTTCGCGCGATCCCTCTCCCGCATAGTGTCACTCCGGCCCCGAGCCGGAGTCCCGAAGTCACGGAACACGTTCAAACGGACCGATCCCCGCACTCCGCACCTTTGTCTCCATGGAAGTGACCTCTTGGCTCCCAGTCGCGGCATCCGTACTGTTGGGCATCTGCTTGGCCGCTGCCTGCGGCTTCAGGGTGTTCATGCCCTTGTTCATCGCGAGCTTGTTGTCATACCTCCATGTGGGAGGCGTGGACCTGCGCTGGGGTTTCGAGTGGATGAGCACCCTGCCCGCCGTCATCGCCTTCGGCGCGGCCACGCTGGTGGAGATCCTGGGTTACTACATCCCGTACGTCGATCACCTGTTGGACGTGATCGCGGTGCCGTTGGCCTCCCTGGCCGGCACAGTAGTGGCCGCCAGCACCATGGCCCACCTGCCGCCCCTGTGGACCTGGTCGCTCGCGATGATCGCGGGCGGTGGACTCGCTGGGCTCATTGCAGGAAGCACGGCCACCACACGCCTGGCCAGCACCGCTACCACGGGAGGACTCGGCAACCATGCCGTTTCCTCAGCGGAGACAGCGGGTGCCGCCGCACTCAGCCTGCTCGCCTGGTTCCTACCGATCATCGCCTTCTTGCTGCTGGCGCTATCGCTCTGGTGGGTGCTGCGCTGGTTCAATCGGCGGATCGGAGCGGCCCGCTAGGCATCTTCGTACCTTCGCGGACCTTTTTCCGCCATGCCACGCATCGGTCCCATCGAACTGCCGGAATTCCCGCTGTTGCTCGCGCCCATGGAGGACGTGAGCGATCCGCCCTTCCGCGCGTTGTGCAAGAAGCACGGGGCCGATCTGATGTACACCGAGTTCATCAGCAGCGAAGGGCTCATCCGCAAGGCGGCGAAGGGCATGAAGAAGCTGGACATCTTCCCGGAGGAACGCCCCATCGGCATCCAGCTCTTCGGCGGCAGCGAGGACGCCATGGAGGAGGCCGCGCGCATCGCCGAGGCCGCCGGTCCGGAGCTCATCGACATCAACTACGGATGCCCTGTGCACAAGGTGGTGAGCAAGGGTGGCGGTGCCTGTCTCTTGCAGGACATCGACAAGATGGTGCGGCTTACCGACAAAGTGGTAAAGGCCGTGAAGCTGCCCGTGACCGTGAAGACGCGCCTGGGCTGGAGCGATCAGACGAAGAACATCATGGAAGTGGCCGAACGCCTGCAGGATGTTGGCATTCAGGCGCTCAGCATCCACGGCCGTACACGCGCCCAACTGTACAAGGGTCCCGCCGACTGGACGCTTATCGGCGAGGTGAAGAACAATCCGCGCATCCACATCCCCATCTTCGGCAACGGTGATATCGATTCGCCGGAGAAGGCGCTGGAGTACCGCAACCGCTATGGTGTGGACGGTGTGATGATCGGCCGCGCAAGCATTGGTTACCCGTGGATCTTCAACGAGATCAAGCATTTCCTGGCGTCCGGTGGTCACCTCGCGGCGCCCACGCTGGATGACCGTGTGGATGCCGCCCGCGAGCACCTCGAGCGCAGCATCGCGTGGAAAGGCGACTGGGAAGGCGTGGTGGAAATGCGCCGGCATTACACCAACTACTTCCGTGGCATCCCCAACTTCAAGGACCACCGCATGAAGCTGGTGACCGAGCGCGAACCGCGGATCATCTTCGAGCTGCTCGAGGCGGTGCGTACGCTGTATGCGCTGGCGGCGTGATGGAACCGTGGATGCATGCGATGGAACGCAGATGACGCGGATCATTATGATGCGCGCAGATCAATGCGCATCGCGTACGAACCGCAGATGGATTGGATGAAAGGGAAGGAGACAGATAGTGCGCCGGATATGGTTCTGCACTAGTTCAACCCAGGCAGGCATGCAATGGGATCCATTTGTGTTCATCCGCGTCCATCTGTGTTCATCTGTGGTAAAAAATCGCGCTCCAGCGCGCCACTACAACCAACATCTGCGGTCCTGGACCTGGATCAGCGGTCGCCCAACAGATACCGCCTGCTCAATCCCCTCAACGGGACCCACGTGGCCAATAGGCCGATCGCCAGTACCGAGGCTGTGATCAACACCAGGTCCGAGGGCATGACCTTCACCGGGTAGCTATCCACGACGCTGTCCTGCAGGCTGATGAGGCCGGTCCACTGCTGGATGCCACAGACCAGCAGGCCCAGACCGAGGCCGATCAAGGTGCCCAGGAACACGATCAGCATGCCTTCGGCGAGGAACACTCGGCGAACGAAACTGGCCGTGCCGCCCATGCTCGTCACCGTACGCATGTCCTGCCGCTTCTCGATCATCATCAGCGTGAGCGAGGCGATGATGTTGAAGGCACCGATCAAGCCGATGAAAGCGAGCACCGCGAACGTGAACCACTTCTCCGTGGCATTGGTGCGGTACATCAACGCGTTCTTCTGCTGGCGGGTCTTCACGTCGAAGCCAGTGCCCACCAAGGCGCGCACTTCGGCCGCGAGCTGATCCGGTGAGGATCCTGCAGTGCCTTTGATCTCCAGACCGTTCACGCTGCCTCCATAGTGCAGTAGCGAATCCACGAGTTCGATCGGCGCGATGGCGTACTGCTGGTCGAACTCCATGTTAATGGTGAAGGCCCCCGAGACCGCCACATGTTCCTGCTCGAAAGCCTGCTCCTTGTAGCGCAACAGCTTGCGGCCGCGCACCGGCGCACTGATCTCCAGCGGACGCATCACCTCATCATCCAGGGGGATACTCAACTCATCCTTCAGCGCGGCGCCGAGGATCACCAGCGGACCGTTCCGGCCCTGCAGCTGCGCCTGACCCGCGTACATGTGATCCGCCAGCGAGCTCATACCGAGGTATACGGGCTCCACGCCTTTCAAGGTGGCCACGGCCTGCTGCTCGCCGCTGCGGAGCAACACGTTCTCCTCGATCACCCAGCTGGTCGCTGAGATGCCCGGGATGGCCTTGATCCGATCGAAAGGGATGCTCGTCCGTTCGAAGGTCTTGCCCTCAACCGGTGTGATGGTCACGTCCTGGTCGAAGGGCGAGTAGATCTTCTCCACCACTTCGCTGATGCCGTTGAGCGTGCTGAGCACGATCACCATGGCCGCCGTGACCACCGCCACCACCGCGATGCTGATGCCCGTGATGATGTTCACCGCGTTGCGACCCCGCTTGGCGAGAAGGTAGCGACGGGCGAAGAGCAGCGGGAGGTTCATTTCGTCATGTGCTCATGTGGACATGCGAACATGCGAACATGTGCTCATGTGGACATGTGTCCATGGTTCGCACATTATTTCCAAGCTCGTGCGATCAGGCCGGTGCCCGTGCTGTGTGACATCGACACGTCGAACCAGTTGAGGACGTAGGCGATGGGGTAGGCGATGAGGTAATAGACCGGCAGGATGATGAAGAAGACCTTACTCGTGTTCAGCATCAGCAACGGCCACTTCATGCTGAGGCGCCAGCTGATCTTCCCGGGCGAACCGTAGCTGTAATGGACGTCCACCTTGCTGAAGCCGTTGCGCAGGCACTTGGCCTTCAGGTCGTCGAGGTTGTAGCCGTCGCGCACATGTTCCTCGATGAACGAACCTTCGCCCTCATCGTGCACATCGCTGCCGCCCTGGTCGCTCGGCGTGCTGATGATGAGCATGCCGCCGGGCTTGAGCGAAGTGGAATAGCATCGCAGTGCGGCCTCGTCCTCCAGGATGTGCTCCATCACGTCCACGCACACTACGAGGTCAAAGGTGCCCGGTTGTTGGTACTTGGTCACATCACCGACCTCGAACTTCACGTTAGGTCGCCCGATCTTCTGGAAGAAGGCGTTGCAATCGGCCACCTGCTCGTCCTTGACGTCGATCGCGGTGATGCGCCACGTCGGTGAAAACCCGCTGAGCCAATAGGTGTATTGGCCAAAGCCCGCACCGGCGTCATAGATGTGCACAGGTTGATCGCGCCGGTCACGCGCCCATGCGCGCAAGTGCTTGTGTATGTGCCAGGCACGCAACAGGAGGAGATCGAGCAGCCCGTAGAACACCTTCCGCAGGAAAGGCGTGTTGTTGAAGACGGTGCCGAGCTGTCGCTTGACCGGATCGTACTGCATGGCTCAGGGTTTCAGGAGGCGATCGATCTCCTCCTGGCGGTCCAGCGAATCGTCAAGGTAGAACAGCAGCTCGGGCACGATGCGCACCTGCTTGCCGATGCGTCGGCCGAGGCTGCCGCGGAACTGATGTGAATGTTCGCGGATGCGCTCCAACGCCGCCTTCTTGTCCTTCACGGGAAACAGGCTCACGTACACCTTCGCAATGCCCAGATCCGGACTGACCCGCACGCCGGTAACGGTGATCAAACCGCCGGGGAGGAGGTGCGTTCCTTCCTTCTGGATCACTTCGGCCATCTCTTTTTGGAGAAGGCTGTTCACCTTGTTCTGTCTTAGGCTGTCCATGGTCCGTGTCCGCCCCGGCTACGTTCCACGAGGAGGGCCGCGAAGATAACGGCATGCTGCCGACCCCGTCCGGGCCCACCATACCATCGGGAAGGAGCCACTTCCACGCCCGCAACGAAAGGGCCGGTACATTCGCACTCCCCAACAGCTGCCCACGTTCCTCCTCCGGAACGCAGTGTCCAACGCATGCGCCAGTTCTTCCAGATCCTCCGCTTCGGCCGGCCTTACCGCCGTCATGCGGTGCTGAACGGCGTGTTCAACCTGCTGGCCACGATCTTTCACCTGTGCAGCATGCTGCTGTTGGTGCCCTTTCTGCAACTGCTGGTGAACAAGCAGCGGGTAGCGGATACCGTGGTCCTGTCGCCCACGCCTCCGGCCTTTGCTTTCGATAAAAGTGCGTTGAAGGCCTTTTACGAATGGCAGCTCCAACACTTCATCTCCGTGCAGGGTGAACTGGGTGCACTGGCCTGGGTGTGCGTGGCCATCGTGGTGCTCTTCCTGCTGAAGAACCTGTTCCGTTACCTCGCAGTGATGTCCATCTGCATCTTCCGCAACCGGATCATCCACGACCTGCGCAGCCGGCTCTACGACAAAATGCTGGAGCTGCCCCTGCGCTACCACAGCGGCGAACGCAAGGGAGATCTGCTGAGCGTGATCACCAACGACATGCAGGTGCTGGAGTACAGCGTGATGTACAGCATCGAAATGGTGTTCCGCGAGCCGCTCGCCGTGATCCTCTTCATCGCCACGATGATCGGCTTCAGCGCCAAGCTCACGCTGATATCGCTCGTGCTGCTGCCCCTGAGCGGACTGATCATCGCACGCATCAGCAAGAGCCTTCGGAAGCGCGGCACGCGCGTGCAGGAGAAAAGCGCCGATCTGTTGGCACGGGTGGAGGAGACCCTTGGCGGCATCCGCGTAGTGAAGGCCTTCAACGGCGAGGCGGACATGCGCCGGCGCTTCGAACGGGAGAACGAAATGCTCACGCGCGCCAGCATCGCCCTGTTGCGCAGGCAGGACGTGGCCTCGCCGCTCAGCGAGACCATGGGCGCGGCCGTGATGGCCGTGATGGCCTACATCGGAGGTTCGCTCGTGCTGGGTACCACGCCCGAGCTCGATGGGTCCGCCTTCATCGCCTACATCGCCATCTTCTCGCAGCTGCTCACGCCGATCAAGGGATTCTCACAGGGCTGGAGCGGCATTGTGCGCGGCAGTGCCAGTGCGCAGCGCGTGTTCGACCTGCTGGCCGTGGAGAACACCGTGAAGGAAAAGCCCGGAGCGCAGACCGTGCAGCACTTGGTGGACCGCGTGGAGTTCAGGAACGTCTCCTTCGCTTATGACGACCGGGAGGTGCTGAAGAACATCGACCTCTCGATCACCAAAGGCCATAGTGTGGCGCTTGTGGGCCCCAGCGGCGGCGGCAAGAGCACCATGGCCGGCCTGCTGCCACGCTTCTTCGACGTCACCGGCGGATCCATCACCATCGACGGGAGGGACGTGCGCGACCTGCGCATCGGCGACCTGCGCGGCCTCATGGGCATCGTCACGCAGGACTCGATCCTGTTCAACGATACCGTAGCCAACAACATCGCCTTCGGCAAACCCGGCACCAGTGAGGCCGACATCCGCAGGGCTGCGGAGATCGCCAACGCGCATGGCTTCATTGAGCAGCTTGAGAACGGGTACCAGACCAACATCGGCGATGGAGGCAACAGGCTCAGCGGAGGACAGAAACAACGCATCGCCATCGCGCGTGCCGTGCTGAAGAATCCGGACATCCTCATACTCGACGAGGCCACCAGCGCGTTGGACACGGAAAGCGAACGGCTGGTGCAGGATGCGCTGTTCAAGCTGATGAAGGACCGCACGGCGCTGGTGATCGCGCATCGTTTGAGCACCATCCAGCATTGCGATGAGATCTGCGTGTTACAGGCCGGTGTGATCGTGGAGCGCGGAACGCACACGCAACTCTTCAACACTGGCGGCGTCTATCGCAAGCTTTGCGACATGCAGGCATTTGATCAATAGCATGAGGGACTACGCCTACTTCGGACAAATGGGTTGGAAGACCCGCCTGTTGAACGCCCTGCGTGGCATCTTCCGCCTGCCCATCCTCGAGAAATGGATCCGACAACGGACCGCAGGGAAGGAACCCGGCTCCATCTGGGTGAAGTTGATGCCGCCGGAGTACAGTTATCCGAAGGGGACTTGGCGAAAGGTTGAACGCAATGGACTGAAATACCGGCTGGACATCTCGAACTCTCCCGATCACTGCGAGTATTTTGGTTACATCGCCGATGCCCAAGAACGTTTGATCGATCTGGTCAGGCCTGATTCGGTCGTGATCGACATTGGAGCGAACATTGGGCTGTTGGCCATGGATCTTGCGCGTAAAGCACATCTTGGAACGGTGGTCGCCTTCGAGCCGGACCCTGATAATTTCTCGCGAATGCAGGAGCATATCGCCATCAATGGATTGAAGAACATCATACCTCTGCCTTTCGCCATAGGGCTGGAGGAGACCACGCACAAACTCTACCAAGTGGTGGAAAGCAACAGCGGCATGAACCGTATCATTACGCATGGCGAGGACTTGTCGCGATTCCCGTACAAGGAGGTGCGCGTGCTGCCGTTGGCGAAGGGGTTGGAAGGTGTGCCGCTCGCCAAGGTGGACGTGATCAAGATCGATGTGGAGGGATTTGAGCAAGCCGTGCTGAAAGGATGCGAGGACATTCTACTGCGGGACAAGCCCGTGCTTTTCGTGGAATTGGATGACGACAACCTGTTGGAGAACGGGGGCTCTGCGCGCTCATTGATCGCGTACGTGCAAGACTTAGGTTACACGGTCCTGGACGCAGTGCGTAATGCGCCGGTCCCCATGGACCAGGACCTGGCCCACTGTCACTTTGATATTCTCTGCGTGCCGAAAGCCTTCGTGGGCTAGCCGGATCAATTGGCTACTTCCCGGCTACATCTTCACAAGGAGCATCGCTCCTTTCGAGTTACGTTCTTAATCGTGTGGCAGGACCGATTCTTTTGCTACAGTTCGCCATCAAAGTCCGATGGCTTGCGCCACCTCAGGTCGGCAAATGAGAAAATTGAAATGGGCGCTCTTCGACAAGACTGGTACTTGTCGAGGCGGCCATGTCTTGTCGTCAATGTTGAAGTACAAGTAACCCAGCCCATCCACCATGGACGCCAACCGGTGCGCGATGTCGTCATTCAGTATTTCGATGAGCATGGTCGGACGGTCGCGCTTGATCAATGACAGGAATCCCGTGAGAACTTCCGGCTCATGTGTCTCCACATCGATCTTCAGCAGGTCGACCGTATTCAAGCCGAATTCGTTGAGGATACTGGTGACAGTACGGACCGGCACCGCCAACGGACGCAACGCAGTGTTTGATGCATCATAGGTCGGGTTAAGTGATGCATCGAGCATGTGAACATTCCCGGGGTCCTGAAAGATCTCGGCCGTTCCGTCATGGTCGCTGATCGCACAGCAAAGTGCGTGCACTTGTGCATTATTCAGTGACAGGTTCCTTTGGAGCTTTTCGAAGATCGGACCCATGGGTTCTGCAGCGAGGATCACCGCAGTTGAGTTCGTCGCTCGGCTGATCAAGGAGTATAATCCAGTGTTTGCGCCGATGTCGAAAATGACCTTGGAGTTCCTGGATAGGCGTATCCATAGTTCAAGGGACACCTGTTCCCATCCCTTCAGTCCCCGCCAGAACAGTTCGTTCTCGATGATGTGGCCATGGTGTTGAAGCAAAAAACTCTCCGTGTCCGAGATCTTGACGCGAAACACGCCTTTGAAATGCAAGTGTTTGAATATGCTTTCGGGCAAAGGGAGGATGGCACGTATGAACGTGAAGAGCGCCTGTTTGAAGGGGATAGCGGCATAGAGGGCCTTCAAGAGATGTTTCATCGGAAAAGGCTGGAGTTTGCAAGGTACCGGTTGATCATTGGTGGACTAGATATACACGGATGCTCTTCCGCAAAGCCAGCCAGAAGTTCGCTTGGTCGGGTAAACATCCTTGGCCGGTATAGTTTTGAACAGAGGGTTCTTGAAGGCGAAGACGAGATAGTTTCGGATTGGTTGCGCTTCGCAACTAGGCGTTTGCCGAAAAGCCATAACAGAGTAGGCCTTAAATCGTCGGACATGAAAAAGCCAAACCTTCTTCTCTCAACATTCCTGGTCGGGTGTTGTGTTACTACAAGTGGGCAAATCTACACGCCATCAGGAGTGATTCAGGGCGCTTCGGGGAGCACCACAAATACACTGCTGGGCTCCACTGCTGGCGTCACAGGCGGTGGCCTTTTACAAGTGCGGGCCGTTCCATATGGCGCATCGTCACAGTATGGCATCAACGCTATCATGCTAGGCACTGGAACGGCAGCGGCCAACTATGGGCTCCAAGCCGCAAGCGGTGCGAGTACGAGCCCGAGTGGAGGCTATTCCATTGGGGGCACCTTTAGAGCCTATGGCGGCTTCAATACAAACAATGGAGTCGACGCTTATGCAAAATTGGATCTCACCACGTACGATCAAAACGGCACAGTGCGAGGGCTTAATGCCACTGGTGAAACGATTAAGCCACTAAATACTACAGTATATGGGGTCGACTCTCGGGCGGTCTCAACTCTATCGACAGGCACAACTTTATTCGCCAAAGGCGTCAGCGGAGTTGTTACTGGTTCTGGGAACATAGGAACTGCGAGTGGTTTGTACGGCGAAATTGCATTTGGGCCGATCTATACCACAGCCAATGCTATCTATGGATTGGTGGCCGCCAATACAAGTGCGACAAGTGCCTATGGCTTGCGCGGTGTGGTCGATGGGCTTGGAACGAAGACATTTGCTTACGGTTGTTCAGGTAGAGTGTTAAGTGGAACTAATCGATACGGTGTTCATGGTGAGGTCCCAAGCGCGTCAGGCTTCACATTTCAGGCGGCTCTGTTTGGAACTGCGCCAACAAACGGCACATTAAACCAGCAGAATGGTACATGGTCCAGTACCTCAAGTTGGGCTGTCTGGAGCCAGGGTGCGCAGTTTTCTTCCACACATGCGCTATGGAGTACCAGCGATGCGCGTCTCAAAGAGAACATACAGCCGCTCTCTGGTTCGCTCGATGCTATTCTCAAATTAGCCCCGAAGACGTATTCGTACAAGACCAAACTGCACCCAAGGTTTAACCTTCCCGAAGGAATGCAAATGGGCTTGATCTCGCAGGAGGTGGAGAAAGTGCTTCCAACGTTGGTCATGGATACACGTTCTCCTGACCAATTTGATGAAGCCGGGAAGATCGTGGAACCTGGCTTTGAGTTTAAGGCTATGTCCTATACGGGTTTGATCCCTGTGTTGGTCGGAGCCATTCAAGATCAGCAAGTGGTCATCGCCGAAAAACAGGACCAGATCGATTTGCTTAGTGAGCGCCTTAGCGCCTTGGAACGTAGAATCAGCATGGCTGGAACTTCTGGAGCCGTAAGGAATGCTGAGGGTCATCTGGAACAGAACAGCCCGAATCCCTTCAACGAGAACTCGGTGATCCGATTCTTCGTTCCTGAGGGTTCTTCCAAAGCATCCATTCGGGTGAGCGGGATCGACGGAAAGAGCTGGAAGTCCTTTGACTCCCTCTCGGCCGGTCAGGGGCAATTGGTCATTTCCGCAGGTTCGCTTCCTGCCGGAGAGTATGTCTACACATTGTACGTCGATGGTGGGAAAGTCGACAGTAAAGCAATGGTGATTACGCGTTGATCCATACTGAACAAAGAAGGAAGGCCATCCAGAAGGTGGCCTTCCTTCTTTGTGATCGCGCCTGGTCTGGCCGGAACAGATGACCGCGTTGGAGCTCCCAGCTATTCCCCCTTCTTCGGGAACAATTGCCTGAACAGTCCCTTCTTCCTTTCCGTGGTGTCAGCGTCCCGCGTATCCGTGCTGTCCTTACCTCCGAACAATCCATCCAGCAATCGACCTATCGCCGTGCCGCTGCGACGCGGGTCGCAATCCATCGTGAGGCTATCACCCGGGATCCCCGGGAAGGAGAGCATGTGCTTGGCCCGCAATCGTTGTGTCCGTTGGATGCCTGCCAGCGCAGATCCGGCGATGGGTAGTGCCAGCCTGCCACCTGTGCCGTTCGCACTGCCGAAATGGATGCTCGGATCGCTCGCTCCCACCCACGTTCCGATGACGATGCCCGGCGTGAAGGCCACGAACCAGGCATCACTGTAATCCTGCGAGGTGCCGGTCTTTCCGGCAAGGTCCCCATATACCGAATATCGGGTACGCAGGGCCGTGCCTGTTCCCTCGTTCACCGCCCGCCGCAGCATGGCCGATATCACCGCCGCGGTGGTGGCGGACACCGCCTGCCGAGAGACCGATGCCTTCGCCTCGTACAACACCTTGCCGCGGGCATCGGTGATGCGGGTGATCAGTCGTGGCGTGACCATGCGGCCCTGGCGGGCAAAGGCGCCATAGGCGCGCACAATGGCCTTCAACGAAACATCCGCCGCGCCCAACGCGATCGACGGATTGTTGATGTTGCCCTCCGGAAGTCCCAGACCACGGAACGTGCGCCGGAGCACATCACGGTCGGTATGGAAGTAGAGGTCGATGGTGGGCAGGTTCATCGAATGCGCCAATGCGTACCACATGGCCACCTGATCGCCGCTGCTCTCATCGAAGTTCTGCGGATGCCAGCTGTTGAGATCGGTGTACACCTTGTCCGTGTTGTCCAGATAGTCGCAAGGCGCCATGCCGTCCTCCAGTGCTGCGGCGTAGAGCACTGGCTTGATGGTGGAGGCGACGGGGCGCCGCGCCTCTACAAGGTCATAAGGCAGCATCCGGTGGTCGTTGCCGCCCACCCATGCGAGCACATTGCCGCTACCGGGGTCCATCATCAGAACGGCGCCATGCAACATGCTCTGATAATGCCACAGGCTGTCGCGATAGCTCATGCTGTCAGCAGGCGCATTTTTCCAGGTGAACACATCACGCACATCGCGCTCATTGCGTTTCCAGGCCTTGTTCTTCTTGCGGTCCATGCGCTTCTCCCAGGCGATTCGCGCCTTACGACCGGCCAGTTCGCGGTCGAGCAGCGGCTGCATGACGCTCAATTGATCATGCGCGGCCTTGATGGCCAGCTGTTGCAAGGTGGTGTCCAACGTGGTCTGTATGCGCAGTCCGTCCTTCTCGATATCGGGTACGGGAAGGCCTTTCTTCGATCGCGCTGCCAGTATGCCGCGTGCTTCCTCCTCCACCTTTGCGCAGAAGTATCCGTAGGCATCCAACGCGTCCAGCCCGCGGTAGCGGAGGTGCAAGGGGCGTTGCACGAGGCTGTCCATGGCCGCAGCGGTGATGTACCCGCGCGCGGCCATCAGGGCGAACACCTGGTCACGCCGGTCCTTTGCGCGCTTTGGATGCATGCGGGGGTTGTATGACGTGTTCGCCTTCAACATGCCAACCAGCACTGCGGATTCCTCGATGTTCAACCTGGAGGTGTTCTTGTTGAAGAAGCGTTGCGATGCGCTCTCGACCCCGTACAGGTTCTCGCCGAAAGGCACGGAGTTGAAGTAGAGTTCCAGCACATCCTCCTTGCTGTACACCTTTTCCAGCCTGCGCGCCACGATGGCCTCCTTGATCTTGTTCACCGCCACGGTGAGCAGGCCGTGCGGTTCGCGACCGTATAAGTTCTTGATGATCTGTTGCGATATGGTGCTGCCCCCCCCGCCACTGCGGTCCCCGCCGAGGATGCTTCGGAAGAACACGCGCACATAGCTGCGCGCGTCCACACCCTCATGCGCGAAGAAGCGTTGGTCCTCGGTGGCCACGAGCGCCTCCACCAGGTGCTTCGGCAGGTCGCGGTAGCGGATGTTGGTGCGGTCCTTGGCGAAGACCTTGCCGATGATGGTGCCGTCGCTGGCAAGGATCAATGTGCCTTCCTCATTGCGAAGGGCCACGAGCTCCTCAGCGGTGGGCAGCTTCCCGAACGTTCCACCGCGCACCAGCAGGATCAGCAGGAGCAACAGGCCAACGAGCGTGCCCAGGACGATGGCCGCGGCCTGCCACAGGCTTTTTCTCGAGGGTTTCTTGCGCTTTGCCATGTGCACTTCGCCGACCGTGCAGGATGCAGCGTGATGATCGGTCGTGTCTTCGACGCTCAGTTCCCTTCCGGGTCACCATCCAGCATCCACTGCTGGTACAGCAGGTCCTTCTCGTACGGGTAGCGTTCGAGATGGATCGCCTTCACCCGGTCGTACACCAGTTTGCGGAGCGCGTCGACGTTGTCCTTCCGGATCGCACTGATGAAGATGGTCTCCTCGTCATGCACGCCGGTCTGTGATCCCGTATCGCGGGCCATCCAGGTCCGTTGAAGTTCCTCCAGGGTGAACTGGTCCTGGCGCTTGGGCGCAAGATCGTGGGGATCATGTGCGGCCGGACGGTATGCATCGATCTTGTTGAAGACCACGATGGTTGGTTTGCCTCCGGCGCCGATCTCCTGCAGGGTGCTCTTCACCGTGCGGTATTGCTCCTCGAAGTTGTGGTGGCTGATGTCCACCACATGCAGCAGCAGGTCCGCTTCGCGCGTTTCATCGAGTGTGCTCTTGAAGCTCTCGATCAATTGGTGGGGCAGCTTGCGGATGAACCCCACCGTGTCCGTGAGCAAAAAGGGCAGGTTGCCCAGCACCACTTTGCGCACGGTGGTATCCAGCGTGGCGAACAACTTGTTCTCCGCAAAGACGTCGCTTTTGCTCAGCAGGTTCATCAGCGTGCTCTTGCCCACGTTGGTGTATCCCACGAGCGCCACGCGTACAAGCTTTCCCCGATTGCCCCGCTGGGTGGCCATCTGCCGGTCGATGTCCTTCAATTGGTTCTTCAACAAGGAGATCCGGTCGCGCACGAGGCGACGGTCCGTCTCGATCTCCTTTTCCCCCGCACCGCCGCGTGTACCTGTGCCCCCGCGCTGACGCTCCAGGTGGGTCCACAGCTTGGTAAGCCGCGGAAGCATGTATTCATACTGCGCCAGTTCCACCTGTGTCTTCGCATGACTTGTTCGTGCCCTGCGAGCGAAGATGTCCAGGATCAATCGCGGCCGATCAAGCACAGGCTTGCCGATCTCCTTCTCGAGGTTGCGCTGCTGCGCGGCGGAGAGTTCATCATCGAAGATCACCATGTCACAACCACTGGCCTCCATCCACGCCTTGATCTCGGCCAGCTTGCCGCTGCCCACGTAGGTGCGGCCATCGGGTTTGTGGAGGCGCTGGGTGAACCGCTTGAGCGTGCGGATGTCCGCCGTGGTGGCCAGGAAATCAAGTTCGTCCAGGTATTCCGTCACCTGGTCCATCGTCTGGTCGTCCGTGACCAGCCCGATGAGCACGGCCGTCTCACCCTGCGTGCGGGTCTCCTTCAGGTCGATCATTTGGCAGTTCCTTCAGCACCGGCAGCCTTCCGCATACCCATCGCGTGGTCCACCACCGCGTTGACCTGTTCGCGGTCCAGGATCGCACCGTACGGCATCATCGCTCCCCGGCCATGCGTTACCACAGCGATCATCGAGTCACGTGAAAGCGTGGACATCACCAGGTCCTTTGCGCCCCCAACACCCATGTTCCCTTTCCGGCCATGACAACTGGCACATTGCACGTTGTACACCAATTCCCCTTTGCCCGGAGCATCGCCCCCAACGCTCTGCGGGGCCGCTGCATAGCCACAGGACAAGGCCAGGGAGCCCAGGAACGCCAGGTGGATGAAGGAGCGCGTCATAGCCATGCACGGCCCACGCCTTCACGCGATGGCCAGGGGATCATGGCGATCATCAGCACCAGTGCGAGGAGGTAGAAGATGGCAACACGGATCTGTTTGCCCTGTTCGGTCTCCGCCTTCTTGCTGAGGATACGACCCACGGTGACCAAGGCGATGGCCAGGATCATCGTGGCCATATGTTCGTATTTCCAGAAGCGGACCACCGAGGCCGTCATCGCCGTCAGCTTCCCCGTGCCGCTCACGGTGGTGTAGAACTTCAGCCGGAAGGCGTACAGGACAAGGCCCAGCAACAGCTGCACATGGCACAGCACCATGGCCACGATCGCGATGGAGCGTTCCCAAACGATGATGGGCCCTTTCTTCAGGTAGCCGATCAGCGCCACCGTTCCGGCAACGCCAACACTGATCAGGATGAGCCAGCGCAGGATGCTGTGCAACAGGAGCAGGAGGCCGGAAGGATCTTCCATTCGTTCGATGGTTTGTGGAGGCCCAAATGTAGAAGCAGGGGCACACTCCGCCATCTGCCGCCTTGTAAAGGCCGCGCATCCTACATTCGCCCACTTCACATGGCAAGGCGCGCAAGGCTATCCCTCCTGACCACGGCCTGGTTGGCCCTTGCTGCGAACGCTCAGGTGAACGCCCCCCTGAACGGGCCGCAGGATAAGGGCGGGATCCCCGTGGCGTTCATCCATGCCACGGTGCACCCCGCTCCTGGTGAGTTGCTGAGCGATGCCACCGTGGTGATCCTGGACGACCAGATCGTCTCCGTGGGCACGCGCGTTGTTGTACCACCCGGTGCTGTGATCGTGGACCTCAAAGGCCAGCACCTGTGGCCGGGGCTGATCGAGCCCTACAGCGATCTGGGCATGACCAAGGTGGACCCGAAGGATCGAAAGGGGGCGCGGTTCTGGAACGCTGCCATCCGCGCAAGCACACGGGCCGATGAGATCTACCAGGTGAACGCGGACAAAGCCGAGGCGCTCCGCGCACAAGGCATCACCACCGTGGTCACGCACATGATGGATGGCATCGCCCGGGGCACATCGGCCGCTGTGCACCTCGCGGGTCGCGATCCTGTTCAGGACATCCTGGTACAGCGGGCCGCAGGACACTTCTCCTTCCGAAAGGGGAGCAGTACCAGCGATAACCCGGGTTCGCTCATGGGGTCCATCGCCCTCTTGCGCCAGACCCTGTACGATGCCCGGTGGTATGCGGAACGCGGCTGGCGCGAACAGAGCGATGCCGAGCTGAAGGCCCTGAACGAGCAGCTCACCCTACCACTCGTCCTGGAGGCCTCCAACCGGAACGATGTACTGCGGGCTGCGGCATTGGCGCATGAATTCGGGCTCAAGTTCATCGTAAAAGGCGCGGGCGACGAGTACATGCGCCTGGCCGATATCCTGGCCGACGGCACACAGCTGATCGTGCCCCTTCTATTGCCCGAAGCATTGGACGTGGAGGATCCGTTCGAAGCACTGGAGGCCACCCTACCCCAGCTGAAGCATTGGGAACTGGCGCCCACCAATGCCGCGCGCATCCAGGAGGCCGGAGGCACCTTCGCGTTCACCTCACAGGGGCTGAAGGAGCCGGGTGACATGTGGACATCCCTACGGCGCATGGTGCGCCAGGGTCTCGACAGTGCGACCGCCATTGCCGCGCTCACCACCGTGCCTGCGGCGATGTACCGCATGGATGATCGCATCGGATCACTGCGATCAGGGATGGCCGCGGACCTTGTCATCAGCTCCCATCATCTGCTGGATCAGCGGAACGTCATCAAGGAGACGTGGGTCAGCGGCCGTCGATCGGCCATCGGCGCGATCGACCCCATCGACCACCGTGCCACGTACGACCTTAATCTGCGCGGCACCATCCTGCGTTTGCGTATCACCGGAGAGAGCGACAAGCCCGAGGCCGAGGTCTCGCGCATGGGGGACAGCACCCGGGTGAAGGCCGATATGCACATCGACCAAGGGATGGTCACGCTCTCGTTCCCGGGCGAGAAGCTCGGCTTCGCCGGTCCGGTGCGGTTGAACGGATCCATCCACCCGCCCGGGAGCATCTGGGACGGCCAGGGTCAATTGCCCGGGGGCGAGTGGATCGCGTGGAGCGCCGTGCGACAAGCAACACCCACCGACAGGAAGCCACCTCGCGAGAAGGGCGCCGCCCTCGACAGCCTGTGGAACCTGCCCACGGGACAGGTCTGGTATCCGTTCAACGCCTATGGAACACCCACCTTGCCGGATACCGAAAATGTGGTATTCAGGAACGCCACGGTGTGGACCAATGGACCGCTGGGCATCATCAATGGAGCGGATGTGTGCATCAGCAACGGGCGCATCGTGGGTGTGGGTGCCCGGCTGAACGTGGACGCCTTGTACTCCGGAGAACGCAAGCCGACCCTGCGTGAAGTGGATGCCACCGGCAAACACATCACCTGTGGCATCATCGATGAGCACTCACACATCGCGATCGAGCGCGGCGTGAATGAAGGGTCGCAGGCCATCACCGCGGAAGTGCGCATCGGCGATGTGGTGGATCCCGACGATGTGGACCTCTATCGCAACCTCGCGGGCGGCGTTGTGGCCATCCAGCAATTGCACGGCAGTGCGAACCCCATCGGTGGGCAGAGCTCGCTCATCAAGTTGCGCTGGGGCGCTGACGCGAACTCCATGCGTATCGGCGGGGCACCGGGGTTCATCAAGTTCGCGCTCGGTGAGAACGTGAAACAGAGCAACTGGGGGAGCGACGGTAAACGATTCCCACAAACGCGCATGGGCGTGGAACAGGTGATGTATGACGCCTTCCATCGGGCACGGGAATACGACCGCGTCCGGCAGGCCTGGGAACAGGGCCAGATGCCGAAGGGGCGGCGCTCCGTGCGGAGCACTCCCACCGCCCCGGCGCCACGGCGTGACCTGGAGCTGGACGCCCTCGCCGAGATACTGCGCAACGAGCGCTTCATCACCTGCCACAGTTATGTGCAAAGCGAAGTGCTCATGCTGATGCAGGTTGCCGACAGCATGGGTTTCCGGGTGAACACCTTCACGCACATCCTCGAAGGCTACAAGGTGGCGAAGCAGCTGAAGGCCCACGGCGCCACGGCCAGCACCTTCAGCGATTGGTGGGCCTACAAGTACGAGGTGAACGATGCCATTCCGCAGAACGCAGCACTGCTCACCCGCCTGGGCGTGAACACCTGCATCAACAGCGACGATGCCGAGATGAGCCGCCGATTGAACCAGGAGGCCGCGAAGACCATGAAGTACGGTGGGCTCTCTCGGGAGGAAGCCTGGAGGACCGTGACGCTCAACCCCGCGAAGGCCTTGCATCTCGATGGCCACATGGGCAGCGTGGAGGTGGGCAAGGACGCCGATATTGTGGTGTGGAGCGCCGATCCGCTCACCATTGATGCCAAGGTGGAGACCACCTTCGTGGATGGTGTGCGGCGCTTTGATCGTGCTGTGGATGCCGGACTGCGCAGGACCATGGCGGCCGAACGCGAGCGCATCATCACACGGATGATCGCTGCGAAGAAGGCGGGCGCTCCAGCGAAGAAGGCGGGTCGCAAGGAACACCGGCATTGGACCTGCGAAACAATTGGTGAAGCACCATGAGGACTGGAGCAGGGGCAGGCGCAGTTGGCAGGGGCATTGCGGTCCTCCTGGTGCTCCTGCTCCTGCCCCTGGTCCTGAGCAAAGCGGTCGCGCAACGTCCGACACCCGCTCCGCCTCAATCCAAGAGCATCCTGCTCAAAGGCGGTACTGTGCATGTGGGCAACGGTACGGTGATCGATGACGGGGCGGTGGGCTTCCGCAATGGGGTGATCGACTTCCTAGGCCACAGCTATGGCGTGAAGGCGACGTACGATTCCATACTTGTTACGGATGGGCAGCACATCTATCCCGGCTTCATCCTGCCGGACAACACGCTTGGGCTGCATGAGATCGATCTGGTGCGTGCAACGAATGACGAGGACGAGACGGGTGAAATGGAACCTGAAGTGCGCGCCATGTCGGCCTTCAACGTGGATTCGCGCATCATCCCCACCGTCCGCAGCAATGGCGTGCTGCTCGTTCAGAGCACCCCGCGTGGTGGCGTCATCAGCGGAAGCAGCAGCATCCTGCAGCTGGATGCATGGGACCATGAAAGCGCCACCGTGCTCGCGGAGGATGGCGTGCACCTGAACTGGCCGCGGGCATACAAGCGCGAGGGCTGGTGGGCCGAGCCTGGGGAAAGCTCCGCCGAGCAGAAGGATGAGCGCGGCAAACGCCTCGATGCCCTCCGACAGTTCTTCCTGAAAGCGCGCGCCTACGCACAGCGCGTTGATCAGGTGGAGACCGATACGCGTATGGAAGCCATGCGCGGCCTTTTCAACGGGACCAGGACCCTGTTCGTACACGCCGACCTTGCCCGCGAGATCCAGGAGTCCGTGAACTTCGCACATGAGCTTGGGGTGGCGCGCACCGTGATCGTCGGCGGATATGATGCCTGGCGTGTTGCCGATCTGCTGCTCGACAACAAGGTGGATGTGATCCTGGGTCGTGTGCATAACCTCCCTCTCCGCGATGGGGACGACATCGATCTGCCCTATCGCCTGCCCACGCTGTTGAGGTCCAAGGGCATCCGCTTCTGCCTTGGCTATGCGGGCGACATGGAGCGCATGGGCAGTCGCAACCTGGGCTTCACCGCAGGCACGGCATCGGCTTATGGACTGGCCAAGGAGGATGCGCTGCAGGCCATCACCCTCGACGCCGCCCGGATCCTGCGCATCGATGCGCAGTACGGCAGCTTGGCCGTGGGCAAGAGCGCCACGCTCTTCACCAGCGCGGGAGATGCGTTGGACATGCGCACCTGCGATGTGCGCCAGGCATACATCGATGGCCGTCGCATTGACCTGGACGACCACCAGAAGAAGCTGTACCGCCAGTATCTGGAACGATACCGATAGTCCGGTAGGCCGCGTGGAACGATCCCTGCGCGGATCGTTGACATCGCTACCCAGTGGTGTTCGGGTGCCTTCGGATGTGAGGCTACCTTCGTCCCGCCTGCGGGGTGAACCCCGGCCCAGCCCCCTCGTGAGCGAGCACGCTTCCCCCCTGGACCACGCCATCCGTGCCGCTTTCGCAGCGGGTCGAGAGATCCTCGATGTGTATGCCCGCCCGATCAACGTGGAGTTGAAGGAAGACCGCTCCCCGCTCACGGAGGCTGACAAACGTGCCCACGAGGCCATCGTGCGCGAGTTGGGGCCGACCGGCCTGCCGGTACTGAGCGAGGAGGGCAGGAGCATCGGTCCGGAACAGCGGCAGCACTGGTCACGCTACTGGCTGGTGGACCCGCTGGACGGCACAAAGGAGTTCGTGAAGCGCAACGGGGAATTCACGGTGAACATCGCGCTGATGGAGCGCGACGGCGAGCCCTTATCATCGCTCGGTTCCGCGAGACCGCTGGCCGGGGTGTTGTACGTGCCGGTGATGGACCGCCTGTATTTCGCATGGCCGGGCCAGGGCGCGTACCGGCTGGAACAAGCGGCAACCTTCGGTTCCTCTTCAGCGTATGAACTGATCCCCCGCGCCCAGCGCCTGCCGATGCCGACCGCTCGAACCGCCTTCACCATAGTGGCCAGCCGCAGCCATGCAAGCCCCGACACCGATGCGTTCATCCAGCGCATGCGGGACCAGCACGGTGATGTTGCGCTCACGAGCATGGGCAGTGCCTTGAAGATCTGCCTCGTGGCCGAAGGCGCGGCCGATGCCTATCCGCGTTATGCCCCCACCATGGAGTGGGACACCGCGGCAGGTCACGCCATCGCAAATGAGGCCGGCAAGGCGCTCATTGATGTGACAACGAATGCACCTTTGCGGTACAATAAGCACGACCTGGTGAACCCCTGGTTCATCGTTCAATAAGCACCCAAAAACCATTACACGCCTTCGCCGGGCTACGGCGCGCAACGCATGGCAAAGAAGAAGGAAGCAGCACCCAGGAAGCGGAAGGTCGCATTGATCACGGGCGTCACCGGCCAGGACGGTGCATACCTCAGCGAGCTCCTGCTCAACAAGGGATATGAGGTGCACGGTGTGAAACGCCGCAGTTCGTTGTTCAACACGGACCGCATCGATCACTTGTACCATGACATGCACGAGAAGGGTCGTCCCTTCCACCTGCATTACGGCGACCTCACCGACAGTGTCAACTGCCTGCGCCTGGTGAAGGAGATCCAGCCGGATGAGATCTACAACCTGGCGGCCATGAGTCACGTGGCCGTGAGCTTCGAAATGCCCGAGTACACGGCGAATGCCGACGGCATCGGAACGCTCCGGTTCCTCGAGGCCATCCGCATCCTGGGCATGGAGAAGAAGACCAAGTTCTACCAGGCCAGCACCAGCGAACTATACGGTGGAGTACTACCCCGCGCACAGAACGAGGAGACGCCCTTCTACCCCAAGAGCCCGTACGGCGTGGCCAAGCTCTACGGTTTCTGGATCACGAAGAACTATCGCGAGAGCTATGGCATTTTCGCCTGCAACGGCATCCTCTTCAACCACGAGAGCCCGCTGCGCGGCGAGACCTTCGTAACGCGCAAGATCACCCGCGCCGTGGCGAAGATCAAGCTCGGCCTGCAGGATGCGCTCTACCTCGGCAACATCGACGCCAAGCGCGACTGGGGCCACGCCAAGGATTACGTCGAAGGCATGTGGCTGATGCTGCAGGCCAAGAAACCCGATGACTTCGTGCTGGCCACGGGCAAGACCTACACCGTGCGCCACTTCATCGACCTCGCCTTCGCGGAAGCCGGCATCAAGCTGGAGTGGAAGGGCAAGGGGGTGAACGAGAAGGGCATCGACAAGAAGACCGGCAAGACCCTCGTGGCCATCGACAAGCGTTACTACCGCCCGGCGGAAGTGGACCACCTGGAAGGCGACCCCTCCAAGGCCAAGCGCGTGCTCGGCTGGAAGCACAAGTACGACCTGAAGGCCCTCGTGAAGGAGATGGTGCAGAGCGATCTGGAACTCTTCAAACGCGACGTGTACCTGAAGAAAGGCGGACACAAGATCCTGCACGAGCAGGAATGATCTCCGATCATTCCTGCTCCGTGTAGTGTCGACCCACTGGGTCGACCGAAACGATCCCAAAGAAAATGAACAAGACCGACAAGATCTACATCGCAGGCCACCGTGGCATGGTGGGCAGCGCCATCGTACGCCGTCTGCAGAAGGACGGCTTCACCAACATCGTCACCCGCACGCACAAGGAGATGGACCTCACGAGCCAACAGGCCGTGGCCGACTTCTTCGCCAGCGAGAAGCCCGATGTTGTCGTGCTCGCTGCAGCTAAAGTGGGCGGCATCCACGCCAACAACGTGTATCGCGCACAGTTCCTGTACGAGAACCTGATGATCCAGAACAACGTGATCCACAGCGCCTATTCCAACGGCGTGAAGAAGCTGCTGTTCCTGGGCTCCTCGTGCATCTATCCGAAGATGGCGCCGCAACCGCTGAAGGAGGAAAGCCTGCTCACCGGCTTGTTGGAGCAGACCAACGAGCCCTATGCCGTCGCCAAGATCGCGGGTATCAAAATGGCTGAGAGCTACCGCCGCCAGTACGGCGTGAACTATATCAGCGCCATGCCCACGAACCTATACGGGCCCAACGACAATTACGACCTGAACAACAGCCATGTGCTGCCTGCGCTCATCCGCAAGTTCCACACGGCCAAGGTCACCGGCGCGCCCAGCGTGGAGGTATGGGGCACGGGTTCGCCCATGCGCGAGTTCCTGCACGTGGACGACCTGGCGGATGCCTGCTTCTTCCTGTTGCAGAACTACGACGAGGAACTGTTCGTGAACATCGGCACCGGCGAGGACCTCACCATCAAGGCCCTGGCCGAGATGATCAAGGACATCGTGGGCTACACCGGTGAACTGAAGTGGAACACTGACAAGCCCGATGGCACACCGCGCAAACTGATGGACGTTGGACGTCTGCACAAGCTGGGGTGGAAGCACCGCATCGGCCTGCGCGAGGGCATCACCAGCGTATACGCCGAATTCGCGAAGAGCGAGATGGCGAAGGCGTAAAGGAACCTGAAGCGGATGAAGCCCTTCGACTTGTCGAGGGGCTTTTTCTTTGTTGGCCCGGCCCATCTTCTACCTTCGGCGACACTTCGTGCCCGCCATGTCCGCCCGTTCCCTCGCTGTACTCGCTTGCATGGCCGTGCTCTCCGCATCGGCCCAGCAGAACGACGTGCCCCTGGAGCGGGACATCTACTACGATATCGATCGCAACGGGGCCTGCCGTACCAGTACCATGCACACCGGGCTTCGGCCCATCATCGAAAGCCGGGCCGACCTGGAGAACGTTATGGGTTTCCGCCCCGACAGCTCGCGGCAGTACTATTTGCTCACGACCAAGCTCTTCAAGGAGCACTTGATCCAGGTGAAGACACGCGACCTCCGCCTCACCATCGATCCGGCCTTCCGCTTCGAGGTGGGCAAGGACTTCGTGGAGAGCAGTGTGGCCAACAGCAACAGTGCCCAGAATTCGTACAACAGCCGTGGCTTCTGGATCAAGGCCGACCTCGGTCGCACAGTATCCTTCCAAACGGGGTTTTACGAGAACCTGTCCATCGTACCCCTCTACCTCTACACCTACGTGCAGGGCAGTGGTGTGGTCCCTGGCCAGGGCCGTGTAAAAGGCTTCGGCGAACGCGGTCTCGATTTCGCATGGTCGTACGGGAACGTGAGCTGGAGCCCGAAACGCTGGCTGAACGTGCAGTTCGGCAACGGACGACATTTCGTGGGCAACGGTTACCGCAGCGTGCTGCTTAGCGACAACACGTTCCCGTATCCGTACCTGAAGTTCAGCGCCATCACCAACGACCAACGCTTCCAGTACACCACCATCAACACGAAGTTCCAGATGGTGAGCGATCCAGCGGACCGTTTGCCCACAGGTGAGAGCAGCGAAAGCCTGTTCCACTGGAAACGCGGGAGCTTCAAGCATGTGAGCGCGAACCTCGGTCCGCTCCAGCTCGGCCTGTTCGAAGCCACCATCTGGCGCAACATCGACAGTGCGGGTGTGCGTCCGTTCAATGCGATGGAGCTCAACCCGGTGATCGGTCTCAATACGCTGGTGAACGGCTTCGATGGCGAGCACAAGCAACTGTTGGGGCTGGATGCCAAGTACCGCCTCACCGACACGTTCTTTCTGTACGGTCAGGTCGCGGTGGACGGGGCTGAACGCACTGCATGGCAGGCCGGTGTACAGTGGTTCGACGTGTTGCGGCGTGACCTGCATGTGCTGCTGGAGTACAACAGCGTGGCGCCCTTCACCTACACCTCCAGCACAGCGCGCGGCAGCTACAGCCACTACAACCAACCGCTCGCGCACACCTTGGGCACCGGCGTGGATGAGGCCGTCGTGATCGTGGACTATGGCATCCGGCGGAAGTTCTGGTTCAAGGCCCAGGCCAGCGTGAGCATGTCCGCGATCGACACCGCCGCCGCGCGCGTCAGCGGCAGCAACCTCTTCGACACCCGTGGTGCCATGGGTGCCGACAGCCTTTCGGTGCAACGCCAGCGCAACTGGCTTGACCTGAGCTTCGCGTGGCGATTCAACCAGATGAGCAATGCGAGCTTCAGCGTGGGGTACATCGTCCGGGATGTGAGCTTCGCGCCGGACATCCTGAACTCGCACTACCTGTACATCACCCTGCGGACCGGCCTGTTCAACCGATATTTCGATCTCTAAGGGCGCATGGCATCACACGGCTACATCATCCTGCTCGGTTTCTTCACCGCCTTCGTGGTGGTGTTGTTCACCATGCCGAGCCTGATCAAGGTGGCGCGTATCAAGCACCTGGTGGACGAGCCGGGCGATGCGCGCAAGGTGCACCGCCGCAGTGTGCCCACCATCGGCGGCATCATCATCTTCGCCGCCATCCTCTTCAGCTACAGCCTGTGGTTCCCGCAGGCTTCCTCGTCCGGCGTGCAACTGGAAGGGTATAAGGCGCTGTACAACGACATGGGTGCGGCATACAAGGACTTCAAGTTCGTCATTGCGGCCATGGTCCTCCTGTTCTTCATCGGCGTGAAGGATGACATCATCGGCTTCAGCCCGGTGAAGAAGCTCGTGGGCCACATGGTGGTAGGCTACATCCTGGTGGTGATGGGCGGGATCCGTTTGCACGACATGCATGGCATCCTGGGCATCTACGAACTGCCGCACGAGATCAGCATCGCCTTCTCCTTCTTCACCTACGTGGTGCTGGTGAACGCCTTCAACCTGATCGATGGGGTGGACGGGCTGGCCGGTGGCATCGGCCTCATCGCTTCCACGGCCTACGGAATATGGCTCTATTGGGCGGGTGATGTGGCCCTGTCGCTGTTGGCCTTCGTGCTTTCCGGTGCCTTGGTCGGCTTCCTGGTCTTCAACTTCCACCCGGCCCGCGTGTTCATGGGCGACAGTGGCTCGCTCATCATCGGGGCCATCATCAGTGTGCTGGCCATCCGCGTGATCGACCACGACACCAGCCGTTTGCCGCACTGGTTGGCCGCCGTGCCCACCCCGCTCTTCGCCATGAGCGTGATCGCCTACCCGCTGGTGGACACGTTCCGGATCTTCGTGGTGCGCATGGCCAAGGGGCAAAGTCCTTTCGCTGCGGACAAGAACCATATCCATCATCGCCTGATGGAGATGGGCCTGGGGCATCGCGGCATCACCCTGGTGCTGTACTTGTACGCCATGGTCATGATCGCACTCTCGTTGATCACACGCGACATCCTGCCCAACAAAGGGCTGCTGGTGCTGGCCACCACCGCCTTCGCCCTGGCCATGTTGCCGTTCGCCATTTCCACGCGCAAGGACGGATGAGGGGGCCGCTTGCGTCGTTCGTGATCGTCCTTGCCCTGCAGGCCTCCGCGCAGCAAGGGTGGCTCCCCTTGAGCACCGTGATGGACATGCCTTACCGGGCGGCCATGCGCACGCCGTTCGCAGACCCCGCGCTGCATAGCGCGATCCGCCCCTACCTACGCGAGGACCTGTCCCGCATCCCCGGTGCGGATACGCTGCTGCCTCATGCGTGGAAACCCTGGTTGGACAGCCTCACCGATCCGCGCCATCGGGTATTCGGAGCGCCGCTCGTGGAAGCGCTGGTGGGGGCTTCCCCGGGGGAGAAGGACCCGTTCAAGATGCGCAGCGGGCTCGGCGGTACGCTCACCTGGAACGCCAGCAAGCGCTGGACGCTGAATACCGACATCATGGTATGGGGCGAACTGCTGCCGAACTACCTGGACAGCCTTGCCAGCGCCAGCTCCGTTGCCCCCGGCGAAGGCTACGTGGGCTCCGGCGACCTGCGCGTGCATCACGACTGGAACGCCTACGCCGACTACAAGGCCGGCAAGTACTTCCACTTCACCCTGGGGCGTGGCAAGAACTTCATCGGCGAAGGCCTGCGTTCGCTCTTCCTCAGCGACAACGCGTACAGCTATCCTTACCTGAAGATCACCACCAGCGTGTGGAAAGTGCGCTACGTGAACCTCTTCGGCGCCATGAGCGACATCCGCGGAACGGGCGGGCGGTGGAATGAGTTCGACCTGAAGTTCACCAGCATGCACTACCTCAGCTGGAACGCGCTGAAGCGCTTGAACGTGGGGATCTTCGAGGCGATCGTGTGGCAGGACAACGACCCCAGCTACCGGCGCGGCTTTGACCTCAATTACCTGAATCCGGTGCTTTTTTATCGCCCAGCGGAATTCGGCGTGGGATCTCCGGACAATGCGTTGCTGGGCTTCGCCGTGAACGTGCGGGTGGGCAAGCGCAGCCTCCTTTACACCCAGTTGATGTTCGATGAGTTCCTGCTGGCCAATGTGCGCGCCGGCGAAGGCTGGTATGGGAACAAGCAGGGACTGCAGGTCGGTGCATTAAGTCATGATGCCTTCGGGCAGAAGGGTCTGTTCCTGCGGGCCGAGCTGAATTATGTGCGACCCTTCATGTACACGCACAGTGACACACGGCAGAACTACGCGCACTTCAACCAACCGCTGGCCCATCCGTATGGCAGCAACTTCGGCGAAGGGTTGTTGCAGGGCGAATGGCGAAAAGGCCCGTGGCTGCTATCGAACGTGTTGAGCATCGCCGTGCTCGGCCAGGATACCGGTAGCACAGCGAACAGCAGTTGGGGCAGCAACATCTACCTGCCCGAAAGCGCCCGTCCGCTGCGCGATGATGTGCGGCCCGACAACTTCGGTTTCTACCTCGGCGATCCCACCCAAGTGATGTTGTACCACAACGAACTGCGCGTGGGCCGGCTGCTGGAACCGCGCTCGGGGTTGATGCTCGAAGCTGCTTGGACGCTGCGCGTGCGAGTGCCGGAAGTGGGCCAGGGGCTTACCACGAACTACTTCCGCGTGGGCATTTCGGCCAACCTGCGCGACCGGCATTCCTTTCAGGATATGCGGTACAGCCTTCCGTGACCGGACCGTATTCAACAGCGGCCCATAGATCGATCCCGAACAGCCTTTTTTCTCCGTCTCTGACCATCCGGTCTTGGCGACCACCGCTGGGTGATCCTACCTTTGTTCCAACTAGACAATTGGCCATGACCGCACTCCACCTGCAGACCGAGATCCAGCGACTCCTGCGCCGCGAGAAGAATATCACGGTGCTCGAAGCCATCCGCATGCTGCTTCGCAGGGAAGAGGCGCCAACAGACGATGATGACCTTTCGGACGAGGAAGTCGTCGAGCTTCAAGGTCGTGTGCGCGACATGGTCAGCGGGAAGATCAAGTCCGTAAGCGAGAAGGAGTCCATTCGCATTATCCGCGCCGCTGGAAAGGCCCAGCTCAAAGCATGAAGTATAGCTTGGACCTGGATCCCAAGGTCATCGAAGAGGCCACTCGGATCTACGTCCACCGGGAACGCGAGAAGAAGGGTTCCGGTGATCGGTTCATCGACGCGTTGGCAGACTGTTACGCACGGATCAAGGCCAATCCTTTCGGCTGTCAGATCCGTAAGGGCGAGTTCCGTCATGTGATGCTACACAGGCTCAAGTATCGACTGGTCTACATGGTCGTCGGTTCTGTGGTATATGTTGTTCAAGTGCGTCATACCAGCCGCAAGCCCAGCAAGAAGTTCGGGCCGTAGCTCGAAGAATGCGGTTCTGTTGCGGCGGCTGAATGCGGGGGCGATGGCGTATACGGAGCGCTGTAGTGGGCGAGGGGCTTACCACGAAGTACTTCCGCGTGGGCATTTCGGCCAACCTGCGCGACCGGCATTCCTTCCAGGATGCGCGGTACATGCTGCCGTGATCGGGGAGTATTCAACAGCCGCCTGCGGTTCGCTTCCGAACGGTACTTTTGCGCCCGCTCCGACCCCGCGGTCAAGCTACACGCACCTTGGAACGTCCCGCCACCCTGGCCCCATCGTCCGCTCTCGGCGTCAAGCTGAAGGAAGTGGCTGCGCTCTTCAAGCTCCGGTTGACATCGCTGGTGGTCCTCAGCGCGGTGCTGGGTTACTGGATGGGGGTGCCCCGCGGCGGTTTCGACCTGGTGAACGCTTCTGTGCTCGCACTCGCAGGACTCCTCGTCACCGGCGCCAGCAATGCATTGAACCAGGTCCTTGAAGTGGAGGCCGATACGCTGATGAAGCGTACCGCCCAACGCCCCTTAGTGCGCAGCGCCTTGGGCATGGGCGAATCCGTGATCATCGCCTCGCTGGCCGGTGTTGCCGGGGTGCTCATCCTGTTAGTGCAGTTCGGCCAGCTCACCGCGATCCTGGGTTTCCTCTCGCTGTTCATGTACGTGGCCTTGTACACGCCGATGAAGAAGGTGAGCGCGTGGAGCGTGTTCGTGGGGGCCTTCCCCGGCGCTTTCCCGCCCATGCTGGGCTACGTGGCCGCCACGGGTCACTTCGGCCTCGGCCCCGGCCTGCTCTTCGCCATGCAGTTCATGTGGCAGTTCCCGCACTATTGGGCCATCGCCTGGGTGCTGCACGATGATTACCAGCTGGCCGGTTATCACATGCTGCCCAGCCGCGGCGGACGTGATGGATACACCTCGCTACTGATCCTTTTGTACACCTTGTTCGTTATTCCCGTTGGTATGCTGCCATGGGTATTCGGTCTTACCGGCGGGTTCGCCGCCATCACCGCGGTCCTCTGCGGGCTGGTGATGCTTGTTCCCGCTGTGCAACTCTTCCGGTCACGCGATAAAAAGGACGCGCGGCGGTTGATGTTCGCCAGTTTCATTTACCTACCCGTGGTGCAGCTTGCCTATGTCCTTGACAGACCATGAGCGAGACGCTTTCCGCCACCACCGAAAAGGACCAACAGGTCCGCGCCCGTAAGAACCTCACCTACCTGCTGCTTTTTGCCATCGTCATGTTCTTCGTGGCGCTGAGCAGCGCCTACGTGGTGAGCCAGAGCAGCGCCGATTACTGGGTGACCTTTCGCATTCCGAAGGCCTTCTACATCAGCACGGCCGTGATCCTGGCGAGCAGCGTGAGCATCCAGTTGGCCTTGATCACCGTTCGCAAGGGGAATGCCACCGCCGCATCCGCCTGGATCGTGGTGACCCTGCTGCTGGGAGGGGCCTTCACGTTCAACCAGTACGCGGGATGGTCCGAATTGATGAACCGTGGCTATTTCCTGGTCAGCCAGGTGATGGGGGCGCAGGACGAGTATGGTGTGGACTACAGCATTCTGCGCAAAGGCGTGGTGCTGGTGAAGGAGGGCGACCAGTTCTACCTGCCGGGGGATATGCAGCGGGCCAAGCCCTTGAACGCCGAGATGGCGGACTATAAGAACACGGCCAGTTCGTACTTCTACGTGATCACGGTGGGCCATTGGCTGCATCTGGCGGGGGGGCTGATCATGCTCCTGGTGCTTTCGGTGAAGGCCCTCCTGGGGCGGTATACGGCTGCGGACCACGTGGGCGTATGGCAGGGCACCCTTTATTGGCACTTTCTGGGGGGCTTATGGGTGTACCTCCTTTTGTTCCTCGTGTTCGTTCATTAACATTGCGGCCGCAAAACGCCACCATGTCCGGAGAAGCGACCAAGACACTGAGCAACGACGTCCTCTGGGGCGGCGGACGTTCCCCGTTCAGCGTGAGCTACGGGAAGATGATGATGTGGTTCTTCCTGGTGTCCGACGCCTTGACCTTCAGCGCCCTGCTGGTGGGCTATGGCTTCGCACGCCACAGCCTTCCCCCCGGTGCCGAGTGGCCCATGGGCGAAAGTGTGTTCCGTGCCCTGCCGTTCACGCACGGCGATTTCCCGCTGATGTATGTGGCGTTCATGACCGCTGTCCTGATCTTCAGCTCGGTGACCATGGTGCTGGCCGTGGAGGCCGGCCACCGCATGCACAAGAAGGGCGTGATCATGTGGCTGTTCCTCACCGTGATCGGAGGGGCCATCTTCGTGGGCAGCCAGGTGTGGGAGTGGGGCCACTTCATCCATGGCAGCGGTGGGTACATCACCATGAACGATGGGGAGAAGTACTGGGTGCACAATGAAACACACGATACCGAGGACCCCACGAACGCTCCGGGTTTCCATTTGATCAAGGCCGAAGGCAGCCGCTACCTTGCCGGACATGAGGAAGTGGAGGGCGCCGAGGCCAAGGCCCTGTTCACCGAAGCCGTGAGCTATACCCATGGCGCCCTGGCCCCTTGGAGCAGCGAGGGCATCCTGGAGAACGAATACGGCCCTGCGCAGTATGCCAACTTCTTCTTCTTCATCACCGGCTTCCACGGTTTCCACGTGTTCAGCGGTGTCATCATCAACATCATCATCCTGATCATGGTGATCAAGGGTGTCTTCCACCGTCGTGGCCACTATGAGATGGTCGAAAAGGCCGGCCTCTACTGGCACTTCGTGGATCTGGTGTGGGTGTTCGTGTTCACCTTCTTCTACCTCGTCTGATAACCGCCTGAAAATGGAACGCGACGACATCATCGAATACAGCCTGGACGCCCACCACAGCGAGGAGCAGGGACGCGTGATGCGTCGCAAGATCTGGTACGTCACCGGCTTCCTGGCCCTGGTCACCACCTTCGAGGTCGTGTTGGGGGCCTACTGGCGCAACTTCCTGCCGCCGGAGATGTGGCAGTGGGTGAAGTGGAGCTTCATCGTTCTTACGCTGGTGAAGGCCACGTACATCGTGATGACCTTCATGCACCTGGGTGATGAGCGGCGCAACCTGCGCGGCCTCATCCTGCTGCCCTACGGCCTGTTCATCTGCTATTTGATCTTCATCGCCATCTGGGAATCGAACTATGTGAACCGGATGCTGGAGATGTTCCAGTGAGCACGGCGTTCACACCGGCAAGCAAGCGCAGGAAGTTCATCGTTCTGTTCCTCCTGATCGGCATCGTGCCGATCGGTCTGCTCTTCATGCGCACCGGGAAGCACACGTTCGTGAAGCTGCCCTACTATGGGCCGAAGGAGGTGATGGGTGCGGGGGATACACTCTATCACGAAGTGCCCCCTTTCTCCTTCATCGATCAGGACAGCAACATCGTTTCGGACAGGACCACCGCGGACAAGATCCTGGTCGTGGACTTCTTCTTCACCAGTTGCAAGAGCATCTGCCCGCGCATGAGCAAGGAAATGCAACAGCTGCAGTTCAAGTTGAGCGACAAGGTGATGGGCGACGTGCTCTTCCTGAGCCATACGGTGGATCCCGAACATGACACGCCGCCCGTATTGAAGGAATACGCCCGGAAGCTGCAAGCCGACACCAGCCGATGGAAGTTCGTCACCGGTGATGCCGCCACGATCTACCGGCAGGGCAACCTGGGCTACCTGCTGAGCGCGATAGAGGACACGGCCAACCCGGAGCGCTTCGTGCACAGCCCCAACTTCATCCTGGTGGACAAACGGCGGAACATCCGCGGCATTTACGAGGGCACGCGAACGAGCAGCGTGGACAGCCTGGTGACCGACGTGAAAATGCTGCTCGGCGAGGAGCGCCACCGTGCACGCCTTGCGCGCGAGGCCGCAGAGGCCAAGCATTGAACAATTCGCCTACGGCAGGGTTCCTTCTGGAAGTCGAGCATCATGCCACAGCCCTACCCCCCCGCCCAACTGGCCGTTCCGGAGCGGTCCGCGAAGCGCGCCATTTGGGCCTTTTCCATCGTCGTGTTCCTTGCCGTGGTCATCCTCAACCGCGTGCAGGTGGAGCCACCGAGCGGCTTCGACGCGCACGTCTTCGCCCGCATCAACGCGGTGATCAACTCCGCCGTGAGCGTGCTGCTGTTGGTGGGGCTCTTCAGCGCGAAGGCGGGTAACTGGAGCTTGCATCGCAAGGTGATGCTCACCGCCATCGTGCTTTCCGTGCTGTTCCTCGTGTCCTACATCCTGCACCACCTCTTCACCGGCGAAACGCACTTCGGTGGCACGGGGGCGATCAAGGTGTTCTACTACGTGATCCTGGCCACCCACATCCTGTTGGCCGCTGGTTCCCTGCCCTTCATCCTCTTCACGGCCTATCGCTCCCTCTCGGCGCAATACCCGGCCCATCGCAAACTGGCCCGGCGCGTATGGCCTGTCTGGTTCTACGTGAGCCTCACTGGGGTGGTCGTTTACTTGATGATCTCCCCATACTACTGAGTTAACTTCGCCTCATGAAGCGCTGGCTGCCCCTGCTCTTGCTCCTGTTCCTAGCCCTGCCCCCTGAGGTGCTGGCCCAAGGCTGCGCCATGTGCAAGGCCACTGTGGAAAGCGAACAGCCCAATGGGAACGTGTTCGGTGGTCAACAAAGCATCGGTGCGGGCTTGAACAAGGGCATCATCATGCTCATGGTGGTTCCGTACGTGCTCCTCTTCCTCTTCTTCCGCAAGAAGATCGTGGGATTCGTGAAGGAGTTCGCCAGTGCGCAAGGTTGAGTCGGACAAATACGACTGCACGTTCCGTTCCCTCGTCCTGGTCTTGATGCCTCGTCAATGCAACGGAGCTGCGGGATACGGCAGCTAAAGCCTTCGTTGCCACGTTCGTTCAATACTGTAGAGTTGCGACTTCACAATCGATACCTGTTTGGATGTAGCAAGTCAAACGAATAACTGAAGCCGCTCCGGAGCCCAGGTTCCTGCTCTGCGGACATTATCCGATGTGCCGATGGGGTCTATCGGCGCTCGGATAGTCTGGCGGGCGGGCAATTTCGGACTTCAGAAAGGCCGGATTAGATCCGATGATGTAGCTTGGTCGAGATGTGCATCGGCCGCCGTTACGCTTTGTTCGTTGCCATTGCCATGCCCTCGTGGGCGTGCGCCCAAGTTCTTCATTGGGTGATCGCATTAGGGGTCTCAGGCGAATCCGAGATCAACCATGTCCGAACGGATGATCAGGACAACGTATACATCCTTGGTACCAAGAACAATAGTGGCTCTATCGATCTGGACCCCAGCCCCGGCAGCCAACTACTGTCGTGGGACTTTGGTCAGTTGCCAGGAAGCGGGAGGTTCGTGGCTAAGTATGACAGCTTGGGTCACTATCAGTGGGGTTATCGTGCTGACGATCTGCGCGGTATTACGGTCTCCCCATCAGGGAGCGTGGTGGTATTGGCCTATGTGCAAGGCAGCTGGGATGCCGATCCGGGCCCCGGTGTACACCAACTGTCAGCTGCTGAGGGACTCGGGGTGGCGAGATGGACCACCGATGGCGAGTTCGTTTCCGCTTTCGTCATCAGCGGAGCGCATGCCAGGCACTGCGAGACGGATGATGCCGGAAACATCGTCTTGCTCGGTAATTTTCTGGAGAGTATCGATGCCGATCCGGGTGGCGGCGTTCAAACGCTCGTATCGAACGGCTACTATGATGTGTGGATTGGACGTTATGATGCCCAGAACGTATTGGATTGGGCCTATGCAATAGGCGGACCTGGACAGGAGTATTCGAGCGATCTTGTTGTAAATGGGAACAACCTGCTAATGACGCTCAGGACCGTCGGCGACAACCCTGTTGAGCAGTTCGATACCGATCCAGGACCTGATACTGCCATGACCGATCTCAGCCAGAATCAAGGTGCGGTCTTGATCGGGTTAGCCCCGGACGGCAACTATCAGCGGCATCGGTCATTCGATTGGCCGGTGGACTGGCGAGCGCCCATTGTCAGGCTGTTGCCCGATTTCGGTGTCGCGCTGGCCGGTAGTTATTCCGGGTCCGCTCAATTCGAAGCGAGCGACTCAGTATTCACCTTGCCTTCCTCTGGCCTGAACGCTTTCATCAATCGCCTGTACGGCTCATGGGACCCGGGTTGGGTCGATGTCTTTTCCGCCGATGGCAGCGAGGTGATCTACGCGATGGTACCAGCAAAGGATGGAGCAGTGCTGGTCTGTGGGATGTTCACGCACACTATCGACGTCGACCCCGGGCCGGAACAACTCCTGTACACGAACACGCCTCCGGGTTCTGCTTGGATCGGTGCTTACTGTTACGAGGACGGTTCGCGGATCTGGAGCGCTTTGGTGGATGGGGAGGATCGGGACCTCTTCCATGCGATGACCTGGTCCGCGGCGGATGCCCTCGTCATCGGCGGCAAATCCTCCACTGGTGCTGATCTGGGCCTTGGCGGTCCTCCTCATGTTCTTTACACCACCGCTTCGAGTTCTGCTATTGTGGCGCGATACCGTGGAGTAGATACGCATTGCGCCACAGGTAGTGTGGACATATTACCGGATGGAGCAAAACCGGTCGGGGTGGCTCTCCATTTCGCGGATGGATCCTTGGACATCCGTTTGGGCGGTGCCGGGCGTCACTTGGCCTTGATAGACACGCAGGGGCGACTCATCCAACAACGATGGGTGCAAGGCGACCATGTGCGCTTGAGTGTCCACGACAAGCCTTCTGGTGTCTACCTGGTCGTCATCTCCTCATCTGAAGGCAGGGTGGTGCTGCCCGCCGTTCTGTGGTGATCCACGTTCCCAATTCTCTTTGCGTGGTTGGCCGCACACCTATCTTCGCCCCACGCCTGCATACCGCAGGTATGTTCTTTCCATCCGGCCCTGAGGCCGGGACGCTTATCAAGAAAGGCAGAGGGAATTGGCCCTGTGAAGCCTTGGCAACCGGTTGCGTGCCCTACGCAGCAAGGTGCTAAATCCAACCTCCTATCATATCGCGCGAAAGCGGGATGCGATACGTGGAAAAGATGAGCCGTGATCAGGTGTTCCCGCGAAAGCGCCACATGCCTCATCCGGTCCATCGGATGGGGCTTTTTCATTTCTGGAGGCCGAGGAGGAACACGAGCAACATGAAGACGATCGAACAACTTGCCAACGAATCCGCCTCCGCCCTGCTGGCTGCGGCGGACAAGCGGATCCTGATCCTGGACGGCGCCATGGGCACCATGATCCAGCGGTTGGGCCTCACGGAAGAGGATTTCCATCCGAAAGGCATGGAGCAGCATGAGATCCTGCTGAAGGGCAACAACGAGCTGCTTTCGCTCTCCCGTCCCGGAGCCATCAAGCGCATCCATGAGGAATACCTCGAGGCAGGCGCCGACATCATTGAGACCAACACCTTCAGCGCCACCAGCATCGCCCAGGCTGAGCACAAGTGCGAACATCTGGTGCGGGAACTGAACCTGGCCTCGGCACGACTGGCGCGTGAGGCCTGCGATGCCTTCACGAAGAAGGATCCCAGCAAGCCTCGCTTCGTGGCCGGTGCCTTGGGGCCCACCAACAAGACCGCATCGCTCTCGCCCGACGTGAACGATCCCGGCTACCGCGCCGTGCATTTCGATGACCTGGTCGTGGCCTACAAGGAACAGGTGGAGGCCTTGCTCGACGGTGGTGTAGACATCCTGCTCGTGGAGACCATCTTCGACACGCTGAATGCGAAGGCCGCGTTCTACGCCATTGAAGAGGTCTTCGACCAGGTAGGCCGGCGCGTGCCGCTGATGTGCAGCGTCACCATCACCGATGCGAGCGGTCGTACGTTGAGCGGCCAGACCGTGGAGGCCTTCATGATCAGCATGGGCCACGTGGACCTGTTCAGCATCGGCCTGAACTGCGCGCTGGGTGCCGCGCAAATGCGGCCCTATCTGCAAACGCTTGCCGAACAGGCCTCCTGCCGTGTGAGTGTATACCCCAACGCCGGGCTGCCCGATCAATTCGGGGAATACCGCGAAACGCCGGACGTTACCGCCAAGCTGGTAGGTGACTTCATGCATGATGGCCTGGTGAACATCGTGGGCGGTTGCTGCGGTACCACCCCCGAGCACATCGCGGCGCTGGCGAAGGAGGCAAGGAAGCACGGACCAAGGCAACTTCTTGAGAATGTGAGCCTCAAGTGACAGATGGAGATACTTGAAGAATTGAAGTCGGCTTACGCGTTAAGGGCACTTGCCGGAAACACGCTTTTCCTGCTTCGTATTGAGAATGCTGTTGAGTTCATCCTACGTGGAAATGAACTTGGCTTACATCTGCTGGGTGTCGAGGGCTTTCGTGTGACCACCGCAGGCGGTTACCAGCCTATTCAAGAGGCAAGCAACGACATCATGGACTATACCGGAAAGGACTTCGTGGAAACCACGATTGAGTTTGTCAGGAGTCAACCCGCGAACCTCTGGTATCAAGTTGTTTTCTCGGATTCGCTCACATAGGCTATCATGTCCATCCCCACCTACTCCGGTCTCGAACCCCTCCGCATCTTCCAGGGCAGCAACTTCGTCAACATCGGCGAGCGCACCAACGTCACCGGCAGCGCGGCCTTCCGCAAGCTGATCAAGGAGGGCAAGTACGATGAGGCCGTTACCGTGGCCCGCCAGCAGGTGGAGAACGGTGCGCAGGTGATCGACGTGAACATGGACGAGGGCCTGATCGATGGCGTGCAGGCCATGCGGAAGCTGCTGAACCTGATCTCCGCCGAGCCCGACATCGCCCGCGTGCCCGTGATGGTGGACTCCTCGAAGTTCTCCGTGATCGAGGCAGGCCTGAAATGCCTGCAGGGCAAGGGTATCGCTAACAGCATCAGCTTGAAGGAAGGGGAGGCGGAGTTCCTGCGACAGGCGCGCATCATCAAGCGCCTGGGTGCCGCCACCGTTGTGATGTGCTTCGACGAGGAGGGCCAGGCGGACAACTTCGAGCGTCGCATCGCCATCGCCGAACGCGCTTACCGCCTCCTGACCGAACAGGCGGGATTCGCGCCGCACGATATCATCATCGACCCCAACATCCTCACGGTGGCCACGGGCATGAGCGAGCATGACCACTATGCGGTGGACTTCATCCGCGCGGTGGCGTGGATCAAGAAGCACCTGCCCGGTGCGCTCACCAGCGGCGGGGTGAGCAACGTGAGCTTCAGCTTCCGCGGGAATGAACCTGTGCGCGAGGCCATCCACACCGCTTTCCTCTACCACGCCATCAAAGCGGGGCTCGATATGGGTATCGTGAACGCCGGACAGATCGGTGTCTACGATGACATTCCGAAAGACCTGCTCGAGCATGTGGAGGATGTGCTGCTCGCGCGTCGTCCCGATGCCACCGAGCGCATGGTGGCCTTCGCCGAGCAGTTCAAGGGTGCACCATCGGCCGAAGTGGTCGCGCAGCGTGCGGCCTGGCGCGAGGGCAGCGTGGAGGAACGATTGAAGCACGCCCTGGTGCACGGCGTCACCGACTTCATCGATGCGGACACGGAAGAGGCCCGAGCGGCCCTGAAGGATCCCGTGCTGGTGATCGAAGGGCCGCTGATGGCCGGCATGAACGTGGTGGGCGATCTGTTCGGCGCCGGCAAGATGTTCCTGCCGCAAGTGGTGAAGAGCGCCCGCGTGATGAAACACGCGGTGGCCTACCTGGAGCCGTACCTGCTAGAGAAGAAGAAGTCGCTGCCGATCGCCGAACAAGGCAGGGGCGCCAAGAAGGTGCTGATGGCCACCGTGAAAGGGGATGTGCACGACATCGGCAAGAACATCGTGGGCGTGATCATGGCCTGCAATGGGTGGGACGTGATCGACCTCGGGGTGATGGTGCCGTGCGAGAAGATCCTGGCCGCAGCGAAGGAGAGGAACGTGGACATCATCGGCCTGAGCGGTCTGATCACGCCCTCGCTGGATGAGATGGTGCACGTGGCCAAGGAGATGGAGCGCGAAGGATTCACCACGCCGCTGCTCATCGGTGGTGCCACCACCAGCCGCGTGCATACTGCCGTGCGCATCGCACCCCACTACAACCAGCCCGTGGTGCACGTGATCGACGCCAGCCGCAGTGTGCCTGTGGTGAACAACCTGCTCAGCGAGAACGAGCGGGACCGATTCGCTGCCGAGATGAAGGCCGAGTATGTGAAGGTCCGCGCACAGTACGAAGGCCAGGAACGCCTGAAGGAATACCTGTCGTTACCCGAGGCCCGCGACAAGCGCTTCACCATCGACTGGGCCGCGCGACCGGCCGTAGCCCCCAGGAGCACCGGCCTCTTCCCTTATCGCAACTTCCCGCTTGCGCAGCTGGTGCCCTACATCGATTGGACCCCCTTCTTCATGGCCTGGGAGCTGGCGGGCAAGTACCCGCGCATCCTCACGGACCCGATCGTCGGAGTGGAGGCCACACGCCTATACGACGACGCGAAGACGATGCTGGATCGGATCGTGAAAGAGCAATGGCTGCAGGCCCATGGGGTAGTGGCCATCTGGCCCGCGAACACGGTGGGGACCGATGACATCGAGCTGTACAAGGATGCATCACGCACCACCGTGCTCGGCCGCTTCCATACCATGCGTCAGCAATCGAAGAAAGCCCCTGGGGTCCCGTACATCGCCCTGTCCGACTTCATCGCGCCGAAGGATGGTGGTAGCATTGACCACATCGGGGGCTTCGCCGTGACCACCGGTCATGGCGTGGACGAGCGTGTGAAGCGGTTCGAAGCCGCCCACGACGACTACAATGCCATCCTGCTGAAAGCCCTGGCGGACCGACTGGCCGAGGCCTTTGCTGAAAAACTGCATGAGGTGGTCCGCCAGCAGCTTTGGGGCTACGAGTCCGTACCCCTCACCAACGAGCAGCTGATCCGGGAGGAATACCAAGGCATCCGACCTGCGCCGGGCTATCCGGCCTGCCCGGACCATACCGAAAAGCCGGAGCTCTTCCAGCTGTTGGACGCCACCACCCATACCGGCATCACGCTCACGGAAAGTCTGGCCATGTCCCCTGCCGCTGCGGTCAGTGGCTGGTACTTCGCCCATCCGCAAGCCAAGTATTTCGGCGTTGGCCGCGTCGCCCGGGACCAGGTGCAGCACATGGCACACCGCAAGGACATGGACCTGGCGGACATGGAACGATGGCTCGGCAGCAACCTTGCGTATTCCCCTGCGTAAAAGCGGGTCACACCCATCGTGAGGCGGACCCTTCAAATAGCCCTTTTGCTCCTGTTCACCGGGGTGGCCGCCGGTTCAGCACGGGCACAGGGGACCCTCAACCAGGACAACGCTGATTGTACAGGGGCCGTGTTCATCACGGATTCGGTGCATGTATGCGAACAGCCCCTCCGGGGCGTAGGTAACATCCTGGAGATCAAGGAGAACCCTCAGGTGGATAAAGCCTGGTTCGAGCGCGAGCACAATACCACGTGGTACATGTTCCGGTCACCGGCAAACACCACCATCACCATGGACATCATCCCCAAGAACCTGGACGATGACATCGATTTCCTGATCTTCGAGGGTGCCGTTCCCGGGATCTGTGACAAGATCCAGTCCAAGCAGGTGGTTCCCGTTCGCACGAACATCAGCCGTAACGACAAGAGCATCGACAGCAAGTGCGGACTTTCCAAGGAGGCAACGGAGGACTATGTGCGCTCGGGCGTGGGTAGCTCATATAGCAAGGCGCTGCCCGTAGAGGAAGGGGAGCTCTTCTATCTCGTGGTCGATTATCAGGAATGGCCGAAGGATGGATATACCATCCGCTTCCATTACGACCCGCCATACAAACCAGCCGTCCCTGAACCTGTGGATCGCCGTCAAGCACTTCACGTGAAGATCACCGATGCCAAGTCCGGCAAACCGATCGACGCGGCCGTCTCCATCGCGGGGATGGAGTTCGATTCCATTGTGAAGGCTTCGGGAAAAAGCGAGTATGATTTCAAGATGGAGCCGTACCGGAACTTGAAATACTCCTGCCTGCGCAAGGGTTATCTCTTCTGTAATGGAAGGGTGAAGGGCACCATGGACCCCAGTGTCGATGTGGAGGTGAAGCTTACCCCCATCGCACCTGGTGAACACGTCACGTTGGATGATATCCGCTTCGTAGGGAACGATACCAAGGTGATGCGCACCTCTGAGACGGCGTTGTTACTGCTGGTCACCTTCATGCAGGAGAATCCCAATGTGAAGGTGGAGATCCAAGGCCATGTGAACGGGCCGACGTACAAGAACACCAAGGAGTTCATTCAACTGAGCACCGGTCGGGCACGCACGGTCTATGACTTTCTCCTGGTGAACGACGTTGACCCCGCTCGTGTGAGCTACGTGGGCATGGGGAACTCCAAAATGCTCTACCCTGATCCCAAGAACAAGGAGGAGAGCGAGGCCAACCGTCGTGTGGAGGTGAAGGTCTTGAGCAACTGACCGTAACGCCTTCCGACCCCGGCTTCGCACCGTTCATCATTGTGCGTGCATCGGCGCGGTGCCCCGGATAGTTTTGTGCGATCCGCATATCCCGGCGCCAATGAACCCTTCCCTGCGCGTTTTAAGCCTCCTTCTTTCCGGGACACTGGGCCTTCTGGCCCCCGCCCAGCAGAAATGGACCCTTGAACAGTGTGTGCAGCGGGCCGAAGCGAAGAACCTGTCCGTTCGTGATGCACAACTGAACGCGGAACTCGCCCACGAGGTCCACGACCAGGCCTACTGGTCCTTTCTGCCCAACCTCAACGCCGGAGCCACCCACGGATACAATTATGGGCGGGTGATCGATCGCTTCACCAACACCTTCGCCACCGATCGTGTGCGGACCAACAACTTCTGGCTCAGCAGCGACCTGTCCTTGTACGAAGGTGGCCGCAAGCGGAACACATTGAAGCGGACCGAACTGGATGAATCGGCCGCGTCCAAGGGCTTCGATGCCTCGTTGCGCGCGGTGCGCATGGAAGTGGTGCGCAACTTCCTTAACGTGCTGGGCTTGCGCGAGCGCATCTCGGCGGCGCGCGTGCAGTTGGCCACGTCGGAGGAACAGGTGACGCGTGTCCAGGCACTGGTGGATGCGGGACGCTCCGCACGCGTGGAACTGCTCGATATCACCGCACAGCTCGCCAGCGATGAATACACGCTGATGGACCTGCGCAACCAGGAGGAGCAGGCCCTGTTGCTCTTGGGGCAGACGCTTTGGTTGGAGCCGGCGGAAATGGCCGCATTCGACATCGGTTCGCCGGCGATCTCCGACCTCGTCCTAACCGATCCCACGGCCACTGAGCAGGACATCCTGCCGCGCGTTCTCGCCAGCGATCCCACGTATGCGCAGACCGACCTCACTGCGCAGAGCGCTGCCGTGGGCCAGGATATAGCGCGGGCGGGAGCGCTGCCCATCCTTGGCTTCAACGCATCGGTGGGCACAGGCTACAGCGGAAGGAACACCGAGGTCGTAGGGGAGCCGGTCCGGGCCGATGACCAGTTGATCGGCGCCACGGGAAGTGGAGAGCCCGTGTATGCCCCGAGCTTCGACTTCAATACACGCACGAGGGCCTTCGGCAAGCAGCTCGATGACAACCTGAACGAATCGCTCAGCTTCACGTTAAGCGTGCCCATCTTCAATAACCGGCTGAACACGCTCGCCGTAAGCCGCGCGCGCATCCTGCAGGAACAGGCTCGCAACGCCATGGAGCGGCAGCGGCAATCGTTGCAGCGCGATGTGGAGAACGCACTGGTGGCCCAGCGCAATGCGTTCCGCCAGTATGAGAGCGCGCGCCGCAGCGTGGAAGCGGCGGAGGAATCCGTTCGGTATGCGCAGGAGCGGTTCATCCAGAGCGTGATCACGGCGATCGAGCTCAATATTGTGAAGACCCGCGCCCAACAGGCCACGGCCAACATGATCAACGCCCGCTACAGTTACCTGATGGCGCAGAAGAGCCTGGATATCCTGCAGGGCCTGCCACTCACCCTCTGACCGTGAGCCTGGTCCTGGCCTTCGATACCGCCACCAAGCATTGCGCTGTAGTGCTTGCCGAGAACGGGCGCGTGCTGGCCCAGCGGGTGGACGCTTCCGACAGGCTTTCCCATGCCGAGGTGCTCAACGTGTTCATCGCGGACGTGATGAAGGAGGCGGGCTGCGAGCTGCAGGCGTTGAGCGCGATCGCGGTGGGCATCGGACCCGGATCGTACACCGGACTCCGCATCGGCCTGAGTGCGGCCAAGGGTCTGTGCTTCGCACTGGACATTCCCATCTTCGGGATGCCCACGCTGGAGGTGCTGGTTCACGAACTGATCGCCGCAGGACGGACCCTGCAGGTTGAACACCTGCTCCATCCCATGGTGGATGCACGCCGCATGGAGGTGTTTGCCGCAACATACGACCACACCGCACGGGCCATATCCGGCGCTGCGCCGCTGATCCTCGATGCCTCCTGGTGCGGTTCGCTTGATCGCGAACTGCAGCACGTGGTCTTCGGCGATGGGGCGGACAAGGCCGCGGAGCTGTTCGCCGGTAAGTCCTGGATCGCGCACGTCCCTGGTATCCGGCCGTCCTCCGCCGGGCTGGCCGCCTGTGCGCACCGGTACTTTATTTCGGGTAAGCCTTCGGACCTGGCCTACTTGGTGCCCGATTATGGGAAGGAGGCCAACGTGGCCCAGCCGAAGCGGAGGCCTTGATCAATGGCCGGCGAGGATCGCCAGCAGCGCCATCATGGGCACATCGCCCTTGATCTCGAACAGGGCATCGCTCTTGGTAGCGAACGGCCCTTCGGCCAAAAAGACCGTGCTGCCATCGATCACGAAAGCGCCTTCCTGTTTCGTGCAGTATCGGCCCTCGCCGCGGAAGACCTTGTTGCTCTCGAGCACCAGCGCGCACGAGCCCGCGGAGCAGGAGGTGCCTTGCGCCCGGACCAGGTTGTTCCCTTCGAGGATGAAGGCACAGATGCCCTTCCGTCCGAACGCATCAGCAGCGTGGTATACGCGGTCCTGATCGATCACGTATATGCAGGGCCCGCGGGTCCCGAACGCGCCGCAAGCGGTATGGATCCGGTCGCCATCCACGATGTACGCCGCGTCCGCCGGGGTGCCGAACGGACCGTAGGCCCAGGTGATGATGGCCTGTTGTGCCATCGCTGGGATGGACCACATACAGGCCAGGAGCGTGATCGCGTGCCAGGTGCGTTCCGGGGTGGAGAGGGTCATGGTCGTTCGGTGGTGTAGCGCATCACATGGATCAGGCCCGACTCCATGTCCTTGCTGATGATCGCCTTCAGCAGAAGGCTGCCCTCCTCGTACAGATACTCGGCGTGCAAGGTCTGTTGGCCGTTGCGCCAGACATCGCAGGAGGTCACGTTGCCTGCGGCATCGTACCGCAGGTCATGCCGGAGGTTATCGCCATGGGCCAGATCGGGCCGCTCGACGCGTTCGGCGAGCCTGCCTTTTTCATCGTAACGGAACAGGATGGTCCCCCGGCGCCCGGTGATGAGGTTGTGGTGCTCGATGGACCGCAGATAGCCCAGGCGATCATGCCGGTGGTCCTCTTCCCGGTACGGCAATCCCCGTTCATTCAGCCAGGTGCGCCGCATGCAAGTGTCATTCACCTGGGAGTGAACGGAACGCTCGTCACTGATGATGGTCTCGGGTCCCGGTTGCAGTTCATAACGGCCGCTTTCCCGATCGGCGATGCGCACATGGGTGCGGCGCACACTTCTGCCCTTCGCGTCCAGTGAATCGCGCAGCGCGAACCAGCCATGCAGGTCACAGCGCAGTTCCTCCACCTGATGCCCACCACTGTCATAGGTGATGAAGCTGCTGACGGTATCAAGCCCCGAGCCGGGATGGCCGAAGGACCTGATCTCCCGCGCAAGCCGTCCACCTGCGTCGAAGCGGTACATCGTGCGTTCATCCCGTTGGCGCATGGGCTGTCCGTCGCGCTTCACGCTCATTTGTCCGATGATGCCCGCTATGCCGTTGCGACGGATGAGCGCTTCGTTGAAATGCAGGTCCATCGGGTCTCCAGGGCCAGGAACAATGCTCAGCACCTGCGCTTGCCCGACAGGTCCTGCTATCAGCAGGAGAAGGATCAACGCAGGCCTCATCTCAGTTGCTTCACGGCTTCGGGCACGGTGGCCACAGGCAACTGGCATGCCTTGTTCTCGCAAACGAAGATGGTGGTGGCCGCACCCAGGCTCTTTTCCGCGAGCAGCGGCAGATCGCTCCTGGTCGTGGTGCCCATGAACATCCGCAAGGGGATGTAGTAGGGGGCGAATTCCGACCGCCGACCCAGGGCGTCGGGCCCCGTGATGGCGATCTCGTACATGGTGAAGGTCCTGCCCAGCATGGCCTGCGCCCAGTTGCTGTGGCCCGAGGGATCGCGCTCCATCCTGTCCTTGACGTTGTTGAGCTGTTGCGTGGCGATCGCATGGTAACGTTCATCATCGAACAAGTGGCCCAAGGCCTCGAGCGCGCGGCACATGGAGCTGTTGGAGGCGGGAATGACGTTGTCGGTGACCTCGCTCTTGCGGACGATCAAGGGCGGGTCCTGGTCGCTGGTGAACCAGAACATGCCCGTGGAACGGTCGTGGAAGTGGGCGATGGCATGGTCGGCCAGGCTGCGGGCCTGCTGGAGGTAGGCCTCGTTGAAGGTGACGCCGTACAAGGCGATGAGCGCTTCGATGGTGAAGCAATAGTCCTCGAGGTAACCATTGATCGTGGCCTTGCCCGATTTGTAGTTGTGCCAGAGTCCGCCGTCCGCTCGCCGGCATTTGGTCATGAGCAGTTGTGTCGTGCGTTCAGCATGGGCGAGGTGTCGCGCATCGCCGAACACCTCATACGCATCACACCAGGCGGAGATCATCAACGCGTTCCAGCTGGTGAGCGACTTGTCATCGAGCCCCGGACGCACGCGCTTGGCACGCGCGTTCAACAGGCGCGCGTTCACGTCGGCCACCTTCGTGCGCAACGCTTCCACCGTCATGCCCATTTCCTTCGCCAGCGTGGCGTCGTCCGCCGACCTCAGCAGGATGTTGGTGCCATGTTCCCATGCGCCTTTCGCATCCACTTCATAGTAGGTAGTAGCGAACTTGATATCATCGCCCAGCATGCGCTGAAGCTCCTCCTTCGTCCACACATAGAACCGGCCTTCCTCGCCTTCGCTATCGGCATCAAGGGCACTGTAGCATGCTCCTTCCCCGCTCATCATCTCCCGTTCGATGAAGGACAACGTGCGCTCCACCACGTCCTTGTACAAAGGTTCCTTCGTGGATTGGTATGCCTGGCTGTAGAGCGATACAAGCTGGGCATTGTCATAGAGCATCTTTTCGAAATGGGGCACCTTCCAGAGGTGGTCCACGCTGTAGCGTGCGAACCCGCCCCCCACTTGGTCGTAGATGCCGCCCAAGGCCATCTTGTGCAAGGTGAGGTCCACCTGCGCCTTGATGTCGTTGTTGTTCGTCAGCTGCGCATACTTCAGCAGGAACTGCCAGTTGTTGGGCAGGGGGAACTTCGGTGCGTGGTCCGTGCCTCCATCGATCCGATCGAAGGTGCTGTCCATGGCCGCCACCATGCGCGCAAGGTCCTTGCGTTGGAAATCGGCCGGGTCCGTGTTCAGCGTGATGAGCTCGGTCTGTTTCACCCCGGCGTGCAAGCGCTCGGCATAGCTGTTCACCTTGGCCGGATCGTTCTTCCATGTGGTGGCCAGGTCGCCCAGCAACTGGGTCCATTGCGCTGTCGGGAAATACGTGCCACCGTAAACCGGACGTCCGTCGGGGAGGATGAAGCAGTTCAGCGGCCACCCTCCACGCCCTGTCATCAACTGCACCGCTGTCATGTACACCTGGTCCACATCGGGGCGCTCCTCGCGATCCACCTTGATGCATACGAAGTGCTCGTTCATGACCTGGGCCACGCTGTCGTTCTCGAAGCTCTCATGCTCCATCACATGGCACCAATGGCAGCTGCTGTATCCAATGCTCACCAGCACCAGCTTGTTCTCCGCCTTTGCCTTCGCGAAGGCTTCCTCACCCCATGGATACCAATCCACCGGATTGTGCGCGTGCTGCAGCAGATAGGGACTGCTTTCGTGTATGAGCCGGTTGGTGTGGACGTGCATGGTATCTTGCGAAGTACCTTCGTGTTGTGTGCCTTGTGTGCCGCAGCCCGGAGCGAGCAGCAGGCCGGCAGTGGCTGCTGCGGTGATCAGCGACAACGGTGCGTACATGGACCCTCAAAGGAACGGCGTGAACAAGGGTGGCGGTATGCCGTCACTGCACCGCCGCCAACGATCGGTCGTTGACGGTGATCCCTCCTTTGCGCCGGTGGTCCGGGAGCAGAACTGGCCCGGCACCCTCATGGCCCTGGGTATCTTCTTCGGGCTGTTTACGTTGATCTGGCTCGGCAGCCGGACCTTCGTGCCGCCGGTGGTGATCTTCCGTTTTCTGGCCTTGCTCTGCGTCATCGGGACCCTGCTTCCCTACGTGTGGACCGGCTTGCGTTTCGGCATGGCGCGGTTCGAGTGGTTCCTGTTCAATGTGCTCTTCATCGGTCCGGTGGTCACAAGCCTGTTGGTGCTCATGAACCACTTCGTGCACGATCCGCCGGTGTACGTCGTACAACCGTTCCGGCAGAATGCGCTGGCCGTGGTGGAGGACAACGGTGCCACGCAGCGACTGGAGATCGGCTGGAACAGCTTTGGCTTCACCGAGGGCGAATTGGCATCCAGCACATCCGGCACCTACCGCGTGGGTTTTGCGAAAGGCTGCTTCGGTTACTGGAGCGTGGTATCGTGTGACGTGGTTACGGACACGGACTACTGGCCCAGGTCGAACTGATGTTCCTCCTCGAAGGGGAACCGTTTACGAAGGAAGAAGGCCCGGCCCACCACCGATCCCTTGGCCTTCAACTTCGCCTGGCCGGAGAGTGCAGCGCCCAGCATGGCCGCCATGGCCTGCGGGCCATGCCCATCGAAGGAGGCGTGGAGCGGAACCGCGTAATCCCGACTGGTCCTTCGTTCCAGTATGAGGCTGCTGTCCAACCGGGCCTTACCGATGAACACATCGTTGAGGTACAGTTCCACATCCGGATCCACCACGTGGATCCGGAACGCGTTCGGATTGTCCAAGGTGACCTGGACGCGTGCCGAGATGCCTTCCTGATCCAGTTTGCTCACTTGCATGTCCGTAATGCCCTTGAAGCTCACTTCCTGATAGGAGAGGCAGGAGGTGAGGATCAGAGGCAGGAGCAGGAGGCAGGTAGCAGCGGCAGTTGGCAGTGGGCAGTGGGCAAGTGCAACAGGCCCCTGGGAACGGGTGGAAGTATCCATGTCCAAATTGGAACGCATATCGCGGGCCGGAACGGATCAGGAGTGGTCGCTCATGGCCGCGTAGTTCGCGAAGAACCGCGGAATGGTGCGGATGCCTTGGAAATAGTTGAAGACGCCATACTTCTCGTTCGGGCTGTGGATGTTGTCACTGTCCAGCCCAAAGCCGAATAGGACGGTCTTCAGCCCGAGCTCCGATTCGAACAGGGCCACGATGGGTATGCTGCCGCCGCCGCGTGTAGGAATGGGCTTTTTTCCGAAGGTCTCCTCCATGGCCGCGCTCGCGGCGAGGTAGGCCGGGCTGTCGATCGGTGTAACCGCAGGCTCGCCTCCATGGTGGGGCTTTACCACCACCTTCACGCCGGGAGGTGCGATGCGCTCGAAATGGTCCTGGAACAGCTTGGTGAGCGCGTCGCTCTTCTGGTCGGGCACCAGGCGCATGCTGATCTTCGCGAAGGCCTTGGAGGGTAGCACCGTTTTGGCGCCCTCGCCAATGTATCCGCCCCAGATACCGTTCACATCCAGCGTGGGACGGATGCTGCTGCGCTCCTCGGTGGTATAGCCTTGCTCGCCCCGCACGGCATCCACACCGAGGTCCTTCATGTACTCGGCCTCATTGAAGGGTGCTTCCGCGAGGGCCTTGCGCTCCGTGGCGCTCAACTCCCGCACGGCATCGTAGAACCCGGGAATGGTGACGCGGCGGTCCTTGTCGTGCATGCTGGCGATCATTTCGCACAACGCGTTGATGGGGTTGGCCACGGCGCCTCCGTACACACCGCTGTGCAGGTCGCGGTTGGGGCCGGTGACCTCCACTTCCACGTAGCTCAGGCCGCGCAGGCCGGTGTTGATGCTGGGCACATCGTTGGCGATCATGGCCGTGTCGCTGATGAGCACGACGTTGGCCTTCAGGCGTTCCTTGTTGTTCTTCACGAATACACCCAGGTTGTCGGAGCCCACCTCCTCCTCGCCTTCGATCATGAACTTCACGTTACAGGGCGGACCACCGGTCTTCATCATGGCCTCGAAGGCCTTCACGTGCATGTAGAACTGGCCCTTATCATCGGCGCTGCCGCGGGCATAGATGTAGCCGTCCTTGATCACCGGTTCGAACGGACCGCTGTGCCAGAGCTCCAGGGGGTCCGGTGGCTGCACATCGTAGTGGCCGTACACCAGCACCGTCTGTTTCTCGGGGTCCACGATCTTTTCGCCGTATACGATCGGGTGGCCTGCGGTGGGGCAGACCTCCACCTTGTCGGCACCGGCCTCCACCAAACGCTGCTTCACTGCTTCGGCACAGCGGGCCACGTCGGCCTTGTACTTGGGGTCGGCGCTTACGCTGGGAATGCGCAGCAGGTCCAACAGTTCGTTCAGCAGGCGGTCCTTATTGGATTCAATGTAGGTGTCGATGGCGCTCATGAGGCTGCACGTACCATGGGCCCAAATGCACATGGAAGGGCGCCGAAGATATCGGTGCGGAAGCAGGAGGTAGTGTCTCAGTTTGAGACCGGGCCGAAACACTAAGTAGTATAACCGCCTTCACCAGAGGCGGGAGGCACTGCATGCCATACACCAGCCTTTCCATCGGGAGCGGGGACGGAACCCATGTGAGCCTATAAAATTTCTGCGCGATCATGAAAGGGGCTTGTGGCCTTGGCTATTTCCTCGAACTCAGCCATTGGGATGCCATGCTTCTCGGAAATAACCTCCACCTCAGCACGGGGATACACCTCCTTTCGCTCAAGCACAAAGGCATATTCTCCCCACTTCAGCCAAATGGTAAATGTGGCATCGAACAAGACCTTCTTGTTCACCATCACCTCTAGTTCGGCATAAGCATCTACTGAGCCGTACTGACGGCGAATGCGCTCATACTCCACAGGAAGCTTCTCCCTTAGACCCTCCAAGGAGCAACGCAAAAATTTGTGCTGCTCAAGCTTTGTCAAAAGTGATCGCTCCCGAAGCATGGCCTAACATTCCTGAAGTTCGTTCAACTCCTCTTCCAACTTCAGTCGCTCGTTCTTCATGTCTTCCAGGGCCTTCCTTTCTTCCGTATCGGCTTGGGCGTTCGCGCTCACTCCTTTTTCATCCTTCTCCTTTCGGGTGAAGGCTTCGCAGTATGAGTTGGCAATCATGTTCCCAGTAAGAGCAAGGCGAAACTTTGCCTTGGCCTCATCTAGGTTTTTGCCGGTTACAATCGGACCCCATGAATGGTCCATTACGTACAGTGTAATAGCTCCATCGGGACCGACCTTTCGGCCTATCGTGGCAGTGATGGTCTTGGGTGCCATGGTTCGGGAGGGTCTTTTGCAAATATAGCGGCACAAACGGTGCCAGTGTTACTTGTGTGCAAAAGCTTTCCAGCATGGTCGGTCACATGCGGCCATCGCTCATGCCGCCTTGTAGCGGTCCACTAGCTTCACCACATCGGAAATGCTCATGATGTCCTGAGTAAGACCGGCCTCCATCGCAGGGGTAACACGAAGGGTCTTGTGGATGCGGCAGAAGTTGTAGTGGACGAAGTGTAGGGCGATGGCGTGACAGTGGTTCTCGATTTTCTTGCTGAAGGCGTTGGTCAGGCGGGTGAAGCGGCGCATGCTCATGCGCATGGTCAGGTTCTGGCGCTCCACGTGTGACGTGGAGATCAGCGTTTCGTCAGGCTGTCCGGTGCGCTTCACAATTTTGGTTCCCGTGCATTCGGCGGGGCTGTATCGCTTCTCATTGCCCTTGCCTTCGGCGGCACCGTAGAGCTTCACCAGTTGCGCGAAGTCGATGTACTGACCGAACACCGCGTCAACGGCGCTGACGTAGGCGCTGTGGCCGTCGCTGGTCAGTTGCATGCGGGTGGTCACGCGCTCACGAACGTCGGTAAGGAAGTCGTAAGCGGCGTGGGCATCGCGGCTACCAACGAACCACGAGATCATGAGCTTGGTATCGCTGTCCAGCGCCGTCCATGTCCACACGTCACCCGCGCCCTCCATTTCTTCGGTCACGTTCTTCTGCTTGGCGTAGACGAACGACCAGATCTCATCGCACTGGACGTTGCGAGCTTGCACCTTGCGCACCGTCTCATCGTGGAACTTCTCACAGGCGCGACCGACTTCTACCAACAGCTTGGTAACGGTGTTGATGGACACGTCGCACACGCGGGACGTGGAGCGCAGGCTGGAACCTTCAACGAGCATGTTCACGATCTGTACGCGCTTGGCTAGTGGCAACTGGTTCATGCCTCAAATATACGTGTAAATGCATACCGCCAAGCATATTAGATCAATTTAATTCTGTGGTCCATTGGGATCAGCTAGTTTGGGGGCATGTGGATATGGAAGCTGTTTCCGCGCATTCGATTGTGGTACTGGGTGTACAAGGTGTACCCTGACGGGCGGAAAGAGCATGTCAGATTTGAGCGTTACAACCTGTCTGCTTTCATCGACAGCAATGGCATCGCCAATCCACGTCGCCGAACCGAGAAGATTTCCGAACGTGTCACTGTTATTTCTGAGAGGACCAATTGGTGGCGTCATCGGGCGGGGTGGGATTTCATGCTACGGCTAGTGGAACCCTCGTGGAGGGCCGTCCTTTTCGTGTTTCTAGCCGATTTTGTCCTTCTTATGACTCTTAGCATCTCTGGTCAGGCTGAACGCTATGCCGAGATAGCAGAGAAGTCCGAAACCATAGAGGATTGGCATTACCTGGGCGACATTGCCAACCAGTGGCAAGCTGTGTTTGCCCTTGTATTCGGGGTTGTGATGGCCGTATTCACCTACATGCTCTATCGTATTTCGGTTGCGCAGATGGCTATGCTGGACCGCGCCAATAAGACGTCCGATGATGCCTTGGAAGCATCGCGGGAGGCTACCAAGCAAACCAAGCGAAGCGTCGATGCCTTTATTGAAGCAGAGCGAGGCCGGTTGTTTCTGGACAGGACCGGACTCGGTCCAGACTCGTCCATCTGTCACTTCGCCTTCAAGAATATCGGGAACGGCCCACTTGTAATTACGGCCTTTGAGTTCACAAAGTCCCTTTTTGAAAAGTCCCAAGAGCCGCCCTATCCAATGGGGCCGCAGAGAGACAGAAGGCTTAATAGGCCGCTGATGAAGGGGGAGTTCTTCTCCTCCCAAGATTGGGGCGAGGGCGTGACGAGGACAAACATGGCTCGATTCGCCAACGGAATTACCCCCGAAGAAACCCGCAAGCTGAACAGTGGAACCCATCGGCTCTTCATCCAGTTCGACTTTCGCTATACGACCTTGGGGACTCAGTATCAGATGAGAGAAACGCTGGTCTTTACGCGACGAGGTGCCAACATCTACACTGTTGTCATTGGTGGCTCTGGCGCTCAGTATGACAGGCGAAGGAATGACCAGTCCATACCGGAACGCCTTCCCGACCTGCTTGAGAGGTTCATCGAGAGCGACAAGGAACATGAGCAGCCAGATGGCCACTAGCCCCGCGCCGCAGCCCCGGAACCATCGCCCCCCCAACGCGCCTTTGCCGCTTTCTTCGCGATGGCCTTGCGCTTGGTAGCCGATAGGCTCTTGGCCCGCGCCTTTCCTCCCAACTGACCCAATGCCACTGCTGCTGGGTTGCGGTCGTCCTTCACCGCGTCCCGTGCTTCGCCCGTAGCTATGTCCACGATGCTCTTGGCGCGTTGGTTCACGTCGCGGGGGCGCTTGGCTTTCTTCATGCGACGAAGGTAAGGCGCTGCCTAGCGGTAAGCACCCCTCCGGGCAAACTGAGACACTACCAAGCAGGACGCCCAAGGAACCCGTGTCCGTTGGGGGGATCGTAAACCAACCGGGCCTCACAGCATGCCAAGGGTCAGGCAACTTCACGGTGTCCGAAGCGGTCATCCCCTTGTCAAAGTCCTATCTTCCCCTCGCGAATGCAGCTCCGGCCTTCTCCGTACCGTGTTGTGTTGATCCCGGCTGTTCTGGCTGGCCTTCAGTGCGTTGCCCAATTGAACGTGAGCACCGCATACACCCCGCTCGAGCTCGTCGAGAACGTGTTGTTGGGCCAGGGCGTGTCCGTTTCGAACATCTCCTACAACGGCGTCCCATCCCCGCCCACCGCTCAGGATGGTTCCGGGTCGTTCGTTACCGTGAACTCCAATTTGGGCCTGACAGCAGGGATCATCTTGGCCACAGGCACTGCAAGCGGCGTGGCCCAGGCCGAATCCGCCTTCATGAGCGACCAGACCGGTACGGGCCCAGACCCGGACCTGGAGCTTATTTCAGGTGGCACCATCAACGACCGGTCGGTGCTCGAGTTCGACTTTGTGCCCACGGGCGACAGCCTGAAGTTCCGGTATGTGTTCGGTTCGGAGGAGTATCCCGAGTGGGTGTGCAGTTTCAATGACGTCTTCGGGTTCTTCCTGAGCGGTCCCGGTATCAGCGGAGGCATGGGTTATGTGAACGATGCCGTGAACATCGCCTTGGTGCCCAACAGCACCTTGCAGGTGGGGGTGAACAGCATCAACAATGGCGACAACGACAACCCCAACGACCCCACCTGTCCTGCAGTGAATCCGCAGTATTACGTGCACAACAACGGCGGCACGACCGTGGTCTTCGATGCCTTCACCACCGTGCTCGAGGCCCGGGCCTTGGTGCAATGCGGGCTCACTTACCATATCAAGCTCGCCATCGGCGACGCGCTCGATCAGTCCTACGATAGCGGTGTGTTCTTGGAGGCGGGAAGTTTCACCAGCACCGGACAGGTCGTGCCCACCCTGGTCACGGGTAACGTGAGCGCGAATGACAGCACGCTCTTCGAAGGGTGTGGTATCATTCCCCTGGAATTCCACCGCCTCGGCGATACCAGCAATGTAGACACCATTGACCTTGTGGTCTCCGGCTCCGCCACACCAGGCGTTGACTACTTCCCGGCGTTCCCCACCCAGCTCATCTATCAGCCCGGCGATACCATCATCCCCTGGCCGATCACCGTACCCCTCGATGCGGATGGCCTGGAAACGGTGGTCATCACCATCGCCCAGAATATCGTCTGTAGCGGTACACAGGTGGTGAACGACTATACCTTCTACATCGACCAGTTCGCGCCGTTGAACGTGGTGACCAACGATGTGAACGGTGATTGCGGAGGGCAATATGCGCTGGCGCCCGTGGTCACCGGAGGTACCGGCCTCTACCAATATGCGTGGAGCACCGGAGACACCACGCCCTCCATTACGGTGAGCCCCGGGGTCACCACCGTTTATCAGTTCACGGTGAGCGATACGTGTGGCGTGCTGCCCGTGACCAATGACATCGTGGTGACCATGCCGGTTTATCCGCCGTTGCAGATCCAAGTGAGCCCAACGACCTTGATCGATTGTTTGGGCAACGGCGATATCGGTGTGCTGGATGTGTCCGGCGGCAATGGAACGTACACCTATGAGTGGAGCTTGAGCGGATCCAACGCCGGTACGACCGCCACCATCAATGTGCCTGCCGCGAACCCTCCCGTGCAGTACGTGGCGGTGGTGACCGACGGCTGTGGGACCGAGGTGAGTGATTCGGTGGAAGTGGGCACGGTTCCCCTGGACCCCATCGTGATCACCGCACCGGACCGTACCGTGATATGCCAGGGCGATACCATCACGCTGAACGTGGTGAACGTGACCGGAGGCAATGGTGTGTACACGTATCAGTGGACCAACCCGCAGATGCAGGTATTGAGCACGGCCGACACCCTGCAGGTGGTGGTGCCGGCCGATAACACGTACATGATCACCGTGGCCGATCAATGCGGGTACAGCGGCGACACACTTGTGCGCTCGTTGATCCCGCATCCAGAGCCGTTCGTGCTCGAGTTCAACCCGGACACCGTGCTCTGCCTGGGCGAAAGCCTTCGGCTGCAGGCCGTGGTCAGCGGGGGCTCGGGCTATTACCTCATCGACTGGCCGGGGTATGACCTGCACGATCCCATCATGGAGGTGAGCCCTACCGAGAACGCGGTATACAGCGTCATGATCCATGACCAATGTGGTGAGATCATCTCCGATGTGGTGAACGTTGGTGTCGAAGGACCCGTTGCCCAGATCATCGCCACCAACATGGGCGTTGATGACTGGCATTTCAATGCGGCCACGCTGCCCACCTTCTGCCGGAGCTATCGGTGGGACCTGGGGGACAGTACCACCAGCCGGGCGATGGACCTGCTGCATAGCTATCTGGACATGGAGGAGCACTGGGTCCACCTGAGCGTGGTGACCTACAATGGATGTGTGGCGGAGGATAGCGTGCTCATCCGGCCACCGGGCGGTATCTTCTTCCCCAACGCCTTCACCCCCGATGGCGATGGCATCAACGACAGTTTCGGTCCCCAAGGCTCATATATCGAGGCGTTCGAGATGACGGTCTATGACCGTTGGGGCGAACTGATATACACCACCACGTCCATGGGTTTACCATGGGACGGCAAGGTGAATGGCGTTGATGCCAGCACGGGTGTGTATGTTTACAAATTCAAGGCGACCGGGCATTTGTTCCCTGCCAAAGAAGCCTTCGGACATGTCACGCTCCTGCGAGGCGCCAATTCAGAATGACCCTTCCCTCATGAGAAAGAACCACTACTTCCTGCCGATCTCGGCGTTCTTCCTGCTGGCCGGCCAGGCGAATGCTCAGTTGTCCGTGGACCAAGGCCTTACACCGGAGCAGCTGGTGCAGGACGTGCTCCTGGGCAGTGGTGTGCAGGTGAGCAACATCACGTTCAACGGAGCGCCTGGCAACACCTTGACGGAGCAGGCCGCATCCTTCGATGGCACCAATTGCAACGTGGGCATCGCCCAAGGCATCATGCTGGCCACGGGTAGTGTGCTGAACGCGATGGGGCCGAACAATTCCGGCAGTAGCAGCCTGGGTGGCGGCAACTTCGGGCAAACGGACCCCGATCTGCTGTTGCTCTCGGGCAATGCCTCCATCAATGATGCGGCCGTGCTGGAATTCGACTTCATCCCCATCGGCGATTCCATCCAGTTCCAGTTCGTGTTCGGCTCCGATGAGTACCTGGAGTTCGTGAACTCGATCAACGATGCCTTCGGCTTCTTCCTCAGCGGTCCGAACATCAACGGGCCCTACTCGAACAACTCCATCAATATCGCGTTGATCCCCAACACCACCGACCCGGTGACGATCAATACCGTGAATGATGTGGTGAACTCCGCGTATTACGTGAACAACGGCGATGGATTCACCGCGCCTTACAATGCCGATGAGCAGTACCTGCAGTTCGACGGGATGACCGTGGTGCTCACAGCAAAGGCCGCCGTGGCCTGCGGCGAGGTGCACCACATCAAGATCGCCGTGGGTGATGCGAGCGATACCGTGTGGGACAGCGCCGTGTTCCTCGAGGGCGGCAGCTTCACCAGCAGCCCGTTCGTGCCGGACCTGGCACCTGGCCCCGGGATCGTGGGCGACACCCTCTACGAAAGCTGTTTCGACGTGACGTTCCTGTTCACCCGCACGGGTGACACCACCATTGCGGCCACGGTGGACCTGGTGATCGGGGGCACGGCCACGCCGGGGGTTGATTATTCACCGCCGTTCCCGGCGCAGATCAATTTCGCACCGAACCAGACCTCGGTGATCGTGCAACTGAACGCGCCGCCCGATGCGGATGGCCTGGAGACGATCGAGATCACCGTGATCTCGCCCTCGCCCTGCTCTGCCGACTCGCTTGCGCTCGATTTCACCTTCTTCATCGACCAGCCCGATCCGCTCATAGCCATTGGTCAGGCCTTCATGCTCGACTGCGGCGAGAGCACCCTGCTCACACCCACCATCACCGGGGGATATGGGGCGTACAACTACCAATGGTCCACCGGGGCCACCACGCCAACGCTCTATTACACCCCGATCCAGGTGGCTGATGTCACCGTGCTGGTGATCGATACCTGCGGTGTGCAGACCACGGGGTTCTTTGCCGTGGAGCTTAGCCCGCCCCCGCCCATCAGCGCCACGCTCACCGGTCCTGATCCGCTGATCGAAGGCTGCGACGAGGCCACACTTTCCGTCACCCGCCCCAGCGGCATCTCCGGTGATCTCCTCGTGAACCTTCATCACACGGGTGCTGCCTCCAGTGGTGCGGACTACAACCTCGGCGCCTCCATCGTGATCCCCGGCGGCTCCGGCACAGTGAACATCCCCGTGAATCCCACTGAGGACAATGTGGAAGAGGGGTCCGAGGCCATGATCGTGATCGTCGGGTACAGCAACGCGTGCCAGCAGGAGGTCACCGATACGGTGGAGGCCATCATCGTGGACGCACCGCCGATCGTGATCGAGACGGAGCCCTTGCTCATCATCCCCTGCGGCACTGACAGCATTCCATTGGTGGCGGTGCTGAGCGGTGGCGTGGGTGCACTGAGCACCCAGTGGAGCAACGGTAACACAGGTCCTACCGCCTATGTGCCCAACAGCGTCGATGGCACCTACACGGTGAACGTGACGGATGATTGTGGTCACCTATCGTCCGCCACGGTGGTGGTGGATCCACAGTGCGCGATCATCATTCCGAACGTGATCAGCCCCAATGGTGATGGGCAGAACGATGTCTTCTTCATCGAAGGCATCCTGGCCTCGAACAGCACGGTCCGCATCTTCAACCGGTGGGGCCAGTTGGTATACGAATCCGTGAACTACAAGAACAACTGGGCCGCTCCCGGCCTGTCCGATGGCACCTACTTCTATGAAGTGAAGGTGGATCGTGACCCCGAGGCATACACGGGTACGCTCACCGTATTGAGCAACGACCGCCGGCCCTGAGGGGTCCCGGCCGTGCTTAGTGCCCGGAAACGGATAACAGGGAAGAGCCCGTCATTTCGGCGGGCTTTTCCATGCCCATGAGGTCCAGGATGGTGGGCGCCACGTCGGCCAGGATGCCATTGCGCAGGGCCCAGGCGCGGTCGTCGAGCACGATGATGGGTACTGGATTGGTGGTATGTGCCGTGTTGGGTGTGCCGTCCGCGTTCACGGCCTTGTCCGCGTTCCCGTGGTCGGCGATGATCACGAAGCTGTAGCCTTTGGCCCTGCCGATCTCCGCCACCCGGCGCGCGCAGTCGTCGATGGTCTCCACCGCCTTCACGATGGCGGGGAACACCCCGGTATGCCCCACCATATCGGGGTTGGCGAAGTTCAGGCATACAAAGTCCGCTTCGCCCTTGGCCAGTTCCGAAACGATGGCGTCCGTGATGCCGTGTGCGCTCATCTCGGGCTGCAGGTCGTAGGTGGCCACCTTCGGGGAAGGGATCATGATGCGCTGTTCCCCGCTGAAGGGTTCTTCCCGCCCGCCGCTGAAGAAGAAGGTGACGTGCGGATATTTCTCCGTTTCAGCGATCCGTATCTGCCGCTTTCCGGCATGGGCCATCACCTCGCCCAGCGTCAGCTCCAAGTTCTGCTTCTCGAAGATCACGTTCACCTCGCGGAACGTGCTGTCGTATCGCGTCATGGTGACATAGTGCAGGGGGAGGGGGGCCATGGCCTGCTCCGGAAAGGCTTGCTGCGTGAGCGCCTGCGTGATCTCCCGGCAACGGTCGGTGCGGTAATTGAAACAGATCACCACGTCGTGCGGGCGGATGGTGGCCAGCGGCCCATGGTCATCACCTGCAAGGGTGCATGGCTCCAGGAACTCATCCGTGATGCCCTGCGCGTAGCTCGCCTCGATCGCGGCCACGGCGCTGCCCACCCGCTCCCCTTTGCCGTGCACGAGCAGGTCATATGCCTTCTTCACCCGCTCCCAACGCTTGTCACGGTCCATGGCATAGTACCGTCCGCAGAGGCTGGCGATCCTTGCGGGCGTTCCTGCGATGGACGCTTCGAGTTCACGCACCGAACCAAGCGCGCTCCGTGGATCCGTATCACGCCCATCGGTGAACGCATGGATGAACACCTCCTTCAGGCCCGCATTACGGGACATATGGCACAGTGCGACGAGGTGGCTCTGCATAGCATGCACACCCCCGTTGCCCACCAACCCCATCAGATGAAGGCGCACCCCGGGGCCGGCCGCTTTGCGGAATGCATCCTGCAACACGATGTTCTGCTCCAAGGTCCCATCGGCCACGGCCTTATCGATGCGCACCAGTTCCTGGAACACCACACGCCCTGCGCCGATGTTCAGGTGCCCCACCTCACTGTTGCCCATCTGGCCGACCGGCAGGCCCACGTGCTCGCCATCGGTACGGAGGGTGGCACACGGGGCCGATGCCAGAAGCCTATCCATGAAGGGGGTATGCGCCGCCGCAATGGCGTCCGTAGCGTCCCCTGCGCCCATGCCCCAGCCATCGAGGATCATCAGGACGACCTTGTGCGTGCTCTTCAACGGCGTGGGAATATGGCTACGAAAATAGAGCCGCGCGGGACCCGCGGCCGGTATTCAATACGCCCGCCGTGCGCATCCATGATGCGCTTCACGATGTACAGGCCCAGACCCGTGCCCTTGGTGCCCCGGGTCTCCTCCGCTCCCACGCGATGGAACTTGCGGAAGATCGCCATGCGTTCCTCCTCGGGCACACCGGTACCCTCATCGCATACGTCCAAGATGATGGTGCCTGGTTCGGAGCGTAATGCCACGGTGATGGGCGTTCCCGAGGGCGCGTATTTGGACGCGTTCTCGAGCAGGTTGCTTACCACCGAGCGGAAGGCGTCCTCGTCCGCCTTCAGGATGAGCCCGTCCGCTGCGGTGACCAGCACTTCATGCGCGCTGGCGTAGGTGCGCCTGGCCTGTGTGCAGACCTCGCGCAGGACGGTGGAAGCATCGAACGCGGCGATCTGTAGCAGGCTGCCCGCCTCATCAAGGCGTGTGGCCATGAGGATCTTCTCCGTGAGCACACCCAACCGGTCCACTTCGGCCAAGGCCGATGTTCCCAGTTCCGCGCGTTGCCGATCGCCAAGCTCACTGCGGCCCATGGTCTGCAGCTGCAGTTTGAGCGCGGCCAGCGGGGTGCGCAGTTCATGGTTCGCGGCAAGCAGGAAGTCGCGTTGCTGCCGCGCCAGTTCCAATTCGTGGCGCACGGTGCGGAAGATGATCCACAGGGCCAGCAGGAGCAGAATGATGAACACGGCGCCTTCGCCCGCCACCATCCAAAGGGTATGCCCGGGATCGTTGAGCGGTACCACCGGGACCACTCCTTCGCGCAGCAATTGCCCTTGCAGCAATTGCAACTCGCGGTCCTTGTGCACCAACGACCAAGCCCACCACAGGAACTGGAGCACGATGTAGACCGCCACCAGGGTGAACAGGACCACGGGCGTGCGGCTCGTGCTGGTTCGCATATCGATCAAAAGTATGGCTTGCCATCTCCGGCAGGTTGATACCTTGGTCATTCCAAGGACATGAACCAGGCTGGGGCAGAATCCCACATCCTCGCGAAGCTCCGCGCGGGATTGTCGGTGCATCGCACCTACCATTCCTATGAACATACCCTCGATGTTCATCGGACGGCCATGACCATCGCTGCTTCCGAGAATGTGAAGGGAGAGGACCTGGACCTGTTGCGCACGGCCGCGGTCTACCATGATTCAGGTTTCCTCTTGCAGGACCGCGAACATGAGATGGCGAGTTGCCTGCTCGCCCACCAGGACCTGCCCGGGTTCGGTTACTCCTTTCCGCAGATCGAGCGCATCTGCTTCATGATCATGGCCACGCGTGTGCCACAGGAGCCGAGGGACGGCCTGAGCCGGATCCTGTGCGATGCTGACCTGGACTATCTCGGTCGGGAGGACTTCCATCAGATCGGTGCCGAACTGTTCAAGGAATTCAAGCACTTCGGCGTGCTGAAGACCGAGCGGGAATGGAATGAACTCCAGGTCCGCTTCCTTTCGAAGCACCGCTATTTCACAGCTACGAACAAGCGCATCCGCGAGCCGGTGAAGCAGCGCCACCTGCTCGAAGTGAAGAAGTGGCTCCTGGACCATCCCTAGCCACAGCCTTGGTGGAGCACCCGTAAGGTGAGCGCGGGAACGGCGACCTGTGCAACCCAGTGTGCGGAAACACAAAGCCCCCCGAGGTCCGGAGGGCTTTGCGATCATGTGGTGCCTCCCAGAATCGAACTGGGGACACACGGATTTTCAATCCGTTGCTCTACCAGCTGAGCTAAGGCACCATCTGGTTCCCGTGCATCTTTGCAAGGGGCCGCGAAGATAGAAAGCGGACCGATCCGAACGCGAAATGCCACAACACTTGGTCATCGATAGGGGGAACAGCCGCACCAAATCCGTGCTGTTCAAGGGGAGCCGCCTGCTGCGGGCCGGTGCTTGGGCCAATGCCGACCTTCTGGCCCTTCGCCGGTTCCTCGCGAATCAGCAGGTGGACCGTGTGGTCATGGCCTCCACGGCACATGACGATGAGGCCCTTCGGCTGGCACTCGCGGACCTGGCACCCCTCACAGTGGTCACCGGGGCCACGCCATCGCCTGTGATGAATGACTACGGCACCCCCGAGAGCCTTGGTGCCGACCGACTGGCCAACGCGGTGGCTGCCGCCTCCTTGTTCCCTGGCAGGCCTGCGTTGGCCATCGACCTCGGCACATGCATCACCTATGACCTGGTGGATGCCCAAGGCACCTACCCCGGCGGGCTTATCTCCCCCGGGTACCGCATGCGGGCCAAGGCCATGCACCACTTCACGGCCCGCCTGCCCGAGGTGGAGCCCCCGGATGATCCCCCGCTCATAGGGCGTTCCACCTTGGAATGCCTTGCTTCCGGAGCGCACCATGGCACCCGGGCCGAACTGCAGGCGTTGATCGCCGAACACAGGCAACAATACCCCGGCCTGGCCGTTGTGCTCACCGGCGGTGACGCACCCCGATTCGCGCGGGCCTTGGAAAACGGCATCTTTGCGCACCCTTACCTGACCCTCCTTGGCCTGCACGAGATCCTGTTGCACCTTCATCCGACTGATGGGCCTGGCCCTGCTGCTTGAAGCGGCTCCGCTCTGCGCCCAGACCATCAGCGGTTCTCCATACAGCGCCTATGGATTCGGGGATCTGCTGTACAGCGGGTCGGTAACTTCCGCTTTGATGGGCGGCACCGGCATCGCCTACACCGAACCCTTCGGCGTGCTCTCCTCCAATCCCGCCAGTTACGCTTCCTCGCGCCAGTTGGACCTCGGTGGCCTTGTCCGCCCGACCTTCGAAGTGGGCGTGCGGGGCATGTTCATGGACCGCCGGAATGCAAGCGCCAGCAGACGATCCGCTGACGCAGGCTTTTCCGGATTCAACCTCGGCATTCCCTTCGGTCGCGGGCGTTGGGGCATGGCCTTCGGGTTGAACCCCTTCAGCGATGTCGGGTATTCGCTGTCCCAGGCCACCAATGAGCAGGGTGTTGATGTGACCTACGAATACCTCGGAAGCGGGGGGCTGAACCGCGTGTATGCCGGTCTGGGCCGCGTGCTGTTCCAAGGCAAGGGCGATACCCTTGGTGACCTGGGCGACCGCCTGACCCTGGGCGGCAACTTCGACTTCCTATTCGGGGGGATCGAGCAAACGCGCAAGGCCAATTACCCCGTTGGCCAGAACTACACCAACACCAGCGCTTATTCGTCGCTTGTGCTGCGCGCACCGGGCGGAAGCTTCGGCATGCAGTTCAGCACCCAGTTGATCTCCCGTGCCACTGTTGATTCGGCCCTCGTGCGGCGCGAAAAGCGGTTGCGTTCCCGCATCGAACGCTGGCGGATGGAACATCCCGGATTGACGCACCCCAGAACGGATCATCATCGTCGTGATGCGCATCCCTGGCGCATGACCTTCGGCGCCACGGTAGGCCTGCCCACGGTGTTCAGTGCCACGAATACCGACCTTATCACCACCTATTACCGCAATACCAGCGGAGTGGAGACCACCATTGACACGCTCCCCTCCTTCGGCACCGTCGAGGGTCGCCTCACCTTCCCGCTCGCGTATGGCCTTGGCATCAGCGTCAACGACCAGCGTTGGATGGCCACAGCGGAAGTACGCCGGCGTGATTGGAGCGGATTGAAGGTGGATGTGGACGGGTTCAACCTGCCCGCGCCGTTGCGCTCCAGCACCACCTATGCCCTCGGGATGCGGTTCACGCCCGCGCGCGATGGGTCGTTGTGGCAGCGCACGACGTACCGCGCCGGCCTTCGGTATGCGGATGATTACCTGCAGGTGGGCGGGCAGGCCCTCACCAGCATGACCACCAGCCTGGGGGCCTCCTTCCCGTTGAACGCCGCGCAGACCAACAGCCAATTCCACATCGGGGTGGACCACTCCCGACGGGGCAGCACGGACCCCGGACTGGTGCGCGAGGACCTGATCAACCTGTGGATCGGCGTGAGCATCACGCCGTGGAAGTTGGAGCGATGGTTCCGTCCATACCAGATCCAGTGAGCCGATGCTGGGGCGTGCGGTCATCATTGCCTTGGGGTTGTTAGCGGCGGCCTGTAAGAACGACCTGGAACAGCTGGCGGCCATTGAGGTGGATGCCGATGCTCCGGACCGACTGACCCACCAGGTGGAATACCTCTACAGCGACAGCGGCTTTGTGCGCAATCGCCTGCAGGCCGGCCGGGTGTCGGAATACCTCACCAAAGGGGCCGAACACACCGAACTTGACCAAGGCGTTGAACTGGTCTTCCTCGAGCACGATGGCAGCAGGGGCAGTGTGCTTACGGCCCGCAGGGCCTCCATCCTGCCAGGTGAGGAGCGCATGGTGGTGGAGGAGAACGTGGTGTTCGTGAACAAGCGCGGCGAACGGCTGGAGACCGAACGCCTCGTGTGGGACCAGGACAGCGACCGCATCTGGACGGACCGCCCGGTGCGCATCCATCGGGGCCGCGACATCATCCACGGACAAGGGCTGGATGCGAATGAGGACTTCAGCCGATACCGTATCCACCGCATCACGGGTCAGGTCTTCATCGACGCGGTGGATACCTTGGCCCCCAATTCCCCCCGCTGATGGAACGGATGGCACGTATCATGGAACTCTTCTGGCTGGTGCTGGCCTTTTTGAGCGCTGCCTGGGCCGCTTGGGTGGTCGGTACCCAAGGATGGCAGGCCGGACGGGTGTTCATCTGGTTCCCCATGGTATGCGTGGCCATGTTCTTCTATCGCCGCTTCATGCGCCGCAAAATGGCCGATTGGGCGGCCCGGCAGCATCAGGGCGAAGCCGATCAGCAGCCCAAGTGAACGGCCCTCACCGGAGCGGTGCGCGGTCTTCATCGCATCTTCGTGCCCTCATTGATGCCTCCCTACGGCATCCCAAGTAGTCGCCTTGTCCAGCACCGACCTCCTTTTGATCATCGTCAGCCTGGCCTTCACGGCCTTGTGCGCTGGCCTGGAGATCGCCATCGTGAGCTGTAACAAGCTCTACGTGGAATTGAAGCTGAAGGAAGGGGCCATCTGGGCGCGCGTGGTGGCCGGCCTGTTGAAGCGACCGGCCCGCGTGATCAGCGCCCTGCTCGTGGGCAGCAACATCGGGCTGGTCGTCTACGGTATCGTTATGGCCCGCGTGTTGGAACCCTGGCTGCGCGGCTTCTACCACAACGAGCTCTTCGTCCTCACCGCGCAGACCATCCTGAGCACCTTGCTCATCCTGGTGGTGGCCGAGTTCCTGCCCAAGGCGCTCTTCCGCCTGGACCCCAACTTCATCATCAGTGCCTTCGCACTTCCACTTCGCGGGCTGTACATCCTGTTGTGGCTCCCCACCATGTTGCTGATCGGCCTGGGGGAAGGGGTCCTGCGCATCTTCGGCATGCACACAAAACCCGGACAGGTGGTCTTTGGCCGCATCGACCTGGACAACTTCCTGAAGGAGGTGAGCGACAGCGCGCCCAAGGACGAGGAGATCAATGCCGAGGTCGAATACTTCCGTAACACCTTGGAACTGAGCAATACCAAGGTGCGCGACCTGATGGTGCCACGCGCCGAAATGGAATCGATCGATGTGGAATCCACCGTGCAGGAGCTGCACGACCAATTCGTGGCCACCGGGCTCAGCAAGCTCCTGGTGTACAAGGACAGCGTTGACAACATGATCGGCTACGTTCATGGCTACGAGCTCTTCCGTAAGCCCAAGAGCATCCGGGCCGTGATGCGGCCCGTGAACTTCCTCCCCGGTACCATGAGCGCCGATGAGGCCCTCAAGCGCTTCACCAAGCAACGCACCCACGTGGCCGTGGTGGTCGATGAGTTCGGGGGCACCGCCGGCATGCTCACCATCGAGGACGTGGTGGAGACCATCGTGGGCGATATCGAGGATGAGCACGACGAGGGGGAACTCGTGGAGGAGCAATTGGACGAGCGCAACTTCGTGCTCAGCGCCCGGCTGGACGTGGCCTACCTGGCCGACCGGTTCGGCCTGAACTTCCCCGAAAGCCCCGATTATGACACCCTCGCCGGATGGATCCTGCACCACACCGGCGATGTTCCCTCGCAGGGTACCGTGGTGGAAGAGGGCCCCTTCAAAGTGACCGTGGCCCAGGTGAGCCATGGCCGCATCGACCTGGTGAAGCTGGAAGTGGTGGATGCCGAGCGGGGATTCGCCCCCTGAGCACATCGCGACCCGGGCGATCAGGCCGCGCTTGGCGACATCCGTGGCCTTCGCAGGCGATCCCGCGGGTGCTGCCACCTTCCAATGGCCGCTACTCCTATATTTGCGACCCTTTTAAAGATCCCTGTAGATGGCTGTCATTGGAAAGATCCGCGAGCGAGGCATGCTCATCGCGACCGTTGTTTTTGTTTCCCTCGGACTTTTCGTGCTCGGGGATATCTGGCAGGGCGGTGGCCAGCAACGCGGTGAGGCCGCCATCGCCGAGATCGATGGGCAGCCCATCACCACCCTGGAATTCCAGGCCCGCGTGGATGAGCAGGCCACCCTGTACCGCAACAACGGCACCACGGTGGACAACCAGTTGCAGGAGCAGATCCGCAACAATGTGTGGAACGAGATCCTCCGCGAGCGCACCCTGCGCAAACAGGCAGAGGCCGCCGGTTTCGGCACCGGCATCAGCAAGGAGGAGTTCGACGACATCCGTTGGGGCGATAACATCGTTCCTGAGTTCAAGGGCAATGAGAATTTCAAGGACCCCAAGACCGGGCAGCCGGACAAGGCCCTGTTGAAGCGCTATTTCGCCAGTGTACAGGAGCGCGATCCCGTGCTCTACGACTACCAGAAGCGCTCCTTCGTGCCCAATCGCATCTATGCCAAGTACAATGCACTGGTCAAGAAGAGCTGCTTCGTGAACAGCGCCCAGGTGGCCGATGAGTATGCTGCGAAGAACACCAAGGCCACCTTCAACTTCGTTGCCAAGCGATACGACAGCGAGCCCGACAGCCTCTATCCCGTGGGTGCCGATGACCTGAACCGCTACTTCAGCGCGCACAGCGGCGAGAAGAAGTGGGAGCAGAAGGCCTCGCGCGGCTTTGTCTACGTGCGCGTGCCGGCCACCCCCACCGCCGAGGACATTGCCGCGGGCCAGAACGACCTGCTTGCCCTGAAGCCTGAGTTCAGCGCCGCCACAGGCAACGGTGACAGCCTCTTCGTGATGGCCCATGCCGTCACCAAGAGCGGGGCCGCAGTGGCCTACACCGATGGTACCGCCGACCAGGTGAACGATTCGCTGATCCGGAACGCCGAGGTGGGAGCCGTTGTTGGACCCTATCGGGATGGTGACCTCTGGAAGTTGGTGAAGGTGAAGGAGCTCGCCGATGTGCTCGAAGCACGCGTGCGCCACATCCTCTTCAGCACACAGGGCAAGACAGGCGACGATGAGAAGAAGGTGAAGGAGCGCGCGGACAGTGTGCTGGCCGTTGTGAAGCGCGACAAGAGCAAGTTCGAGGAGATGGTGAACACGTACACCGAGGATCCCGGAAGCAAGAGCACGGGCGGTGTGTATGAGTGGTTCGACAAGCAGCGCATGGTGCCCGAGTTCACCGCGGCCAGTTTCGACCAGAAAGTGGGAGCCACCACCATCTGCAAGACCAGTTATGGTTACCACATCGTGGAGGTGCTGGGCCAGCGCACCCGCATGGAGCGCCGCGTGCTCACCGTGGACAGCAGGATCCGCCCGGACAAGGCCATGAAGGAGGCGTGGAAGACCGCCAGCGCGTTCGCCCTCAACAATCCGGACAGCGCCAGCTTCCGCAAGAACGCCACCGAGAGCGGACTAGCCTTCACCCCCGTGGAGGAGATGCGTGCCGATCAGCGATACGTGCCGGGACTACAGGATGCGAACAGCGTGATCGCCTGGGTGAACCACGCCAAGCTGGGCGACAAGCCCAGTGAGCCCATTGCCAGCGGTGATGGCTACGTGGTGTGCATGCTCACCAACATCCGCGAGGAGGGCGCCCCCAAGCTGGACGATGTGAAGGAGGCCATGACCAAGGAAGTGGTGAAGGAAAAGAAGGCCACCGCACTGATGGCGAAAATGACCGGCAAGACCGACCTGAACGCCCTTGGCGCCGAACTCGGAGCCGGTGTGCAGACCGCGACGGACATGACCTACAACACCAACAGCATCCCCGGTGGTTTCAGCGATGTGGAGGTGATCGGCCAGATCTTCAGCCTGCAGAACGGGCAGACCAGCGAGCCCATGAAAGGGGACATGGCCGTGTACCTGGCCACCATGACAACGCTCACACCCGCAGGCGAAATGCCAGCAGGTGCCGAGGATGTGAAGGCGCTCGCCGACAAAGTGCGCAACCGCGCCGAGTTCCAGGCCTTCAACGCCATCAAGGCCTCGGCCGAGGTGAAGGACGATCGCAGCAAGTACTACTGATATTCAGGTAATGTACCCGGAAGGGCGGCCTGCGGGCCGCCCTTTCCATTTCAACGCAGCTGGCTCAGGCGTTCGGCGTCCAGCCGCACCAGGATGGCCAGCAGGATCGTGAAGCTGAGGAGCGAACTGCCACCGTAGCTGAAGAAGGGCAACGGGATCCCAATGACCGGGGCAAGGCCGATCGCCATGCCGATGTTGATCATCAGGTGCAGGAAGAAGATGCTTGCCACACAGTACGCATAGATCCGCGTGAAGCGCGAGCGTTGTCGTTCGCCCACAAGGATGCAGCGCAGGATCAGGCCACCGAACAACAGCACGAGCACCGTAGTGCCCAGGAAGCCCCATTCCTCGCCCACTGTGCAGAAGATGAAATCGGTGCTCTGCTCGGGCACGTATTTGTATTTGGTGAACGTGCCTTCGAGGTAGCCTTTCCCGATGAAGCCGCCGCTGCCGATGGCCGTCTTGCTCTGCTCGGCGTTGTACCCGAAGCCCTGGGGATCATAGACCAGTCCCAGCTGCACCCCGATGCGGGTCTGGTGGCGTTCGGGGAGGTGCCGGAACACATAATCGAAGCTGCTGATGAACACCGCAGAGCCGATGAGCGTGAAGGCGATGAGGCCGTAGAGGCGTTTGCGGTAACGTTTCAGGACGAACCGGGAGACGAACAGCACGGCCAGCACACTACCGACCGCCAGCAGCAGGATCAGGAAGTACTGTCCGCCGATCTCCTTCGCGGTGAAGGGCACATGGAACACACTGTCCTTCATGATGAGCGAGAGCACGGCGAGGATGGCCGAGGCGATGGCCAGGAGCAGGATGTTGCCTGAGAGTCCTTCGCGATACAGCACGAGGATGAAGGCGCCGAAGGTGAGCATGGTGCCCACGTCCTTCTCCAGCAGAATGAGAAGGGCGGGAATGAGGATGATGATGGAGGCGATGAGCCGGGATCGCAATTCCACCAAGGACTTCAGGCCGCTGAGGTACTGGCTGAGAAGCAGGGCCGTTGCGAACTTGCCGAACTCACTGGGCTGCACCCCGAAACTTCCCACCCCCAGCCACGCCTTGTTCCCACCCACTTCCTTGCCCACGAAGGGCACCAGGGCCAGCAATATCATCACGCCGATGTAGGTGGGCAAGGCCATGTTCTTGATGAACTCGCCCTGGATCATCAGGATCGCCGTGCCAATGACCAGGCACAGCAGGATCCACACGCTTTGATCGCCATACTCCTTCGCCGTGTCGAAGAGGTTCGGGTGCTCGGGGCTGTACGCTGCGCTGTAGATGTTGGCCCAGCCCATCAGGAGCAACAGGAGGTAGATGATCACCAAGGGGCGATCGACCTGTGCGCGGATGCTGTCGCGTTGCGTGTTCATCGGCGGCGTCGAGGATGGGCCTTGCTCACGAAGGGCTTGTAGTTCTTTTCCGTGGCGATCAGGTCGGCCTCAAGCATCTTCTTCTCCACATCGGGCCGCGTTATGGTGTCCGTGAGGTACTGCTCCATCAGCAGGCTGGCGATGGGGGCCGCCCACGTTCCGCCGAAGCCGCTGTTCTCCACGTACACCGCCATGGCGATCTTCGGGTCGTCCATGGGTGCGAAGCACACGAACACCGCATGGTCCTTGCCATGCGGGTTCTGGGCGGTGCCCGTCTTGCCGCACACCGTGATACCCGGTATCCGTGCGCTGCGTGCTGTCCCACCGGCCTCCTCCGTCACCCGGCGCATGCCTTCCGCCACCAGGTCGAACCACTGGCGGTCCACCGGGGTGGTGTGCTTCTCACGAGGTATCACGTTATCCGGGTCGCCGATCGCGTGCACGATGTGCGGGTCGATGTACCAGCCGCGGTTCGCGAAGGTGGCTGCGAGGTTGGCCATCTGCACGGGCACCACTTCCACTTCGCCCTGCCCGATGCTCACGGAGTAGATGGTGCTGAAGGCCCAGCCGCCGGGACCATATCGTTTGTCGTAATACGCCACGTTCGGTACGCGGCCCCCCTTGGCACTGGGGAGGTCGATCGCCGGGCGCTGGCCCAAGCCGAAGCTCAGCATGTACGGTTCCCATTGGGCGAGTCCCAGGGCCGCATCCTTGAAGCGGTCCGGAAGCTTGTTCTGCTCCACCTCCCGCTTGAAGACCTGGTAGAAATACGGATTGCAGGAGTACTGTATCGCATGCTTCACGTCCGTGGCCATGGGGTGGTCGTGGCAACCCACCAAGGACTTGTTGCAGGGGAAGCCGGTGGTGCTATCGATCACACCCATCTGCAGGGCCGTGAGGGTCTGCACCAGCTTGAAGATGGAGCCTGGTGGATATTGCGCCTGCAAGGCCCGATCGAACAGGGGGTTCAGCGAGTCCGTCTGCAGCTTCCGGTAGTTCACGTTCCGTACGCGCCCCACGAGCAGCTCGGGGTCGTACGCAGGTGAACTCACCAGTGCCAGGATGCCCCCGGTGCGCGGATCGATCGCTACGATGCTGCCCTTCTTGTGCTGCATCAGGCGTTCGCCGTACGCCTGCATCCGTACATCGATGCTCGTGTACAGGTTGGACCCTTCGTACGCCAGCGTATCGTACCTCCCGTTCTCGAAGGCTCCCTGCACGTTGTTGTGTACGTCCACCACCACGTATTTCACGCCGCGTCGTCCGCGTAGCTGTGGCTCGTAATACTGCTCCAATCCGCCCACGCCGATCACATCGCCCGGTCGGTAGTAGGGGTCCTGTTCCACCTTCCTCGCGCTCACTTCGCTCAGGTAGCCGAGCATGTGCCCTGCCACGCGGTAGGGATAGGTCCTGAGCGTACGGCTCTGGGCGTAGAACCCCGGGTATTTCGGCAGGTGCAGCGAGATGGCGGCATACTGGTCGGCCGTGATCTGGCGTTCGAACTCGCTGGGCTTGTACCCGGAATAGGCCTTTGCTTTCTGCAAGCGCTCGCGTACGTCGAGCGGCGATACGCCCACCAGTTGTGCGAAGGCCAGGGTATCGAAGGGCTTGACCTCGCGGGGCACCACGAGGATGTCATACACCGGCGTGTTGGCCACAAGGAGCTCGCCGTGGCGGTCGTAGATCAGTCCCCGCGATGGGAAGATGGTGACCTTGCGTTCGCTGATGTCGGCGGCCCGGGCCGTCCAGCTGCTGTCCACCACCTGCAACCAGAACAGGCGGAGGATGAAGACCGCGCAAATGAAGATCACCGAGGCGATCAGCACATACTTGCGGTCGTCGAAGTTCATCGCGTGCGGGAGGAGCTACGCGCAATGAGCAGCTGGGCCACCAGGCAGAGCACCAAGGTGGCGGCCGTGCTCAACAGCGCACGGAAGAGCGTGGAGAGGAAAGCATCGAAGCGGAACACCTCCACAAAGAACAACCACACGTGGTGGATGAGGATGAGCACGCCCCCATAGGTCATGAACCACGCCAGGCCCATGTCCGCCAGCGCCGCGCGTCGGCCGATCTCATAACCTTCCCGCGGGGCGAGGGCGCGGAGCATGAGGCTGCGGGCATAGGCCATCACCGTGCAGGCGCTGGCATGCATGCCCGGCGTGCTGCTGAACAGGTCCATGGTGAAGCCGATGGCGAAGCCCAGCAGCAGGGACGCCCAGAGCGGAAGCGCAATGGGTAGCATCAGGATGAACAGGACGTACAGGTACGGCACCACCCAGCCATTGGCTACGTCCATGTGGTCGATCACCAGCGCCTGCAACAGCACCAGCAGGACGAAGCGCATGATGTTCGCGAGCACGGTGCCGATCATTCCACCTTCGCTTTGGCCTCCAGTGAATCCCGCTCCAAGCGCATCAGGTCGCCCACCACCGTCACCTGCCCCGATCGTGTGAGGTCCTCGCTCAGTCGCACAATGATCAGGTGGAAGGGGATGCTCGGGTCATTCTCCACCTTCTCCACCACACCTATGGGAATGCCCGCCGGATACACGCGCTCGATCCCGCTCGTTTCCACCGTATCACCCACCGCCACATGTACGTGCTTGTCGATGTCGGACAGCAGGACCGTGCGTGGATCACCGGTGTTCCATTTCAACTGACCGAAATGGCGCGTCGAGCGCAATTGGGCGCTGGCGGCATGATCAGGGTTCAGGACGCTGATGACCAGCGCGAAGTGTTCACTGGTCTCGCGCACCATGCCCACGATGCCGTTGGCCCCGATCACGCCCATGTCCGGCCGAAGACCATCCACCGATCCCTTGTCCAAGGTGATGTAGTTCTTCTCCTTCTGGGTGGTGCTGTTGATCACCTGGGCCGGGATGAAGGTGTAGCGTTGACGTCGGAGGGTATCGACCACCCGGCCCGCCGAATCGGCCAGTAGGAGCAGGTTGAACTTTCGCTCCCGTTCGATGGCCAGGCTGCGTACCAGGTCGTTGTTCACCCGGCGCAGGTCGGCGAAGCTCGTTATGTCGTTCCGGGTAGCGTAGATGCGGCCGATCACGGCATTGCTGCTGCTGATCACCTGCGCACGCTGGTGCATGTTGCCACTGACCACGAGCGACATGGACAGCGCGAGGAGCGCTGCGAACAACAGGTTGTTGCGCTGGCGGAAGAGGAATCGGAAGAGGTCGCGCATCGCTATCGAGCAGCGGGTAGCGGGAAGTGAGGGGTGCGTGGTGGTGGTGCGGAGGCACTCGCCACGCGCCCCTCACCGCTCGTTACTCCCTCATGAGGAATTGGAAGCGGTCGATGTTCTTCAGGGCGATGCCGGTGCCACGGGCCACGGCACGCAATGGATCCTCGCTCACATGCACGGGCAGCTTCGTCTTGATGCTGATCCGCTTGTCCAACCCGCGTAACAAGGCGCCACCACCGGCCAGGTAGATGCCGGTCTTGTAGATGTCGGCGCTCAGTTCGGGCGGGGTGCTCTCCAGTGCGCTGAGGATGGCCTCCTCGATCTTGCTGATCGACTTGTCCAGGGCCTGGGCGATCTCGCTGTAGGTCACCGTGATCTCCTTGGGGATCCCGGTCATCAGGTCCCGTCCGCGAACGGCATAGTCAGGCGGTGGATTGTCCAGCTCGGTCATCGCGCTGCCCACTTCGATCTTGATCTGTTCGGCCGTGCGTTCACCCACCAGGATGTTGTGCTGGCGGCGCATGTATTCCTCGATGTCCTGCGTGAACTCGTCACCGGCCACGCGGATGTTCTTGTCGCACACGATGCCGCCCAGGGCGATCACCGCGATCTCCGAGGTGCCACCGCCGATGTCGATGATCATGTTGCCCATCGGTTCCTCCACATCGATGCCGATACCGATGGCCGCGGCCATGGGCTCGTGGATGAGGTACACTTCCTTTGCCCCGGCATGTTCGGCGCTGTCCTTTACGGCGCGCTTCTCCACTTCGGTGATGCCGCTGGGAATGCAGATCACCATCCGCAGGTTCGGCGTGAAGAGCCGTTTGCCCGGATTGATCATCCGGATCATGCCCTTGATCATGTCCTCGGCCGCCTGGAAGTCGGCGATCACACCATCGCGCAGCGGTCGCACGGTCTTGATGTTCTCGTGCGTTTTGCCGTGCATCTGCTGTGCGGCCCGGCCGATCGCGATCACACGTCCGGTGGTCCGGTCCACGGCCACGATGCTGGGCTCGTCCACCACCACCTTGTCGTTGTGGATGATCAGCGTGTTGGCGGTGCCGAGATCGATGGCGATCTCCTGGGTGAAGAAACTGTTGAACCAGCTCATGCTCTGGTGGGGATCAGTGTTTGAAATGTCGGTTTCCGGTGATGCACATGGCCACGCCACGCGCATCCGCCGCATTGATGCTGTCGTTGTCCTTGATGCTGCCGCCTGGTTGCACAATGGCCGTGATGCCGGCGTCAGCGCTGATGTTCACGCAGTCGGGGAAGGGGAAGAAGGCATCGCTCGCCATCACCGCGCCATGCAGGTCGAAGTTGAATTTGCCCGCCTTCGCGATGGCCTGCTCCAGTGCGTCCACCCGGCTTGTCTGGCCGGTTCCACTGGCCAGCAATTGGTTCCCCCTGGCCAGCACGATCGCGTTGCTCTTGGTATGCTTCACGAGAATGTTCGCGAAGACCAGGTCGCTCAGCTGGGCCTGCGTTGGCAGCACCTTCGTGGCCGGGCGCATACCCGGCGCCTCCTCCACGAGCAGGTCCGGGGACTGCGCCAGCAGGCCGTTCAACGCACTGCGGTATTTGCGTGCGGGCTTGGTGGCCGGCTTGCGCACGAGGATCATCCTGTTCTTCTTCCGCGTGAGTACCTCCAGCGCGTCCACATCGAACCCCGGTGCGCAGATGATCTCGAAGAAGATGCTGTCAATGGCCAAGGCGGTGGCCTTGTCGATGGTGGCCGTGGTGATGAGCACGCCCCCAAAGGCCGAAACAGGATCGCCCGCGAGGGCCGCATCCCACGCCTCCTTCACGGTGGGTCGCACCGCGGCACCGCAGGCATTGTTGTGTTTGAGGATCGCAAAGGGAACGCCCGGCAGCGTGGCCAGGTCATCGATGAGCTCCAGCGCCGCGTCCAGGTCAAGCAGGTTGTTATAACTGAGTTCCTTTCCCCCCAACTGGTCGAACAGGCCTCTCAGGTCCCCGAAGAACTCGGCGGGCTGGTGCGGGTTCTCGCCATAGCGGAGGACGTTCTTCGGGCCGGCGCTGATCAGCAGATCGCCTTCGCCCCCCACGAACCAGTCGCGGATCGCGTTGTCATAATGGGCGCTCACACCGAAGGCCTCACCCGCGAACTGTTTGCGCTGCGACAGCGTGGTCTCGCCGTTCTGCTCGTTCAGGATGCGCAATAAGGCCGGGTATTGGGCCCGTGAGGGAACGATCACCACATCGGCATGGTTCTTCGCGCCCGCCCTGATCAGGGAGATGCCTCCGATGTCGATCTTCTCGATGATGGCCTTCTCATCGCCACCCGCCGCCACGGTGGCCTCGAAGGGGTAGAGGTCCACGATCACCAGGTCGATGGCAGGGATGGCGTACTCCTCCAGTTGGGCCACATCCCCCTGCAGGTCGCGACGCCCGAGGATGCCACCGAAGACCTTCGGATGCAGCGTCTTCACCCGACCACCGAGGATGCTCGGGTAACCTGTGAGGTCCTCCACGGGCGTAACGGGAATGCCCAGTCCTTCTATGAATTCCTGGGTACCGCCGGTGCTGTAGAGATGGACGTTCAGGCGGTGGAGGGACCGGACGATCTCATCGAGACCATCCTTGTGATATACTGATATCAGCGCGCTGCCGATCCTCTTGCCGCCTTCCACGATGGGTGTTTCGTTGTGCAAGTTTAGGCCCCACATCGGTGGTCCTCGGACGCTTGCTCAACGCCTTTTCAGCCGTGTTACCAACAGGTTACCAAGTGCCGGAGGCTGGGGATCAGAACCTGAAGCCCACCCCGAAGAGCACGTTCGTCACATCGGTGTTGCTCGTCAATGTGTTGAAGCTGACCTCGCCCATATCGCTCACGCCGACACTGCTCGGGTCCACATAGGTGGCCGCACCGCTGTTGAAGCGTTCCACGCGCACCTCCGCATAGGCCGTGGTTCCCAACGTTACCTGAACCCCGCCCGCCCACCCACGGCTGAACGCAAGGTCGCCCTCGTTGCGCTCCTTGCTTATGTTGCCTTCCGTGCCCTTCGCCGTCACCTTGCTCACGGTGGAGAACTGCCGGAAGCCGACCAGCCCTTCCACATAAGGTCTCACCCTGCCTGTGAGCGGAGCCAGGCGCAGCAGTGGGTGATAGCTGAAGACCTTGCTGCGGGTGGTCAGTTCACCGGTGCTGATGTTCTGGTAGTTGGTGTTGATCGGCACCTCGGCGCTGTTCCTGCCCATGACGCTGTAGCCGAAGGAGAAGCCGGCCTGCAGAATGGGCACACGCCGCAAGGGATAGGCGAGTTGCGCCCCGATCAGGAACATGTCACGGCCCCAGGCCCGGTCGAAATCACCGGTGGGGGAACTCAAGCCGATGCCGCCTCCCAGCGTTCCCTGATGCTCGTCGTCCTGGCCTTGGGCCAGGTACGGCAGGAGCATGGCAATGATCAAGGTGTACAGGTGGACGGTACGCATGTGCGGTGGATGTGGCCGAAATGTATCCCGATCGCGTGCCAAGTGCAGGAGGGCCGCGTCAGCGTACGCATTCATGAGTGCCCATAACGACAAAAGGCCCCCAAGGGAGCCTTTCGCCAGTACTGAGGCCGGTCTTTCGACCGGCGCCGGATGTCCCCGGGTTTTCATCCGGGATCCGGGGTCGCCAAACGCTCAGTAAGGAGTGTTCTGCGGATCCCAGTTGCACCAACCGCTGGTCCAGTTCTCCGTGCCGAAAGCGCCCTTGTAGGACACGTTCGTGAAGAAGCCATCCGTGAGCTCCGTGTCGCTGAAGCTGGCGCCGGTGCTCAAGGGTGATCCGCCCGTGAGCGTGAAGTTCGGAGCTGCCAGATTGAAGCCATCGACCACGCCCAGTTCCGTGTTCTCGGTGTAGCTGAGGTTTCCATTGCTGTTGAACCAGCTGGTGATGTCCCAGGTGCTGCCACTGGCCGTGGCGAGCAGTGTGGCCATGGCGCTGTATACACAGTTCCTGACCTTCAGGTCGCCATTGGTGCAGTTCGTTTCGCAGGCACTTCCGTCGATCAGGCAACCTGTTGGGAAGCCGGCGAACACACTGTTGAAAACGCGGCTACGGGTGTTGCGGCGCAGGTGGTTGGCACGCTTGAAGTTGCTGTTGATCACCGTGCCTGCGTCCTTCTGCGGACCGAAGATGCTCACGTTGCTGATGACCGGCGTAGTGAAGGGGGTGGCGTTCGTGCCAGCACCGTCGTTGTCATGCTCAAGGCCGTTGCTTCCGCTTGCATCCGCGGTGTTCGGGTCGCGCAGGGCCACACCGAACTGGAATTTGCCGCTGTACCCATTGTCCATGTCGAAGTCATCATCAAGACCGCGGAAGGTCACGAGGTTCTTCACGTTCACGCTGCCTCCGAAGAACTCGAAGCTGTCGTCGCCGCTATGGCTCACCTGGATGTGGTCGATGATGGTGCCACTGCCCACGGCGGCCAGCGTAAGGCCGTTGATCTCCTGGTTGGGCTGGAAGGGGATGCCCGGGAATTCGATGCGCACGTAACGCAGCACACCGCTGTTGTCGGCATTGTCGTTCCCGCCATATGTGGCCTCCACACCACCTTCCACGGTGGCCTCACCACTGGGTTGATTGTTGCTGGCCTTGCCGCAGATGATCACACCTCCCCAGTCGCCAGCGGCACGGGCTCCGGCAGCTTGGTTACTGGTGAACACGATGGGAGCAGCAGCATTGCCATCGGCCATGATCCTGCCGCCGCGCTTGATGATCAGCGTGCCCTTGGTGTCCTTGTCACCCTTGATGATGGTGCCCGGTTGGATGGTCAATGTCGCACCGCTCTCCACGTACACGAACCCCTTCAACAACCACACCTTGTCGCTGGTGAAGGTGTAGTTCACGTCGCTGTTGCCTTCCACCGTGTTCATGTTCCCGTTGGCGGTCACAGTAAAGGTGCGCTGCACGGGCTCGGGCGTCACGGGCTCCTCGTCCTTCTTGCATCCGGTCGCAAGCATGGCACCGCCGATCAGCAGGGCCCAGAGGTTCTTGTTGTACAGGAATTCCATTGTTCGGTTGGTTGGGTTTCTGGCCGCAAAGGGAAAGCACGGGTATGACCGGTCCGTGTTCACGATCTTACCAGATCGTTGCATCGTGTTAAACTTTCGTTAGCGCATCATGCGCGGCCATCAGAACTTGTAGCTCAGTCCCGCGCTCACATACTGGCCGCGGCGATAGCTCATCACCTCCTCGTCGCTGGCTTCCAGTCGGCCGTTCTCGTTGCTGTCCTGCACCAGCAGCACCCGCTGGTTCAACAGGTCCTGCACGCTCAATTTCAGTTCGAAGCGCTTGCCGATGCCTTTGGTAGCCGTGAGATCGATCACGTTGCGTGGCAGTTCGTAGATGTCAGGCGTACCGAAGGTGCCCACAGCGAAGAGGCGCTTGCCGATCACGTTGTACAACAGGTTCACCTGGAGCTTCTTCTCCGGATGTGCGTAGTACAGGCCTGCGTTCACCACATACGGGCTCTGGCCCATCAGCGGACGCTCCGTGCTCTGGCCCACGGCAGCGCCGCCCAGATCGATGGAGGTGCTGATGTACGAAGCGTTGAAGAGCACGCCCAAGCGGCTCAGCGGACCTGTCTTGAACATCGTGTTCAACGAGCGACGCACTTCGGCCTCTACGCCAAAGCTGGTAGCACTCTGCGCGTTGCCATAGCTGAAGTTCCGCGTGCCACCGCTGCCGGCGCCGGGCAGAAAGTACATCTCGATCGGGTCGGTGAACTGCTTGTAGAAGGCGCCCACGCTCAGGATCTCGTTCAAGCTCGGGTACAGTTCCCATCGCGCATCCACGTTCGTGATGAAGGCCGTCTTCAGCTCCTCATTCCCGAAGAGGATGTTATTGAACGTGAAGTCGTAATAGGAGAAGGGCGCGATCTCGCGGAACTCCGGACGGTTCACCGTGTTGCTGTAGGCCACGCGCACCTTCTGCTTCTCACCGATGGCGTAGCTGATGTTCGCCGATGGCAGCACGGCGAGCACCGGGTTGTCCACTTTCACCGCGCGGCCGCTATACCGTGCGCTGTTGAGTACCTGATGGTTGTATTCCACGCGTGCCCCGCCGCTGATCGTCCACAGGCGCGCATACACCGCCGTTCCGCCGAGGTAGCTCGCCGCCAGCGTATTGTTCGCATCGTACTTGTCGCTCGCGTTCGTGCCCTCGTCCAGTTTCAGGCCGTTCTGCGCGTTGATGTTCTGCGCACTGAAGAGCTGGTCCAGTGGGAGCGAGGCCAGGCTGTTGTCGAAGTTGTTGGTCTTGGTGTAGGACATCCAGCGCATGCTGAACGTGCGCTCCTTGTATTCGCTGTACACCCCGCCGCGCAGCTTCAGGCTCCACTTGTCCTCGTTCTCCAGAAAGCTGTGCTCGTGGTCCACGCGAGCGGTGTACACCTGCTCACCCAGTTCGCTGAAGGAACGACCTGCGTTGAAGGGGTCGGCCGAGAGCGGGATATACGCCTCGTATGGCTGTGAGCCATCGCTGTTCATGATGTCCTGGCGGGTGCTCACGCGACGGAAGTCGGGCTCCAGGCTCTGGGCCAGACCGCAGCCGAGCGTCCACTCCAACTTGTCTTTTTCGCCCAGTTCATGGCTGCCATGCAACTGGCCGCTGTAGATGCTGCGCTGCTGGTATCGGAAGGCATGGTTGCGCAGGGAGAAGCCACCCTCGAAGTCGCTGCCTGTGCGGTAGGTCACGCGGTTGTCGCCAAGCTGGTTGAGCAGGTTGCGGAATTCCAGCTTGGTGCGGGTGCCCAGCATGGCCGTCCAGTTGTGCATCACCGTCAACCGCGTGCTGCGGATGTTCTCCTGGTCGTTGTAGGCATAGATGGTATCGCTGCGGCCGGTGGACGCGTCGAAAGCGTTGTAGTTGTAGTTGCTGGCGTTGTATACCAGGCTGGTGTTGCTGTAGTCCACCGAGGTGAGGTTGCCGTAGTGGTTCCTCGCGCCCTCCTTGCCGAAGCGGCGAGCGATGAAGAAGCTGAGGCGACCATCAGGCAGCGCGGTGCTGGTGCTGGTCATCCAGTTGTTGCTGAGTGAACGACCGGCGGCTTGCAGTTCAGTTGAGCTCAGGCCGTTGAGCCGTACAGGGAAGGAGGCGGGAAGTTGGCGCAGTCCATCGTCAAAGCCGAGCGCGTCCATGGAACCGGCCTGATCCTGCAGGATGTTCTGGAATGTGGTGCCGAGGCGGTAGGAGGTGCTCAGGGTAAAGCGCGTCTCATTCTTCTCGGGAACGCTGGCGGTACTGATGCGGATGGCACCACCGGCGAAGTCGCCCGGCAGTTCAGGCGCGCCGCTCTTGTACACGAGGATGCGGTCCACGGCACCGCTGGGGATCAGGTCGAAGCTGAAAGCGCGTTTGTCGGCCTCCAGACTGGGCGCGGCCACATCATTCAACAGTACTGTGTTGTAGCGATCGGCCAGGCCGCGCACCATGATGAAGCGGTCGCCGATGATGGTGACACCCGGAATGCGCTTCACCACATCGCCGGCGGTGCGGTCCGGACTTTTCGCGATCTGCTGGCGTCCAATGCCGTTCACCACTTGTTCGCTCTTCCGCGTTTCCATCAGCACGGCGGCTTCCGTATCCACGCGTTTCTCCTTCACCACTTCCACCGCCTTCATCTCCTGTGCACCACCGTCGAGCTGAAGGTCCACCACAACGGTCTGGTCGGCCACAACGTCCACCGTCCGTTCCACTGGCGCATAACCCACCATGGTGGTCACCACCGTGTAGTTCCCCGGCTCCACCTTGAACATGTACTTGCCGTCCAGGTCCGTGCTGGCCCCCGTGTTGGTGCCCTTGATGAGCACGCTGGCGAAGGGCTGCGGTTCCACTTTGCCGTTCTCCAGAGCGGTCACCATCCCGGTGATGGTGCCGCGCTGGGCTTCGGCATACGAACTGAACAGAAGTGGAAGGGAGAGAATGAGGAGAAAGCGGAACATGCGTCTGGCGTTTGGCGCTGCAAAGGTCCCGTCCGCCCATTACGCCCTTCTTGAGCCAGCGTTATGGATCCGTTAGCGCGGGAGCGCCGGACTTTACGATCCCTTAACGCTGCTCGGCTGCCCGTTCACGCGGTCCTCCAGGAACCACCACTTGGGATCATCCTTGCGGCTCTTGCTTAGAGGGCGCTCCTATCTCGCAAATGCTAACTTGGCAGTAAATCAGGAAACCGTGGTATTTCGCTGGTGCGCATTCTTCCTCTCGCTCTTCACAGTAGGCCTGAACCAGAAGCTTTGTGCTCAAGGTGTCTTCTCGGCGACGTATGAGGTAGGCTACAACAACATCAGTTGGGTGCGGGGTGTGCCGACCGCAGACGGGGGATTCCTGATCAGCGCTAGACCAACAGGCGATTCGCTGAGTTCTTTTGCAGCATCGATCCTGACCGTGGACAGCCTGGGCGATGAGCCCACAATTGTTCGCTATGAGCATGGTGGTTCTGACCTGATCACCTGCATGGAGCGGATGTCGAGCGGGGATTTGATCGTGGGGTCCTCGACAAGCGGTCACTTCGGAACCTCCGGAATGGAGGATATGATGTTTCGTAGACTCGGACCGGACGGTGCAGTGGTTTGGGCCAAAGTGTTCGCCGTGGATGGAGCCATGGAATCCTCCGTACGTGATATCGTGCAACCCCTGCCAGGTACCCTTATCGCATGTGGCTGGTTCGTGGACACATTGGAGCATGGTCATGCGATGCTGTTCCGCATGTCGCAGGATGGCGGGGTCGAGTGGGTCCGCGAGATCATTCCGGAAGTGGGTTCCCTCCAGTTGCGTTCACTTTCTGTGGATCCGTCCGGAGGAGTGGTCGCACTCGGATCGTATGCGATACAACCCGGTGCATCCAACATGTTGTTGATGCATGTGGATCTTTCCGGCGACATTACCTGGGCGCATCAATACGGCTCGATCGATCACAATGAACCGTCCATCGCCATTGTCGATCCTACTGGCGGGTGGGTCTTATTGGGACGTTTCGGTGGCCCGGATTCTCCCGGTGGGGCGATCATACGGACAGATGATCTGGGTGATCCCACTTCAATGATGAGATGGGGCTCAAGGATAGTGGCGGGCCATGCGTTCGTTGATGGATCACTTCTGCTGATGAGCGAACTTTCCCAGGATTGCGCTTTTGTCCGGTTGTATGCGGACCTGACCATTCCTTGGTGGACCACTGTGCACGCCACCTCTTGGGGCGAGTTGATCCCCTTTGATGAGGGTACACGCTTCGCCTATGTCTCGTCCGAATTGTTCGACGATGTGACGATCAACACGCTTACCTCCGAATGCGAGGCCTGCAACACTTCGCCGCCATCCTTTCCTATCGTTGAGGAAACGTGGGTGGACCATGGTTATCTCGAAGTGTACGCTTCACCGAAGTCGATGGCGAGCGCCGATATCGGCATGCAGGCCACCCCACTTCCCACTACGCGTTCGATGGTCTGTTCGCAAGGTGTGGGGATCAGGGACGCACAACGGAACGGAACGCTCGGTATCGAGTGCCAATATGATCGCAATGAGCATACGCTGGTCGTACATGGCCTTCCGAACGAGTCCAAACAAGTGGTGCTGTTCGATATGCGCGGGGAGCAGGTGGGGTGTTTCTCAACGAACCATGTGGACTTCAGTTCTTCCTCCGCGCATTTTCGCATACCTGAACAACTCTGTTCCGGGGTCTATTCCGCCCGCGATCCGCTAACAGGGAATGCGTGCCGTTTTATGGCCTTGCCGTATTGACCAATTAGGACCTCGATTTCAAGTTTTCTTAACGCTGCTCGGCTGCCCGTTCACCCGGTCCTCTAGGAACCACCACTTGGGATCATCCTTGCGGCTCTTGGCTTCCCTCCACATCAATACCAAACGATCCTGCAGCAGTTCGGTGGCCTCATCCACGCTGTCCGCCACGAACACGAATTCCAGTTCCTTGAGGCCCAAGGTGCCTTCCGCGATCATGCGGTCGATCTGCTGCAACATCGGTTTCCAGTAGTCCTTGCCGTAGAGCAGGATGGGGAAGTTCTTCACCTTGCCCGTCTGGATGAGCGTGATGGTCTCGAAAAGCTCATCCACAGTGCCCGCTCCGCCGGGCATCACCACGAAGGTCATGCTGTATTTCAGCAACAGCACCTTGCGCACGAAGAAGCGCTCGAAGGTGAGGCTGATATCCAAGTACGGGTTGGCGTATTGTTCGTGCGGGAGAACGATGTTGCAGCCGATGCTGCGAGCACCCACATCACGCGCCCCGCGGTTCGCTGCCTCCATCAGTCCCGGACCGCCGCCGGTCATGATGGTGAAGCCCACGCGACCGATGCGGCGCGCCAACTCACGTGTAGCCTCATAGTACGGATGATCCTCCTTGAAGCGCGCGCTTCCGAAGAAGGTGACGCACGGGCCAACGAAGTGCAGCTTGCGGAAGCCGTAGAGGAATTCCCGCATGATGCTCGCGACGCTCTGAAGCTCCTTCCAGCGCGAGCGTGGCCCGGCCAGGAAGCTGAGGTCGATCTGTTGTTTGTCCGCAGGCGTCATCCCGATGAATTCGGGACGAAACTACCTGTACTCAGCGGACCAGCACCCGCGCAACGGATAGTTGGCCCTGCTCTGATGTGGCGCGCACGAAATAGAGGCCTCTGTGGGTGATGGTCAGATCCCCATTCGCTGGTAAGGCAGCCAGGGTGCGACCGGTCGCATCGATCAATAGGCCGGTCGATCCACTTCGTAAGGTCACATGCACGGATCCGCCAGCATCAACGATGGACGGCGAGACCATGATCAACGGTGGAGCACTGCGCTCCGATAGACCTCTCGAAGCCATGTGAGGCCCGCTGGTCCAATTCTCCCATCTTTACCCAAGCACATTTCCTCCCATGCTCCACCAGCTGGATCCACTGAGCAAGCCATCCTCCATCCTGCAGAATGGTCCCGTGATCCGCCGGTTATACTTGTCGGTGCTGCTGGCATGGCTCGGCTTCTCCGCAACGACCGGACATGCCCAAACGGCCCTGGCTGTGTTCGACACGCTCGATGTGCGGCACGACATGTCCAAGCCTGCGATCACGCGGTTCCAGGCCGCCCGGTACCATGTCACCGCGTGCATGTACGCGGGGATGGCCGAGGAGCAACGGAACACGGCGTTGCTGATGCTGGACCTTGCCAATGAGCTAAAGCAGGATACGATCCTGGCGCATGCCAATGTGGTGGTGGGCTACACCTTCAGGCAGGGCAACGATCAAGGGCGGTCGCTCGATTACGATTACAAAGGCCTCAAATATGCCCAACGCGGGGGTGTGCCGGACCAGATCGGCTGGGCGGAGAAGGAGATCGGCATCCTCTTCAAGATGCTCGGGCAGTACCGCGAGGCGATCACGTGGCTGAAAAGGGGCGAGGCGAAGATCACGCGCATTGCGGAGGTGAACCGCGTGGGGTGCCACCTGAGCGAGGCCTATAGCGGCTTGGGGATGCGCGATTCCGCATTGTTCTACGCGCAACGCTCCAACGTGATCACAGCGGCCGCGAACGACCCGTACGGCTATGCGCGCTCGCAACTGACCATCGGAAAGGCGTATGCGGCCAAGGGCGAGCGGGACATGGCGGAACTCTTCTTCAAGAAGACCATCGTGGTGTGTGATTCGTTCGACCTGGGATTGGTGATGCCGGCCGCGTTGGTGGGACTCGGCCGCGAGCGACTTGCGGCGCAGGACGCCAGTGGTGCCATCGTCCTGGGTGCACGCGCCTTGGATGTTGCGAAGCGCACGGACAATCTGCCTCTCTCGCTCGAGGCCACGGACCTTTTGGAAAAAGCCTTTCACGCCGCCGGCAAGCCCGACAGCGCGTACTTCAGCTTGAAGGAACACTCACTGCTCCAGGACAGCCTTGTGAATGCGCAGGTGTTGAGCAAAGTGGAGAACATGCGTTTCAGCGAGCAATTGAAGGAGAAGGAAGCCGCGGTATTACTGGCGGAAGAAGTCGCCGCCCGGTCCCGCAACATCCAGTTCGGCATCATCGCCCTCATCGTTATCACGCTTGGCATATTCCTCCTCGTGTTCAGCCGGACGGCGGTGGTGGGCGCCAAGGCGATCAAGAACCTCTCGCTCATCGCGTTGTTGCTCTTCTTCGAGTTCATCAACCTGTTGTTGCATCCGTTCCTTGATCGCATCACGGACCACTCGCCGATCCTGATGCTCCTGGCCATGGCCGCGATCGCCGGGCTTTTGATACCGCTGCACCACCGCATGGAGCATTTGATCACCAGCATGCTCGTATCGAAGAACAACCGTGTACGCTTGGAAGCGGCGCGGAGGACGATCGAGGAACTGGAGGCAAGACCCAATGAAAGCAACACTAACTGAGCACCACCAAGCCGGAGCGCCAAGCAAGCTGAGCGAAACGAAGTCCCGCTCGGCGGGAAACAACCGGGTACGGTTGGAGGCGGCGCGGCGGACGATCGAATAGCTGGGAAGGACGACCGTTCGACCCACGACATTCCGCCTGACCTAGGTCCTGATGGGGCTGGGGATCGTCGGTTGGTTGTAGAACTGTTTCCCCTTGTTCGCGGTGGACATGTAGCCTTGGGACCACACAAATGGTGGTGCTTGGACCAGAGGTACGTTCAGATCAGGAGTTTGGCATGTTCTGAGCAGGTGATCCGTGACGGCGACCAGCATTCAACCGCTCGGAAGCCATCAACCGGAAGGGATGATCAATGGAATGGCTTTTCGGAGTATTCCGTTCGACATCCTCTCCAAGCGGGGGCGGGTGCTTCGGTGCCTGCCCTTCGCCATTAGCGGTGCCCCCACGTTTGCGTTGCGCATGATACTTGTACATCCTTACCTGACATCAACCATAACATCATGCCGCGCTGCGAACACTGTGGTAACGACTACGACAAGGCGTTCGAGGTTGTCATGAACGAACGGTCCCACACGTTCGATAGTTTCGAATGCGCGATACATGTTCTGGCGCCCGTATGCCACCATTGTGCGTGCCGCATCATCGGGCATGGCATGGAGTCGGATGGACGGATGTACTGTTGCGCGCACTGTGCCAAGCATTCCGGTGTGGAGGATGTGAAGGACCGAGCAGATAGCTGAAACCCGATCCGAACTCCGCGAAAAATGAACCACGCATCATGAAACACATGTCCACCCTCTTTGTCCTCGCGTTACTGTGCACAGCCGTGACCCACGCCCAGAGCGTTGATCCGGCTGGCTCCATCGCCGTGCCGGGGCCGTGTTTTCTCGCCACGGACGAGGTCACGTGGACAGCCATCGGACTTTCCGGGGTGCAATTGGACAAGGTGAGATCCATGCAGACCGCCTGCAAGACCGAGTGTGCCGCCACACCCGAGGCACCACAGCCGGATACCCGGATAAGCGGAGCCGTGCTCAAGCGCTATGAGGAGGAGCTCAGGACGATACTCGACAAGGACCAATACGCGAAGTGGGAAAAATGGTGCAGTGAAAGGCCGGGACAAATGTGATGGACCACGTCCTCGACCTGCCCTGGATCAATAACTGCCAGTAGCAACGAATTGATGAACCTGAAAAACGAACGAGCCATGAACACCGAACGACGGGTCGAGCTGCCCCCCGATCAACCCAACACGCCCACGCCTCCTGTGAAGGAACCACCACCCGCCCCAGTGCCGGTGGAGGAACCCGGACCCGAGCGCCCCGTTACTCCACCTGTTCCCGGTACGCCGAGCATAACGCCGCAAGAGGTACCGACACATCCGGGACAACCGCTGCAGCCAGGAACACAACATCCGGCCGATCCCAAGCCCCAACAACCTTCGGCGATCCACTGATCCCTATCTCCGCATGGAGCAGTGTTCTCCATCTTTCGTCCCCCGAAGTTCAGCGGAAAGGGCCGATGCTTAAGGAGTTGGAAGGAGGCCGTGCCGATGGTAGGACTGGCTAAGCAGCAACTACAACCACGCTCTCCATCGCCGCCTTGGCCTGGGCGATGCTCTTCACAACCTGCACACTGATCCGCAACGTGCTCGCCTTTTCGTACACCTTGAACCTCCGCGGTTGGGCTTGAACCGCACGCAGCACCGAGTGGAACGTATCCCCCGCGAAGAACGGATGCTTCTGATCGGCAATGAAGGTTCCGATAAGCGTTCCCTTCTTCAGTACCATCTTCTCCAGGCCCATCTGCTGGCCCAGCCAGCGCAGGCGGATCGCTTCCATCAGTTCCAGGACCTGCTGGGGGATGGGGCCGAAGCGGTCCGTGACCTCCGTGGTGAACTTCTGTAGTTCCGCTTCGTCCTTGATGTCGTCCAGTTTGCGGTAAAGCGCGAGGCGTTCGGCGGTCTCGCTCACGTAGCTGTTCGGGATCAGCATCGTGAGGTCGGTCTCGATGATGCAGTCGTCACTTTGGTCGCGCGTGGCGCCGCGTGCGAGCTGGCGGTCCTCGAAGAGCTCCGTGAAGTGCTCGTCCTTCAGCTCCCGCACGGCTTCCTCCAGGATCTTGTGGTAGGTCTCGAACCCGATGTCGTTGATGAAGCCGCTCTGTTCCGCGCCCAGAAGATCACCCGCGCCGCGGATGTCCAGGTCCTTCATGGCGATGTGGATGCCGCTGCCCAGGTCGCTGAACTGCTCGATGGCCTGCAGGCGCTTGCGCGACAGGTCGGGCAACAGGTGCGGACTGGGCGCGAGCAGGTAGCAGTATGCCTTCTTGTTGCTGCGGCCCACACGGCCACGCAATTGGTGCAGGTCGCTCAAACCGAAGTTCTGCGCCTCGTTCACGATGATCGTGTTGGCGTTCGGTATATCGAGGCCGTTCTCCACGATGGTGGTGCACACGAGCACATCGGTGTTCCCCTCGATGAAGTCGAGCATCACCTCCTCGAGCTTGTGGCCTTCGAGCTGGCCGTGGCCCACGCCCACACGCGCGCCGGGCACCAGCTTGCGGATCATGTCGGCGATATACTCGATGTTCTTCACCTTGTCGTGCAGGAAGTACACCTGCCCGCCCCGTGAGAGTTCGTATTCGATCGCGCCGCGGATGGTGACCTCGTCGTATGGCTGCAACATCGTGCTAACCGGATAACGGTTCGGCGGCGGCGTGCTGATGATGCTGAGGTCGCGGGCGCCCATCAGGCTGAATTGCAGCGTGCGTGGGATCGGTGTGGCTGTTAGCGTGAGCGTGTCCACCGTGGCGCGTAACGTCTTCAATTTGTCCTTCACGTTCACGCCGAACTTCTGTTCCTCATCGATGATCAGTAGTCCGAGGTCCTTGTACTCCACATCCTTGCTCACCAAGCGGTGCGTGCCGATGAGGATGTCGATCTTCCCTTCTTTCAGGTCTTTCAGGATCTGCGTCTGTTCGGCACTGCTGCGGAAGCGGTTGATGTGATCCACGCGCACCGGCAGGCCTTTCATGCGGGCCTTGAAGCTCTTGGCGTGTTGCAGGGCGAGGATGGTGGTAGGCACAAGCACGGCCACCTGCTTGCTGTCGCAGACGGCTTTGAACGCCGCCCGGATCGCCACTTCCGTTTTTCCGAAACCCACGTCGCCGCAGACCAGGCGATCCATGGGTGTGGCTTTTTCCATGTCGCGCTTCACATCCTGCGTGGCCTTCAGCTGATCGGGTGTGTCCTCGTAGATGAAGCTCGCCTCCAGTTCGTGCTGCAGGTAGTTGTCCGGCTGGAACGCGAAGCCCGGCTTGCTCTTGCGTTGCGCGTAAAGTTTGATCAGGTCGAACGCGAGCGCCTTCACCTTCGCCTTGGTGCGCTCCTTCAGGTTCTTCCAGGCCGGGCTGCCCAGCTTGCTCACGTTCGGCGCGCCACTGGACTCCTCGCCGCTGTATTTGCTCACGCGGTGCAGGCTGTGGATGCCCACGTACAGGATATCGTTGTCACGGTAGATCAGGCGGATCGCCTCCTGCATGCTCCCTCCGGCGTCGATCTTCTCCAATCCGCTGAAGACACCCACCCCATGGTCGATATGCACAACCAGGTCCCCGGGCTTCAATTGGGTGAGTTCCTTGAGCGTGAGCGCTTGTGAGTTCTTGCGGAAGCCTTCCTTCAGCCGGAACCGGTGGTAGCGCTCGAAGATCTGATGGTCCGTGTAGAGCGCCAGTTTCAGCTCGGGGTCGATGAAGCCTTCGTGCAGGTCGAGCACCTGCGGCGTGAAGGCCACCTCGTGCTCCATGTCGTTGAAGATCGAATAGAGCCGCTCGCTCTGCTTCGCGCTGTTGCACGCGATCAGGTTGGTGTAGCCCGCGTTCTGCTTGTTGTGAAGGTCGCCACTGAGGACCTTGAACTCCTTGGCGAAGGTTGGTTGTGGTCGTTGCTGGAAGTCCACAACCTGCGCGTGCATGTCTTGCGGTGCGTTCCCGTCGCGTCGTTGCGTCGTGGCGGTGAGTGCATTCTCTGTGCCCTCTGTGCCTCCGTGGTGAATGGAGTTCGCCCAGAACACTTTCCTGAACCCCAGCGTCCCCTTGATCAACGCCCCATCCGTCGCAAGCAGATCACTTGGTTTCGCATGCTTGTCCTTGCCTGGAAGCCGTTCGTACGCCTCGTTCAGCAACTTCAACTGTTTCGTAGCCGCATCACCGATGGCCTGCAGATCACGCAGCCAGATGGTCGCGTTCTCCGGCAATTGCGCGAAGAAGAGTTGTTGCCGCGCGGCATCCTCGTCCTGCAGGTCGGGAACGATCACGGCTTCAGCAAGTCGCTCCACGGTCAACTGATCCTGCGGGTCGAAGCGGCGCACGCTCTCCACCGAATCGCCGTAGAGTTCGATGCGATAGGGCTTGTCGCTGCCGTAGCTGAACACGTCCACGATACCGCCACGCACGCTGAACTGGCCAGGCTCGTAAACGAACTCCACGCGGGTGAAGCCCGTCTCCTGTAGCCATTCTTCCAAGGTATCAATGGGAAGCTCTTCATTCCGTTTCACCGTCAGCGTATTCTTCACCAAGGTCTCCTGGCCCACCACGAGCGGAACCAAGGCATCGGGGTAGGTGACGATCACCAACGATCTTTCCTGATCTGTCACGCTGAGCGCAGTCGAAGCGCTACTCTGCTCCTGACCATGTTGCCCTTCGACTGCGCTCAGGGTGACATGGCTGTTGAACTTCATGAGCACCTCCAACACCTCGGTACGGCTCACGCGCTCACCGTCATGGTGGCCTTCGGGATCATAGGGTGAACGCGATGGAGCTGGATAGAAGAGCAGTTCGTCATCCTTCTTGGGGTGGCGCGCGTCCTTCTCTTTTCCGCGAAGCGCTTCGAGGTCGTTGATGAAGTACGCCGCTTCTTCCTTGTCCGTGAGCACGAACACATGCACGCCCTTCATACGGTCGATGACCGATGCCGCGATCAGCGCTTGCGATGAACCGATGGTGCCCGCGATCTGCACACGCGCATTGGGGGGGTGCAGGCCGTCAGCAATACGCGCTACACGCACGTCGTTGCGGAACAGGGCGAGGAGATCGGGGAGGGAGGTCAACTGGGTCATTGAGCGACATTGTCTAGAACCTCCTTCAACACTCCGGGAAGGTCTGATTCAATTGATTCGATAGAGTCGAATGTTCGAGAGAATGAAGAATGCAACTTGGATGCGGTCTTCAGCTGGACGCGAAAACGGATCGGATCTTCTTGGTCGAGTTGAATGCTGAATGAGTCAATAGCAGATCCGCGCTTTCGTTCCATCCAGCAACCTATCCAGCCTTCCTCTTCGTGCCAAGTTGTGAAGCCGGATGGCTTTAGATACTCCCAGGCTTTCTGACCTTGGACCAGAACCTTATCTCTTAGCTGACGGACCTTTCCTCCGTTAAGCGACCAGTACTCAGCTCTTTCAGACACGGTCAAGTGGGATGTTCATGGACGCCAAAATGCCCGAAACCCGGTGCCGCATCCCGGAGCCATAATTGGCATCCGGGATCCGCATCGGGTTCGGGAACGGTCAAAGGTACGGGCGTGGCCGCAGGCTCCCTACGCCTTCATCACCTTCTCTACCATTCCCTTGCTGCCGATGTACAGGGGCGTGCGCTGGTGCAGTTCCGTGGGCTTCAGGTCGAGGATGCGCGTTGTGCCGTCCGTGGCCATGCCGCCGGCCTGTTCCACGATCATCGCCAGGGTGTTAGCCTCGTACAATAAGCGCAATTTGCCTGTGGGCGCCTTCTGCGTGGCCGGGTACATGTAGATCCCTCCCTTTAGCAGATTGCGGTGGAAGTCCGCCACCAAGCTGCCGATGTAGCGGGCGCTCATCTTCTGCTTCTTGCAATCATCGATGTACTTCCGTGTACCCTCCGAAAAATCGAAATAGTTGCCCTCGTTCACGGAGTAGATCGTGCCTTGTTCCGGCGTTTGCATGTTCGGATGGCTCAGGCAGAACGTACCGATGCTCGGGTCCAGGGTGAAGCCGTTCACACCATGCCCCGTTGTGTACACGAGCATGGTGCTGCTGCCGTAAATGATGTAGCCTGCCGCCGCCTGCGCACTACCCGGCTGCATGAAGTCCTCCATCGTGGCCTTCGGTCCGCTGCTGATCCGGCGATAGATGCTAAAGATGGTACCGATGCTCACGTTCACATCGATGTTGCTGCTGCCATCGAGCGGGTCCATCGTCACCACGTACTTGCCGCCGTTGTCGAAGTGCACGATGTCGTCGTTCTCCTCGCTCGCGACGGCACAGACCTGGCCCTGGCTGCGCAGCAGGCGCATGAACAGGTCGTTGGCGTAAACGTCTAGTTTTTGCTGCTGTTCACCTTGGATGTTCTCACTGCCTTGTGCGCCCAGGATCTCCTCGGCGAGGCCGGCCTTGTTCACCTCCCGGTTCACCATCTTGGCGGCGAGGCGGAAGCTGGTGAGCAACTGCGTCAGTTCACCTGTTGCGTACGTGAACTCGTGCTGTCGTTCAACGATGAATTCGGCGAGGGTCTTGATCTGGGCCATGGTGTTCGATCAGATGATCAGACGATCAGATGATCGGAAAATGATCACCGTCGTCGAATTGCACTGCAAATATCGGTCGTGCTGCATCTTTGTCCAGTATGCAAGTAACGATCAGACGAGCGGAGGCGCGGGATGTGCCGCAGATGCTGGCATTAGTTCAGGAGTTGGCCGTGTTCGAACGCGCGCCCAATGAGGTTACCGTTAGCGAGCAACACATGTTGGAGGCTGGCTTTGGTGAGGACCCGGTTTGGGTAGGTTGGGTGGCGGAGGCAGAGGGTGCGATCGTCGGCATGGCGGTTTGCTATGAGCGTTATTCCACTTGGAAAGGGCGCAGGCTCTACTTGGAGGATATCATCGTTACGGAGAAAGCACGCAGGCTTCGCATCGGCGAGAAGCTCTTTCAGCAGTGCGCCGCGTACGCGGTTGTAATGAACTACAGCGGCATGCTATGGCAGGTGCTCGAGTGGAACGTTGACGCGATCCGGTTCTATGATCGTTTCGGTGCGAAGTACTCAAAGGAGTGGTTGAACGGTTCCTTGGAACTGGACCAATTGAAGAACTTGGCCGCGCAATGAGAGTATTCAAATTCGGAGGAGCCAGCGTGAAGGATGCCGCTGGCGTGCGCAATTTGGCCAAAGTGCTCAAGCACTTCGCCTTGGATGACCTGCTGATCGTCGTGAGCGCGATGGGGAAGACCACCAACGCCCTGGAGGAGGTCGCCTGGGCCTATTGCGATGGGCTTCCGTTGGAGGAGAAGCTCGATACGCTGCGACGTACGCATCAAGCGATCCTTGCCGAAGTCGCTCCGGATGATGCGGCGTCAGCGGCCGAACTGGTCCTGCATTTCGACAAGCTCCGCTCCACCCTCAAAGGGAAGGCGTCGGCCAATGTGGATCAGGAGTACGACCGGATCGTCTCCCAAGGCGAGGTCTGGAGCACGCTGATCGTGAGCGCGCACCTGCGCAGTGCTGGGATCGCCAACACATGGATGGATGCCCGGACCATCGTGCGCACGGACGACACGTACCGGAGCGCGCGCGTCGATTGGACCTTGTCCGAGCAGCGTGCCAAAGGGATGCTGGACACTGTGGAGGCCAAGCCCAAGCGTATCGTTACCCAAGGCTTCATCGGCTTTTCAACCGAAGGCGATACCACCACGCTCGGTCGCGAGGGCTCCGACTTCTCCGCCGCCATCTTCGCCTACCTGCTCGATGCCGAAAGCGTGACCATCTGGAAGGATGTGCCGGGTATGTTCAATGCGGACCCCAAGCGGTTCCCGGAGACCACCCTGCTCTCGCACATCAGCTACCGGGAAGCGATCGAGCTGAGTTACTTCGGCGCCAGCGTGATCCATCCGCGCACGCTGCAACCGCTGCAGAAGAAGCACATCCCGCTTTATGTGCGTTCATTCCTCGACCTCGAAGCACCCGGAAGCACGATCGATGATCGCAGCGAGAACGACTCGCTGATCCCCTCGTTCATCGTGAAGCCACGGCAGTTGTTGATCAGTATCACTCCCCGCGACCTATCGTTCATCGTGGAGGAGAACCTCAGCGGCATCTTCAAGCTCTTCGCCGAGCGCAATGTGCGCATCGACCTGATGCAGAACAGCGCGGTGGCCTTCAGCGTAGTTGTGGACGACACGCCCCGCTCCCGTCAGCTCATCGAGGAACTGCGGAAGGATTACGAGGTGCGTTACAACGAGGGCTGCGAGCTGGTCACCGTCCGGCACTTCGACGAGGCGACCCTTGAGCAATTGACGGCGGGGAAGGATGTGCTGATCGAACAACGATCGAGGAATACTGCACGCTTCGTAGTGAAGTGAGCGCGGCGCCACCAGCGCATACGTCGTTAGGTCCACGCCGCGAACGTGGACGAGATCGGGCGTCCGAAAGAGTAGTTTCGCGACGTGCTGCCCAATATGCGTTCCCGGACTATGAAGCTTCATGTCCTCATCCTTCTGTGCTCCTGCTTCTGGCTTGATGTTGCCGTGTTGCAGGCCCAGACCTCCGTTGCCGACAGCCTGAAGCAGCGCGATGAGACCATCGCGGAGCATCGCCTGCGCATCCATGATGCCGATTCCACCGGGGACGCGCGCAATGCCGCCCGCTTTCGCATCATGCTGGCCCCGTTGTGCAAGCCCACCGAGGCTATCAAGCTGTACGCCGAAGCGGCTGCCATCGCCGATAGCGCCAAGCTGCAGGATGACGAGGAACTGAGGGCGCGTACAGGGCTTGCAGAACTGCATGCCGCGCGCGGCGACATGCGGGAAGCATACAGCGAGCAGGTGAAGGTAACGGAGCTCAAGGGGGAGTGGGAGGCACGGCAGGCAGCGGTCAGCCTGGGCTTGGAGAAGGTCCGTATGGCGGTGGAACTCGCGGAACGCGACAGCCTGCAAGCGCGGGCCGATGCTGCACTTGTGGTCGCCCGGCAGGAGATCGATCGCGCAAAGGAGAGCACCCGCAGATGGATCATGGCCACGGCCGCCACAGCGCTGTTGGCACTGGTCGCGCTGTTGTTCATGTTCAACCGCGCCGGTCAATATCACAAGCGCACCATGGCGGAACTGGAGGTGTTCCGGAAGGAGGTGGACGCGTTGAAGGCGGCACAACGCAACCGCCTGCGCGATGAGCCTCCTCAGCCCTTGGTTGCCCCGATGCCCAAAGAGGGGCTTGCGCCACCGGCTCATGACGTACAGCCACAGGAGGCGGTGGTGGAACGCGATGAACTGCTCGTGGGGATGTTCCGGAAAATGGCGCCGGAACGCCTGCGCACCTTGCGCGAGGCCCGCGCCCGTGATGATCATGAGAAAGTGGTGCGGGTGGTGCATTCCCTCAAGCCGCAACTGGTCAACCTGGATACGGCCTACTTCGGTGAGCTGTGCCGGAGTTTGGTGGCCTCGGATGCGCGTTCTGACGAGACGCAATGGAACAAGGACCTGGATCGCTTTGAGCAGGGCATGGTGGATCAGCTGGCCCGTCTCTGATACCGCGACGACCTATTCCTCTTCCTCGAGGATCGCGATCAACCGGTCGGGATGGTCCGTGATGATGCCTGACACCCCCAACTTGATCATTCGGCGCATATCCTCCTTGTCGTTCACCGTCCACACGAGCAACGCGATGTCGCGCTCCTCCAACTGCTTCACAAGCTTCTTGTCCACGAGCGGGAAAGCAGGCGAGTAGTGGTCGGGTTTGAAGCTGAGCCGCTTCAGGTTGGTGCTCAGGTCGTCATCGTTCTCCACGAGCAACGAGGTTGATAGGTCCGGGTCCTGCCGATGGACCTCCTCGAGGATCGCGGGGTCGAAGGCCTGGATCACGCACCGGTCATTCAATCCCAGGCTGTCGATCTGCGCCAGCACCAATTGAACGAATCGCTTCGGTTCCGGCTGATAGGTGCCGTACAGCGTAGGCTCGCTCTTGATCTCGATGTTGTAACCAATGCCGCCGGAGCCCACCTCCATGCTCTTTTCCTCCACGGCCACCGCCACATCGCGCAGGAGCGGCTTGTGCACCGGTCGGCTATCCTGGTCGGGGAAGTCGGGATGGGTCGCGCTGCCACAGTCGAATTCCTGCACCTCCGCGAGCGACATCCGGTAGATGTTCAGGCCGTGTCCGGCCATTTCGGTGATGCTGTCGCCGTTCGGCATGCGGCAGATCAGGTGGTTCATCCATGGTTCATGGCTCACCAGCACCTGGCTGTCGGCCGTGATCACCACATCCAGTTCCAGCCAGTCGCACCCCAGTTCCACCGCTTTTTCAAACGCGGGAATGGTGTTCTCCGGCATCAGTCCGCGGCAGCCGCGATGTCCATGTACTTCTGGTCGCACGTGGTATTCTGTGTTGCAGCCGCACGCGATCAGCGTGGCAGCAAGGGTGAGGGACCTATAGTTGCCCATCGGCAATATCGTTCAGCACTTTGTCCGCCAGCACGTTGGCCAGCTTGAAGTAGCTCTCGTGGGTGATGCCTGCCACATGGGGCGAGAGGAGCACGTGTTCGTTCCTGAAGAGGCGCTGCAACACGTCCCGGGGTGCATCGGGCCTCAGGCCCAACAACGAGCGCTCCTCGAACTCCAGGGTATCCAGGCACGCGCCGCGGACCCGGCCGTTCTCAATGGCATCCAACAAGGCGGCCGTGTCCACCAGCTGCCCGCGTGCGGTGTTCACGAACCATACAGGCTTCTGTATCCGCGCGAAGAATCCGGCGTTGGCATAGTGGTCGGTCTCCTCGGTGAGCGGTAGGTGGAGGCTGATCACGTCACTGTGTGCCAACAGCGTTTCGAGTTCCACCTCCTGCACATGGTCCGGGGCATAGTCCGTCAAGTACTTGTCGTACGCCATGATCTTCACTCCGAAACCCCTGAGCTTTTCGGCCAGGGACCGCCCCATGCGGCCGAAGCCGATGATGCCCACCGTGCTTCCGTGCAGTTCATGGCCGGTGTTCTCCTTCCTGCGCCATTTACCACCGCGCACCTCGCGATCGGCCCGGATCAGGTGGTTCATCGATCCGAGCAACATGGCGATGGCGTGCTCGCCCACTGCATCACTGTTCCCTTCGGGCGAATTGTACAAGCGAATGCCGCGCAGTTCGCATTCCGCTTTGTCGATGTTCTCCATGCCCGCGCCGGCCCTGGCGATGAAGCGCAGCCGTGGGGCGCGATCAAGCGTTGCACGGTCGAACATGATGCGGCCCCGGACCACGATGCCTTCCGCATCATGCAGTTGGGCCCACAGTTCTTCCCCTTCGAGTTCGCTGGCATCCTCGCAGTGATGACCGGCGATGGAGAGGCGCTCGCTCAACACCGGATGCACCGCGTCGATGAACAGGACCTTCATAGGAGAACGCCGGCAAGGAAGTAGGAGGCGATCGTGAAGTAGATGACCAGTCCCGTGATGTCCACCACAGTGGCCACGAACGGCGCACTGCTCACGGCTGGGTCCAGCCCCAACCGTTTCAACAGTAGGGGGAAGGTGGTGCCCACCAGGTTTCCCCAGAGCACGACGCCCAGCAACGAGAAGCCCACCGCGAGGCCAATGGAGATCCAATGCGGTCCGTACAGATCCGTGAATTGGCTGTACAGTGCGACGCGCCCAAAACCCACGAGGCCCAGCACCACGCCGAGGGTGAGGCCTACACTGGTCTCCCGGCGTACGATCAACCACCATTCGTTCACCGTTACGTCGCCCAAGGCCAGGGCCCGGCAGATCAAGGAGGAGGCCTGTGACCCCGTGTTGCCGCCCGAGGAGATGATCATGGGTACGAAGAGCGCAAGTACGAGGGCCTTGGCGATCTCGTCCTCGAAGTAGCCCATGGCCGTGGCGGTGAAGCCCTCGCCGATCAGGAGCACCACCAGCCATCCGGTCCGGGCCTTCACCATTTCCCAGAGGCTGCTGCTGCTGTAGCTGTATTCAAGGGCCTCCATACCACCCATCTTCTGCACGTCCTCCGTCTCCTCCTTCCGGATCACATCCACCACGTCGTCGATGGTGATGCGGCCCAGTAGCCGACCACGGTCGTCCACCACGGGCATGACCACCAGGTTGTACTTCTCCATCAGCCGCGATACCTCCTCAGCATCGGTATCGGCCTTCACCACCACCGTGTCCGGATCGTACACGTCCTTCACCGGTGTGCGCAGGCTCTCGGTGAGGAGCTTCTTCAAGGGAATGGCGCCCACCAGCCTGTTGTGGTCGTCCACCACATGGATCTGGTACACGTTGTCGATGTCCTCTTCGTGCTCGCGCAGCCGCTTCACGCATTCGAGCATGCTGGCGCCCACGTTCACCTTCACCAACTCCTTCGCCATCAGGCCGCCCGCGCTGTTCTCCGGGTAGCTCAGCAGCTCGGTGATCTCGCTCTTGTGGTCGGCGTCCTCGATGTTGTCCAGCACCTCCTGCTGGATCTCAAGGGGCAGGTCGGCGATCACGTCCGCCGCATCGTCCGTGTCCAGCTGGTCGATGACCTCCTCGGCGATCTCCTTGGCGCTGAAATCATCGAGCAGGTCCTCGCGGCGGTCCTCGGGAAGTTCGGTGATCACCTCGGCGGCCACCTCGCCCTCGAGCAGGCTGTGCAGGTAGCGGGCCTCATCAAGGTCCAGGCGGTCCAGCAGTTCGGCGATGTCCGCCGGGTGCATCTCGCTCACCTCATTGCGCAGCACGTCCGCGCGCTTGTGCAACACGTGGTCCTGGATGCGTTCCAGGCTGGTCTCGCTGAGGTTGTAGGACACGGACGACCGCGCTCGAAAGGACGATGCGCAACCGTGCGAAACTAAGGCGCGTCGGCCTGTTGCACGGCCTTACGCCTGGCAGGCCTGCGTGAGGGCGATGAAGTCCACCACGGACAGCTGCTCCGCGCGCTTGCGTGCGTAGGCCTCCGGCACGCCGTGCCGCAGGGGCTCAAAGGACTTCAAGGCGTTGTGCAATGTCTTGCGGCGCTGGTTGAAGGCCATGCGCACCACTTGGGAGAAGAGCTTCTCGTCGCAGGGCATTTCCATCACATCGTTACGCGTCATCCGGATCACCGCACTGCGGACCTTCGGAGGTGGAATGAAGGAGGTGGGCTCCACGATGAACAGCATCTCCATGTTGAACCAGGCCTGCGCCAGTACACTGGTGATACCGTAGGTCCTGCTGCCCGGTCCCGCGCAGAGGCGGTCGGCCACCTCCTTCTGGAACATGCCCACCAGTTCGGTGATGCGGTCGCGATGTTCCAACACCTTGAAGACGATCTGCGTGCTGATGTTGTAGGGGAAGTTGCCGATCACCGCCATGTTCCCGTCGCACACGGCGTCAGGCGACATCTGCAGGAAGTCGTTCTCCAGCACGCGCAGGTCCGGATATACCGCGTGCAGATGATCCACCGATTCGCGGTCCACTTCGTAACAGATGAGCTCGAGGCCCGGGCGGTGCATGAGGTGCTTGGTGAGCGCACCCGTGCCCGGGCCCACTTCCACCACATGGGCGTAGCCGCCGTGGCCGGTAAGGCTATCGGCAATGCGTTGCGCAATGCCCTCCTCCTTCAGGAAGTGCTGACCCAGGTGCTTTTTCGCGCGGACCTGCATCAGCGTTCGTCCGGCGATGCGGTGTGCAGCACTTCGAGCAGCGTGCGGAAGGCATGGAACCGGCCTCCATAGTGTTTCTGCGTTTCGGCCTGCAAGCGGGGCGCGTGCTCGTTCTTGTAACGCTCGTAGGTGGCCATGTCCTGCGCGGTGTACTGGATGGCATAGGTAACGCCCCCCTCCTCGTCGGCAAGCACGCGTACCAGGCGGCTGTTCAGGAAGAGGCCCGTGGCCATCACGTCCGGAATGTGCGTGGCCTTCATCCACGCCAGCCATTCCTCGTGTACATCGGCATCCACGCTCACCGTCACATTGTAGATGATCATGGCGGGGTACCGTTCAGGAATTTCTCTTCCGGTGTGTCCAGGTTCTCATGATCCCCGCGCAGGCGACGGAACCGGTCACGCGCTTCGGGAACGAAGATGCTTCCGCTCTGCTCGAACAGGAGCTTCTCATAGTAGCCCTTCGCCTTTTCCTTGTCGTTCAGCTTGTCCTCGTACAATCTACCGAGGTCGAGCAGCGCATTGTCCACCAGGATGTCCGTGGGGAACTGCTCCAGGACCTTCTGAAGGAAGATCGCGGCCGTGTCGTATTGGTGTCGAGCGTAAGCGATGCGGAAGCGCTCGTACAGGATATCGTCGCCCAAGCTGTTCAGTGGGAACTGGATGTTCAAGCTGTCCATGGTGTTCAAGGCCTCGTCGTATCGATGCTGGTAGGTGAGGAGCTGTGCGTTGGCGAAGAGCACCAAGGGGGAATTGAGCGTGTCCGTACCGATGTTGTCGGTGATCAGCAGCGAAAGTTCCATCGCGTCGTTCGCGATCAGCTTGCTTGTGCTGGCCTTGAGGACATCGAGCTGTGCCTTGGCCCAGAGGAAGTCGCCGGAGTAGAAGCTCACCTTGGCGTTGCGCAGGCGCGCCTCATGGCCCAGGATGTCCTGCTTGTAGTCCAGGTCCACCTGCGAGTACAGCAAGGAAGCCTCCCAGATGTCCGCATCGAGCACATGGATGTCACCAAGGTCGAGCTTCATTTGGGCCTGCGCGCGGGGATCGAGCGAGCCGGAGTTGATCGCGTCATCGAGCAGTTCGATGCCACCCGTGCGATCGTTCATGTAATAGGCCTTCAGGTGGGCCATGCCGCGGATCAGCTCGGCCGTGCCCGGCCCCCTTCCGAGTTCGCTCAGTGCCGTGGTGTATTGGGCGAGCAGTTCATCGAGATCAGCCTTCGGAGGCTCCGCCTGTTCGGTGATGCGGGCGTCCATGGCCGTCACGAGTCCCATGCGGGCCTTTGCGTAGTAGCCGCCCTGTTTGCCCATGTCCAGCACGTACTGGTAGCATTTCGTGGCCGTGCTCCATTCCTTGTTCGTTACCGCGATGTCGGCGAGCTCCATCAAGCGGCGACCGCCTTCGTTGAAGCGCTTGTCCATGGCCTTGCTCTGCACGAAGGCCCCCGTGAGGTCCTTCTGCTGCAGGTATTGCCAGATGAGCATCTCCTGGAAGATGGTGTTGTCCGGATCCTTCTGCGCATGGCGCAGCAGCTCGGTGCGCAGCATGGCCGTACGCTCATCCTGCTTGGTGAAGTCGATGTAGCGCGCCAATCCGTTCTGCACGGATTGCAGGTAGCTGGGGTTCGAACCGATGAGGTCCATGTACGCGCTGACCATGGCAGGGATGTCGCCTTTGGCCGCGTGCAATTGCGCGATCTCATAATGGAAGGCGAAGTCATCGGTGCGCAAGGCCTTCTGGCCGCGCTGGTAAACGGCCAGCGCGCGGTCCAGTTCATTGTTCTTCTGGAAGGCGTTGGCCAGGGACCGCACGCCGTTCTGGTCCTCGCGCATGTTCTTCATCGCCTTGTCGAACTGCTGTTCGGCCTTGTCCTTCTGCCCTTGCAGTTTCAACACAACGCCCAGGTCCACGAGGTAACGCGGATCGTTGTTCTGTCGCCGTCCCTGGTCCTTCGCCAGCTTGGCGGCTTCCTCATAGCTCTTCAGCGCGAGCTGGCAACGGAAGAGCTGGTCGTAGTTGAACGGCGTGGGCTGCTTGTCGTATAGCTTGGTGTAGTACAGCGCCGCCCGCTCGAAATCGCCCGCCTGCATATACTGCGCGGCCAGTTGCTCATCCGTGGCCTGCGCACTGGCGCACAGCCCCATGGTCAGCAGCAACAACACGAGCAGGCCGCGCATGGTCATGGTGCGATGGTGAAGGTGTGTTGGGCGATCAGGCTGTCGACCCGCGTCTCATATTCGTCCCGTGCGCGCAGCACGCTGGAATGACCGGCCAGAAGCACCTTCGTGTTGCGGTCCGTAGTGGTCAGGAACAAACGCTCCTGCTGGATGTATGTACTCTCCATGCCCGGCTCGAGGATACCGCTGTTCACATCCGTCCGCAGGTCGTGCAGTTGTTTCCGCAAGAGCTGCAGGTCGGTGCGCACTTGCTCTTCGCCCTTGCGCACCTTGCCGAGCGTCCTGCCCATTGCGCGGTGATAGTTGCCGAGCGTCAGGGCATCTTCCTTGTTCACGGTGTCCTGCAACATCTGTTGGATGGCGCCGCTCATCGACGCATGCACGGAGTCCAGTCGCTGCAGTTCCGCCCCGTCGATCGCACGGAGCGATGCGAGCAGGGTGTCGGTGGCAACGATCATGCTGTCCACGGTAGCGAGGTTCTTTGCATCGGCGCTGCGCTTGCAGGCGCCCATGCCCAACAGCAAGAACGCTGCCAGGGCGAACAAGGGCATGCGTGCGCTCATTTGCGGATCATGTCAAATCCTGTGTACGCCTGCAACGCCTTGGGCATGCGGATGCCTTCGGGCGTCTGGTTGTTCTCCATGATGGCCGCCACGATCCGCGCCAGCGCCAGCGCGCTACCGTTCAACGTGTGGGCCAGCTTCGGCTTTTTGTCCTCTCCACGATACCGCAGCTTCAGGCGGTTGCTCTGGTAGGTCTCGAAGCAGCTGATCGAGCTCACCTCCAGCCAGCGCTTCTGCGCACCCGCCCACACTTCCATGTCGTAGGTCAGCGCGCTGGAAAAGCCCATGTCGCCGCCGCAGAGCAACAGTTGGCGATAGGGGAGTTCCAGGTCGCGCAACAGGCCCTTCACATGCTCCACCATGCCTTCCAGCGCGGCGTAGCTGTTCTCCGGCTTCTCGATGCGCACGATCTCCACCTTGTCGAACTGGTGCACGCGGTTGAGGCCGCGCACGTGTGCACCGTAGCTGCCGGCCTCGCGTCGGAAGCACGGCGTGTATCCCACGTTCCTGATCGGCAGCTTGTCCGCCTCCACGATCACATCGCGGTACAGGTTGGTGATGGGCACCTCGGCCGTGGGGATCAGGTACAGGCCATCCGCCGTGGCGTGGTACATCTGACCTTCCTTGTCGGGCAACTGACCTGTGGCGAAAGCGCTTTCGGCGTTCACCATGTGCGGCGGAATGATCTCCTCGTAACCCGCAGCGATCGCACGGTCCAGGAAGAAGCTGATCAAGGCACGTTGCAGTTTGGCGCCCTGACCGCTGTAGACCGGGAAGCCTGCGCCCGTGAGCTTCACGCCGAGGTCCATGTGCAAAATGCCGTAGTCCTCGCCCAGTTCCCAGTGCGGCTTGGCATCTTCGGGGAGAACGGGCTTGTCACCCTCCTCCATCACCGTGATGTTGTCCTCCGGCGTTTTCCCGGGAGGCACGTTGGCGTTGGGTGCATTGGGGATCAAGCAGAGCTGATCACGCAGGGCCGTTTCCACCGCGTTCAACTCCTCCTGCATCCGCTGAATGTCGCCTTTGATCGCGGTGGTCTGTGCGCGTGCCGCTTCGGCCTCGGTCTTCTTGCCGCCTTTCATCAGTTCGCCGATGGAGCGGCTCAGGTCGTTCAGCTCACTCTGCTTCGCATCCAGCGCGGTCTGCGTGGTACGGCGGGTGCCATCCAGATCGGCGGCCTTGGCGATGAGTCCGGCCGCGTCGATGTTGCGCTTGTTCAGTCGGTTCACGGCTTCTTCCCGAAGCTCGCGGAGGTAGGATAGTTCCAGCATGGATCGTTCGCTCGCAATAAGTACGCGAAGGTAGCGGGCTGCAGTGTGCGCTCAGGTCAAGCACTGGCCAATGATCCCTAACGCCATGCCGAGACCAACGCAGGACCAGCAGGTGCATTAACCCTATTCCGTGATCAACGCCCGGGCCAGGGCAGCGCGTACAGCAACGTGTTCCGCGAAGGAGGAGATGCGGTATTCCCGTCCCACCGTGAAGTTCACGATCAAGCCCAGATCATCGGCCACACCGATCGCCTGCAGGCCCTTCTTCGTGAAGGCCATGGCCACGTACTGCAATCCCGGCAAGGCCGCTTGCTTGTAGTTGTCCGGACGGTAATGCCCCAGCGTTTCGGCCACGGTGGCCATGTGGTCCTTGCCAATGGTGCGGAAGGGCGCGTGCTCGCGATGCAGTTTCCAGATCAAGGCATGGGCCGAACCGGCGGTATACGCGCCTGGTGGAAGTTCGTCGAACACATGCACGCTATCGATCGGCTGCGCGGTCAGTGCCATTGCGCAGAAGAGGGAGAAGATCACCGGGACCAGCCGATGCCACATGCCCGTCAGGGTTGTGGTGCCTCCTTCACCAGGATCACGAACACCGGGAAGTGGTCGCTGAAGCCGCCGGTGAAGTTGTCGCCTACATAGATGCGGAACGGATAGCCCTTGAAGTTACCATCGGGCTGAATGAGGTAAGGCTGGTTGAAGACACGAGCGCCGTAATACTTGTAACCGTTGGCCGTGCCATTCGCCAGGGCAGGGGAGAAAATGACCTGATCGAAGAGGTTCCAGGAATCGCCCCACGCCAGTGAACCGATCCCTTTTTGGTAGAGGCCGTACATGGGATTATAGAACTTCGATGCATTCACCAAGGACTTGTCCTCCGTTGCGCCGAACATCCGCCGCACGCTGGCATCAACAGGGTCATCGTTCAGGTCGCCCATGTACATGATCCGTGCGTTGGGGTTGATCGCGAGCAGCGAATCAGCGATGTGGCGGCCCAGCTTGGCGGCCAGGAAGCGCTTCGGTTGTGAGGCCTTCTCTCCACCTCGCCGGCTGGGCCAGTGGGCCATAATGCAACTCACCGTGTCACCATCGAGCACGCCCGTGACCACCAGTTGCTCGCGTGTGCGGAAGGATGTGTCTTCGGGATTGATGAGCGGATAGGCCTTGTAGTTGACGAGCTTGAAATACTTCGGGTTGTAGAGGAAGGCCGCATCCACACCACGACGATCAGGCCCATCGTGATGCACGATCTGGTAGTTGCGGCTGGCCAGTGCTGGCTCCTTCACCAAGTCCTCAAGCACCGCGCGGTTCTCGATCTCACAGAGCCCGAGCAATGCAAGGCCGTCAGGATGCACATCCCGGGCCATTTCACTGATCACCCGCGCCAAATGCGCCTGCTTCATGTGGTAGCGTTCACTGTTCCACATTTTAGGGGCCGTCGGCAGCCATTCCGCATCGTCGGTCTCCGGTGCGTCAACCGTGTCGTACAAATTCTCGACGTTATACCAGCCCACGCACATGGGCACGTATTGCTTGTCCTTCTGTGCGCTGGCGCGCAGGGTGATCAGGAGCAGGAGGGCAAGGACGGCGGTTCGGAACATGAGGTGGCGGTTGGCGCGCGAAGGTAGGGCGCGGGGTGGGGTGGCGAAGATGATGCCAAAGCACGGAAGAGTGGAACCGCGGATGGACACGGATGAACGCAGAAGGATAGGGATGGGGCGCGCTGGAGCGCGGGGTTGGACCACGGATGAACGCGGATGGACACGGATGAACGCAGAAGGATAGGGATGGGGCGCGCTGGAGCGCGGGTTTGAACCACGGATGAACGCGGATGGACACGGATGAACGCAGAAGGATAGGGATGTGGCGCGCTGGAGCGCGGGTTTGAACCACGGATGAACACGGATGGACGCAGATATATGCAGATGGATCGTGATGGTGCGCGCCGGAGCGCAGGGTTGGACCGCGGATGAACACAGATGAACACCGATGGACGCGGATGGATGGGATGGATGAGATGGTGCGCTGGAACGGGTTGGACCGCGGATGAATGCAAGGCGGGCTTTTTCCGGTCTCCGCGCTCTCCGCGCCCTGCGCCTTCGCGTAGCCGCTTCGGCGGAGCAAGGTCCGCGTGAGGCGAATGACCGGTCCATGCCCCCCGGATCACCGACCTTTGCCCAGCTTCCCATGCGAACCCCCATCCTCCTCTGCGCGCTCGGCGCCTTCACCCTCGCCCACGCGCAAAGCCCGCGGATCCGAGTGTATTTCAACCAGGATACCGATCCCACTGTGAGCTCCGGCACGCTGGCCACCAGCCTGCATGCGGCCATGGATGACACCATTGAGGTGTATATCGATCGCGCCCAGTACACGATCGATGTGGCCGTGTACAACGCCGACGACTTCAGCATCATGTACGCGCTGAACGACGCGCATGCCCGTGGTGTGCAGGTCCGATATATCACTGAGGGCAGCAATACCAACAGTGGCCTGAATTCGCTCAACCCCGGCATTCCCGTGCTGGAGCGCACTGACGGACAAGGCAGCGGCATGCACAACAAGTTCATGAGCATCGACGCCGATCACGCGGAGATGGCCTGGGTATGGGTCGGTTCAGCCAACTGGACGCAGGGCGGACTGTTCAATGACTACAACAACATGGTGTTCATCCAGGATCAGGCGCTCGCACTGGCCTACCGCACCGAGTTCGAGGAGATGTGGGGAAGCACAGGCCCTCAGCCGGATGTGGTGAACAGCCGATTCGGCGCGGACAAGGCGAACAACACACCACACAGTTTCATGGTGGATGGTGTGGTGATCGAGAGCTATTTCTCGCCCTCGGACGGCACTACCGCTCAGATCGTGAATGCTGTGGATAATGCACAGCACAGCGTGCGTGCGGCCCTCTTCAGCTTCACGAACGATGACATCGGCGATGCCCTGCTGGCGGCGGACCAGCGCCCCGGGGTGACCGTGCAGCTGGACCTTGAGGATCCGATCTATTCCGGTACGGAGGGTTGGTACCTAGAAAGCAATGGCGTGGATGTGGCCACGCACAATACCGACGATGTGCAGCTCCATCACAAATACGCCATCATCGACGAGGGCACCACGGATGATCCGCTGGTGATCACCGGGAGTCACAACTGGTCGTGGAACGCGGAACTGATCAACGACGAGAATACCTTGATCATCCACGATGCCACCGTGGCCAACCTGTTCTACCAGGAATGGCACGCCCGCCGGAATGAGGTGGTGGCCATCAATGAAATGAATGTGGATGAGGAGATCCTGGCGTGGCCATCACCTGCTCAGGGAAACTTGAACGTGCTTCTGCCCGCGACGATGCACCATGCGCGGCTTCAGCTGTTCGATCCCACCGGTCGCGTGGTGGCCGCGGCCTTACCGAACGGCCCACAGCATCAGGTCGATGTTTCGGCCCTTGCGGAAGGCAACTATGTGCTCGTGTGCTCGGATGGGATCGCGCGTGTGCGGCGCATCATCGCCATCCTCCGCTAACGCGGGAAGTAGAGCGGGTGGCGTTCGTTATACCGGTGCATGAACCGGAAGATCGTCACGTCGCTCCGTCGTTCCTTCTTCGGCAGGGCCTCGAACTCCGCGCGCAGCACTTCATCGCGCTGGATGGCCCGGTAGATCCCCCCATCGTTCACCGGAAGGAAGTCACCGGTGGCCATATCGAGCAATCGCTGTTCCTGTACGGTGATGGAGGAAGGCCCAATACCGAACACCGGATCATACGCGCCCCAGTTGCGATACGTGTTGTCGAAGACCAGGTGCGCGATGGAGCCCATAAGCCCGATGCGGGTGAAACCGTCGCCGATGCGCACATACACCACATTGCGATTGCAGAAACCCCAGGCACGGTCCAGCTGTATGCGCTGCCGGCTGCCCGCGCTGTCCGTGTAGAAGAGCTTGCCGTTGCTCTGCCGCAGGTCCGTCACCGGCTTGTCCTGGTCGCTACGCAAATCCTTCAACAGCACCGTTGGTCGGTTCGCGCGGAAGTCATCGAAGCCGAAGTAGATGCCCTCGCGGAAGTCGAAGCCGCCGTCGTACATGATCAGCGTGGTGTCACGTTGCGCGTACTCCAGGGAGTCCCATTGCGCACCTACGATCACCGTAGTGATGGCGAGCCAGGAGGTGATCAACGCACGCATCATGCCACGGAACGGATCATGTTCATCACCTCCTCCGGTGCCTGGGCGTGCGCCCAATGTCCGGCGAATTCCACCGTTTCGATCCGGCTGTTGGGGAACTGCTCCTTGATCGCGGGCACGTCGGCCCGCGTGATGTAATCGCTCTGTCCACCGCGTATGAAGAGGGTGGGCACACGTATCGTCTCAGGAGGTGCGGCCGCCAGGATGTCGTGGATGTCGCGCGCGATCACCGGCACGTTGAAACGCCAGCCCAGCTTCTCGGGAGTTTCCCAATACAGGCTCTTCAACAGGAACTGCTGTATGCCCGGCTCCGGGATGTACTTCGCAAGGTGCTCTTCCACCTCCTTGCGCGTGGACTTGTGGGCCACATGGCTGGTGATCAGTGCTTCGAGGATGGGCGCCTGGTTGCTCAGCGGATATTCCCGCGGACCCATATCGACGGATACCAGATGCTTCACCAGTTCAGGCCAGCGATGCGCGAAGTACATCGCCGTCTTCGCGCCCATACTGTGGCCCACGAGTACAATATCCTTCAGCCCCAGTTGCGTGACAAGCCGGTGCACATCGGCGGCCATCAGCGGATAGTTCACGCGGTCCGTATGCGGTGAACGGCCGTGGTCGCGTTGATCCACCAGGATCACGTCGTATTGCTCGCCCAGCTCTTTACCGATGCTGCCCCAGTTGTCGCAGCTGCCGAAGAGGCCATGCAACACCACGATGGGTTGCCCCGATCCGATGCGGCGGTGAAAAAGGTCGACGCTCATTTCAGTTCGCACTTGGAATGTCGAATGATTTGCCTTTACCATACGCACTTTGCATAAGATAGCCGATCCCGGGTAAATCTAAAACTTGCACTACTCCTTTCTTCTTCTCCTCTTCGCAAGTAGAACCGCTCCTTCACAAACTGACTCATGCCGCCATTGGACCGTAAAGCGCTACGTGTGTTCTTCGCTGGGCTGGTCACACTGGTTGCCACCGCCAGCCACGCCCAAGTACCCTTGAGCGTGGACACAATCTTCCATTCGCCCGTTCTGAGCGGGAGCATCTATGTTGGCGATCTTTTCCATTTCGCGGATGGTCGAGTATTAGCTTCCGGATTAATGGAATTGGCCCCTGATCCATGGAATCCGAAGTCGTTGGTCTTGATGGATGCCCATGGCGAGGTGATCAGTACAGTGGGGGGGTCTTCCGGTTCCGGTAGGATCATCGCGAATGGTGACAAGTTCTTCATTGGGGGGGGGCAGTTCTTCCGAAAATGGAACACTGATCTCACCCTTGATTGGAGTTACCACAACATCAATCCGTTCATCAGCCCACAACACGGCGGCCGCTTCCATGTGTACCCGGATGGCAAGGTGATCACAACGGGAAGTATGGACCTACGCAGCTTTACGGATACGAGCATATTGGGTTACGGGTATTGCCTAGTGCGCTTCGATACCAACGGATACTGGGACACGACCTTCACGCCACGTAAATGCGTATCAGGCTTCGTTAGCAATGTGAGTGAACTACCCGACGGGCGGTTGCAGCTTTCAGGACGCCAGGACCTATTCGATGGCCATGCGGTGGGTTGCATTCTGCGTGTATGGCCCGATGGCTCCCTGGACACCACGTTCCACACTAATTTCACTGGCGGGGCTAGTGATTACTGGTATTACCAAGATGGCCGTTTTTTAGCGGCGGGAGTGTTCTACAATGTTGCCGAGTATCCGGGTGATACACTTCATCTTCTACGACTCTTCCCGAATGGCGACATCGACACGTCCTTCCCGAACACGCTCGACTTTCGCAGTCTCCAGTATTACTTCGAAAGCGCAGCTCCGCTAGGCGGTATATTCGAGTTCTTGCCCAATGTGCTCGTGGTCACGGGAAATTTCAGCCATGTGGAGGGTATGGAGGTAGGCGGGATAGTGGCCATCGATACGAACGGAACGCTCTTGCATGACCAGTACTTCATGGGCACAGGCTGCGATACCGTTGAGACCGCTTCGGGTGTGTACAGCCGCAACCTTAACAACCGCATGGAACAGGCGCCCGATGGCAGCTATTACATCTATGGCGCTTATTCCGGGTTCGACGATGGGCATGCGTTCTATCCGGACCAACCGTATATCACGCGGTTACATGGGTTCAATGTGGGGCTACCAGAACGACCGATCGCCTCATCTGCCGTGTTAGAAGTCTTTCCCAATCCGGGAGGCGAGCAGATCACAGTAACTTGGTCGGAGCATGAAAAATTCGACCTGCTCATCACGGATGTTGCTGGCCGTGTGGTGCTCCGGATCTTGCAGCTCCCGCCTGGGCGATCAGTTAATGTGAGTGGGCTTTCGGTTGGTCCATATATGATCACAGCATGTTACTGTGATGGAAAACGAGTTACAAGCAAATGGATCAAGCAATGAAAGCGTACCTCTCGATCTTGATCATATTCGCCAACCTTATGTGCCACGCCCAAGCTTGGGCACCTGCAAGTGCAATATGGCATTATGGCTTTTCCTCACCATTCGGTGAAGTGGGCTTTGTGAAGATCACAGTGGGCAGCGACACGTTGATCCAAGGCCGTTCATGTACCAAGCTCCACAAGCGGACCATTGGGCATGATTTCGTGAACAACTTGGACTACGACTACAGCCTGGGCGAAGAAGTCACCTTTGATTCGCTAGGGCTGGTGCTCATTTTCGACCTGAGCGAGAACGGGTTCGACACATTATTCAATTTGCACGCGAGTCCCGGGGATAGCTGGACATTGCCGAAACGACCTGAAAACCTGATCTGTGACTCGTTGAGCCAGTTGGCCGTTCTTGACACAGGAACTGCTATTCGGAATGGCATCCCGTTGAGGTGGTTGTTTGTCTCCGTTTCCTTCAGTCCTGTTGACTTCGCGCCGCTCTCATATATGGACACCCTATTCGAACGCATCGGCCCGGTGAGTTCCTATTTATTGTCCCACGATCTTTGCAACAGCGCCTTGGATCAGCATGAAGGCGGGCCATTCCGCTGCTACCAGGATGATCAGTTCTCCTATGTCCGGGATCCAGGCTCGAGTTGCGAAGCACCCCTGCAGATCCCTCAGTGGGCAAAAACAATGACGCAACAGTTGTTCCCGAACCCGGGGGTTGATCTGATCTTTTTTGACCCGCCCTTTGGCGACCCGATCATGACGGTCACTATCCGCGATGCCCAGGGTGCCTTGGTGCTACACATGTCGGAAGCATCTCCCATACGGTCGCTGAATGTCTCCCACCTCGGCGCCGGGATCTATACGGTGGAGTTACAATCACGGAAGGGGCTCTTACAACGGTTAAAATGGATCAAGCAAGGATAACCTTGATCCTTGCCTCCGCATTGACTAGCGTCTTTCTGCGTTAGGCAGGGACATCCTTGCTCATCGCAGTTCGCGGAGGTAGAGTTCCACCGTGTTCTGCATGCCGAACCGTAACGCATCGCAGATGAGCGCATGACCGATGCTCACCTCCAACAGCCCCGGCACGTTTGCCTTGAAATACGCCAGGTTGGCCAGGTCCAGATCATGGCCCGCGTTCAGGCCGAGCCCGAGCGAAGCGGCTTTTTCCGCGGCCCGGGTGAACGGAGCGACCGCTTTGGCCCGATCGAGGTGATAATTCGCTGCGTAAGGTTCCGTGTACAACTCTATGCGATCGGTACCGGTATCGGCGGCGTGTGCGATCTGCTCCTCGTCCGTGCCCATGAACAGACTTGTCCGGATGTCGGCGGATCGGAATCGCGCCAGCACCTCCTTCAATAAAACCTTGTTGGCCTTGGCATCCCAACCGGCGTTGCTGGTGAGCACGCCTGGCGGATCGGGCACAAGCGTCACCTGATGCGGCTTCACCTCCAGCACCAATGCGGTGAACTCCTCACTCGGGTAACCTTCGATATTGAACTCCGTGGTGACCACCTTGCGCAACTCCCGCACATCGCTTCGGCGGATGTGCCGCTCGTCCGGCCGGGGATGAACGGTGATCCCCTGCCCGCCGAACCGCTCAATGTCCTGCGCCCAGCGCACCACGTCCGGGTTGTTGCCGCCCCGCGCATTGCGCAAGGTGGCCAGCTTGTTCACGTTCACGCTCAGGTGCGTCATCTCTCGGGTTCCTTATAGCTTCGCCCCCGCCAAGGCCGGGAGCGGGCGCCCAAAAGTAGATGCCCCTGCCACCTTGATCACCGTTCCATGCGCGCAGCAGATCTCATCACCGACGACATACCCCCTTTGAAACCCACGGATCCCGTGAGCCGTGCGCTCGACTGGATGGAGGAGTTCAAGGTGGGGCACCTGCCCGTGATCGATGGCGAGCATCTGGTAGGCCTGGTGAAGGATGATGACCTCGTGGACGGCAACAATCCGCGCGCCATGGTGGGCGAGCTGATGGAGCGGGTGGAGGTGCCCTTCGTGCGCGACCGCCAGCACATCTACGACGTGATGAAGATGTTCGTGGAGCGCTCCCTCACCGTGGTGCCCGTGCTGGACATGACCGGCAAATACCTCGGCGCGATCAACGAGCACGAGGCCTTGCGCCGCCTGAGCGAGGTGGTGAACGTGCGCGAGCCCGGCAGCGTGCTGGTGCTGGAGATGAACCAGGTGGATTATTCCCTGCAGGAGATCGCGCGGATCGTGGAGGGCAACGATGCCAAGGTGCTCAGTGTGTACTGCCACCTGCTCACCGACAGCACACGGCTCGAGGTGACGTTGAAGATCAATCGCGAGGACATCAGCGACATCCTGCAGACCTTCGAGCGGTACGAGTATGACGTGAAGACCACCTTCCAGGGATCACGGTTCCATGAGGACCTGCGCGGGCGTTACGACGAGCTGCTCCGCATGATGAATCTGTGATCGCCGGGCGATGCCCACAGCCCGCCTCCGTTCCGTCCTGTTGTCCGGTCTGATCGCGGCCGTGTGCACCCCGTTGTTCGCGCAGCAGCCGCACGTGCCCCTGTACACCGGTCCCTTCCTGATCTCCGGCGTGGTGGTGGAGGGCAACCGCACCACCAAGGAACGGGTGATCCTGCGCGAGCTCACCGTGCGCGAAGGCGACAGCGTGGCCACCTCGGAACAGCTCTACTACCTGTTGGAGCGCAGCCGACAGAACGTGTTCAACATGGGTCTCTTCAACAGCGTCTCCGTGCTGCCCACGTACCTCGGCCCCAACGAGGTCTTCATCACCGTCACCGTGAGCGAACGTTGGTTCTACTGGCCCACGCCCATCTTCAAGTACAGCGATCCCAACTTCAACACCTGGTGGCTCACGAAGGACCTCCGCCGCGTGTACTGGGGAGCCTTCCTGTACCGCTACAACATGCGCGGCCGGAACGAAACGCTCTACGCCAAGGTGCAGCTGGGCTATGCGAAGGAGTTCGCGTTGCGGTACCGTTTCCCGTTCATCGACAAGCACCAACGCTGGGGGCTGGCCTTCGGCGGCGGCTTCACCCGGCAGGACGAGATCACCACCGGAACGCGCCTCAACAAGCGCGATTTCGTAACGCTCCGCGGCCAGCACACCCGCACCGAATGGAAGGGTGATGTGGAGGCCACGCTGCGCCCCGGATTCGACCTGCGCCATGCGTTCAGGCTGGGCTTCGTGAACGCCAACGTGTTGGACACCGTGGCCCATGCACACCCGAACTACCTGCCCGGCGGGCTCACCAGCACCACCTTCCTCAGTTGCGGGTACACCTTCGTGATGGACCGCCGCGATAACCGGGTGTTCCCCCTGAGCGGCGATCAGTTGTTGCTGCGGATCGATCGGTACGGACTGGGTACGGGTGGAAGGAACGAGCCGGACCTCACCACACTGTATGCAGGCTACCAGCGTTCCTGGCGCTCCGGCAGCCGATGGAGCCTGGGCGGAAGCCTCCGCGCCAAGGCCAGCATCGCCGGTGAACTTCCCTACTACCTGCAACAAGGGCTCGGGTATGATGACTATGTACGCGGTTACGAGTACTACGTGATCGATGGCGAGCACTACCTCCTGGGCAAGGCCAACCTGTTGTGGGCATTGCTGAAGCCGCGCGAGTACGTGTTCCAGAACATGCGCAATGACAACTTCAGGACCTTGTACCTGGCCGTGTACCTCAATGCGTTCGCCGATGTGGGCTACGTGCGCGACTCGCGTTACGCCGAGGCCAACTTCCTGGCCAACACCTGGCAGCAGGCCATCGGACTGGGCGTGAACGTGGTGACGAGCTATGACCAGGTGATGCGGGTGGAATACACCATGAACGGGGAGTTCGAACGGGCCTTCTATCTACATTTCGCTCAACCTTTCTGAACCATCCCTCATGCGCATCGGTACCCATGGCCGTTCGCTCGACCGCCGCAGCATCCCTTCCGTGCATCGCATCCTGGCCGCCATGCGCAAACACGGCATGGTACCCGTGGTGGACAGCGACCTGGCCCGGCAGCTGCAGGCCGCTTCCGTGCCGCTCCAGGCTGATGTGGAGGTGGCGGACAACCCCGCCGAGCAAGGCATCGAACTGTTCTTCAGCCTCGGCGGCGATGGTACCTTCCTGGACACCGTGTCCAAGGTGGGCCGCAGCGGCATCCCCATCCTGGGCATCAACCTGGGGCGTCTGGGCTTCCTGAGCAGCACCCGCGAAGAGGGCGCCGATGCCGCTCTTCAGGCCGTGATGGAGCGCAAGTTCACCGTGGAATCGCGCGGTCTATTGGCCTTGGAAGGAGTGGGCCTGGGGGACGGAACACCCTTCCACGCGCTGAATGAGATCAGCCTGCATAAGCGGGATTCCAGCAGCATGCTCGCGGTGCATGCCCATGTGAACGACCGTTTCCTCAACACGTATTGGTCCGATGGCCTCATCGTGAGCACACCAACGGGCAGCACCGCCTATTCCCTGAGCTGCGGTGGCCCCCTGCTGGACCCTAGTTGCGATGCGATGGTGATCACCCCCATTGCCCCGCATAACCTGAACGTCAGGCCCTTCGTGGTGCCCGGCAACAGCGTTGTGCGCCTGCGCGCCGAGGCCCGGGGCGATCGGTACCTGGTGAACCACGATTCGCACAGCGTGGCCATGGACCGGGCGACCGACCTGGTGATCCGCAGGGCCGAGCACCGTTTGCGCGTGGTCCACCTGGAAGGACAGGACTTCTTCAATACCCTGCGCGACAAGCTGGCCTGGGGACTCGATGTGCGCAGTTCGGCCCATGGCAACGGCCACAAACGCTAAGTTCGCGGGCTGAAGGGGCAAGGATCAAGCGCTTTGTCCGTTCCTGAACGGATGCACCGTACGTGGGCCTTCCTCCTGTTCCTGATATCGGTCCTGCCCGGCACTGCCCAAGTGAGTGAACTGGGTTTCACCGGCGGCGTGTCCTATTACATCGGCGACCTCAATCCCACGCGGCATTACCCCCGAAACCTGCACCCCGCGGGCGGTGTGTTCTACCGATACAACATCAATGATCGGTATGCCTTCCGCTTCCAAGGCCTGTACACCAAGCTGGAGGCCTACGACAGCAACTCACCCGACTCCCTCCAACGCCGGCGCAACCTCAGTTTCCGCACCGCGCTCTTCGAGGCATCCGCGCTGTTGGAGATCAACTTCCTCAAGTACCGCGGCCTGGGGAAGGATAGCCATAGCTGGACACCCTATGTCTTCGTGGGTCTGGCTTACTTCCACATGGACCCCCAAGGCCAGTTGGGCGAGACGTGGTACGACCTGCAACCCTTGGGGACCGAAGGCCAGGGCAGCACGGCCGGGGGCGAGCCCTATAAGCTCGACGTGATCAGTATTCCGTTCGGCGTGGGATTCAAATTCGCATTGACGGACCGGGTGGACCTGGGCGTGGAATGGGGCCTGCGCCGTACCTACACCGACCATTTGGATGACGTGAGCGGGGTATACGTGGACAATGCCCAGTTGACCTTCGAGACCGGACCCATCACGGCCGCCCTTGCCGATCGCAGCGACCTGCGCGAGTCCGGCCTCAATACCGGTCGCGCCCGGGGCGACGCCCAGACCCGCGATTGGTACCAGTACACCGGGGTCACGCTGTCCCTGCTGCTCACCCGGTTCACCGAGTGCGATGCCATCTGGGACCGCATGAAGAACAAGTAAGGCCCGGAATGGCGAACTTCGCGGCCCCTGTGCAAAACGCCACCACCACACCCGGGACCGATCAGGTCGCGGAAGCCCTTCGCGCCCAGATCGATCCCACGCGCGTACCCCAGCACCTGGCCATCATCATGGATGGCAACGGACGCTGGGCACAGAACCATGGCGAAATGCGCGTGGTGGGCCATACCCACGGGGTCCGCAGCGTGCGCGAGACACTGGTGGCCGCCACCGAGGTCGGCGTGAAGTTCCTCACCCTCTACGCCTTCAGCACCGAGAACTGGAGCAGGCCCAAGGCCGAGGTGGACGCCCTCATGGACCTCTTGGTGAACACCTTGATGAGCGAGATGGAGAGCCTGCACGAGAACGGTGTGCGCCTCAATACCATCGGCGATACCGACAGCCTGCCCCCGACCTGCCGCGCCACCCTCGCCAAGGTCATCCAGCAGACCTCCCACAACGGCCGGATCACCCTCACCCTTGCGCTGAGCTACAGCGCCCGCTGGGAGATCATGCGCGCCGTGCGGTCCATTTCGCAGGATGTGAAGGAAGGCCGCATCGACATGCACGCCGTGAACGAGGAGCTCTTCGCCGATCGCCTCAGCACCCAGGGCATGCCCGATCCCGAACTGCTCATCCGTACCAGCGGTGAACAGCGCATCAGCAACTTCCTCCTGTGGCAGATCGCCTATGCCGAGCTCTGGTTCACACCGGTGCTGTGGCCCGACTTCCGCAAGGAGCACCTCTTCCAGGCCATCCTCGATTACCAATCGCGCGAGCGGCGGTTCGGACTTACCGGCGATCAAGTCACCAGCGCCTGATGCGTCATCTGCTGCTATCCCTCGGCCTGTTGATCGCCTGCCTCGCGCCGGCGCAGCGGTTGGATGCGCCGGTGCTGGACTACAAGTTCCCCAAGGACTACACCATCGGTGGCATCACGGTCACCGGCTGCATCACCCGCGATGCCAATGCCGTGAAGCTTTTCAGCGGGCTGCAGGTGGGCGACAAGGTGCAGGTGCCCGGCGAGAAGATCTCCAAGGCCATCAAGGCCATCTGGGAACAGAACCTCTTCACCGATGTCCGCATCGAGGCGGCCGAAGTGCGCGGCACCACCATCTTCCTCAACATCATCGTGCAGGAGAACCCCCGCCTTGCCGGCATGGGGTTCGATGGCACCGTGAGCCGCAATGAGGGCGACAAACTGCGCGAGGAGATCAAGCTGGAACGCGACCAGCAGGTGAACGATGCGGTGATCGCCAACATCCGCAACACCATCCGCCGTTACTACATCGACAAGGGCCACCTGAAGGCGGATGCGAAGATCGAGCAGCGGGCCGATACCAGCCAGCAGAACGCCGTGAGGTTGATCGTGCGCGTGGATCCCGGAAAGCGGGTGCGCATCAAGGACATCGTCTTCCACGGCAACGAGAACATCAGCTCCAAGCGCCTGCGTCGCGCGATGAAGGAGACCAAGCAGAAGCGCTGGTGGAACATCTTCGGTTCCAGCAAATACAAGAGCGGCGATTTCCAGGGCGATAAGGCCAAGGTGATCGCACTGTACAACGAGAAGGGCTTCCGCAATGCTTCCATCGTAAAGGACTCCATCTCGTACGTGAGCAGCCGCAAGATCCGGCTGGACATCACGGTGGAGGAGGACAAGCGCTTCCACTTCCGCACCATCTCCTTCAGCGGCAACACCAAGTACAGCACCGATACGCTCAACGGTATCCTGAAGATCAAGCGCGGGGATGTGTACAACAAGAAGGTCCTCGACAGCCGCCTCTACATGAACCCGAGCGGGGCCGACATCAGTTCGCTGTACATGGACCATGGCTACCTGAGCTTCAACCCCGAACCGGTGGAGCGCGTGGAGGGTGACAGCATCGACCTGGAGATCCGCATCCGCGAGGGCAAGCAGTACCGCGTCCGCAACGTCACCATCTCCGGCAACACCAAGACCTTCGACCACGTGATCAGGCGGGAGATCCGCACGCGTCCCGGTGACATGTTCGATCGCAGTGAAGTGATCCGCTCGCAGCAGCAGCTCATCGGCCTGGGCTTCTTCGATCCCGAGAAGGTGGGCGTGAACCCCACCCCCGATCCCCGCACCGGCCTGGTGGACCTGAACTACACGGTGGAGGAGAAGCCGAGCGATCGCCTCGAACTGAGCGGCGGTTATGGCGCGGGCCGGTTGCTCCTGTCGCTAGGCCTGAGCTTCACGAACTTCAGCCTGCGCAAGGTCTTCGACAAGAAGGCCTGGTCGCCCCTGCCGGCGGGCGATGGGCAAACGCTCAATCTGCGGATGCAGACCAACGGCCGCTTCTTCCAGAGCTATAGCATCTCCTTCATCGAGCCGTGGCTCGGTGGTCGCAAGCCGAACTCGCTGAGCGTTTCCGGGTACTACACGCGGCAGACCAACGGCGAAACGCGCGATGCACTGAAGGCCGATGGCACCTCGGCCTTTTCGGAGCTCGGGATCCTGGGCACCTCCGCCGGCCTGGGCTGGCGGTTGAAAGTGCCCGATGATTACTTCTTCTTCAGTCTTACAGGCAGCTACCAACAGTATCGCCTCAGCAATTGGACCTCGTTGTTCTCCTTCGCTAACGGCACCAGCAATGTGATCGCGGTGCAGACCCGCCTTTCGCGCCGCAGCATCGCCGAGCCCTTCTGGATCACACAGGGCAGCGAGATCGCCTTCAGTGTGAAGGCCACACCTCCATACTCCGCCTTCGATCCCGGCACGGACTACACGAAGCTGAGCCAGGCGGACCGCTATAACCTGGCCGAGTTCCACAAGTGGAAGTTCACCACCCAATGGTTCAGCAAGCTCACCCGCAGCAAGAGCAAGCACGATCTGGTGCTCATGGCGCGCGCCGGCTTCGGCTTCCTCGGACGCTACACCGCGCGCAAAGGCGATTCGCCCTTCGAGCGCTTCTACCTGGGGGGCAGCGGTCTTACCGGCTTCCAGCTCGACGGAAGGGAGATCATTGCGCTGCGCGGTTATGAGGACCTTTCGCTGTCGCCCAACTTCGGCAGCTTCTTCGTGAACAAGTTCACCGCCGAACTGCGCTTCCCCGTTTCGCTCAACCCCAGCGCCACCATCTTCGCCACCACCTTCGTCGAGGGTGCCAAGGCATGGGGCGACATCCGGCGTTACGACCCCTTCAGCCTCTACCGTAGTGCCGGTATCGGGCTGCGCCTCTTCCTGCCCATGTTCGGGCCCATGGGACTTGATTATGCCTGGCGCTTCGACGATGTCCCCGGCCAACCGAACATGGCGAAAAGCCAGTTCCATTTCACCATTGGCATTGATCTTGGGGAGCTCTGACCCTGTGATCGCCTATTTTCGATGGCCTCACGCATGAAAACCGCCCTCCTCCACCTCTCGCTCATCGGCTTGTTTGCGCTGCCGGCCGCGGCCCATGCTCAACGGATCGCCTTCGTGGATACGAAGTACATCCTGGAGCAGATGCCCGATTACGCCGCCGCTCAGCAGGAGCTTGATCACCAGAGCTCGCTCTGGCAGAAGGAGATCGACGACCGTTGGAGCCAGATCAAGCGAATGCGCGATGCCTACAACGCGGAAGCGATCCTGCTGACCGACGACATGAAGCGTTCACGGCAGGAGGACATCGCCGCGAAGGAGAACGAAGCGCGCGATCTGCAGAAGAAACGTTTCGGTGTGGGCGGCGACCTGTTCAAGAAACGCCAGGAACTGGTACAACCCATCCAGGACCGGATCTACCAGGCCGTGAAGGATGTGGCAGGGACGACCTACGTGGCCATCTTCGACATCGGCGGCATGGGCAACAACGTGCTATACGCCAGCGAGAAGTTCGACAAGAGCGATGCGGTGCTGCGCAAGCTCGGCATCAAGCCGGGCAAGAGCGGCGGTAACTCCGGTAACGTACGGGGAGATGAAGAGGAGCAGCCCGAGGATGGCGAGAAGACGCCCCCCAAGGATGGCGGACGCAATGAAGGAACTCCCCCGGAAACGCCCGGTGGTGGCCGCGAAGAAGAAACGAAACCCAAGTAATGAACCAAGACCTGTCACGTACAGGCACCCCAAACACGAACGCATGAACATGAAGAAGTACATCATCGCCCTCTGCCTGCTCATGGCCGGATCCACCGGTCTGATGGCGCAAGCCAAGTTGGGCCACGTGGATCGCCAGGACCTGATGCTGAAGTTGCCCGAGCGACCCGCTGCGGAGGAGAAAATGAAGAAGTTCGCCGCCGAGCTCGACACCCGCCTGAAGGCCATGGGCACGGAATACCAGACCAAGGTGGCCGATGTGCAGTCGCGGTTCGAGACCATGACGCAGACCGAGAAGGAAGCGGCCCAGCGCGAAGTGGCCGAGATGGAGGAGCGCATCACCAAGGCCCAGGAGACGGCCAAGGAGGACCTTGCCAAAATGGAACAGGAACTGTTGACCCCCATGGTGGAGCGCACGGACAAGGCCATCAAGGAGGTGGGCACCGAGAACAACTTCACCTACATCTTCGATACCAGCACGGGCATGGTGTTGTACTGGGAGAAGGGCGAGGATATCGCTCCCCTGGTGAAGAAGAAGTTGAACATCCTTTGATCGCGGAACGCCGTGGTGGCCCGAGCGCCGATCGGCATATTTGATAGTGGCATCGGCGGCCTCACCGTGGCCGCCGCCATCAGGCAGGCGCTCCCTTCGGAGCGCCTGCTCTATTTCGGCGATACCGAGCACATCCCGTACGGCGACCGAAGCCTGCGCGAAGTGCGTGCCTTCAGCGCCGCCATCGTGCGCGCGTTATTGGGCAAGGGTTGCAAGATGATCGTGATCGCGTGCAACACAGCATCGGCCGCGGCACTACGCCAGCTGCGCGAGGCCTATCCCAACGTGCCCTTCGTGGGCATGGAGCCTGCCGTAAAGCCTGCCGTGGAACGCTCGCGCAGCCACGTCGTTGGTGTCATCGCCACCAAGGCCACCTTCCAAGGCGAGCTCTTCGCCAGTGTGGTGGAGCGCCACGCGCAGGGCGCGCAAGTGCTGGAGCGGCCGTGCCCGGGTCTGGTGCAGGCCATCGAGGCTGGAGAGCTGGATACACCGGCCACGGAGCACATGCTGCGCGGTTGGCTGGAGCCGATGCTCGCCCAAGGCATGGATCAGTTGGTGCTAGCCTGCACGCATTACCCGCTCGTGCGCCCGCTCATCGAACGCATCTGCGGACCTGATGTGGATGTCATCGATCCCGCGCCCGCTGTTGCACGCCAGGTGAAGCGCACCTTGGAGGAACGCGGCCTACTGGCCAGTGGTCATGAGGGACAGCTGCAGGTATTCACCAGCCGCGATCCCGAAGCCGTGCGACCGGTCCTGGCGATGCTGCACCTTCAGCCTTCTGCGCTGGGCCTGGCCAACTGGGCCAATGGGGTGCTCAGCTTTCCTTGAACCACCCTGCGTACATCCGGTAGTTCTTCGCGATCCGTTCGATCTCGTTGGTCGACAGGTCGGCGCTCACCGGGCCGATGCGTTTGGCCGGTACGCCCGCCATCAGGCTCCCTGGTTCCACGATGGTGTTCTGTGTGACCACTGCACCCGCCGCGATCACGCTGCCTTCGCCCAGCACCACATGGTCCATCACAATGGCGCCCATGCCGATGAGCACCTTGTCCTTCACGGTGCAGCCGTGTACGATGGCGTTGTGACCGATGCTCACATCGCTGCCGATGGTGAGCGCGGCACGCTGATACGTGGAATGCAGTACCGCGCCGTCCTGGATGTTCACCCGGTCGCCGATGCGGATCGCGTTCACGTCGCCGCGCACCACGGCGTTGTACCACACACTGCAGTCATCGCCCATGATCACATCGCCGATCACCACGGCGGTCTCGGCCAGGAAGATCTCCTTGCCGAAGGCCGGAGTAACGTCGCGCAGAGTACGTACCAAGGCCATCAGTCCTTATTCTCGTGGGGCAGACCACAGCCTTCCTTCTGGCAGCACGCGGGCAGGGCCAGGCGGGCCTTCGGATCCGGCGGCAGCGAGTCGGCCGCGTAACCCAGCTTGGTCACCGCCACGCGCACTTTCGCAACGTCCGTGCGCTTGGGATCGATCTTCACGCGGATCACGTTGCTGTCCAGGTCCAGCGTCACCATCCGCACGCCTTTCTCGTAGATCAGTTCCTTCTCGATGGTCTCGCGGCACATGTCGCACACGGCGTTGGTGTGGATGGTGAGGTCCGTCAAGGTCTCCTGGTCCTGCGACCAGGCGCGGGCGGACAGGAGGATGAGCATCAGGAGGAGCAACCGTTTCATGGTTTGGTGGGTGTTGTTCGTTTTTTCAGGGTATGGCGGAATCCTCCGTAGACCATGGGCCCGTTCGTCGGACCCCAGATCAGCGATGCGTCAAAATAAAGACCAAAGGGATCCTCCGGCGAAATGATCTGGCGCGATTGGAGCGCGTTCGTGATGTTCTCACACCCGAGGTAGAGCTCCAGGATCCCGAAGTTGCGCGTGAGCTGCGCGTTGAGAGTGGTATAGGCCGGTGATCGTTCCGGGAAGCGGAAGTTGTCCGGATTCGAAGCGGTGCTGGGCAGACGGGAGGAGCCAAAGAGGTTCCACGTGATGTCGAAACGCCAGTGCTCGTTGCGGCCTTCGTACGAAAGGTCCAGTAGGCCTCGGTGAGCGGGCGTGAGCGGACGTGTGCGCAGGATGCCATTGTAGGTGGTGTGCACATCGTACCAACGATAGCTGGCCTTCACATTCACTGTGCGCGACAGTTCCACCTGCACATCGGTGAGCAGGCTGTTGGCATAGCTCGGGCCTTTCAGCATGTAAATGGCCAGCGTTTGCGGGCTGCGGTCCAGATCGGCCACCACCTGCTGCGTGAATTCGCTGCGGTACAGGTCCAGTGCCAAGGACCATTTACGGCGGAACCATTTCCACTTGTGCAGCAGTGAAGCACCCGCGTTCCATGCCCGTTCCTGCCCCAGTGGGCCTTCCACCACCACATTGCGCGAGCTCGCCAACGCACTGGCGTTCTCCACGAGCGGATTCGCGCTGCGGAAGGCGTTGCCAATGGAAAGTCGCACCACGGTGAGCGGACCGATGTCATACTTCACATGGACCCGCGGTGACACCGTGCTGCCGTACAGGTCGTTGAAGTCCCCGCGCAGGCCGCCCACCAGGGTGAAGCGTTTGCGCGAGCGCGTATACTCGGCGAAGACCCCGGGCATGCGTTCCACGCGGTTGAAGGTGCTGTCGTTGAATTGCTCGTTGTAGCCATCGTACTGCCAGCTCAGTCCTGTCTTCAACTGGTCATTGCCCTTCCGCAGCAGTTGCTGGTATACCACGTTCGCGTAGCCGCTGAGCTGCGACCCGTCATAACGCCGATCGCCGAAGGATGAGCTCACGGTGTGGTTCCGGAACGAGCCGAGCAGCCCGATGCTCTTCGTGCTGTCGCGCAGGATCCAGCCGTTCTTCACGATCAGATCGCCCATCTCATTGCCGATGTCCACGCGGTAATGCCGGCCGGACGTGCCTTCCAGCGGTGTGTGCGCATCGGTGTGGCCACCATTGCGCTTGTCCGTGACGTACCGTGCGATCACCTGTGTTGTGCGCTTGTTCGTTCGTTGCAGCCAGCGGTCCATCACATTGAACCGGCGGGTCAGAGGTTGATCGCGGAAGCCGTCGCCGTTGTCGTCCATGTCGCGCTGGTTCATGCTGCCCTGCATCATGATCAGGTTGTCGCCGCCTTTTCCGAGGTGCTGTGCGGTGTTGACGTTCAGTTCGGTGCGTCCTTGGCTGTTCACGTAGAGGTTGGTGAAGAGCGGGTCGGCCGTGGCCGGATCCAGCAGGCACAGGTCGATCTGGCCCGTCATGGCGTTCGGTCCGTTCACGGCCGTGCCGATGCCCTTGCTCACGTTGATGGAATTGATCCAAGGTCCCGGGATCAGCGTGAGGCCATAGTTCGATGACAGCCCACGGATGAAGGGGATGTTCTCCACGCTGATCTGCGCGTACCGACCATCGAGGCCCAGCATGCGGATGGTCTTCGTGCCGCTGATGGCATCGCTGTAACTCACGTCCACCGTGGCGTTGGTCTCGAAGCTCTCGCTCAGGTCGCAACAGGCGGCGCGCTTCAGTTCCTTGGGACCGATGGCCTCCATGGCCACGGTGGTGCGCAAGCTGAGCTGTGTGCCTTGCTGGCGTTCCACCACTTCGGCCGCCTTCAGTTCACGTACCCCTTCGAGCGTTATCGTCACGTTCAGGGTGGTCGCGTTCAACACAAGCGTATCGCTCGCGTAGCCCATGGCACTGGTGATCAGCCGTGCCGGAAAGTTGGAAGGCAGAGGCAATGCCACATGACCGCGCTCGTCGGTCATGCCACTGATGCCCTGGTCCGCAACATAGAGCGACGCGAAGGGCACCGGCGTTGTGCTTCCTTTCAGGCCACGGCCGTTCACCTGCACATGCAGGGCGGTGTTGTCCTGCGCATCAAGCCAATGGGCCTGTGCGAGCAACAAGAGGAGTACAATGGTCCGGTTGATCAAGAGAGAAGGTGTCTTTCCGTTCACGAGAAAAAATGGAACGACCGATGGCACATGGCTCATCGGCAAGGGAAGGACACGGACTAGATCCGCAGGGTTCCGTGCAGGCTGAGACGCTCACCCATAAGCAGGGGAGGCGGCCTTGTGCAGAGGGTGGTGTGGGAGACCTCGGGTACACCGGGGATGCAGGTGATCGCTTCCGCGTGCATCACGCCCAGTTCGGGGACCAGCGGACCGGTGAACCCCTGAGCCGTAAAGACATCGTGCTTCGGAGCGGTCTGCTCGAACACACAACACACCGCTTCCAGGTGAGCGTCTTGCCCGTTCTCACGCTCAGGGCAGCAGTCCTTCGCCTGGCCCACCTGCATCTGTACCCGCCCGCTCTGCATGCAGGTCATGCGCGTGAGCATGGGTGCGACGGTACCCATCAGGAGCAATACGGCCATCACGACCGTGCTCCAGCGGATATGGGGGGCTGCCTGCATGCGGCGCAAAGGTAGATGGTCGACGGTTCAGGCCATGGCAAAGTACCGCCAAGGATCGTGAAGCCACCGGGGCCCACCAGCCTACCTTTGTGCACCGATCCCGACATGGAGACCCCCACCAAAGCCCTGCCCATCAGCGTTTACGCCGAGATGACCCCCAATCCGGCCACGCGCCGTTTTGTGACCAGCATCCTGCTCGTGCCCGATGGCCGCATGCTCGAGTTCCGCACGCCGCAGGAGGCCGAAGGCGTTTCGCCCCTGGCCGAGAAGGTCTTCAACCTGCCCTTCGTCACCGGCGTGTTCATCACCGGCAACTTCATCACGGTGACGAAGAACGACATCGTTACCTGGGACCTGGTAGAGCTGGAATTGCGAGAGTACATCCAGGAGTACATGAACACGGATGGCCGCGTGGTGAACAACGATGCTCCCGCCCAGGCCCTGGCCGATGCCAACGAGCGCGCCGTATCACACGCCGAACCCGCCGACGACATCGAACGCCAGATCATCACCGTGCTGGATGAGTACGTGAGCCCAGCGGTTGCGGGCGATGGCGGCCACATCGCGTTCCGTTCCTTCAAGGACGGCGTGGTGGCCGTGGACCTTCGCGGCTCGTGCAGTGGGTGCCCCAGCAGCATGGTCACCCTGAAAGGCGGCGTGGAGAACCTGCTGAAGCAGATGGTGCCCGGCGTGCGGGAGGTGGTGGCGGAGGAGTTGTAGGCTCTTTTTCCCCCTGCCGTATGCGATCCGCCCCGGATCCGCATCCTATGGTCAAACACCCATTGACCATGCGCACACGACTTCTGCATGCCGCCCTCGCGATCATCACCGGGGGCCAGCTCTTCGCCCAAAGCTTCGGGGCCATCCAGGGCCGCCTGCTGGATGAGAGCAAGGATCCGCTTCCGTTCACCTACATCACTGCTGTGCAAGGGGAGAGCCGCTTCCACACCCAAAGCGATGCCGACGGCCGCTTTCTGCTGAAGCCACTTCCGCCCGGCGCCTATGACGTGCGCGTGGTGGCCATGAACATCGACCGCACCTTCGAAGGTGTGCTCGTGAGCCCTGACAACAACACCGTGATGGGGGATGTGGTCGTAAAGGCGGCCAAGGAAATGGAGCCGGTGATCGTGGAGCGCGGCAAGTGGATGCCCAAGCTGATAGATGCCGACAACCCCAGCGTGATGAAGCTCTTCCACACCGACTTCAAACGCAACCCCGACCGCAAGAATCCTGTGCGGCTCATCAGCAACAACACACCGGGCGTGTTCAAAAGCCCCAACGGCGACGGCCTATACTTCCGCGGCTCCCGCAGCGAGAACATGTGCTACTTCGTGGATGGCATGAAGGTGGGCAGTGCGCTCAGCGGGGTGCCGAATGATGCGATCAACAGCCTCAGCGTATACACCAGCGGACTCCCGGCGAAGTTCGGCGATGTGACCGGGGGCGTGGTGGCGATCGAAACGAAGAGTTACTTCGACCTTTATCAGCAGCGGAACGCGGGTATTCAGTAGGCCGCGCCTACGCGCCTCCGCGCGCTGAAGCGCTATGGCGCGCAAGCGCGAAGCGCTTCGGCGGGCGAGGCAGTAAGGAGGTTAGTGACCGGAGATCATGTTCATACGCCGGAAGGCCATAGCAACGCAGAGCGACGAGGAGCTGGTGATCCGCTTGAAAGGCGGACATCAGCCCTCGCTCGCTGCGTTGTGGGACCGCTACGCGCACCTGCTGTTCGGCGTGTGCATGAAGTATCTGCAGGACACCGAGAAGGCGAAGGATGCTGTGGTGGAGTTGTTCGGCACGCTGCCCGAACTGCTCGCAAAGCACGACGTGAAGTCCTTCCGCCCGTGGATCCATACCGTGGCACGCAACCGCTGCCTCATGCTGCTGCGCAAACGGGATCCCTCGAAAGCAGTGGATGAGAACGCTGACCTCGCGGATGGCGACGATGTTGATGAAGCCGTGCTGCACGAGGCCACGTTGCAACGCCTCGAGGAAGCGATCGATCGATTGAATGAAGGGCAGCGCACGTGTATCCGCTTGTTCTACCTGCAACGCCAGTGTTACCAGCAGATCGCTGCGGTCACCGGCCTGCCGGTGGACCAAGTGCGCAGTCATCTCCAGAACGGGCGCCGCAATCTGCGCCTAATGCTCCAAGATCATGTCGACCAGCAACGCACATAAGCCCTTCGCGCCCCCAGCGCCGCTCTCTCGCGAGCAGTGGGACCGCTACCTGCGCGGTGAACTTCCGCCTGCGGAGCAGCACGCCGTTGAACTGCAACTGGAGGCCGATCCCCTGCTGCGCGAAGCCATGGAAGGCGCGTCCATGCCCGGGGCGTTGGAGGCGATGCAACAGCTGCGGGCGCAGCGACCTGGAGGAGGAGGAAGCGCGGTGAAGTACTGGATAGCAGGTAGTGTCGGCGTGCTGTCGGTGGTGGCCTTGCTCTGGTGGACAGTTGGATCGAAGGAGCAACAGACGGTCGCTGTTGTTCCGCCACCCGTTGAAGCACCGGCGACACCCGTTACCGTGGAGCAGCGCAAGGCCTTTGCGCAGGAGGTCATCGACGCCAAGCCCGTGCCTGCCGATGAACAGGTGGGCCGCGGCGTCCCGGAGCGATTCATCGCCGAGGTGCCTTCACCTGCCGTGGAACGCATCGCCTCACCTGACAAGCTCGAACCTGTGCCCACGGCTGTGGAGCCGGAGCCCGAACCCATGCGCGCTCCTATCGAGGTGAAGGCCCATCGCCATGGCCGACAATTGCTTTTCCTCTACGACCTGAAGCTGGTGGCACCATCAGAGATGTATGCGCACGATCCGTTTCTGATGCTCGACGAACATGCCGTGGATGCCAGCCATGCCGATGCGCAGGCGCGGGATGCCTCGCGGAAAGCCACCGTGGCCCTGTCATACACGGACTTCATGGACGAGGCGATGCACAAGTATGCCAAGGGTGACCGCCAGGGCTGCATCGAGGATCTCTTCTTCCTATTACGCCAGCACTCCGACGACGTAAATGCCTTGTTCTATGCCGGACTTTGCGCTTACGAGCTGGGATTGAACGATCGTGCCATCAACTACCTCGGTCGTGCGCAGCATCATGCCATCGACACGTTCGAGGAGGAGGCCCAGTGGTATCATGCCCTGGCCGTGGAACGTGGACGGGGCAGGGCCGAGGCCCTGCCGCTGATCCAACAGGTGGTGGAGCGCAAAGGGTTTTATGCCGCACGTGCTGCTGCATTGCTGAAGGGGCGGTAACGAAAAAGCCCCCGGCTGACCGAGGGCTTTTCAAGTTCATGTGGATGCGGATCACTTTCCGCCGTCCAGCTCGTCCTGCCATTTCTTCAACTCGTCCCACTTGCCGGCTGCGGCCAGTTCGGCCTGCTTGGGCCAGGTGCCCGGGTTGTGCGAAGCGTAGCGTGAGCCAGCAGCTTCCAGGATCTCCTTGAGGCGATCGACGCTGGCAGCAGCCAGTTCGGCGAAGGTGCCGATGCCGGCGGCCTGGAAGATCTCGGCGATCTTCGGTCCGATGCCTTCCACCTTGGTGAGGTCGTCGGCCTTGCTGGATGCTTTCGGTGCAGATGAAGCGGCCTTCGGTGCGCTCACCGATGCCTTCATCGCTCTGCCACCGCCGTTGAGGTCAACGCCTACGGGCACAATGCTCACATAGCTCTTGTCGTCACGCTTGCGGCGGAATTCAACCACGCCATCCGTGAGGGCGTACAAGGTGTGGTCGACACCGATACCCACGTTACGGCCGGGATGGTGCTTGGTACCACGCTGGCGAACGATGATGTTACCGGCGATCGCGGTGCTGCCACCGAAGATCTTTACGCCCAGTCGTTTGCTGTGCGATTCGCGGCCGTTCTGGGTACTGCCTTCACCTTTCTTGTGTGCCATGGCTGGTAGGGATGCGTTGGGAAATTATGCCGGCATGGACCGGACTTACTTCTTCGTGGTCTTTTTCGGGGCGGCCTTCTTGGCGGGCGCCTTTTTCGCCGGGGCCTTCTTGGCCGGTGCCTTGGTCTCCACCGCAGCGGCTGCCTTCACGGGCTTTGCTGCCTTGGGCTTCTCGGCCACCACGGGCTTCAGCTTGGGTGCCGTGCTCTTGGCAGCGTCGAACTTCTCGCCCTTGCCCAGGATGGTTTCGATCCAGAGTTCGGTGAGGTACTGGCGATGACCGTTCATCTTCTTGTAGCCCTTACGACGCTTCTTCTTGAATACCAAGATCTTATCGCCCTTGTCGTGGCGCAGCACCTTTGCCGCGATGCGGAAGCCGTCTACGGTGGGGGTGCCGACGCTGATGGTGGAGCCGTTGCTCACCAACAGCACATTGCCCAGTTCCACATGCTTGCCTTCCTCGGCCTCCATGCGGTGAACTTTCAGCTTCTGGCCAGCTTTTACCTTGAATTGCTGTCCGGCGATATCGACGATGGCGTACATAGGTCCTGCGAAATGGGGTGCGAAAGTAGGCACTTTCCTCGATCCCACAAACGTTTCATGTCGAAGATGCCTTCCCGGCCTGCGAAAGGCGTGCTGGAACCGCCCCTCCCGTCCAGCTTGTTCATGGCCGCGTTGATAAACTAAAGACCTTTAGCGCTCGTTGAGAAGGCAACCCCCGTCATCTTTCGGCGTCTCCTTGCTGACCAGCAAGGAAGTCCGTCGATCACCTTTAACCCCGGGACATGGAACCCATTTGGAATACGCTGCGTGCGATGCACGACTACATACATGATGACCTGCAGGTGGGGGACAGCATGTATTACATCTTCGGATTCTTTGTCATCATCGGACTGGTGGCCCAGTGGCGCCTATACGAAAAAGCAGGCCAGCCCGGTTGGGCCTGTCTGGTACCCGTGTACAACATGATCGTGTTCCTGAGGATCGTAGGACGCCCGGCCAGTCATCTCTTCCTCTTTCTGATCCCGGTGATCGGCCAGTTGTACTTCCTTCCCAAGGTATGGATCGAAACGGCGCAGAGCTTCGGCAAGCGCAGCATCGTGGATTACGTCCTGGTGATCGCCCTCAACGGCCTGTACATCCTGAACCTGGGCATGAGCTACGACACGAAGTACATCGGACCCGTGTACGGCAAGGTGTACGACCCTGCTCACCCTCTTAAGTCGCGGACCAGCCTCGCCTGATCGGCCGGCAGGGCAGCAGCGCAACAGGCGCGCACACCTGCCATGGTACGCGGCCACAGGGCCTGATCTCCTATCTGAGCTGTCGAAAAGCCGCTGACAAGGCGGCTTTTCCGTTGTTCAACCCAGCAACGCCTCCGCTTTTTTCAGGGCGTTGGCCATGCCTCCGGGCTCCTTTCCGCCCGCTGTGGCGTAGTCGGGTTGGCCCCCACCACCGCCCATGATCTCCGGGCTGATCTGTTTGATGATATCCACCGCCTTCAGGCCCGTGGCCTCGGTGAAGTCCTTGCCCAAGGACACCGCCAGCATGGGTTTGCCATCGATCACGGATCCGGCCACAAAGGCCAGGGCGGGCTGCTGCTCGCGTAACTGGTACCCGAGGTCCTTCAGGCTCTGCGCATCAAGGTCCACCTGCTCCACCAGCACCGACATGCCCCGGGCGTTCTTCGTCAACCGACCCGGTATGGAGGCCGCGTAGTTCTTCACCCGTTCGCGGGCTGCCTTTTCCAGTTCCTTGGTGAGGGTGGCATGCTGCTCCACAAGCTTTTCCACGGCCTGTACCACATCCGCAGGGTGCTTCAGCAGGGCGTTGATGGCATCGAGCTTCGCCAGCTTCTCGTTGATCATGCGCTCGGCCTCCACGCTGGTGATGGCCTCGATCCGGCGCACACCCGCTGCCAGCGCTCCCTCGCTCACGATGCGGAACGGCCCGATGACGCCGGTGCGCGGCACGTGCGTGCCACCACAGAGCTCCACACTGGGGCCGAACTTCACCACGCGCACATGGTCGCCGTACTTCTCGCCGAAGAGCGCCATGGCGCCCATGGCCTTGGCCTCGGCGATGGGCACGTTGCGCTTGTCCTCGAACACGATGTCATCGGTGATCATGGTGTTCACCTCGCGCTCGATGGTGGCCAGTTCCTCCGGCGTCACCTTGGCGAAATGGCTGATGTCGAAGCGCAGCCGGTCGGGGGCCACGAGCGAGCCTTTCTGCTCCACGTGCGTGCCCAGGTGCTTGCGCAGCGCGTGGTGTAGCAGGTGCGTGGCCGTGTGGTTGCGCGTAGTGAGCGCGCGCCGTGAACTGTCCACCTGTGCGGTGACCTTCGTGTTCACCTCCTTCGGCAGCGATTTCGTGAAGTGCACCACCAACTGGTTCTCGCGCTTGGTATCGATCACCTCCACTTGATCGTCGCCCTGCACCAACCAGCCCTGGTCGCCGACCTGTCCGCCACCTTCAGCATAGAACGGCGTGCGATCGAGGACGAGCTGGTATTGATCACCGCCTTTGCCGCTCACCTTGCGGTAGCGCAGGATGTGCGCTGTGCTGGAGCGCTCGTCGTATCCCACGAATTCGGTATCGCCCTTCTTCAGCTCCACCCAATCTCCGGTGGTGACGGCCGTGGCTGCGCGGCTGCGCTCCTTCTGCTTCTTCAGCTCCGCATCGAAGCCCGCCATGTCCACACTGCGGCCTTGTTCGCGCGCCATCAATTGCGTGAGGTCGATGGGGAATCCGAACGTGTCGAAGAGTTCGAAGGCCTTGTCGCCGGGCAGGGTGCCCTTGCTTTCGGCCAACGCCTGTTCGATCCGTTTCGTGCCCTGTTCCAGTGTGCGCAGGAAGGCCTTCTCCTCCTCCAACATCACGTTCTCCACGATGCCCTGCTGCTGCTTCAGTTCGGGGAACTGATCGCCCATCTGTGCCACCAGCGTGGGCACCAGCGTGTGCATGAACGGCTCTGTGACGCCGAGGAAGCTGTAACCGTAGCGCACGGCACGACGCAGGATCCGGCGGATCACGTAGCCCGCGCCGGTGTTGCTGGGCAGCTGTCCGTCGGCGATGGCGAAGGTGATCGCGCGGAGGTGGTCCGCGATCACGCGCATGGCGATGTCAGCCTTCTCGCCCGAATTGTCATGCCGGGCCGACCCGCCTTCGGCTGGCATCGCGGAGGATCCGCCGTATGGTTTGCCGCACGGTTCCGCGATCGCCTGGATCAGCGGCTGGAACACGTCGGTGTCGTAGTTGCTGCGCTTGCCTTGTAGGACCATACACAGGCGCTCGAAGCCCATGCCGGTGTCCACATGCTGGGCGGGCAGCGTGTGTAGCGAGCCATCGGCCTTGCGCTCGAACTGCATGAACACATTGTTCCAGATCTCGATCACCTGCGGGTGATCGTTGTTCACGAGTTCGTGGCCGGGCTGTTGCCTCTTCTCTTCCGCCGTGCGAACATCCACGTGGATCTCCGTGCACGGCCCGCAGGGTCCGGTGTCGCCCATCTCCCAGAAGTTGTCCTTGCGGCTGAAGGGCAGGATGCGCTCGGAGGGCATGAACTGCAGCCACAGATCGCGCGTCTCGGTGTCCGCGGGCAGCTTGTCGGCCTCATCGCCACCGAAGTAGGTGACGTAGATGTTCGCTGGATCGATCCCGTACTCCTTCACCAACAGCTCCCAGGCCCATGCGATGGCTTCCTTCTTGAAGTAATCGCCGAAGCTCCAATTGCCGAGCATCTCGAACATCGTGTGGTGGTACGTGTCGATGCCCACCTCCTCCAGGTCGTTGTGCTTGCCCGATACGCGCAGGCATTTCTGGGTGTCGGCGATGCGCTTGTGCTTCGCGGGGCGGTTTCCCAGGAAAAGGTCCTTGAACTGGTTCATCCCCGCGTTGGTGAACATCAGCGTGGGGTCGTCCTTCACCACCATGGGCGCACTGGGTACAATGGTGTGGCCGTGCTTGGCGAAATGGTCGAGGAACGTCTGGCGGATCTCGCGGGAGGTCATGGGGGTGGTAAAAAAGCGCGGCGAAGGTAAACGGTGAGGACAGGCCGTGCGGACCACCATCATTGCCGGGCATGCGGTAAATTCGCGACCCCCATGGCCGAGCTGAAGTACCGCTTCAACCCCGATACGCTGAACTTCGAGCGCATCCGAATCACCGGGTGGCAGAAGGCCAAGCGCACGGCCCTGGCGTTGATGCCGGGCCTCTTGCTGGGCATCGCCGGCATCTTCCTCGCCTTCCAATGGATCGATTCCCCCAAGGAGGCCGCGCTCAAACGGGAGAACCAGCAACTGGCTGTGCAATACGACCTGGTGAACAAACGCTTGAACGAGATCGAATCCGTCCTCTACGACGTTCAGCGTCGCGATGACAATGTGTACCGCGTGATCTTCGAGGCCGACCCCATCCCCCAGAACATCCGGCGCGCGGGGATCGGCGGGGTGAACCGGTACAAGAACCTCGAGGGCTATGCCAGCAGCGACCTCGTGATCGGCACCCGGAAGCGGTTGGACATGCTGGCCAAGCAGTTGTACGTGCAGAGCGTGTCGTTCGATGAAGTGGCCCAGCTGGCGATGCGCAAGCAGGAGATGCTGGCAAGCATTCCGAGCATACAACCCATCCCCAATGAGCTTACACAGGTGAGCTCCGGCTTCGGTGAACGCATGCACCCGATCCTGAAGATCAACAAGATGCACCAAGGTCTGGACTTCACCTCGCCCGTGGGCACCGAAGTGCATTCCGCCGGCGATGGACGTGTGACGTTCGCCGAGTACAGTTCCTCAGGCTTTGGCATCCACGTGATCGTTGATCATGGCTTTGGATACGAAACGCTGTACGCCCACTTGTCGCAGGTGAAGGTGCGCAAGGGTCAGCGCGTAAAGCGCGGCGACCTGGTCGGATTGTCCGGCAATACCGGTCTGAGCTCCGGACCGCACCTCCATTATGAGGTGCACAAGGCGGGCACAGCGGTGGACCCCGCCAACTACCTGTTCAACAGCCTTACGCCGGACGAGTATGCGCGAATGATCGAACAGTCGCGCAACGCGAGCCAATCGTTCGACTGATCCGTACTTTAGCCTCCACAAGAAGCGGTCGTGAACCGTGAGCACGCTCCCATGCCACTGAAAGAGAAGACGATCGAGCGCATCTACTGGACCATTGGCGAGGTGGCTGAGCAACTGGAGGTGAACACCTCGCTGTTGCGTTATTGGGAAAAGGAGTTCGGCATGCTGCGCCCCAAGCGCACAGGGAAGGGCGATCGGCTTTACACCAAGGATGATATCGCCAAGGTGCGTGAGATACAAGTGCTGCTGAAGGACAAGGGCTTCACCATCCAAGGCGCGAAGGATCAGTTGCGCGGGTCACGCGGACAGGTGGACAATACCCAGGAATTGGTGGATCGCTTGCGGCGCGTGCGGTCCGAGTTGCTCGCATTGCGTGAGGAACTGGCCTCGGTGCCCCACCTGAGCGAGCATTCGTTCAGCTGATCGCGCCCAAGGCGCCACCAGCCCGGGGTGGCGGGGCGCATTGAGCCTTCAATTGCGAAGGCCCTTCGACAGGTATTCACGCACATAGTCCGTAACACCTTCCTCCAAGGAAGAGAATGCCCGATCATAACCGGCGCTCCGGAGCTTCTCCATCTGCGCCTCGGTGAAATACTGATACTTGTCCCGGATGTCGGCGGGCGTGTCGATGAACTCGATGCGCTCCGGCCTGTCCAGGGCCGCGAAGGTCGCACGCGCCAGATCGAGGAAGGTACGCGCCGTGCCACTGCCCAGGTTGTAGATCGCCGGATGCCTACGGTGCTCCATGAGCCAGATGCATACTGAGCACACGTCCTTCACGTACACGAAATCGCGCAATTGCCCACCATCCTCATACTCCGGACGGTGACTGCGGAAGAGCTTCATGCCGCCGGTACCCGATATCTGGTTGAAGGCATGGAAAACCACGCTCGCCATGCGCCCTTTGTGGTCCTCATTCGGGCCATATACGTTGAAGAACTTGAGCCCTGCCCAGAAATATGGGGCACCCACGGTCCCCACACCGCCAGCGGCCTGCTGCAGCGCCCACACATCGAAGGCCTGTTTGCTTTCCCCATAGGGGTTCAGTGGACGCAGGTTCGGGATCGTGGCGTGGTCGTCATCATAGCCGCGCTCCCCGGCTCCGTATGTGGCGGCGGAGGAGGCGTACACCAGGGGAATGCCGAAGCGAACGCACGCCTCCCATACCCGCTGGCTGTACCGGACGTTCAGCTCGTCGAAGATGCGATGATCGAACTCGGTGGTGTCCGTGCGTGCGCCCAGATGGAAGATGAACTGGACGAAGCGCTCGTTCGCATCGAGCCAGGTGAAGAACTCGTCCCGGTGGATGCGGGCGGTGAGGGTCTTGCCCGCCAGGTTCGGCACCTTGTCCGCCCGGCTGAAGTCATCGACCGCCACGATATCGGTATAACCCGCCTTCAGCAGTTCGCCTACCAGGCAACTCCCAATGAACCCGGCTGCTCCCGTTACAACGATCATTGTACTGCCGAGGCGCCTTGGGGCCCTGGCCGGTGCGAAAGTAGGGGCCGGGCATCCTACCTACCTTTGCCAACCCCTTCCGCCGCCATGGCCCTTGTACACATCACCCGTCGCGAACGCTTCAGCGCCGCCCACAAGCTCAGCCGACCCGATTGGAGCCTCGACAAGAACCTCGAGGTCTTCGGGAAATGCAGTAATCCGAACTGGCATGGCCACAATTACGAGCTGTGGGTCACGGTAAAAGGTGAGCCGAGCAAGGAGACCGGGTTCGTGGTGGACCTCAGCGCGCTGAGCCGCCTGATGCATACCCATGTGGTGGACCAGCTCGACCACAAGAACATCGACATGGATGTGCCGTTCATGAAAGGCCGGTTCAGCAGCACGGAGAACCTGGCCATCGCCATCTGGGAACAACTGCTGGTACCTGTCCGTTCCCTGGGTGCCGAACTGCACTGCGTGAAGGTGAAGGAGACCGAGAACAACCACGTGGAGTATTACGGGAACTGACATGGCGAAGAAGAACAACCTGGGCCCCGAGGATGCCGTGGACGGTTATTCCCGCGTGGACCAATACGACCAGAAGTCGCTCAAGCGCATCGGCGGCCATTACGAGGAGATCCTCGAGGCCATCGGTGAGGATCCCCAGCGCGAGGGCCTGAAACGCACGCCTGAGCGCGTTGCCAAGGCGCTGCAGTACCTCACGCACGGATACGACCTGGACCCCACGGCCATCCTCAAGAGCGCCATGTTCACGGAGGATTACAGCCAGATGGTGGTGGTGAAGGACATCGAAGTGTACAGCATGTGCGAGCACCACATGCTGCCGTTCTTCGGCAAGGCGCACGTGGCCTACATCCCTGACGGACGCATCGTGGGCCTCAGCAAGATCCCCCGTGTGGTGGATGCCTTCGCCCGCAGATTACAGGTGCAGGAACGGCTCACCAATGAGATCCGCGATTGCATTCACGCCGCCCTGCGGCCCATGGGCGTGGCCGTGGTGATCGAGGCCCAACACCTCTGTATGCAGATGCGCGGGATCCAGAAGCAGAACAGCGTGACCACCACCTCCGCCTTCACGGGCATTTTCCTCACCGACAACCGCACGCGCGAGGAGTTCATTCAGCTCATCAGCTCCCGGCTGCACTGACCGGCATCGCCCACCAACACGCTCGCAGGAAGCAACACCAGGACCCATGACCGCATACGTATTCCCCGGACAAGGCAGCCAGTTCCCCGGAATGGGCAAGGAGCTCTATGAGTCCGATGCCAACGCCCGCGTGTTCTTCGAGCATGCCAATAATATCCTGGGCTTTGCCATCACCGAGGTGATGTTCCGGGGCACGGAGGCCGACCTCAAGCAGACCAACGTCACACAACCCGCGATCTTCCTGCACAGCGCCATCAAAGCAAAGGTGATGGGGGATGCGTTCCAGCCGGCGATGGTGGCCGGACATTCATTGGGTGAGTTCAGCGCCTTGGTGGCCGCAGGTGCCATGGAATTCTCCGATGGCCTCAAGTTGGTGGCGGCGCGCGCCAACGCCATGCAGAAGGCCTGCGAAATGCAGCCGAGCACCATGGCGGCGATCCTCGGTCTGGAGGATGCCCAAGTGGAGGAGGTGTGTGCCACGATCCCGGGCGTGGTCGTACCAGCGAACTACAACTGCCCCGGACAATTGGTGATCAGCGGCTCGGTGGAGGCCGTGAACGCGGCCTGCGAAGCGTTGAAGGCGGCCGGTGCCAAGCGCGCATTGCTGCTGCAAGTGGGCGGTGCATTCCACAGCCCGCTCATGGAACCGGCACGCGCCGAGCTCGCCACGGCGATCGCCTACACACCCATCGTCGACCCGCGCTGCCCCATCTACCAGAACGTGGATGGGCGCGCGCACACCGATCCCGCCCGCATCAAGGCCAACCTCATCGCGCAGCTCACCGCCCCGGTACGTTGGACACAGACCATGCAGAACATGCTGGGCGATGGCGCCACGAAGGTCATTGAGGTAGGACCCGGCAATGTGCTGCAGGGTCTCTTCAAGAAGGTGAGCAAGGAGCTGGAGACCGCGGCGGCGTGAGATGTATCCTCAGTGTCCACTACGTGAGACCCAGAGGGAGAGTGAGTATAGGCAGCATGAGTTTGAGCGCCGTTGTGATCGGTATTTGCGGGATCCCCTGGCTTGCTTTCAGTTTCGCCGAATTCCAGAAGCGGAATGAAATCCGTTTGAGATACCCTGACCTCCCTCGGCCACGGTCAAGGCTGCGTGACCCGCTGGGATATTCGGAGATCAAGGAGTTGGCCTTGTTCCGGAGACTCGATGATATCAGACCTGATCTTCAACAAGCGATGCGATATCGCAGGATCCATATGAGTGCTTTTGCTCTCATGCTCCTGGCCTTCCTGATCGACTTTTCGCGGAACATGTTCCTGAAGTGATAGTTATCCTCAGGGTCCACTTCGTGAGACCCTGAGGGAGAGTGAGGCCAACCTCATCGCGCAGCTCACGGCGCCGGTTCGCTGGACTCAGACCATGCAGAACATGCTGGCTGATGGCGCAGCGAAGGTGGTGGAGGTGGGTCCGGGCAACGTGTTGCAGGGCCTGTTCAAGAAGGTGAGCAAAGAGTTGGAGACCGCGGCGGCGTGATGCGGATCCCCAATGCCCACTGCCTGAGACCCTGAGGTCGATCGTGTGGGGCGGGTGAGCAGGTCACCGGGTATACGCAGGCAGCGATACCTTGTGAGCTGTTGTCATATGGACATGCACGGTAGGACATTCGGGATCCTCGCTCTCCTGTTGACCTCGTACGAGTCACGGGCACAGCAGCCTTTTCCTACGGCTGCGGATCAGCCTCACTGGAGTGTGGCCTGGTACATCATGGGTATGCCGATCGGCGTGGACGCTTTCACCTGCACCAGTTCACTTGAGCTATGCGGTCGATCGTATAGCGTTGTGGATGAATTGCACCCAGGGTACCCGGCTTATTTCCGCAATGACGGACGACGGACTTTGGTGCGCAGATCCACCGACTGCAATGAAAAGGAGTACCTGATGTATGACTTCTCGCTGGATATCGGTGACACCACCCATGTGGGGTGGAACATCGTGGAGAACCCCGTGATCGACACAGCGCTTGCGATCGTGCAGTCCGTCGATACGATCATGCACCTCGGCATCGCGCGCAAACGCCTCACGGTGTTGGTCGATCGCTGCCCGGACCCTTGGAACGACCCCTTGTTCACACCGATGGAATGGCTGGAAGGGATCGGGTCCACCTGGCATCCCTTCTACTCCATCATCTGCCTTTGCGATCACTGTGAGACCGGTGTCGGTCTTCAATGCGTGGATAGTCTTGGAACAGGCGTTTATCGTAGCTCAGCGGATGCCATTTGCGAAAGAACCCTAGGACAGCCGGGCCATGATGATGCGGCCATGCCCTTCCACATTGTCGCCTCGCCGGGCATTTTACGACCGCAATTCCCTTCCGGATTCGAGAAGGGATGGTTGACCATCATCGACGCGGCTGGGCGCGATGTTCTGAAATTACCCGTGATGACCAGCAGCTCCACAATTGCCATTGATGGTCTTGCGTCCGGAGCTTATTCCGTTGTGTTGCAAAGCACTGAACAACGCTGGTCCACGAGCTGTTCGGTGGTGCGGTGAAACACATTCGCCATACAGTATCCAAGCCGGGGGATGAACGGATGCAATACCGTGCCCGCGGCCTTCAACGATCGGAATCGCAGATCGCGGCTTTTACTCATGGGCGGTCGTTGCAGGCGGTGACATCGCGGTGCGCGCACCGTGTGTCCACTACAGGGTGGCGTTGATCAACTTTCCGCTCGCGATCAACTTGTGGAGGTAGGGTTCGGTGAGGGTGGCCTTGATGGCTTCCACATGATCCAGGCTGTGGCAGTCGCTGCCGATCAACTCGTACCAGCCCAGGTCGATCATCCTTTCAGCGGCCTTCTTCACTGAAGGACCATAGGCCCCCATCAGCGCGATCGTGTTCAGCTGGAAGAGCACGCCCCGGTCCTTCAGCTTCTGCAGCATGCTGGTATCCGCATGCCAGAACTGGTAGCGCTCCGGATGCGCGAGCACGGGCTTGTATCCGGCGGTCTGCATTTCGAACACGACGCTCAGTAGCACCACTGGTTCACTGATGAACGGGAGTTCGAACAGCAGAAGGTTGTTACCGAAGGTGAGCACCGTGCGCTCCTTCACCCGCACCTCCAGTTCGTGATCGAGGTAGTATTCAGCCGCCGCCTCGATGGTCACAGGAATGGACCGTGCGCGAAGTTCGCTCCGTACTTTATCCAAGCCGCCCAGGATGATCTCAGGTGAGTTCCTGTAGCCATCAGCCATCACGTGCGGGGTGGTCACGACCTTGGTGTAGCCCAGTTCATGCATCGCGCTGATCAGCTCGATGCTCTGTTCCAACGTCTGCGCCCCATCGTCAATGCCGGGCACGAAGTGGCTGTGGACATCGCACTTCAGCACGCTCAGGTCCGCCGGGCCTAGGTCCGGCTGGGAGGGCCCGAAGAGCTTGTTGAAAAAGCCCATGTCAGCGCTTGGTGTATTGGTCCTCGTAATAGTCGCGGTAGGCGCCGGAGGTCACATGCTCCATCCAGGGACCGTTCGCCAGGTACCAGTCCACCGTGCGGTCCAGACCCAGCTCGAAGGTGATGCTCGGCACCCAGCCCAGTTCGCGCTTGATCTTGGTGGCATCGATGGCGTAGCGGAGGTCATGGCCCATCCGGTCCGTAACGTAGGTGATCAGCTTGGCACTGTCGCCCGGCGTGCGGCCGAGCTTCGCATCCATGATGCGGCACAGCAGCTGCACCAGGTCGATGTTCTTCCACTCGTTGTGGCCACCGATGTTATAGGTCTCCCCGATGAGACCCTTGTGGAACACCACATCGATGGCGCGTGCATGATCCTCCACCCACAGCCAGTCGCGCACGTTCTCGCCCTTGCCATAGACGGGCAGCGGCTTGTTCTGGATGATGTTGTTGATCATGAGCGGGATCAACTTCTCCGGGAACTGGTGACTGCCATAGTTATTGCTGCAGTTGCTCAGCACGAACGGCAGCTTGTACGTATTGCCGTATGCACGAACGAAATGGTCACTGGCCGCTTTGCTTGCGCTGTAGGGGCTTTGGGGGTCGTAGGGTGTTTCCTCCGTGAAGAAGCCGCCATGGTGCAAAGATCCATACACCTCGTCCGTGCTCACGTGGTAGAACCGCCTGCCTTCGAATGATCCCTTCCACGCATCACGAGCGGCGTTCAGGAGATTCGCCGTGCCCACCACGTTCGTTTCCACGAAGGCCATGGGATCGCTGATGCTGCGGTCCACGTGACTTTCCGCCGCCAGGTGGATCACGTCGGTGATGTCCTGTTGCTTGAACAGCTCCATCATCGCCCGCCCATCGCGGATGTCGGCCTTGATGAAGGTGTAATTGGGCGCGTCCTCGATGTCGCGCAGGTTCTCCAGGTTGCCGGCGTAGGTGAGCGCATCGAGGTTCACGATGCGGTAGCGGGGGTGGTCGCGGACGAACAAGCGCACCACATGGCTGCCGATGAAGCCGGCCCCACCTGTGATGAGGATCGTTCGCGTATGGGTCATAAGCTCCAGTAGGAAAGGTCCTTCACCTTTTTCCGGTAGATGCCTTTCAGGTCCACAAGCACACCCTTCGGTGTGAGCATCTTCTTGAACCAGGCCTCGTCCTTGTCGGCGTATTCGGTGTGGTTCACGGCCACGATGATGGCATCGTACGGGCCCTTCATCTCGCCCACCAGGTCATAGCCGTATTCGTGCTTCACCTCCGCGCTGTCGGCGTGCGGGTCGGCCACGTCCACATGGCAGCTGAAGCTCTTGAGCTCGCGCACCACATCGGCCACCTTGCTGTTGCGGATGTCGGTGACGTTCTCCTTGAAGGTGGCGCCCATGACCAGCACGCGGCTTTCGGCGGGGTTCTTCCCTGCGGCGATCACCTTTTTCACGGTCTGCTTGGCCACGTACCCGCCCATGCTGTCGTTCACATAGCGGCCGCTGTCGATGATCTGGGCATGGTAGCCGAGTTCCTTCGCCTTGTATACCAGGTAATAGGGATCCACGCCGATGCAGTGGCCGCCCACGAGGCCCGGCTGGAACTTCAGGAAGTTCCATTTCGTTCCCGCCGCCTCCAGCACATCGTAGGTGTTGATGCCCATCTTGTTGAAGATGATCGAGAGCTCGTTGGTGAGCGCGATGTTCACGTCCCGCTGCGTGTTTTCGATGATCTTCGCGGCCTCCGCCACCTTGATGCTCGTGGCGCGGTGCACGCCGGCCGCCACCACCAGCTCGTACACCTGGGCGATGATCTCCGCGCTCTCGGGATCGCAGCCGCTGCTCACCTTTACGATGCTGCTCAGGGTGTGTTGCTTGTCGCCCGGGTTGATGCGCTCAGGAGAGTATCCCACCTTGAAGTCGGAGATGTACTTCAGGCCGCTGAGGCTTTCGAGCAAGGGCACGCAATCCTCCTCGGTGCAGCCGGGATACACGGTGCTCTCGTACACCACGTAATCGTGCTTCTTCAGCACCTGGCCAACGGTGCGCGTTGCGCCCAGCAAGGGCTTCAGGTCGGGGATGTTCTGGTCGTCGATGGGGGTGGGCACGGCCACGATGAAGAACTCGACGTCGCGCAGGTCGTTGAGGTCGGCGCTGAAGTGGATGTCGCAGCCCTTGAAGTCCTCTGCGGTAAGCTCGTTGCTCGGGTCCACATTGCGGCGCATCATGTCCACCCGCTTCTGGTTGATGTCGAAGCCCACGACCTTGATCTTCCGCGCAAAGGCCAGCGCGATCGGCAATCCCACGTAACCAAGGCCGATCACGGCCAGCTTGGCGTCCTTCTTCAGCAGTCGTTCGTAGAGGTTCATTTCCTGAGCTTATAGATGCGTTCAATGATGTCGACCACCTTCAGGCCTTCAAGCGCGTTGGTGGTGAGCGTGGTGCGGCCTTTCAGCGTGTCCACCACGTTCTCGATGATGTAGCTATGGTTGTTGGCGCTGCCCTTGTATGCGCCGTAGTCGTTGGCCGGGTTGGTGGGAGCGAGCGCAGGCATGGTGTAGTCCTTGATGTGGCACACTTCCACTTGGTCCATGTACTGTCCGCCGATCTTCACACTGCCCTTGCTGCCGATCACGGTAAGACTGCTCTCCAGGTTCCTGTCCCATACCGAGGTGCTGTAGTTGATGCAGCCCATGCCGCCGTTCACGAAGTTGAACGTGACCAGACCGCTGTCCTCGAATTCGGTGAGACCGGCGTGATTGAAGTCGGCGAACTTGGCCTGGATGTCGGTGATGTCGCCGAACAGCCAGTACATGATGTCGATGAAGTGGCTGAACTGGGTGAAGAGCGTGCCTCCATCGAGGTCCTGACGCCCTTTCCAACCGCCCTTCTTGTAGTAGCGTTCGTCGCGGTTCCAGTAGCAGTTCACCTGCACGATGAAGATGTCACCGAGTCGTTCGTCGTCGATCACGCTCTTGATCCACTGGCTGGGCGGGGAGTATCGGTTCTGCATCACGCCGAAGACGGTGCGATGCACCTGCAGGGCCTTGTACAACACTTCCTCGCATTCCGCCTTGCTGAGCCCCATGGGCTTCTCGCACACCACGTGCTTGTGGGCCTCCAAGGCCTTCAGGCTCTGTCTGGCGTGCAGGCCGTTGGGCGTGCACACGTTCACCACGTCGATGCCCGGCACCTCGCGCAACATGGTCTCGATGTCGGCGAAGACAGGAACCCCGAACTGGTCGGCCTTGGTCACCTCGTTCGGACCTGGGTCGCAGACGGCGAGCAGTTCGGCCTCGGGGTGGCGCTTCACCATCTCGGCGTGGCGCTTTCCGATGTGGCCGCAACCCACCACGGCAAATCTGATCTTCTGGTCGGAGCTCATGGTTCAGGCGATGCGCTTCACGTTTCCGTTCTCCAGCTTGTACCGTTGACCGCTTTCGGAACAGGTGGCCTCTCCTTGGGCATCGAACTTCAGCTTGTGGCCGAATTCGCTCATCCAACCCGTCTGGCGGGCCGGATTGCCCACGACCAGCGCAAAGTCGGGCACCTCCTTGGTGACCACGGCGCCCGCGCCGATGAAGGCGAAGCGACCGATGTCATGCCCGCACACGATGGTGGCGTTGGCACCGATGGAAGCCCCTGTTCTCACGCGGGTGCGAAGGTATTCCCCCCGCCGGTTCACGGCGCTGCGCGGGTTGATCACGTTGGTGAAGACCATGGATGGACCCAGGAACACATCATCCTCGCACTCCACCCCGGTGTAGATGCTCACGTTGTTCTGCACCTTCACGTTGCGGCCCAGCTTCACGCCCGGGCTGATCACCACGTTCTGGCCGATGTTGCAGTTCTCCCCCAGCACACAGCCCGCCATGATGTGGCTGAAGTGCCAGATGCGCGTTCCGTTGCCGATGTCGCATCCGTCGTCGATGACAGCGGTGGGGTGGGCTGTGTAGTCCATGTGCTCAAGGTGGCCATGTGCGCATGGCACCGGGCCTGAAAAGGGTTGCGAATGTACCGATCCGGCAGCGTACTGGGGTGCTCGCACCACAGGTAGGCGGCGAAGGCCTGGGAACCGAGGACTACAGGGGCTTCAGCAGGAGTTCGGCTGGCGCAGCGTCAGGGGACCGGGGCCCGGTCATGCCCACCCCTTGGAGGACCATGGCCACGGTGCGTACGGCCGCTTCGTCGATGCCTCCCGCCACGTTCCAACGCACGCCCCGGAACCACTCGCGAGCATCTTCCAGCGTAAGGCCGTAGCGTTGTGCTATCATCTCCGGTGCCGTCCGCTTTGCCATCAGCCCGCGCGCTTGGTCACGCACCACTTTCAGCGTGAGCTGGATCTCCCTGGCATGCGCTTCGATGACCTCGTTACGCGCCACAACCACGAAGCAGGGCCAGGTGGGTCGGTGTTCATCCACGCGGCGCAATTCGCCGCTATGCACGTGCGCTGCCGTGATGTACTTCTCCCACAGGAATATGGCCGGCCCGCTGCTTTTCAGGCGTGCGACCGCACCTTTCAGGTCGTTCACCACGATGAAGTCCTTCTCCGATGGCGACCACCCGTGCTGTTGGGCATACGACAGGGCCATCAAGTGGCTCCCGGAGTTCATGTGGCTGATGGCGAAGGGAACGCCCCGCAGGTCCGCCGGTGCGTGCAGTTCCGTATGAGCGCCCACATGCACGCCCCAGTTGAGCGGCGTATCCACGAACTGGGAAACGATGCGGCTGGGGTTGCCGCCGAGGATGTCGCGCACAGCGCCTTCCATCACCAGCACGGCCATGTCCACCTCTCCATTGCGCAACAGTTTGCACATGGCACCGGTGCCTTCGGGTACGGTGCGCCATTTCAGTTCCACGCCCGCGCGGACGAACGCGCGACGCTCCAGGCCGAGGTGCCAGGGCAGGTTGAAGTGCTCGGGGACGCCCGCGATGCGGAGCGGTACGAGGGGCTTCTCCTCAGCGGGGCGATGCTTCGGGACGGGCACGCGGTCAGCGGACGGACGGTGGGACGATGGACCGCATCACTTTCGGGCGTAGCCCTCGAACGTGTTGTGGTCCTTTTCGTGAAGCTCTTTTGCGGAAAGGCTCTTGAAGTAGGCGTACGTGATCTTCAGGCCTTCGGCGCGGCTCACCTTCGGCTGCCACTTCAGCAGCTTTTTCGCCAGGGTGATGTCGGGCTGGCGCTGCATGGGGTCGTCCTGCGGAAGCGGCTTGTGGATCAGCTTCTGTTTGGTGCCGGTGAGCTTCACGATCTCCTCCGCGAACTGCTTGATGGTGATCTCCGCCGGGTTGCCGATGTTGACCGGTCCTGCGTAGTCGCTCTTCAACAACCGGTAGATGCCTTCGATCAGGTCATCCACATAGCAGAAGCTGCGGGTCTGGTTGCCTTTGCCGAAGATGGTGAGGTCCTCGCCGCGCAGGGCCTGGCCGATGAACGCCGGCAACACCCGCCCATCATTAAGTCTCATGCGCGGACCGTAGGTGTTGAAGATGCGCACCATGCGCGTTTCCACGCCGTGGTAGGTGTGGTAGGCCATGGTGATGGCCTCCTGGAAGCGCTTGGCCTCATCGTACACACCGCGTGGACCCACGGTGTTCACATGGCCCCAATAGTTCTCTGTTTGCGGATGCACCTGCGGATCGCCGTACACCTCGCTGGTGCTGGCCACCAGGATGCGGGCGCCTTTCGCCTTGGCAAGTCCCAGCAGGTTGTGCGTGCCCAGCGAGCTCACTTTCAACGTCTGTATCGGGATCTTCAGGTAATCGATCGGGGATGCGGGTGAGGCGAAGTGGAGGATGTACTTCAGGTCTCCCGGGACATGCACGAAGGTGCTGACGTCGTGATTGTAGAATTCGAAGTCGGCGAGCTTGAACAAGTGCTCGATGTTCTTCAGGCGGCCGGTGATCAGGTTGTCCATGCCGATGACATGGTAACCTTCCTTGATGAATCGGTCGCAGAGGTGCGACCCCAGGAAGCCTGCGGCACCCGTGATGAGCACGCGCTCCCTGGCCTTTGGCGCAGACTTTTTGGATACGGCCTTGGCGGGAGTGGCGGTTTTTTTCTTGGCCATGTTCGTTGGGTATGTCGACCCGATGGGTCGACGGTACATGAGTGATGATCTGGGCTCGGGCGGTATTACGCGTTCACCACGTTGCGTCCAATGCTCACGTAGGTGAAGCCTTTCTCCTTCATGGTGTCGAGCTCATAAAGGTTACGGCCATCGAAGATCACGGGCTTCTTCAACGCGCTCTTCACCCGCTCCATGTCCGGCGTGCGGAATTCCGCCCATTCGGTGCAGATGATCAAGGCATCCGCGTCCTTCAGGGAGTCGTATTCGTCGGTGGCGTAACGGATGATATCTCCCTTCATCCGCTGTACGTTCTTCATGCCCTCGGGGTCGAAGGCGGCCACGGTGGCGCCCTCAGCGCGGAGCGCGTCGATCATGTACAGGGCCGGGGCCTCGCGGATGTCGTCGGTGTCCGGCTTGAAGGCCAGACCCCACATGGCGAAGTGCTTGCCCTTCAAACTGCCACCGTAGTGCTTCTTGATCTTCGGCATGAGGGCGGTCTTCTGCTCCTCGTTCACCTTCATCACGCTCTCGATGATCTGGAAGTCGTAACCGGCCTCCTTGCCGCTCTTGGCCAAGGCCTGCACGTCCTTGGGGAAGCAGCTTCCGCCATACCCGATACCGGGGAAGAGGAACCGCTTGCCGATGCGGGTGTCGCTGCCCATGCCGATGCGCACCTTGTCCACGTCGGCGCCCACGGCCTCGCAGAAGTTCGCGATCTCGTTCATGAACGTGATCTTGGCGGCGAGGAAGGCATTGGCCGCGTATTTCGTGAGCTCCGCGCTGCGCTCATCCATGAAGATGATCGGGTTCCCCTGCCGTACGAAGGGCTTGTAGAGTTCCTCCATGAGCTTGCGTGCGCGCGCGCTGCTGGTGCCCACCACCACGCGATCGGGCTTCAGGAAGTCGTCCACCGCGAACCCTTCACGCAGGAATTCGGGGTTGCTCACCACGTCGAAGTCCACCTTGGCGAACTTCTTCACCGCCTCGGTCACCTTCTCGGCGGTACCCACGGGCACGGTGCTCTTGTCCACGAGCACCTTGTAGTCCTTCATCAACTTGCCGATGTCGGCCGCAGCGTTCAGCACGTAGCTCAGGTCCGCGCTGCCATCCTCACCGGGAGGCGTGGGCAGTGCCAGGAACACGATCTGCGCCTTCTCCAGCGCGGTGGCCAGGTCGGTGGTGAATTCCAGGCGGCCCTGCCGGATGTTGCGCTCGAAGAGCACGTCGAGGTGCGGTTCATAGATGGGCACCTTGCCCTCCTTCATCATCTTCACCTTCTCGGCGTTGATGTCCACGCAGACCACATGGTTGCCCGTCTCCGCGAAGCATGTTCCTGTAACGAGTCCTACATATCCTGTTCCTACTACTGCGATGTTCATGGGCTGTGGTGGGGCGGGAATTTTCCCGCCCTTACGATTTACTGGTTGAAGTAGCTCATCACCATGGCGGTGATGTGCGCGAGTTGTTCGTTATCGAGTTCGGTGCTCATGGGCAGGCTAAGCACTTCGTTGGTGAGCTGTTCGGTCACGGGCAGGGAGCCTTCCCGGAAGCGCTCGCTGCGATAAGCGTTCTGCAGATGACAGGGTACGGGGTAGTAGATCATGCAGGGCACGCCGTTCGCTTCCAGATGCTTCTTGAGACCATCGCGGTGCCCGCCCGTCACCCGCAAGGTGTATTGGTGGAAGACATGGGTGCTGTACGGGCTGCGTTGCGGGGTAATGATGTGCACCATGCCTGCCAGCGCCTTGTCGTAATGAGCAGCTGCCGCATTGCGCGCAGCGGCGTACGCATCCAGGTGGCGCAGCTTCACGCGGAGCACCGCGGCCTGCATGGCGTCCAGGCGGCTGTTCACGCCCACCACTTCATGGTAGTAGCGCACCTCGCTGCCGTGGTTGCATACACGGCGCAGCCTCTTCGCCAGTTCGTCATCGTTGGTGAAGAGCGCTCCACCATCGCCATAGCAGCCGAGGTTCTTGCTGGGGAAGAAGCTCGTGGTCCCGATGTTCCCGAGCGTTCCGGACTTGCGCTTGGTGCCGTTGGCTGAGGTGTGGTCGCTACCGATGGCCTGGCAGTTGTCCTCGATCACGAAGAGCTTGTGCTCCTTCGCGATGGCCATGATGGCCTCCATGTCTGCGCTCTGGCCGAACAGGTGTACGGGCACGATGGCCTTGGTGCGCGGGGTGATCTTCCGCTCGATGTCCTCCGGATCGATGTTGTAGGTGCCGGGCAGCACATCCGCGAACACAGGGGTGATGCCGAGCAGCGCCACCACTTCCACGGTGGCAACGAAGGTGAAGGAACAGGTGATGATCTCGTCGCCCGGCTTGAGGTCCAGCGCCATCATGGCGATCTGCAAGGCATCCGTGCCGTTCGCGCAGCCGATCACGTGCTTGATGCCGAGGTAGGCGGCCAGTTCCTTCTCGAACTCCTTCACCTCCGGACCGTTGATGAACGCGGCGGTATCGATGACACGCTGGAGCGCGGCATCCACCTCCGGTTTGATCTTCTGGTATTGGCCGACCAGGTCGACCATTTGAATGGGTTTCATCGCAGCGGCAGTTTCCATGGGCATCAGGCCTGGGCCTCCGTTCCGGAGGAGCGGGCGCGAAGATATCCTATGGCGGTGGCTGGGCTTCCGGCCCCTCTTACCTGGTTTACCTCAACCGGTCGCGGACCCAGGGGGCGTTCCCAGCCGCGGACCGGCCTATTTTCGCGCTCCCATGCGTTCTTCATTCCTCCTCGTGCTGCTCGTTGCGTTGGCGCAGAACAGCGTATACGCGCAGTATGGCATCCGGGATACGTCCATTGTGATCGTGCCTGTTACGGTGAGCTACGCCTATCAGCTGCCGCAGGGCGACATGGGGATCCGCTTCGGGCCCAACAGCAACATCGGGCTCAGTGCCGGCGTGAAATTCCGCAGCAACTACTACCTGGGCGCGGAGGGGTCCTTCATCTTCGGGAACCGGGTGAACGACAATGCGATGTTGAACCAGATGATCGCCGACAACGGTGACATCGTGGACCAGGACGGGCAGCCTGCCACGGTGCTCCTTTACGAGCGTGGATACACCGTGATGCTCGTCGCCGGCAAGATCATCCCCGTGGCGGGCCCCAACCCCAACAGCGGCATACTGCTGAAGCTCGGCGGTGGCTATATGCGGCACAAAGTGCGGATCGAAACGCAGAACAACGTGGTGCCCGCGCTCGAAGGTGACTACCTCAAGGGCTATGACCGCCTGACCGCCGGACCTGCGGCCATGTTCTTCATGGGCTACCAGCATTTCGGTAACCGACGGCTGGTGAATTTCATGGTGGGCTTCGAACTGAACATGGGCTTCACGCGCACTTTGCGGCCGTACAACTTCGACACGGGACGCACGGACGATGCCCAGCGCGTTGACGGCCTGAACGGCCTGCGCTTCGGTTGGACACTGCCGATCTACAAGGCCCGCGACGACCGCTTTTATTGATCGGCATGCCCGTGCTCTACTCCGCCGCGATCGGGATTTACCATGCCGGCATCCGGGTGGCTGCAAGCTGGAACCCCAAGGCCCGCGCGTGGGTGCAGGGGCGGGAGGGCGTGTGGGAGCGGCTGTCGGCGAAGCGCGATGCCCTGCGCGGGTGCATGTGGATGCATTGCGCCAGCGTCGGTGAGTTCGAGCAGGGCCGGCCAGTGCTGGAAGCCATCAAGGCCCAACGTCCGGAGCTGCCTGTGCTCATCACCTTCTTCAGCCCCAGCGGTTACGAGGCTCGCAGGGACTACGCGCTGGCCACCCATGTCGATTACCTGCCCGCTGATTCCGGGGCCCATGCAGAACGGTTGGTGGACCTGATCGCTCCGCGTTGCGCGCTGTTCGTCAAATATGAATTCTGGTATCACTACCTGCAGGCGTTGAAGCGGCGGCAGGTACCGCTTTATCTGGTGAGCGGGATCTTCCGTGCCGACCAGCCTTTCTTCCGTTGGTACGGTGCAACCTGGCGCAGCATGCTGGGCTGCTTCACGCACCTCTTCGTGCAGGACGAACAGTCGCGCGAGCTGCTCTCAGGTGTTGAGGTGAACCATGTGAGCGTGAGCGGCGACACGCGCTTCGATCGGGTTTCGGCCATTGTGGAAGCGTGCGAAGAGCTACCTCCTGCGGATGCATTCGTTGCGGCGGAACCTGGTCCCATGCTGGTCTGCGGAAGCACGTGGCCTGCGGATGAGGCCTTGGTGCTGAAGGCCATCACCCGGCTGCACACAGAACCGCGCATCCTCATCGCACCGCACGAACTTCATGCAGAGCACTTGGCATCCGTTGAAGCCACGTTTCCCAAACCGCTGGCCATGTGGAGCGAATTGGAGCGTGCCGTGGCCACCGGTAACGGGCTTCCGCCCGGCATCCGCACGTTGCTGGTGGACCGCATGGGCCTCTTGGCCCGCCTCTATCGGTATGGTGACATTGCCTACGTGGGCGGTGGCTTCGGTGATGGGATCCACAGCCTGCTGGAAGCGGCGGCGTGGGGTAAGCCGGTGATCTTCGGTCCGAAGCACACCAAGTTCGCCGAGGCGAAAGGCTTGATCGATGCGGGCGCTGGCTTCGAGGTGAAGAACGCGGAGGAACTGCGCGCGGTGCTCGACCGGTTGCTGAGCGACAAGGATGCGCTGGCCAAGGCTAGCGAGGCGGCGGGCCGTTATGTGCACGAGCGCTGTGGGGCAACGGACCGCATCATCAACGCAATTACGGGTTACCTTCAGCGTTAGCCCGCGGAATACACGACCTTCCCCGCCAATGAACATGCTTCGCCCTTTGCTGGTCATTGTCCTATCTGTTGGAAACCTGTTGTGCCATGCCACGCATAGCCGCGGTGGAGAGATCCGCTATGAATATCTCGGCGTCGTCGGCGGGGGCTACCTCTACAGGATCGAGATCCATCTATACATGGACCCGGGTGCGCCAGCGGACAGGCCCGAAGTGATCCTGCACATTGGGAATGACGTGGATACCGTCCCGCGTACCGACAGCATCCCGTTGGGGGGCTGTCCCAGCACGATCCAGTGCATCTATCCGATCTCCCACGTCTTCGCTGGACCCGGTGCGTACCTGATGACCGTACAAGATCCTAATCGTACTCCTGGGCTAATGAACATCCCCAATAGCGTGAATGTGCCGCTAGGCCTCAGCGCCGTGCTGGAGATCAACTCCTTCGGCGCGAACAGTTCCGCCCGGTTCAATGCGCCTGTGACCGATCAGGCATACTCGTGGAGCACGCTTGTGCACGACCCACAGGTCACCGACCCGGATGGGGACAGTCTCAGCTTCGAGCTTGTCGCCTGCTTAGGGGGTGACCTGGACGATGATGGCATTTTCGACCCGCTCCCTGGCTACATGCAGCCCGAGGCGGTCACACCACCCGGCGACTTCATATGGGTGGATCCAGCCACTGGGGTATTGCTCTGGTCCCAGCCGAATTTGTCGGGCTACTACCAGATCGCGATCAAATGCACCGAACGCCGACTTGTGGCCGGAACATATATCACGGTCGGCGAAGTGACACGTGATATGACGCTCTGTATCGCACAGATCCCAACGGGCATGGCCGATGCTGCCGTGACGGGGACGCCGTGGCTCACGCCGAACGGCAGTTATGGGCTGTATAAGATCAGCATGCCCAATACGGATCTGCGCGTTTTCGATGCTGCCGGACGCACGGTCCTTCAACTCGGTCCCAACAACAATGGCACCATTGACCTTTCGCTCCTGACCAGCGGCATTTATTCTGTTGTAGCGCACGATGTTTCTGCTGCGGTTAGGTCCGTTCGCCTGGCCTTGGTCCGCTGAGGCGCTTGGGCTTGATCGAGGCCGGGGCAGGCTTCGAGGTGAGGAACGCCAATGAACTGCGCGCGGTGCTGAAGCGGCTGTTGGACGAGCCTGATGCACTGCGAAAGGCCAGTGATGCGGTGAGGAGCTTTGTTCGGGAGCGGGGTGGGGCGACCGGACGCACCGTGGCCGACATCATGAGCAGGATCACGTAGATTCGGGACATGCGATCTTTCATCTGCAACAGCATGAGACCTGTTCTTCGCACACTCGGAGCGTTGTGCTTCCTTTTTGTTACCAAGGCCCAGGCTGCGAATGGGGGTGACATCATCTATCGGCATGTTTCAGGTCTTACATGGGAGTTCGAAGTGCGTGTTGCAATTGACCCTAGTGAACCGACTGACCAGCCCGAACTGCTTGCTTCCGTGAACGGAAGTGCGGATACCATTCCGAGAACGAATATTGAACAGATCGCTGGTGCTTGCGCCAACCAGATCGATACCTATATCTGGCAACATACACTTCCTGGTCCAGGTGTGTATGAGGTCCGAGCATGGAAGCTGACCCGTCCGAACAACCTGGAGAACCTCCCCAATGGGTCCTCGCAGTGGCTAGGTCTTTCAGCAATGCTCATTGTCGTGAGTGGAATGGAGAATTCATCACCCGTATTCGGATCAGATCAGAACGAACTGGAGTTCAGCGCTAGTTCCGTGATCCATGATCCCTTGGTCACAGATCCTGACGGCGACAGCCTGAGCTTCGAACTGGTCACGCCTTTAGGAACGGCGTACATTCCAGTACCCGGCTATCAGCAGCCCGATATTGCCACACCTCCTGGAGATCTGATCAGCTTCAGTTCGACCGCGGGGGTTTACGAATGGGCATACCCGAACATGATCGGTGCATATTCACTGGCCATCCGCTGCAATGAATGGCGGAATGGTATCCAGATCGGAAGCATGTTACGCGACATGGTGATCTGCTTGGACCAATTGCCTAACTCAGTTGATGAAACGCATCGGGATGGCCAATTGCAGCTGATCACCTCCTGGCAAGGAGAGGCGCTGAACATCGATGTAAAAGGCGGATCGCCTGTCATGGTCCAGTTGTTCGACATCAGCGGTAGATCCATCATTCAGCGGTCGTTCTCCCAGCCAACGTTGCTTCTGCCTTCCACTGGTCTTGCCAAGGGTTGCTATCTCGTGTGCGTTGTCTTCCGCGATGGTCGGATCGCTTCCGTACGCACAGTGCGCCAATAGGTCCCTGTTTAGCGCCCATATCTTCGGCACCCGCGCATGGCTGTCACCGACATTTCCGCTTCGCGTTCCATCTGGTCCTATGCCAAGGTGCAGCGCATCGTGTCCCGACTTATCCGGAACAAGCGATTCCTCTTCAGCGCACGGGCGGCACAGTCATCCCTGCTGAACGTGGGATGCGGACTTTACCCGGTGGACGGCTTCGTGAACCTGGACTGGCATTGGTGCCCAGGAGTGGACGTCTGCTGGGACCTGCGCAAGCCCTACCCCTTTCCGTCCGACCGCTTTACGGGGATCTACTGCGAGCACTGCATCGACGGGCTTCCGCGCGAGTGGTTCGTGCCCAACCTGCGCGAGATGTTCCGCGTGTTGAAACCCGGCGGAACACTGCGCATCAGCTTCTGCGACAGCGAGCTCTACGTGGACGCCTATGTGAAGTGGCGCGCGGACCGCACCCCCACGCCGTTCATGCAGGAGCGCGGCCACCGCACAGGGATGCAGGCGCTGGACTGGGTCTATCACCATGTGACCCACCAGACGCTCATCGACTTCGAAACGCTGGAGATGCACATGCGCGAAGCGGGATTCAAGGAGATCACCCGAGTGGGGTTCCGTGAAGGGCGGGATCCGCGCCTGTTGCTTGATCAGGAGGGGCGAAGGCCTGAGAGCCTGTATGTGGAGGCGGTGAAGGGATAGTGCGAGTACCGATCAGCGCAACTTCGGGTTCCCCGTGTGCCGGTCCTTGTCGCGCTCGCTCTTGTCCTTCATGCGCTTCTCCCACGCCGCCTGCAGATCCGTCCCTGTCTGGTTCGCGAGGCACAGCACCACGAACAGCACATCGGCCAGCTCCTCGCCCAGGTCCTTCCCCTTGTCGCTCTCCTTCTCGCTTTGCTCGCCATATCGTCGGGCCATGATCCGGGCCACTTCACCCACCTCCTCGGTGAGCATGGCCATGTTCGTGAGCTCGCTGAAGTAGCGGACGCCGGTGGTGTTGATCCAACCGTCCACCTGCGATAGCAGTGCCGTGATGGGTGCGTTCTTCTCCATGGTGTCAGGTGTTCGGTATGCTCAACGGAAGAGTTCGTTCAATACGCCAGCAAGCCGGACACCTGCCTTCACCAATTGCTGCTCCACGGTGGGCCAGTTCGCGTACATGTACTCGTAACCGATGTCCGCGCCCTTCTCCGCGCCATATACCTGCGGGCGAAGCACCACGGCCTCGGCGGTCCAGTCGACGGTCGTGGACAGTTGCCAGCTGCGGACCTCCGCCTTCGATGCGTGATCGATGCTGTTCGCCAGCTCCGTATAGCTCAGCTTCCGCTCCTCGATCATGCCGCTGTCCCACACACGGTGCAGGTTGCTGCCTGCTTTGAACCAGCGCACCTGGAAGTCGTTTCCGCCCTTGTCATCCCCACGGCCCACATGTAGTGGCTGGTGGATGTCGCCGACGAGGTGCACGAGCATCCGGAGCGCGGCCCGCTTGCGCTCCATAGCTGCCGTGTCGGTGCGCAGGATCGCCTTCATGCGCTCGATCGCTTCCACCACATCTCCATCAGGGTTCTTCGCGCTGAGCGCATATGTGCTGCTATCAGGTACGGTCACCCAATGCCAGTCGTGCGTGTGGTCGTACGCGTGATCGCTGCGGATGTCATCCATCCACGTGCCGGCCATGGCGAGACCTTCGGATCCAAGGATGCGAATGATGGCCTTGCGGGCCTTTTTCGTGAGGTGGCGTTCCGCGATCTGGCCCACCGCGCGATGCCCCGTGGGTCCCCAGGCCGTAGCGGTCAATGGTAGCGACACCAGCAGCGCGACCCAGGTCGTTGAACGAAGCATGGTGCAAGACTACGGACGTTTCCCGCGCTTATATCAGTCGCGCACCTGGCTGTCGATCACGATCGTCACCGGGCCATCGTTGACCAGCGCCACCTGCATGTCGGCACCGAACTCGCCCGTGCGCACGCGGCCGTGCAGCAGCTCGAACAGCAGTTGCTTGGCGCGCAGGTAGAGGGGTATGGCCTCATCTGGACGGGCCGCACGGATATAGCTGGGGCGGTTGCCTTTACCCGTATTCGCCAGGAGGGTGAACTGGCTGATCAATAGAAGTTCCCCGTTCGCTGCGTTGATGTCGTTGTTCATCACCCCGGTCTCATCCGGGAACAAGCGCATACGCGCGATCTTTCCACAGAGCCATTCGAGGTCTTCGCTCGTATCTCCCTCCGCTACGCCCAACAGCACCAGCAACCCGTGGCGGATGCGCGCGTGCTCCCGTTCGCCGATGGTGACACTGGCCTCGCTCACCCGTTGGATCACAGCGCGCATGATCAGTAACTGTTCGCCTTGAAGAACGCGGCCTTCTTCTCCACCTTCAAGGAGTCCATCTTTCCGGCCACCGCATCCAACCAGGTACCGTACATGGGGTTGGGCAGCATGATGAAGTAGCGCTCAAGCGTGTCCTGCATCGCCAGGACCACATTGCGTCCATACTCGGTGGTCCGGTCCTTGAACCGTTCATCAAAGTCGCGCAATTGATCTCCCAGCACAAGCACCACGTGGTGTTCCTTGGCCACGAGGCCGCGGCGATCGGTCTTGTCGGAGGTGCCTTCCATGCACATCACGTGGGCTTCGTCCGCGTTGGGGAATCCCAACTCATAGAGGTTCTTGATCGTCGCGTTCTTCTCCGAGGTGCTGCGGTTGGAGATGTAGAAGATCTCGCATCCCTCCTGATGTGCGGAACGCATGAACTCCAGCGAGCCTGGCAGGGCCTTCGCGCTCCCCATCAATGCCCATTCATGCCAGGTGTCGGGGGTGTATGGACGACCCTTTGCGGCGCTGGTGATCTGGAAGGGGGAGTTGTCCAGCACGGTCTCGTCGATGTCCGTGATCACGGCCGGGGGGCGCTTGTCGGCCACACCCATGTTCTCCTTGAGCCGGATGGACGCCAGCTCATAGCACTGCTCATACAGGCGATGGATCTCCGCCGAGGTGTTCTGGTAGATCGCTGCGTCGGCGTTCTGCTGCGCCAATTGTTCCTGCCACGCGGGTCCCGCTGGTGGAGCAGGGGTGACCACCGCCACCGGTGCGGAACTGCGACAGGCCACGACGAACATCGCCATGAGCAACATTGCTTCCCATTTTCTGATCATCTGATCATTTCATTTTCTGATCTGCCGTTCGGTTCAATCAAGGCGATAGGGGCTTTCCTCCTCCACACCGTTCACCATATCAATGTAGCTGTTGTACCGACTTTCCGCGATGTCGCCGTTCTCAACCGCCGCCTTCACGGCGCAGCCGGGCTCGTTGATGTGCTTACAGTCGTTGAAGCGGCACTTGTTCTTCAGGCGGAACATCTCGGGGAACTGGTCCACGATCTCATCCGCGCTCATGTCCACCAGGCCGAAGCCCTTGATCCCCGGCGTGTCGATGAGGAACGTAGGAGCCTCGAGCTTCGAGCCGTGACCTTCGAGCGGTGTCAAGCTCGTAGCTCGTGGCTCATGGCTCGCGGCTGAGCTCAACTCGAACATCTCCGCGTAGGTGGTGGTGTGCTGTCCTTTCTGGCTGGCCTCGCTCACTTCGAACGTGGGCAGTTCAAGGTCCGGTTGGATCACGTTGATCAGTGTGCTTTTGCCCACGCCGCTGTGCCCCGCGACCAGCGAGACCTTCCCCGCGATGATCGAGCGCAGTTCGTCGATGCCGATGCCTTTCACCGCGGAGGTGATCACGGTGCGATAACCGGCCGTCTCATACGTATCCTGGTATTCAGCCAACCGGTCGAGGTCCGCTTCCGTGCAATCGTCAACCTTGTTGAAGAGCAGGATGGCCGGCACGCGATAGGCTTCCGCGGTAACGAGCATGCGATCAATGAAGCCATAGGACGTTCGCGGGCGGGCCACGGTGGCCATCAGCAGCAGTTGGTCCAGGTTCGCCGCGATCACATGTTTGTGATGGCTGAGGTTCACGCTGCGGCGTACCAGGTAGTTGGTGCGCTCGCGCAGCCCACTGATGGTACCCACCACCTCGGTGCCGATCACCTCCGCGGCCGGCTCGAATTCCACCCGGTCGCCCACGGCCAGCGGATTGGTGCTCTTCCAGCCCTTGATCCGCAGGTTGCCTTTTGCCACGCATACGTGCAGCGAACCGTCCTCACCGCGCACGAGGTAGCGGCTGCCGGTGGAACGCATGACGAGGCCGTGTTGCATGGTTCCGCAAAGATGGGGTGGACATGTGCCCATCTGCCCATGTGAACATGTGCTCATGCCAACATGTGCCCATGCGAACATGGGACCCTGGCTCTACCTTCGTGCCGATCGCCGGTGCCTTTGGGCCATGGCGGGCAAGCATGTCCATCAGTGTTCGCAATGTCACCAAGCTTTATGGCCAGCAGAAGGCGCTGAACGATGTATCCTTTGAGATCGGCGGAAAGGAGGTGGTCGGCTTTCTGGGACCTAATGGTGCGGGAAAGAGCACGATGATGAAGGTGCTTACCTGCTATATCCCGCAGACCAGCGGCGAGGCCAGCGTGTGTGGCTTCGATGTGCGCGAGGACAGCCTGGAGGTACGCCGGCGCGTGGGTTATCTGCCCGAACACAATCCGCTTTACACCGAGATGTACGTGCGCGAGTACCTCGAATTCGTGGGCGGCATCTTCAAGCTGGGCAACAAACTGGCGCGCGTGAAGGAGATGATCGGGATGGTGGGCCTTGAGCGTGAACAGCACAAGAAGATCGGACAGCTGAGCCGCGGCTATCGCCAGCGTGTTGGCCTGGCACAGGCCATGATCCACGACCCGGAGGTGCTCATCCTCGACGAGCCCACCAGCGGCCTTGACCCGAACCAGCTGGAGGAGATCCGCGGACTGATCAAGCGCATCGGTACAGAGAAGACCGTGATACTCAGCACCCATATCATGCAGGAGGTGGAAGCCATCTGCTCACGCGTGATCATCATCGACAAAGGCGTGATCGTGGCCGACGACAGCGCCGCTCACCTCCGCAGTGCCGGACTATCGCGCGAGGCGGTGCTCGTGGAGTTCGATGGCGTGGCCGCCGCGAATGAACTGCGCAACATCCCGGGCGTGTCCCAGGTGACCAAGGAGAACGACCGCACGTGGGTGCTCAGCTTCGATGCGGCCAACGACATACGCCCGGCCGTGTTCGAGCATGCCGTGAAGAAAGGACTGAAGGTGCTCACGCTCCAGCGCTCCGAGCGCGGGCTGGAAGAGGTCTTCAAGGAGCTCACCAAAGGCTGAACGGTTCGCGGACGGTCCTCAGAACGAGGTGCCGATGCTCACGCCCGGGTTCCATACCCATTTGCCTTTCGCGGTCTCGAAGGCCTCAATGGCGGCCAATGGCGTTATGAGCGCTCCGGCGCGCAGGAACAGGCCTCCGTCCGGTTGCTGGAACCGATAGCCGGCATAAAGCACCGGGAACAAGGCCTCAACGCCGGCTCCCTTGATGTTGTCCGCCTTCACCACGAACGGGGTCATTCCCACGGATGCCTCCGCGCGGTGGTTCCGTCCTGCCGACCAGCCCAAGTGCACCGGGAATGAAATAAAGGAACCTGACCTCTGGAGGCGCCAGAAGCAAACTCCCATCCGGACATGGAATGCGAAGGCGCGGCTCTCATAGGATGTGTATTCGTAGTTGAGCGACCAATACACACCGCTACCCAAGGCCTCCACGAAGGCCGTGGCCTGCGACCCGGGGACGGCATCGACCAGGACCACGGACGTGTCCTGTGCGGTCGCCCGGCCATGGACCAGGGCCGACAACAACAGCCATGCGGCCACTTGGCGCAACAGTATGATGAGCATGTTCAAATATCGCAGAAAGTCGCATGGGGCGCAGGATTGTATGAACCCGTTCAAAACCCCTTCCTTTGCGGCCGCACAAACGAAACCATGCCTTACCTCTTCACCTCCGAATCCGTCAGCGAAGGCCACCCCGACAAGGTCGCCGACCAGATCAGTGATGCCCTCATCGATCACTTTCTCGCGTTCGATCCCACCAGCAAGGTCGCTTGTGAAACATTGGTGACCACCGGACAGGTGGTGCTTGCGGGTGAAGTGAAGAGCAAGGCCTACCTCGATGTGCAGGAGATCGCCCGCGACGTGATCCGCCGCATCGGTTACACCAAGAGCGAGTACATGTTCGAGGCGAACAGCTGCGGCATCTTCAGCGCCATCCATGAGCAAAGCCCGGACATCAACCAGGGTGTGGAGCGGAAGAAGCCCGAGGAGCAGGGCGCCGGGGATCAGGGCATGATGTTCGGTTACGCCTGCCGCGATACGGACAACTACATGCCGTTGCCGTTGGAGATCAGCCACATGCTCCTGCGCGAACTGGCCGCCATCCGCCGCGAGAAGAGCAGCAAGATGCCCTACCTCCGCCCCGATGCGAAGAGCCAGGTGACCATCGAGTATGCTGATAACGGAACCCCGTTGCGCATCGACGCCATCGTTGTGAGCACGCAGCACGATGACTTCGATAAGGACGCACCGATGCTGGCGAAGATCAAGAAGGACGTGATCGACATCCTGATCCCCCGCGTGAAGAAGCAGCTCCCCGCCCGCGTGCAGAAGCTGTTCGGCAACGACATCGCCTACCACATCAACCCCACGGGCAAGTTCGTGATCGGTGGCCCCCATGGCGATACCGGTCTCACGGGTCGCAAGATCATCGTGGACACCTATGGTGGGAAAGGCGCACACGGTGGCGGTGCCTTCAGTGGGAAGGACCCCAGCAAGGTGGACCGCAGCGCGGCCTACGCGGCCCGTCACGTGGCCAAGCACCTGGTAGCTGCAGGGGTGTGCGACGAGGTGCTCGTGCAGGTGGCCTATGCCATCGGCGTGGCTGAACCCGTCGGCTTCTATGTGAACACCTACGGCACGGCCAAGGTGAAGATGAACGATGGCCAGATCGCCAGGACCATGAGCGGCCTGAAGGAGTTCGACATGCGCCCGTACTTCATCGAGCGGCGCTTCAAGCTGCGCACGCCGATCTACAGCGAGACCGCCAGCTACGGCCACATGGGTCGGGAAACCAAGGAGGTGACGAAGACCTTCAAGAACGCGGGCATGGAGAAGACCGTGAAGGTGAAGCTGTTCCCGTGGGAGGAGCTGAACGCGCTCGCTGTTGTGAAGAAGGCCTTCAAGCTTTGATCGTCGTCTTCGCGAGGGAGGCTCCGCGACCGAAGCGATCTTTCATTCCGCACTGATCCGGATGAACGATCGCTTCGTGGCGGCCGAATGCGCCGCCGCTCGCGAAGACGTTAAGCTCGTGGACCAGCGTACATCTTCACATCCCCATCCGTGATCTCCTTTTCAGAGAGGATGACGAGGCGTTCGATCACGTTCCTTAGTTCGCGTACGTTCCCTGTCCACGGCAGTTTTTGAAGCTCCTTCACAGCCTTGTCGCTGATCTTCTTCGGCGCGATGCCCTGCTCGTCGCACACCAACCTGATGAAGTGCTCGCTCAGGAGCGGGATGTCCTCCAGTCGGTCCTTCAATGCGGGCACGTGGATCGGGATCACGCTTAGGCGGTGGTAGAGGTCCTCGCGGAAGTTGCCTTGTTCGATCTCCTTGCGCAGGTCCTTGTTCGTGGCGGCGATCACACGCACGTTCACCTTCAGGTCCTTGTCGCCACCCACCCGGGTGATCCGGTTCTCCTGCAAGGCGCGTAGCACCTTGGCTTGGGCGGAAGCGCTCATGTCGCCGATCTCGTCGAGGAACAACGTGCCACCATCGGCCAGTTCGAACTTGCCTTTTCGTTGCGCGATGGCTGAGGTGAATGATCCTTTCTCGTGACCGAAGAGCTCACTCTCGATCAGCTCGCTGGGGATCGCGGCGCAGTTCACCTCGATGAAGGGACCGTCCTTGCGCGCGCTCTTGTCGTGGATCATGCGCGCCACGCCTTCCTTGCCTGCGCCGTTCCCACCGGTGATCAGTACGCGGGCATCGCTCGGCGCCACTTTGTCGATCATCGTGCGGATCTCGCCCAGGGCCTTGCTTTCCCCCACCATGCGGTTGCCGCCGACCTTCTCCTTCTGCACTTTCTGGCGAAGGCTCTTCGTTTCCTTGACGAGGTTTCCGCGATCCAACGCATTGCGCACGGCCACGAGGATGCGGCTGATGTTGGGCGGTTTCTCGATGAAGTCGAAGGCGCCCTTCTTCAACGCATCCACCGCCGTGTCGATGGTGCCGTGGCCGCTGATCATGATCACCGGGATCTCATCGTTGTGCGCCATCAGCTTCTGCAGGAACTCCAGCCCATCCACCTTAGGCATCTTGATGTCGCAGAGCACCACGTCGAAGCTGCCCTTTTTGGCCTTCTCCAGCCCGGCGGCGCCGTCCTCGGCCTCGTCAACGGTGTGTTTCTCGTGTTCGAGGATCTCGCGCAACGCATTGCGGATGGACTTTTCGTCGTCTACGATGAGGATCTTGGCCATGGGTGTTGAGATGATCGGATGATCAGACGATCGGATGATACGGATCATCCATGCCTGACCCGAGGGGGGCGAATATGCGGGGGTCGAAGTTGGTGACTGGCGGGGAATATCATCCGCTCGGATGATCATCCTTCAGTCGGGGACCGGTATTTTTAGCCCCCCTTTGGTGGGTGAGGCATCTTTCGACCTAGGCCAACGACCGCGACATCATCCTCACCAACGTGGGGAGCACCACGCCGAACAACACACGCATTCATCAGCTGCCCTAGCGTGCGTCGCGCTCGATGCACCAACTTCGCAGCATGAAGCAGAAGGACCGTCCAGCACCGATGACCCGCCGGCGCTTCTTCATCGGCGTGTTGGCCGCTGTGATCCTGGCGGGTGCCGTCATGGTCCTTGGGCCCGATGCGCGACGCCCCGGAGGCGTGTTGTCGGGTGGCGAACTGGTGGACCGCGACCTGGATGCGATCATGAAGGACACCCTGCGTGTGCTGGTGATCGAACATCACCTGACCTATGCACGTGTGCAAGGCGGCGAGACCGGCCTGGAGTATGAATTGCTGAAGCGCATGGCCCGACGACTGAAAGTGCCCATCAAGGCCGTGGTGGTGGAGCGCAGCGACAGCCTGCTCCCCATGCTCCGCCGCGGCGCGGGGGATGTGATCGCCGCCCAACTGGCGCGCACCGGGCACATCGCGAAGAGGCTTTCGGTCACCACCCCGTATCGGTTCGTCTCTCCTGTCTACTCGGTATTGCGGACCGATCGGGTCATGGGCCTGAACGCCACCTTTGATCCCCTTCCCGATACGGCCTGGGTAAGCGCCTGGTCCCCCTTTGCTCCGGCCACCCTGCGTTTCCCCGGGAGCCATGATGGTGAGCCGGGTTCATCGCGCACCATCTTCACCGATACCACCCGCTTCGGCGATAACGCCGTGATCAATGTTGCGCTCGGCCGCGTGAAGGCGGCCATCCTGAGCGACGCGAGTGCCAGCTACTTCGCGCGGAGCTTTCCGCAATTGGCCTTCAGTCAGCCTGTGGGTGAGCCCGTGCCATTGGTCTTCGCCGTGCGCCCCAATTCGCGCCAGCTCTTGCGCGCCCTGGACATGCGCATCAATGATCCCAAGGAGAAGGATGCCATGTCCATGCTCATGATGGCCTATGGCTTCGAGATCCCCGAGCGCGATGCGCTCGGTTCAATACCGTGCACCGCGGACGAAGGGGAGGAGCTTCCGCGATACGCCGTGCATCCGTTCGTGGGTACGGTCGCCGGGAACGACCGCGACCTGCTGGCCGCGATCGCCTTCCAGAATTCCGTGTCGGACCCTGATACCGCCGGGGTGGCCCAGCAAGCCCTCGACCCCGAAGGCCAGACACGCCTCAGCGCCCCACAGGACATGGCCAATGCCCAGCTGCGCGCCGCCGCCCGCTACCTCGCCGAACTGGACAGTATCTGGGCGCCCACCATCGCGGATCCCGGACAGCGCCTTCGTTTTGTCGTGGCTTCATACACGGTAGGAGCGGGCCATGTGATGGACGCACGCGCATTGGCCCAGCAGTTGAGCTTGGACCCACAGCGCTGGGAAGGCGATGTGGAACGGGCCATCACCCTCCTGGCACTGCCACGGTACTTCTCCCTTCCCATTGTGAAGAATGGTCCTTGCCGCGGAGGGGAGACCTTCATCCGGGTGCGTGAGGTCAGTTGCTTGTACGATCATTTCCGCGCAGCTTCCCGGCGACCATAGGACACCACGGAAGGATCCCGATCGTCCGGTAGCGGTACCCCCACGGGAAAAGGCATTCGTGTACTTTCGGGATCCCAGTTCCCCCACCCATGTGCTCGCGCTTCCTGTTGCTTTTGCTTCCTGGTCTTCTGGCCCTCGATGTTCATGCTCAACGCCCGGTCGATACCAGCGATCTGGTAAGGAACGAACTCGCGTTCCGCGGCGTTGCGGCTGAGGACCTGCGGGAATTGCGCGTGGCCGATGTGTACACGGATACCCATAACGGCGTACGCCACACCTGGTTCCGCCAACAATGGATGGGTGTCGATGTGTTCAATACAGAGGTCGCGTTGCACCAGCGTCCGGATGGCGGCATCATCCGCCTTGGTCACAGCCTTGCATCGGGGCTCGCCAAAAAAGCGTTGGATCCCACCCCCGGGATCACCCCTGCCGAAGCCTTGACCCGTGTGCTGATCGCCGATGGACATCGCTTCGCTGCCCCACCGGTCACCCGGGTTGACCCCACCCGGCATACCACCTGGTTCAGCGGCACGCCCTTCGGGGGCCAGGAGGCCTTCGTAGAGCTCATGTGGTTGCGCAGCGGGGAGGAGGTGCGCCTGGTGTGGAACGTGAACTACGCCGGCCCCAAGGGCGATCATTGGTGGAACGTGCGCGTGGATGCGCGCACCGGCGAGGAGCTCGAACGGAACGATTGGGTGGCCGAATGCGCGTTCGAACTACACGACGCCACGGTCTCCGGCGAAGCTCCACCCCCCGCAGCGCCCAACGACTACAACGTGTATGCTGCCCCTGTGGAAAGCCCCATCCACGGCGCACGTGCGATGCGCAACGCCCCATGGGACCTGGCCCCGAACGCATCACCCTACGGCTGGCACGATACGAATGGAGCCGCAGGTCCCGAGCACACCATCACTCGCGGGAATAATGTACTGGCCCAGGAGGACGCCGATGGTAACAACGGCACAGGGTACAGCCCTGATGGCGGCGCCACGTTGGACTTCGACTTTCCCATCAACCTGGCGAACGCCCCAGCCACGTACCGCGATGCAGCCATCACCAACCTCTTCTACTGGAACAACATCATTCATGACGTGTGGTACCAGTATGGTTTCAATGAGGTGAGCGGCAACTTCCAAAGCAACACCTACGGCAATGGCGGCGCTGGTAACGACCATGTGCTCGCCGATGCACAGGACGGGGGCGGAACGAACAACGCCAACTTCGCCACACCGGCCGATGGCAGCGCACCCCGCATGCAGATGTACTTGTGGACGAGTGCGACGCCATCGAAGGACGGTGATCTGGACAACGGGGTCATCACGCATGAATACGGCCATGGCATCAGCAACCGGCTGGTCGGCGGACCGAGCAATGTGAACTGTCTGGGGAACGCCGAGCAGATGGGAGAGGGCTGGAGTGATTGGTTCGGCCTGATGATGACCATGGAAGCCGGCGATGCGGCTGCGGATGCACGGGGCATCGGGACTTTCGCCGTGAACCAGGCGCCCACCGGCGGCGGCATACGGCCCGCCCCGTACAGCACCAACTTCAGTGTGAACGGCTACACCTACGCAAGCACCAACAGCGGTGTGAGCCAGCCGCATGGCATCGGCTTCGTATGGTGTACCATGTTGTGGGAAATGACGTGGGACCTCATCGCCTTGTACGGGTTCGATCCGGACCTGTACAATGGCACGGGCGGTAACAACATCGCGATGCAGCTCGTGATCGACGGCCTTAAGCTCACCGCGTGCAACCCCGGCTTCGTCGATGGACGCGATGCGATCCTTGCAGCGGACCAGGCTGATTTCGGGGGCGCCCACCAGAACCTCATCTGGGCGGCCTTCGCCCGCCGCGGGCTGGGGTTCAGTGCCAGCCAGGGCAGCAGCGCAAGTCGCACCGACCAGGTGGAGGCCTTCAACATGCCCGTGAACAACAGCGTGGGCATCCTGGATGCGCTGAACCCCACCACCGGTGCGCTGAACGAATGCGCCAGCAGCACCGTGAGCATACGCCTCCGCAACACGGGCCTTCTTCCGCAGACCGGCTTCTCCGTTAGCTACCAGTTGGATGGTGGACAGGAGGTGATCGAATCGTTCCCCGGCACACTGGCGCCCTCCGCTATCGCCACCCACACCTTCGCCACACCATTGCCGCCGCTATCCGTCGGAGCGCACAACATCGTGCTGCGCGCAACGCTCAATGATGATCAATATCTTCCGGATGACCAGGTCACGTTGAACTTCGCGTATGCGTTGCCAACGGCCGCACCGTATGCCGAGGACCTTGAATCGGGGGCAGCGGTGCCGGTGGGCTGGAAACTGGAGAACCCCGACAACGGCAGCACGTGGACGAACATGAGCGTGACCAATGGCGCCCTCTGCGCCGTTTCAAAGGCGTGGCAGATCAACTACTACAGTTACAATGCCCCCCGCCAGCAGGATCGACTGGTCAGTCCCGTGGTGAACCTGGCCGGTAGCGCCGGAAGCCGCCTGCGCTTCCATCATGCGTACGTGCAATACAGCGCGAGCTACGTGGACTCATTGCGGGTGCAAGTGAGCACGGACTGCGGAGGTACGTGGACCACGCTTTGGCAGGCCTGGGCCGCCTCGTTGGCCACTGCACCGAACAGTACGGCCAGCTGGACGCCTTCGGCCTGTAGCCAGTGGCAACTGCACGACATCGACCTCAGTGCGTACGACGGCCGAAAGGTGTTGGTGCGCTTCGTAGGCGTTTGCGGGTATGGCAACAACCTGTACCTGGACAATGTGGCCATTGTGCAGAACGGCGTGCGGTTGGCCCTGGCGTTGATGCTCGAAGGAGCTTTGGACCTGAACACCGGCCTGATGCGTGACGATCTTCGCGCTGCTTCCCTGATACCGGGTACCGAGCCCTACACAGCGCTCACCTATGCGCAGTTCGCCGATGGTGGGGGTGAAGAGGTGCAGACCGGCGTACTGGCGCGCTCCGGGAATGATGCCATCGTCGATTGGGTGCAGGTGGAACTGCGCGATGCCATCGATCCCGCGACCATCGTGGCCACACGTCCTGCTTTGGTACAGCGGGACGGCGATGTGGTGGCCGAGGATGGCGCCTCGCCCATTGCGCTGCTGGCGACCGAGGGCAGTTATCATGTGGCCGTGCGGCACAGGAACCACCTGGGCTGTATGTCCGCCGCGCCGCTCGCACTATCCGGGGTGAGCACGGTGGTCGACCTGCGCACGACCTCCACCGCCACCTTCGGCACGGATGCGCGCAAGGACATGGCCGGGGTCATGGCGCTCTGGGCCGGGAACGTTCTGCGGGTGCAGGCACCCTCTCCCCCTCAGTTGCAGTACACGGGCGGCGGAAATGATCGCGACCCCATCCTTGTGGTGGTCGGGGGCACAACACCCAACGCCACCGCCAGTGGTTACATGCTCGAGGACGTCAACCTCGACGGTATGACGAAGTATACCGGCAGTGGCAATGATCGCGATCGCATCCTGGTGAACGTGGGCAGCACGACGCCGAACAATGTGCGCGTGGAGCAGTTGCCCTGATCAACATCAGTTACCGGTCGTTCGCGTGAACGCCGTCAGGCGGTGGTGCCGGGTGATCGCCTGGGCCCCACGCCCGGTATCATGTACACCAGCCCCCCGAGCAACACGATGCCCAGCCCCGCCCCTGCCTCCAGCGGCGTGCGGAAGAGCAGGTTGATGCAGAACAATGCTGCACAGATGATGTAGGCCGCCGGCACCCACGGATAGCCGAACGCGCGGTACGGACGCGGTGCATCGGGCTCCGTGGACCGCAGGCGGAAAAGCCCTGCGATGGTCACGATATAGAAGAGCAGTGAGGCGAAGGTGACGTACGTGAGCAATGCGCCGTACGTGCCGCTGAGGCAGAGCACGCACGCCCAGATGCACTGGATCCATAAGGCGAACCCCGGAACGGAACTGTTGTTCAACGTGCCCGCGCGGTGAAAGAAGAGGCCGTCCTTCGCCATGGCATAATACAACCGGCCACCGGCGAGGATGCATCCGTTGTTGCAGCCGAAGGTGCTCACCATGATCAACGCCGCCATGATGGCCACCGCCGCGTCACCGAAGATCATGCTGGCCGCCGCAGTGCCCACGCGATCGTTCGCTGCCGTCATGATGTCGTGCGCAGGAAGTAGACCGAGGTAGACCACGTTCGCCAGGATGTAAAGCACCGTGACGATCAGCGTGCCGAAGAACAGGCTGAGCGGAAGGTTGCGCTGCGGTTCCTTGATCTCGCCGGCGATGAAGGTCACGTTGTTCCAAGCGTCGCTGCTGAACAGGGAACCCACCATGGCCAGACCGAGCGCACTGATCATCGCGATCCCGGTGAGCGGAGTGGAGATGCCCTGGCCACTGCTGTCGAACACCGTGCTGAAGGCCTGCCATCCGCCGCTGAAGTTCGCGCCCAGTACACCGGTGCGGCCTGCCACGAACAGGCCAAGGACGATGAGCGCGAGCAGCGCGATGATCTTCGCGCTGGTGAACACCGTCTGCAGCCATTTGCCGTTCTGCACACCCCGGCTGTTGAACCAGGTGAGCAGGATGATGCTGGCAATGGCGAAGAGCTGCGCGGCGCTGACCTTGAAGAGCCCCAGGTCGAGCAGGATGTTGTCCACGCTCAAGGCCGGAAAGAAGACGGCCGTGAACTTGGCAAAGGCCACGGCCACGGCGGCGATCACCCCGGTCTGGATCACGGTGAACACCGTCCACCCGTACATGAAGGCCGGCAGCCGGCCGAACGCGCGTTGGATATACACGTACTGCCCTCCGGCCTTGGGCATCATGCCGCTGAGCTCGCCGTAGCTGAGGGCCGCCATGATGGTGAGCACACCGGCCACCACCCAGGCCGTGAGCATCCATGCGGCCGACCCCAGGTCGCGCATCATGCTGGCGCTCACGATGAAGATGCCGCTGCCGATCATGGAGCCCGAGACGAGCATCACCGCATCGACCAGGCCCAGGGATCGTTTGAATTCGCTCATGTCGGGTCGGTCAAGTCTAGTCGAAAATGACCGTTGGAATGGTGTTGATCAGGGATTGTCCTTCATTGGATTTCCTGCTACATCAACGTCCCCGCAATTTGCTGTGCCTGATGCTGTACGCAAAGTATATCACTACGCCAATCAGAAGCCATACTCCCAGCCTTAACCAGTTTGTCCAGCCTAGGCCAAAGATCATGGCACCGCATACCAGCATGCCCAGGATCGGGACCAGAGGGACCAATGGGGTCTTGAACTCACGCTTAAGTTCCGGCTGTTTTCGTCGCAGGATCCACACACCAGCACATACGAGGATGAATGCGAACAGCGTACCGATACTGGTCATATCACCAACAATATCACCAGGCACAAATGCCGCGAAAACCCCGGTGAGCAGGAAAATGATCAAGTTCGACTTGTAAGGTGTACGGAAACGGGGATGCACTGTGGAGAACACTGGTGGAATGAGACCATCACGACTCATGCTGAAAGCCACCCGGCTCTGACCTAAAAGCATCACTAGGATCACAGACGAGAAGCCTGCAAGAATTGCGACTGTGACGAGTTTGCTCAGCCATTCATAACCCGGCATGTAGTGACTGATCGCAAATGAAACTGACGCTTCCTTGCCAACCGTACGAAAATCCTCAACCGAGGCGATACCGGTCAGAACGTGGGCAAAAAGGATGTACAGGACAGTACAGATCGCAAGCGAGCCAAGGATGCCGATGGGCATGCTGCGTTTTGGATTCTTGGTCTCCTGTGCTGCCGTACTCACAGCATCGAAGCCGATAAATGCAAAGAATACTATGCCAGCTGCTTGTAGTATACCCATTAATCCTCCGAAAGGATGGGAGATCCCAGCCGTGTCAATGTAGGTCGTAGGCTTGGGAATATATGGCACGTGGTTCATAGGATTCATATACGCCCACCCGAATCCGATCACCAGAATTACGATCACCACTTTGGTGATGACAATGATGCCATTGATGAATGCACTTTCCTTTGTTCCGCGGATGAGTACGAGCGATAACACGAGTAGGATGAAAACGGCCGGAATATTCATCATTCCCGTTGCGACGACTGCACCAGTAGCATCGTGGAGAGATTCAAAGGGCGAGTGGCACCATTCATAAGGTACACGCATCCCGAAGTATTCGAGTAGCTTATTTAGGTATTCGCTCCAGGCAATAGCTACTGTGGCCGCGCCAATGGCGTACTCCAGAACAAGGTCCCAGCCGATGATCCACGCGACAAGCTCACCCATGGTGGCATAACTGTACGTGTAGGCACTGCCAGCGACGGGAATCATGCTTGCCAACTCAGCGTAACAAAGCCCGGCCAGGGCACAACCGATCGCGGCAAGAATGAATGCGAGGGTGACCGAAGGTCCTGCACATGTAGCCGCCGCTGCTGCAGTGCGTACGAACAAGCCCGCACCGATAATTGCCCCAATGCCCAATGCCACCAAGTTGCCGGAAGTTAGGGTGCGCTTCAGGGAATGCTTGTCTTCCGCATGGGCTGCGGTCAGGTGTTCTATCGATTTGACCGAGAATAGTCCGTTTGCCATGTGATTCTTATTGATCCTACCCAGTTGGAAGGGGTGTACTGTGCCAATGATAGCCGAAAGATGGATGCTGTACAAGGTTTGCATCGAAACCCCCGGTCAATGCTTGTGCCGCCGCCTGCGCACAATGCCTCCCGTCGTGTCCTTCACGCTGCTCATCACCACGAACGCGTTCGGATCGATCTTCTCCACGGCCTCGGTCAGTTTGCTCACTTCCAAACGCGTGATCACGCAGTACAGGATGTCCACGTCGTTGCTATGACCCTGCTTGCCGAATCCGCGTTTGCCGCGATATACCGTCAACCCGCGACCAAGGTCTTCTGTGATCATGGATCGGATCTCGTCATGATGTGAGCTGATGATGGTGATGCCCGTGTACTCCTCGATGCCCTCGATCACGAAGTCCATCGTCCTGCTCGCAGCGAGGTAGGTGATCATCGAGTACAACGCCACCTCCACGCCGAGCAGCCACGCCGCTGCCCCGAAGATCAGCACGTTGATCATGGTGATCACATCCCCAACGGAGGTGCGGAACTTGCGACTGATGGTGATGCCCAGCACTTCAGTGCCATCGATCACTCCGCCACCGCGCACGGCCAGACCGATCCCGGCACCCAGGAAGAAGCCACCGAACACCGCCACCAACAACTTGTCCTTGGTGACCTCCGGCATGTGCACCGTGGCCACCACCAAGGCCAGCGCGGTGATCCCCAGGATGGTGCGAAGAGCGAAACCGCCGCCGAGGTACCGGTAGGCGAGGTAAACGAACGGAGCGTTCACGCCTACCAGCAGCAGCGGCAAGGGCACCTGTGTCAATCGGTTCACCATCAGCGCGAGACCCGTGGCCCCACCATCGATGAAGCCGTTCGGGATCAGGAAGCTCTCCAGCCCGAACGCTGCACTGAACACGCCCAGGCCAATGAGCGCGGCATCCTTCACGCCGTTGAGGACCGTGATGCGCAGTTCCCGGTAACCTTTGGCGGTGACGTAAGGCGTGGGCTCCTCGTTCTCACGCAACCGATGCTGGGGGCGGAGAACAAGCTTGATGACCAGGTCGCGGAGGAAGGTCTTCATCGTCGACAAGTTAAGGCCCGGCGATCTTCGCCCTCGAATCCCGTGCTATCGCATCAATTCGTGGAAGGCCGCACCCTCCTTCAACGCGAACCTGCTCCAGTGGATGGTCCCGATGCCGCGCATCAGCACCCGTTCGATGGCCAGCATGGCGAGACCGATCGTATCCACCCGGTAGGCAGGCATTCCCGGGACCTGCAGTCGTTCAGCGCGTGACATCCGTATCAGACGGTCCTTCATCGCTTCAAAGGCGATATGGTCGAAGGTGAAGGTGCGATCACCGGCTTCGATCGTGGTGCCACGTTCCGCCGCCACCATGGCGGCCAGGGTGTCGAAGGACCCCGCGCTGCCCACAAGCGCCACAGGCCAATGGCGATCCATTACGGCCCACAAGGGTTCCAGATGGAAGTCCAGGTGCTCGCCGATGCGGAATTGCTCCTCGATGCTGAGCGGGTCCATCGGATGGAAGCGTTCCCTGATACGTGTCATCCCCAGTTCGAAACTGCGCTTCCACATCAACGCCTTGTCCGTGGCCAGGATGAACTCGATGCTGCCACCGCCGATATCCATCACCAACATGGGTTTCGCGGTGAAGATCACCGCTTGTCGTACCCCGTGCAGGATCAGGTCGGCTTCCTGATCCCCACCGATGACGGCCACGTCGATGCCGAGCTGGTCACGGACCTGCCCAACGAATGCTAGGGCGTTCCGCGCGTTCCGCAAGGCCGATGTACCGAAGGCGCTGATCAGTTCAGCCCCCATGTCCTCTGCCGTGGCCGAGAACGTGCGGAGCACGGCCATTCCCCGTTCCATGGCATCCGCTGCGATGAGGCCCTGCTCGATCCCGCCCTGGCCCAGGAAGACCGGCAGTTCCTCGCTGTGGAGGATCCTCCATGTGGGCGACCGTTCAGCCACCAGCAGGTTGAACGTGTTCGTGCCGATGTCGATGATGGCTATTCGCATGACCGTTTCCGTTCGCGCCGGGATCTTCGCTCAACGAACGGGCCTCCGCCGATGCCAACGTCCACGGACCGTGGCTGGCACCGCATCATCAACCGCGATAGAACAACCACTTGCCCAGTTCCCTCCACGAGACCTTCTTGCCGTACATCAGGATGCCGGTGCGGTAGATACGCCCGGCGACCCAGGTGGTGAGGATGAAGGTGCCGACGAGGAGGGCCATGCTGAGCGCCAACTGCCAGGGGTGTTCGAACGCGTTGCCCGTGGCAATACGGATCATCATCACCACAGGTGCCGTGAAGGGGATGATGGACGACCAGAACACCGCCGGACCGTCCGGATTGTACACCGCGGTCTGCGCAATGAAGATGGCGATCATCATGGGGATGGTGATCGGGAACATGAACTGCTGCGTGTCCGTCTCGCTGTCCACGGCCGCGCCTATGGCCGCGAAGAGCGAACTGTACAACAGGTAACCACCCAGGAAGTAGAAGATGAAGAGCAGGACGATCATCGTCACCGGCAACTCCTCCCAGATCTGGAACATCATGTTCAGTTGCGCCGCATCCTCGGTGGCCTCGGCCTGTTCGCCGTCCATGCCCATCTGTTGCTGTATCTGCACAGAGACCTGTCCCGGCGCCTGGTCCAGCGCCGCTTCGCTCAGCTTGTCCTTGGCGAGGGAGAGCCCGATGGTGCCCAGCGCACCCGTGAGCAGGATCCACAGCAGGAATTGGGTGAGGCCCACCATCGCAATGCCGATGATCTTCCCCATCATCAATTGGAAGGGCTTCACGGAGCTTATGAGGACCTCCACGATGCGGTTCTGTTTCTCCTCCATCACACCGCGCATCACCTGTACGCCATAGAGGAAGATGAAGATGAAGATGAGGTAACCGAAGGCGAAGCCCAGCCCCGCCTTCACCTGATCATACGAGCGCTTGCCCCCCTTGTCGATGTCGAAGAGCTGGACCTGCAGGGCCGTCTTGATGCGCTGGTAGGTATCGGGATCAACATGGTTCACCAGCAGTTTTTCCTTCTCGAGCGCCTTCTCGATCTCGGCGCTGAGATAGTTCTGCACGCTCTGGCTCGGGAGGTCCTTGTAGAAGAGCTGGACCGTGTTGTTCTCCAGCACTTTTTCGTTCACCTCCACCATGGTGGTGTACGGCGAGGCCTTGAAGACCGAGTCGCTCATCTCCTCCGCTTGATAGAAGAAGCGGATATCCTCGTTCTCCTTGAGCTTGTTCGTGAGCAGGCCTGGGCGGTCGATCACCACGATGTTCTGCGGTCCGCTCTCCTGCATGGCCAGGAACACGGTTGACATGATCGCGCCCACGATCAGTATCGGCCCCAGGATCGTCATGATCAGGAAGCTCGGCTTGCGCACGCGCGTGATGAACTCGCGCCAGATGATGAGACCGATCTTATTCATGGCACAGGGTCATTCGGTCATTCCGCTGCTTACTGCGGCCGGTTCCATTTCGCTCACCACCTTGATGAAGATGTCGTGCATGCGCGGCACCTCTTCATGGGCCCCCAGGAACTGCACAGCTGGCAAGGTGTTCCGAAGCACATCGTTCAGCGTTGCCCCGTGGAGCAACATCACGCGGGCGGAACACACCCCGTCCTCCTCCTTGTGGTCGAGCAGCTCGCCGTGGAAGGCCAGCGCGTTGGTGAAGGCGATGCGCGAACCCTTGAACTCCACGCGATAGGTGTTCGTGCTGTAGCGCCGGGTGATCTCCTTCACGTTCCCATGCAACACTACGCGCGCCTTGTCCACCAACGCGATATGGTCGCATAGTTCCTCCACGCTCGGCATGCTGTGCGTGCTGAGCATGATGGTGGTGCCTTCATCGCGGAGCCTTAGCACTTCGCTGCGGATCAGTTCCGCATTGATCGGGTCGAAACCGCTGAAGGGCTCGTCCAGGATGAGCAGCTGGGGTCCGTGCAGCACCGTGGTGATGAACTGGACCTTCTGGGCCATGCCCTTGCTGAGCTCCTCCACTTTCTTGTTCCACCAGCTCTCCATCTCCCAACGCGCGAACCATTCCTTCAAGCGCTTCAGGGCCTCGGCCTTGGGCATGCCCTTCAAGCGGGCGAGGTAGAGCGCTTGTTCCCCCACCTTCATCTTGCGGTACAGCCCACGTTCCTCGGGCAGGTAGCCCAGCTGCACGGTGTCATCGGCGGTCATCAGGCGGCCGTTCAACAACACGCGCCCTTCATCCGGACCTGTGATGCGCGTAATGATGCGGATCAGGGTGGTCTTGCCGGCGCCGTTCGGACCGAGCAATCCGAAGATCTTCCCGGCAGGGGCTTCGAGGCTCACCCCGTCCAATGCGGTGAACGCGCCATAGCGCTTTACGATGTTCTCACAGGTCAGCATGCACGATGTCTCCGGATGGTCAGCGAAGGTATCCGCGACATGTACGTGGCCGTAGCCGTTCATCCACGGAGTTCACCTTCCGCGTGTTCGTATCCATCAACGGGCACCGCCCATGGGCCTATGCGTAGATCTCGCGACGCGTGATCATGCGCTGCCGGGCAGGATCCCACACCTTCAGGCGGAGGCATTTCACAACATCCCATGGCATCAGCGAGGTGGTCTTGGCCATCTGCAGCTCCGGAATGGCCTTGTACACCTCGGGCAGGCGGTAGAACGGAATGCGGGGGTTGAGGTGGTGGATGTGGTGGTAGCCGATGTTGGCCAGGAACCAGTGCATCACCTTGCTCATCTTCATGTAACTGCTGCTCAGCAATGCAGCGTCGTGGTAGGTCCAGCCGTCCTTTTCACTGAACGTGGCCTCCGGAAAGTTGTGCTGGGCATAGAAGAGGTAGGAGCCCAGGCCCAAGGCCACGGTGAAGGGAATGATGAAGCCCAGCAACAGCCCCAGACCACCGGCCAGCAGGTAGATGCCCACGCCGATGGAGATGTGGAACACCAAGGCCACGATGCTGTCCCAGTGCTTGCCGGTGTTGTTCACCAGGGAGCGGATGCACATCCCGTAGAGGAACATGAAGATGTAACCCAGGCCGATGGTGATCGGGTGGCGGATGAACAGGTACACAGTGCGCTCACTCTTCGGGGAGGAGAGGTATTTCTCCTTTGTGACGATGGGGAAGGAACCGATGCTGCTGGTGTACAGCTTGCTGTTGTGGGCGTGGTGGTAGTTGTGGCTGCGTTCCCAGATGCTCACCGGGGCCAGCATATACCAGCCGAACACGGTGAAGATGCTCTTCGCAGCCTTGGAGTGCTGAAGGATGCTGTGATGAAGGAAATCATGGTAGATCACGAACATCCGGCCCAGGGTGAGGGCCACCAGCAGGCTGCAGGCGATCCGTGCCCACAGTGCATCGGGCAGGAAGATCCCCGTGTATCCGGCACCGAGCACCACCAACGTGATGATGACATTCCACCAACTGCGGCCACGTTGTTCAGTGGCGAACTTGCGGGTGGCGAGTATGAGGTCTTTGCCTTGGAGCATGAGCACGAAGTTAGTTAGCGTTCGATGTGGTCCGACGATGTTTCCATCGGCGGTGTGACCATAGCCAGTAAGCAGGCAGCCTGCGAATATCGGATTCCAGACGATGCGTGTGACGTTCGCTGATCTCCCCTTCCGCAGTGACCTGCGGGTTCGGAACAAGGTCCTCGAACCGAAGGATATAATGCCCACGGCCCGCACGCTCAACCGCCGCGTAAACAACCGGATAGCCCAATTTCCGGGCGATCTTTTCCGTGCCCAGGAACACGGGGGTTTCCTGGTGCAGGAAGGTGGTCCAATAAGCCCGTTCAGGCGGAGGTGTCTGATCCGCTATGAAGGCGGTGGCCGTCACCTGGTCCCGGTCCGAAAGCATGCCCTTCATTGTGTCCTTCATCGGGTATAGGCGGTTTCCAAGCCGTGTGCGCATGTGTACGACAAGCCGGTCGAACCATTTGTTCTGCAACGGATGGTAGATCACATACAACTGGTGGAGTCCGAGCAGGCCGAACCGGGCACCGGCCAGTTCCCAGTTGCCCCAATGACCCATCACCAGGATCACGCTTCTTCCCTGTTGGTAATACCGCCGCAGAACATCCTCTCCCTCAATGGAGACCCGCTCTTTCACCTGGGCGGGGCTGATGGTGAGGGTCTTCAGTGTTTCGAGCACCAGGTCGCAGAACCAACGGTAGAACTCGCGCTCGATGCGCCGCAATGCATCCTCCCGTTGCTCCGGGAAACTGTTGCGCAGGTTCCGGCGCACCACGCCTTTCCGATAGCCGATCACATGGTACAGGAGCACGTAGAGCGCATCGCTCAATCGGTAGAGCAATGGGAACGGTAGCCAGGCGATGCCGTAGATGAGGGGAAGTGCGAGATAGTAACCCAAGGCGCCCATAGCGGTCGCGAAGATGGGGCCGATGGCGTTGGCTCATACCGCCCACGTCACCCTGCATGAGCGACAAAGCCCCCCGACAGGTCCCGGTCTACGGACCGGGATGTCGGGGGGCTTCGCCTGAAGTGTTGTTCGCTCAATGCTGGATCACCAGGCGCTCGGTGCGGGTGACCCCACTGGCTGTGATGTTCACCAGGTAGAGGCCCGAGGCCATGCTCTTGTCCAGGTCGATCACCGTGTTCACTGCGCCGTTCTGTGCGATGAGCGTGCGGGTCATCACCTTCTGACCGAAGATGTCGAACATGTCCATGCTCACCGTGCTCACGTTATCGGCCAGCTCGCTCATGCTGATGAAGAGCTGATCGCCATTGTTCGGGTTGGGGTACATCTCGAACGCAACGGCATCTTCTTCGGCCATCCGGTCGTTGCCGCCAGCGAAGTTCCCCGGTGTTGTGCAATGCGTGGCGATGTTGTTGGTGATGCCCACGGTGCATACATCGCCATATGGGCAGAAGGTGGAGCCACCATCAAAGCTGGCGGCCACCTGCACATCATAGCTGTACGTGCCGCAGAGCAACGGTGTGGTCACCCACTGGGTCAGTTGGAGCACCGCATTGTTCATGGTCACCATGCGGGTATAGCCTTCACCCGCTTGAGAGAGCTTGAAGCGGTAGTTGGTCGCGGGACTGCCGTTGCTGTATACGACCTTGGCATAGATCTTACCGGCCTGTCCGCCAGCGCCTACCACCTTTCCGGTGACACCGCAGCTGTAGTTCGGATCGCTCACCACATCATTGAGCTTGGTCGGCGTGCAGGAGTTCGGGTTGACGCGGAAGCGGCAGGCAGGTCCCCAGGCGCCGTCCACACCGTTCACCCGCGCGCGGACGCGGACATTGAGCAGTTTGTTCACCGGGAGCGGGAAGGTGACCATGGAGCTCAATTTGAGCTTCGTGGCGCGGATCGCATCGGCGGGGCCGTTACCACCGCTGGTGGCATGGTCGCGGAAGATCCTGCGGCTGTAACCACCGAGCGGATCCTCGAACCAGAACTGGTAGCCATCGTCCGTTTGGTTGCCGACGCCCCATTGCGCGCTGACGGCCGTGTTGGCGCTGGCGATGATCACCTCCGAAATGATCCAGTTCTCACGATCACAATGCGATGCGATCAGGGTTTGCGTGCTGGCGGGCTCGTTGCAGAAAGCCAGTCCCGTAGTGGTGGTGCTGGTGAAGTCACCACCGTTGGCCACGTTGTCCACGATGCGCTTGCCCGTGTTGTCCAACAACATCCACCCACCGCCAGCGATGCCGTTGTTGCCTCCATCGTTCACGGTGAGCTTGAAGCAGGCTCCCTGGGGCACGCAGATCGTAACGGACTGGCTGCTGTTCGGGCTGGAATATGGACCACCCGAGGCGAGCACGAACGGCGAAGTGGCATCCACCATCTGCCAGGTCGTCTGGGCCGGTGATGCATCCAAGTTGAAGACCAACGTCCAGTTGTCGCAGGGGACAGGGGTGCCCACGCACGCACAGGAGGCGTTCAACACATCACCTGTGGTGAAGGGATTATTGTCGTTGCACGCACTGCCCACCGTGCCGCTGACCAAGGGGCAGAGGTCGGTGTTGTCGGCGACATACCCCGATGGTGCACCGCAGGCCATCACACTCGCGTTGGGGTCGCCCAGGCCATCACCATCCACTTGATCGCTGTACCACGCTGTGGCCTGCGTTACCGTGATGGTGAAGGTGCAAGGCGTGTTCGTGCAGTTGTTGCCATCGGTATAGTTGTAGGTGATAAGGTTCGCACCGATCGCCGCTTGGCTCGGGTCGAAGTTCGCACCGCTGACGCCTGTTCCGCTGTAGGTGCCCCCTATCGGCAGGCCACCGGTAAGGGCAAAGGGCGCATCGGAGGAGCACACCGTGAAGTCGGCAGGACAGGTGATCACAGGTGCCGTATTCACCGTGATGCTCGTGGTGCCCGTGGCGAAGCAGTTGTTCGCATCCGTGTATGTGTAGGTGAGGGTCTGTGATCCCGCGCTCGGGCTGAACACATAGCTACCGCTCACACCCGTGCCCGTCCAAACACCATTGGCCGGGGTGCCGCCCAGGGCGATGTCCGGATCATTGCTGCAGGCAGGGCCATAGGTCCCTGGCGTTACAGAGGGTACGGTGGAGAGGGTGGGGTCGGCGGGCAGGCCGATCTGGCCAACAGCGCGACGGGCGATGGTCGTGAAATTCGCACCACCCGGCCAGATGCCGTCCGCATCGGTGATCGCATTGAACAAGGTGTTGTCCAGGTTGCGCAACTCAATGCGTTGGACGCCGTTCGCATTGTTCGCCCCGATGGGAACAACGCCTGGATAGTCACCTACGTTGCTGGTACCGGTTTGTAGGTAGATGTCGCCGATGGCCGCTGGGTGGCCGCTGTAGTTCGCGATGGCGACGTCGCTCGGGGTCGTTGTGCGGACTTGGAAGACGCTCATGGGATCTCCTGTGCCGGCCGTGTTGTTATAGATCAACACCAATTTGCCGCTTGCGCAGGCCACTGACGTCCCACGTACGTACGCACCATCATCCGTGGTGGCCGGTGTGCGTGCCGAGGTGGCGATGTCCAACGCCGTGATGGTCTTGGTGCTGATGAAGGTCGGGGTGATGGGTACACCCTGACCATTGATACCGATGGAGATCCGCAGGTTGTGCACCTGACCTGCATCAAAACGGGTCGCATTGGCCGTCGGCTGGATGTACAGCCAGACCGGGCCGCTGCTGCCCGACCCATCCGCGGTGAAGTAGTTCAGCAGATTGGTGGTGCCGTAGGTGGTGCCGTTCCAGATGTTGGCCGCACCGAATGTCGTGGACACATCACTTGTCAAGGCCACACCACCCCGTAGGTCATAGCTGGCGTTCGGTACCAGGTTGTTGAACTGGAGGCAGACAGCGAACGGCGTGCGGTTCGCGTTCGTGCCGGACGCGCTCTTCGATCCCATGTACTGAGGCACCACCAGTTCCGTCATGGTAGGCGGCAACGTGATGATGATCGGCGAGGAGTTCCCTGGCGTCAATCCTGTAGCGTTCGCCTCGAGCACATATGTGTCCGCGGCGGTGAAGGAAATGCCGGTGAACGTGGCCACGCCGGCCACGGCGTTCTGTGTCAGCGTTCCGTTCATCGTGCCGGAACCGCTGAAGACACTGATCGTGATCGCACCGGTGTAGTTCACATCCACGCTGAAGTCATCGCGCAAGGCCTGCACTTCGATGTTGCCCACTGGTTGGTTGACCACGCCGTTGCCGGGCCCGGGACTGAAGCTGAGGCTCGTGGCAATGCCGAACACTTCGAAGGGGGCGGTGCTGGTGCCCGTGAGCGAAGGACCGGACGTTACGTTGGCGTCGAGTATCACGCCGCTCTCCGGAGTGTCATACAGGATGCCGGAAATGGTGACCGTGTTGCCGGTGTTGATCACGCCGCTCAGGGTTCCGCTCAACGTGCCGAATCCAGTGTTCAATGTGATCGTGATCGTGGTGGGAGCGGTAACGTCCTGCGGGCTGTTGGCGCCGTCCTGCGTCTGTACCGTGATGGAGAACGGTGTATCCTCCAGGATCGGATTCCCGCCGTTCAGCGAGGTGATCACCAGTTTTGTGGGGGGCACCGGCGTGGCCGTGGTGAAGTTGTTCGGATTGTCGGTGGCGGTGGAGGTGATGTAGGTGGCCGCCGTGCCCGTGCCATTGAAGCCATACACACGAGCGAAGTATTGTGTGGCCGGCAACAGACCCGTAACGTTCACGGCGTTGCCCGTGCCGTTGTAGACCACCTGCTCACCGCTACCACCGTACACGCTGTTCGCGGTGGGTTCCGTTCCGTTCGTGGGGTTGGTGAAACTGTTCACTGTATTGAGGATGACCAGATGCCTCGAACCATCGCCGTTCGTCCAGCCGATGTCACTGGAGACCGTGAGGGTGTTGCTGGCCACGATATTGAAGTCCTGTGTGGTAGGCGCTGTAACGCCCGCAGCGGAGAAGCTCATACCGTCGATGGCGATGCCGTCGTCGTTGCCGGTGTCATCGATATCGTTCCAGCGGATCACCAAGGTCTGACCTGGGTTCCAGTTCTGGTTGAGCTGAAGCGTGTAGGTGACCGTGGCTTGGTTGATAGCTAGATTCCCATTGACCGCACTGTTCAGGGTTTGGACGGGCGGGCCGACAGTATTTTCAGGCGCATTGAAGTTCAGGTTGGACTCAGCCGTGAATGTGCCGGTGGTCAGGTTGGTGCCACCAACAGCGTATTGGAAGGCCAAGGAATTGACGATGCCACCACCAATGCGCCATTGCTCGCCGGTGTAGCTTATGGTGACCGATGTATAGACCTGCGCGCTCGTGTTCTGGATAACAGCACCGAAGGCTGATGCCACCGCACCAGCGCTCAGGGATCCAAGCGCACGATCGGAGGCTGTTCCTGTACCATAGCTATACACCGAACCGCTGGTACTGGTTCCCGCGTCCACCGTGAACTTCGCATCAGCACCAGAACCTCCGGTCTTTGCGAACTGCCACCCCACCAGGTTGCTCCCGTTCACAGGCGAACCGCCTAAATAGAACGGTCCCGCGCCTACCACTGTAGGGCTTCCAGCACTTGGCAAACCGTCGAAGTTCTGGGTGTAGGTGCCACCACCGTACAGGATCGGTCCCATGGTGGTCGCGCTCCCTGTACCTGCCGTGCTCAGATAATTGATCTGCGCCCCGGTCCCATTGTATTCGTACGCTGCGAAGTGGTAGATAGTGCTAGGCGAAAGACCGGTGACCGTTACGCTGGTGCCAGCTCCGTTGAATACCAGGTATTGAAGGCTTCCCAGGTTCGCGGCGAGTGAGATGTCGCTGTTCGCACCAGCATAGGTCGTTGCATCGGTCGGTGAGAAGGTCACTGCACTACCTGCTCTTATGACCAGGATCCGCGATGCGCCGTTGCCGCCGCTCATGCCCACGGTGATGCTGGATGTGCCGGGCACAATGAAGCTCAATGTGCTGGGCACTGTGGGCTCCGCTGCCGGTCCATCATTGTCGGTGATGGTCAACGCATGCGAACTGGTGCCCAGGGATGCCGGACCGGAGGTGACGGCGAGGCTCAGGTTCACAGTTTCGCTGGGTTCCGCAGCAGCATCATCGATGGTGACCACCGAAACGTTCTGTGTTTGTGGATATGATCCGGCTGCAAGGAACGTGAGCTGGGTGGAGGCGAACGTGTTGTAATCCGAAGCGCTCGTGGCGCTGCCGGTCCCTGCGTCGCTCACCGTTACCACCACGTTGCTGGCAGGTGCCGTGTTCATGGTCACCCCCACGGTGGCCGTACCACCTTCAGCAACGCTGCTGCTCGAAAGTGCGAATCCGACCGGTGGAGCGCCTGATGGCGCGAATGCAATACCGCGGAAGGCCGTGTTCGCGGCGGCAGTTGCCAATGTGGTCGGGGTCACCGGTACTGATCCAGTACCGCCATTGGGATCCGTGATCCTGATCAACTGAGAACCTGCGTTGTTCACGGCATAGAGGATCGGGTTCGCGCCGGACATATCAGCCACCACAGCGTTCGCTCCGGCCGCGAATGTCATCGTGTACGCTAGCGTCCATCCGGCGCTGAATGTCCATTTTTGAATGCCGCCGGTTCCGATCGTCACATATAATACGGTGCCTGAAGGGCTGAGGAAAAATCCGTTCGTAACCGTGCTCCCGGAGTTCACGAGGGTCGTGAGTGTTTGACCGGTGGTTGTTGGAAGTCCCGTTCCGACCGCGAAAACACCTGCATTGGCCGGTGTTCCTGCAGCGGATGCACTCGAAACATAAAGCTGACCATTGAACACGGCCGAGGCGCGCAGGTTCGTCTTGCCGGTGGCGATGATCCCTGCTGTCCCCGGCCCGAAGTAGTCCGTGCCATCATTGCCCCCCGTTGCCCAGTAATTGGTACCATCGGAAGCCCCACCGCGAATACTGTTCGCACTGAAGAAAGAGGCTGAAGTGAAATTGCGGGTGAACGTACCACCAGCGTTCACTGAACCCACCGCTCTGTTAATGGTGGCCGCAGCGGAGGATGAGAGCACCGTCGCATTGGGCAAAGCCTGCGCATATCCGGAGAACACCAGTCGGGTCGCATCACCCGAAAGGGATAGGTTTCCTTCGGTCGTCCCGGTTCCACCGATGATCATCGGCGTTGGTCCGGTGCTGGGCACGGTAACCGTGATCCCTGGGGTCCCGGTCGTTTGAAATTCCCTCAGAACGATCGGGTTACCAGTGTTTACCAAGGCGCTGGCTCCGTCGCCAGCCTGCAGCACCACCACGCGTCCTGCTGTGAATTGTGCGGATAGTCCCACGCTCAACGCCATGCCGGTCAATACCAGCAATTGCTTCACGGTGCCCCACTTCAACCGGGACGATACCGTCGGCCTGAAGACACGCGCAACGCAGGAGATCATTTCAGTGAGAAGGGTCGAGGTATTTCTCATAACGTGTTAGGTTGGGGGGTCGATGGGGGCAAAGCTGAGGGATCGCTAGCAAATGGGCGTTACGCGGGCATTAATTCGCCCACCCGCGTTTAGCCACGTTAGCAAGCGTGAATATACAGGTCAGCGAACGATCACACGCACCGTTTGCGAACGATCGTTCGTAACGATGCGGAGCAGGTATCCGCCCGGTGCCACACCCAGCTGATCGATATCGAGACGGTTCCGGTCACCGGTCACCAGCCAGTTGCGCAATACCCGGCCCTGGCCATCGATCAGGTCAACGTTCACCCCAAGACCATGGCCCGTAGGTAGGCCCACTACTGACAGTTGGTCCGTGGCCGGGTTCGGATACACCGTGGCGGTCAGATCGTCGCAGGTGAGCGTGCGCCCGGCGATCACCACGCTTTGCGTCTCCGTGCCATCCACGTCATATTGGTCCAGGCGGTAGTAGTTCATGCCCGGGAGCGGGTCAGCATCCACAAAGCTGTAATCCAGCTGCTGCTGCGAAGTGCCCGCACCTTCCACCCGCACCAGGTCCTCGAACACCTCACCATCCGCACTGCGGCGAAGCATGAAGTGATCGTTGTCCTTTTCGGTGGCCGTGCTCCATTTCACCGTGATCTCCCCACATCCGCCTTCGGCATGCAGGTCGATCAGCTCGATGGGCAGGGGAGAGGCCAACGAGCTCAACGTCCACGGGGCCGAGGCCCTCGTTACGCCATTCACGCTTGCATAGTACGTGCTGGCCAACAGACCGCTGGTCTGCCCGGCAATGGGCACCTGCCATTTGTCAAGCGGGTCGTCGTATCGCTGCGCGTGGATGGCACCGGGAACGTTGTACGGCGCCACTGGGAGCTCCGAGGTGCGGTAGACGAAGGTGTATGATGTGGTGGGCGATCCGGCATGGTCGATCTCCCAGAAGCGATCCACCGTGGCATCGCGATTGTCCGGTAACAGCCCGGTGGTGCTGTTCAAGTTGAGCACTGTGATCGGCGAAACAGGCCAGGATAAATTATTGGGCGGGGTGCCATAGGTGGCTACGGTCACATCGCCCGCATTGCCTGCCGTAAGGTTATAGGTGAAGGGGATCCAGTTGGCCGCGCCTTGGGCCGCTCCAAAGGGGAACACGTGCGCACCGGTGGTGGAGCCGATGGACCACCGCATGCGCGAGAGATTGTCCATGCGTTCGCTCTTCACAAAGCCATTTGCATTGCCACCGACGACCGCTGCAGCTAAAGGGTTCGAGATCGTGAGCATGTTCGCATTCAGGTCCAGGCACCCCCCCGACCCCGCTTGAAAAACGAGCGTATTGGTCACGGTCGCATCGTTTTGCATGGTGAGCAGCTGTCCTGCGTTCTTGGACATCTGCAAGTTGTAGAAGACCTCTCCACCCGGAGTGGTCAGCGTTGCGGCCGCATAGTGGTTGGTGAAGATCACCCGGCCCAATTGCTCGGTGAACCCCACCTGGCCATAGTTGCTCCAATTACCGCCCACGCTCAGGTTGTAGTTCGCCCCGGCATCCAATTTCGGAGAGGAGCCGCCGTTCAGGATGGTCAGGTTGGAACGTACGTTGGCATTGCCTCCCAAGGTCTTGTTGCCCAACAGGCCGCTGACGGTCAAATGACCATAGCCCAGCCCGCCAATGTTGTAAATGGTCTGGTTCCCGGTACCTGAATAGATCACGAGGCTCGTGAGGCCAAGTGTATAGGTGTTATTCGTCCCACTGGGCGCCGCTGTTACGAACGGCATGGGAGCTGCTCCCACCCCGTTCAGCTCCAAGGTGCCGCCATCCTCGATCACGAGTGAATGTCCGGACGTGCCTGAGGCACCGCAATTGAGCGAGGCAGCTCTCACATAACCGCCGTTCTTGATCGTAAATGAACAAGAAATTGCAGGGCTAGCGCCAAGGTTGATCAGGATCAGTGAGTTCTGGATGATCAGGCTACCGAAGATGGTGTAGGCCCCTCCACCGCCTCCCGAGCCGCCCGTGCCGTTCATGCACACATTCCCGGTTCCTCCAGCGGCGATTAGCGATACCGTGCTGCCCGCAGCCACGGTCACGTTGAAAGCCGTCGTGGACGCTGCTGCGTTGTAGATCATCGTGGAGGAAGCCGTATTGAAATGGAGCCCCACGTTCATGCTGATCGTCAAATTCGTGGTCGCATTCGTTGCGGTGTTCTTCCGCATGCGCGAGGTGTCGAACACACCCGTTCCCGTGATCGTGCAATTGGCCCCTTCAATGCCGAAACTGATGCCATCGAAGGTGTTGCCATCCCCAATGGTGCCGTTGCAAACGATCTGCGTGCCATACACGTAGATGTAGATGTTCGTTGCGAAATTGGTGGTCCAGAGGCGGGTGGTGGCCGGAGGTCCTTCAACAACGAGGTCCCGACAGGAATAGGGTCCGGTGGATGGTACGTTCACCGTGCGGCCGGAGAGGATATGCACATTATTGCCCGAGGCCGGTGTGGCGCCTGCAGCCACCCACGCTACGCCATTCCATGTGCTCCAAGTCGAGGCCACGTTCCAATTGCCCGAGGCAGTGGAACCGAAGTCACCGACCAAATAAGCGTACCCGTTGGTACTGATCAACTGCAACAGCAGCGCCAGGCCCATGGACAAAAACGTCGTTCGCTTGATTGCCTTGATCACGTTGCTTCTTTCTCGATGCGAAATTCCGACCACTGTATCAACTCCAGGTCACCTTCCCGTGAATGTATCCTGATGGGTACAACACAGCCGTTGGCTTAAGCTTACGCGAAGTTACAGGCTTGAGGGCCGGTTCCGTTAGGCCCATGACGAGGACGGCGATTTTGATCACCAACAGGTCATTTAGACGTACGAGAACCAGGCGGTTGCCTCCTCCAACCGGTTCTTTGCACTTATCAACGCGTGTTGATAAGCCAGGCCGCATATTTGTGCTTTCCTCCACACGATGTTCATCCGCTCACCCTTCGCCCTCGCGGCCACTCTCGCCCTGCCCCTCTGGGCCCCCGCCCAGCTCCTGTTCAATGCGGTCAACACACCCGTGAACATTGACTTTGCGACCACCGTGGCCGGCGTGAATAATGGCCTGTTCGATGCCCAAGTGGTCGCAGGGGCCACACCGCCCAACCCCGGACAACTCGATGTGAATGCATGGAACTACCTTGTTGATGGATCGCCCAGCGTTGTTGCCCAACATGCATCGAACTACCCCGGATCCCTCGGCCAAGGCAATGGCGTGAACGTGGGCGGGGCGTTGGTCGGCGGCTTGAACGCCACGGACATCAATGGCCAGCGCTGCCTGTCCATCCAGCCCACCGGGACACAATGGAGCTCCGGTTCACTGGACCTGCGTGCCTTCAATCTGTCGGGCGGGCCTTTGGACCAGATGACCGTGAGCTTCGATGTGTACTGGTTCAATGATCAGCCCCGTTCCAGCGACCTCCGGTTCCTGTACTCGACCACCGCAGCGGAAAATTCCTTCACGGAAGTGGCCTCGGCGCGCACGGTCTCTGCCGAGGTGGGCGATCCAAACCCTGAGTGGGTGCTCACGCAGGTCTCCTTCACCATGGGTGGGTTCACGCTGAACGATGGAGATGCCATCTACTTCCGCTGGGCGAGCAACGATGTGAGCGGTACTAGCAACCGGGATGAATTGGCCATCGGCAATATCACCATCACCCCGCAGCTGTCATCCGGACCCACCCTGTTCGTGGATCCGCTCGCACTATCTCCGTTCACACAGTTCGTGAACACGCCATCTGCGGAGCAGACGATCACTATATCGGCCAATCAGCTGGCCGCGAACATGACGTTGACATCCACGGCCCCATTTGAGATCTCCCTCACCAGCGGCTCTGGTTTTGCGCAGAGCCTCTCTGTGACCGCCGTGAACGGCACGGTACCGGCCACAATGATCTACGTCCGGATGAACAGCACCGCGGTCGCTACATCCACCGGTACTATAACGGTGTCCAGTGGTGCAGCCACCCCCCAGGTCGTTCAGGTCAGTGGCGAGGCCACCCCCAACATCGGCATCAATGAGCTGGCCGCCGCGCCGCCCCTTAACGCCTGGCCCATACCTGCTACCGGTGATGTGCTCCACCTTGATCGTGTTGTGAGCGGTGTGGTGATCGGCCTGGACGGGCAGGTGGTGATGCAGGTCCGCCGCACAGCGCAACTGAACGTGGCCGCGCTTGCCGCAGGTGCCTATACGTTGCGTTGTACCGATGGTGCACGACTGCGTTTCGTGCGGGCGAATTGATCGCAGGCTTCACCGGCCCTCGGTGGGTACGTATGGCCGCATGTATCCTTCATGCGCCATCTTCCCGCCGATCTCCATGAACTTTTCCTTCTCGGGCCAGGCCCACGTATTCAGCCCGTCCACGTAGCGGTTGAACATGCAGAAGGCTGCGGCGATGAGCACCGTGTCGTGGATCTCTACATCCGTGGCTCCGGCGTCCTTTGCGTTGGCGATGTCGTTCTCCGTTACATGCCGACCACCACGCTGCACCTGATGAGCCACCTGCAGCAGCGCACGCATCTTTGGCGAGAGCGGTTCATTCGGCAGGCCTTCCTTGATCTCGTCGATGAACGATGCCTCGCGGCCAAGGTGCGCACAGGCAGCCGCTGCATGACTAGTGTGGCAGAAGTGGCACTCGTTCCACCAGCTCACACTGGCCGCGATGATCTCGCGTTCACCTGGTGTCAATGAGGATGGCCCACGCAACAGGACCTCCACCAGTTCACGCAAGGGTCTTGCTGTTTCCGGGCGGTACATCAGCAGGCCGCTGATGCCGGGCGAATGGCCTGGGGGCAGGTCGATATGGGGCATATGCGAAGTAATGACCCACGGAGCACGTTCGCGTCCGCAGTCCGGGGGAAGTGGACTTATTGGATCACCAAGCGGCGCGTCAGCACCTCGGCACCCGATGTCATACGCACCACATAAACGCCTCTGGGTTCCTGGCCCAGATCCACCGCACGACGCAAGTGTCCGGCGGAGGCTACCGCGCCTTCAGAAACGATGCGACCGTTCAGTTCCATGATCACGATCGAGGCTGGAGCATTCACACTGCTGGTGATGGTGACAGGGCCTGTGGAAGGGTTCGGATACACCTCGAATGCAAGGTCGTTCGTTCCGGCGATCGCGGTGCTGAGGTCCTCTGCGAGCAGGCGCGCCACACGGCTCCTCGGGGTTCCGTCCACTGCATCGAAGAATCCGCCCGTGAGCACCTTGCCATCGGACTGCAAGGCCATGGCGAAGACATCGGAGTTGAAGCCTTCGCCGCTCTGGAACTGTTCGTCAAGGCTGCCATCGATGTTCAGCCGTGCAATGCCGTTCACAGCGGAGCCGTTGTAATGTGTGAAACGACCGGCCACCAACACCCGACCTTGCAAGTCGGGCCGCACCGCGAACACCCACGGGTCCCAGCCGGTGAAGCCACTGCCGCTCGGCATGAACGAGCCATCCGTGCTGCCATCCGCATTGAGGCGTGCGAGGCTGCCGGGCAGGATACCGCCCACCATCAACTGACCGTTCGGAAGCGCTGAGATCGTATGAACGCTGCTGCCGTACCATCCCTCGGGATCGAAGTCCGTGTCCAAACTACCATCGTTCAGCAAGCGTGCGATACCGTGCCGTGGTTGATCCTCGATGCTGGAGAAGGAGCCGCCGATCACCACCGTGCCGTTCGTCAGGGGAAGGATCACCCGGATCGCATCGAGCACGCCGTCCTCCAGATCGAATGAATGGTCGCGGCTGCCGTCGGTGTTCAAGCGTGCGATCCGGTTGCCGCTCTCCCCATCGCATGATCCGAAATCGCCCCCCACCAGCAACCGACCATCGGGCTGAATGGCCAGGGCCAGTACATCGTGATTGAATCCATTGCCTGTATCAAAGCCATTATCCACTTCGCCATTAGGGGTCAGTCGTGCGATGCGGTTGCAGGGAACGCCATCAACATAGGTGAACGCACCGCCGATGACGATGCTTCCATCCGCCTGCAACGCCAGTGCGCGCACGGAGCCATTGACGCCATATCCTGGATCGAAGGACGGGTCCAGGGAGCCATCAGTGTTCAGGCGGGCGATGCGTGAACGTTCAACGCCATTGCAATGGGTGAAATCGCCCGCCACCAACACCTTTCCGTCGGGCTGCACCGCGATCGCCCTGCAACTTCCATCCAACCCGTCATTGGTGCCCCCGGTGAGGTCCTGGGGAGCGAAACCGAGGTCAATACTTCCGGCCTGTGCCGATGCGGCCAAGCTCAATTGAAGTACGAAGAGCGTGGAGAGGATGCGGGCCATGGGATCCATTTGCCCGACGAAAGTAGGCCGTCGCCCGACGAATGTCACCAGAATGCCGACGAAAATATCAACAGCGGTGGAGGACCATGTTCAAGGGCTAGCGCAGGGCCTTCAGGAACGCACGACTCCGTTCCTCGTTCAGCGCCATCAGTTGCATTTCCCCAGCGCCGTCGAACCACTGGAACCACACGGTGCGCGCGCCCCGGCCATGCGGTCGCTTGGGCACCATCATCAATTGCTGGAACAGGTCACTGTTCCCCTTTGCTGCCGCACGCAAACCACCCATGGCCCTTGGACGGCGAGTGGCAGCAAATGGACGTTGCGGACGTTGGCGTGGCATATGACCAAGGTAATCGCCGGAACGGATATTAACAACAACTGAATTATTGTGCCCTGGGTGGGGAGGTCATGAACAGATCCACCGAACGCGAACGGCCCCCTTGCGGAGGCCGTCGTCCATGATCCCGGTTGGCTGAGGTTTACTCCGTCACCAGGAACACAGTAGGGTGCGATCTGTCATTAGGATGCCAAGCGGTGAACAAGGTCACTCAGCGAGCACAAGTACGGTGTTCTTCATCACCTCCACAACGCCACCCTTCACTGGGAAGAGCTCCACGTTGCCATCGGTCATGGTCACCCGCACGTCGCCGGCCTTCAGCACGGTGATCAACGGGGCATGGTTGTTCAGGAAGCCCATGCTGCCGTCCACGCCAGGAACAGAGACCAGCTTGGCCTCGCCCTTGAACAGCTCTTTATCGGGTGTGATGATCTCTACACGCATCGTGGGTCAGTTCATGAGCACATGGGCACATGTCCGCATGGGCACATGCATTAAGCCTTTGCCGCTTCCGCGAGCATCTTCTTGCCGGCGGCGATCACCTCCTCGATGTTGCCTTTCAGGTTGAAGGCGCTCTCGGGGATGTCATCCAGCTTGCCGTCCATGATCATGTTGAAGCCCTTGATGGTCTCCTCGATGGGCACCATGACACCGGGCAGACCCGTGAACTGCTCGGCCACGAAGAAGGGCTGGCTGAGGAAGCGCTGCACTTTACGCGCACGGTACACGCTCAACTTGTCGTCCTCGCTCAGTTCGTCCATACCGAGGATGGCGATGATGTCCTGCAGTTCCTTGTAACGCTGCAGGATGGCTTTCACGCGCTGGGCGCAGTCGTAATGCTCGGCGCCCACAACGGAAGGGGTGAGGATACGGCTGGTGGAATCGAGCGGGTCCACAGAGGGATAGATGCCGAGCTCGGCGATCTTCCGGCTCAGTACCGTGGTGGCGTCCAAGTGAGCGAAGGTGGTGGCGGGCGCAGGATCGGTCAGGTCGTCCGCAGGCACGTAAACGGCCTGTACCGATGTGATGGAGCCACGCTTGGTGGAGGTGATGCGCTCCTGCATGGCGCCCATTTCGGTGGCCAGCGTAGGTTGGTAACCTACGGCGCTGGGCATACGACCCAGTAGTGCGGACACTTCGGAACCGGCCTGGGTGAAACGGAAGATGTTGTCCACGAAGAAGAGGATATCGCGTCCACCGCTCTGCTCATCGCCATCGCGGAAGTATTCCGCCAGGGTGAGACCGCTGAGGGCCACACGTGCACGGGCTCCGGGGGGCTCGTTCATCTGGCCGAACACGAAGGTGGCCTGGCTGGTCTCCAGCGCCTTGTAATCCACCTTGCTCAGGTCCCAACCGCCTTTCTCCATGCTGTGCACGAACTCGTCACCGTATTTCACGATGCCGCTCTCGATCATCTCACGCAGCAGGTCATTCCCTTCGCGGGTACGCTCGCCTACACCTGCGAACACGCTGTAACCGCTGTAGCCTTTGGCGATGTTGTTGATCAGCTCCTGGATCAATACCGTCTTGCCCACACCGGCACCGCCGAACAGTCCGATCTTACCGCCCTTGGCGTAAGGCTCGATCAGGTCGATCACCTTGATGCCGGTGAACAGGATCTCGGCGCTGGTGGTGAGGTCCTCGAAACGGGGGGATTCGCGGTGGATGGGGAAGGAACGTTCCATGGACACCTCCTTCATTCCGTCGATGGGCGCGCCCACCACGTTGAAGAGGCGACCCTTGACAGCATCGCCCACGGGCATGCTGATCGGCTTGCCCATGCCTTCCACGATGGCACCACGCGACAGTCCGTCGGTGGTGTCCATGCTGACGGCCCGCACGGTGTCCTCGCCGGTGAGCTGCTGCACTTCCAGAATGAGCACGCTGCCGTCCTCACGCTTGATGTTCAGCGCGTCATAGATGTTCGGCATCTCTTTTCCGGCTTCAAAACGGACATCCACCACGGGTCCGATCACCTGTACCACCTTACCGATCTGCTTGGCCATTGTAGTGCTTGAGGTTCAATGGGGTTACGCACCCCCGCGTTCTGAAATTCGGGCGCGAAGGTAGCGGGTTCCGTCGGAATGAAAAGCCCTGTGAATAAAAGTGACCTCCGGAGCGGATCTTGAGGCCCGCGTGGGTTCCGGACCCTGACCGGCTGTGGATAACCCGAGCATGGCTTTTGATGCCGGTGAGGGCGGAGCAGCCACAACACGGCCATCTTTGGCTCCGGCCCATCCTGCCGGCCGGTCCGGCGGTCGGCATGCGCGTTACCCATGCAAGTCCACACCGACCTCAGCACATTCACCGGCGTGGAGCGTCCTGTGCTCACCACCGGCACCTTCGATGGCGTTCACCTCGGCCATCAGACCATCCTTCATCGGCTCAAGGAGATCGCCCGGAAGGAGGAGGGCGAAAGTGTCCTGTTCACCTTCTATCCACATCCCCGCCTGGTGCTTCAGCCCAACGACAGTGACCTGAAGCTGTTGAACACCCAGCGGGAAAAGGTCGAACTGCTCGACGCCGCAGGCCTCGATCACCTGTTGATCATTCCCTTCAGCCGCACCTTCAGCCGTATGCATGCCTTGGACTTCGTGCGTGATGTGCTGGTGGATCAGCTTCGGGTGCACGCCATGGTGATCGGTTACGACCATCGCTTCGGGCGAAACCGCGAGGGCGACATCAACCTGCTTCGCCAGCTGGGCGAGGCGTATGACTTCCTGGTGGAGGAGATCCCCGCGCAGGAGGTGGACCACGTGAAGGTGAGCAGCACCAAGGTGCGCGAGGCCTTGCGCAAGGGTGATGTGCATATGGCCAGTGAACAGCTGGGCTATGCCTATCCGATCAGCGGTGTGGTGGTGAAGGGCGACCAACGCGGGCGGACCATCGGCTTCCCCACGGCCAACATCGGCGCGGTGGACCAGTTCAAGTTGATCCCCGGCGATGGGGTGTACGCCGTGAACGTCACCCTGAAGAGCGGTGCATACAAGGGCATGCTGAACATCGGCGTGCGGCCCACCGTGGACAGCACCCATGAGCGCACGCTGGAAGTGCACCTGTTCGACTTCGATCAGGACATTTACGGCGAACCGATCACCGTGCGGCTGCGTCATCGTTTACGCGATGAGGCACGATTCGCCGACCTCCATGCGTTGAAGGAACAGTTATTGAAAGACCGCACCGAGGCTACCCGCCTCCTCTCCCAGCCATGACCGAACGTTTCCTGCTCCTGGTTTTTTCCACTGCCGCGCTGGTGATCACGACGCGTGCGCAGCTGCTGGATGCCATGGCCCTCGACACGGCGAAGGAGTACCATAGCCTGGAAGCCGCGCTTCGCGAGCCGGAGAAGGTCTATAAGCTGCAGCTCACGCAGAAGAAGATGAGGGTGGTGCCCGAGGAGCTGCGCAGGCTCACCAACCTCAACGCACTGGACCTCGGGCGCAACAGGCTGAAGGAGCTTCCCGCGTGGATGGGGGAACTGGTGAACATGCAGGAGTTCCGTTCCCCCCGCAACCGGTTCACGGATATGCCCGCCGTGGTGTGCCAATGGAAGCACCTCAAGCGGCTGGATATGCACCAGAACCAGATCGCCGGCCTGCCTGCTTGCATGGGCGAACTCACCGAACTGGTCTCACTGGACCTGTGGAGCAATGACCTCGAGACCTTCCCCGAGGAGCTCAAGGGCATGGTGGCGCTGCGGTTCCTCGACCTGCGGGTGATCCAGTTCGATGAGCGCGAGATGCAGCAGATCACGGACCTCTTCCCGAAGGTGAAGATCTTCTTCTCGCAACCGTGCAATTGCGGCACCCCGTGATGCGATGCGGATGAACGGAGGCATCTTCACCGCGTGAACCAGGAGCTGTGGACCTTATTGGAGTGGGGAAGTGCCCTGCTGGCGGGCGCGTACACCTTCCTTGCCGCCTTTGAGAAACGCATCGGCTGGATCTTCGCCATCGTGTCGTCGCTGCTGATGATGGTGGTGTACGTGCATCGCAACTACACCGGACAGGTACTGCTTAACGGGTACTACGTGGCCATGGGTTTTTATGGATGGGTGGCGTGGGGTCGTGATGATGCGTCGATCCCCATCACGCGCAAGCCGTGGAGCTTCCATCTCATCGCCGTGGCTTCATGCCTGGTCCTTTCTGTAGTGGTAGGGTGGATCCTCAAGCGCCATGCACTGAGCGAGAGCCCGTACATGGATGCCTGGGTCACCGTGTTCAGTGTGCTGGCCACCTGGATGATGGCGCGCAAGCTGCTGGAGAACTGGCTCTACTGGTGCCTCGTGGATGGCGTGGCGATCACCCTGTACGTCACTGCGGATCCACCACTGGTGCCCTACGCATTGCTCTTCTCCTCCTACGTGGTGCTGAGCGCGGTGGGATGGTGGAAGTGGAGCCGTTCGTTCAGGCTGGCACACGCGCCGCTGTAACGGGCGGCAGGTCACCGTGAGCGCGCCTCAAGGGCCGCTCGTAGAAGGTGATGGTGAGGAGCAGGAAGAAGAGCAGGTACACGCTGTCCTCCACAGGGATCGTGTTCAGCCGTAGTCCCAGGTTCTCGGCGTTGTTGTACCACACAATGGGTTCGGGCAACAGCCAACCGGTAAGGATGCCGTTCACCAGGAAAAAGGGGATGAGGCTAACGGCGTAACCCATATAGAACCGGCCCAGATAGGGGCTCTTCAGGATGAATACGTGCACCGCCAGCAATACAGCCGTCGAGAGGAAGGTGATCGAGGTATACAGATGGTCCACGTACAACAGGCCCACGGTGAGCAAGGCTGCCATCAACAGGATGCTCAATGGCCGCGCGACCATTCCCAGCATGTCGCGGCGCACGAACAGGCGCATCACTTCATAAAGGAACACGCACGAATAGGGGACGGCGAGGAAGAACAGCCATTCCTCCACCGGCAGGTGTAGGAAGCGCGGGCCCAACGTGTAGCGCGGGTTGAAGCCCCACACGCCGTTCGCCGTGAAGACGGCATCCCATGCGAGGAAGACGAGCGCCATCACACCGATCCCCGTGAACAGTCCCGGCCACTTGCGCCAGTATTGCAGCCGCTTCTCGAAGCTCGCCGCCAGGGGGAAGGCAATGCTGAGCGCATCGAGGCCGAGGTAATAGTAGTGCTCCATGGGCTGCTGCGTCCGAAACAAAGAAAGGGCGCGTGTGTTCGTTCCGCTCCAGGAAGCAGGTGCACCCTGCCACCCACAACGGCCGGTGTGCGTGTCACCGGTTGAAGCGGAAGGCAGGGCGCGACCGCGGTCGCTGACCGGCCGCGGCTATTTGCGGACGAACGACGTGGTGCGGATCACCCCCGCATCCGTGATGCGCACGGTGTACGTGCCGATCGCGAGGCCGTGAACATCGAGGGTCGTGGGCGAGCCACCACCCGCGGAACGCAGGATGATCGCACCTCTCGCATCGACCACCTCGATCAGCGTGGAAGGGGACAATGGGACACCGGCATCCACCGTGATGTGATCACGCGCAGGATTCGGCCAGAGGCGTACCTGAGCGGCCAACAACTCCGGTAGCGGTATCGCCAGGGCCAGCTCCGTGGTGGCAACATAAGGAACGGTGCCTCCGGCGTTCTGGGTGAAGGCGCCCCCGGCCACAAGCTGATCGCTGCTCAACAGGTCAAGGTCGTTCACCGGTCCGTTCATGTCTGCCAGGGGTGCCACAAGGTCCGCTGTGCCCAGAAAGACACCCAATGAGTTCCCGTACTCCAGCATGTTGGAGATCAGGAAGTCGCCGCCGAAATAGATGCGACCATCGTGTTCGAAAAGGGCGTTGATATGGGTAAGTAGGTCCAGCGGAGTGAAGATGTAGTTGGCAATGTTGGGCATGAGCGGCTCCCAGGCGGTGGCGCCCGGGGCGATGCGGGCCATGCCGAAATACGTGGCCAGCTCGCCTACGCAATCGCCGCCGGCGTACAACGTGTCCTGGGCCACCAGCAGGTCGAACACACGCCCGTTCAGCCCATCGCCCAGCGGTGCCCATGTGTTGATGTTCAACTGTGCCACATGCCGGAGCGTGGAATCCTGCGAGAACATGTCGCCGTAGAAATCACCGCCACACACGAGGGTGCCGTTGAACGTGTCCAAGGTGCGGATGGCGCCGTTGAGCGATTGACCAACCTGGTCCCACGCGTTGTTCACGTACCTCTTCACCTCGTACGAGACCCCGGCAAAGCCAGAGGAGGAGCCAGCTGCATGCAACACGCCATCCTTGCTGTGCAGATCGAACACCTCGGCGTATTTGCTGGAGAACACAGCCTGCAGGTTCCAACCGGATCCGTTCCACATCGCCAGGTCGGAAGAGCCGCCGTTGAACGCACCACCGACGTAAATGCTGCCATTGAACTCGATGGCCGTGTGGATATCGCCTTGCGGAAGGCCGGGCAGGGCAGCGTAGACCGTCCCGTTGTATCGCGCCACGTAATTGGCGTTCGTTCCACCGGCCTGTGTGAATGAACCGGCCACCAGCATGTCGCCATTGGACAGGCGAAGCAGCTCCTTCACTTCGCCATTGGTGCCGCCACCCATGGCCATCCAAACGGATGGCGGTGTGTAGGCAGGCTGGATCCAGGCCAGTTCATCCTCCGTGAACCCGCTCGCTCCCGCCCAAGTGAACACGTCCGCCCGCTTCATGTCGTGCACATAGAACAGGTTCATCTCCCGGCTGATGCGTTCGGCCAGTTCGCGGTGTCCGCTTTCGATCATCAGTTGTCCCACCGCGCAGGCCGTGTTGTATGGGTCGATGAATACAGGGTTGCGGTAGGGCAGGACATGGTTCTGCGGGAACCGGCCTCGATCAGCGTATTCGTCGAGGCGGTCGAGCAGTGCGTTGCGCTCCGCGATCTGCTCATCGGACAGGCCCTCGGGCACCGAAGTGCGCAGATGCTCCGCGACCAGATGGAGGTGTGTTGCGATGCGGTCCGCTTCGTTGCTGAAGTGCACCGTGCGATCGGCGTGGCCCGTTGCAGGACACATGGTGTGCCATTCCTTGTTCACCTCCGTCATGTGGCGGAAGAGGGGTGCATCCGCTTGCGGAGGAAGTTGTGCCATCGAGGCCGTTGCCGCCAGTCCTGTGAGACAGAGAAGAATGTTCCGTTCCATGATGCTTGGGAGATTATCCATCCGTGCAAATGACACGCGCACCGCTTCCTTCGCTGCCCGGCATGTGACGTAAAGTTAACTTCGATGCATGCTGAAGATCGTGATCACCGGACCGGAGAGCACGGGCAAGACCGCGCTTGCGCGGTCATTGGCGACGCATTTTCGTGCACCCTTCGTTCCCGAGTTCGCACGCAGCTATCTGGAGGAACATGGTCCATCGTATGTGGAAAAGGACCTCCTCACCATTGCGCAAGGTCAGGTCGTCGCTGAAGAGCGCGTCGTGAAAGGCCTTCCGCCGCTCGTGGTATGCGATACCGACCTGTTGACGATCCGCATCTGGAGTGAGGAGAAATATGGCCGCTGCCATCCATGGATCGTTCAGCAGACGGAGCAACGCCCCTATGACCTGTGGCTGCTATGCAAGCCCGACCTGCCGTGGGCGCCCGACCCGCTGCGCGAGAACCCGGACGATCGCGACCGGTTGTTCGAGTTGTACGCGGACCGAATGGACGAGCTCGGCAAGCCCTTCATGATGATCAGTGGTGAAGGACCGCTGCGGACCTCGCTGGCCATCGGGCTGGTGGAGGGACTTGTGGCGGAAGGGGAGTGACCACCACGCCCTTACCTGAACTCGTAGTCATACCCCTCCAACTGGCTCAACAAGGTCTGCGGCGCATCCGTGGCCGTGATGCGGCCTTCCACCTTCGGTGCCACGGGGCTGTGCTTCGCGAAGTACTCGCGGAGGATGTTGTGCATGGTGGCATTGGCGCGACGGGGGTTCTTGACCTTCTCCAGGCGGCACAGCGTATCGTCCGGGTCGCCTTCACGTTCGCAGGCGGCAATGAGGTAGGTGCGCTTCAGGTCGATCGCTTTGCCGGCGACCCTGATCCAGTTCACGCGCTTGCCCTTCTCGTTCTGCATGGTGAAGTTGGCCGTCATGCCCTTGAAGCGCACGACCCAGCCCCCGAAGCGTTTGCCAGGGTCCTTCGCGAACACGTTATGCAGTTCCTGGTCCAGCCAGTCCCATAGCTGCTGACCGGTGGCTTCCCCATACTTGGCCTCGCTGTCCACCGGGATCATGCTCCACAGATGGTCGTTGGTGATCGGGGTGGGCGTGCCATCTGAAACGATCGGCGGACAGAAGCGGAACCCATTGCTGATGGCAACGTCGGGCTTGAGCTTCCACATGATGGCATCCGTGATCAGGTTGTCCATCGGATTCTCGATCACGTAGTAGCGCACGAGCGTTCGCTTCGTGCTGCCCACCACCGTGTCGAGCTGGGTCTTGTAGGGGGCACGCATTTCCTCCACGAGCGCCGCCATTTCGGGATCGGGCTTGTACAGCTCCGGGTCCACGTCGAGCAGTTCGTAGTGGCTGTCCTTCACTTTTCCATCCTCCACCACCACATCCAACCGGGCCACGAAGGATCCGAAGGCACCCGGCTCGGTAACCTTGCTGTACTTCCCTTCGATCGGCTTGCGCACGCGTTCGTGGGTGTCCGCCCCGAGGATCAGGTCGGCACCTTCCACCTCGGGCTTGTTCGCGAGGTCCACCTGTTGCGCCAGGCCCATGTGCGTCAGGAGGAACACCATGGCGCACTGCTCATAGTCGCGCAGGTAGCGGATGTACTTCGCCACATTGAGCTCGGGCTTGGTGAAGGTGATGCCGTTGCTGTACGCAGGTGATTGCCGTTTGGGTGTGAGGGGATCGTTGTATCCGATGAAGCCGATCTTCACGCCGGCCACCTGTTTCGTCCAGTAGGGTGGGAAGATGAGCTCGCCTTTCATGTCGGCGTGCAGGTCGCTGCCGGCCGCGGTGCCTTCTGGGAACGGCGCGTGGAACATGTTGGCGCACACCTTGTCGGCCTTGTACGAACCGAGGTCATGCATCATCGTCTCCTTGCCGTACACCACCTCCCAGTTACCCGGTAGCACCAGGTCATAACCCACCTTGTCCATCAGGGGAATGATGTTGCGCCCTTCACTTAGCGCGGCCACACCACCGCCTTGGAAGCAGTCGCCACCATCGATCACGATGGTGTTCTCGGGATCCTCGCGGCGCAGGTAGTCGATCATCGACTTCAGCACCGCGTAGCCACCGCGCTTCTTGTAGACGGGCCGCCCGTTCTCCAGGAAGAACTCGTCGTGGGTGTGCAGCTGGGCGTGGATGTCGCTGGTGTGCAGGATCGTGAAGCGCTGTGCGCTCCCGCGAAGCACGGCCCGGCTCTTCACAAGTTCATCGCGCCGGTCGCCCAAGGCGCCCATGGCCAACGTGGGGCCCAACGTGAGCCCGGCGCCCAACGCGCCAAGCGAACGAAGCATCTGACGGCGGGAAACACCGCTCTTCTCATCGTGTGCGCCGCACGTGCAGCCAGCAGGGTGGTGGATCTCGCTCATTTTCTGATCGTCTGATCGTCTGATTTTCTGATCTTCTTCGCCTCAGCAATGGGCCCGAATGGCCCGAATTTGTGCTGCACTTCCGGAAGCGTATCGGCGAACGGCCCGAAAGGATGGTCCACTGGTTTGGCCGCGATCTTCGGCCAATCCTTCGTGAGGTCGCGGGAGGGGCGCTGCCGTGAGTTCACATACGCGGCCACATCCCACGCATCCTCGTCACTGAGCAGTGGGTTCAGCCACGAGGCACCTTGCGGCATGTTGTACTTCACATATCCCGCAAAGCGACTGAGCCGGAAGAGGCCTGCACCGATGTTGTAGCTGTGTTCGCCCCACAATGGCGGATACTGGTAGGTGGCGCTGTTGGCCGCCTTCAGGCCGCCGCCATCCACCTGATGACAGCTCGCACATTTCGCCGCGTAGATCGCTTCGCCCTTGGTGGGGTCGGCCGCACGGTCCAGGTAGTTGAGTTCCGCGAGTCCCACCCCGTTCGGCTTGGTTCCCTTCGGTATGCCCGATCCCAGCCATTCCATGTAGGCCACCAAGGCACGCATTTCCCGGCTGCTGTTGTCGAGCCCCGTGCCGTTCAGGCTTCGCTCGAAGCAATCGTTGATCCGCTTCTCCACCGTCTCCATGGATCCGCTGCGTTCCCGGAACTTGGGATAGGTGCTCCAGACGGCGCTGTAATTGTTGCCCCAAGGCTTTGTGCCGGCCTCCAGATGGCAGTTCTGGCAATTCATTCCGTTGGTCAGCTGGGCAACGGTGCCTTGTGGACCCAGATAGAACGCCGTGTTGCGGATCAGCTCGCGGCCGTATCGCACCAGATCTCCGCGCTCTCCGCCAAGGTGATCGATCAGGGTGGTATCCAGGCCCATCCACAAGCTGTCCGCACCATAGGTAGCGATCATCGGTGGCGGCGGTCCGAACCATTTCTTCGGGATCGATATGAAGGCGATGATCAGCCCGATCGCCAACCAGACGAAACGCTTCGTCCATCGCCCAGGTCGCGCATTGTGTGGCATTCCGGCCCGCTCCTTCAACACACGAATGGCCTGTTCCGTCGCCTCCGACCAAAGCAGGATCATGATCGCTACGGCAAGAAGGAGGAGCGGAATGAACATGACCGGTCGGACTGCTTCTTCTAGTGGGGCAGGTCGTCGCGGAAGCGGCCGTACACATACGTGCCCGCCAGCGCACTGAGGAAGGTGATGATGATCACGCTGAAGCCAGCGCCCACCTGTGCGAACAGAGGGCCCGGACATGCACCGGTGATCGCCCAGCCGAGCCCGAACATCAGGCCGCCATAGATCTGGCCTTTGCTGAACTCCTTGGCCGGAATATGCACGGTCTCACCATGGACGGTCCTCACGTTGAAGCGCTTGATCAGCTGCACACTGATGAGGCCCACGATCACCGCTGTGCCGATCACGCCGTACATGTGGAAGCTCTCGAAGCGGAACATTTCCTGGATCCGGAACCAGCTGATGATCTCCGCCTTCACGAAGACGATGCCGAAGAGGATGCCCCAGGCACTGTACTTCAGATTGTGCCACCAGGGGTGTATCAGTTCGCTTTCATTGACGCAGATCGCGTCCAGCTCCCGCGCCTTCAGATCGGCGAGTTCCTGTGCTGTTGGCGTGTGTTCCAGTGAACGTTCCATGGAGGGTCAGAGGGTAAGAAGTAAGGGAAGGATGAACCACGTCATCACGATACCGCCGATCATGAACATCACGGTGGCCACGAGGCTCGGCCATTGCAGACTGCTGAGGCCCATGATGGCATGTCCGCTGGTGCATCCACCCGCGTACCGCGTGCCGAAGCCCACGAGGAAGCCACCGGCCACCAGGAAGATGAAGCCCCGCAACGTGAACAACTGGTTCCAGCTGAAGATCTCCGCAGGGAGCAACTGGGAGGTGTCCGTGATCCCCTTGGTCGCGAGGTACTGTTGGGTGGGCTCGGCAAGTACCACGGGGTTCGGGTCGCTCAGCAACTGGGCCCCGACGAAGGCGCCCACCGCAATACCGCCCACGAAGAAGAGGTTCCAGATCTCCTTCTTCCAATCATATTTGAAGAAGGCGATGTCACCCGGTATGCACGCCGCGCACAAATGGCGGAGCGAACTGCTGATGCCGAACGTCTTGTTGCCCACGAGCAGCAGGTACGGGACGGTAAGGCCAATGAGCGCACCAGCCACATACCAAGGCCAGGGTTGTTGGATGAGTTCGAGCATGGATCCCATTTACTTCTTCAATGTGCTTGGGCAGACAAAGTCGGTCACCGTCATGTCCGTCTTCTTGATGGCGTTGAATCCTCCGGCCACGTCGATCACGTTGTGGTAACCACGGGCCTTCAGCAGACTGGCGGCCACCATACTGCGATAGCCGCCCGCGCAGTGGATGTAGTTCGGCTCCTCCTTGCTGAATGCGGCCAGGTTCTGGTTGATGAACTGCAAGGAAGCATGCCACGCACCGTCCACGTGCTCGGCACTGTACTCACCATCCTTGCGAACATCCACCACGCGCAGTTTTCCCGCATGGAAGCGCTTCGCGAATTTCTCGGCGCTGATGCTCTCAATGGTATCCACCTCCTTTCCCGAGGCCTTCCATTCCGCTATGCCTCCTTTCAGGTATCCGAACACGTTGTCGTAACCCACACGCGCCAGCCGTGTCACCACTTCATCCTCCATGCCTTCATCGGTCACGAGCAGCAACGGCTGCTTCACATCGGGGATCATGCTACCCACCCAGGGTGCGAAGTCGCCCTTGATGCCGATGTTGATCGAGCGGGGAACGAAACCGTCCTTGAAGGTTTGTGCAGTGCGCGTGTCGAGCACCAAGGCACCTTCCGTCTCCGCAACGAGTTCGAACTGGTCGGGGGTGAGCGCGCGCATGCCCTTGGCCTTCACCGTATCCACGCTTTCGATCACGCCCTTGTTGAGGGCGACGTTCTGTGGGAAGTAGGCGGGCGGAGGTAGCAGGCCATCCGTCACCTCCTTAATGAACTGCTCTTTGGTCGATGCCCGCAGGGCATAGTTCACCTCCTTCTGGTGGCCCAGCGTGTCGAAGGTCTCCTTGCTCATGTTCTTGCCGCAGGCGGAACCGGCGCCGTGCGCAGGGTACACGATCACGTCATCGGGCAGGGTCATCACTTTGTTGTGCAGGCTTTCGTAGAGGAAGCCGGCCAGATCCTCCTGGGTGATCTTGCCCATCTGCTGCGCCAGATCGGGACGGCCCACATCACCGATGAAGAGCGTGTCGCCCGTGTAAATGCTGTGCGGCTTGCCGTTCTCGTCGATCAGCAAGTAGCACGTACTTTCCATGGTGTGGCCGGGCGTGTGCAGCACTTTGATGGTCACGTTGCCGAGCTTCAGCTCTTCGCCATCATTGGCGATGTGCGCCTCGAACGAGGGATTCGCGTTCGGGCCGTAGACGATCGGTGCGCCGGTCTTCTTCGACAGGTCGAGGTGGCCGCTTACGAAGTCCGCGTGGAAGTGCGTTTCCAGCACGTACTTGATCTTCGCATTACGCGCCTTGGCCCGCTCGATGTACGGACTTGTTTCGCGCAGCGGGTCGATGATCGCCGCCTCGCCGTTGCTCTCGATGTAGTAGGCGCCTTGCGCCAGGCATCCGGTGTATATCTGTTCGATCTTCATGTTGTCGGGGTGACGTTCACGTCGCCTTGGATTTGGTCAGCTTTCTGGATGGGCGACATGAAGGTCGCCCTTACACTATGATCAGGCCATTGCGGAGAGTTCCTTGCCGATGATGTAAAGTCCCATCACCAGCACGAACCAGCCGAAGGCGGGTTTGAGTTTTTCGTTCTGAATGCGTTTGCTCAGGATGCTGCCCACCACTATGCCCGCGATGGCGATGGCGGAGAAGACCATGAGGAAGTGCCAATCGATGACCTCATTGCCGCGCAGGTCACCCGTGAAGCCGATGAGCGATTTCGCCGCGATGATGATCAGCGATGTGCCTACCGCTTGCTTCATCGGGAGTTTGGCGAGGAGTACCAGAGCTGGAATGATGAGGAAGCCGCCGCCGGCTCCGACCAGTCCGGTGATGGTGCCCACCACGATGCCCTCGCCCAGGATCAGCGGGTAGTTGAACGTCACCGCGCCGGTGCCCGCCTCCGCGCGCGTGCTCTGCTTCCGGATCATGCTGTAGGCCGCGGCCACCATCAGCAACGCGAAGAAGATGAGCATACCCAGTGACTTGCTGATGGCCGTTGCCCCGATGGAGAACAACGGATCGGGAAGGGCAGGAACGAGATATGCGCGGGTGAGGAAGACGGCGGCGATGCTCGGTATGCCGAACACCAAGGCGGTCAGCCAGTGGATGTTGCCGATCCGCATATGGCTGAAGGAACCGATCAGGCTGGTGAGGCCAACAATGAACAGGGAGTAGGCCGTGGCCAGCACCGCATCCACGTGGAAAAGGTACACGAGGATAGGCACGGTGAGGATCGAGCCACCGCCCCCGATGAGGCCCAGCGAAAGGCCCATGAGCACGGCGCCGATGTATCCGATGATCTCCATGTTCACAGGTGTTCGCAGCAGTGCTCGAGGTCGCGGATGATCTTCAGGAAGCCCGGCTGTTTCAGGAAGTAGAAGCTGTACTTGCCCTCTTTCTCCACCCCCAGGAGACCCTTGTCCCGCATGAGGGTGAGGTGCTGGCTCAGCACGGCCTGCTCAATGCCCAACAGGTCGGTGAGGTCCGAAACACACAACCGGCGCTTGCTCCCCAACAGGTCGAGGATGGCCAGTCGCTGTGGGTGGGCGGCCACTTTCAGCAGCTCACTGGCGCGCACCAATTTGTCGGTGCCGATGCGTGCGTCAAGGGTGATGATGGACATGGTTACGTCGTTGACGGCACAAATGTATATATATATGACTATGTGATAACGTGACATTCGTCACGCGGCATCTGTCGGTCAGAGCGCGGACAGGAGTTCCTCACCGAACTCGCGGACCTGCCACTTGCGCACGCCCTCTATGGCGCCAAGCGCCTCGAGGTCGCCCGGCAACAAACGCGCGATCTCCATCAGCACGTGGTTGGGGCTCACGATGCCCTGGAGCAGACCGCGCTCCTGGGCGATCCGGTCGCGTTGAACTTTCAATCGCTTCAGGCGGTCCTCGTAGTCATCATCGCGGTCCCAGCGCTTGGGGCGCGTGAGCTTCGGCCACTCTTCGCGCGGAACGGCGAGGCCGCGTTCGATGGCCTTCATGATGGCAGGGCCACTACGCTGGATGGTACTTTGACCGACCCCTTTCAGCGCTTCCAGTGCTTTTACATCGGCGGGAGGGTTCTTGCTGACCTCCAGCAGCACATCATTGCCCAGCACCATGAAAGGGGCACGGTCCATTTTCTCGGCCACGGTCTCGCGCCAGGCATGCACTTCCCGGAGGATCGCCAACTGGCGTGGCTTGAGCGCCTTGGCCCCCTTCATCCGCAGGAAGGCCGGTTCCTCGTTCACGGGCAGTTCAAAGGGGATCTTCACCAGGGCCTCGAACTCCTCCTGCGCCCAGGACATGCGCTGGGTCTCCTCAAGTTGCTGCCGCAGGATGTCACGCAGGGCAATGAGGTGGGTGGTGTCCATGGCCGCATAGGCGAGCATGGGCTCGGTGAGGGGACGTTTGCTCCAATCCGCCTTCTGGTACTTCTTATCGAGTACAACACCGAAGTGTTTCCTGAGGTTGGCGGCAAGTCCCAGTTCAGGTTCGTTCAACAGCTCCACGGAGACCATGGTGTCGAACACGTTCTGCGCACGGAAGCCATACTGCTTCTTGAGCATGCGCAGGTCGTAGTCAGCATCGTGGATCACCCACTCGATCGCCGGATCCTCCAGCATCATGCCCAATGGGGCCATATCCTCCACGGTTAGCGGGTCGATCAGCCACGTGCTTTTCCGGGTGCTCAGCTGGATCAGGCAGATGCGCTCCTTGTACCGGTGGAAGCTGCTGGCCTCCGTATCCAGCGCCAACACCGGCTCCTTGCGCAGCTGGTCCATCAGCGCGCCCAGCTCGGCGGAGGTGTTGATCAAGGAGAACGGGGCGGCCATGTCGGCTAAGATCCCGCGCTGGACCACACCGCTTCCGATGGGGGTGTGGAGGCTTTCCACAAATTCAACCCAATAAAAAACTGCGCATGCTGATGCTGCCCATGTCCATGCCGGTATGGATCTCCGTGATCGGAGCGCCTTTGTCGCTGGCGCCCAAGGTGTAAAGCAGGGGCAGGTAGTGGTCGTTGGTAGGGTGGGCAAGTTGGGCGATGGATCCCAGCGCGGTGTAGTTCACCAAGGCCCGGTGGTCGCCATTGGCCACGTTGCGCGCAACGAAGGCGTCGAATTCCAGCGCCCAATCATACGGTGCGGCCTGCTCGCCTTCCTGCCAGTTCAGTCGACCCAGGTTGTGAACCACGTTCCCACTGCCAAGGATGAGGACCCCTTTGTCGCGCAGACCCTGTAGCTCCTGGGCAAGGGCGCAGTGGTAGGCCGTGCTGCGCCCCCAGTCGATGCTCAACTGGAACACGGGTACGTCGGCCTGCGGGAAGATGTGCCTCAGGATGCTCCAGGCGCCATGGTCCAAGCCCATGTCATGGTCTTCATGCACCTTCACGCTCGTAACCAGGGCCGCAGCTACGCGTGCGGCGTCCGGTGCCCCCGGTGCGGGGTACTGCACGGCGAAAAGCTCCTCCGGGAATCCCCCGAAGTCATGGATGGTCGAAGGATTGGCGTTGGTGCTCACGAAGCTTTCGCCCCGGGTCAACCAATGGGCGCCTACGACGAGCACGGCCGTGGGGCGTTCGATCCGTTCACCCAGTTGGCGCAGGTGCTGCGTGAAGGCATTGTCCTGGATGGCGTTCATCGGATTTCCGTGGCCGATGAAGATGCTGGGCATGCGCGCACCCGCCGCTCCTGATCGAGCATCCATTAGAAAGTCCCTGGCGGTGATCATGGTCGTGGCAGCACCGGCCAATCCAAGGGAGGCGATGAATCGGCGGCGGTGCATGAGTTAACCGCTGCATGAACGCAGGCGGACCACAAAGGTGCGATGGCGCCGCCCCGGGCGGAATGAACTGGTTAAAGCCCTGGCGGCTATACGTACGTGGGTCCCCACGCAGTACCGGCGTCGGCGACCATCTGCTTGATCCGCTGCTCGTCGTGCTTCCGGCAGATCAACAGAGCATCGGGCGTGCTGACCACGATAAGATCATGGAGGCCCTGCAACATGGCGAGGCGACCATCGTGCATGTGTACCATGTTGTTGGTACAGTCATACAGCTTCATCTGTGCGCCCACCGTGGCGTTCCCTTCGGCATCCTTGGGGATGTGGGTGTAGAGGCTGCCCCATGTGCCCAGGTCGCTCCAGCCGAAGTCGCCCGGCACCACGAACACGTTCTTCGCCTTTTCCATCACACCATAGTCGATGCTGATGCTCTCGCAGGCGGCGTAGGTCCCTTTGATGAAGGCGGCCTCCCCCGGTGTGCCATACATGGCCGCTCCTTGGTCGAAGCGTTGTTCCATGGCCGGCAGGTGCTGTGCGAAGGCATTGTGCAGGCTCTTGGCAGTGGCGATGAAGATGCCGCTGTTCCAGAGGAAGTCGCCGCTTTCCATGAACTTCACCGCCGTGGCATGGTCGGGTTTCTCGCGGAAACTGGCCACCTTCTTCACCTGGGGATCCACGCTGGCGGCTCCTTCAACGAATTGAATGTATCCGTATCCGGTGTCGGGTCGGTTGGGGGTGATGCCGAGGGTGACGATGCAGTCGCTGCTCGCCGCTTGTTGCAAGGCGAGGCGGATGACGGCCTGGAATTCGGCCTCCTTCATCACCAGATGGTCGCTGGAGGCCACGATGATGCGTGCATCGGGATCGCGCATGGTGATCACGTGGTTGGCATAGGCCACGCAGGGCGCTGTGTTGCGCCGTTCAGGCTCCAGCAGGATCTGGTCTTTCTTCAGCTGCGGCAGCTGCTCCTTGACGATCGGCGCGTACTGCTCATTGGTCACCACCAGTATGTTCTCGGGCGGGCAGATCGGCAGGAAGCGGTCGAAGGTCTGTTGGATCAGCGTGCGACCCAGGCCAAGGAAGTCGAGGAATTGCTTCGGATAGCTCGAGCGGCTCATCGGCCAGAACCGGCTGCCAATGCCGCCGGCCATGATCACGCAATAGGTATGGTTCTTTTCACTCATTCGTTGGGGCCGAAGCCTCGGAGTTCTGCGCCGCGAATGTCCCTACTTCGGCGGACATGGCAAGCGCCGTTGGTCAGGATGCACGGCGAGAGGCCATGGGCCTGTCCAGATGCACCTCGGCGGTGGGGTCGATGAAGTAAAGCCGGCGATCGTTCAGGCAACGGCACTTGAAGCGCTTGCGCAGCCGTGGGCCTTTCACGAAGATCCGTTGATTGAAGCGGAAAACGGTGTTCTCCTCCAGTTCCTCAAGGAAAGGGCGGGGATCAGCGTCGTGCCCGCGGAGCACACGCATCAGTTCATGGTCCGTGCAGCTGCTGCTGGGCGCGTCCTCCAGATGATGTTCCAAGGCATGCAGTACATCGGCCGGAAAGATCTCGCGGCTGAGGAAGGGGCGCATGAGCCGCTTGTATTCGGCCTTCCATTCCTTGCCGTGCGGCTGGTGCCGTCGATATTTCTCGAACGTGCTGTGATGTGCGAACTCATGCACGAGCACTACGAGGAACGCGTATTTGTTCAGGTCGCCGTTCACTGAGATGCGATGCGGAAGCGTCCTGTTGGCCGTCCGATAGTCACCCAACTTGGTGATGCGCGAGGGGCTTACGCGCACCATCACGGGGTTGCGCCGCAGCCAGTTCACCACCACCGGGTAGGCGGCGGAGGGCAGCAGGGTGCGAAGGCGCAGGATATCAGTTGCGGGTGGCATTGGTGGCGGTCCCTGCAGGGTCTTTCATCTTGCTCCACGTTCCTTGTTCAGCCTGCTTCGGAACAGCGTTCCAGTGCGGACAATCACAGCCTTTGTGGCTTTTGCGCGCGGCTCCATAACGCGGACCGCTCGCACATCCCGTGAACGCGACGGAGGTGGTCAGGAGCACGCCAAGGATGACCATGGTGAATAAAGGGCGTTTTCCGTGCATCCTGTCCCGCCGATCGCGGCTTACGTGCAAATGTAGTTGCCAAGAACCCGCTGTGGAAGACCTTCGGAAGTTCTCGTCCGGCTCCCCTCCGGAGGGGCTAATTTGGCGCCCCTTAGCCCGTGAACGTCCTCTTCCATATCGGCCATTATTTCCAGCTCCTGGGGGAGGTGTTCTCCAAGCCCGAGCGCTTCAGCATCTATTGGAAGCGGACCGTGGAGGAGATGGACCTTCTGGGTGTCAAGAGCTTAGGTATCGTTGCCCTGCTCTCGGTGTTCATGGGGGCGGTCATCACGATCCAGACCAAAAGCAACATCGACAGCCCCCTGATCCAGTCCTGGGTGGTGGGTTTCGCGGCCCGGCAAAGCAGCATCCTGGAGTTCAGCCCCACCATCATCAGCCTGATCCTGGCAGGCAAAGTGGGCAGCAACATCGCCGCCGAGATCGGCTCAATGCGTGTGAAGGAACAGATCGATGCCCTCGATATCATGGGGGTGAACAGCGCCGGATACCTCATCCTGCCCAAGATCGTGGCCTCCATCCTGATGAACCCTTTCCTGGTGATCATCAGCATGTTCCTCAGCATTTTCGGGGGCTGGATGGCCGGCATAGGCACGGGCATCATCAGCAGCGACGATTACCTGCAAGGGATCCAGACCTCCTTCAATCCCTACCACGTCACCTATGCCCTGATCAAGACGGTGGTCTTCGCCATCATCATCACCACGGTGAGCGCCTACCAAGGCTACTACACCCAAGGCGGCACGCGCGAAGTGGGCATCAGCAGCACACAGGCCGTGGTGTACAGTAATGTGGTGATCCTGATCGCGAACTACGCGCTCACCCAATTGCTGCTCATATGATCGAGGTCGTCGGCATCAGCAAACGGTTCGGGAAGACACAGGTGCTCACGGACATCAATGCCGTGTTCGAGAAGGGCAAGGTGAACCAGATCATCGGCAAGAGCGGTAGCGGCAAGAGCGTGCTGTGCAAATGCATCGTCGGGCTTTTCGTGCCGGAGGAGGGCAAGGTGCTGTATGATGGTCGTTCGTTCCACGAGCTGGAAAAGGAGCAAAAGCGTGAGTTGCGTCAGGAGATCGGCATGCTGTTCCAGAGCAGTGCCTTGTTCGATTCGCTGACCGTGATGGAGAACGTGTTGTTCCCGCTGCGCATGTTCGCCACCATGCCCGAGAGCGAGATGCATGATCGGGCGGAGCTCTGCCTGAAGCGTGTGGACATCGTGGACAAAGGACATTTGTTCCCCAGTGAGATCAGCGGCGGCATGCAGAAGCGTGTGGGCATCGCCCGCGCCATCGCCATGAACCCGAAATACTTGTTCGTGGACGAGCCGAACAGCGGCCTCGACCCACAGACGAGCATCGTGATCGACAGCCTGATCAGCGAGCTCACGGCCGAGTATGAGACCACCACCATCATGATCACACACGACATGAACTCCGTGATGGAGGGCGGCGACAACATCCTGTTCATCCATGAAGGACGGGCTTGGTGGAAGGGCACACGCGACGAGATGCTGGAGAGCGATAACAAGGAGCTCAACGACTTCATCTTCGCCAGCGGCCTGATGCGCAAGGTGAAGGCGGCCTCGGGACACTGATCACAGTACCTGCCAACAGAAAGCCCCCCGGAACATCCGGGGGGCTTGTTCATGTCGGTCCGCACGCGCTTAGCGCAACACGGTCATGCGCTTGGTCATGCGCACGCCACCAGCGGTGAGCGTGTAGAAGTACACACCCTCGTTCAGCGCGTTGGTGTTCAAGGCTGCCCGGTAGCTGCCAGTGGCTCGCTTCCCTTCCACCTGGCTGGTCACCAGTTTGCCGCTCATGTCGAACACCTCGATCGTTACGTTGGCGGCTGTGGCCAGGTCGTAGGGGATGTAGGTGAGGTTGTCGGCGGGGTTCGGGAAGTTCTGTCCAAGGCCCACACCGTTCTGGCGTTCGGCGTCCTCAATGCCCACGCTGGGGTTGAAGTTCATGCGCACCATGGGCGACTGAAGCTCGATGAAACGGGATCCCGTTGCATTCGATGTCATGAACAGCGACTGGCCCAGCAGGCTGGCACCGCTTGAAGCGGTGGTCACGCGCGAACCGCCTCCGTAATAATGCAGGCAGGCACACACTTCCTGTTGCCCGGTCAGTTCCAAGGGCGGTTCGAACATCACCGTCTGCATACGGGCCTGTCCATTGCCGCTGAGCTGGTTCGTTGCAGTGATCCCGAACAGGTTCGTTGTGCCCAATTCCGCGAGATCAGGGTCCAGCACGGTGCAATCGAACTCACCGCCCACCTGGCTGTTGCCGCTGCCACCGGCCAGGGCCACCTGCATCGCATAGACCGTTGCATCGTTCTCGATCCAGAAGAAGTTGCAGGAGTAGTATTCACCCGCCTCCATCGTGGACGGATCCACATTCTGGATCACACCATCCCGGGCGCCTTCGTCCTGTGCGTATACGTAGTCATCCACTCGCCATGCCTTGCTCGCCGTGTTCGCATCGGGTCGGGCGTCAGCGGAATCCATGGTGAGGTTCAGGTCCAGTGTGTAATTGCCCACCGCATCCGGTGTGTAGGGGGCGAAGAAGCCGCTGTCCAAGGCATCCTGCGCGATCGACGGATTGAGCACATCGGTGTTAAGCACCTCAATGCCATCGCGCTTTACCACGTAGTTCAGGTTCACGTTGGTGGCCACATTGGAGCCTTCATTGGTCACAGGGCTGCCCATCACAAGCTCGTGTTGCTGATCGATCGGTGAGATGTCGAACTCAGCCGTGTTGGTCACCGTGCCTGGCAGGTACGCATTGAACGCCGGGTTGAGCATGGTCACGTTGTTGTTCTCGCTCTCCAGCACCTTCACATCGTCCACTTGTAAGTAGTAGTGGCTCATGCCGTTGGCTTGCGAAGAGCCCTCCCATGCGAAACGGAACTTCACGTTCGCCGGGTTCGCGAGGATGGCATTGTGCAGGTTCACGTACATGGTGTAGGTGCCGGGATCATCGTTCGCAAAGAGGTTGTTCTGCACCCCTTGGATGCGCGAAGCCCAGGTGGCACCGCCGTCGGTGCTCACATCCACAAAGATCACGGGGAAGGTACTGCAGCACCACCGCGCACGGATCTCATATTCAAGGTGTACGAAGGGGGTCGCGGTCAGGTCCAGCAAGGGCGAAACGAGGTAGCCATCACGCGATTGGAACTGCGCGGTGGGAAGCGGTGTCGGAGGGTTCACCGTGGTGTCCGAATTGCTGCGGTCGCAATCGAAGATCATGAAGCCATTGGCGTTCGTGGTGCTGGTGATCTTCTGGGCGTTGGTGCTGAAGCCGCCGAGCGGGCCGGTGGTGCTGAATCTCCAGATCGCTCCATCCGGACCATCCACCGTCCATGGTGCGCTCAATTGGTTGTTGCCGCCAAGTCCGTTGGCGAAATCGTCGGAGAACACCACATCACCTGCGGCCTTGGCCTCGCCTGAAGTGCCGGGCTTCACTGGCAACTGGTTCTTCTCCATGTTACTGGGAACTGCCCATTTGGGCAGCTGTGCGCGAGAGATCTGCTGGGCATTCGCAGCGCCCGCGATGCAGGCCAGGAATAGCCAGGTGTATTTGTGGTTCATGGGTTGTGGAGTGATCGTTCGGTTCAGTGTTGCAATGTAGGAGGTGATCGGATGCGGCCCATTGTCCTCGACCCTAAGCCAACCATCCATCAACCACCTGCCAGCTTCATGACAGTTCATGGCCTCCGCGCGATGTCCACGCCCAGGCCATCATATGTTTGATCGCTACATCTCCAACCTGGTTGTTTCCCCCTCCTTCCGCTGACGGAGGAGATTGGTGAGGAGGGGTGGCCGCAGGCCGGGGTGGTTCAGTGTCGCAGATCACCACCCCGTCGCCGGCCGGACTTGCCGTCGCCTGCCCCTCCTCGGGGAGGAGGGGGAAACCAAGTTGTTTCCCCCTCCTGCCGCTGACGTAGGAAGCGGATAGGAAGGGTAGCCGTAGGCCGGGGTGGTTCATTGTGTACTTCACCAACCCGGTCGCCTGCGGCGACTTCCACTCCTCGGGGCGGAGGGGAGAGACAAGGTGCCCAAAATGCAACCAGCGCGCTCCGGTTGCCCGGAGCGCGCTGGCAATTGCGGTATAAGGAACGCGCTTAGTTCAGCGTGATCAGCTGTACGGCAGCGGCGGTAGGCGTGCTCACGCGCACGGTGTACACACCCTTGGCCAGACCGGTGAGGTCCATGCTCAGATTCATGTTGAAGTTGTCGGTGTGGACCACTTCGCCCAGCACGTTCATCACTTCCACCGTGTACTTGTCACCATTGGCGGCATTCACCGTGACCACACCATTGCTGGGGTTCGGGTACATGCTCATGCCAGTGAGGGTGTTCGCTTCCGCAACGTTCACATCGGGGTTGAACAGGAGACGGATCGAGTAGGCATTGCCATTGGAGTACACCGCATCACCTGCGAGGTAGATCGCGCTGGCCATACCGGGCTGGGGAACGGTCACATCATCCAGTACGCGGGTGTCGTTCGCGTTGGCATTGCTGTACAGTTCGATGCCGGCATAGTAGGCACCCACAGGCAGGGTGATGGGGCTCGAGAACGCGAGCGTGACCACACCGCTGGCGAGGTCACCCGCCGAGATCGTGTATTCAGCGCTGGTGCCCAAGGGAGCATCCACCACATCGGCAAGAACATCGGTGGTATCATGCACGGCAGCGGTCACGGTGCCACCCTCAACGGTGCCATTGGCCAGGAGGAACTCCAGACCATAGACCACTTGCTCCTGCAGGAACGAGTATTGGGTGAACAGCATAAGGCCATCCTCACCACCTGTGAACGAGTTCGTGCCGGTGGCGGCAAGAAGTTCCTCACCAGCGGGATAGTTCCCGATGTTGTCCAGGGAGAACGTGTTGTCCGTGATCTCGAAATAACGGTTCCAAGTGTTGTTCGTCAGGTCCCCATCGCTGGCCTGCTGGTCGCTGGTGGCCGTGTACGTTGCGGTATAGGTGCCGATATCCAAGGTCGGAAGCGTCTCCACGTTGTTCATGATCAGCGTGTCACCAGGAGCGAGGGAGGCGGTGTTGGCGGTAGAGGTGATCACCAGAGCGCTGGTCTGGTCGTTGCGCACTTCGCAGGTCAACACAACGTTCGTCAGAGCATCGGAACCAAGGTTCTCCACAAATCCGCCCACGGTCATGCTGGTGCCGATCTGGGTGGAAGGGATACGGCCGTACTCGGTGCCATCGCCGATGTGGCTGATGTACCCATCGTACATGCGCGCATCGTGCTGGTACTGCTCGGAGATGTTCACGTCGTCGACCATCCACGCGTAACCGTAGATGCCGCTCCAATAGAAGCGCACATACACCTGGGACTGACCACCGGCCACAGCCGAGATGTTGAGGCGGATGGTGGTCGGATTGTCCACCGGATCCTGTGTTTGCATGCCCGGGAACACCCTGAACACGTTCGGCATCGCGCTGATATCGGTGGTGGGGTCAAGCACAGGCCAGCCCGTGTTGGTGGTCTGTACCACCACATAGCACTCCTCGTCCGTCCACTTGCGGTAGAAGGTCTGGAACTCGAGGATCACATTGGGATATCCCGTGAGGTCGATGGGCGAAGCCGTTGTCAAATGGCTCTGCTCGTACGTCGTGGTCTGGTTGTTGAATGCGTCAGAGTCCACCATGCCATATCCATTGGACGCGGTGGTGCTTTCAATACCAGCGATTGGTGCTCCGCCACTCGGAACACCCGTTCCGATCACCCAATCAAGGGCCAGGGTGCCGTCATGCCCGATCGACCAGTTGGCCGGATCGGAGAAGTCGTCGGACCACAGGACCACACGGTCAGCATTCGCTGCCGGGGGTGTTCCGCGACGTGCTTCAGGGTTGTAGCTCTTTTTTGTTGGCGCAGCTACATGTCCACCGCTCTGGGCCACCAAGGCGCCGGAAACGAACATGAGAGCCAATGCCGAAGTGTAAAGCTTCTTCATGGTGTCTAGTTGGGTTTTCTTCTTAGGGTTGCGGGGCGAAAGTAATGATCCGGTCGGGCGCTCCGACATGCATCGGGTCAGTGGATCGTCAGGCTTGCAACACGGCTTCCAAGAATGGGTTGGATCATGGTCGATCGACCACCACCAGGCGCCCTGTGCGGACCATACCCCGGCCCACCCAGCGAAGCTGATATTCGCCCGGACTCAAATTACTGATATCCAGTCTGATGGGCCCGTTATCCGCCGCTGTGCCAAGGCGCAGTTGAAGCTGGCCGCCGAGGTCCGTGATCTCCAGTTGTCCTTTATCCATGCCGCTGATCCAGGTGCTGCCCGAGGTCGGGTTGGGGTAGACCATCAAGCCCTCCTCTGGGATCGGGCGTTCGACGATCGTGGTTACGGGTTCGCTGAGGTAGATCCGCACGATCGGCGCGCGGTCCAGAAAGCCCAGGCTCACACCATCGGCGCCCACCTTCCATGCAGCACCCACCGGCGCCAGGCCACCCGCCGCGATCACTGCGGCGCCCGAGCCTTCGTCATAGCGGACCAGCGCCACCACGTCCTGCGGACCGGTGACCTCCACCGCACTGTCCAAGGGTACGTACACCGTGCCCCCCGCGAAGCTCAGGTCCAGGTCGGCCTGGGTAATGGTGTCCGGGGCCGAAACGGATAGCACGTTGAGCGAGGCGTCCATGATGAAGGCCGCCACCGTGGTGCCAACGAGGGATCCCGCTCCATAGCGAACCCCGATCCCGCGGATGATGCTGGTGGTGCCCGTCAACTCATAGCGACATCCCGTAGAGAATCCGGCACCGTCGTTCTCCACAAAGGCTTCCGGCAGGTCGTTGTCCAAGGCCATCGCATTGTTTCCAAGAACAGCATCGGTTATGGTGTATCCCGCGAGGGCCACATTATCGGCCGGAGCATCCTCGCCCGCTGTGCTCGCCGCGCTCCAGTTCAATTGCACATCCCCTGTTGCCGGGCTGGTCCAGCCGGTGTTCCACATGATCATGGTGTCGGCGAATGGTGCCAGGGACGCCGTTAGGGTCTGTGTCTGGTTGAACTGCTCCACATTGTTCACGAGGATCTGCAGGTTGAGCGCGATGTCGCTGGCCGTGGTGTTGGCGAGGTTTCGCAGGCGGAGGGTGGTGATCAGCGGGAGTTGCTGTTCGAACGGCAGTTGCGTGTAGCCAAGTGACCGGGTAGAGGTGTTGAACGGGCTGGTCGTTGGATCGCCTACATATGCCGTTACGACGGACAGGTCACGGGCCGTGCGCCCGAACACGCACACGTCGTCCACGGCCATGCCTGAAGCCCACTGGCCTCCATCATCGAACCGGAACCGGAGCTGCAACGGTCCACCGCTGAATGCGGTCAGGTCGATGAGCAGGGACTGCCATTCGCCCACCACGGCCGGCAGAAGCAGCAAGGGGGTCCATGTGCCTCCATCCGTACTGCCATCCACCCATGCGTACGTGTTGAACGGACGACCATCGTGATACACGCGGAAGGAGAGCGCCGGGCTCGGTAATGTGGAAAGGTCGATCACGGGGGACACCAAGGCCACCTGGTCCAATTCGCAATCACAGGGCGGCGCGTCATCGTTCACGATGGCGAAGGAGTTCGCGAGCGGTTCATCGGGGACCATGATGTAGCCGCTGGAATTGGCATCCTGCGCATTACTGATGTCCCAGGGAGCCACCAACACGCTGTCCACTCCGTAGACCAGTTCGGGCTGCATGCTCCAGCCGATCGGCAGGTACGGCCCAGCGAACGCTTCGTTGAATGCACAGTTCACCTGACCGATGGCTCCGTGCTGTGATAGGAGAAGAAGAAAGGAAGCGGGCGCCAACAGGCGGAATGGAAGGATACGGCACATGGGTGGCGAAGATAGACCGGTGGGCGCGGAGGAGTGCGAGGGGCTCTCGCAGAGGCGCAGAGCGCACAGAGGTGTGACCCGTCCTGAAACAGGTTTACAGTTTTGGGTTGATGTCCGAAGATAGGTTTACGGTTGATGGTTCGTCCTGATCTGGGTTTACAGTTGGTCGTTTCCGGTAGTAGTTCTTCCAAGTCCTGGCCACGGGTATG
>JANOAK010000015.1:0-79553 GCA_031411095.1 Flavobacteriales bacterium | reverse complement strand
CCGGGACCTCGCATGCCAACCGCACCTGCGGCCACCAGCGCGCGCACCAAACTGCGATCCACCTATTTAACACCTCCACCCCGTCCCGGGATCGCAACAGTACGGGGCCGTGCGTGGGCGCGATACCCGGGACCTCGCGCGCCGACCGCACCTGCGACCACCAGCGCGCGCACCCAACTCCGATCCCTATTTAACACCTCCACCCCGTCCCGGGATCGCAACAGGAGGAGGCCCGTGCGTGGGCGCGATACCCGGGACCTCGCGCGCATCACCTGCGGCCACCAGCGCGCACCAAACTCCCTTTCCTACTAACACCTCCACCCCGTCCCGGGATCGCAACAGGAGGAGGCCCGTGCGTGGGCGCGATACCCGGGACCTCGCGCGCCGACCGCCCCTGCGGTCACCAGCGCGCGCACCAAACTCCATGACCTATTTACCACCTCCACCCCGTCCCGGGATCGCCACAGGAGGAGGCCCGTGCGTGAGCGCGATACCCTGGCCTCCGTGTCCTGCACATATTTTTCGGCACGATGGCATACGTCTATCTCCTCACCAACAAACGCGGCACGGTGCTGTACACCGGATCATCCTCTGATCTGATGCGTCGGGTCCTCGAGCATAAGACAGGCGTGTATGAAACTGCCTTCACGAAGAAGTACAGATGCTACTACCTCGTTTGGCACGAAGAACATCCAACGCTGAGCGATGCCCGAAAAAAGGAACGCCAGATCAAGAGATGGCTCCGCGAATGGAAGGAAAAGCTCATCAGTGAAATGAACCCGGAGTGGAAGGACCTGAGCGAAGGCTGGTACACTGAAGCCGATCTATCACCAGCTTAGATCAGCCACCCCACCTCTCCAGATCACCAGGTTGATGCTTGCGCGTAGGAGCGATACCGGGACCTGACAAGCCATCATCACCTGCGGCCACCAGCGCGCGCACCCAACTCCGATCCCTATTTACCACCTCCACCCCGTCCCGGGATCGCAACAGGATGGGGCCCGTGCGTAGGCGCGATACCCGTGACCTCGCGCGCCAACCGCACTTGCGGCCACCAGCGCGCGCACCCAACACCGATCCCTATTTAACACCTCCACCCCGTCCCGGGATCGCAACAGGATGGGGCCCGTGCGCGGGAGCGATACCCGGGACCTCGCGCGCCGACCGCACCTGCGGCCACCAGCGCGCGCACCCAACTCCATGATCTATTTAACACCTCCACCCCGTCCCGGGATCGCAACAGGATGGGGCCCGTGCGTGGGCGCGATACCCGGGACCTCGCGCGCCGACCGCACCTGCGGCCAACAGCGCGCGCGTACCGGACCCTCCCCGCATGGTCCGATCACCACCACGAAAAAAACGGGAGGCATAACAAACCACGGGATGGAAAGGTTCACACCGTGGATAACTCTGCACTGCCCACCCAGCGCGGGATCCATGATCCTCAAGCACTTATGCGGTTCGAAAAAAAAAGTTTTGACCGCCGTCGCGAATCCATCGATGCGGAAATAGCTTTGAGCGTTCATTCCGCCACTTTCGGCGGAAAAGGAACTGCTATGTATCTCCCTTCCTCGACCCTGCACGCCATCAAGCAACCCACGCTACTTGCGGCCGTCTTGCGTTACGCAACCCTTCTCTCCACATCTCCTGGCACCCGGGCCTAACCCTATCGCCCAAAGCGCCTTCCCTCGACCCTGTTATTCAAACAACCCAAAACCTCGAACATGAATAGTCGGAACTCTTCGACATCGCTGCGAACGCGAACGGCGCAGTGGTTGAAAATGACCTTGCTGGGCGCGGCTTTCGTGCTGGCGGGTGGCGCGAATGCCCAGTTCGCTGTGACCACTAACGGTGGATCCGGACTGGCCGGAACGTACCCGAGCTTGGCGAGCGCGATCACGGCCCTGAACGCGGCGACCATCACCAGCCCGGTGGTGATCACCTGCCCCACCGGCACGGAGACATCTCCCGCAGGTGGATATAGCGTCACTGCACAGGGCACGGCAGTGAATACCATCATTATTCAAGGAAATGGTGCTGCTAACAGTGTCATCACGGCTCCTACGCCTGCCGGAGCGGTCGGTGCATTGACGGACGCCATATTCAAGCTGGTGGGCGCGGATTACGTGACCATCCAAGGCTTCGCCATGAATGAGAACGGCGCCAACACGACAACGGCCGCCGCCACCAACAACATGGTGGAATGGGGCGTGGCGCTGTTGTACGCTACGACGACCAACGGTGCACAGAACAACACGATCCAGAACAACTCGATCACGCTGAACCGGACCTACCAGAACACCTGGGGTATCTATTCCAACTCCACGCACTCTGCCACGACGATCACCACGAGCGCATCGGCTACCACCGCAGCCGGTGGCAATAGCGGTTTGAAGATCTATGGCAATACGATCAGCAACGTCAACCAAGGTATTAACGTGACGGGCCCGACCGCCGCGGCTGATATGAACACGGGCATCGATATCGGTGGAACGGGTCTTGGTCAGGGCAACACCATCACCAACTGGGGTACAACGGGAACGTTCTCAGGGTATGTGAACATCTCCGGTACGCTGAACTGTATCCTGATCCGGAACTCCGCGGGATTCAACGTGTCCTACAACACACTGACCAGTTCGGTGGGTGGCAATACGGTCACCGCTTCGCAACGGGCCATCTACGTGCCTTCGTTCAGCGTTGCACCGACCGGAACGTTCACCAATACGATCAACAACAACAACATCTCCGTCCAGAGCGGTTTCGCAACCGGCTCGTTGAACGGTATCATCAACGAGGCCACCACCGGTACGGCAACGAGTTCATTGTCGATCAGCAACAACAACTTCAACACTTTCGGTCATACGGTAGCGGCGTCAGGGGCGTGCACGTTCATCAACAGCACGATGGCGCACCTCAATACGACCATCAACGGGAACACGTTCACGAACATATCGGTCAATACGACCGGTAGCGTTACCTTCATTTCGCAGAGCTTCACTGCGCCATCCACTGGCACGAAAACCGTGAACAACAACACCATCGTTACCGGATTCACCAAGACCGGTGCAGGTGGTACGGTAACATTCATTATTGACAACGGGTCTACGGTGTCCGGGGCTGTGTCGAATTGCCAGAACAACAACTTCTCGAACGGCACCCTAATAGGCGCTACTGCGATCACTGGAATCAGCTACACCGATGGAGGAACTGCTCCAACACGGACTGTTACAGGTAATACCATTAACAACTGGACCACAGGTGCCGCCACGATCAATGCGATGAACTTCACCTATTGGAACGGTGTATCGAGCTTGTCCAATAATACGGTGACCAATATCACTGGACAAGGTGCGATAACCGGTATCACCATTGGTGCAACGGTGAATACGGCCACCTCTGTAACTATCGCGTCAAACACGATCACGAATCTGACCTCCACCGGCACGGGTGGAGCGGTTACGGGTATTGCATGCAGCAACACCTCCACGTTGATCAACATCAACAACAACTCGGTCCGCACGCTCGCAAGCACTGGAGCCTCAACAGTGAACGGGATCGCGATCACTGGAGCGTCCAACACGAATGTCTTCAAAAATACCATCTCCGATATTTCAGGCAGCAACGCGAGTTCCACGGTGAATGGCATCTTGGTTTCAGCGGGAACGACCATCACCTTGTCCAACAACCGGATCGGTGACCTCCGCACACCAGCTGCGAACGCGGCCAACCCGTTGGTGGGTATCAACATCACCGGCGGCACAACCGTGAATGCCTACTACAATACGGTGTACTTGAACGGAACGAGCTCGGGTGCGCTCTTTGGATCGAGCGCCTTGAGCGCATCCACTACGCCGACACTGACGCTGAACAACAACGTCCTCGTGAACGCATCCACCACGACCGGTGCGGGACTTGCCGTAGCCTATCGCCGGTCATCCGCCACCCTCACCACCTACGCTGCGGCTTCGGACCGGAACGACTTCTTCGCCAGCACGATCTTCACGGACGGAACGAACACCTTCACGGCGATCGGACCTGGCGCCGGCACCTATAAGAACTTCGTTGCCCCTCGCGATGCCAACTCCATCTCGGAGAACCCGCCCTTCCTGAGTACGACCTCGGGCAATGCGAACTTCCTGAAGGTGAACACCGCGATCGCCACCGGACTCGAAAGCGGCGGTTCGAACGTTGGCGGTATCACCGATGACTTTGAGAACGACATCCGCCAGGGCAACGGTGGATATGCGGGTACGGGTACAGCACCTGATCTCGGCGCCGATGAATTCAACGGTGTACCCCTTCCCTTGTGTGCGGGCACGCCGGCCGCCTCGACCATCAACGGTGCTGCTGCGGTATGCTCCGGTTCGGGCACCACGCTCAGCTTGAGCACCAGCTACACCGACATCGGCATTTCGTACCAGTGGGCCTCGAGCACAACGTCCGGTGGTCCCTACACCAACATGGGCACGGCTCCAACACAAGCTACTGGTCCCTTGACCGTCCCGACCTATTACATCGCCACGATCACCTGCTTCTACAGTGGCCTCTCCTACACTACCACGGAGAAGAGCGTGTTGATCAATGCCCTGCCCACGGTCCTGGTGAACGGATCAGCTGCTGCCACGGGTAGCAACTGCTTCGGCGGCAGCGGCGTGGTGTTGAACGCCAGTGGTGCCAGCACTTATGCCTGGTCGCCAGCGACCGGCCTGAGCGCCACTACCGGCACCCCGGTAACGGCCACCCCGGCTAGCACCACCACCTACACCGTGACCGGTACGGATGGTAACGGTTGTGTGAACACCGCAACGGCGGCGATCTCCGTGCCTGCACCCTACTTCGTGTCGGCACCTACGGCCACACCCAGCACGATCTGTAACGGCGGGAACAGCCAGTTGAACGTGAGTGCGACGAACACGAACAGCTACGCCGTGGCCTCTATGACATACGGACTGTTGAGCGGCACGGGGACCACCGCAGTTACCGGTGATGATGCTGCAAGTGCGGCCATCACGCTTCCCTTCGCCTTCAACTTCTTCGGCACCACCTACAATTCGATCTATGTGCACACGAACGGTTTTGCCTCCTTCAGCTCAGGCCAACCCACCGGTACCCCTTACCTGGAGACCATTCCCACCGCGGCCACACCCAACAATTACATCGCCATTTGCCACGATGACCTGAACGTGACGGGCGGCGGCACGGTGACTTACTTCACCTCGGGTACATCACCCAACCGCGTCTTCGTGATCGCCTACTCGGCTGTGAAGTTCTACAACACAGCAGCGAACAACGGGGACATGAGCGGTCAGATCCAGATGTTCGAGAACGACATGCACATCGAAGTGCATGTGACCAGTAGCAACGATCCCACTGCAAGCGCGCACACCATCGGCGTGGAGAACAGCGCCGGAACCGCTGGTACCGCGGCACCTGGTCGCAACAACGTCACCTACAGCTTCACCTCTGCCACACCCGAAGCATGGAAGTTCACGCCATCAGGAGTTGTAGGCGGACTCACCTATGACTGGAGCGCGAACCCTGCCTTCCTCAGCGCCACCAACATCGCCAACCCGGTGGCCACGGGCGTTACCAGCAACCAGACCTACTCGGTGACCGTAACGGATGGCAACTGCCCATACACCAGGACGGTGAACGTGACCGTGGGCGCAGCCTTCTCGAGCGTGGCCATCACTCCGGCCAGCCCCGCCTTCTGTGCGGGTGGTAGTGTGACCCTCACGGCCACCCCCACAGGTGGAGCGCCACCGTATACCTATCAGTGGTTCAACCCCAGTGCCGGCGCCGCAGGCACCAGCCAAACGCAGGCTGCCAACCTGCCCGGTGTTTGGACCGTGAACGTGACCGACGGATGTGCTGCTTCCATCAATGGGACCGCCAGCCCCACCGTGGTGGAGAATCCAGTGCCAACGGTGACGATCCCGACCGTTACGCCTCCTACCGGTGCGAACTGCAGCGGTGCCGGTGTTACCATGACCGCCAGCGGCGCCAGCACATATGCCTGGGCACCCGCCACCGGTTTGAACACCACGACAGGCGCCACGGTGACCAGCACGGCAACCAGCACCACCACCTACACGGTGACCGGTACGGCTGGCAATGGTTGCACGAACACGGCAACGCAGTTGGTGAACGTGGGTCCGAACCCCGTGATCAGCTCGGTGACCGCTACGCCTTCCTCTATCTGCCTCAGCGGCAATAGCCAGTTGCAGGCGAATGCGAGCGTTTCCGGCTACACCGTCGGGGCCAGCGGTCCTGCATTCGTGGATATCAGCACCAGCGGTACCTCGGTAGGAACGATCACTGATGACTCCGAGCATAACGTCACCATCCCGGCCTTTACCTTCAATGGTGTGTCGTACACCGCCCTGCGCATTGGCAACAATGGCAAGGTGGTCCTGGGTGTGACCACCGGGGAGGTAGGTTACGCCAACGTGGCCCTTCCTTACATTCTAAGCGGTACCGGGGCCACCACGGCCGGCTTCGTTTCCATGATGCCCTATTGGGATGATCTCACCCCCGGGGCCGGCGGTGCGATCCACACCCAGCTGATCGGCAACACCTATATCATCCAATGGAGCAACGAGGACAGCTTCGCCGCCACCGGTACGGGGACCATCACCTTCCAGATCCAGTTGAACCTGACCAGCGGTGTGATCTACTTTGTGTACAACGATGTGGACTTCACCTTGGGCGATGCTCAAAGCCGCGGCCAAAGTGCCACCGTGGGTCTGCAGTTCAGCAGCTCGAGCTTCCAGCAATACAGCTTCAACACCTCGAGTTTGACCCCAGGTCAGGTGATCTCCTGGACTCCCAATCAGCCTTCGTACAGCTGGAGCCCTGCCACCTTCCTGAACGCCACGAACATCAGCAACCCACAGGCGGTGAACATCAATGCCACCACCACCTACACGGTGACGGCCACATCTGCTATCGGATGCACTGCACAAGGCACCACCACGGTAACGGTGAACCCACTACCCTCGGTGACCTGCCCGGCTAATAGCAGCGTATGCATCAATGCAGCGGCCTTCGCCCTCACGGGTGGCAGCCCTGCCGGTGGAACGTACAGCGGCACAGGTGTGAGCGGTGGCAACTTCAACCCGGCCACGGCCGGTGTTGGAACCCACACGATCACCTACAGCTACACCGATGGCAACACCTGCACCAACACCTGCACGTTCGACATCACGGTGAACGCTCTGCCCGTGGTCACCTGCCCGGGTAATAGCAGCGTGTGCATCGATGCAGCGGCCTTCGCCCTCACGGGTGGCAGCCCTGCCGGTGGAACGTACAGCGGCACAGGTGTGAGCGGTGGCAACTTCAACGCGGCCACGGCCGGTGTGGGAACTCACACGATCACCTACAGCTACACCGATGGCAACACCTGCACCAACACGTGCACGTTCGACATCACGGTGAACGCGCTGCCGGTGGTCACCTGTCCGGCGGACATCACGGGTATTTGCAGCACGGATCCGGCCTTCGCCCTCACGGGTGGTAGCCCGGCCGGTGGCACATACAGTGGAACCGGTGTGAGCGGTGGCAACTTCGATCCCGCTACAGCGGGCGCGGGTACCCACACGATCACCTACAGCTATACCGATGGCAACACCTGCACCAACACGTGCACCTTCACCATCACGGTGACACAGGCCACCACGTGGTACGGTGATGCGGACAACGACAACCTGGGTGATCCCAACGTGACCACCCAGGCCTGCACACAGCCTTCGGGTTACGTAGCGGACAACAGCGACCTGTGTCCTTCGGTGACCGGTACGGTGGGTAGCGCTTGCGACGATGGCAACTGCTTCACGATCAACGATGTGCTCAACGGCAGCTGCGTATGCGTAGGCACTCCGGTGGCCTGCACCAACTGGACGTTGAGCTTCAACCTCGACGCTTCCCCTGCACAGACCACCTGGCAGATCGTGGAGGATGGCGGCAGCTGCGTGCTGGCCTCCGGCGGACCCTATGCCATCCCGAACAGCACGGTGAATGCCACCGTTTGTGTTCCTCAGGGGGGCTGCTTCGAGCTCACGGTGAACGACAGCGGTAACAACGGCATCGCCGGCGGTGGCTGGCTGTTGACGGACAACACCGGCAAGCGCATCGTGGACAACGTGGGCAACGGTGGCAACTTCACCAGCATCAGCACCACGGGCATCGCCTTCTGCAACGAGCCGGCCAGCTTCCAGACGCTGATCGCCTCGCATTGCGACCGTGAGAACTGGTTGATCACCGAGGTGATCATCGCCAGCGCGAACGCCGCCGTGAGCGCTCAGTGGGGAATTGGCAACCAGACCGACGATGGATACCAGTTCTGGTTCGAGAACCCCTTGGGTGGTTACTCGCGCCGGATCTTCCGCGACCACGCCACCAGCGGTGGTAATGGTCCGGCCAACGCCATCCGCGCCACCAAGCTGAAGCTGAGCGCCATGGTCACCCTGCCGCTGCCGAGCAACACCCTGCTGAACGTGCGCGTCCGCGCCCGTGTGAACGGTGTGAACGGTGCGTGGGGTCCTGTGTGCCGCTTCAAGATCGATCCGAACGCGTGCACGCTCACCAAGCTGAACGACATCGTGGGCGATCCGAACCTGAGCTGCGGAGTTACCGGCAAGCAGGTAGGCGCCAGCGGCCAGGCGGGTAAGATCTACGCAAAAGTGGTTTACAGCGGCGGCAACCCTGCCACCCACTACCGCTTCCAGTTCACGGAGGTGGGCGAAGGCTACCTGCGCAACATCACCACCACCAGCGCCGCCCTGTTGCTGGCCCCCTGGGCCTCCAACCCATTGCTCTGCGGCACGTACATCTACGATGTGCGCGTGCAGGCCAGCTTCGATGGCGGTAACACCTTCTGCCCCTACGGCGATGTGTGCGGTGTGGAGATCACCAACAACGCACCCCACCCCTGCACAGCACCCTTCGCTGGTGGCGGAACGGACCGCGTGGCCAACATCGGTGGAATGGAGTTCGCCATGTACCCCAACCCCAACAACGGCGATCAGCTGTTCATCAACATGAGCGAGTTGGGCGAGGAGGTGAGCACGGTGAGCATGGACATGTTCGACATCTTCGGTCAGAAAGTGATGACCCGCACGTTCATCGCCCAGAACGGCACGATGAACACGGTGATCGATCTGGACGACAGCATGGCCGCCGGCCTCTACCTGGTGAACATCACCGCGGGTGAGGTCACCCGCACGGAGCGCCTGGTGATCCAGCACTGATCGGACAACACCTCAACGCAAAGCCCCCCGACATCCGTCGGGGGGCTTTTGCATTCCCGCATTTGATGCGCAGGTGCACGAAGTTGAACGTTGGGGAAAGCATGGAGCTAGGTTATTTACCGGCGGTTCGGAACAGAACCGATCCCCGTGCGCTTGCACCTCTCCGACCCCCATTGCGTGGGTCATTGCCCGCTCGGCACCCTGGCGTGCTTTAACCCTCCGTATTGCCGATCGATCCAGCAGCAGCGTACCTTGCAACTTGGTCCTTCCAAAGCTCATGGTACGTTCGTTGTCAGCCCTCAGCAGCACCCTGCTCCTCCTATGGCTTCCAGCACGGGCGCAGGTGAACACGCTGTACACCACGAGCGTATCCACCACCACCTACACGCCCATCACCGGCGGTGTGGACCTGATCGGCGGCAGCTTCGATGATGCCGTGATGTACGCCGAGATCCCGTCGTTCTTCTTCAACGGCAGTTATTACACCGGCATGTTCGTGTCCACCAACGGCTTCATCAGCCTGGGGACCATTGCAGCCATCAACGTCTACAACCCCATCAGCAACGCGGCCACGTACAGCGGGGCCATCAGCCCGTTCGGCAGCAATCTGAAGAACGCCACCACTGGCACGCCCGAGATCCGCCAGCAACTGATCGGCGACGAAGTGGTGGTGCAATGGCAGGATATGATGCGCACCACCGGCGTGTCCGAGCGCTTCAGCTTCCAAGCACGGCTCAACATCACCACCGGGGTCATCCGCTTCGTGTATTCGGCGGTGACGGACCTTGCCTTGGCCGGCACGTTCCAACCGCAGGTGGGCTTGCGTGGCACGGCCAACACCTTCCCGTCGCACGTGAAGAACCTCGCCGTGGGTACCACCAACACGTGGGCCACACCCACAGCAGGGGCGGCCAACAACTCCATCCTGCGTTTCACCGCCACCTCGCCCGCGAGATCACCTGTTGGGGGCGAGACCTACACCTTCACGCCCGCCTGCCTGTCGCCCACCGCCACCACGGTGACCACAACGGACTGCGGCACCAATAGCTACATGGTGCAGGTGAACATCACGGCCATGGGTACGGCAGCAGCAGCGAACATCACCGCTACGCCGGGAGGCACCCTGCACACGAACGTGGGTATCGGCTCCTACGCTTGCGGCCCGTTCCCGCTGGGCACGGCGGAAACACTCAGGGTCGTGAGCACCTCCAACGCGGGATGCACCAATGTGCTCGGCACGTTCGATCCCGCCACGGTATGTTCCACCATGGTGAACGGAACCTGCCTTACAGCACCCTATGCCACCATTCCGGACAATGGCTGCAGTACAGGGGAGGACCTGCAAATGACCATCCCCATCAGTGGGATGAACGCCAACTTGGGAAGCGGACCCGGACAGACCTTCTTCCGGTCGTTCGAGTTCATCATCCAACACACCTATCGCGGCGATCTGCAGGTGCGGCTCACCTCCCCCTCCGGCCAGACGCGGGACATGATGTTGAACGCACCATCGCCCAACGCCTCGGGCAGCAACTACGGAAATCCGAACGCGTGCCCCGGAGTCAACATCACACTGCGAGATGTGAGCGCCCAGCCCCTCTCCACCATGAGCCCAACGGTGAACGACGTTTCCGGCTTCTTCCTGCCGGAGCAGTCGCTGGCGGGGTTCACAGGCAACGCCAACGGCAACTGGGTGGTGCGCATCTGCGATGGCGGGCTGGAGGATGCGGGCGCCCTGGTCTTCGCGCGCCTGCGGTTGCAGAAGGTGGATTGCGCGGGGGTGATCAACGGCCCCACGCTTGCCGGCTCACCGTGTGACGATGGCAACCCCAACACCACGGGCGAGGTGTATGACGCGAACTGCACCTGCACCGGAACTTCCCCGGACATCACACTGGCCCTCCGCGGTGTGTTGGAGGGCCCGTTCGTGCCTGGCGCCGGGTTGATGCACGACAGCCTGCGCACACACGCGTTGATACCCGCCTCCGAGCCGTACACCGCACTGGGGTTCACCCAAGTGGGTGGTGGTGGCGAGTCGGTGGCACCGGCGGTTCTCACGGTCAGCGGCCCCAATGCCATCGTGGACTGGGTGCTGGTGGAATTGCGCGATGCATCCGACCCGCGGGTAGTGCAACTCACGCGGTGTGGCCTGATCCAGCGGGATGGCGATGTGGTGGAGGTGGATGGCAGTTCACCCTTATCGTTCCATGCACAACCGGGGAACTATTTCATTGCGCTACGGCATCGCAATCACCTGGGGGTGATGACGAACGCCGCCGTTGCATTGGCGGCATCGCCGCTATTGGTGGACCTCGCTTCGCCGGCCACCGGCGTGTTCGGCACGGACGCCCGGAAGTCCGTGGGAAGCGTGGAGGTGCTGTGGGCCGGGAACGTCGCGCGCAACACGTCGCTCGGCTACACCGGGGCCAGCAACGACCGCGACCCCATCCTGGTGCAGGTGGGCAGCACCACACCGAACAACACGGTACCGGGCTACCTCCCTTCGGATGTGAACATGAATGGCCAGGTGAGCTACACAGGGGTCGCCAACGATCGCGATCCCATCCTGGTGAATGTGGGCAGCACCACGCCGAACAACCTTCGGCCGGAGCAGCTGCCCTGACCCCTGAAGTCGAGGCTGGGGAATTGAACCACAGACCTGCTCGTTTCCCCCTCCTCCCCGAGGAGGGGCGATCGCCGGCAAGTCCGGCCGGCGATGGGGTGGTGACACGTGGTTTCCCCCCTCCTCCCCGAGGAGGGGCAAATCGCCGGCAGGTCCGGCCGGCGATGGGGTGGTGAAACCAGGTTTCCCCCCTCCTCCCCGAGGAGGGGAGAATCGCCGGCAAGTCCGGCCGGCGATGGGGTGGTGACACGTGGTTTCCCCCCTCCTCCCCGAGGAGGGGAAAAGCGCCGGCAAGTCCGGCCGGCGATGGGGTGGTGAATTGATGAGTTTGACCACCCCGGCCTGCGGCCACCCCTCCTATCCGCTTCCTTCGTCACCGGCAGGTGGGGGAAAACCTGGTTTCCCCCCTCCTCCCCGAGGAGGGGAAAATCGCCGGCAAGTCCGGCCGGCGATGGGGTGGTGAATTACTGAGTTTGACAACCCCGTCCTTCGGACACCCCTCCTATCCGCTTCCTTCGTCAGCGGCAGGAGGGGGAAAACCAGGTTTCCCCCCTCCTCCCCGGAGGAGGGGACATCGCCGGCAAGTCCGGCCGGCGATGGGGTGGTGAAACCAGGTTTCCCCCCTCCTCCCCAAGGAAGGGAAAATCGCCGGCAAGTCCGGCCGGCGATGGGGTGGTGAATTGATGATGTGAACGAATACCTCATCCCATTAGCTTTCATGCCATGGAACGCTTGAGCAACCGTCCAGAATTGAAGAGCTTTCGCAAAGCCCTGCGGAACGAAAGCACACCCAGTGAGCGTGTGTTATGGAGGCACTTGAAAGGAGCCCAATTGGAAGGACGGAAATTCCGTAGGCAGCATAGCATTGGCCCTTACATACTTGATTTCTATTGCCCTACGGAGAAGCTGTGCGTTGAATTGGATGGTCAAGTCCATAATGACCCTACGGCTTCATTGAATGACCAGGGAAGAGATGATCACCTGAGGTCACTCGGGATCCGAGTGATCCGCTTTGAGAATAAGGACCTGCTCTTCGGCATTGAAGGCGTCCTCGAAAGGATCAAGGCTGCATTCACTCCTTGAGACCTGGCCGTCGATGTATTCCTTAACCAGGCACAGACCACCCCGGCCTGCGGCCACCCCTCCTATCCACTTCCTTCGTCAGCGGCAGGAGGGGGGAAAAACTTGGTTCCCCCCCTCCTCCCCGAGGAGGGGAAAAGCGCCGGCAAGTCCGGCCGGCGATGGGGTGGTGAATTACTGAGTTTGACCACCCCGTCCTTCGGACACCCCTCCTATCCGCTTCCTTCGTCAGCGGCAGGAGGGGGAAAAAACCAGGTTTCCCCCCTCCTCCCCGAGGAGGGGATATCGCCGGCAGGTCCGGCCGGCGATGGGGTGGTGACCTGCGGCACGGACCACCCCCCTCCTATCCGCTTCCTTCGTCAGCGGCAGGAGGGGGAAAACCAGGTTTCCCCCCTCCTCCCCGAGGAGGGGAAAAGCGCCGGCAAGTCCGGCCGGCGATGGGGTGGTGACCTGCGGCACGGACCACCCCGTCCTTCGGACACCCCTCCTATCCACTTCCTTCGTCAGCGGCAGGAGGGGGAAAACCTGGTTTCCCCCCTCCTCCCCGAGGAGGGGAAAATCGCCGGCAAGTCCGGCCGGCGATGGGGTGGTGACCTGCGGCACGGACCACCCCGTCCTTCGGACAGCCCTATCCGCTTCCTACGTCAGCGGCAGGAGGGGGGAAAAACTTGGTTTCCCCCCTCCTCCCCGAGGAGGGGAAAATCGCCGGCAAGTCCGGCCGGCGATGGGGTGGTCAATTACTGAGTTTGACCACCCCGGCCTGCGGCCACCCCTCCTATCCGCTTCCTTACGTCAGCGGCAGGAGGGGGAAATAACCAGGTTTCCCCCCTCCTCCCCGAGGAGGGGAAAATCGCCGGCAAGTCCGGCCGGCGATGGGGTGGTGACCTGCGGCACGGACCACCCCGTCCTTCGGACACCCCTCCTATCCGCTTCCTTCGTCAGCGGCAGGAGGGGGGAAAAACTTGGTTTCCCCCCTCCTCCCCGAGGAGGGGAAAAGCGCCGGCAAGTCCGGCCGGCGATGGGGTGGTGAATTACTGAGTTTGACCACCCCGGCCTGCGGCCACCCCTCCTATCCGCTTCCTTCGTCAGCGGCAGGAGGGGGAAAACCTGGTTTCCCCCCTCCTCCCCGAGGAGGGGAAGATCGCCGGCAAGTCCGGCCGGCGATGGGGTGGTGACCTGCGGCACGGACCACCCCGTCCTTCGGACAGCCCTATCCGCTTCCTACGTCAGCGGCAGGAGGGGGGAAAAACCAGGTTTCCCCCTCCGGGTGCCTCTGCAGGGGGCGGGCTGGTCCAACACCCCAGGAAAACCCGTACATCATCGGCGAATGGCGTTACTTGTACGGTCAAATGAACCGATCACCGGACAAAGCGTTCATTGTATGCTATATATTCATGGTCGTTCCACTATGATCAACCGACCCATGCGCATGGTTAAGAAGGTCGTATTCATGGTCATCTCAGGTCTGTCGGTCGGTTCCGCGACCCCGACGTTCGGTCAGACCCCCACGCAGAAGCTCAGTGTCATGGTTTCGGCCACGGTGCAGGCGTCACCGGCCACCATCAACCTGGCCTGGCCTGCGTACTCCGGTGCCACGGGCTATTCCGTCTTCCGCAAACTGCGCTCCGGCACCAGCTGGGGCAGCGCGATCGCCAGCCCCGCCGGTACAAGCGCGGGCTATGCCGACAATGGTGTGACCGCAGGCACGCTGTACGAATACAAAGTGCAGCGCAACGCTTCCACCGGCACGGCCTACGGGTACGTGTGCACAGGCATCGCCATACCACCTACCGAGTACAATGGACGCATGGTGCTGCTGGTGGATAACAGCGTTTCCTCAGCACTGTCCACCGAGCTCACCCAGCTCGAGAATGACCTGAAGGCCGATGGATGGAGCATCATCCGCCATGATGTGAGCCCCTCTGCCACCGTACCCAGCGTACGCAGCCTGGTGGCCGCCGACCACACCGCCGATCCCACGAACACCAAGGCGGTGTATGTGGTGGGCCATGTGCCCGTGCCGTACAGTGGCGACGTGGCGCCGGATGGGCATGATGATCAGCACAAGGGAGCTTGGCCGGCGGATGGCTACTACGGCGAGGTGAACGGCACGTGGACGGACAACACCGTGAACAACACCACGGGATGGGCCCCCAACGTGAACGTGCCAGGCGATGGCAAGTTCGACCAGGACAACTTCCCCAACACCGTGGAATTGCAGGTGGGGCGGGTGGACTTCAACGACATGCCCACCTTCAGCAACACCGTGGTGCAGCGGCTCAGCTTCTACCTCACGAAAGCGCACCAGTTCAAGACCAAAGCCTATACGCCCATGACCCGGGCCATCATCTTCGACCACCTGACGGACATTCAGGAGCCGCTCGCGGGGAGTGCCTTCATGACCTTCAACGGGCTGGTGGGTGCGGCCAACGTCACCGACCTGCCGTACAACACGGTGCCTTGGTTGCAGGATCTGGTGAACAACCAGAGTTACCTCTGGACCTATGGCAGCGGTGGCGGCCTCATCGGCAATGACAACGGAACGCTCACCTTCTACTACACCGACAAGATCGCCACGACGCCCGCCATGGCCGGCAGCCAGCAGTGGGGCGGCGTGTTCAACATGATGTTCGGCAGTTATGTAGGCGACTGGAACGTGCGCGACAATGTGATGCGCGCCATGCTCGCCAACGGCAAGGCGCTCACCAACGTGTTCGCCGGGCAACCCAACTGGTTCTTCCACCCCATGAGCATGGGCGAGAACATCGGCAACTGTGTGCGGATGAGCATGAACAACACCACGCTCTATGTGCCGCAGAACGGCGGTGCCAGTGCCACGGGTCCCCGCATTGCGATGGGTCTCCTGGGCGATCCTTCGCTCCGCGCCTTCTACCTCGCCCCACCCAGTGCGCTGGTGGTGAGCAACAGCGGCGGCAACGCGGCCTTCGCCTGGAGCGCCTCAGAGGATTCGCCGGACGGATACCATGTGTACCGGTTGGACGCCGCTGGCGTGCCCACGCGTGTGAACACCGCGTTGATCACCGGCACCAGTTACACCAGCACCCAAGCCTTCGCGGCCGGTACCCAATACATGGTACGCGCCGTGAAGCTCCAGAACCCCGCGAGCGGAAGCTTCAGCAACCTGAGCCTGGGTGCACTGGCCACGTCGCAGGTCACCGCCAACGTGGTAGTGGCCCCGCGCATGCTGCTGGAAGGACCCTACGACAGCGGCACGGGTCTGATGAGCGATGGCCTCCGCTCCTCAGGCGTTCTTCCGTTGACGGAGCCGTACACCGCACTGGGCTTTTCGCAAGCGGCCGGAGGTGGCGGTGAAAGCACCACACAGACCGTACTGAACGTAACAGGCAACAACGCCATCGTCGACTGGGTGCGCGTTGAACTGCGCAGCAATGGTGCCCCCGCCACCGTTGTAGCCACGCGCCAGGCCTTGTTGCAGCGCGATGGCGATGTGGTGGGTACGGACGGCACTTCACCCCTCAGCTTCGGCGTGGGCGCAGGCAGCTATTACGTAGCCGTGCGCCATCGGAACCATCTGGGGGCCATGACGGGCACTGCGCAATCGCTCAGCGCGAGCAGCACCACAGTGGACCTGAAGGCCACCACGCTGGGCACATACGGAACCGGGGCCTTGAAGACCATCGGCAGCGTGCGCGCCCTGTGGGCGGGCAACGTGGTGCCCAACAACGAACTGCGTTACACCGGCACGGGCAACGACCGTGATCCGATCCTCACGCGCATCGGCGGCACAGTGCCCAACAACACGGTCGCGGGCTATTACCCGGAGGATGTCACCTTGAACGGAATCGTCCAATACACGGGCAGCAACAACGACCGCGACGTGATCCTGGTGAACATCGGCGCCACGGTGCCCACGAACACCAAGGTGGAGCAGCTGCCCTGACCTGCTTTCCCCCCTCCTCCCCGAGGAGGGGAAGGCGCCGGCAGGTCCGGCCGGCGACGGGGTGGTGACAACTTGGTTTCCCCCCTCCTCCCTGAGGAGGGGAAGGCGCCGGCAAGTCCGGCCGGCGACGCGGTGGTGACAACTTGGTTTCCCCCCTCCTCACCGAGGAGAAGAAGGCGCCGGCAAGTCCGGCCGGCGACGGGGTGGTGACAACTTGGTTTCCCCCCTCCTCCCTGAGGAGGGGAAGGCGCCGGCAAGTCCGGCCGGCGACGCGGTGGTGACAACCCAGTTTCCCCCCTCCTCCCTGAGGAGGGGAAGGCGCCGGCAAGTCCGGCCGGCGACGCGGTCGTGACAACTTGGTTTCCCCCCTCCTCCCTGAGGAGCGGAAGGCGCTGGCAAGTCCGGCCGGCGATGAGGTGGTGACAACTTGGTTTCCCCCCTCCGCCCTGAGGAGGGGAAGGCGCCGGCAAGTCCGGCCGGCGACGGGGTGGTGACTTTGGCAACCTGGTCAGGGGACTGGAACTCCACTTGGGTCGTTCGCATCCAGTTGGCGAACAGGTCACTGGCCACGACCCGCAGACCCCTGATCTGTTGAAAACCGCAGCCCCGAACAAGGGTGGTTGACCGGGTTTTCAACCGGACCACGTGGAGAACGGAGCAAAACGCTAAACTTGAGGCTCTTTTCCCCCTCGGCCGGGCGCACACGAACACGCCCCTACCCCAACGCTAAACCCTTCCCTTCCATGAGCAGGTCTGTACGCCATTTCCATGTCCTTACGTTGCTGGTCGCTTTGCTGCTCGGGTTCGGGCAGAGGGCGGTGGCGACAAACTTGATCGTACCGACCACTGGTGGTGGTTTCGAGAATGCGGTGCCCACCGGCACACCGGCGACGGATTACACCGCGAACGGTTGGACCGTGGTGAACGGGGCGAACAACAGGCTTTGGGTCGGCACAACCGCCACACCTTCCGCTGGCACGTATTCCGCCTTTTCAGGAGTTAGCGCCGCCAGTTTTACCGGTGAACTCGTTGCCAACGTCAACCATTTCTATCAGGACATCACGTTCCCTGCGGGTGAAACGAAGATCATCCTAACATTCAAGTACAAGATCCCAACTTCGGATGCCACGTTCGATTATTTGAAATTATGGTTGGTGCCCACCTCGACCACCCCAGTTGCGGGAACGCAATTGAGCAGTGGCCAGATCGGTTTGACCGCTGGCTATGATGCAGGCGCGTCGTACACCGCCGTCAGCATCACACTGCCTTCATCCCTGGCTGGTACAACACAGCGCTTGGTATTCTCATGGAGAACTGACGGAGTCGCCCCGAACGCGGCCATTGCGATCGACGAGATCTCGCTCACTACCGCTGTACCAGGGAACATTTCATCCAATGCAGTCGCGGGCAATTGGAGTGCACCCGGAACTTGGGTGGGTGGAGTAGTTCCGGACGGAGGCGATAACGTGACCATCGTTGATGGAGCAACAGTGACCATTGATATGAACCCGACAGTGGGCACACTGACCGTTGGCGGCGGAACGAGCGGCATACTTCAATACGACCAGGTCAGTGCGCGCACGCTGACGACGCTTTCGAACGTGACCATCGCCGCAAGTGCGACCTTCAAGAGCTCTGCAACAGGATCAACGGGGACGATCACGACGCACGCCTTATCTGTAGGCGGAAGCTTGACGAACAATGGCACGCTCAACTTCAGCACTGCAGCGGGTACAGGCGGAACCACGGCCAATGCTGCAGGTGCCGGGATCACCTTCACCGGCGCTGCGGATGCCACCTTCGATGTGAGCAATGCCGCCTCGATCACCAACCTGAGGAATACCACCGGCGTAACCTTGAACAAAGGCACAAGCTCTTCGACCCTCCTCAATTTCTTACCTGCCACAACCTACACCTCAGCTGCAGGTGCAACATCTTCCACTACGACGATCACGGTGGGAAGCACCACAGGTCTGGCTGTGGGGATGTTCGTTTCGGTGACTGCAGGTACCGGTGTGTTTGCCGCGAACACCACGGTAACGAGCATTACGAATGCCACCCAATTCGTGGTGTCCACGGCTCCGACAACAGCCTTGTCAGGTGGTGCCTCGGTCGTCACCGCTTCCAAATTCGGTGTACTGTCCGCCTCGCTGCTTACCGGTGCAACGGCAGGCTTCCTGACCATCACGAACGGCACCTTCAAGGTGGGTGGTTCCAACGTGTCCAGCACACCTTACTTCAACGCGGTCAGCTACTCCATTCCAGCTACAGGTGGTTTCTGGATGAATAATGCGAATGCGACCGTTACCGGGCACGCGGGATCGCCTACGATGTCCGGTCTTTTGCGGATGACCGCTGGTACCTACAACGTTGGTACAGCATCGGGCAACCAAATGGGCAGCGCTACCACCTCGAGCTTTATCATCGAGGGAGGCACGATGAACTTCAGCGGCCGACTGCAGATCACTTCATCTGGTGCCCAGTTCAACATGTCCGCAGGCGTGATCAACGTCACCACTGTTGGCAACGCCTCTAGTGCGACTGCTGGATTCGGGGTGACCAGCGCAACATCCGTATTCACCATGAGCGGAGGTACCATCAACCTGGTGCAGCGCAGTACGGGTGCCACGATCCTGGACTATTTCGTGAACACCACGACACCGACGATCACGGGTGGTACCCTCAACGTGGGTGCGGCAGCGACAGCGACCAACTTCAACTTCGGTATCCAAGGTGCGGTTCCGAACCTGGTGATCGACAACACGACCAACCCGAAGACGGCCAACCTCGTTGGCGCAGTTAATGCATACGGCACCACCACGATCAACAGCAGTGCCACGCTCAACCTGAACGGTTTCACATTTACGGAGCGTTCAACGCCCTTCACCAACAACGGTACGCTCACGGGCACCACCACCAGCAGCCGTCTATCCTTCTTCAGCCCCACGAACACCGCGCAGGTATTCGCTGGCACGGGTGCGGTAACCGCCCCGCTGGATGGCTTGAGCGTTCAGAACACCGGTGGACTCACCATCACGCACACGAACGCCTTCCAAACGCTGCGCGTGAACCTGTTCGCGGGCACGATCACGAACAGCAACAAGATCACCTTAGGCAGCGGTGCGGCAGCAGCTGTTACCGTGCAGATCGGGGCAGCGGGTTCTACGCAGGTCGGTGGTTCCTTTGATGTGGCGCCTACGTTCAATCTGGGAACAGGCAACTACGGGGTGCTCTATCTGCAAGAGACGGCAGCGCGCACTACCGGCTTGGAGATCCCGGCCACGCGCACGATCACTTCCTCCACCATAAGTAATCCGAACAACGTCACTGTTGCCGGGGGCGCGCTCAGCATTGGCACGTTGACCTTGCAAGCAGGTAACCTGATCACCACGGCGGCCAATCTGGTAACGGTAACGGGCACCGCCACCACGAGCGTGGTGCGCAGCACGTACACCTCGGCAGCTGGTGCGACTTCCTCCGGAACAACGGTCACCGTTGGTAGTACGACCAACCTGGTAGTGGGCATGAACGTATCGGTGAGCGCCGGCGTGGGTGCGTTCGCTGCAGGTACTACAGTAACGAGCATCACCAACGCAACCACCTTCGTGGTATCGGCCACGCCCACCACCGCACTGAGCGGCGGCGCTTCCGTGGTATCGGGCATTGGTGGTTGGGTGAACGGCCCCTTACAGATCACCTTGCCCGCGAGCTTGGTCTCCGGTTCAACCTATGTGCTGCCCATCGGCAAAGGCACCTACAATTCGTTGGAACTGGTGAACCCCACGACCAATGCTTTAGGTTCGGTGATAGTGAAAGCGGAAGCATTTGACGCGAACTCTGGCGGAACAGCAGGCCTCAATATGAGCGCTCTGAACACCAACCGCTACTGGGCGGCTTCGATCACTGCGGGTGCTGCCAACTTCACCAATACGCTGATCAAGTTGACCGATGCCTCGGTGGTCTCCACCAGCGCGATCGCTGCGAGTGCTTTACAGGGCGGAGTATACAACCTGGAGGGTGGCACCTCGCCGACCATCGTGGTGGGTTCGAGCATCACCACGCAGGCACCAGCATCCATCACGCTGCCCGGTTTCTATGCGATCGGCACGAAGGCGGTGAACATGGCCTACGTATCCAGCACCACCACGCAAGCGGTTGTAACGCCTGTGCTGACGAACACCACGAACAACCAGGTGATCGGTGTGCAAGTGGTGACCACGGGCAACGCCAGCCCGTTGAGCATGACGTCGATGACCTTCAACACCACGGGCACCACGAACGCGGCCACGGACATCACCAATGCGAAAGTGTGGTACACGGGTACCTCCAGCACCTTCGCCACCACCACGCAGTTCGGCAGCACGAACGCCACGCCCTCCGGCTCCTACAGCATTACCGGAACGCAGGTACTTGCCGAAGGCACGAACTACTTCTGGCTGACCTACGATGTGCCGACCGGCGCCACGGTGAACAACCTGGTGGATGCGGAGTGCACATCGATCTCTCCGGGTTCCGTGCAGACGCCCACGGTGACGGCCCCGGCCGGTACGCGCACCATCAAGGCGCTGTTGAACGGCACATACACGATCGGACCTGCTCAACTGTATACCACGTTGACGGCGGCCATAACAGATCTGAACGCCTTTGGTGTGAGCGGTCCGGTGGTGCTGCAACTCGCTTCCAACTATGTGAGCACTGGGGAGACCTTCCCCTTGACGATCAATGCGGTGACCGGTGGTAGCGCGACGAACACGGTGACGATCCGCCCGGCCAGCGGTGCGAGCCCCACGATCAGTGGCAGCAGCGCCACCGGGTTGATCGTGTTGAACGGGGCGGACTATGTGACCATCGGCGGCAGCAATGCGCCGGTCACGAACACCTGCTGCCCCCTGGTGCAGAGCAGCCGGAACATGACGATCCAGAACACGAACACGGGAACCAGCAGTGCGGTGATCTGGTTGCAGACCACGGCGGGCGCGGATGCGGCAACGAACAACTCGGTGCGTAACTGTGTGATCCGTGGTAACGCCAGCACCACGACGCTCTTCGGGATCGGAATGGGAAGTGCGACGATCAGCACAACCTCGTTGGGTACAGCGAACAACAACAACACCATCGAGAACAACGACATCGGTGCTTGCCAGCATGGCATCTACACTCAAGGCGCGAGTGCTGCTGCCAAGAACACCGGCAACTCGATCACCCTGAACCAGATCAACTCGGTCTCCCCGAACAACGTGGGGATCACGGGTATCCTCACCGGCTTCGAGAACAGTCTGGCGATCAGCTGCAACACCATCAGCGAAGTGAATGGCTCATCGGATCGTGCAGCGATCAACCTGGGTTGGGGCACTTCGTACGCCGGAACGACCACCACGGGTAACGAAGTGACGAATGCCACCATTACCAACAACGTGATCGGGAACGTGGTGGGTAGTGGGACGAACACCTCCTACGGCATTTGCGTGGCTTCCGCAGCAAGTGGAACCACGCTCATCGCGAACAACATGATCCGTGGCGTGAGCCACAACAGCACTTCGCCGGACATTGCGGCAGGCATTGCACTCGGTGGTGGTGCGGGTAGCACAACGAACGTGTACCACAACACGGTGAGCATGCAAGGCACCATGGCAGCTGGCACAGCTGGCAGCATGGCCACCACCGGCCTCGCGGTGACGAACGCTACGATGGGGACGATCGACGTGAAGAACAACATCTTCACGACCACCCAGGTCGGCAACACGAGCGCAACGACCCGCTTCTCCGCTATCGGACTGACCGCAAGCACGCTCACTGGCTTCACCAGCAACTACAACGACCTGATCAGTGCGGGTGCAGGTCCGGGAACCTATGTGCTCGCCTCCACGGGCGGCATCACCGGTGGTACCACCTACACCTTCGCCACCTGGCAATCGACGGCCGGACAGGACGCACAAGGCAAGAACGTGGCTCCGGTGTTCCTAAGCACCACGGACCTGCACCTGAACACCTCCAACGCCAGCAACATCACCAACCTGATGACAGGCGGTGTAACACTGGCCAGCGTGCCCTTGGACATCGATTGCGCAACGCGCAGTGCAACCCCTACGATCGGAGCGGATGAATTCTCGGTGCCGGCGTGCACGGGTGCCCCGAGCGCGGGCACTTCATCGGCCACCACGCCCGCGACCCTTTGCGCGAACAGTGGCACGGTGAGCTTCACGAACAACGCCAGCAACCTGTTCACCGGCATCACTTACCAGTGGCAGGTGACCACCACCAGTGGCAGCGGTTATACCGATGTTGTGGGAGGCACGGGCGCCACCACACAGAACTACACTACGGCCACACTGACCGCGCCAGGAACCTATTACTATGTGCTGCGTTTGCGTTGCGGCAATGTATCGATCCCCACCGGTGACAGCTACAGCAATGAAGTAACTGTGACGGTGAACCCGAACCCGGTGATCACCCCGGCGGCCACGAACGGCGGACTGATCTGCGGGACGGGCTCGGTGACCCTGAGCGCGACGAGCACGATCGGTGGTACGACCTACGGTTGGAATCCGGGCAGCTTGACCGGCTCTCCCACCGTCAGCCCAACAACGACCACAACGTACACGGTAACGGGTACCACCCCGGCCACCTGCACGGGCACGAGCACCATCACGGTGACCGTGGCCCCTGCTGTAACGGCCAGCACGGTGGCCTCCGGCCCGGTATGCATCGGCACCGGAGCCACGCTGACCACCACGGCCAGCCCCACCTCGTTCACGATCTCCGGTACGAACGCCACATCCGTTGCCGTACCTGACGCTTCCCTGACGGGTGCCACCCGCACGGTGGCCCTGAGCGGTGGTTTTGGCACCATCAGCGCGGCGAACACGGTGTCCACCACCTTGAGCATCACCACCACCTTCAACGGTGACATTGATGCCTACCTCGTTGGCCCCGGTAACTGCGGTACGATGGAACTCACCACCGATAACGGCAGCACCGGCGACAATTATGCTGGCGTCGTGTTGACCACGCCCGGCGGCGGTGCGAACATTAATACGGTGGCGGCCGCAACGAACAACATTTCCGGTACGTGGAGCCCGGAGGGTACGGTAACTACGGCACCGGCCTTGGCGTCCGGGGTCAGTGGCGGGTCGTATTCCCTTCCGGCAACGGCCTTGGCAGGTTGTCCCGTGAACGGCACATGGACGCTTTTTGTCGGGGATGATGTCAGTGGCGACCCCGCGACCATCACCAATTTCCAATTGAGCATCAGTGGAGCGCTTACAGGGAACTACACCATGGCCGTCACGGGCGGCACAGGCACCTTTGGCGCCACCAGCTACAGTGCGGCGAACAACAGTGTGGGTGCGATCGGCGTGACCAACATGCCGGTTGGCACCAACACCTATACTGTGACCACCACGGCACCGAGCGGTTGCACCACTACGAGCACCGCGAGCATCACGGTAAATCCCCTGCCCACCGCCACAGCCTCCGGCGGTGGCACGGTGTGCTCGAACCAGACCCTGCCCAACGTGACCTTCACTTTCACGGGAACGCCCCCCTACAGCTTCACCTACAGCGGTCCGGGTGGCACCACGGTCACGGGCCACAACAGCAACACCTATGTGATCAACAACGCAGCGGCCGGTACGTATGCGGTGACCGCGATCACGGATAACAACACGTGTGCGGGCACCAACTTCGGTTCCAGCGCAACGGTCACCGTGAACCCTGCGGCCACGGCCAACGCTGGTGGACCTTACGCGGTCTGCGGTGCCGTTGCCGTGAACATCTCGGCCACGGCCAACGGTGCGGGTACCTGGAGCGGCGGTGCGGGAACATTCGCTTCCGCCACGAGCACTTCCACCACCTACACGCCAACAGCCGGTGAAGTAGGCACCACGGTCACCCTGACCTGGACCACCACCGGGACGGGATCGTGCCCCAACGTGAGCAGCAATGCTTCCCTGGTGGTGAATCCTCTGCCAACGGGATCGACCTCCGGTGGCGGTACGGTGTGCAGCACCTCCTCCTTGCCGAACGTGACCTTCACGTTCACCGGGACCGGTCCATGGAACTACACCTACAGTGGCCCAGCCGGAGCTGTTTCCGGAACCACGTCGACGAGCCCGATCACGATCACGAACGCGGCGGTAGGCACCTACCAGTTGACGGCCTTGAGCGATGCCAACTGCACGGGCACGAGCCTGGGCTCCAGTGTCAACGTGGCCGTCCAACCCGCTCCGAATGCAGGTGCCAACACCTCCGTCACCTATTGTTCGTCGAGCACCACCAACGACCTGGCCGCCGCACTGATCGGCGAGGATGCCGGTGGCACCTGGCCCGATGGTGGACCGAACTACAATGCCACCACCATGAACCCCGGTGTGTACCGGTATGTGGTGGCGGCCATTGCGCCCTGCGCAGTGAACGACACGGCATTCATCACGGTGAACGAACAGGTCGCTCCCAATGCGGGAACGAACGGTACGCTGACCATCTGCAGCAATGCCAGCTCCGCCAGCCTCTTTGCACAACTGGGTGGCACGCCGGATGCCGGTGGTACCTGGACCGGTCCGAGCGCGGTGAGCGGCGGCATGTACAACCCTGCGACCATGAACCCCGGTGTGTACACCTACACGGTCACCGGTGTTGCTCCTTGCGCGAATGCGACGGCCACGGTGAGCGTCACGGAAAATGCGGCGCCGGTGGTCACCTGCCCTGGCAACATGGTGGTCAGCAGCACCGCACCTGCCTTCACCCTCACGGGCGGATCGCAGGGCAATAGCGGTGTGTACAGCGGTCCGGGTGTGAGCGGAACGGGACCGTACACCTTCACCCCGGCCAACGCCAATGCGGGCAACAACACCATCACATACACCTACACGGATGTCAACGGCTGCAGCAACAGCTGCACCTTCACGATCGGCATCGGCAACACGGTGCTGGTGTTGGAGACGGACAACAACAACGATGCGCTCTCCTGGGAGGTGCGCACCACCCCGGGCAATACCTTGGCGGCATCGGGCGCGGGTCCGTATGCGGCGGGCACCACGTACTCGTTGCCCTTCTACCTGGCTAATGGTGATTACATCCTGAGCGTGTTCGATGCGGGGGGCGATGGACTGTGCTGCATGAACGGCACGGGCGGCTTCATCCTGCGCACGGCCGGTGGCGCGCGCTTCATCGATGCCAACAACAGCGGCATCTTCACCAACACGGCCAGCGTGGCCCTGGGCTTCACCCTGCCCATGGGCGCCAACTTCAACCAGTTGACATCCAGCCGGTGCGATCGGGAGAACTACATGCCCTCGGACTACATCCAGTGCGGCGAGGACCCGGCGGTAACGGCGCAGTACGGCGTGACCAATAGCACCAGCGGTTACCAGTTCTGGATCTTCGACCCCAACGGAGGATACAGCCGCCGTGTGACCTTCACGCATGCCAATGCCAGCACCACCTTCCAGGCCGGACCGGCACGTTGCAGCTTCCTGCGCCTGAACCAGCTGACCACCAACCCGATCCCGTACAACGCCCTGTTGAACGTGCGCGTGCGCTCCTACGTGGCGGGCGTGTACAACAACTTCGGACCCGCGTGCAGGATCAAGGTGGACCTGGCCACCAATTGCCCCACCTCGCAATTGCTGAACAACGTGTCCGATCCCCGCCACTCCTGTGGCATCACGGGCGTGATGCTCAACGGCTCACGCACCTTGCATGCCGTGGCCGTGTCCGGTGCCAACAAGTACCAGTTCGAGTTCGTTAAGAGCGGTTATCTGCGCCGCATCACCTCCTCCACCAGCAGCCTGAACCTGACGGTGTGGTACACCCTGCCCCTGCAATACGGCTTCACCTATGATGTGCGTGTGCGCGTGAGCTTCGACAACGGGGTGAACTACTGCCCCTTCGGTACCATCTGCCAGATCACCACCGCATCCGGTCCGGAGAACCCCGGCCATGCCATGGAACCCACTGTGGAGGGCGAAGGACTGCAGCTGTGGCCCAATCCCAACGGTGAAGGACGCGTGTACCTGCACCTCGATGGCTTGAGCGAGAGCACCGAGCTGGTGACGGTGGACATCTACGACCTGATGGGGTCCAAGGTGCAGACCGCCACACTGGTCGCTGGAGCGGGTGTGCTGAACGGATCGATCGACCTGGGCAACGACATCGCCCGCGGTGTGTATGTGGTGAACCTCACCGCGGATGGTGCGGTGTTCACCAAGCGCCTGGTGGTGCAGTAAGTTTTCTCTCCCTTCCACAGGCAGAGGGCCCTCCGGATCACGGGGGGCTTTTTGCGTTAATAGGTTGCCTTTGAGCCGGGTGGAACGCCCCCCTGAGGCACTGGTCAAAAAAGCGGTCGAAAAGATCGTTCGTCGACATTTTTTATCGCTTCATCGATGATAAAGGCTTGACAAGCGAAAGGAGGCGGCCCCAATTTCGGGCCTCCAACTACCAAATCTCCCTCCATGACACAGTTCAATACCTCACCAGCATACGCCCGATATAGCATCTTTACACGCGGGCTTCACCTGGCCATATTGATGCTCATTGTGGGCACCTCGGCCCGGGCGCAACTCAGCTATTCATTCGCTACGAGCACCACCACCTATGCGAACATCGTAGGTGGGACGAACGTGGTGGTGGGGGCTAACGCAACTGCATTTCTCGCGAATGACGCACAGAGCGATGTGATCCCGCTGGGTTTCACGTTCCAGTATAACGGCACCAACGTTACGCAAGTGAGGGCCAACACGAACGGATGGCTTGCCATGTCCACCGGTCTGTCACCGAATGCGAACCAGTCGAAGAACAACGTGATCAACGCGCCGAACGGTCAGGTGACGCCGAGCATTTGCCCTTTGTGGGACGATCTGAGCGGAGTGGGTGGTACGGCTACATACCTCACCACAGGCACCGCACCGAACCGGGTGTTCACGATCGAATGGCGGAACTGGCGGTGGGATGCCGCCGCAGCAGGTGCCGTGATCTCGTTCAAATGCGCGCTCTACGAGACCACCAATGTGATCGAATTCACCTATGCACCGGGAGCAACGGCCGTGAACAACGCTTCGGGTGGAGCATCGATCGGGCTCACCTCCAGCACCACCGGCCCCTACTATTCGTTGAACGGTACGGGCACCAATCCCACCGCAAGTATCACCGTCGGCACGAACAACCTATCAACGCGCCCCGCAAGCGGACAGGTTTATCGCTTCACCCCTTGCACGGTACCGGCCATCACCAGCACGAGCAGTAACAGTCCCGTCTGCAGCACGAACAACCTTACGTTGTCGGTCGTGGCCACGGGCACAACCCCCAGCTATGCGTGGAGCGGAGTTGGGACCATCAGCAACGGAACAACGGCCAACGCAAGTGTGACAGGAGCGGGCACGGGGAATTACTCGGTGGTGGTCTCCAATGGGTGCGGAACGGCCAGTGCAACGGTACCTGTAACGGTAACACCGTTACCTGCGGCCACCATCCAGTATACCGGCTCGCCCTATTGCAGCAATGCGGGTTCGGCCACTGTCACACGCACAGGTACCGCCAACGGCACCTATTCCAGTACTGCGGGGTTGTCCCTGGCGGGGAGCACCGGAACCATCACGTTAGGCACCAGCACACCTGGCACCTACACGGTGATGTATACGATGGGGGCGAGTGGGGGATGCCCGCAAGTGACCACACAGACCACCGCCACGATCCAGGCAGCAAGCACATGGTATGCGGACGTTGACAACGATGGTGCGGGTGATCCCGGATCAAGTGTATTGGCCTGTTCGCAGCCAGTAGGTCATGTTGCCAATAATACCGACGGCTGTCCCAGCGACCCCAACAAGGTCGCCCCTGGCATCTGCGGTTGCGGCGTGGCCGATACGGACAGCGACGGCGATGGCACGGCGAACTGCAATGACGGTTGCCCCAACGATCCCAACAAGATCGCCCCGGGCATATGCGGTTGCGGCGTGGCTGATACGGACAGCGACGGCGATGGCACGGCGAACTGCAATGACGGTTGCCCCAACGATCCCAACAAGATCGCCCCGGGCATATGCGGTTGCGGCATGGCTGATACCGATAGCGACGGCGATGGCACAGCGAACTGCAACGATCTCTGCCCCAATGATCCTAACAAGATCGCGCCGGGCGTATGCGGTTGCGGCGTTGCTGATACTGACAGCGATGGCGACGGCACGGCGAACTGCAACGACGGTTGCCCCAGCGACCCCAACAAGATCGCCCCTGGCATCTGCGGTTGCGGCGTTGCGGATACGGATAGCGACGGTGACGGGACGGCGAACTGCAATGACGGTTGTCCGAACGACCCCAATAAGGTCGCCCCTGGCATCTGCGGTTGCGGCGTGGCCGATACGGATTCGGACGGTGATGGCACTGCCGACTGTATCGATCTGTGCGCTGCGGATCCGCTGAAGGTGACCCCTGGCCAATGCGGCTGTGGGAACCTGGACACGGATAGCGATGGTGACGGCACCGCCGACTGCAACGATGCTTGCCCCAATGATCCGAATAAGATCGCCCCGGGCGTCTGCGGTTGTGGCGTGGCCGACGTGGCCACCACATGGTACGCTGATACGGACGGTGATGGTTTCGGGGATCCCAGTAGCCCGCTGGCCGGCTATACCTGCGATACACCGGCCGGTCATGTGGCGAACAATGGCGATGATTGCCCATCGGTGTTCGGCCTGATCGGTTCCTCGTGCACCGATAACAATCCCTTCACCACGGGTGATGTCCTCAATGCATCATGCGCCTGCGTAGGCACGCCCGTGCCTTGCGACAATTGGACGTTGAAGGTGACCGCCGATGGCAATGGCAACGAGATCACCTGGCAGATCATCGATGCCAATTCACCATTCGTGCTGGCCTCCGGTGGACCCTACATCAACAACAGCACGAACACGACCACCGTGTGCATTCCCCAAGGCGCGAGCTTCAAGCTGGTGATGAATGATGCCGGAGGAAATGGATTCCCCGGCGGCGGTTGGTTATTGAAGGATGAGACGGGCAAGCGCATCGTGGATAACGAAGGCAACGGCGGAAACTTCACCAGCACCTGCACCACAGGCACTCCGTTCACCAATGAGGGTGCCAACAACCAGGTTCTGATCGCCGCCCATCAGGACCGGGAGAACTGGTTGATCACGGACATCGTCATCGCCAGTGCGAACCCTTCTGTAAGCGCGCAATGGGGAGTGGGCAACCAGACCGATGATGGGTATGAGTTCTGGTTCGAGGACCCATGCGGTGGGTACAGCCGTCGGGTATTCCGCAACCACGCCAACAGCGGCGGCACAGGCCCGGCGAATTCCATCCGCGCGACCAAGTTGAAATTGAACTCCCTGTTCACCGCCCCGATCCCCGAGGGCACCTTCCTGAACGTGCGGGTGCGCACACGGGTCAATGGGGTGAACGGCACTTGGGGACCCGCCTCCCGCTTCAAGGTGGATCCGAACGCCTGCACGCCTACGAAGTTGAACGACACGCCGAGCGATCCGAACTTCAGCTGCGGTGCCACCGGCAAAGTGGTGGGTGGTAGCGGGCAGACCGGAAAGATCTACGCGAAAGTGGTGACCAGCGGCGGGAACCCGGCCACGAACTACCGCTTCCGGCTGTCCGAACCGGGCGAAGGATACCTCCGGATGATCACGAGCCCCAATGCCGCACTTGTGCTGTCGCAGTGGTATACCGCTCCCCTGCTTTGTGGAACGTACACCTATGACGTGCAGGTGGCCGCCAGCTTTGATAATGGTGCCACGTACTGCCCGTTCGGAGTGACCTGCTCGGTTGAGATCACCAATCCCTTCACGCAGCACTGCACCAACACCTACGGCGGTGGCCAGGACGACCGCGCTCCATTGGTGGCCGGCATGGCTGTATCCCTGTATCCCAACCCGAACCGCGGCGATGAGGTCTTCATTTCGCTGAGCGATCTGGAGCGCACGCTTACCGCCGTGAACGTGGACGTGTACGACACCTTCGGCAAACTCGTGCTGAGCCGGACGATGGCCGCGGCGGACGGAACCATGAACGGCCGGATCGAACTGCGACAGGACCTGGCTGCGGGTTTGTACATGGTGAACATCAGGGCCGGGGAGGAAACACGGACCGAGCGCTTGCTCATCCAGCACTAGGTTCTTCGGTTCCAGTGAGCGAAGCCCCCCGGCCTTGGTCGGGGGGCTTCGCTTTTCGTGCCCGAACGGTCCACCTCCCTGAATTTCAGGCGAGAACGGGAAACCCCTTGGCCAATGTCAGCGTATGAGGCCCCGGCGATCCACCGGCCAGAACCATGCTCCCACCTCATGAATGCACGGGCGTAAGCCCCTTGTTGTCCCTTCGCCTTCGGGTCCGTAGCCTGCTCTTGGTGACTTTCTGGGGCCTGATATCCCTGTGCGCCAAAGCTCAACCGGGCATCACGTACACGTTCTCGCAAAGTGCCGGCACCTACGCCTCGATCACCGGGGGAACGGTGCTCGCTTCCGGAACCAACCTGAACGGGCAGCGGTTCACGGTGAACCTCCCCGCTCCGTTCGTGTTCGACGGCCAGTCGTATACGGTGATGTATGTAAGCTGTGATGGTTTCATCTCCTTCGGCTCCATGATGGGGGGCGGTAACACCTCGCCCCTCAGCGACAACGATAATTATGCAGGAGCCATCTCGCCTTTTGGGGCGAACCTTGAGGATGCGAACCAAGCCTCGAGCGAGTTGCGCTGGCAACTGGTGGGCAATGAGGTGGTGGTCCAGTGGCGGAACATGCGGCGCAGGATCGCGGGCAATAACGAGTCCTTCAGCTTCCAGGCCCGATTGAACCTCACCACCCGTGTGATCCGATTCGTGTATGGCCCGGTGAATAACCTGAACATCAGCACGCGCCAGCAGCCTGAAGTGGGACTTCGGGGGGCTTCGAACAACTTCCCGAGCTTCGTTCTGAACCGTACGGTGCTGTTCGGACCCGAGAATTGGGCAAGTTCGCTGCCGGGTACGGATAACGCCAGCGCCATGCGCTTCACGTCCAACAATCCGGCGAAGTCGCCGCTGGCTGGTCAAACGTACATCTTCACACCGGTACCCCTATGTCCACCGGCGGTCAGCATTTCAGCCGATCCGGGAACGACCGTATGTGAGGGCGCTCCGGTCACCTTCACAGCCATCCCCACGAACGGCGGGTCGGCACCAACATACACCTGGAGACTGAACGGTAACACCGTAGGCACAGGTGCGACCTATACCCTGAACCCGCCTCACCAAGGTGATGTGGTGTGGGTCCGGATGACCAGCAATGCACCCTGTGCATACCCGCTCTCGGTGACCAACAGCGTCACCCTCACCGTGGATCCCCTTCCTTCCGTAACGCTGTCCGGCAATTCGCCGATCTGCGAGGGCACCACCGTGTTGAACCTGAATTACGGTGCCCAGTCCAACGGGCCCAACCAATACTCAGTGGACTGGAGCGCGGCCGCGAACGCCGCTGGCTTCCAGGACATGCCTTGGTCCAGCCTCAGTGGGGGCAACCTTCCACTGACGGGGCTCAGCAACACACCTGGGGATCATATCGCCACGATCCGGGTCAGGAACAGCACCACCGGCTGTGCGAACATTGTTTCCAATCAAGTGCTCTGCGGAACAACCAACGAGAACGGCACGATCACGCTCACCGCACCGAACAATGGACGGTTCATCGCGGTGAATTTCGCGAGTTACGGGCGGCCCAACGGCACCTGCGGGAACTTCACCTTGGGATCGTGCCATGCGGCCAGTTCCATGAGCGTGGTGCAGGCTGCAGCGCTGGGTGAACGCACCTTCTCGATCGATGCCACCGACGCTGTGTTCGGCACCGATCCCTGCACATGGAACAACAAGCGGTTGTACATCGAGGTGGTCAGCGCCTTCAACTTACATGTGGACTCACTGCCCGGGAATGCGGTCACAGGTCCTTCCTCGGTCTGCCCCGGTTCCTCGGCCACCCTGACCGCCCCCACCGCGCTGTCCTATGCATGGAGCACCGGTGCCACCACCGCGTCCATCACAGTCAGCCCCACCACCAACACGACGTACACCGTTGCCGCTGTAAATGGTGCGTGCACCACCAACGCATCGCGAACGGTGACCATATTGCCCACACCGACGATCAGCCTTGGCGCACCGGTCTCCACCATCTGTTCGGGGACCAGCAGCGTGGTTGTGCCGTACACGGGCACCACGGGTTCTCCTGATGAATATGCGATCTCCTGGAGCACTGCCGCGAACGCCGCGGGCATCCCCGACGTGAGCTGGACCACCCTGACCGCCGGTAACATCACCACCCCGGTGCCTATCAACACGGCGGGCACGTATTCCGGTTCGATCCTGGTGCGCAACAGTGCATTGGGTTGTGTAGGATCCACCTCTTCAGGCAGCCTGTGTGGCATGGTGAACGAGAACCAGACACTTACGATGACCGCCCCCGGAGGCAATAGGTTCAGCGAGGTGACCTTCGCCAGCTATGGTACTCCCACCGGTACGTGCGGGAACTTCAACACCAGCGCGTGTCATGCCCCCACCTCGCTTGGAGTGATCCGCGCGGTGTCCTTGGGGAACGCATCATTCTCGATCGGGGCCACGAACGCCAATTTCGGCAACCCCTGTGGAGGCACAGGACGGCTTTATGTACAAGCGACGTACAGTGCCTTCTCACTGAAGGTGATGGCAACCCCATCCGCCTCGATCGCCTATGCGGGTTCGCCTTATTGCCGGTCGGTCCTGAACGCCAGCGTGACGCTCTCGGGCACCACCGGAGGCGTGTACTCCTCCTCCCCCGGCCTAACGATCAATAGCGCAACGGGTGCCGTTTCGCCAACAAGCAGCACGCCCGGCACCTATACGGTCACCTATTCGATCCCGGCCATTGGTGCCTGTCCTGCGTTCAGCACGACCACGTCGATCACCATCGTGGCAGCTCCCGCCGCCAGCATCAGCTATGGCGGTTCACCTTTTTGCAGTAACGCCGGAACGGCGAATGTGAGCCGGACCGGTACCGCAGGCGGCATCTACTCGTCCACAGGAGGTCTATCCCTGAACAGTTCCACCGGTGCGGTGATCCTCGCCACCAGTGCACCTGGGAATTATGTGGTGACGTATTCCATCGCCGCCGGGACCTGTCCTGCCTTCACCACCACCGCCCCGATCTCGGTCCGCAGCACACCAACGGCCTCCGCTTCGGTCTCCACACCCATCGCCTGCCATGATGGGAATGGCTCCGTCACGGTCTCTGCGACGGGGGGAACCGCGCCCTACACCGGTACCGGCACGTTCTCACGCACTGCGGGAACACATTCCTTCCCTGTCACCGATGCCAACGGATGCAGCGCCACCGCGAGTGTGACCATCGGTGAACCCACAGCGCTCAGTGCATCGGCCGAGCTGATCACCCCCGTCGCGTGCTTCGGCGGTACCGCCAAGGTCGAAGTGACCGCCACGGGAGGGACCGCTCCTTACACCGGCACGGGCACGTTCATGCCGGAAGCCGGCGTGATCACCTACCTCATCACCGATGCCAACGGGTGCAGCACCACCGCGACCGTTACGGTGGATCAACCAGAGGAACTTGTGGGCTCGGCAACGATCACCTCGCCCATCATGTGCTTCGGAGGTAATGCCAAGGTCACGATCACGGCGATGGGCGGAACAGGACCATACCTGGGAACGGGTATGTTCATCACGGCAGCAGGAACGCTTTCGTTCACGGTAACGGATGCCAACGATTGCAGCACCCAGGTAGTCGTTACCGTCAACGAACCACCGGCCCTCGTGGCATCCGCTACGGTCACCACGCCCATCCGCTGCAATGGCGACAATGCCACGATCACCGTCGCTGCTACAGGGGGCGCGGCTCCTTACACCGGCACCGGAACATTCACTCAAGCCGTGGGCGCGTATTCCTTCACGATCACGGATGCCAACAGCTGTACCAGCACGGCGACCGGAACCGTGAATGAACCCGACAAGGTCGAAGCATCGGCCGTTGTGGTCACCCCCATCGACTGCTATGGAGGCAATGCAACGGTGTCGGTCTCCGCTACGGGCGGTACCGCACCTTACACAGGCACGGGGATGTTCACGCAGGCAGCAGGCACCTATTCCTTCAATGTCGCCGACGCCAATGGTTGTAGCACCACGGCTGCTGTGGAAGTGGATCAGCCCTCTGCGCTCAACATAACGGCCACGGTGGTCGCGCCCATTTCCTGCAACGGTGGCAATGCCACTATCACGGTCTCAGGAGCGGGCGGTACCGCCCCTTACAGTGGCACCGGGACCTTCACCCGTGTGGCGGGCACCCATGCGTTCGCCATAAGCGATGCGAACAACTGCACCACCAGTATCTCTGTCACCCTCACCCAGCCCCAGCCCTTATCCGCCACGGCGTCGCTCATGTCGGCCCCTACCGGATGCAACACCAACGATGCCGTGGTGCAGGTATCCGCCGCCGGTGGCACGCCGGTGTACATGGGCGATGGAACGCTGGGTGGACTTGCTCCCGGAATACATGCCTTCGAGGTGAAGGACGCCGTGGGCTGCATGACCACGGTGATGCTCACGATACCGGAAGCGGATAATGACGCGGATGGTACACCGGATTGTACCGATGGATGCCCGAACGATGCGAACAAGATCGCACCCGGGGTATGTGGTTGCAACGCGCCCGATACGGATACCGATGGTGACTCCTACGCTGATTGCATTGACGGTTGCCCTACCGACCCCCTGAAGGCGGTGCCCGGTCAATGCGGGTGTGGTGTACCTGAGGTTGATTCCGACGGTGACGGTGTCATGGATTGCATGGACCCCTGTCCCAATGGCCCCAACAGTGGATCGCCTTGCAATGATGGCAACCCCTTTACCATCAACGACGTGATCGGCACAAACTGCATATGCCAAGGCACACCCGCAGAGCCCTGGTTGATGCTGACCATCACCACGGACGATCATGGCGACCAGACCAGTTGGGAGATCGTTCCGGCGGTGGGCGGCGCGGCCATCCATACCGGAAGTGGGTATGCCAATAACACCACTTACGCCATCAACTGCCCGCTTCCTGCCGGCAGCTATGTGTTCCGGGTGATGGACACTGCGGGTGATGGCATGTGCTGCCTGGAAGGGAATGGTGGTTACGTGTTGCACCTCTCGGACGGGCGCAGGGTGATCGACAATGCGAATGATGGTGCGTTCACCATGAACAGTTCGGTGGCGTCCGGATTCAGCCTGCCCCTGGGCATCGACCGTTTGACCCCCAGTCGCTGTGATCGCGTGAATTACCTGCCGAGCGATTTCGTCCAGGCCGTACCCAACGCTGCCGTGCGCGCCCAATTCAACACAGGTGTACAGACCGACGATGGGTACCAGTTCTGGTTCTTCAACCCCGATGGTGGCTACAGCCGGCGGATCACCATCACGCATGCTTACAACAATTGGTGGTTCCCTACAGGCCGTGATCGCTGCAGCTACTTGAAGCTCGATAACATCGTTACCTACCAACTTCCCGCGAACACGCTGCTGAACGTGCGCGTGCGGAGCCTGGTGAACGGCATGTACTCGGACTTCGGTCCAGCATGTCGCTTCAAGATCGACCTGGTGATCACGTGTCCCACCACGCAACTGATCGCCGAGTTGACGGATCCCCATGTGTCCTGTGGGCTCAATGGGGTGATGCTGAACGGATCCACCACGTTGTACACCATTCCGGTGGCCAGCGCCAACCGGTACGCCTGGGAGTTCAGCAAGTCAGGCTACCTCCGCAGGATCACCTCCGCCGGGTCCTCCTTGAACCTGATCACGTGGGCCACCTCGCCGCTGGAATACAACAGCATGTACAACGTGCGCACCTGTGCAAGCTTCGACAACGGAGCGAATTATTGTCCTTATGGACCCTCCTGCACCATCAGCACAGGAGCCCCTCCCCAGGACGCCGGGCGTGCCATGGACCCCGTTGCATCACCTGATGCGTTGCTTTCCATGTGGCCCAATCCGAACGTGGATGGCTTGTTGCATCTTCAGTTGGGAGGCCTTGCCGATGGCCTGCATGATGTGGGTGTGGTGGTGTATTCGCTTACCGGGAACATCGTGCGGAATGAGATCATTCGTACCGAAGGCGAGGCGTTGAATTCATCCATTGCCCTGCCCACGGGCACGCCCCCCGGTATCTATATCGTGAACCTCTCGGTCGATGGTGTGATGCACACGGGCCGGCTCGTGATGCAGTGATGGTGTCCGTATGGGCGTGACCGATGGTCCCGGCCTGCAAGGTCTCCTTTCCATCATCATCCACGTAACCTCTGGGCCACCCCTGCGTAGAAATACACCAGCCCCTTAAATCCGATCAACATGAACTTTCAAGACCGCTTTGGCCGCACTCTCCAGACCGCTGTGGCACTGGGTCTATCCGCGGCCCTGTGCATAGGCGCCTTTCTTACCCCCACAAAGGCGGACGCGCAGGTGTCCGCTTATCACTTCAGCAGACAGTTCGGAACGTTCACCCCGCTCACGGGAGCCACGGCGCTCGTTTCCGGAACAGGCTGGAACGATGGGGTGTACACGATCACGCCATCGGCCCCGTTCTGGTTCGCCGGCACCATGTACAGCCAGCTCCGGGTCTCGTGCAACGGTTTCATCGCTGTAGGGGCGGCACCGGACGCATCGAACACCCAGCCCCTTAGCAACGGTGGTGGGTATTCCGGCGCCATCTCACCCTTCGGCACCAACATCTGGCGCTCAGGCTTTGCCGGATCGGGTGTGTTCTGGAAAGAGGAAGGGCGCGAAGTGATCGTGGAATGGCGGGATGTCCGCCGGTTCATCACCGGGAACAACGAACGTTTCAGCGTTCAGGCGCGATTGAACACGTCCGACATGACGATCAAGTTCATCTACAGCTCTGTGGCCTCGCTCGCCCCATCACTCCTCCAACAGCCCCAGGTGGGACTGCGCGGGCCGAACAACTCCTTCCCGCTGAACGTGGCCAACCGCGAGGTGGGCCTCACCGGGAACTACTGGGGGAATTCGATCGCCGGCACATCGAACAGCGATGTGTGCCGTTTCACATCCAAGACCCCTACGAGACAGCCGTTCGATGGCCTGACCTACACCTACACGCCTCCCGGTGTGATGCTGGACATCACCACCGATTCGCATGCGGCACAGACCAGCTGGGTGATCGTTCCGCTCAGTGGCGGTGCACCCGTGTGCAGTGGATCGGGCTACGCCAACTCAAGCTCACGCACCTTGTTCTGCCCCATCACATCGGGCAACTACAAGCTGGTGGTGCTGGACGCTGCAGGCGACGGCATGTGCTGTTCGTTCGGCAATGGAGGTTATCTCCTGCGCACTAGCGATAACCTGCGCATCATCGACAATACAGCGGACGGCATCTTCGCCGACAGCAGCCAGACATCGTTGGGCTTCAGCCTGCCGGTTGGCGCCGACCGCATCGTACCCTGGCGCAGCGACATGGAGACCGCGATCCCCAGCGACTTCATCCAGGCCGTACCCCGTGCTGATGTGAGCGCCGAATATGACGGACCGGATAAAGGCGACGATGGTTACCAGTTCTCGTTCTTCAACCCCGATGGTGGATACAATCGCCGCTTGTTCCAGAGCCATGCGTCCAACAATTACATGTTCCCCACCGGGCCCGAGCGCTGCTCATACCTGCGACTGGACAACATTGTCTCCTTTCCCTTGCCGCTCAATACCATGCTCAACGTGAAGGTGCGCAGCCGTTTGGATGGCGAGTACCGTCCATGGGGCCAGGCCTGCCGTCTCAAACTTGACCTGCCGAACCAATGCCCTGTGGTGCAGCTCGTCAACAATCCTGCGGATCCTCACCATTCATGCGGTCTCACGAACGTTGCGATGAACGGCAGCACAACCCTTTGGGCCACCTTCATCAGTACTGCCGATAAATACCGGTTCCAGTTCAGCCGCACCGGCTACACGCGGAACATCGTATCGAACGGTTCCTCGCTCAACCTCACGCAGTGGGCCACAAGCCCGCTTCAATATGGCGGCAGGACATATAATGTGAAAGTGGCCGTAAGCTTTGATAATGGCACGACCTACTGTCCCTATGGCCCCACGTGCACGATCACCACGGCCATGGCCGCCCCTTCCAACGGCGGGCGCTCCATGGAGCAGGTAGAGGAGGTCAGCACCGAGCAACTGAGCATTTGGCCAAGCCCCAACACAGGCGAACGCCTCAACGTGTCGCTCAACGGATTCGATGGCTCCACCAACCAGGTGATGGTCACCATGAGCGATGTCCAGGGTCGCACCATCCATCAGGAGAACCTTGTGGTGGAGGGCACCCAGCTGCGCACCACCTTGGAGACCGCGGAGCTTTCCAAAGGCATCTACATCGTGAACGTCACGGGGCAGGGCCGCTCTTGGTCCGAGCGCTTCGTGCGGGAATGACCGCTTCCTATGATCCAGTGAACGTCGAAGGGGCGCCGATCAGGCGCCCCTTCCTCATTTCCATAAAGTCCATGGCAACCGTGATCAACGTACATCGTCGTACAGGAGATACTTCGCCCGGATCCGTTGGAAGCGGTCCAGGGCCGGTCGCCACGATGCGCGGATCGTCTCCTCATCATCGCCGCGCTCGATGGCCTCGCGCAGCGCCTTGCCACCCGCCAGTTTGTCGAAGAAGGCGGTGAAGAAATGCGCCTTGTCCCAGGAAGCCTGGTAGAAGCCGATCAACCAATGCAGATGTATCGCGGGCGTAAGGCGGGTGATGAAGGTGCCGTATTCCTGCAGGTCCATGCCCGTGCACAACTGGTCGCGGTATGGTGGGTCCTTCGCGCCCGGCATTGATCGGGGGGTGAAGGTGTAGGTCCCCAAGGTGCTGCCGGGCAGGCCGATGCATTGGAACGGGCGGTCCGTTCCTCGCCCTACGCTCACCGGCGTTCCTTCGAACAGCCCCAACGAAGGATAGAGGTACACCGCAGAGGCATTCGGCAGGTTGGGCGACGGCTTCACCGGCAGGTCATAGAACATGCTGTGATCGTAGCCCACACAGGGGACCACCGTAAGATCACAACGCGTTCCACCGGTCAGCCAGCCTTCCCCATTGATCATCGAGGCATATTCACCGATGGTCATGCCGTGCACCAACGGCACCGGGTGCATGCCCACGAAGGAAGAATACGCCGTATCGAGTACCGGCCCGTCCACATAGAACCCGTTCGGATCTGGTCGATCAAGCACGATCAGGGGCTTCCCGTTCGCGGCGGCGGCATCCATCACATGATGCAGGGTGCTGATGTACGTGTAAAAGCGAACGCCCACATCCTGAATGTCGAACACGAGCACATCCACATCCTTCAATTGCTCCGCGGTCGGGCGTTTGTTCCTACCATACAAGGAGATCAGTGGAAGTCCGGTGCTCGCATCGGTGGCATTGGCCACATGTTCACCCGCATCGGCCTGGCCACGGAAGCCATGCTCGGGTGCAAAGACCTTCACCACGTTCACCTTAAGCAGCAGCAAGGAATCCACTAGGTGCCTTGGCCCGATGATGCCCGTTTGGTTGGTGACCACGGCCACGCGCCTGGTCTTGAGCAGCGGCAGGTAGAAGGAGGTGCGTTCGGCGCCGGTGACAATGGTGCCGTTCGCGCTGGCCGGTAGTTGGCGAGGTGCCTGCTGAGCGCACGAAGGCAGGCCCATGGAGAGCGCGGCCATCATGACGCCTATTTTCGCCGGGCGCCCCATGTCCTTCCCCCACTTCATCGCCCGCCGCATCCTCAGCGACAAGGACCGGCAGGACCGGCTATCCAGGCCCATCGTGGCGATCGCGGTGCTCGGTATTCTCATTGGGATGGCGGTGATGATACTGACCATTGGGATCAGCACGGGCTTCCAGCGCGAAGTCCGGGCCAAAGTAACAGGCGCAGGCGCCCACATCGAGATCGTGCCCCTCTCGCAGAACGATGCCAAGGACTCGCAACGGGTGCTCATCGATCAGCCCTTCTACCCTTCGCTCGATTCCATGGATGGCGTGCACCACATCCAGGTGTTCGCACTGAAACCGGGCATTGTGGAGACCGCCGACGACATTCAGGGTGTGGTGGTAAAGGGCGTTGGACAGGACCACGACTGGACCTTCCTGAAAAGCATGATGGTGGCCGGGGAGATCCTCCAAGTGGGCGATACCATGTATCCCACTGCGGTCATCAGCCAATGGCTTGCACGGCGGCTAAGGCGAGGTGTGGGTGATTCAGTGACCATCTACCTGATCCGCGGACGGGAGGAGATGAGACCACGCAAGTTCAAGGTGAAAGGGATCTATGAGACCGGCCTGGAGAAGATCGACCATCAGTTGGTGTACGTGGACATCGCGCATCTCCAGCGCTTCTCACAATGGGGTCTGCGCGCGGAGATCCGGGTGGGAACGTCGGCGCTGAACAAAGGCTCCGCCGTTCTGGAAGGGCTTGCGTTCGGTGGGCAGGGCGATCATCACTTCGAATGGCCAGGCACCGATCTGTTGGGACCTGGACCCTTCACGATCTGTCTGCGTGGGGACACCACCTTCACCTTGGTGGTGCGTGATGGGGCGGGTACGGTCACCGACACAGCGTGGGCCACGATCGCTCCTGGCCCTGCGAACGGCGCGCCTTGTCTGCCTTTCGGATCGCTCACCTATCACACTTCGGGTGGAAGTGCCACACGTTACTGTGGCGGCTTCGAAGTGGCCTTGAACGACCACCGCGACCTGATGAAATTGGACGACCGCATATACCGCGATCACTTGGGCGAAGGCATGCGGACCATTACCGTGCGCGAGAAGTTCCCCGAGATCTTCGCCTGGCTGGAGTTGCTGGACACCAACGTGGTGGTCGTCATTGTGCTCATGGTGCTGGTGGCCATCATCAACATGACGAGCGCGTTGCTCATCATCATCCTGGAGCGCACGAACATGATCGGTGTGTTGAAGGCCTTGGGTGGAACGGACGGCATGATCCAGCGCGTGTTCCTCATCGACGCCGCGTACATCCTGGGCATCGGCATCATCCTGGGCGACGTGCTGGGCATCGGGCTGGCACTGATCCAGCAGAAGTTCCAGGTCGTGCGGCTGCCCATCGAGAGCTACTACGTGGACAGTGTGCCCGTGGACCTGTCGTTGCTGCCGCTGGTGTTGCTGAACCTGGGCGTGATGGCGGCGTGTGTGCTGGCCCTGGTGATCCCCAGCATGTACGTGGCCCGCATCGCCCCGGCGAAGGCGATCCGGTTCGACTGATCGCCCCGGCCAAAGGATACCTTTGCGGTCCGCCATGGCCACTGCGGCCGCGGACAACGCATGAAGATCCACGACAACATCCTTTCCACCATCGGCAACACGCCGCTCGTCCGCCTCAACCGCGTCACCAAGGACGTGGCCGCCACCGTGCTGGCCAAGGTGGAGACCTTCAACCCGGGCAACTCCATCAAGGACCGCATGGCGATCAAGATGATCGAGGATGCGGAGAAGGACGGACGCTTGAAACCCGGCGGCACCATCATCGAGGGCACCAGCGGCAACACGGGCATGGGCCTCGCCATCGGCGCGATCATCAAGGGCTACAAGTGCATCTTCACCACCACCGACAAGCAGAGCCGCGAGAAAGTGGACATCCTGCGGGCTTTCGGTGCAGAGGTGATCGTGTGTCCCACGAACGTGGATCCCGAGGACCCGCGGAGTTACTACAGCGTTTCGTCGCGTCTGGAGAAGGAAACGCCGAACAGCTGGAAGGCGAACCAGTACGACAATCCGAGCAACGCGCAGGCGCATTACGAGAGCACCGGCCCGGAGATCTGGGAACAGAGCGGCGGCAAGGTCGATCACCTCGTGGTGGGAGTGGGCACGGGCGGCACGATAAGCGGCACCGCGAAATACCTGAAGGAGAAGAACCCCAACCTGAAGGTGTGGGGCATCGACACCTACGGATCGGTGTTCAAGAAGCTGAAAGAGACCGGCATTTTCGACAAGAACGAGATCTATCCGTACATCACCGAAGGCATCGGCGAGGACTTCGTGCCGCAGAACGTGGACATGGACCTGATCGATCATTTCGAGAAGGTCACGGACCGCGATGCCGCGATCTACACACGGAAGATCGTGCGGGACGAAGGCATCTTCGTGGGCAACAGTGCGGGTAGCGCCATCGCGGGTCTGCTACAGCTCAAGGACAACTTCAAGAAGGGCGAGGTGGTGGTGGTGATCTTCCACGACCACGGCACGCGGTACGTGGGCAAGATGTTCAACGACGACTGGATGCGCGAACGCGGCTTCCTCGTGGAAGAAAAGCCGACCGCCGGTGATCTGTTGAAGGGCAAGGACCTCGCGTTGGTGAGCGTAGAGGCCGACGAACCCGTGCTGCTCGCGATCGATCGCATGCGCAAGCACAACATCGATCAGCTTCCTGTGATGGAGAGCGGTAAGCCGGTCGGCACCCTCACCGACGCACGCCTGTTCGACGCGATCCTGGAGGATGCCGATGTGCGCCACCAGAAAACGCGCGTGGTCATGGGCCCCGCGCTGCCCGTTATGGAACCGGAGGCCACGTTGGAGGAGATCGCGAAGAAGCTGGGCAATGGAAGTCAGGCCGTGCTGGTGAAGATGAAGGAAGGCTTCGGGATCATCACGAAGCAGGACATCATCGGGAAATTGAAATGACCTCGTAGACGCGACCCACCGGGTCGCCCAAATGCAACAACGTTGCCGCAGGATCCGCATGATCACCCATCCAGTTGGTGACAAAATCCAACCCCAACGCCCATGCCCCTGCGTTTCAGGAAACACATCCGTTTACCTGACCACGATTACACACAGGGCGCCTATTTCGTGACGTTATGCACACGGTCGCGTAGGCAGGTGTTCGGTCAGATCATCGGAACAGATGCCGCCGCGCGTATGGAATTGACCCCCGTGGGAGATATCGTAGATGAATGCTGGCGGGCCATTCCGGACCATTTCCCGCATGTACAACTACATGAAATGCAGATCATGCCTGACCATTTGCACGCGATACTGGAATTGGTTAACGGGCATGTCCACGGCAACGTAGCGGCGACCCGGTGGGTCGCAGCTACGAATGCCTTGGACGGATTGGGCCACAGATCGATGGGACCACAACGTGGTTCATTGGCCGCGATCATCGGGGCGTTCAAATCGGAAACGACAAAACGGGTCAACCGGTTGAACGACACCCACGGCAGACCGCTGTGGCAACCCAACTACTACGAACGGGTCATCCGGGATCACAATGGTGAATGGGGGCGTATCGCACGATACATTGCGGAAAACCCGAAGAACTGGGGGTGAAGATGCGCTCCCTCACCGACCAAATGCACCGCACCGTCCAAGTGCCGACGCGTCCCCAGCGCATCATCTCCCTCGTCCCCTCCCAGACCGAGCTGCTCTACGACCTCGGCCTCGGCGAACGCGTCGTCGGCATCACCAAGTTCTGTATTCACCCGGAGACCTGGTTCCACAGCAAGCACCGCGTGGGCGGCACGAAGAAGGTGGACATGGAAAAGGTGCGCGCGCTGAAGCCGGACCTCATCATCGGCAACAAGGAAGAGAACGAGCGCAAGGACATCGAAGCCCTGGCACAGGAATTCCCGGTGTGGATGAGCGATGTGCGCGACCTTCCCGGTGCACTGGACATGATCCAGCGCGTGGGGGAACTCACTGGTACTGCAGCCAAAGCCCAAGCCATCACACAAGGGATCGGCTCGGCATTCGCGGAACTCCGGCCGCTTGAAGAGCCCCTCACCGTGGCCTACCTGATCTGGCGCGAGCCCTTCATGGTGGCCGGTCATGGCACCTTCGTGAACAACATGTTGAAGCGATGCGGATTGCAGAACGTCTTCGACGAGGGCGATGCGCGGTATCCGGAGATCACCGACCAGGAACTGGCCGAGGCGGATCCGGACATCATCCTGCTATCCTCCGAGCCTTATCCCTTCGCCGAAAAGCACATGGCCGACCTGAACATGATATGCCCGGGCACCCCGGTTCGCTTGGTGGATGGCGAGCTGTTCAGTTGGTACGGAAGTCGCCTGTTGAAGGCTCCGGCATACATGAACGGTTTGATAGGCAGCTTAACGGACGTGGTACGCGGGTAGGACGGGCCTATTTTTGGTCGCCCTCCGGGTCGCATGCGTCCACTGCTCTCCTTATTCGCGCTGCTTGGCCTGTTCAGCACCGCACACGCTCAACGTGTGGGCCTGGTGCTCAGCGGGGGCGGCGCCGTGGGCCTCACCCACATCGGCGTGCTGAAAGCCTTGGAGGAGAATGATATTCCGGTGGACTACATCACCGGCAGCAGCATGGGCGCGCTGGTGGGCGGCCTGTACGCGGCCGGTTACTCGCCCTGGGAAATGGACTCCCTTTTCCGGACCGAGCTGTACCAACTGATGGCACTCGGGGGTGTGGAGGATGGCTACCACTACTACTTCAAGCAGGAAACGCCGGATGCTTCGCTGATCAATCTTCGGTTCGACCCCGATACATCGATCCAGACCTCGCTACCCACTAATCTCCGGTCGCCCGTGCTCACCGACTGGGAACAGATGATCGGCTTCATGGGCGCTGCTGCCACAAGCGGCTATGACATGGACAGCCTCTTCGTGCCCTTCAGGTGCGTGGCGAGCGACATCACCTCGCGCCAACGGGTGATCTTCTCCAAAGGCGACCTGGCACAGGCCGTGCGCGCCAGCATGAGCTACCCCTTCTATTTCAAACCCATCCGCATCAATGGCCACCTGATGATGGACGGCGGGCTGTACAACAACTTCCCGAGTGATGTGATGTACGATGCCTTCCTGCCCGACTACATCATCGGCAGCAACGTGGCCTACAACGCGGGCCCGCCCAGCGAGGATGACCTGATGAGCCAGCTGCGCGCCATGATGGTGGAGAGAACGGAGTACACTGTACCCTGCGAGCCGGGCCTCATCGTGGAACCCGTGACCGCCACCACGCTGTTCGACTTCTCCAATTCCGGGCAGACCGTGGCCGACGGGTACAACGCTGCCATGGTACGCATGCCCGAACTCAAGGCCGCCATCGACCGCCGTGTGCCCCGTGCCGAAATCGAGGCCCGCCGCAAGGCCTTCCGCCATCGGTCCCCACCCGCGTACTTCAGCCGCATACGGATCGAAGGCTTATCGCCTACCCAGACACGCTACTGCGAGGATGTGCTGTTCAAGGACAACGGTGTCATCAGTGCAGCGGACCTGAAGTCACGCTACTTCCGGCTTTACTTCGATCACAGTGTGAACGGCCTGTTTCCCCGTGCTACGTACGATAAAACGCGTGGTTCCTATGACCTGGACGTCCTGGTGAAACGCGAGAAGCCCTTGGAGGTGCGCTTCGGTGGCATGTTCAGTTCGCGCCCTGTGAACACCGGCATGCTGGGCTTGCGGTACAACTTCTTCGGCCGCACCAGTTCTCGCCTGGAAGGCACGGCCTACTTCGGCAAGTTCTACACGGCAGGTCAGATCAAGCTGCGTGCGGACCTCTCCACCCGGCGACCGATGTTCCTTGAACCCGTGATCACGCTGCACAAATGGGACTACTTCAGCGGCTTCGCCACCTTCTTCGACCAGGACCGGCCCTCCTACATCATTATGCAGGAACTATGGGGAGGCCTCAACGCCGGGATGGCCCTGGGCAACAAAGGCCTGCTGCGGCTCGATGCCAAATACGCACGGACCAAGGATGATTACTACCAGACCCAGGACTTCAGCAATCGCGATACCGTGGATGTCACGGACTTCTTCTTCGCCAATGGAGGCCTTCGCATCGAGCGTAACAGCCTGAACCGGAAACAACACGCCAACGCAGGCGAACGCTTACTGGCAGAGGTGCGCTATGTGAACGGCAACGAGCGCACAACACCCGGAAGTACGTCCGTCGACCGCACACCTCGGAACAAATACCATGATTGGTTCGTGGCCCGTGTCGCCCTGGACAAATACTTCATTCCCCGCGGCCACTTCAAGTTCGGGCTGCTGGCGGAAGGCGTTTTCAGCTCTCAAGGGCTCTTCGAGAACTATACGGCTTCCGTGATGCGCGCTCCGGTGTTCCAGCCCACTCCCGAAAGCCGCGCGTATTTCCTCGACAACTTCCGGGCACCGCAGTACGTGGCGGGTGGCGCGCGCATGATCGTGGCCGTGGCCAAGAACAAATTCGACCTGCGCCTGGAAACCTATGTGTTCCAGCCTTACAAGACCATCGAACGAACGGACACCGATCAGGCCAGCTACAGCACCAGCATCAACTCCCGGAGCTTCATCGGAAGCGGGTCGCTCATCTGGCAGAGCCCACTGGGACCGGTGTGGTTCAATACCAGCTACATCGACGGCCTCGCCAAACCCTGGGTCATCAGCGCCAACTTCGGCTACGTGATCTTCGCGCAGAAGGCGATGGAGTAGTTTTCTGCGTTATCCAACAGGATGAAGCGGATCTGGTACATACCCGGAGCGATCAGCTTGGTGCTGCTGTTGCCTTTGTGCCTAGCCTACATGGAGCGCAAGCACGTGTTCACGGAGTACCGCTCCATCACGCTGGCCTATCCGCCCATCGTTACCCCAGTGGACACATCCTGGCTGGACTTCAAATGGGAAGAGCCCGAGCGCGAATGGCAGGAACTGCAATGTGATGGCCCACTTTCCAATGCTGAGAAAGCGATCGAAGAATTCAGCAAGATCTCACGGGGCATCACCTCCGCTCATGACACAACGCATGGAGTCCGATTGAACTTTGGAACTAGAACGAAATGGAACACCGTGATCGCCGCCGTGGATGCAGCATTGGCAGATAGCACCTTAACATTCTGGCTGAACGAATCAAGCATTCGAACTTGCTGGATCCCGCCTGCACCTGCGATACCTGTTGATACTGTGACCATCCCTGCATTCACGTGCGACATCATCCCTTTATGCGGGACCGTTAGCATGCCCTTCAGCCGATCCGAGAGGATCATGGCCTCGCTCGGGCCCATACTCGATGGAATAGCGAAGTACTGGTCACTAACAATCCTCTTCCTTGCACTAACCATGCTTTCGGCAGTTAAGCTCCAACGGGACGCTCGGTAACACATCACTACCCGCGAAAAAGCCCCGGTCTCCCGGGGCTTTTCATTTCAAGCAGTCTGGGCTCAGGCCTGCGCCGGAGGTCCGCCGAAGTTCATGGGGATCTCGGGCATCTCCGTTTCGCGGATGGCGCCGTGCACCTGTTCAAACTTCTGGATATTGTCGGCCAGCGCCCGCATCAGGCGCTTGGCGTGCTGGGGCGTCAGGAGCACGCGGGCGCGCACTTTCGCCTTGGGCACACCGGGCATCACGCGCACGAAGTCCAGCACGAACTCCGAGTTGCTGTGCGTGATGATCGCCAGGTTGCTGTAGATGCCATCGGCCACCTCCTCGCTGATCTCGATGTTCAGCTGGTTGGGGCGGTTCTTGGGGTCGTTGTTCTCTGCCATGGTTGAAAAGGATGACCCCTTCTCCCCTCACCCGCTAATGCTGTAGCGAAAGCTGGAGAGAAGGGGCCTATCTGTTCGTTCAGTCCGCTACCTCCTCTTTGGCGAGGCGCTCGGACATCATGCGACTGTAATCCTCCTTGCTGTACACCAGGTCCTTCTGGAATCGGCGTGAGCCGGTACCTGCGGGGATGAGGTGACCAACGATCACGTTCTCCTTGAGGCCCTTCAGGTGGTCTTCCTTGGCGGCAACGGCAGCCTCGTTCAACACCTTGGTGGTCTCCTGGAAGGACGCGGCGCTGATGAAGCTGTCGGTCTGCAACGAAGCACGCGTGATCCCCATGAGCAACTGGCGGCTGGTGGCCGGTGTTGCCTGGCGGGCTTCACCGAGCTTCAGGTCCTTGCGCTTCAGTACGCTGTTCTCGTCGCGCAGTTTGCGGGCCGAGAGGATCTGACCTTCCTTCAGCGTCGCACTGTCGCCCGCGTTGGTCACGACCATCATGTCGTACATGTTGTCGTTCTCCTCCATGAAGTCGGCCTTGTTCACGGCCTGGCGCTCGAGGAAGCGGGTATCGCCCGGATCCTCGATCTCCACCTTCCGCATCATCTGGCGCACGATCACTTCGAAGTGCTTGTCGTTGATCTTCACACCCTGCATGCGGTACACCTCCTGCACCTCATCCACCAGGTACTCCTGCACCTTGGTGGGGCCCTGGATGTCCAGGATGTCGGTGGGGCTCACACTGCCATCGCTCAGCGGCACGCCCGCCTTCACGAAGTCGTTCTCCTGCACCAGGATGTGCTTGCTCAGCGGCACCAGGTAGTACTTGTGCTCGCCGGTGCGGCTTTCCACGATGATCTCGCGATTGCCGCGCTTGATCTTGCCATAGCTCACGATACCGTCGATCTCGCTCACCACAGCAGGGTTGCTGGGGTTACGCGCCTCGAACAGCTCGGTCACACGGGGCAGACCACCGGTGATGTCACCGCCCTTGCCGGAGCTACGGGGGATCTTGACCAGGATGTCGCCGGCCTCGATCTTCTGGCCTTCGTTCACGATGATGTGGGCGCCTACGGGCAGGGAGTAGCTCTTCAGCTCTTCCTTGCCTTTCACGTCCATGATCTTGATCATCGGGTTCTTCTTCTTGTCACGGCTTTCCATGATCACCTTCTCGGTGAAGCCGGTCTGCTCGTCGATCTCCTCGCGGAACGTCACGCTCTCCTCGATGCTCTCGAAGGCCAGCGTACCGGCCAGTTCCGAGATGATCACCGCGTTGTATGGATCCCAGTTGCAGATCAGTTCGCCCTTCTTCACGTTCTTGCCGCTCTTGGCATAGAGGAACGCGCCGTAGGGGATGTTGCTCGTGGTGAGGACGATGCCCGTGTTGTTGTCGATGATGCGCATCTCCGTGCTGCGGCTGATCACCACCTCGGCATCGCCACCCTTCTTGTCCTTCTTCTTCACCGTGCGCAGCTCGTCGATCTCCAGGCGACCGTCGTACTTGGCCACCACCTGGCTATCGTCGGCGATCTTGCCGGCCACACCACCCACGTGGAACGTACGCAGGGTAAGCTGTGTACCGGGTTCACCGATGGACTGTGCCGCGATCACACCGACCGCTTCACCCATCTGCACCATGCGGCCCGTGGCCAGGTTGCGGCCGTAGCACTTGGCGCAAACACCCTGACGCTGCTCGCAGGTGAGCACGCTGCGGATCTCCACCTCCTCGATTGGGCTGTTGGCGATGGCCAGCGCGATATCCTCCGTGATCTGCTCACCGCTCCTCACCAGCAGGTCGCCGGTCTGCGGGTGGTACACATCATGCACGGCACTGCGGCCCAGCACACGATCGTAAAGGCTTTCGACGACCTCTTCGTTCTTCTTCAGGGCCGTGGCCACCAGACCGCGCAGCGTACCGCAATCGTCCGTGGTGATCACCACGTCCTGCGCCACGTCCACCAGCCGGCGGGTGAGGTAACCGGCATCCGCGGTCTTGAGGGCCGTATCGGCCAGACCCTTACGGGCACCGTGGGTGGAGATGAAATACTCCAGGATGGACAGGCCTTCCTTGAAGTTCGAAAGGATCGGGTTCTCGATGATGTCCTGACCTCCACCGGCACCGCTCTTCTGGGGCTTGGCCATCAGTCCGCGCATGCCGCTGAGCTGACGGATCTGCTCCTTGGAACCACGGGCACCGGAATCCATCATCATATAGATGGAGTTGAAGCCCTGGTTGTCCTTCTTCAAACGCTCCATGAGCGTGAAGGTGAGCTTGCTGTTGGTGTGGGTCCAGATGTCGATCGTCTGGTTGTACCGCTCGTTGTTGGTGATGAGACCCATGTTGTAGTTCCCCATCACTTCGTCCACCTCGCCCTGTGCGGCCTTCACCAGCTTGTCCTTCTCATCGGGCACCACCACGTCCAACAGGTTGAAGGACAGGCCACCCTTGAAGGCGCTCATGAAGCCGAGCTCCTTGATGTCGTCGAGGAACTTCGCGGCCTTGGCCGTTCCGCCCTCCTTCATCACGCGACCGATGATGTCACGCAGGGACTTCTTCGTGAGCAGTTCATTGATGAAGCCTACTTCGGCGGGCACCACTTCATTGAAGAGCACGCGGCCCACGGTCGTTTCGATCAACTCGCTCTTACCGGTGAGCGTGTTGGTCCAACGGACCTTGATCCACGCGTGCAGGTCGATGCGGCCCTCGTTGTGGGCGATGTGCACCTCCTCGCTGCTGTAGAACACACGGCCTTCGCCGCGCATGGCGCGCTCGGGTTCGCTCTTGCGTCCCTTGGTCATGTAGTACAGGCCAAGCACCATGTCCTGGCTGGGCACCGCGATGGGCGCACCGTTGGCCGGGTTCAGGATGTTGTGGCTGGCCAGCATGAGCAGCTGGGCCTCCAGGATCGCGTTGTGGCCCAGGGGCACGTGCACGGCCATCTGGTCACCGTCGAAGTCAGCGTTGAACGCGGTACATACGAGCGGGTGCAGCTGGATGGCCTTGCCCTCGATCAGCTTGGGCTGGAAGGCCTGGATACCCAGGCGGTGCAGTGTTGGTGCACGGTTGAGGAGCACAGGATGGCCCTTCAGCACGCTCTCCAGGATGTCCCACACCACGGGCTCCTTCTTGTCCACGATCTTCTTGGCGCTCTTCACCGTCTTCACGATGCCGCGCTCGATGAGCTTGCGGATGATGAAGGGCTTGAAAAGCTCGGCGGCCATGTCCTTGGGCAGACCGCACTCATGCAGTTTCAGTTCGGGACCCACAACGATCACGGAACGTGCGCTGTAGTCCACGCGCTTACCGAGCAGGTTCTGGCGGAAGCGGCCCTGCTTGCCCTTGAGCGAATCGCTCAGGGACTTCAGCGGGCGGTTGCTCTCGCTCTTCACGGCGCTGCTCTTGCGGCTGTTGTCGAAGAGGCTGTCCACCGACTCCTGCAACATGCGCTTCTCGTTGCGCAGGATCACCTCCGGCGCCTTGATCTCCATCAGGCGCTTCAGGCGGTTGTTGCGGATGATGACGCGGCGGTACAGGTCGTTCAGGTCACTGGTGGCGAAACGACCGCCGTCCAGGGGCACCAGCGGGCGCAGTTCGGGTGGGATCACCGGTACCACCTTGATGATCATCCACTCGGGGCGGTTCTCGCGGCGGGTGTTGGCGTCACGGAAGGCCTCCACCACGTTCAGGCGCTTCAGCGCCTCGTTCTTGCGCTGCTGGCTGGTCTCGGTGTTGGCCTTGTGACGCAGGTCGTAGCTCACGCTATCGAGGTCGAGCCGGCGCAACAGGTCGTGCAACGCATCGGCGCCCATCTTGGCGATGAACTTATTCGGATCGGCATCATCGAGGTACTGGTTGTCCTTGCCAACGGCCTCCAGGATGTCCAGGTACTCCTCTTCCGTCAGGAAGTCCAGGTATTGCAGGGGTGCTCCCTCCTTGTTCTTGGCTCCGCCGGCGTTGATCACCACATAACGCTCGTAGTAGATGATCTGGTCGAGCTTCTTGGTGGGCAGGCCCAGCAGGTAACCGATCTTGTTGGGCAGGCTGCGGAAGTACCAGATGTGGGCAACGGGCACGGTGAGCTGGATGTGGCCCATGCGCTCGCGACGCACCTTCTTCTCGGTCACCTCCACACCGCAACGATCGCAGACGATGCCCTTGTAGCGGATGCGCTTGTATTTGCCGCAATGGCATTCGAAGTCCTTCACGGGACCGAAAATGCGCTCGCAGAACAGGCCATCGCGCTCGGGCTTGTATGTGCGGTAATTGATGGTCTCAGGCTTGATCACCTCACCGTGGCTCCGCTCAAGGATCTGCTCGGGGCTGGCCAGGCTGATGACGATCTTGTCGAACTGGCTGGAGATCTTCACCTCCTTTTTCATCATGGTCATGGTCGTGGCGATTGGGAGGTTCAGACGTTCTCAGTCTCGGTTTCGAGGCTCACGTTCAGCGCGAGACCGCGCAGTTCGTGCAGCAACACATTGAACGACTCGGGGATGCCCGGCAACGGCAGGGGCTCGCCCTTAACGATGGCCTCATAGGCCTTGGCACGGCCGATCACATCATCGCTCTTCACGGTGAGGATCTCCTGCAGGATGTGACCTGCGCCGAACGCTTCCAGTGCCCACACTTCCATTTCACCGAAGCGCTGGCCACCGAACTGGGCCTTACCGCCGAGCGGCTGCTGGGTGATCAGGCTGTAGGGCCCGATGGAACGTGCGTGCATCTTGTCGTCCACCATGTGGGCGAGCTTCAGCATGTAGATCACACCGACCGTGGCAGGCTGATCGAAACGCTCGCCCGTGCCGCCATCATACAGGTGGATCTTGCCGAATCGGGGCAGTTCAGCCTCGTCCGTTTCCTTGTTGATCTCGTCGATGGTGGCACCATCGAAGATCGGCGTGGCGTACTTGCGGCCCAGCTTCAGGCCGGCCCAGCCCAGTACGGTCTCGTAGATCTGTCCGAGGTTCATTCGGGAAGGCACGCCCAGCGGGTTCAGCACGATGTCCACCGGACTTCCGTCCTGTAGGAAGGGCATGTCGGCATCGCGAACGATGCGGGACACGATGCCCTTGTTACCGTGACGACCGGCCATCTTGTCGCCGATGGCCAGTTTGCGCTTGGCGGCAACGTACACCTTGGCGAGCTTCACGATACCGGCAGGCAGTTCATCGCCGATGCTCACCTGGAATTTCTTCCGCTTGTAGGCACCGCTGATGTCGCTGTAACGGATCGTGTAGTTGTGGATGAGCTGGCGCACCAGTTCGTTCACACGCTTCTCGGTGGTCCACTCCGTGGGGTCCACCGTGATGTAGTCGATGGCCTGGAGCACCTTGGGGCTGAACTTCACGCCCTTCTTGATCTGCTCCTCCTTGTATTTGTTGTTGACGCCATTGCTGGACACGCCGCCGATCAGCTTCATCAGCTTCTCCACGAGCAGTTCCTTCAGGTCGCCGAGCTCCTTGTCCTGTTCCTTGTCGATCTGGTCCAGAACGGCCTTCTCGTTGCCCTTGGTCTTCTTGTCCTTGATGGCGCGGCTGAACAGCTTCTTGTCGATGACAACGCCCTTGGTGCTGGGCGGAGCCTTCAAGCTGGCGTCCTTCACATCACCGGCCTTGTCGCCGAAGATGGCGCGCAACAGTTTCTCCTCGGGGCTCGGATCGGTCTCGCCCTTGGGCGTGATCTTGCCGATGAGGATGTCGCCCTCCTTGATCTCCGCACCGATGCGGATCAGGCCGTGCTCGTCGAGGTCCTTGGTGGCCTCCTCCGATACGTTGGGGATGTCGCTCGTGAGCTCCTCGAGGCCGCGCTTGGTGTCGCGCACCTCCATGATGTACTCATCGATGTGGATCGAGGTGAACATGTCCTCGCGGGCCACGCGCTCACTGATCACGATGGCATCCTCGAAGTTGTAACCCTTCCAGGGCATGAAGGCCACCACCAGGTTGCGACCGATGGCCAGTTCGCCATCCTCGGTGGAATAACCCTCCACCAGCGTCTGTCCCTTCACCACCTTCTCGCCCTTGCGGACGTAGGGGCGCAGGTTCATGCACGTGCTCTGGTTGGTCTTCATGAACTTGGTGATGCGGTACTCCTTCTCATCACCATCGAAGCTCACGGTACGCTCATCCTCCGAACGCTTGTAGTCGATCACGATGCGATCGGCGTCCACGCTCTTCACCACGCCCTCACCTTCGGCGGTGATCAGCACGCGGCTGTCGCGAGCTACGAGTTCTTCCAGGCCGGTGCCCACGATCGGGGCATCGGGCCGCAGCAGCGGCACGGCCTGGCGCATCATGTTCGAGCCCATCAGCGCGCGGTTGGCGTCGTTGTGCTCGAGGAAGGGGATCAGGCTGGCCGCGATCGACGCGATCTGGTTCGGCGCCACGTCCATCAACTGCAGTTCCTTCGGATCCACCACCGGGAAGTCGCCCATCTGGCGGGCCTTCACGCGCTTGGTGTCGAAGCTGCCGTCCTCCTTCAGGTTGGCGTTCGCCTGAGCGATCACCTTGTTGTCCTCCTCTTCGGCGCTGAGGTACAGGGCCTCGCTCTTCACGTCCACCTTGCCATCCACCACCTTGCGGTAGGGCGTTTCGATGAACCCGAGGTTGTTGATCTTGCTGAACACGCAGAGGCTGCTGATCAGACCGATGTTCGGTCCTTCAGGCGTCTCGATCGTGCAAAGGCGGCCGTAGTGCGTGTAGTGCACGTCGCGCACCTCGAAACCGGCGCGTTCGCGGCTGAGACCTCCGGGTCCAAGTGCCGAGAGGCGGCGCTTGTGGGTGATCTCCGCGAGCGGGTTGGTCTGGTCCATGAACTGGCTCAACTGGTTCGTTCCGAAGAACGAGTTGATCACCGAGCTCAGGGTCTTGGCGTTGATCAGGTCGGTGGGCGTGAACACCTCGTTGTCGCGCACGTTCATGCGCTCGCGGATGGTGCGGGCCATACGGGCCAGGCCCACGCCGAACTGGGTGTAGAGCTGCTCACCCACGGTACGCACGCGGCGGTTGCTCAAGTGGTCGATGTCGTCCACATCGGCCTTGGAGTTCACCAGCTCGATGAGGTAACGGATGATGCTGATGATGTCCTCCTTGGTGAGCACACGCACGCTCAGCTCGCTCTGCAGGCCGAGCTTCTTGTTGATGCGGTAGCGGCCCACCTCACCGAGGTCGTAGCGCTGCTCACTGAAGAACAGTTTGTCGATGACACCGCGGGCCGTTTCCAGATCGGGTGGCTCGGCGTTACGCAGCTGGCGGTAGATCACTTCCACGGCCTCCTTCTCGGAGTTGGAGGTGTCCTTCTGCAGGGTGTTGTAGATCAGGGCGTAGTCGGCGGCGTTCACACCGGCCTTGTGCAGGATCACGGTCTTGGCGCCGCTCTCGAGGATCTGGTCCACGTGATGCTCCTCGATCACCGTTTCGCGGTCGATCAGCACCTCGTTACGCTCGATGCTCACCACCTCGCCGGTGTCCTCGTCCACGAAGTCCTCCACCCAGCTCTTCAGCACGCGGGCGGCGAGCTTGCGACCAACGGCCTCCTTCATGTTGGCCTTGGTGACCTTCATCTCGTCGGCCAGGCCGAAGATCTCCAGGATGTCCTTGTCACTTTCGAAACCGATGGCACGCAACAGCGTGGTCACCGGCAGTTTTTTCTTGCGGTCGATGTAGGCGTACATCACCCCGTTGATGTCCGTGGCGAATTCGATCCACGAACCCTTGAACGGAATGACACGGGCGCTGTACAACTTGGTGCCGTTGGCGTGTCGGCTCTGGCCGAAGAACACGCCGGGGCTGCGGTGCAGCTGGCTTACGATGACGCGCTCAGCGCCGTTGACCACGAAGGAGCCCTTCGGGGTCATGTAGGGGATCTGCCCCAGGTACACGTCCTGCACGATGGTCTCGAAGTCCTCGTGTTCAGGATCGGTGCAATAGAGTTTCAGCTTGGCCTTGAGGGGCACGCTGTAGGTAAGGCCCCGCTCGATGCACTCATCGATGCTGTAGCGGGGGGGATCCACGAAATAGTCCAGGAACTCCAGGACGAACTGGTTGCGGGTGTCGGTGATGGGGAAGTTCTCCATGAACACCTTGTAGAGGCCCTCATCGTTCCGATTCTCCGGCAGGGTCTCGATCTGGAAGAACTCCTGGAAGCTCTTCAGCTGGATGTCGAGGAAATCCGGGTACTGGGTCGGAAGGTGGAGGGACCCGAAATCAATGCGCTTGTTTTTGCGCGAGATGGTCTTCGCCTGGGCCATGTGGGTTGCTGCGGGGGGAAGTGAGTGAACGAACGACCTACGACTTTCTTGCATCAGAAGGGCCCCTGATGCACGGGCCTGTGAGAGGGCACCTGTAAAAAGGCGCGATCCACCCGGTCCCCGGTGTCCGTTCTCACGGGCACCGGGGCCGGATGGTCAATGCGCAGGGAGGATCTTACTTAACCTCAACTTCGGCACCGGCTTCCGTCAGTTGCTGCTTCAGGTTCTCGGCGTCCTCCTTGGACACACCTTCCTTCAGCGGCTTGGGAGCGCCGTCAACGAGGTCTTTCGCCTCCTTCAATCCGAGACCGGTGAGCTCCTTCACGAGCTTCACCACGGCCAGTTTGTTCTGGCCACCGGCCTTCAGGATCACGTCGAAGCTGGTCTGTGCAGCGGCGGCTTCGCCACCACCGGCGGCGCCACCGGCCACCATGACCGCAGCTGCTGCTGCTGGTTCGATCTTGTATTCGTCCTTCAGGTAGTTGGCGAGTTCGCTTACCTCCTTTACGGTCAGGCTAACGAGTTGGTCGCCGAGTGCTTTGATGTCTGCCATCTTGCTGGGTTGTTACTTGGTTGGGGAAGAAATTACGTGGAAGCGTAATGTAACGAGTTGGGACTTTTTTAATTGCTGGCGCGGGCTTCGAGGGCCTTTACCAGGCCGGCGATCTTCTGGCCACCGCCGCCTTGCAGCGAACCGATGACGTTCTTGATCGGGCTCTGGAGCAGGGCGATGATGTCGCCGATGAGCTCCTCCTTGCCTTTGAGGTTCGAGAGGATCGCCACCTGGTCATCACCGATGAACACGGCCTCATCGATCCATGCGCTCTTCAGGATGGGGCGTTGGCCCTTCTTGCGGAAATCGCGGATCAACTTGGCGGGCACGTTGCCCTTTTCGGCGAAGAGGATGGCGGTCTGTCCGACCAGCGTGGGGAACAGGGCGCTATAGTCCTTGTCCTCGATGCGTTCCATCGCTTGTTGAAGCAGGGTGTTCTTCACCACCTTCATGCGAACACCACCGGTGCTGCAGGCGCGACGCAGGTTGCTGGTGGACTCGGCGTCCATCGAGCTTGCATCGGCGAGGTAAAGGACGTTCGTGGCCTTGATCTCATCGACGAGGGCGGCGATGGTCAGGTCTTTTTGTGCGCGGGTTGCCATTTCAGTGTCGTTGTTGAAGGTTAGGCACCCACCACGCGGGTGTCCACTTTGATCCCAGGTCCCATGGTGCTGCTCAGGGTGATGCTCCGCACATAAGCGCCTTTGGCCGTGCTCGGCTTCAGCTTCATGAGGGTGGTCAACAGTTCCTGGGCGTTCTCGCTGAGCTTGGCGGCGTCGAAGGAGGCCTTGCCGATCACCGCGTGGATGATACCGGCCTTGTCCACCTTGAAGTCGATCTTACCGGCCTTCACCTCTTTCACGGCCTTGGCCACGTCCATGGTAACGGTACCGGTCTTGGGGTTCGGCATCAGGCCGCGGGGTCCGAGCACACGGCCCAGGGCACCCACTTTGGCCATCACGGCAGGCGTGCAGATGATCACGTCAACGGCGGTCCAGCCGTTCTTGATCTTCTCCACGTACTCGTCCAGTCCGGCCATGTCGGCACCGGCGGCGAGGGCCTCCTCGCACTTGGCGGGGTCGGCGAGCACCAGCACGTTCACGGTGCGGCCGGTGCCATGTGGCAGGCTCACCGTTCCACGCACCATTTCGGTGCTCTTCTTGGGGTCCACGCCGAGGCGCACGGCGATGTCCACCGTGGCGTCGAATTTCGTGGTGCTTACTTGCTTGACGATCTGCGTCGCTTGGGCGAGATCATAGAGCTTGGTTCCGTCGAACTTGCCGGCGGCTTCCTTACGCTTCTTGGTCAGGGTTGGCATGGGTTCGATGGGTTAGTTCTTCAACGGACTTTCGCCCGCGATGGTGATGCCCATGCTGCGGGCGGTACCGGCCACCATGCTCATGGCGCTCTCGATGGTGAAGCAGTTCAGGTCGGGCATCTTGTCCTGGGCAATGGCTTTCACCTGGTCCCAGCTCACGCTACCCACCTTCTTGGTCTGCGGAACACCGCTGCCACCCTTCACCTTGGCCGCGTCCATCAGCTGAACAGCTGCGGGCGGGGTCTTGATGATGAAGTCGAAGCTCTTATCGGCGTATACCGTGATCACCACGGGCAGCACCTTGCCTGCCTTGTCCTGCGTGCGCGCATTGAACTGCTTGCAGAATTCCATGATGTTCACACCCTTGGCACCCAGTGCGGGGCCGATGGGGGGTGCAGGGTTCGCGGCCCCGCCTTTTACCTGGAGTTTCACCAGGCCTGTTATCTCTTTAGCCATTCGCTTGGTTTTGTGTCCTTGTTAGCGCCTCGCTTGCGGTCGGCTCGGACGGTTGATCTTGCTTTTAGACTTCTTTTTCCACTTGCATGAAGCTCAGTTCGAGCGGGGTCTTCCTTCCGAAGATCTTCACCATCACCTTCAGCTTCTTCTTCTCCTCATTGATCTCCTCGATCACACCATTGAAACCATTGAAGGGGCCATCGACCACCTTCACCGTTTCGCCCACGTGGTAGGGGTTCTGGATGGCGGCATCGGTCTCGGCCATTTCATCCACCTTACCGAGGATACGGTTCACCTCGGTCATGCGCATGGGCACGGGGTCGCCGCCCTTCTCTGCACCGAGGAAGCCGATCACGTTGGGCAATTGCTTCAGCGTGTGGGCGATCTCGCCGGTGAGGTCGGCCTCCAGCAGCACATAGCCCGGCAGGATGTTGCGCTCCTTGCTCACCTTCTTGCCGTCCTTGATCTGGTAGAACTTCTCCATGGGGATGAGCACCTGATTGATGTAGGTGCCCATTTTGGAGCGCTTCACCTCGGCGTCGATCATCTCCTTCACCTTCTTCTCCTTGCCGGAGATGGCGCGGAGAACGTACCATTTCTTGGTGCTGGTCGCTGTGGTCGCCATGGCCTTAGCCGATGAATTTGTAGATGAAGCCCAACATGCCCTTCCAGGCACCAACGTCGTTCACCCCGAAGATGAAGTCCATGAGGAACACCACCAGCGCGATGAGCAGGGCTGTGAACAGGACGATGATGGCGCTGCTCTGGAGTTCCTTCCAGGTAGGCCAGCTCACCTTGTTCATGAGCTCGTTGTAGCTCTCGGCGAAATATGTTTTCAAGCTTGCCACGTGATCGTTCGCTTTGGGCACGGGTGGCAGGAATCGAACCCGCAGCCTAAGGTTTTGGAGACCTTCGCTCTACCAATTGAGCTACACCCGTAAATACAGTTCCTGTGTTCTCTTTTCGGCGGCGAAGGCCGTCCCGACAAGTCGGGACGGCCCTGCCTCCGTTGATGCTATGTTGCTTACTTGATGATCTCCGTCACCTGGCCGGCACCCACGGTACGACCACCCTCGCGGATGGCGAAACGCAGACCCTTGTCCATGGCGATGGGAACGATCAATTTCACGCTGATGCTCACGTTGTCACCCGGCATGATCATCTCACGACCGGCTTCCATGGTGATCTCGCCCGTTACGTCCGTGGTGCGGAAGTAGAACTGGGGGCGGTACTTGTTGTGGAAAGGCGTGTGACGGCCACCCTCTTCCTTCTTCAGCACGTAGATCTCGGCCTTGAACTCGGTGTGGGGGGTGATGCTTCCCGGCTTGGCGATGACCATACCACGACGGATCTGGTCCTTTTCGATACCACGGAGCAGAATGCCACAGTTGTCACCCGCCTCTCCGCGGTCGAGCAGCTTGCGGAACATTTCCACACCCGTGCAGGTGCTGTTCATGCTCTGCTCCTGCATGCCGATGATCTCCACGTTGTCACCGACCTTGATCACGCCGGTCTCGATACGACCAGTGGCCACGGTACCACGACCCGTGATGGAGAACACGTCCTCCACGCTCATCAGGAAGGCTTTCTCCACCTCGCGGGGGGGAACAGGGATCCAAGCGTCAACAGCGTCCATCAGCTGCATCACGGTGTCCACCCACTTGGCTTCGCCGTTGAGTGCACCGAGTGCGCTGCCCTTGATCACCGGGGTGTTGGTACCGTCATACTGGTAGAAGGTCAACAGTTCGCGGATCTCCATCTCCACGAGCTCGAGCAGCTCGGGATCATCCACCATGTCCACCTTGTTCATGAACACCACCAGCTTGGGCACGCCCACCTGACGGCCGAGCAGGATGTGCTCGCGGGTCTGGGGCATGGGACCATCGGTGGCGGCCACCACGAGGATGGCACCGTCCATCTGCGCAGCACCCGTAACCATGTTCTTCACATAGTCGGCGTGGCCTGGGCAGTCAACGTGGGCGTAGTGACGGGCGGCCGTCGAGTACTCCACGTGAGCGGTGTTGATGGTGATACCACGCTCCTTTTCCTCGGGCGCGTTATCGATGGAATCGAAGCTGCGCTTTTCCGAAAGTCCTTTGCTGAACAATACGGATGTGATCGCTGCGGTAAGCGTGGTCTTGCCATGGTCAACGTGGCCGATAGTACCGATGTTGACGTGCGGCTTGTCCCGTTTGAAGGTCTCCTTTGCCATGGTCGATGGATCTTAGTTGTTCTGTTCTTCGTTCGTTCGTTGAATTCTCTTTCTGCCGCACCTGCCGCTGTATCTGCCTGTTGTATCCGCTATCCTCGTTCCTCTGAGCCTTTGCCGGGAATTGAACCCGGGACCTCTTCCTTACCAAGGAAGTGCTCTACCCCTGAGCTACAAAGGCCGATGACTTCTTTCTTCGATCGTGCACCGAAGCCCTGGGCGCTTCGATGGTGGTGAGCGGGAGACGAGATTCGAACCCGCGACATTCAGCTTGGAAGGCTGATGCTCTACCAACTGAGCTACTCCCGCGTTGAAGGGACGATGACGAGCTCCCAGCTATTGAGCCGGCTCCGTGTGAAGTGTGGGGAGAGCAGGATTCGAACCTACGAAGCTGTGAAGCAGCAGATTTACAGTCTGCCCCCGTTGGCCACTTGGGTATCTCCCCTGTTCCTTTCACGGAGCCAACGGGCGGATTCGAACCCCCGACCTGCTGATTACAAATCAGCTGCTCTACCAGCTGAGCTACATTGGCATATACAACAACAAAAGAACGGCCTGCTACCCGCCGCCGGAGAACCCTCCGGAATTGGGCCTGCAAATGTAGAAGTAATTATCACCGGTCCAAATAGCAGCGGCCACGGATTTCTCCATGGCCGCTGTGAATGCTCCTGAAAAACTAAGGACTTCCTGTCCGTCAGGCGGTTACCCCGCCTTGCGTAGGCCGATCTTATTGCGTTCCACCTGACTTCGGAGGGCCTCCACGGTGTTCACCACGGCCTCTTCGAAGGTTTTTGCACGGCGGCTGGAGAAAAGATCCTGCCCCGGAGCGTTCAACCGGATCTCCACCAACTTGTTCTCCCGGCCCTCCCGATCATGGCTCAGTCGAAGGAACACGTCGCCGGAGATGATGTTGTCGTGGAACTGGGACAATTTGTCGAGTTTGTCCTGGATGAAGTCGACCAGTTTGCTGTCGGCGTCGAAATGAATGGATTGCACGTTCACGTTCATGGCTTCACGGTTTAGACCCGGCCTTGGTGCCGGGGTCGTTGGTTCGTACAGTTGATGACCCGCCCCGCGGGTGGGCCTGTTGATGTGTTCGTTTGAGCTTTTCCACCGTGTTGTGGGTGTACACCTGGGTGGCCGCCAATCCAGCATGACCCAGTAACTCTTTCACTGCGTTGAGGTCGGCTCCGTGCTCCAAAAGATGCGTGGCGAAAGTGTGTCTTAACACGTGGGGGCTGCGCTTGCGCTGTGGTGTGACAGTACCAAGGTAATGCGTAACCAGCCGTTGTACGCTACGTCGATGCAACGGTTTCCCCGAGGGGTCCAATAGCAGGGCCACATCGGCTCCAGGGGCTGTTGGCAGCGCCGCCCGCTCGGCCAGGTGCGCGGCCAGCAAAGCCGCCAAGGGCTCGGCCAGGGGAATGATGCGCTCCTTGTTACGCTTGCCCAGCACCCGGATGGTTCGGCGGCGCATGTCCACATCGTTCGGGGTAAGGCCGAGCAGTTCGGCCAAACGCATGCCCGTGCCGTACAACAGCTCAATGATCAGGCGATCGCGCCGTCCCACAAAGTCGTCCGCCGCCGCCATGTCGGTAAGCAGTGTGTCCATGCGGCCCTCTTCCACGAATTCCGGTAGACGTTTGGGCGTTTTCGGCGGCTCGATCAGGTCCGTGGGATCGGTGCTCACCTCCCCCACCGTCCGTGCGAACTTGTAAAAGGCCCGCAGGGAACTCAGCTTGCGGTTCACACTTCGTGCCCCGGTGCCGCCTTCCAGCAACAGCATCATCCAGCGCCGCACCACCTTGTCGTTGGCCTGCTCCGGCCGCTCCAAGCCCACGGCTTTCTTCAGGAAAACAGTGAATTGCGCGAGGTCCTGGCCGTAGGCCTTTACCGTAAGGGCGCTGCTGCGCTTCTCAAAGGCCAGGTGTTCCAGGAAGCGATCGACCAACATCAATACAAAAGAGGCGAAAAGACCCGCAGGTATCTTCGCCTCTTAACGTATGTTCTGTACAGATCAGTGCTCACAGCCTGGTCAACGTGAACCTCGAAGCAATGCTCACAGAAGTGTTCGAGGTGAACCTCGAACCTACTGTTCGCCGCCGTAGGTCACCAGCTTGTACGTGGCGCGCAGCACTTGCTGGCGACGCTTCACGCTGGGCTTGGTGAAGGCCTGGCGCTTGCGCAAGGCGCGCAAGGTGCCCGTGCGCTCGAATTTCTTCTTGAACTTCTTGAGCGCCTTGTCGATGGGCTCGCCTTCCTTAACGGGGATGATCAGCATGGTTCTTTGAAAACGTCCGCCTTCGCAATTGCTACGGTCGGACAATGGGGCTGCGAATATAGTGGGAGAATGGATCGGTGCAACTTTGATGCTCGGGAAGTCTCCTGCCAAACACCCGGCCAGTTCAGGGCAGTTGTTGAAAAACGACATTGTTCGGGGTTGTTGACCCGACGTTGACCAATATCGGGTCACGGTCGTTGCCAGCACCAGTGTACTTCACCGCTCCATTCAGATTAACATCCTCCAAATGGTAGCCATTAACCACATCTTTCGGGGTCTGGACCAGCTGGCCAACCCATAGCTTTGGCTTAGTCCAATTGCTGCAAAACCATGGATTCCATGCACAAACCCCAAGGCCGAAGGCTAAATGGTCTGAATCGATGCCTTTGCCTATTCGCCTGCCTTGTGGCGAACCAGATACCGGGTTATGCACAGAACATCCATGTTGGTCTATACCCAACAGCTTCCATTGACAGTTTCGAAGTGCGCATGCACAGTTTGAGCGGCTACCATACCGGTATTGTGAACGCCACTTTCACCTTGCGCTGGGAAAGTGCCGCTGGTGGCGTTGTGAACAACGGCGACCTCGGGCATGGCTGCGATGAGCTACAAGTGATCAACGTTGGTGGAGTGTTCACGGACGGTGATTTCAATTATGCCACGTTCAACGTGCTGTCTTTGCACCCACTAACTGCTGCTTGTGCCATCACATCGACACCAGCGGCCGTTGTCGGCATCAAAATCCGCGAACTGACCGGATGCAGGCGGGTAAGTATCGCAAACGACAGCCATACGTCGCTATACAACGGCAATTACTTCATTTCCATTGCTGGTTATGACCGTACTGGGAACATCCTGACAGCACCCCTTGAATCGGGGATCTGCGCGCCTTGCGAACCACCCCAGATCAGCAGTGCAACTGCCCTGGCTTACGGGCCTTTTTGCATTGCAGGTCCCGTCTCGCTTTCCGCCGTGATCAGCGCTGGTTTAGGTCTGGACCTGAGCTGGTACGGTCCTTCGGGTGGGCTCATAGGGTCTTCAATATCGACCTTACTGCCAAGCGGGCAGTATGGCACATACACCTTGGTTGTATCAAACGATTGTGGCTCGGACAGCATACTGACCGCGACCCAGACCGATACCACCTGCATTGCTCCGGAGATCTCGGAATTGACCATCGGCACGCTTTCCTGCGTGGAGGGCACACTGCAACTAGGTGCCCAAGTGGATGACGGAGGTGCTTGCCCAAGTTATTCCTGGAGCGGCCCAGCTTGGTCATCCGGTACATTATCGCAGCCACCTATCGCTCATACCAACGCTTTGCCCGGTACATACACCTTGTTCGTAGTGACCGCCTGCGGGATCGACAGCTTGTCCGTTGATGTCACGATCGACACGACCGATTGTGCCCCCCCGATCCTTCATGGCATTACCACTTTCGGTGGCAATTGTTCGCCGCTGATCCTTAGCGCTGACGTATCCGGGTCGAGCCACTGCCTTGCTTATGAATGGACAGGGCCCACGGAAGTGGATGACGGCTCATCGTTTGCAGAGGTGGTGAACCCCATCGGCGGTCTCTATTCAGTGACAGTCAGCAATGCGTGCGGTACGACAACCGGTCTACTCTCCTTCCTCCCCGATACTGTTGGATGCGTCCCCCCCGTTCTGGACAGCCTATCGTACACCGGCATGGGGTGTCCAGGTAACCCCCTGCGGCTCGTAGCGCACTTCTCGGAGCCGATCACATGCCCCTACTTCACATGGTCCGGTCCCACCTACGTGAGTGATGGCCCATCGACCGTTGTTATTCAGGCTGGTATGGCCGGGGAATATGAGGTCATTGCTTCGAATGGGTGTGGTAGCGACACACTCTCGGTCGTGGTGCTCGAAGCAGCAGAGGTCTACCTAGCTCCGTTCGTTGGAAGTGTATCGAGCAATTCACCTGTCTGTGAAGGCGATACGCTCATGCTAAGTGCCGACGTGAATGACACGAACACCGACCTGTCATTCACATGGAACATTGCGGTGCAAGGAACCGGTCAGGTTATCCAAATGCCGGGTGTTTCACCGACGCTTGCTCTGTCCAGTGAATTCTCCGGGGTTTATACCCTCACGCTGTCCAACACGTGTGGTTCTTCCACGAACGGCACCTTGGTAACGGTGATCAGTTCATCGGCACAGGCCCCGTGCATCCTTTGCGAGAGCGCCGGGCCGATCGACCTGGGCACTTTCTTGAGCGGGAGTATAGAAGGCGGTATTTGGACTTATGATCAATCCACCCATAGTTCTGTTTATGACCCGGAGGTGGACGCACCCGGCTTGTACATCTATGCGGACCCAAGCCCAGCCCAGTGTCCACTGGTCGAAGTGAACATTATCGAACTAGCTCCTCAGAGCAGCGGCCAAGGCGGGGATGTTACGATCTGTGCCGATGCTGACCCGGTTCCGCTCTTCCCCTATTTGAGCGGCAACCCGGGAATCTGGGGTACATGGACCTACGGGTTGGACAACAACATGCCCGGAGGTATCTACGATCCTTCCATTTTTTCGCCCGGGAACTATCGCTATCATGCCTTCTGCTCAACCGATGCCCCCGCCATTGTCGAGGTGAGCGAAGTCGAACCACAATGGTGGTTCAGCGATGCGGATGGCGATGGGCTTGGCGATCCAATCGATAGTGTACTAGGCTGTGCGCCTGCGGGCTACGTTTTGGACCAGACCGACCTTTGCCTGGACCAATTCGGCACGGTTGGCTCCAGTTGTGATGACGGGTTGCCATTCACTGAGAACGACACGATCGATCCGACATGCAACTGTGTTGGTCAGATACCGGATGGCGTGACAGAGATGATCGAGGCAAGTGAGCGACCCATGGTCTGGCCGAACCCTGGTTCTGGGCCTTGGTCAATGGTCCTTCCGAGCAGCATGACGAAAACCGGCAAGTTGATGCTCGAGTTCTTTGATGCTCAAGGTCAATTAGTGAATCGCATCAGCGTTACCTCGCCAGGTAATAGAATCGTCGACTTTGGTACGGGTTCCCTATCAAGTGGAGTCTACACTCTGCGTGCAAGCTCCGCCAGGCGATCAGTCCAGCTCCTATTGGTTGTGTACTGAAAGCCAGTGATAGTAAGGCGCAGGCGCCTCTCACCCCTTCAAGATCTCCCTCCCGATCACCAGCTTCTGGATCTCCGAGGTGCCTTCGCCGATGGTGCACAGCTTGCTATCGCGATAGAACTTCTCCACCGGGAAGTCCTTGGTGTAGCCGTAGCCGCCGAAGATCTGCACAGCCTCATTGCTGGCGTAGACGCATACTTCGCTGGCGTAGTATTTGGCCATGGCACCCGTCTTCGTGACCTTCTGGCCGCGGTTCTTCAGGTCGCTGGCCTGGCGGATGAGCAGTTCGCTCGCCTCGATGCGGGTGGCCATGTCCGCCAGTTTGAAGCTGATGGCCTGGAAGTTGGCGATGGGCTGGCCGAACTGCTGGCGTTCCTTGGCGTATTTCACGCTGGCATCAAAGGCCCCTTTGGCGATGCCCAGGCTCAGGGCGGCGATGCTGATGCGCCCCCCGTCCAGGATCTTCATGGCCTGCTGGAAGCCTTCACCCACCTGGCCCAGGATGTTCTCCTCGGGCACGCGGCAATCCTCGAAGATCACCTCCGCGGTCTCGCTGGCGCGCATGCCCAGCTTGTTCTCCTTCTTGCCGGCCTTCAGGCCCGGGGTGCCGCGCTCGATCACAAATGTGGTCATGCCCTTGCTGTCCAGTAGTTCGCCGGTGCGCACGATGGCCACGATCACATCGCTGCTGATGCCGTGCGTGATCCAGCATTTGGTGCCGTTCAACACCCACTCCTTGCCATCCTTCTTCGCCGTGCACTTCATGCGCATGGCGTCGCTGCCCGTGTTCGGCTCGGTGAGCGCCCAAGCGCCCAACCATTCGCCCGTGGCCAGTTTGGTGAGCCACTTCTTCTTCTGCTCGTGGTTCCCGAAGTAGTTGATATGGCCAGTGCAGAGCGAATTGTGCGCAGCCACACTGAGGCCGATGCTGCCGCACACGCGGGATACCTCCACAATGGTATCAACGTATTCGTGGTAGCCCAGACCGGCACCGCCGTATTCCTCAGACACGAACACGCCGAGCATACCGGCCGGACCGAAGTGGTCGGTGAACAACTGTTTTGGGAAGAACTGGGGCTCGTCCCACTCCATCACGTTGGGTCGCACCTCACGTTCAACAAGGTCGCGGACGGCCTGTGCGATCATGGCCTGGTTCTCAGTAGTGGTCAATTGCATGTGTGGAACGCCCCGATCTGGCAGGACGACGGCATTGTTCAGTAGTTGACGAGGGAAATGACGGGGGCGTTGTAGGGCTTCAGCCGCTGAACGCCGTTGAGGAAGGAAAGTTCGATGAGGAAGGAAAAGCCGGCCACGGCGCCACCCTGCATGCGGATCAGTTCCGCCGCGGCCATGGCCGTGCCACCCGTGGCCAGCAGATCGTCATGCACCAAAACGCGCATGCCCGGCTTCACCGCGTCCACGTGCATCTCCACTTCCGCACTTCCATATTCCAGGTCGTACTTGTAGGAGACGGTCCTCCACGGGAGCTTGCCTTTCTTGCGGACGGTGACGAAGGGAACGCCCATGGCCAACGCCAGCGGCATTCCGAAGAGGAAGCCGCGGCTCTCGATGCCCGCGATGGCATCCACCCGTGTGTTCTGCATCGTTTCGCGGAAGCCTTCCACAGCAGAGCGACAGAGGACGGGATCCTCCAGCACAGGGGTGATGTCGCGGAACAGGATTCCCGGCTTGGGGAAGTCGGGCACCGCACGGATGGCGGCCTTCAAGCGTTCTTCGAGCTTCACTCAGGCGTGAGATAGGGCGCAAGTTTACGGTACACGCTGTCCGTAACGAGCACGCACCCCTTGATGTCCGCCACATCGCGGAAGGGACCGTGTTGTGTTCTATAGGCCACCAACGCCTTGGCCAGCTTCCAGCCGGCATAGGGATGCGGTCCCAGTTCTTCCGCCGTGAACGTGTTCAGTGGAAAGCGATGCACCTTCCCTTCGTCAACCACGAGTTTGTCGCGGATGCGGGCCACCGCGTCGGGTTTGTCGCGCAACACATACACCTCGGACAATTGGTCCAGCGAGTGAAAGCCACCGAGGCGATCGCGGAACTTCACGATGCCGCGCGCGAACGCCGGACCGATGCCGGGCACTGCTACCAATTCCGTGGTATCGGCCGTGTTCACCTCCACGCGTTCATGCCTGGGCCGGCCGACCCCCTCGGTGCGCACTTGTGTCCCCCGGTCGCTTGCGGAGTCCGGGCTCCACGTATATGTAGGCGATGCAACACGCGATGGGCGCGGCAGGCTGTCCGGAAGGTCGATGAAGGGCTTCCATTGGACGAAGAGATCGGGCTTCACCACGAACATTTTCGCCAGATCGGCCTTGGTCCGGAAGCGCCCGCCACGGGCCTCGAATTTGTGAATGGCCTCGGCCTGCCGCTCGCTCAGTCCCAGTTGCACCCATTGCTCCGTTGGCAGCGCATTGGGATCGAAGTGGAACAGGCGATGCTCTGATCGATCCACCTCAGGATCCGATCCTTGCGCCACACGGATCGGAGGCCCGCTTGAGGTATCCAGCTTCGACCAAGCCAACTCCAGGGAGGCTGCATCGCCCACCGGATCCGCCCGCCACCACTGCTCGTAGACCACCCACACCAGGGCCAGGCAGCAGAGCGTGAGCAACCACAGCACGCCGCGTCGTTCGCCGGCATGCAGGGAGAAGAGGTCCTTCAATTCCTCGCGCCAATGTCGGTCGGAAGGGCTCCTCATGATCAGTTCAAGGCCAGGAGTTGATCGCGTAGGACGGCCAATCCCTCCTCGAAGCCCCGCGGCGCATATCCCAGTTCCCTGCGCGCCTTGTCCAGCACGAACCCGGTGCGGGGTGGACGCATGGCGGGCTGTGAAAGTGAAGCCGAGGAGGTGGGGGTGATCACACTGGGATCCAGATCGAAGAAGTGCGCCACCCGCTGCACCAGTTCAAGGATGCTCATGCCATCGGGTCCGCTCAGGTTGAAGATGCCCGTGGCCCCTTGTTTCGCCATGCGGATGCAGCCATCGGCCAGGTCCTCTGCCAGGGTGGGCATGCGCCATTGATCATCCACCACCTTGATGGGCTGGCCTTTTTCCAACGCGCTCTTCGCCCAGAGCACCACGTTGCTGCGGCTGAGTCCCTTGGCCACGCCATACACGATGATCGTCCGGGCAATGCCCCACTTCGCAAGTCCGGCGTTCATCACCACGCGCTCCGCATCCAGCTTGCTCTGCCCGTAAATGCTCAGCGGGTGGGCCTCGTCCTCCTCCCGATACGGCCCGTTCCTGCCATCGAAGATGAAGTCGGTGCTCAGGTGGATCAGGTGCGCATCGATGTTTCTGGCGGCGCTGGAGAGGTGCTCCACGGCCGTTACGTTCTGCAAGCGGCAGGCGGTCGGGTCCAGTTCACAGGCATCCACATTGGTCATGGCCGCCGTGTGGATCACCACATCGGGGTGGACCTCATCAAATGCGCGGTGCACCGCCGCCTCATCCGTGCAATCCAACGGCATGTACAGATGGTCCCCTGGATCGGGAGTGCGATCCTCCCCCCTGCTGGTGGCGATCAGCTTCACCGCCGGGTCGATGCGCAGGGCGGCCACGAGCTTTTGCCCGAGCAGGCCATTGGAACCCGTGACGAGTATGCGCATGGTGGAAGGGGTCGGGAGATCGGTGGAGGGCGAAGATGCGGAACCGCCGGTGAAGTGCGTGCCCCCTTCATCGTACACTTTGCCCGCTTCGGCCGCATGACCGCGGTCTTCGGGCGAACGCTTTTGGGGCCGCCTCGCATGCTGCCCACCTTGTTAACGGTTTGACCGGAACTGCCGGGGGACGTGTGAATGATCAAGGGGCCGCCTGCCTGCGGCCCCTTGTATTTTTTCAAGGCTCGTCCACCTTATCGCGCCGGCCGAAGTAACCCCGGCGCCCACCCACGCTGAAGAAGTTGATGAAGAGCACGATGTAGCTCAGATAGAACAGGGACTGCAGGCACACGACCAGCTTGCCCATCGCGGTCACCGGAAAGAGGTCGCCGAAGCCGATGGTGCTGGTGGCCATGAAGCTGAAGTAGATCGGGTCCGCCCAGTGCGTGAAGGCTGCGTTCAACGGCTGGCCTGCCGCGTGGATCACCGCAAAACTGAGCACCACCTCCAGGTAGTTGAACAAGATCAGGATCTGCGAGCGCCGATAGGATCGGGGGCTCGAGAATGCATCGGACGCAAAGATCAAGGTGGGGATGTACATCACGGTCTCCACCATCAGCCAAACGACCAGGACCACGACCCATGCGTGTTGTTCCCAGCCGTAGTACAGAACGAGCAAGGGGAGCACGGTCTTCAGCAACACGAAGAGCTCAATGGCCAGGTCCTGGTACTGAGGCCCTTTCCGCCAGAAAAGATGCTTGATGTACATGCCGGGAAAGAGGAACTGGGAGGCCGCCAACACCAACCGCACGATCTTTTCGAGCCCTGCGTCCTCGTCGAACTCGTTGTTCCAGATGGCCCGCATGTTCTCCATCCGCTTGCCCACCACGCTTTGGCGCGGAAGGTCCTCGGTGCGTCCCTTGCCGATGAACAGCTTTTTGATGTGGCGGCGCATGGCTGTGATCCGGCATTTCGGGCGGACGCGGAGGCAAGGTAGACCAGCAGGCAGTTCCGCACCTGCCCTTCGTCAGGGTCGCTTGGGCGGGGCGGCGGGTGCGGGGGCCTTCTTTTCCATTGGTCCCCGCAGGTGGATGATCAGTCCGTTGAGGAAGTTCCGCAGGATCTGGTCACCGGCGGGTTTGTAGTTCGGGTGGTCCTCCGCGCGGAACATGGCACCCAGTTCGCTCTCCGTCACCTTGAAATCCACCAGCGCCAGGATCTTCACGATGTCGGTGTCGCGCAGCTTCAGGGCCACGCGCAGCTTCTTCAGGATGTCGTTGTTGGTCATCGCGGGGCGAAGATGCGCAATGATGAAGAAGTGAACGCGGCGCTGAAAACGCGAACCTCGCCACGACCGCGCTATTCGCCTTCGCGGTCACCATGGCGAACGAAGCAAGCGCGGACGGACTCCCTTCCCTTCCCTTCCCTGCAGGGTCACCGCAGGAAGGTGAGGCATGACGGCCAGCGTACGGGCCGCGCGATCCCAAAGCGCCTACTGGATGACGACCCTGCGCGTAAGGACGCCCTGCTCGCTGGCTATTTGGATGAAGTAGATCCCCTTGGGCCGGTCGCTCAGATCCACCTCCGACCGCTGGCCGGGGATCGTGGACCGAAGGACCTCCTCGCCCACGGTGTTGAACACGGAGAATGGGGCATTCCCCATGTTCGACAGCATGGTGACTTTGCCATTCGACGGCACCGGATACACCGTCAAGAGCTCGGTCATGCTCATGGGCTGCGGTGCATCCGTGGACAGGGAGACGGTGATGTAGCCGTCCTCGTCATGTGGAGCCGATGGATGGCATACGTAGTGATAATCGCCGGGCACCGAGACCACGTATTCGAAGGATTGCATACTTGCATTCACGGGGACGTTCCACATGCCCGCACCGACGGGGATATCCGCTGCAGTGATCGGACCCACCACATGGGTACCGGACACCCAGGTCCAGAAGATCGTATCACCCACGAAAGCGTTCACCGTGATCGGCAAAAAGTGTGAGTCTCCGTTCTGGCAGGTGACCGTGTGCACGGTGGCCATGGATGAAGCGGAGAGCAGGACCACCGCAGCCGTGGCCAAGGCCGGTCGTATGTTCTTAGGGAGTAGGCTTGTTACCATGCACGTAAGGATGGACCCGAAGGAGAATGTAGGGACGGTGAATATACGAGGCGGTTCGCCGGCCGGATCATCCTATCGGATCTCTGCGCTTCCCTTCCCCGCAGTAGCTCGGCAGCTGTGGTGTGCATTCCCGCATAACCACGTGAACCTGTCGCACCGGTGCTGCGCTCAAAGCGCGGACCTCGCAACGACAGCGCTGTTCGCCTTCGTGGTCACTATGGCGACCGAAGCAAGCGCGGACGGAGTCAACAAAAAGAAGCGTCAATCCGCCGAGCTATCGTCGAAGAACGGCTTCATTTCCTGGTTGATCAGATCGCGGAGCGACACCAGTTTTTCGGCGTACTCAGCCAGTTTGAACTCACGTTCGGTCACCGGCACCCATTTCTTCACGGCGATGGGCTTGCCGTCCTGGTCCACCGATACGAAGACGATCACACAGTGTGTCTTCTTCTCAAAGTCCTGCCCCTCGAAGCTGCGGGAGAACACATCCACGGCGATGTGGATGCTTGAGTTCCCCGTGTGTATCACGTAGGCGTTGATCTTGATCACCTCCCCGATGCTGATCGGCTTCAGGAAGCGGATGCCGCCCACGTACACCGTAACGCAATAGTTCTCGGCCCAGGTGCGCGCGCAGGTGTATGCCGTTTGATCGATCCACTTCATCACCACCCCGCCATGCACCTTGTCACCGAAGTTCACATCCTGTGGCTCGCTGATGAACTGAAAAGTGATCTTGTGGGAGGTGGACATTATAGGGGCTAACGGGCCTGCGCTTGCCGCAGGCCGCCTTCCGTGATCTTGTTCCTGGACGAAGTTCTCAACCCTTCAACGGGAGTTTTCACCGTGACGAGGGCGGCTTGCGGCAAGAGCATGTTATAAGCCGTTTTCCTTATTTGCATGCTTGCGCTTTTGCTTCTGTCGCCTTGGAATAACCCAAGCTCTCAGCCTTGTCAAGGTCTCTGCACACCATATTTAGAACTCCTATGTTATACCAAGTCATTGCTCTTTCAAAGTATGCGACGGCATAGTCTGGATATAGTTCGATGACTCGGTTGAACATATCCTTCGCTTTGCCAAACTCCTCTTCATCACGATATAACATTCCGTTGTACAAGTAGGATAGTTTGTTCTTTGGTCGGATCTCAACGCTCCTTTCAAGGTCAGCATGCCCTTTCTTCAAATCCTTGAATTGCGTGGCATAAAGTAATCCCCTGTTAAAATATGCATCGTAATAGTTTTCGTCTTTGTCGATCGCTTTATTGTAATACAACAGGGAATTATCTTTGTCTGGTGTTAGAAGGGACGCATAACAGACCCCAAGCTCATAAAGCGAATATTTGTCATTGGGGTCTAGGTTCAGTGTGGTCTGATAATACTCCATTGCCTTCTCAATTTCACCAAGTTCAAAATAACACTTGCCGATATTGAATGAAGCATGAGCATTGCGGTGGTTCGTTCTTTCAAAGGATAGCCTGAAGTCATCAAGTGCTTTCTGATGCATTCCTTTGTCGAGATAGCAATGACCTCTTTGATACAAAGCTGTTGTGTCGTCAGGCACTATTTTCAAAGTCATATCACAGTAAACCACTGCACTATCTAAATGGCCCAAGTGGTAATGCATTAGACTCAACTTGTTGTAAATAAAATAGTTTCCTCTGTCCAGATCGAGCGCTTGGTTATAAAGGTCAATCGCTTGCCGATAGTTTTTCCCTTGTTCTGCTTTTCTTGCAGAGTTGGTCAAGTCTTCAAATGTCTGTCCATAGACGGTACCAAAAATGAGTGTCAGTATGATGATTAGTGCTCGGCTCATTGGTTGGTGTTGTCTTTGAATGGCTAATAACGTTTTGGCGCTTGGCGAAGAAGCGGATTTCGAAGCACTAAACTTTCTACCAGCACTGAACTTGATACGAAGCACAAAACTTCATTTAAGCACTGAATCGCCAATTTCTTGTAGGTGCTGTTATAGCCAGTGCTTCTCTGTCGGTTTAGTTTTATTGTCATACTTGTGCTACTGGTTGTTTAAGTAAAACACTTGGTGTATTGTCTTGCAATAATTCAATCGCTTCTGTCATTTGTGTTACCCAATTCGGAACATTGTCTGCTGTTAAAATATTTTGTTTGATGTGTTTGTAGAGTTTCAAACCTTTTTTTGATGTTGCTATTCCCAAGTTTTCATTCAATGTGTCTAAAAAGCCAAGATGTTTTTCGTGAACTAAATTGTCTGGAAAGTCTGCGGTTAAACCAAATAATGAAAGTAATGCTTGATTTTTGAGAATTGTGTCTCCTTCGTCAGCTGTTCCAACGTGTTGGTGGTCACCGTCAAAAATTACAAAGCAAGGAATGCCAAATTCAGTGTATAGTCTGTAAAATCTGTCTAATTCACTTTTGTCTCCGCAACGAACTATGGTTATGCCTTTACCAATATAGTCGTAGCCGATTTTTTCAAAAAAGTATGGAAGTAAAAGTGTTTCGCTTTGTCCTTCAACTAAGATTATTTTTTTAGCAAAAAAAGCTTCATTAGCTTTTTGAGTGTCGCCAGTTTCTTCATAGGCATTTTTGTAATGAAGCATAATTTCATCGTCTGATGAAACTATGTTTTTTCTTACGGCTAAGTCTTCTACGAATGATTGAGGTTTTGAGCATCTTACATACGTTCCATCTGTTGCGTTTTTGCGAACAATGAATATTTCATTAAATCTACCGACATTTAAAAAGTCGGGGGAATGTGTTGTAAAGAATATTTGTGTCCCGGCTTCTGCTAATTCACAAAGAACTTTATAAAAATTTCGTTGAGCTTGAGGATGAAGAAACAGTTCTGGCTCGTCTATGAATAATGGTGTGCTATTTTGAAGTTTGATTTGTGAATATGCTTTTAAAATTGCTATTGAAATTGATGCTTGAACACCCATTCCAAGATTGGAAGCCTGAAAGGATAGGTTTGTATCATTCTCGCAAATTACGAGTTGAAGTGTCCTGAAAAAATTCCAAGGGTCATAAAGATTTAAGTCAACTTTTAGTTCATTCTCAGGTCGGTTTAATTGTTTAGCTGTTTCCTTTTGAAGAGTTTCAATGAATTTCTTCATTACTTGTATTCCATTTTGGTCTTCAACTGTAAACAGTATTTCGTCCCTTATCTTTTCAATTTCTGTTTTGAAAATATCAGTCTTTTTTTGAACTTCTCCAGTTTCTTCATTCACTACTTCTTGTTGCTTAAACATTTGGTTTATGTCAAGAAGAATACGTCCCATTAATGACCACCTGTTTGAAGGTGAATAATCTAAAATTGACCTATCAACTCCGAGATATGCAGAACAATATTTTTGTCTGTCAATGTCTGTAATGTAATTTGCTGATAAGTTTAGTCCTGATTTTTGATTTTGCCTTTGGTCAATCCAGTTTTCGGCAAGTTGTAAATATTTTCCATCGTCAAAACACAATGTGATTTTTATGTCGTTAGAAGTGTCGCCCATAAAATGGTCCTGCGGAAGTGTCGAATTGAAAGAAGGGTAAACGGGTCCAAGCGACCAGTTAATTGCGTCAAATATGTTGCTCTTACCAACACTATTCTCTCCAATGAAGGCATTTATTTTTGACGAACAGGCAATGTCAATATGCTTGACGCTCTTAAAATTTCTGATTACAATTCTTTCTATTTTCATTGTCAGTGTCGTCTTTTAGCATTGGCTATAACGTTTTGGGGGTTTGCGATGGCGGGGTGTTTTAGCACTAAACTTCATTCGGAGAACTGAACTTCCACCTTGCACAAATGTGTCTGCGAAGCACGGGACCCCCGCTATCGCAAACCCCTTGTTAGCGGCTGGCCTTGTCGTCATTGTGCTAAAAGTTTATTTTCTGCAATTACTCTTTTCAAGTTGTCGCCCCAAAATGTTAAGTCGCCAAACTTGTCGACACAATTTTGAAGTGAATTTAATTTGTCTAAAGTCGGCAAAATATGATTGTCAAAGTCGGATTGAAGTTCAGCTACAAAGTCATTGGTGTCCGCTTGCTCTGTCAAAACGTAACCTGTTTTGTTTCTAAATTTATATTCCTGTCTACTGTCAGGCAAGTATGAGCTTTCTCTTAGATAAACTGTCAGGTCGTGAACGGTTGGTTTCTTTTTGTCAGTATCTTTCATTGTCGCCTTTAAAGCAACACCAATGTTGAAACAAAAGTCAACGCTGTCCTTACTATTCCAAGAAAAGTTCTGCAAGTTGATTAAGGTAAAAAAGTCGCCTTTGTCTTTCCACCAAGTTTGTCCACTTGTCTGGTAACCGAGATTTTTCAATGTCGGCTTCAAATAAGTCTTGATAAAATGTGTCTGTTTTTCTTTTGCAGTCATTTCTGTTGGCAATGTTCTGTGTCGGTTGCTTGCCGCTAACGTTTGGCAGATTTGCGATGGGCGGGCTTTTCAGCACAAATGTTTATTCGGAGCACAAAACTTTCGGCTACCACAAAACTGTCTGCGGAGCACGAAACCCCGCCTATTGCAAATGTGCTGTTATATGCTGGCCTTTTTCAGTCGTTGGTTATTCGTCAAATGGTCTGTATATGGATTTGTTGGCATTGTTAAAATGCTTGTCGAGTTTGAAATGCTTTCAGTTTTGTTGTCAAAAATACCTGTCTCTACAATTGCTTTACCTAATATTTCTATAACTGGAACTGAAACACTGTTACCTACTAATTTCATCCATCTTGCTCTGTTTTCTGGCAAAATGTAGTCTTTTGGGAAACCTTGAATTAAACAGGCTTCTTCTTTTGTTATTCTGCGGTAATTTTCTTTTTTGTAAACTTTGTTTATGAATAGTTTTCTATGCTCTTCTTCATTTTTTGCACTAAACATTTTTGTTGTTACATAGTCGTTGGTGTCGCTTGCAACAAGTGTCGGAAAGATGTTTGAAGTAGGTAAAAAAATTCTATTTACGCCATACAAACCTGTGCTTATTTTTGTGTTTTTAAAATCATATCTCACTTCGTTTGAAGTGATGATTTTTTTTTCAATTAGCGTTGGTAAAGTTTTAGAAAGTGAGATTTTTTTCACTTTAAGTTCTCTGTTCATTTTCAACTTATCAACTACCAATAAGTTGCTATCACAATTGTCAATAATTATTTTTTCTTCTTCTGATAAGTCAGCAACTTTGCTTCGATTTATTGTGAAGGAATAATTTTCTTTTTTCAATATTTTCAATTCAACTAATTCGTCCAATTCGTTTTCGTTAATTGAATTGTCTAAGTCTTGAAAGTGCTTTACAGACAAAGGATTTCCGTCTAAATCTCCATAAGCACTTTTCCGTCTATTTTTGAGTAATAAATAGCAAATTTTCTTTTGCCTTTCGGTCGTTTCTATAATGTCCCAAGAGTGAATTGTCGAATGTCCGTTGCGTAAATCATTGAAGAGGAAATAATCGTTCAAACCATTGCTGGTTGATAAACTCATGCTTTTTTGGGTAATGATTTCTCCAAATAAATCTTTTGGCATTTCGTTTTCTACTTCAATGATTTTTTCATTGAAGTCAGATAAAATGTCTGCCAATTTTATTTTTTTGTCAAGTGGTTTTGGTAGTTTGAATTTGTCGGCAAATTCTTTGTCTCGAAAACCTACAATGTAAATTCTTATTCTGTTTTGTGGAACTCCGTAGTCAAAAGAATTTAGAACATAATAGTTTGCAAAATAGCCTGCTTCCTTTATTCTGTCTAAGATGTAGGTTAATGATTTTTTGTTTCTTGGGTCAACTAAACCCTTTACATTTTCAAAAATAAATGCGTCTGGTCTTGATTGATTTAAGAGGAATATTGTGTCGTTCCATAGTTGCCCACGGTCATCATCAAAGCCTAAATTTCGTCCTGCAATAGACCAACTTTGACAAGGCACACCTGCCGTCAAAAGGTTGTGTTTGGGTAGTTGTTTTATTTTGGTAATGTCGCCTAAATTTTTCTCGATTGGCTCGTTTGAGTTCTTGCAATAAGTGTCAATTGCATCTTTACTTATTTCGCTAAAATGCAAACATTCTCCACCGTTGTTTTCAAGTGCCATTCTGAAACCACCAATGCCCGAAAATAGGTCTATAAATGTAAATTTTGAGTTTTCCATTTTGACTATTTTAATAATGATTGGTCAAAATTTTGAGGAGGCTCAATTTCTAAAAACTCACGGTAAATTCTTTCTTTGTATTCTTTTCCGAGTTTATTTACTTCGGTTATGAAAGTTTTGTAAGTGCCTTCGCCACCAATTAAATCCCAAAATTCGTTGCCAATTAAAACAGATTGGTCTTGGTGCATATTGAACCATCGCATCGGGAAAGTCCATTTGTAATCTTCTTTTTTACCGTATGGATTATAAACAAGTGCATAAAAAGCGTGGTCAACTTGTTTTGGTTCCATTGCCAATAATTTCAGCATTTTTTCTTTGCTTACTTTAGTTTGGTCGCTATTTGGAAGTGGTGCTTTTAGTTCAAAAGCATACTTTGTATTTGTTTCTTCGTTGTAGATGAAAATATCACAAGTTACACTAACAGGAATTGGGTCGCCACCGCCTTGTCTAATATAGTCAAGTTCTTTAGTCCAGTCGGGTTTAACTTTTTCTGCTCCTTTACCACTATGTTCAAGATTGTTTAGGACTTCTTGTATCCTTCTTAAACTTTCACTTCCAACAACACCATTAACGCTGTGTCCCATTGAACAATGTCCGTGATTTTCGTTAGCCACAACTTGGGCTAACTTTTCCCAAACGCCACCAAAAGGCGTTACAAATCGTCTTTCAAAATGTGAGCCTTTAAATATTTCGTCAGGAACTAATGCAGAGTAAAGCGGTTTGGAGGAATGATGTTTCTCTTTTATAAATGGGTCGTTTACTAGAACATTGTTCATTACTCTGTCCATCATAGTCGAAACTACGTTCTTTATTGCTTCCCCAACTCGTTTTTTCTTACTCATATTTAATTAAATGTCCGCTTGCGAAGTTACAAAATTTATGTCGACAAATGTCAATTTTTAGCTCGAATGTGTCGGGTCGGTAGGCTTGCATATAACTTGTATATATGTGCTATAAAATGGCACAAAGCCAACCGATTGCTGTTGGCTTTGTGCCACTAGTAGCACCTTTTATTACACAAATATATTTAGCATTATTCTACAAATCGTCAATGGAGCTTTTTATTTGTTGTATGCTTTAGTAGCTTTCATCTGTTTACAGGCTGGTGGTATTTCACAATCTTTTCAGTTCTCTATCTTTTTTGGGCTGCTTAGCTCTTGTGTTTTTTTACTCCATG
>JANOAK010000014.1:0-3605 GCA_031411095.1 Flavobacteriales bacterium | reverse complement strand
CTTCCGCGGCGGTGTAGTTCCTGTCCTCCAATTTCAGGTAGGGGGCGTCACCCTCCTTCACCACGCTCATCTTCTCGTTCGGAATGCCGTAGTCGCGCGGGGCGTCCAGCACGCGTTTGATGGCAAGCAGCCGCGCTTCATTGTCGATCAGGGCGATGCGCTCCAGAAGTTCCAGCTTGAGGGTCTTGAGGTCCATAGCCCAAAGCTATACCCAGCAACGAGTGAAATGCAATTGAACCGCAACGACGCAAAGAGCGCAACGAATTCGCAAGATTGCGTTGCCGTCGCGTTCGTGGCGTCGTTGCGGTTGGTCATTCCTTCCGAACTTCGCCCTTCCCGACCAATGCCGGGATGAAACTCATGCAACTCCAGAACTACGCCTCCGGCCAATGGATAGCCGGATCGGGCAAGCAAGCGGAGTTGATCAGCGCCATTTCACTTGTCCCCCTGAGCCTGTCGAAGGGTTAACCATTTTCAGTGACCCGTGAACCACAACTACTTCGTCTACATTCTGCGCTGCGCAGATGGTTCATACTACATCGGTGTGACCAATGACGTGGACCGACGGCTCGCCGAACATCAGGGTGGCTTGAACCTTGGAAGCTACACGCATCAGCGCCGCCCGGTGGAACTCGTCCTGGTCGAGTGGTTCCAGCACATTGATCAGGCCATCGCTCGTGAGAAGCAATTGAAAGGCTGGAGCAGGAAGAAGAAGGAAGCGCTCATCGCCGGGGACGCTGCCGCGCTGAGCTTCCATGCATTGGCCTATGAGCGGAGAATGTTCCCACCGCTGACATTGGAACAGCTGAAGGCATCAGGAAGCGGTTCGACAGGCTCACCGTGACAGTGTGGGTGGAAGCGGTTCGACTGGCTCACCGTGACAGTGCAGCAAACATGTCACCCTGAGCCTGCCGAAGGGTGACAATCGCACCGTTGATACCGGAATAGCTGAAGGCATCAGGCAACGGTTCGACTGGCTCACCGTGACAGTGCAGCAAACATGTCACCCTGAGCCTGCCGAAGGGTCGAAGGGTTGTCCCCCTGAGCCTGTCGAAGGGTACTTTCGCCTCTCCCGAAAAGATCGGGACGAAACACATGCAGTTACACAACTACGCCAGCGGCCAACGGGTCGCCGGCTCCGGCAAGCAAAGCGAGCTCATCGACGCCATTACCGGTGATGTGATCGGCGCCGCATTCTTGGCCGTATTCTTGTGAACGATCCACCAACCCAGCATTCAACCGACCATGCGATCACTGCTCACCTCATTGCTCACTATCGCCGTGCTAGCGGCCAGCGCTCAAGAACTGCCAAAGCGCACGCCGGAGCGTGTCTTTGCGACGTATGAGGACATGGTTGCCGACAAGCCCGTGGATGGTATCACCATCGACTTCACCAACTACAAGGGCTACCAGAAGAAAGGCACTATCATCACATTGGTGGAGAACGGTGTCGCGCGCGAGGTGAACTTGAATGACGCAAAGTACTGGGGTCTCACTTCACCCGATGGTGGCGTACGGCGCATCTTTGAAGGTGAGTCCTTCGCATGCATGGCACTTGGCGACAAGCACTGCTACTACCAAGGCCGTCGTATGTGCCAGGATAGTGGAAATTGCTTGATGCGCGATTGGGTATCAGTTGGTCCGAACGCACCGATCGTAGAAGGCAAGCGCCTTTGCGAGGACATCATTGAAGCCTCTTCCTTCAAGGATACATTCAAGAAGGCGAAGCCCAAGCGCGAGATGCGTGACAGCGTGGATGGCTATCAGGAGAAACAGATGATGTGGTACGTGGACTTCTTCAACCGCATCAACGGCGACTCAGCCGTGAAGTAGGCTGGTTCGTTCGGGTAGGCTCTCGCATTTCGCGTGAGCGATCGATCCCGGATCAAGTCCGGGAGGAAAGCCCGGAAGCCGGTAAACCGGCTGAGGACTTGGACCCCGGGTCATGCCCGGGGTAAACTCAGAGCGCGACGGTGTGCATTCAACACCGGCACGCCCAAACAACCCTCGTTCGCATTCATCTGCGCCCATCATGACCATCAGAGTCATCTGCGTTCCCTCTTTCAGCCCGATCTTCACCCCATGCAGTTAGAGAACTACATCGCGGGCACTTGGGTGAAAGGCTCCGGCAAGCAATCCGAACTCATCGACGCCATCACCGGCGACCCTGCCTAACGGCAGGCAGGCTCATCGGCACCACCAGCAGCGGCGGCCTCGACTTCGGCCACATGCTGAACTATGCTCGCACCGTCGGCGGCCCGCCTTCCGCTGATGCGGGACGAAGACGCCTGCTTCAGATGACCTTCTCCGAGCACGGAAAGCATGTGTCTCATCCCGCGCAGCGGGGCTGAAGGCCCTCGCCACCTACCTCTTCGAGTGCAAGGACACGCAACAACGCTTATTGCCTCACGAAGCGGAGTGCTGCACCGTCGCAATGCAACACAAAGAGGCCGACAGGCAGATCATGCACTTCGACACCGGTGAGCAGCTCGCTGGAGTGGCCCTCTCGCACCAGCACACCAGCAGCGGACCAGATGCGGTAGTTGCCTGCACCCGGAGGTATGCGACCGCTCACGCGCAAGACATCCTCCACAATGTTCCCTGCCAAGGACCATTTCTGCGGTCCGGCAGCATCCGGCGTGCCCGTGCTGAGATCCGGGTGCAACCACAAGCTCAGCTCGCCATAGAGGGCGGGGACCGGGTTGCCAAGCGAATCAACACCGGTGGAGGTGATGGCATACATGACCGGATGGTGGATGCCGGGAGCATAGTAGGAAGCGATGGTGTAGTTACGATGGAGCAGGAAGTTGCCGAAGGAGAAGTAGTCCACGCCCTCGGTGATGTCCAGGCGCAACACATCGCTGAACGTACCCAACGGGGTGATCACATCGCACACCGGACCCGCGACCACGGAGACCGTGCCGTTCTTGACCTGGCCCCCACCGCTCCCGGAGTAGGTATCGCTCCAGGATGTACCCGTGGCGCAGGGGTAGGCCATCGCCAACTTGGTATCGGAGAACACATAGGTAACACCTTCGATGTAGCCCAAGAGCTCAAGACCGGTGCTGGTACCAGCGTAGTAACGGGCGTAACCGTCAGGCCCGCCGTGAATGCAATCGACCTCCGCATCGGCCCCAGGGACCAGGCCACTGTACCATTCGGCATCCGCTGGCGATGTGTAGGTGAGGGTATCCACCTGGTTGTTGTCCACCGTGGAGTAATCATACACCAACGGCGACCCGCCGGATGGGACGGGATCCAGGTAGTATCCCAAGCTCCGGACGTACACATCGCCCACTTGTGGAGAGGTGTTGGCGTCGTTGAGGATCACTTGTGCCGTGCAGGTGCCGATCGCACCGAAGACCAACAAGAGGAACAGCGCGCGCATGGGAGATGGGGTGTATCGCGGTTAAGACGCGCGAGGCAAGGCGAAGTTGCGCATTCCGCGTGAGCGATAGGAGCACGTAGCCCGGACCGCGCGCATCTCAGGACCCGAAGAAGCGCCGAAGCGTCTTGCGGTGCATGTGCCGGACATGGTAAATGACCACGACCTCGTTCACCACGGCATAGATCAAGTGATAGCGGAACTTCCGGGTCTTGGCGAA
>JANOAK010000013.1:0-153355 GCA_031411095.1 Flavobacteriales bacterium | reverse complement strand
AGCCCCCGTGCCATCGCCGAAGTCCCAGCTGCAGGTGCCCGTGAGCGTGCTGTTGTTGGTGAACTGCACCTGCAGGCCCAGGCAGCCCTCCAGCACGTCGGCCGTGAAGTCCACCTGTGGGAAGTCGTAGACCTCGATCAGCTCCACGTAGGTCGTGTCGCTCACGCATCCATCGGGACTGGTCACCTCCAGGCTCACGTCGTAGGTGCCGGGGGTCGCGTACAGATGGGTGGGGGCGGCAGCGCTGCTGGTGGGGCTGTTGTCGCCGAAGGTCCACACCACCGAGCCCACCAGCGCAGGGTCCGTGTTGTTGGTGAAGGCCGCGTTCAGCGGAGCGCAGGCCTGCGTGGGCAGGGCGCTCAGGAGCGGGGTGGGGAAGACCGGTGGATCCAGCGCAATGCTGGCCACCGCACAGACCGTATCCAACATGCTTTGGAACTGGTAGGTATCCGGCGGGAGACCGCTGGCGGAAATGCTCAACAGGCTGTCCACCTCGCCCACGAGCGCCACGCCGTTCTGGAACCACTGGTATACCGTGGCGGTGGAGTCGGGGTGGCCGTTCAGCACGAGGTCATTGCCACAGAAGCTGCCGCTCTGGGTCACCGTTCCGCCGAACAGGCTGCTTTCATTCAAGGTGAGTTTGTCGTAGAAGTAGTAGGCCACCTCGTTGAACCCAGTGGCAACGAAATCGGGCGGCAGCATGCAGGGTGCCCCAATGATCACCGAGTAGATGTCCTGCGTGGGGGTGAAGGTGATGGTGACCTGATCCCACAGTTCATGGGCCTGGTAACTGATGTGGCCCAGTTCCACCCACGCCGGATCAAAGGCCTGCGGACATTCATAGGTGGCAAGGGGGAAGGGCACGCAGGAAGGATTCCCGAAAACCGTAACGTCCACCGGCCCGAAGTCGATCGGGTAGAACACATCAATGCTGGTGGTGGTGTTCACCCCGGCGATCCACATCTGTAGCGTGTACTCCGTACCGGCCAGCAGGGGCGAGAGCAAGCACGCGCCCACATATTCCTTGTAATCAGCACCGGCGCTGAACCAGTCCTTGATCATGAAACCGCCCACCAGCCCATCTCCGTCCGGTAAGGGCAGTGGAATGGTGGCCGGAAAGAAGCCACCGGTGTAGAAGTAGTCGGAGGTGGCATCGGATGCCTGTTCCCAGTCATCGGCGCAATCCAGATCGCTGAAGGTGGAAGGGAGGCAGGTATGGTCCTCGAACGATGGGTTGGGGATGACGGAGTTCACCTCTCCACCTCCCAGGATCCCATCACACACGCAATCCGTGGTGTCGTTCAGGTCGATCAGACCGTCGCTATCGTCATCCAGTGCGTTGTTGCAGACCTCCTGGGCCCATAGGGCGGAACTTGAGAAAAAGGCCAATGCGAATACGAGCGCGATGCGGCGTGGATCCATGGCGGTGGTGGTGGTTCGGATGAAAGACGACATGGAGCCGTGCTCCGGTGTCCGCGTGATGAATATAGGATATCCGGTTGAGCTACGGGGCCATGGCCGTGCGCACGAATTCCCTGCTCCATGGTGGAAAACTGGCCGGTGGGAGCGGTGCTACACCCATGCATCCGATATACGTTCGGCCCATGTTGATGAATTCGGATCCGGTAGCGGAGGACTTTGGGCGCTTGGTATTGCGCGTTGGCGCTGGTGGCATCATGTTCTGGCAGCACGGCTGGCCCAAGTTGATGGGTTTCGCGGACCGCATGGACCATTTCGCGGACCCGATCGGCCTGGGGAGCATGATCTCGCTGGGATTGATCGTCCTCGCCGAGACGGTCTGCGCCGCCTTGGTGGTGTTGGGATTGTGGACGCGCTTGAGCACGGTACCAGTAATCATCGGCATGGCCGTGGCCGCCTTCATGGCCAATGGCGACAAGCCCTTCGCCGATCAGGAACTGGCCGTGTGCTACATGCTCGCCTTCACCGCCATCTTCTTCATGGGCAGCGGTCGGTTCAGCCTGGACCGCCTGAAGTTCCAGTGACCTTTTCAAAGAAGGCCACTTGGGTCACTTTGAGTTCGTAACGAGGTAGTTCAATAATTCCGCTTCAGACCTCCACGGCGTACCTGCGAAAGCTGCAGGTACATCAACATACCGAGGGCGATGGCGCTTCACTCCTCCTGTGGCAAGATCGATGATAGCGAACAAGCCCCAAGAGAAGCCGATGTCAGCGATCAGTACGCCCACCATGTTCTTCTTGCCGACCTGAATGTGCGCGGATCCACCTCCAACGATCAACTCCAGGTGGCTATCCTTCGAAGCCTTGAATCGCACACCCGGCGCATAATAGTAGGTTGCAGTGTTCTGCACCGAACTGCGTTTTCCAGCATATTGAACACTTTGCACTACAAGCGTATCACCGGTGTTCTTATTCACGACCACCATGTCTGCGGGTGCGTCGACCAATACCAATGGCTTTTTGGTACCTTGAAGGATGGTGCCGCAACTGGAGAAGGCCAACCAACAGAGAACGGGGGTCAAATACTGTTTCATTGGCCGATCGTTAGTGTTGTGTGCAGGGTTTTAGTTCCTCTGCTCAAAGGTCTGGGTCAGGCCAACTGTAAATATCAGTTGATCGCTGCGATCTGCTGGGAATTGTAAGCACCGGCCTTCAACTTGGCTGACACTTCCTTGAAGCTCTTGATCGTGCGCTGCACATCCTCCATCGAGTGTGCCGCCGTGGGGATCAGGCGAAGCAGGATCTCGTCCTTCGGGATCACCGGATACACCACGATGCTGCAGAAAAGGCCATAGTTCTCGCGCAGGTCCACCACCACGGCGGTGGCTTCTGGCACGCCGCCCTTCATGTACACGGGCGTTACACAGCTGTTCGTCTTTCCGATGTCGAGGCCGGCTTCCTTCAACCCGTTCTGCAGGGCGTTCGTAATGTCCCAGAGCTTCTGGCTGAGTTCCGGCATGGTCCGCATCATTTCCAAGCGCTTCAGCGCACCGATCACGATGGGCATGGGCAGGCTCTTGGCGAAGGTCTGGCTGCGCATGTTGTAGCGCATGTACATCATGATGTCGGCCGGACCACTGATGAAGCCGCCGATGGTGGCCATGGCCTTGGCAAAGGTGCCGAAGTACACATCCACTTCGTGCTGCACACCTTGATAGTCGGCCGTACCACGTCCGTTCTCGCCCATCTGGCCGAAGCCGTGGGCATCATCCACGAACAAGCGGAAGTTGTACTTCGCTTTGCGCTCAACGATCTCCTTCAACTTGCCTTGGTCGCCGGCCATGCCGAACACACCCTCGGTCATCACCAGAATTCCACCGCCGGTCTCCTTGGTCAGCTTGGCGGCATTCTCCAATTGCTTGTCGAAGCTGGCCATGTCGTTGTGCTGGAACACGAAGCGCTTGCCCATGTGCAGGCGGGCTCCGTCGATCATGCAGGCATGGCACTCGCTGTCGTACACGAGCACATCATGGCGCGAGAGCAGGGCCTCGATGGCGCTCATGCAGCCCTGATAACCGAAGTTCAGCAGGAAGGTGTCCTCTTTCTGCATGAACTCACTGAGGTCATTCTCCAGCTGCTCATGGTATTTCGTCTGTCCGCTCATCATGCGGGCACCCATGGGATAGGCCATGCCCCATTGTGCGGCGGCTTCAGCATCGACCTTGCGGATCTCCGGGTGGTTGGCCAACCCGAGGTAGTTGTTCAGGCTCCAGACCAGCACGGGCTTTCCGCGGAAGGTCATGTGGGCACCCAGTTCCCCCTCGAGTTTAGGGAAGCTGAAGTAGCCATGGCTCTGCTTGGCGTGGCGGCCGATCGGGCCGGCGTCCTTGCGGATCTTGTCGAAAATGTCGTTCATCTGTTGGGTCGTGCTCGGTTCCGGCGCGAATGTAACCTTGGGCGCTTTATGGGGAAATGATGCCCGGGGGAGGTTCTTCACATCCCGCTCGCGATCATGCGAAGGGATGCCCGCGTGACGCAGGTTCCACCGGGGCACCATATCATAAGCGGATCGGCGTTGTACACACCCGGCTACATTTGCGCCCCCGAATGAAGAAGTTGATCCTCCTGACCGGCCTGTGCATGGTGATCATGTCCGGCTGCAGCGACCTGAACAAGGCGCTGAAGAGCGACAAGGTGGAGGTGAAGCTGGCCACGGCCACCAAGTACTTCGGTCTGGGCGAGCAGTACGGACAGCCGGGAGGCGACCGAAAGGCGCGGAGCCGATCCCGCACCTCATATGAGCGGGCCTTGCCCTTGCTGGAGGAATTGCGCGCCCTCACCCGCGGCGACACCACCTATGAGCGCGTGAGCTACATGTACGCCAAAAGCTATTTCGGCATCCGGGACTACATCCTGGGCGGGTATTACCTCGAGGACTTCACCAAGACCTTCCCCGCCAGCCGGCATGCCGAGGAATGTTCCTTCCTCACGGCCATGTGCTACTTCCGCGAATCCCCGGAGCATGAACTGGACCAGCAGGCCACCTCCACGGCCATCGACCAGATGCAGCTTTTCATGGTCCGCTATCCGAACTCCGACCTGAAGGACAGCTGTAACACGCTGATCGACAGGCTACGGAGCAAGTTGGAGGAGAAGGACCACAGCAACGCCATGTTGTACGTGCGCACCAGGAATTACGAGGCGGCAGGAGTCGCCCTGCGGAATTTCCTGCGGAAATGGCCCAACAGCCACTACCGGGAGGAGGTCATGTACAACATCCTGTTGACCGACCATGATCTGGCCGTGAACAGCGTGGAGCAAAAGAAGGTGGCCCGGGTGTCGGAAGGATTGCGCAGCTTCGATACCTTTGCCGACGCTTATCCGGAAAGCAGCAGCATGAAAGATGCCCAACGGCTGCGGCAGGACCTTACCGATCTACTCGAACGACTGAACAGACCCATCCAACCATGACCCTGAAGCACGCCAACGCCGCCAAGACCACGATCACGCGTGATGTGAACCTGCTGGACGCGGAGACCGGCAACATCTACGAGAGCGTTTCCGCGCTGGGCAAACGGGCCAACCAGATCGCTGTGGAGATCAAGGTGGAACTGAGCGCCAAGTTGGAGGAGTTCGCCCAGAGCGGAGAGAACCTCGAGGAGGTCTACGAGAACCGCGAGCAGATCGAAGTGAGCAAGCACTACGAGCGCATGCCCAAGCCCAGCGCCATCGCCATCCAGGAAATGCTCGAAGGCAAAGTGGTGATCCGTCGCCCCGAAGAAGTGGTGAAACCAACGAAGTGAGCCATACCGTAGTCCAACCGCTCCCATGAGCATGGACCGCGTGTTCCCCCGCAAGGTGCTGCTCGGTGTTACGGGCGGCATCGCTGCTTTCAAGGCCCCCCTTCTGGTCCGGTCGCTGGTGAAGGCCGGTGCGCAGGTGCAGGTGGTGATGACGCGCAGCGCGCACGATTTTGTCACGCCCCTTTCACTCAGCACCGTCAGCGGTCGCCCTGCGCTCACCGAACTGGTGGAACGCAACGATCCAACTGCCGCGCCCTTCGCCACGTGGAACGACCATGTTCACCTCGCGCGGTGGGCGGATGTGATGCTGATCGCCCCGGCAACGGCCCACACGATGGCCCGCATGGCCCAAGGCCTGTGTGACGACCTGCTGCTCGCCTGTTACCTCAGTGCCGAATGCCCCGTGTTCGTGGCCCCCGCCATGGACCTGGAGATGTACCGTGACGCCTCCACCCAGGCCAACCTGGACCTGTTGCGGAGCCGGGGTGTGCGCACCATTGGCCCGGAAAGCGGGGAACTGGCCAGTGGCCTCAGCGGGGAAGGCCGCATGACAGAGCCTGATGACATGGTGGACGCGTTGATCGCTGCGCTCCTGAAGCCGTCCAAGCTGGCGGGTAAACGCATCCTCATCAGTGCAGGCCCAACGCACGAGGCCATCGATCCGGTCCGATACATCGGCAACCGGAGCACCGGGAAGATGGGCTTTGCCCTGGCCGACGAGGCCGCTGCCCGCGGCGCCCACGTGCAACTGGTCGCAGGTCCGGTCACCCTCCACACCGATCGTCCGGGCATCGAACGGACCGACGTGGTCTCAGCCGGTGAAATGGCCGCAGCATGTAAACTGCGCTTTCCACATTGCGATGTGGCGATCATGAGCGCTGCTGTGGCCGATTGGCGGCCGGCACAGGTGTCCGCCGAAAAATTGAAGAAGGGCACCGGCCTGCCGACCCTGGCCTTGGAACCCACCGAGGACATCCTCGCGTGGATGGGGGCCAACAAACGCCCGGCACAGACCTTGGTGGGATTCGCCCTCGAGACCACCAATGAAGAGGACAACGCCCAGGGAAAGCTGGAACGCAAGAACCTTGACCTGGTGGTCATGAACTCCTTGAACACCCCCGGCGCGGGCTTCGGCCATGACACCAACCAAGTAACATTGATCGGTCGGGACAAGAACATCGCCCGACTTCCGTTGAGGTCAAAGGCCGATGTGGCCCGTGCTATCTTGGACCGCCTTGAAGAACTCCGCTGACATCCGCACCCGCACATGCGCCTGACGTACGCCCACGCCATCACCTTGCACATGGGCCTGTTATTGGCGCCGGTGATCACAGCCCAGGAATTCAACTGCAAGGTGAGCGTCATCGCCCCCCAGGTGGCTAATCAGGACCCCCGGATCTACAAGAGCCTGGAGTCTGCCATCACGCAGTTCATGAATTCCCGGCGTTGGACCAACTACAACTACGCTCCAGCCGAACGCATCGACTGCAACCTCCTCATCACGGTCAACGCTCAACCCAGTATCGACCGCTTCGAGGGCTCCATGCAGGTGATCTACTCCCGGCCGGTGTTCGGCACGGATTACCTGAGCCCCGTGTTCGAGATACTCGACAACGATGTGTCGTTCCAATTCCTGGAGAACACCCAGATCGAATTCGCACCGGAACGATACATCAACAACCTCTCCTCGCTCCTGGCGTATTACGCCTACTTCATCCTGGGTGCTGACGCCGACAGCTTCAAGACGATGGGGGGAACGGAGTTCTACGAGCTCGCGCAACAAGTGGTGAGCAATGCCCAGAACTCCAGCGATGCCGGATGGAAGGCCTTTGAAGGCCAGAACAACCGCTATTGGTTGGTCGACAATCAACTGCAGGCCGTGTTCCGGCCGTTGCGCGAATTCCTGTTCAGTTACCACCGCAACGGGTTCGATCAGATGGGCGCCGATCCAGCGAACGCCCGGAAGACCATCACTGCGGCCGTGGAAAAGCTCCGCACCGTACACCAGGCGAAGCCCAGCAGCTATAACCTGCAGGTGTTCTTCAACGCCAAGTACAACGAACTGGTGAACCTCTTCAAGCCGGCCGATCCACAGGAGAAGACGAAGATCCTCGGCACACTGTCCGTGATCGACCCTGGTCATATCCAGCAGTATCAGAAGATGATGCAGGGCTCATAGCCACCGCACCCCTCGAGTTCCTTCCCACCAGGACCTACAGGGACCGTTCACCTGTGCCCCATTTCGCATCTTCGTCCTCGTGTTGACCCGCATCTCCATCAGCAACTACCTGCTCATCGACGAGCTGGAACTTCCGCTGCAGAAAGGCTTCACCACCATCACGGGGGAAACAGGCAGCGGTAAGAGCATCCTCATCGGCGCCATCGGTCTGGCCATGGGCGAACGCGCCGACTCCGGACTCGCTCGGGACCCACAAAAACGCTGTGTGATCGAACTGCACGTGGACGTGCGCGGTGTGGGCGTTGAGGCGTGGTGCGAAGCGGCCGGTGTGCCGTTCGAGACGGAGACCATCATTCGCCGGCAACTTGATCCCGGCGGACGCTCTCGCGCGTTCATCAACGACACGCCGGTGCGCCTGGAGCAGCTGCGCGAGTTGGGCGAACGCCTGGTGCATGTGCACAGCCAGCACCACAACCTGTTGCTCAACGATCCCCGCTTTCAGTTGGGACTGGTGGACCATGCAGCGGCACACACACGCGTTGTTTCGGCCTATCGGGCGGACTTCCGCGCGTGGAAAGCGATCGCGGATGAATTGGCGGAGGTGTGCGAGGAAGAGGCGCGATCGCGCACGGAACTGGACTATCTCCAATTCCAATTGGATGAACTGGATCAGGCCCAACTGAAGGAAGGAGAGCAGGAAGGGCTGGAACAGGACCTGGAACGGGCCGAACACGCTGGCGAGATCCTTCAGGGCCTGCAGGCCGCGGATACGGCCATCACGGGTGAGCAAGGCCTGCTCTCAACATTGGCATCACTGCGCGTTCAGTTGTCCAGGTCCGCGCGTCATGATCCAGCGGTGAACACCCTGCTGGAGCGGGTGAACAGTGTGACCATCGAATTGAAGGACATCGGCGCCGAAGCCGGGACGCTCGCTGCAGGTACCAGCCTCGATCCGCGAGAGGAACAACGGCTCCGTGAACGCCTGGATACACTTCTCCGGCTGCAACAGAAGCATCGGGTAAAGGACGCCGCTGCGCTGATCGCCCTCGCGGCCGACCTGCGCGAACGCACCCAACGCATGGGTTCCATGGCCGCGCGCATCGCTGATCTGGAAGGCGAGGAGCGCGCGATGCATCAGAACGTGATGACACAGGCGAAGCAGATCAGCGCCACACGCCGCAAGGCCATGCCGGCCCTCTCATCGGAAGTGGCCGACCTGCTGAAGCAGCTGGGCATGCCGCACGCGCGCTTCGTGTTCGACCATCACACCACGGAGCCCGGTCCGCAAGGCGTCGATATGGTGCGTGCCCTGTTCAGCGCGAACAAGGACCGAGCTCCGGAGGCGTTGGACAAGGTGGCGAGCGGTGGTGAACTGAGCCGCTTGATGCTGGCGCTGATCAGCCTCAGCGCCGAGAACCTCGGGCTGCCCACGGTGATCTTCGACGAGATCGACACAGGCGTCAGCGGCGAAGTGGCCGACCGTGTGGGCGGGCTGATGGCCCGCATGTCCATGGACCGGCAGATCATCGCCATCACACACCTCCCGCAGATCGCGAGCAAGGCGCACATGCACCTGCTTGTTTCCAAGGACCATGATGCCGAGCATGTGATCACCAATATCCGTCCACTGGCCCAGGAGGAACGGGTGCAAGCGCTGGCCCAGATGCTCAGCGGCAAGAAGACCACCAAGGCCGCGCTGGACAATGCCCGCGAGCTGTTGAAGGGGAGGTGAGGCGTTCCGCCCAATGACCGGGACCTGCTGCAAGGTCAACCTCGCTGATCTGGCTCCGGCCCATCCAGGTCAGGACTCGCGTTCACGCGCGACATGAACCACGTTGCCCCTTGTCGTTTCCGTACCCGTGTTGCCCACACGGCGCCAATGACGAACCCAAGAACGGTTATCGCGATACCGCCGATGAGCGTGATGGTCCTCGGCGATGAGAAGTAGACCACCGCGCCGATGACCGAGCCGAGCAGAGTGGGGGAGGCCGCTATCTGCAGCCAGGCGAAGCCTTCCGTAAGGAACTCGAAAAAGCTTAACATATCCTTCTTACCGGATGTTGTGGAGTTGGTCTTTACACCACTGCCATGGTTCCGTTGGGCGTTGCTTGTTCCCATGTGATCCGGTTGAGATGTGCTGACGCCCCACCCATAAGTCGGTCCCGAAATTACCGCGAAGGAGTAGCAGAACCAAGTTGATCGGAACCCATTTCCCCGCTGATGAGACGGTGCTCCCCACCAGGTTCCAGAAAGGGACCGTCTCAAACCGGACGATCCGCCAACTTCTCCAACTCGGCTTTCAGGTTCGCCAGACCTCGTTCGAAATCCTTTCCTACCATCTTATCCATGTCCATGAACACGCTAAAGACCTTCGCCATGAAGTTGGACGGACCGGTCATGGTCCAGTCCACCAATGTCCCGTTCCCTCGGGGCTGAAGCAGGAACACGATCCTGTTATGCGCCTCCCATGGCTTCAAAAAATCGATCTTGATGTCCACTTGATCCGGTGCCTTGGAGTCCATGATCTCCATGCTCCCTTCACCGACCTTCTTGTTTCCTACCCAGGCATATCGCGCTCCCCTGCCGTTCTGGGCCCCGCTGTGCGTGCGCGTCATGCCGGTATCCAGCCTTTCCCACGGCGACCATTTCTGCCATTCGTGGAAGTCGTTGATAAGGGGGAAGATCCGCTCAGCCGGTGCATTGATCAGCGCACTGCGGGAATAGCGCAGCGTGTTGGGCTTCATGAAGGCCAATAGCAGGATCAACGCGATGATGCCCAGGAGGATGTAGAGTACGATCATGGTGCTTTTCCCTTTACAACAATGATACGGGATCGACCGGCGATCATGATCTTCGCATCATGTCCCTCGCTCTCCAGAAGAAGCTCCGCATCACGGCCGGCATCTCCATTGCAACGTTGCATGCGCCAGGTGATCTCAGGAGCACGCTGGGTGCCTTGCCCAAAGGGGCCACCGTCGTGAACAAGCTGAGCACCACGAATGACTTCATCCTCTTTTTCGTGTCGGACCGGCACCAGCTTGAAAGGGATCTTCCGAAGTGCGTCAAGGCGTTGTCCCCCGGTGGCCTGCTGTGGATCGCATACCCGAAAGGAGGGAGGACCGACCTCACGCGCGACAAAGGCTGGGATTCCCTTGAAGGGCTTAACATGAAATGGCTGTCCCTCATTTCCTTCAACGCGGAATGGAGCGCCTTCCTCATGAAGAACGTACCTCCTGAAGGGCCAAGCCGTGCCAGCAAGGAATACCACGCGGCACAGGCCGAATGGGTGGACGCGGCCACGAAGACCGTTCGCGTACCGGATGATCTGGCCGCGGCCTTCAAGAAGAACAGTGAAGCACGCCGCCTCTACGAAGCACTGGCTTACACGAGCCGAAAGGAATATGTATTGTGGGTAGTAGGTGCGAAACGCGAGGAAACACGCACCGCGCGGGTAAAAGGCACCATCGAAAAGCTGTTGGCCGGTCTCAAGGACCCCGCAGGGCGGTAGAGTGGGCCGCACTTCTATCTTCACCCCCGCAAGCGAACACCAACGCCTACGCCGGGCTTCGGCGTGCACAGCATGGCCCACGGATTATTGAAAGGAAAGCGCGGCATCATCAGCGGCGCCTTGAACGACCAGAGCATCGCCTGGAAAGTGGCTGAACTGGCACATGCCGAAGGCGCCAGCATCGTGCTCACCAATGCTCCGGTGGCCATGCGCATGGGCGAGATCAACAAGCTGGCCGAGGCCATCAAGGCACCCATCGTCGGTGCCGATGCCACCAAGGACGAGGACCTTGAAAAGCTGTTCGCCGAAGGCCAGCAACACCTGGGCGGCAAAGTGGATTTCGTGCTGCACTCCATCGGCATGAGCCCCAATGTGCGTAAGGGCAAGGCCTACGACGACCTGAACTACGAGTGGTACAAGCAAACGCTGGACATCAGCGCCATGAGCCTGCACCGCATGATCCAGGCGGCCTACAAGCAGGACGCCATGGCCGAGTGGGGCAGTGTGGTGGCCCTCAGCTACATCGCCGCCCAGCGCGTTTTCCCCGGCTACGGCGACATGGCCGATGCCAAGGCCCTGCTCGAGAGCATCTCTCGTTCCTGGGGCTATCACTACGGGATGAAGAAGAACGTGCGCGTGAACACGGTGAGCCAATCGCCCACGATGACCACGGCCGGCAGCGGCATCAAAGGCTTTGGCGGTTTCTATGGATTCGCCCAGGAGATGAGCCCGCTCGGCAACGCACCTGCAACGGACTGTGCCAACTACTGCATCAGCCTCTTCAGCGACCTCACGCGCTATGTCACCATGCAGAACCTGTTCCACGATGGCGGATTCAGCAGCAGCGGCGTAACGCAGGCCGTGATGGACAAGTTCATCACGGAGTAACGGCCCCAAGCGTTGTCGATGCTCCGAAGGTCGGTCCTGGGCATCCTTCTAGTTCTCGTCCTGCTGGGTGTTGCCCAGTGGTCCACCGGCATCGGCCGATCGGACGGCCTTGCGGATCGGACCTTCGACGCGGATATCTGGCGGGCCGGCGATCGTCGCGTTCGCGGTGCGATGGTGCAGGACCTCGAGGCTCGGAAGCTGCTCTTGGGCATGAACAAGGACCGGGTGATCGACCTTTTGGGTTCACCTGACGCCTCCGACACCTTTGGCTATACGCTCGAGTATGCAGTTGATCTTGGTCTGCGCACCGGGCCATGGGGCTTGGGGGGCACCTGGCCGTTCTATACGACCGTGGTTTTCGATGGTGCTCAAGGCGAAGTGAACGAAGTGCGGACACGGGACTGAGTTTCCATCATCCCCCGCGCATCAATCCAAGTTTGCCCTCGGTAAGGTCGGATTCTTAACCAAGGTCGAAGCCACTGGAACCTATTTTAGCACATCTCCATGAAGCACATTCGGACCCTCCTGCTCGTATTGGGCCTGCTGTCACAGATCGGCGCCCACGCCCAAAGCGGCAAAGCCTTCTTGAAGGATGCTGAGGCACTTCGAGCGGACGGCCAGTTGGATCAGGCCTTGGAGAAATATGGGCTGGCCATCCAGGTGGACCCGAAGTACCTGAAGGCCTATGAGGCCCGTGCCGATGTGTACGAACTGTTGGGTCGAAAGCAGGAATGCGCAGCGGATCGTCGCATGGTGGCCCAACTTGATCCGGCAGAACCCAAATATGCGGCGGCCGCGGCCAAGGCTTATGTTGAACTTGGTGACATCGCCGCTGCGGAGGAGCTCTGCACCCGCGCGTTGAAGGTGGACCCCAAATGCATGGAAGCGTTGCAGGTGAGCGTTCGGATCGCGCTCGCCAAGGGCGATGTGGACGGGGCCGTCGCCAACGCCGATGCAGCGCTCGCCCTCAAGGCAACCACCGATACCTACCACTGGCACGGCCTCGCGCGAATGGCCTCACACGACTACAGGACAGCGGAATTCGACTTTGACCAGGTGATCGAGTGGAACTACCTGTATGAGCCGGCCTACGTGGCGCTGGCCGAAACACAGCTGAAGCTGTTCCAGCATTACAGCGGCACCACCATGCAGGTACGCACCCTGGAAAAGGCGATCGAGAAATGCACCCGCGCTTTGGAACTGAATCCTGCCAGCACCGATGCCTTGTTCACACGTAGCAAGGCCTTCGGCCTACAGAAGGAATATGCCAAGGCCATCGATGACGTGAGCAAGTGCATTGCGCTGGGCCGCGTGGATGCCGCCGTCTACAGCCTTCGCGCTCAGCACTACCACGGTTTTGGTCAGCACCAGAATGCGGTGAACGACCTGAACAAGGTGCTGAGCGAGGATCCAACGAACGTCTCCATGCTCGTGTACCGCGCCCAGTGCCGCGAAGCGAACCTGGACCTGGGGGGCGCGAAGAAGGATCTCGAGAGCGCGGAAAAGCTCATGGCCTCGGATACGACTTACACGGCGGAGGCCCGGCGGGGCATCGTTGAGCAACGCGCAGCATTGGGGAAGCGGATCTTCGAGGAGAACCGCGAGAGCGATCCTCCCTCGATCACCGTAGTGGAACCTTATCGCCGACAGGAAAGTCCCGTGGTGATGGTGGGCGCTGAACTGCTCCGGGTGAAGGTCACGGGCCACGTGCGCGATCGCAATCTGCTGAAGGGCATCCGTGTGAACGGCAAGGATGCCGATTTCACCAAGGAGGACAAGGATCCAGAGTTCTTCATCAGCATTCCGCTGAAAGCCGAGGAGAAGACCATCACGGTGGAGGCCACGGACCTGTATGACAACACGGCGCGCGTGGATCTGGTCGTGGAGCGCAGCGAGAGCACACCTCCGGAGCTTTCGCTCACTACGCCGCGCGCTTCGAGCGATCGGGTGATCACGGTACCCGAGGGGCGGGATGACCTGTTCCTGGAAGGCCTGGCCAGCGACCCCAGCGGGATCCGGTCCATCTCCGTTGATGGCGTCATGGCCAGTTACCGCACCGACACCACACAAACGGATTTCAGTATCAAGCTCGACATCAGGGGGCGCAACCAGTTCACCGTGCGGGCCGAGGACCAGTTCGGCAATGGTCGCGACCTGGCCTTCGCGATCATACGCCAGGCACCTGTCCCTGTGGCCGCCAAGCCGGCTTCGGACCGTCCGGTGCCACCCAAACCGGTGGAGAGCGCCACGGGTACCACCTGGATCATCTACCTCGAGAACACGGACTATCGCAACTTCCCCGCGCTCAACTCATCCGCAGCGGACATGGAGAAGATGCGCAAGGCCTTCTCCAAATACAGCGTGCAGAAGACCATCACCCGAAAGAACCTCACCAAGCAACAGCTCGAGCGCTTCTTCAACATTGAACTGCGGGACCTCGCTCGAACGAACAGGGTGGAGACGATCCTGGTGTGGTATAGCGGACACGGGCGTACCGTCGGTGGCAAGAGCTTCTGGGTCCCCGTGGATGGGAAGAAGGACGACATCTACTCGTTCTATAACTACGGGTCGCTCAAAGGCCAGATGCAGAACTACAGTGAGACCGTGCGGAACACGCTCGTGGTGAGCGATGCAGCGGGCTCTGAAGCCAGCATCTACGACCTTACGCGCTAACGAAGCGCCACACCATACTCCATGGCGAACGTTCACTCCATGCGCAGGCTGACCATCGCCCTGCTGTGCCTTGCCTCGCTTCCGGTCCTTGCGCAGCGTTTCTACTTCGAAACGGTGGGGCTGGCGGAGGGCCTCCCCAACACCAAGGTCCACACCTTGCTCCAGGACAGCACGGGCATGGTCTGGTTGGGAACTGACGCGGGCCTTGTGCGTTATGACGGGAAAGCGGTGACCCCCTTTGGACAGAACGAAGGGATGCCCCCGGGCGCCGTGCGGGCGCTCTTCCTGGATGGACAACAGAGGCTGTGGGTGGGGTATGGGGGCGGAGGACTTGCGCAACTCACGGACGGGAAGCCACACGTGATGAACGTGGAAGGCCTGTCCTTGAACGCTGACATCACCGGTATCGCCGCGGACGGGGGCGGAGGGCTCTGGCTCAGCACGATGGGGCAGGGCATGCTACATGCGCGTGAGGCATCCAACGGGGCCACGTTGAACGTGGAGCGTAAGGGTGCCGGCATCATCGACCATGTCACGGGCATCACCTCCCTCCGCAGTGGAGTACTGGCCTTTCTGGAGGATGGCGGCACGTTGAAGAAATGGGATGCGGAGAAGGCGCGATTTGCGGCGCTTGAATATGCCGGGTTACAGGAGGTGCAGCTCATTACAGCGGTGCATGAGGATGGCCTCGGTCGCATCTGGCTGGGCACGCGAAGCGAAGGGGCCTATGTGCTGGACACGCGCAGCGGACAAGTGGTGAACCATGCCCATTTCAATGGACTGCCCAGCAACACGGTGACCTGCTTCGGCGAGGACCTGGCCGGGCAGGTGTGGGTGGGCACCCTGGATGGAGGCGTGGCTGTGATCGGCATGAATGGCGTGCGACGCACCTTCAATCCGGCCACCGGCATGCCCGGCCTTGTGATCCGCCGGTTCGCGAGGGACCGCGAGGGCAACATGCTCATCGCCACGAACGACGCCGGCCTGTCCATCTTCAAAGGCGAACACTTCCTGAACTTCATCGAAGAGGACGGCCTCCTGGACCCGCAAGTGTGGGCCGTACTGGAGGACCAACAGGGACGCATATGGTTCGGCACCAACGGTGGCATCACCATCCTCGATGCCCGTGATCCGGCTAATGTCTTCACCCGCACCCTCACGTCACAAAGCGGCGCCCTTACCAACAACCGGGTACGGTGCCTCCGTGAGGATGCACAAGGGCACATCTGGATCGGCACCGAATCGGGAAGCCTGATCGACTGGGATGCACAGGCCTATCGGGCAGTTGAGCACCCGGACCTGTCCGCCGTCATACCCGAAGGCCATGTGACGGCGTTGGAATTGGGGGCAAAGGGCTCGCTGTGGATCGGTACGGTCAACGGATTGAAACGCTACGACCCTGGCGTTCCGCCCACCGTGTTCACCGAAGAGGACGGTGTGCCCACCACACCGGTCACCGCGCTTTTCCGGGACAAGCAAGGGGTGCTGTGGGTGGGTAGCACGGGCAGGGGGATCACCCAGGTGAAGGATGGAAAAGGGACCCATGTGGACATGGCCCGTTCGTTCAACCCCACGTGTTTCATCACGGATCCACAAGGCCGATTGTGGGCTGGCTCGGATGGCACGGGGATCACTGTGCTGAAGGACGGCAACGAGGTGGCGCATTACACCACGGACCAAGGCCTGCTCAGCAACAATATCCGCTCGCTCGCATCGGATCGTGAGGGGCACATCTGGATCGGCACCACCGAAGGCCTGAACAAGTGGCGACCCGAACAGGACAACTTCCTCTCGTACACGCAGCGAAGTGGCATCAATGGCAAGGAGGCCAAGGCCAATGCCGTCTGTGTCGCGCGCAGCGGTGACCTGTGGTTCGGCACCAACGCTGGCGCCACGCGCATCACCCTGGAGAAAGGCACCGACAGAAGCCTGGCCCCTGTGGTTGCGATCCGCAGCCTCAGCGTGGATCAGGTGGAGCGCCCGCTGTCCTCCGGAATCGACCTGGCGCACAACGAGCGCAACATCCGCATTGCATTCGGCAGTGTCAGCCTGAGCGATCCCGATGCCGTTCGCTACCAATACATGCTCAGTGGGCTGGACGACGATTGGCAGCCCATCACCGCCGATGGCGAAGCCTATTACCCGGCGCTTCCTCCGGGACGATATACCTTCCGCGTGAAGGCCTTGAACCGGGCCGGACTGTGGAGCGAAGCGCTCGGATATGATGTGCACATCCTTCCACCTTGGTATCGCACTTGGTGGTTCTATGTGGGTTTAACCGCGCTCATCCTGGCGGGCGGCTTCAGCTACCTGAAGTTCCGTGAACGGCAGCTTCGCATGCGCAACATGGTGCTCGAGCAGCGGGTGAAGGAGCGCACGGCCGAGGTGGTGAAGCAGAGTGAGGAGATCGCAGGCCAGAAAGTGCGTATCGAAGGGTTGTTGCTGAACATCCTGCCCAAGATGATCAGCGACGAACTCAACGAGAAGGGCAAGGCCACGGCGCGCAGGTACGACAACGTCACAGTGATGTTCACCGATATGAAAGGCTTCACCAAGGTGGCCGAGAAGATGAGCCCGGAAAGGCTGGTGGACGAGCTTGATGGCTGCTTTGTCCGCTTCGATGATATCGTGGGCAAGTACGGCATCGAGAAGATCAAGACCATCGGCGACAGCTATATGAGCGCCTGCGGCGTTCCTGCGGCCGACCCTTTCCACGCCGTGAAGGCCGTTATGGCCGCGCTGGAGATCCGCCATGAGATGCACCTTGGATCCCAGCCGAACGGTGCTGCAGGCACCCATCCGTGGATCCTGCGCATCGGCCTGCATAGTGGGCCTGTGGTGGCCGGCGTGGTGGGCAAGCGGAAGTTCGCGTACGACATCTGGGGCGATGCCGTGAACACCGCCAGCCGCATGGAAAGCAGCGGGGAACCCGGTGAAGTGAACATCAGCGAAACGACCTATGAGCTGGTGAAGAACTGGTTCGTGTGCGACCATCGCGGACAGATCGAGGCCAAGAACAAAGGCCGCATCGACATGTACTTCGTGCGGCGCATCAAGCCCGAATACAGTGCCGATGACCTCGGTCTCAGACCGAACGAGCGCTTTCGTACGGAAGTGGGCTTAACGATCCTCGAGGAACAAAGCGCGTAGCTCGGCGATCATCAGGGCCGTTGCTCCCCAGACCACGTGCCCGTCAATGTCCCAGTAGGGTACTACCAGTTCGCGTCCCACGGCCTTCACGAACATGCGGGTGCGTTTCAGGATATCATCGCGCAGCAGGTGATCCATGGCGGTGGGGATCAGGCCGGCCACCTCACGCGGATCGGGTGACGTGGGTCCCAATCGTGGCGCGAAGGCGAGCACAGGCGTTACCACGGCATGGCTCGGGGGGATGTATACCGGGGTCAGTTCCCGGATCACACGCACATTACCGGTGGCCGCGCCGACCTCCTCGGAGAACTCGCGAAGCGCCGTTGCCCTCAGGTCCACATCGTACAACTCACGATGCCCACCGGGAAAACCGACCTGCCCGCTGTGCACCCCCTCATAGGTCGGCCGAAGCATGAGCAGGGTGTGCATGCTACCGGATCGGGGATATAACAACACGAGCACAGCGCTTTCCTTCGGTGCCGGGCTGCGCAGGCGCACCTCGTTCAGGTCCGGGCGCTGGTAGCCGGCCAGCTCAAGGAAGGCTCCATGCCCCGGCAATGGCCGCTGCTCCATGCGTTCGATGGCAGCAATGTCGATGGACATGACCTCAGTGGTCCATGAGCAGGTCAACCAGTTCCTGCGCCTGTTCCTTGTACGTGTGTGCGGGGCGCTGCGCTATCCACATGCTTTGTTGGAGGCAGCGCGTGTATTGGCCGCTGCAGAGATAACACAGCGCATTGTACCATTCCACCTGATCCTTGAACCCGATGTTCGGCGAGCGTTCGATGAAGTCCAAGTGCATTTCGGCCTTGGACGGTTCGCCCGCACCGAGGAGCGCACTGGCCAGGTACATGCGGGCCGTCACGTCCTTTTCGTTCTTGTCCACGTAGGTTTTCAGGCCTTCAGCGGCCACCGCATATTCGCCCCGTGAATACGCGGACATCGCATCCAGGAAGGAAGCGTTCTGCGTAGTGCGCTGGCGCTGGCCCACCAGGTCCGGGTACGGCACGTAGTAGCGTTTGCACAAGGTATCGTCGTTAGTTGTGCAGGACACCCCAAGGACCAGCAGCAGGAGGACGGACGGCAGTGTCAGGCGGAAGCAGCGAACGGAATTGCGCATGGTCCTAAGGTAACCGCTTGCACCAACGACCCGCCCGCAGTTCGCCCGTCGGACCGATGCTGAGCAGCACGAAGCCAACGCGACCCACCAGATGATCGGCGGGCAGGAAGCCCCAGTGACGACTGTCCGAGCTGTTCTCCCGGTTATCGCCCAGCACGAAGTAGTGATCCTGTTCAACTGTGTACCAGCCCTCCTTTTTTCCGTTGATGAGGAACTCGTCGTCCACGACCTCCACCTGGTTCCCCTCGTAAACCGCAATGATGCGGTCATACATCGCGAGCGATCCGGCATGGATGGCCAGCCGTTGGCCTTGTCCGGGAACCTCGATCGGACCGTAGTCGTTGGGCCGCCAATGGTTCCCTGGACCGAACGGGAACAGGTTCATGGACCCATCGCTGGCAAGTCGCGTCCGTTCGATGCGTTCAACTTCCGGCCGCATCCGCATGTCCGCAGCCATGGCGGCATTCAGCGGGATCTCAATATCACGTCCCTCGGGGAGCACATAGGCTGGAGGTCGGCCCAAGGAGGCGAGGAACGTGGCGGCGGACACGCCTGGCTTCACCCGCACGGTCCAGCGTTCGGTCCCCATTGCGGTGGATGGAAGGAGTTGTCCGTTCACGAAGACCTGCCCAGCCCGCAGTTCCACGCGATCGCCGGGGAGGCCAACGATGCGCTTCACCAACAGCTGCCTGCGGCTCATGGACCGGTCGTCCTGCATCGGATCGCGGAACACGACGATGTCACCACGTTCCGATCCCGTCCACAACGGCCAACGGGTCATGCCCACCAGGTCGCCGGACATCAGCGTGGCGTACATGCTGTCACTGCGCACGGTGACCCATCGGATCACGAAGAAATGGAGGAGGACCAGCAGACCGATGGCCAACGCGCCCGCCTTCACCCACTGCTGGGGCCCATCGGCCTTACCGGTTCTCAGCCAGACCCATGCCTTATGCAGTGGGCGAACCATCCGTTGCAGCGATGATCAACGCACCAGGGAGAACAGACGTTTCCAGCGAACACCGCCGGGGAATCCGCCTTTTTCCGGGTCCGTGCTCAACCACACCAGCACGGCCTTGCCCACCACATGGTCGAAGGGAACGAAGCCCCAGTAACGCGCATCCTGGGAGCGGTGTCGGTTATCACCCATCATCCAGTAGTAGTCCTGCTGGAAGGTGTAGCTGTTCGCCTTCGCCCCGTTGATGAAGATGTCGTTGCCGCGCAGGTCCACCGTATTGCGCTCATAGACCTGGATCGCGCGGCGATAGAGCGGCAGGTTTTCGGGGGTCAGCTGGACGGTGGCGCCGGCCTTCGGCACCCACAGCGGTCCGAAGTTGTCCTCGGTCCAATCAAAGCGCGGATCGCTCGGGAAGATGGGCATGCCGCGTCCGTCATCTCCCTTGTAGTACCCGCGCGGCTTGTTCTGGTGATGCATCTCCACCACGTTGCGCAGCTTGCCCAATTGCGGTGCTATGGTCGGTCGCAAAGGGATGGTGATGCTGTCCGTACGATAGTCCACATGCTGCACATCGGCGAAGGAGACATCGTATTGGTCCTTGAGGATGTTCGCGCCGAACTCGCCGCGCACCTTGAACTCATAGCCCAACTGGCCGTTGGTAGGCAGGGGCTGGGCCGCGCCGTTCACATAGAGCTGGCAATCGCGCACCTCGATGGTATCGCCAGCAACGGCTACGCAACGTTTGATATAGTTCTCCTGCTTGTCCACCGGGCGGATCAGCAGGCCACCGGTCTCATACTTCACCGGACGCCCATTGCGGTCGCGGCCCAGCCAATAGCCCTGTTCCAGCGATTTGCGCCCCACGCTACGTACAAGCTGGTAGTAGCTCATGTTCTGGAAGTTGGCCACCACCGTATCACCTTCCGGGAAGTTGAACACCACGGCATCGCCGCGTTCGGGCTTGCCCAGTCCCGGTAGGCGGAAGTAGGGCAGGGAGAACCAGTTGGTGAAGCTGGGTGTGTGCTCGGTGAGCGGCAGGGTGTGGTGCGTGAAGGGGAAGGTGATCGGCGTCATTGGCGTGCGCGCACCGTAGCTCAGCTTGCTCACGAACAGGTAGTCGCCCACCAACAAGCTCTTTTCCATCGATTCGGTGGGGATGGTGAAGGCCTCGAACGTGAATACGCGGAAGGTGGTAGCAACGATCACGGCAAAGAGGATGGCATCGCCCCATTGCGCCAGCCCCGTGCGCTTGCGCTCGCCGATGGGGATAGGGCCCACCCACTTGTGCTCAGGCTTGAAGGCCAGGCGTGGCAGGGTTATCCACGGGGTGAACACCGCGATCACGTGCTGCTTGAAGTCGCGCTCGTTGAAGGCGATGCTGGTGTTCACGTTGTAGATGATCAGCATCAGCAGGTTGATGCCGGGCACCAACAGCAGGATCGTCCAGTACCACGGCTTGCCGAGGATCCGGTTCCAGACGATGAGGTTGTAACCCGGGATGTAACCGGCCCAAGCAGGGGCACCGGCCTTTGCGAATATGCGCGGCAGGGCGATGGACAGAACAACGAGGTAGGCGAGGAGGAGGATCCAGGGGATCATGTGGTCAGTTGCTCATTTGACCATGCGCGGCTGGCGCATGGGTTTCGGCGAAGCGCGAAAGTGCGGATTCGGATCGGGGTTGGAACGTGAAAATGCGTGAAGACGTGTCAGCAACGTGATGAACGGTCATCGGGGCATGTCGAGCACATCGTCCATGGTGAACAGTCCTTGTCGGCCTTGAAGCCATTCCGCGGCCACCACGGCACCCGTCGCGAAGCCCGCGCGGCCAAAGGCGTCATGCGTGATGGTGATCTTGTCCTCGGCGCTGCTCCAGGTCACACTGTGCTTGCCGGGTACCTCGCCTGTGCGCTCGCTCGTGATGAAGACAGGGGCAGGAGCAGGAGCAGGCCGCAGGTCCCGGCGAAGTCGGGAGGCAGGAGCAGGAGCAGGAGTCATCAATTCCCAACCTGTGTAACGCTGCGTTTTCAGGTCGATGTCACGTGCCAGCGTGATCGCCGTTCCACTCGGTGCATCGAGCTTGTGAATGTGATGGACCTCATCGATGTGCACGGCATATCCGGATTGTTGATCCATCAGGCCCGCGAGGTACCGGTTCAACTTGAAGAAAAGGTTCACACCGATGCTGAAGTTGCTGGCCCATAGCAGCGCACCAGAGTTCGCCTGCACCATCGCTTTCACCTCGTTCAAGTGTTCGTACCAGCCGGTTGTTCCCACAACAATGGGCACTCCTGCCTCCAGGCACAGCTTCATGTTGGCCATCACCTGATCCGGTCGACTGAACTCGATCGCCACATCGCAACCCTTGGGCGTAGCGCCTGCGTTGGCGGCATCCACTTTCAACGGCACCTGGTGACCGCGGACCAAGGCGACCTGTTCAATGGCCTTGCCCATTTTGCCGTAGCCGTACAGTGCGATCCTCATGCGGTGCCGAAGTTAGAGGCGCAGGCGCAGCGACAGGCCTGTGGCGCCTTGGGCGGCCAGTGGCAGCGAAGGGCCAAGGTCCAGCGACAGGTCATCGCCTACATCGAAGTGCACGAAATAGCCATCCACAGCGGCGTCCACCACGTTCAGGATGTACACCCCGGCCAGGCAGATGTAACTGAGGTCGCGCCAACGCTGGTATTGATCCGCCACATTCCGCACTGTCTCCGGCGAAAAGCGACCGTTGAACTCATCCACCGTGGTAGGGTCGCCATCCACTTGGGCGAGATAGGCGGTCTTGTAGCGCTGGAATTCGGTGTTGTTGCGGTGAATGAAGTAAACGCACGCACCGAGTCCTCCCCACGCGATCGGGGCTTTCCAGTACTTGCGATTGTAGATCTGCCCGGCACCGGGAAGAATGGCCGAATAGAGTGCGGCCTTCTGAGGACTATGCCGTGCACGCCAGCCGAGGGGTCCTGTGCTATCGGCCGCAGCGGACCTCACCACGTTGGTATCGGCCTGGGCGCTGGCGTCCCCTGCGATCACCAGCGTCCAACAGAAAAAGAGGGTACGGAAAGGGCCCGTCATGCGCGTTGCTGCCGCGAAGATCGGGCCAATACGCGATCAGCGGCTCTCGAGCAGGCGTTTGATGCGGTCGAGCTCCTCGTCGTTCTTGAAGGCGATCTCGATCTTCCCCTTGCCTGTAAGGCCTTGTTTCACCGACACCTTGGTGCCGAAGATGCCGGCCAGGTACTTGCTCAGGTGTTTCTGGCGCGCCGCGTTCATACGCTCGCCACCGCCACCACCGCTGCTGAAGCCCAAGGGGCTCTTGTCACGGGCGATCTCCTCCACCTGTCGCACGCTCATCTGGCTCTCCACGATGCGCTGGTACAGTTCCAGCTGCTTCTGTGGATCGGTCATGGTGATCAACGCCCGGGCGTGGCCCATGCCGATCTGCCGTTGGCGAAGTCCCAGTTGGATCTCGGGCGGCAGCTTCAGCAAGCGCAGGTAGTTGGCCACCGTCGCGCGGTCCTTGCCCACCTTTTCGCTCAGTTGTTCCTGCGTCAGGTTCACTTCGTCCACCAATCGCTGGAAGCTGATCGCCACTTCAATGGCATCCAGCTCTTCGCGCTGGATGTTCTCCACGAGCGCCATCTCCAGCATGCCTTCGTCGTTGGCGATGCGGATGTAGGCGGGGATCTCCGTGAGGCCGGCAACCTGCGAGGCGCGGAAACGGCGCTCGCCGCTGATGAGCTGGTACTTGTCGTAACCGATCTTCCGCACCGTCACCGGCTGGATGATGCCGAGCTGCTTGATGCTCTGTGCCAGTTCCACCAGCGCCTCCTTGCTGAAGTGCGTGCGCGGCTGGAAGGGGTTGGGTTCGATCTGAGAGATCAGGATGTTCGCCACACCGCCCGCCACGCGATGCGAGCCGGGTTCAGTGGTGGCGATACGTTCGGTGATGTCCGTGCTGCTGTCCTCCAGCAGTGCACTGAGCCCACGGCCCAGTCCTCGCTTCTTCGTCATGGTTGTTCCTCGGCGATGGCAATGATCCGCTCCGCTTCGCGGATGCGCGTCATGTCGTTCTTCTGCAGGATCTCGCGCGCCAGGTTGAGATAGTTCGTGGCGCCCTTGCTGCTGGCATCGTGCATGATGATGGTCTGTCCGTGGCTCGGGGCCTCGCCCAGCGCCACGTTGCGGTGGATCACGGTGTCGAACACGAGCTGCTGGAAGTGCGTCTTCACCTCATCCACCACCTGATTGGCCAGGCGCAGGCGGCTGTCGTACATGGTAAGCAGCATGCCTTCGATGAGCAATTCGGGGTTGAGGCGCTGCTGAACGATCTTGATGGTGTTGAGCAGTTTGCCCAGGCCTTCCAAGGCGAAGTATTCGCACTGCACGGGCACGATCACACTGTCCGCACAGGTCAACGCGTTCACGGTTACCAGACCCAGGGAGGGCGAGCAGTCGATGATGATGAAGTCATACAGCTCGCGGAGCGGCTCCAATACCCGTTTCATCTGCTTCTCGCGATCGGGCATGTCGATCATTTCGATCTCGGCGCCCACCAGGTCGATGTGGCCGGGCAGCAGGTCGAGGTTCGGATTGTCGGTGTTGCGGATCACCTCGGTGGCCGGGGCGCCGTTGATGATGCTCTCATAGATGCTGGCCTTCACCTCGCGCGGGTCGTAACCGGTGCCGCTGGTCGCGTTGGCCTGGGGATCGGCGTCCACCAACAGGGTGCGCCGCTCCAAGGCACCCAGACAAGCGGCCAGGTTGATCGCGGTGGTCGTCTTGCCGACACCGCCTTTCTGGTTCACGATGGCAATGATCTTGGCCATGGTCCTGTGTGGTTAGAAGCGTATGAGGTTAAAAAACGTTGGGTCAACGGGTGAACAACGGCGGCGAAAGTAGCGGCGCGGGTTTGCGGGGGACCAGTACCGCACAGTTTGAATTGTGAACACCGGTCTGTGTCCATTGGCCGCCGCGGTAGGTTTTCAACACCATAGGCTCCGCAAGGACGCGGGCCCCAGGGCTTGTTAACAATAGCGTTGCGATCGTTGATAGATCGCGCCATAGCCATCCATGGGTCCTTTCGCTCCAGGCAACTTCCGGCCACTTGATCGCCCGTACCTTCAATCCGGCGGTTAACGAACACCAACCACCATGTCAGCCGACAAGCACTTCCACATACACGACGGCTCGGTCCCTGAGCTGATCGATGACGATGCACCGGACGATATGCCCGCTGCGCGCTCCATCGCTGTAGTGATCCTGTCCATGATGCTCGTGTCGGTGATCGTCATGGCGGTGATCGGCGGCAGAACGCCATTACCACCGAGCACACCGCCCAATACCATTGAACTGGTCCCGTGACAGCCAACTGATCCGCTCCTCACAGGGCGCCCATTCCGCCATCCACGGCGAGCACTTGTCCGGTGATCCACGATGCCCGTGAGCTGAGCAGAAAGGCGGCCATGGCCGCAACGTCGTCCATTTCGCCCACACGCTTCAGCGGATGTCGGTCGGCACACGCCTTCTCGCGCTCAGGGGAGGAGAGCAACTTCTCCGAAAGGAAGGTCCTCGTAAGGCTCGGGGCGATGCAGTTCACCCGTACGGCCGGAGCGAGTTCCGCTGCGAGGGAGCGGGAGAGCCCTTCCACAGCGCCTTTGGCCGCAGCCACAGACGTATGGAAGGCCATGCCTCGTCCAACCGCCACAGTACTGAAGAAGAGCATGGAACCACTTGACCGCTTCAAGGGCTCCGCACACGCTTGGGCCGCGTTGAGGGCGCCCACCACGTTCACCTCGAACGCGTTGCGCAGGTCCTCTGCCTTCAACGAGCGCAGTGGCTTCAGGTCGATGCTGCCGGGGCAGTAGGCCATTCCCGCCAAGGCCGAGGGAAGTTGATCCAATGGTAGCCCATCCGTCACAACGTCCACCATGATGTGGGATAGCACACCTGCGGGATGATCGGCTGAACGGGCGACCGTGATCACGCCATGTCCGTCGGACAACAGCATCTCGGCCAGACGTCGGCCTATGCCGCGAGAGGCCCCAACGATCAGGAACGGTGCGGTGGACATGGTGCTACAACAGCCGAGCACCATGATCGGTTCACCATGGATGGTGCGCGAACACACAGGTCGCATGGTGTGTTGAGGTCTGCATGTTCGTAGGGATGGACTTTGGTGCAAAGACATCGGGCAGCACGGTGATCTGCCGCCGTGAACGCGGACTGTTCCACTTCGAGCGCGGTGTTGAAGGGGAGGACGGCGATGAATGGCTGAATGCCTGGGTGGAGCGACATGGGCCGAAGGCCATCTACATCGATGCACCGCTCAGTCTGCCTGCGGCATACTTCGGCAAGGGCACGGACTACATCTTCCGCCAGGCCGATCGCATGGTGGGGGGCATGAGCCCGATGTTCCTCGGCGGCCTCACCGCCCGCGCCATGCGCTGCGCAGCGCAATGGAGGGACATGGGCATCCATGTGCACGAGGTATATCCGGCTGCGCTGGTGCGGCGCGAGTGGGACTTCCTGAAGATCCCGCATGGCCGCGCCATTCCCGCGCACAAACTGCGGCTGATGGCGGGCATGTGCATGGTGCCGCCCCCCGATCCAGCCGACCGGCACGAGGCCGATGCCTGGTTATGCTGGCTCATCGGCCACCGCCACCAGCAGGGCGTTGCAAGCGCTCATGGCCTGCGCTCCGAAGGGGTGATCCTGGCGTAAGGGCTACACCGACAGGCCGTACACCTCGCGCACCGCACGGTCACTGAGCACAATGAAGGTGAAGATGCCCAAGGCCAGGCCGAAGGGGATGTTCAAACAGTTCAGCGCCGCCGTCACCATGCTCAAGGTGCGATTCCTCCCCCGGCTGATGGACCAACCGCTCCAGATGTTCAAGGCCCCTTTTGTGCACAGGATCACGAACAGCACCCATCCCACCACCTGCAGGAATACGCCCAGGAAGGAGGGGATCGGCTCACCGGCCTGCTCCGCCAGCCAGTCGCTGTTAAGGAACCAACCCATGCCGATGAGGATGAGCACGGCCATGCCGCCGATGAGTTCCAGAACGCCATATACGTAGTGCAATACGCTCAGGGTGGAAAGATGGTGTTTCATGCCAACAAAGTTGCAGCACGGGACCATGGCCCTTCGGCAGATGGTACGAACGGAAAGTGCACCACGCGACCGGTCCTAGCCATTCACCGGACGTGGGACACGGGGCTTAGCGAAGGCGCTTCACGCTCCAATCGTAGCGGTCAGCGGCGATCTTCATGGCGTGCTTGAAGGCCGCGTGGGTGCGCAGGAAGTCGTAGCGGTCCTGGGCCACCTTGTCTGCATACGTGGGCAGGGCGATCAATTCGCTCAGGATCGGACGGCACTTGGTGCTGGCCAGGTTGTAGAGCAGCTTGGCATAATCCGCGCTGATCACCATGTCCTTGCCATGTTCATCGGCGAGCTTCTCCACATTGTCCTCGTTCAGCAGGGCCTGACACATCAGGGCGAAGAGCAGCAAGCGGGCCTTGGGCAGGAAGGCATATTTGGTGGTGCCCTTCTCCACGATCTCGCGTGTCATGCGGCCCAGGCGCTCCTGGCTCTTGTAGCACAGCACGATCTTGCGCGCATCGGCGTTCAGGCGGCTCGGGCTGAACATCAGCTCATAGATCTTGTCGTCCTCGAAGGCCGTGCGCATGCTGCGCATCTTGTCGATCTCGCCTTCGCTGGCGAGAAAGGTCTGCGCCAGCTTCAACAGTCCGATGGCCTTGTTCTCCACAATGCCCAACTCTTCCAGTTCCTCGGCAGTATGGCCTTCGAAGCTGCGCTCCTGGCGCTCGTAGAAGATGCCCAGCTCGCGGAAGCGGTCCTGCAACTGTAGTTGGATCATGTCGTTCGCACGCAGGTTCCACGGCTGTATCGGCGTCTGCCGGTTGTTGTTGATGGTAACACCCACTACGAAGCTGTCGCTGGCCTCGCTCACCACTTTCGCCAGCACGCGCACCTTCTTCAGGCGGTCCTTGATGCGGTTGATGTCACGGTGATCCTCATGTTTCAACAAAAAGCGACCGATGGTGGTGATGGTCTGGGCGCCATTTAGCAGGCGGGGCTCCAGGATCTCGGCAGTGGCATGTCCTGTGCGCGTGAACTTCTCGCAACTGAACGTAACACCGTTGTGGTCGAACAGGAACCGGGCCGGGTCCAGCGTACCATCCACCAGGATCTGCTTAAAGCTCTTTTCCATGCTGCGGTTGGCGGGACTGGTGTCCGGCATGCCATAGCGGATGTTGCGCTCGAAGAAGCGGTCGCCCATGGCCTTGTGCATCTGGTGGAGGTCCCACAGGCGCATGAAGCCCACGTGCATGGCCTCACCGCCCGGACCATCGGCATCGAGCACGGTGCCCAGGTCCAGCGCGAACTGGCGGGTGCGGTGCTCATGGGCCTCGCTGCTGCGACCCGTGCTGCTGCTGCGGTACACCACCACCATGGTCACCGGGCGGCCGGAGAAGTGGTCGTTGATCAGGTATTGCTTGTTCTCGAGGTCCTCGCGGAGCTTGTCCAGCACGGTACTGCGCTCAGCCTCTGCGGGATCGCCGAGGAAGACGAACTGGAACACCACGCGGTCCACATGGCGACCGTCATCCTGCAAACGCTTGCGCAGGCGGCGCATGAACGGGTCGTTGCTGGGGGCCTTGCCGAAGAGCTGGTCGATCCCGTGGGCGATCAGCTGATCATAACCCGTGCGGAAGGCGTCATGCTGGCGGGTGTGGCGGAACACGAAGAGCGACAATGTGCGCTTCTTGGGGTCGATGTGGTAGGCGTCGATCCCATGGTCGTGTGGACCGAAGGCGATGTGGTCCAACGCCTCGTCACGGGGCACATGGAGTTCCTCCTCGAGGTATAGCAAGCCGAAGTAGTCGCTCTGAAAACCCCCGTTCGCGCTGCGGAGTTCCTTGTAGGTCGAAGCCAGTTTCGCCGGTGTGATCGCCATGGTCCAGTGTTTACGGCGTGAAACTGGCGCAGATCGGGCAGATTCGCAAGGAGGAAGGCCTTGTGTTGAAAAGTCGCATGACCGCGTCCCGGCCTTTCCTGCCCGGTCACCACGAAGCTCGCCCATCGGCCGGGGCTGCAGTTGCAGTAGCGCACATCTATTCAAATTCGGGATTTGACCAGCGTTTTCGCCAAGACATTCAGATCTCCGTGGTTGCGGATGTATTAACCACGAAGATCAACCGCTGTATAAAGCTCGATCCAGGGATTGATCATGCATAGTGTTCTGTCTTATTGAATAGCTTGCTGAAGGGCGCACGGGGCCTGGGATTATCGGCTTGGGAAGATGGTCAACTAGTTCATAGGTTGGTTCACCACCTTCCGCTAAGAGCGGAACGATCTTATTGTACAATGAGCTTAACTGTCCGCCCTCGACTTTCTGATGTTATCTGCAGCAGATAGATCCCCGCATTCAGGGTAGAAAGATCGATCTTCACCTGAACGTCATTCCCACTAATGGACCTGTCCATAACGACCTGTCCACCTACGTGCCGGATCCGTATACGTCGATCACCCTCAGAAGAACCAGAAAAAACGAGGTTGATGTGACCATCAGAAGGATTGGGACTACTGGTAAAAGCATCGTCCACCGATGAAGTCCTCTCTGGTAGCCCTATTTCCTGCACAGGACCTAAGTTGAGTCGGCATATGGTCGGACTGTAATGGCCGTCATAATCTCGAAAATTACCTGTCACCAGGATTTGATCATTCCGAGGTATTTGCATATGCCTGACCGAACTTCCGTAGGAAAAATGGGGAAAAAAGCCCTCATCTGCTTCATCGGTCAACTGTAAACGGAGCAGATTCCTAGCAGAGAACCCGTTGTAAGATTCAAATCGTCCCCCGATGATCACCTTACCATCACCCTGTGCGGCTATGGCATTCAGTTCATCCTGACCACCATTGAACGTATGGATCAACTCGCTTGCTCCATTGAGACCGATCCTATGAATACTGTGGCTGGCGCTTCGTAAGCACAACTCTCCGGTCGGAAGAGGGATAATGTTCAGGATCGCACCGCTGAGTGAACTTTGGAAAGTCCCATCAAGGACGCCATCAGGGGATAACAACACAACACTGCCAACGAAAGCCCCATTATATTCGGAAAAATCACCACAAACGGCCAGTCGACCATCCGCTAGAGTGGTAATATCCATAACCTCTCCATTAAAACCAATGCCACTTGAGAAGTTCGGGGCCAATGTACCGTCCGTGAGAAGGCCAGCGATACCGCCATGGGATCCTCCTGAAATGCTAGTGAACACCCCTCCAACATAACACCCCCCTCCAGCCCGATCCGCAATGGCTTTGACAGGACCATTGAACGTGAGGCCGTTCCCGAATATCGGGTCAACACTACCATCTCCATTGACATGCGCCACTTGCATCTCTGCGCCTGCAATAAAGGAAGTCAACGTCCCACAAACCCAAGTGCCACCACTGTTCGAACTGGCCATATCCTCGACGATATCATTCTCCCCCCCAGGCGCAGCAAAAGAGGTATCAACCGTCCCATCGAAATTGACCCGTACCAGGCCAAATGTGTTGGTTGAATTGAAATATATATTACTGCCCCCTAGCAGGGACCGGTCATCGTCCTGAGGTAATATCGTAGTTAAGTAGCCATTTATCCCACACGCCCAATTGTAAGATGGGTCAAGCTTCCCCGTGGGCAAAACACATGTGATCGATCTGCTATTCCTTCCGTTATACGATCCGTGTCCTCCATGAACAAGGGCCTTGCCATCCTGGATCAAAATCACACCACGTGTTGTTTGATCAAAACCCGACCCAACATGAAAGGTTGTATCCTGCGAACCGTCAGGCAATAACTGGCGGAAAAAGCTTTGGCCTTGCCAATTATCATATCCGATCCCGGTGACGACAATACGGCCATCTGGTCGTTCAGCCGCTCCAGTAGGCACCCCAAGCCACCAGATCTGATTATAAAATGAAGTATCCAATTCGCCATTTGGCATAAATCGGGCTATATACCTGCGATCCGTATTGTTCACTGACGTAAAATCACCGAACACGGTGATCAATCCATTTTCCGAAAGAATGATCCGACGTACTTCTGCATTTGGATTTTGATCCAATACAAATGTGGGATCCTGTTCACCACTTGGCAACAGCCTGATAAGATGCCTTGTCACCGTGCTGTCAGCCGGGTGGAAAGTGCCTCCGAGGAGCAGCTTTCCATCTTGTTGGACCGCTATAGCTGAGACGGTTGAAACCAGTCCGCTGTCCGGTACAAAACTCTCATCAAGATCTCCTTCGCTGGTCAGTAAAGCCAAATGAGGAGCAGGCAAGCCTTTCCATGCGTTGAAGCTACCGCCAATATAGAGGCGGTCATCCTGCATTACCTTCATGGCATTCACAGCCCCGGCAAGGTTCGGATCGCCCTGAAAAGTCTGATCCAGTAACCCATCTGGGTGTAACCTGGCCAACGTTTTACAGGGTAAACCGTCGAAAAATGACATTAAACCGGCAACGTAGATCTTATCGTTCGTGGCGAGCCGAACCAGACGTATGTCAGAATCGGGTCCGGAACCGATAGCGAATGAGGGGTCGATCGATCCATTCGACTCTAATCGGCACAAATAGTTGTGACCAGAATTATGAAAGCTGTGGAATGATCCTCCGATCACTGTTCGACCAGAGGATTGTACCACCCCATCCAGTATGGCACCATCATATGCACCAGCCCCAGGCTTTTGATATAAGAATGCAGCCGATCCATAGCCAAAATGCAGGCTTGTGTCCAGGGTTGCAGGTAACTGCCCGAAGGCATGAGAAAAAAGTCCAACACTTCCGATCGTAAAGGGGATGATCCAATACATAGGCAGATATGATCGTCGGGAAATTAGATCAATTTGCCTACAACACGGTTTTCCAGTAGGTCCCTTCGGATCAAACCGTTTCGTGACCATCGGCCAGGAACAACATGTCGAGGGGAAGTCCAATCAGCGCTCTATGACCGCTTAGCAGCCTCTGCTTTGAAGGCCGCAATGGCATTACGCGTGAATGTGCTCATCACCAAACGGCCACTGATGGCGGCACGTTCGGCGAGCAACTGGTCCCAATCCTCCGTGCCGCGCCACATCACACGCTTCAGCTCGGACATGGCATCAGGACTGTATTTCGCGAGTTCACGGGCATGGGCGTGCACGTGCTCGTCCAATTCCTCCACCGTGGGGAAGATGGCCGCGTAGATACCGTGTTGCAGGCACCACTCGGCATCGCGCTTGGTGGCCGGTGTGGCGGAGAGCAACCCAAAGGTCCCTGTTCCCACTTTGCGCTCCACGGCAGGTCCCACCACAAAGGGGCCGATACCGATGGCCAATTCGCTCAATCGCGCCGTAGCGCTGTCATGCGCATAGGCGATGTCCACCGCGCAGGCCAGTCCCACACCTCCGCCCACAGCATGGCTGTGGATGCGGCCGATCACGAACACCGGTGCCTTGCGAATGGCATTGATCACCAGCGCGAACCCGCTGAAGAACCCCAAGCCCTTCGCCTCGGAATCAATGGCCACCAGCTCGTCGAAGCTCGCCCCTGCGCAAAATGCTTTGTACCCGTCGCTGCGCAGCACGATCACCCGCACATCCGTGTTCTGCCCGGCCGCTTCAATGGCCTGTGCCATCTGGCGGAGGATGGCACCCGGCAGGCTGTTGCTCTTCAGGTGGTGGAAGGTGACCGTGGCGATCCCGTCGTGGATCTCGGTGCGTACGTAGCCGTCGTCGTTCATGTGGAAGAGTAGGGTGGTTGGGCAAAGGAACGGATCCCGCAGCAACGGTTGGGGAGGGAATGGGCATGGGCGAAGGATGGGACCGTAGAGCGAAGAGCCACCGTATCCATAGTCGGTTTTCATTGATGTATGTACATACATATATTGAACGTTCCGCGGATACGGGCTCAAATGAAGCTGAAGTCCAAGGGAGGAATGTCAGTACTGACGGTGTTTTCCGAATGGCTCGAGGTCAACCTGCTTTATCGCTCCAGCCCTCACCGGGCAGCGATAGCCCCTCCGGTCATCCTGGTCATCCCAAAACTCAGTATTCACACGCCTTATTGACGTATGTATGTACATACATACATCGAACCCGATACGAGTATCTAACAGGTCCAGAGCGTTCGCCAGAAACGCAACCACCACGGGGACCTGCTGCTCATGCCATGCCCTTCAAAGGATCACGGGAACCGGCCATACAGGCCGTTCGCAAGGCCCGTTCGCGATCTTCCTTCAGGCGGCCAACGCCGTACTTGCCGTTGCGAACGGAACGGGCGCCGTGCGGCTTCGCAAAAAGGTGATCACCTCCTCATCGTTCTTGTAATGGCCCCCCACATCCACGAAATGCGCCGCCAGCTCGGCGTAGCGGTCCTTCATCAACAACAGGAAGATGTCGAGGTAGTTCAGGCCCACGAACACCACAGGCCTGTTGCGACCGAACTCCGCCAGGTGATCGCGGAAATACTTCGGGTGCTCTGTCCAATGCATCGTGGGATCGATGTGGTGACTGATGTGGTAGCCATCGTTCCAGCACTTGTGATTGAACTTCACATTGATGCAGGTGATGCTGTTCTGATAAGGGTTCCCGGGCTCATTGGCGCTCACGAAGGCATGCTGCGTCCAGTTGCCGGCCATGGCCACCAACCGGAAGGCGATGAGCGGAAGGATGAAGACCATCAATGTGGCCTGCCAGTTCAGCAGGCACAGACCTGCGCACATGAGCAGGAAGAGCAATTCACCCTGCACGGTACGGTACATCAACCGCTTGCGCTTGCGCATGAAGAAGTAGGCGGCCAGCGTATAGATGCCGGTGAAGAAGAAGGTTAGGAAGTAGTGCGCGAACCCTCGAACGCTATCGCGCTGATAAGGCATCGTGCTGCTCTCATCCGGCTCAAGGTTGTTCTCGGCGTGGTGCATGCCCACGTGATGTGCATGGTACGTGAACGGCGTTTGCCCGAAGAAGGGGGCGATCACGAAGGGAATGAAGCCGTTCAGCCATGCATATCGCTCCTTGTACAACGGGCGGTGTGTACTGCAATGGAGCATCAGGCCGAAGGGGCCTTTGTAGGTGATGTTGTTGATGTAGAAGTACACCGCAGCAATGACCCACCACACCCATCCGGTAACGAATGGCAGGTACATGAGCACGGCCAGTGGTACGAGGGAGAAGAAGACCTTGAGACTGAGGTAGGGGAAGGGCAGATCGCGCGGATCGCGGATCAACTTGAGAAAGAGGCGGTCCAGCGCAGTGTAATGGGCAGGCCGGATGTACACCGGATCGGTGTTGGCGGGTAGTGGAAGCATTGGACCACAAGATGCGACGATCCAGCCCATCCCCGACGAGCGGGCCAGCAGCACGGGTTTGCCGAGGTCATGGATGCCGGATGACAGCGCATGGGATCCTGGCCGTAGGCCTGGATCAACCCCGATCACCGGTTCATCCGCTCATCAGCGTACGCCGATCGCAGGGGGCCACGGATCACCCGGATCCTGCTCATGCGCTCAAGGACCGGATCGAAAAAAGCGAGGACCGATGGATGTCCAAGCCTACTTCCCGCCGTTCACCTTCTGCTTCCGCTTCTTCAACTGGCCGATGAGGTCCACCATCTGGTCCGGCGTCAACTGCTTGCCCACGATCTTGCGCTCACGGTCCAGCAGGAAGAAACGGGGTGTGCTGAACACGTCCCACGCATCGGCATAGTTCAGGCTTTCGATGGTCGTCCTGCTCGGGATGTACTTGCTCGGGGATCTCTTGGCGTCCTCATACACATGCCAGGTAAGTCCGACGTTCACCCACTCCATGTGGTTCTCGCGGATGAAGGACTTCCAGTCGGCGAAGAGGACACTGTCCGTGGCCTTCGCAACGGAATAGACACCAACATCCAGGGGACGCAGCTTCTCCTTGTACTGCAGGTAAAGGTCGGGCAGGGTCTTCTTGCAATGGCCGCAGTGTGGATCCCAGAACGCCACCAGCACATATTCATTGGGCATGGTGTACATGTTGGTCCAGTTCTGCTCGGAGGTATCGGGCAGGATGATGTTCTTGGCCTGTGCGCCGATGATGAGGGGCGCCTGCTTGCGTGCGCGTTCACACAGCTTGTCCAGCTTGTCGGCGGTCATCCACTTTGCACGTCCCGGCTTGCCATCCTTGGGGCAGTAGTAGGTCTGGGCCATGTGCACGAACACCGCGTCCATGCCCATGATGTCGCTGGTCTCGTACTTGTATGTGATGCCATGGACGGCAAAGCGGAATAGGTCTTCGCTGTGGTCCATCATCCGCACCAGTTCATCAGCGAGCTTGTTGATGGTGTCCGGCACCTGCGGCACCACCTTGCCGATGTACTCGTCGAATTTGTTCTGGAACACCGGGGTCCGCAGGATGCGTTCATCCTTCAGGTCGGTATTGTCCCAGAAGTGCGCGCGGTAGTGATAATACGTGGCCGCGCTGTCCAGTCCGCCCCCGGGCTTGGTGATCTCCACCTCATCGGGGGCAATGCTCATGCGTACGATCACGGCAGCGAAGGTTCCGGCGTTCTGGGCCACCAGGTCGCTCTGGTAGGCCTTCATTTTCTTGTCGATGGCCACCATCTGGGCCTTCAGTTCATCCTTCTTGGCCTTGTCCTCCGTGGCTTCGCGCTGCTTGCCCAGTTCGTCGACGAGCTTGCGCTGCTCGTTCACGAAGCGGACATAGGCCTGGAAGATCTCATTCTCGCGGCTCTTCTTCACCACCAGGTGTCCGGTCAGGTCCACGGTGTCGGTCTCCATCAGCACCGAGGGCTCGTTCACCAGGATCTCGAAGTACTTCGGACCGGGCACCACCACGGCGTACACCCCGGCCTTATACCCTTTGGGAGAGGCGAACACCACATGCCCCCTGGCGTCGGCTACGGCCGTGTCGTTGTAATAGAGCTTGCTACCATAGTAGTTGGCCAGGAAGATGCTGTCCTTGGCCGCACCCTTGATGGTGAACTCGAGGCGGCGCTGATCCTGCGCCTGAACACGGGGTGCTGTGCCGAAGGCAATCAGGGTGATCAAGGCCGCGAAGGCCGGACGTTTCATGCACATGGCGCCAAAAGTAGATGGTGGGGTCCGTGGGCTGTGGGGTCCTTAACGATCCATTAAGAAGGTGTGCATCAACACCGGATGGTTGGCGGCAGGCAACCAAGCCATGTGCCAATACGTCTACTACCTGCCTATATTTGACCTTCAAGTACAACGACCCATGCAACGTCTTTTCGCCTCTTTGCTGTTCTGCGCCGTGGCCACCTTCGCTTCCGCCCAGAGCCGTGAGATCACCGTTACGGATACGGATGCCATGCGCGCCAACGCGGCCAAGCATGCCCAACAAGTCGATGCGGCCGTGGGCCTCACCGGGGAACAGAAGCCCCGGGTGAATGAAGTGTACATGGTGGTGGAGCGCCGCTTGGCTGCTATGGACCAGCGTTTCGACAAGGCTGGCATGAGCCCGGAGGACCGCGCGGTTGAAATGAAGTCCCAGTGGGTGGGAGTGGAGCAGATGGTGGAATTCCAACTGGCCCAGATCCTCACTCCCGACCAGATCACGAAATGGCACGAGGCCATTAAGTGACCGTATACGATCGTTACGTTCCGAGCGCCCCGTCACGGGGCGTTCGTCGTTTCAAGCCGCGGCGGTCTTGAACTCGCTGGTGTTGTGGAAGACGATCTCCGGGTTGTTCCTGCGCTCCAGGTCCAGCATATAGGCGGAGGGTGCGATGAACACGGGGTTAGCGTCCTTGTCCTGTACGATCTGCTGGTTCTTGGTGCGGATGAAGGCGGCCAGTGCCTGCGGATCGCTGCTGGTGAGCCAGCAGGCCTTGAACGCGGGGATGGTCTGGAAGCTGCATGAGGCATTGTACTCGTGCTCCAGCCGGTAGCGGATCACATCGAACTGCAGTTCCCCCACGCAACCCACGATCTTCTTGTTGCCCGGTTGCTGGGTGTACAACTGCGCTACCCCTTCGTCGGTGAGCTGGCGGATGCCTTTCTCCAACTGCTTGCTGCGCATGGGATCAAGGTTCACCAGTTCGCGGAAGAGCTCGGGCGAGAAGGCCGGTATGCCCCGGAAGGAGAAACTGGCCCCTTCGGTGAGCGTATCTCCGATCTTGAAGGTGCCCGTATCGAACAGGCCGATCACATCCCCCGGCCATGCCTCGTCCACAATGGTCTTCTGCGCGGCCAAAAAGGTCGTCGGGTTGCTGAAGCGGACGTCCTTGTCCAGGCGCACATGGTGATAGTAGGTGTTCCGTTGGAAGTGGCCCGAACAGATGCGCATGAAGGCGATTCGGTCCCGGTGGTTGGGGTCGAGGTTCGCGTGGATCTTGAAGATGAAACCACTGAAGTTCCTGGCATCCGGGGTCACCATGCCGTGGTCGGTTGGCCGGGGGGCGGGGGTGGGAGCGATGCGAACGAAGGTGTCCAATACCTCCTTCACCCCGAAGTTGTTGAAAGCGCTACCAAAGAACACAGGGGCCACACGGCCCGCCCGATAGCTCTCCACATCGAAGGGGTCGTAAACGCCATTGATCAGCGCCACTTCCTCACGGAGCAGGTTGGCCGCATCCACGCCCACCTGCTTGTCCAGGCGTGGGTCCGTGAGATCGTCGATGTGCACGCTCTGTCCTTCGATCTTGGTCTTGATGCTCTCGAACAGCTTCAGGTCGCCATCATACAGGTCGTACACACCTTTGAACGTGGCGCCGATGCCTATAGGCCAGCTGAGCGGCCGTACCTTGATGGAGAGCTTCTCCTCCAGTTCATCCAACAGGTCGAAGGCGTCCTGTCCCTCAAGGTCCATTTTATTGATGAACACGATCACGGGCGTGTCGCGCATCCGGCACACTTCCATCAGGCGCTCCGTCTGCGCTTCCACACCCTTCACGCAATCCACCACCAGCACCACGCTGTCCACGGCGGTGAGGGTGCGGTACGTATCTTCTGCGAAGTCCTTGTGACCGGGCGTATCGAGCAGGTTGATCAGCTTTCCGGCGTACTGGAAGGTCATCACCGAGGTGCTCACGCTGATGCCTCGCTGCCGCTCGATCTCCATGAAGTCGCTGGTGGCGGCCTTGCGGATCTTGTTATTCTTCACCGCACCGGCCGTTTGGATGGCCCCGCCGTACAGCAGGAACTTCTCGGTGAGCGTGGTCTTACCGGCGTCCGGGTGGCTGATGATGGCGAATGTGCGCCGCTTGGCTATTTCCTCGTGCAGTCCCATGTGGGTCCGTGGGCATTTCCCAACGGGCCGCGAATGTAGCCGCCAGCGATCGAGCGCGCTCCCGCTGACACCTCCCCGGCATGCGCGATGCAGAAGGGCACCAGGCGTGGCCCTTCATCTGGTGCGCGGATCCGATACCTTCGCCATCCGTTACCACGAACGAACCGATCACATGAAACGAATCGTATTGGCTGCCATCTGTATGCTGCCCTTGGCCCTTTGCGCCCAGGTCCTCAATAAGCCCCGCGTTGCATTGCGCAACTGGGCCACTGGCCTTTCGAGCCCGGTGAGCCTTGCCAATTGCGGCGATTCACGCCTGTTCGTTGTGGAGCAGGATGGACGCATACGCATCATCAGCGACAGCATGACCGTGGTGCAGCGCCCCTTCCTGGACATCAGCGACCCCGTCAACAGCACGGGCAATGAGCAAGGTCTTCTGGGTCTGGCATTCGAGCCCAACTACTTGGACAGCGGCTATTTCTATGTCTATTACATCCGTGGCGCGGGCCCAGGGTACAGCCGCATCTCCCGGTTCCATGTGAGCGCCGATCCGGATTCCGCCGATGTGGCGAGCGAACAGGTCCTTTACGAATGGCCGCAACCCAACACCAATCACAATGGTGGCAATATCCTGTTCGGACCGGATGGCTATCTGTACATCGGCTTTGGCGATGGCGGCAGCGCCAACGATCCCCCGAACAATGCGCAGGACTTCACAGACCCCTTGGGCGACATCATCCGTATCGATGTCAGCGAGCATAACGACACCTTCCTGATCCCACCCACGAACCCATTCACGAACAATGGTGACACGTTACCGGAGATCTGGGCCAGTGGCCTGCGCAACCCCTGGCGCTACAGCTTCGACCGCCTCACAGGCGACCTGTGGATCGGTGATGTAGGGCAGAACCTGTGGGAGGAGATCGACTTCTGGCCCGCCGGCGATAACAGCGGCCCCAATTTCGGCTGGCGTTGTCGCGAAGGCTGGATCATGAATTCCAACGTGAGCCAGACCGGTTGCCTGGGAGCTGCCGGTTATGATCAACCCAGAAGTGCCCACAGCCATGCCGCGCCCTTCGACTGGTGTTCCATCACCGGAGGTTTCGTCTACCGTGGACCGAGCTATCCGCACCTCTTCGGGCACTACATCTTCACGGATTACTGCGCCGCGGACATCATGACGTACTCACCCACGAACATCTATGATGTCGATACGTTGCTGTTGACCACGACGGGCGGTTATGCCGCCTTTGGCGAGGATCAGAACGGTGAGATGTACGTGGCCAACCAACAGAACGGTCAGATCAAGAAACTGTATGACCCGTGCCCGATGGATGATCCCGCCATCACCAGCGATGGCTTCATTCTGACGGCCACGGAAGGCACCAGCTATCAGTGGTTGTTGGACGGCGTGGCGATCCCTACCGCCACCGGACAGACCTATGTGCCTGAGGTGGGCGGCAACTACCAGGTGCGGGTGAACTTCGGTACACCCTGCAACCTCATCTCCGACACGCTCCTCTTTATTGCCACGGATATCAACGAGGCGAAGGGCAACGGCGTGACCATCTTCCCTCAGCCGGCGAAGGACCGCGTGATCATCGAACGCGCTGCTTCAGGTGAAGCAGGCGACCTGCGCATCGTGGATGCCCTTGGTCGCACCGTGTATGCTGGAACATGGGCCAAAGGACAGGGCCGAATGGAGGTGGACGTTGCGTCGTTCCCCGTGGGTACCTATGTGTTGAGCATTAGTGGTCCTGGGACAAGCAGGCCGTCGAACGCCCCCTTGGTGATCGCGCGCTGAACCATCCACTAACAGACCTGCGGACCTTCGTGCTCGGATTGAAACTGCCTACCGACCCCCGCTGGGCCCGCTTGGTGGACGAGGATATCGGCGCGATCCTCAGCGACCATGCGTGGTGCGAGCAAAAGGCCGCCAGCAACGCCATTTCCATGATCGTTCGCTACCCCGAGCACATGGAACTGGTGCAGGAACTCACGCGCATTGCGCAGGAGGAGATCACCCACTTCGGCATGGTGGTCGATCGCATACAGGAGCGGGGCCTTGTGTTGGAGGCCGAGCGCAAGGACAACTATGTGAATGAACTCCTCACCTTCGTACGGAAGGACGGTTCACGGGAAGAACGCCTTGTTGACCGCCTGCTCTTTTCCGCCATGATCGAAGCGCGCAGTTGCGAGCGTTTCAAGATGCTCAGCGAGCGCGTATCCGATCCCGCACTGCGGAAGTTCTATCGCGAACTGATGGAGAGCGAGGCCGGACATTACACCACCTTCATCGGCTTTGCGCGCCGGATAGGCGAGGGGGTGAACGTGGATGCACGTTGGCAGGCCTACCTGGCCTTCGAGGCCTCGATCATGGCCAACTACGGCACGCAACCCACCATGCATGGCTGAGCCGCGCAACGAGGTCACTGCGGAGGTGCTCAGCATCGGCGACGAACTGCTGATCGGGCAAACGATCAACACCAATGCCGCATGGTTGGGCGAACAACTCGGTCTGATCGGCATCCGGCCGATGCGTACCCGGGTGATCGGCGACGACCGGCACGAGATCATAGATGCGTTACGCACGGCCGTTGCCGACGTTGTGCTGATCACGGGTGGTCTGGGGCCCACCAAGGACGATATCACCAAGCACACCTTGTGCGAATTCTTCAACGCCAAGCTGGTGCGCATGCCCGATGTGGAAGACCATATCGTGCACATGTTCCTGCAGATGGGCCGGTCCTTGCAGGATATCCAGGAGGTTAACCGCGCACAGGCCGACCTCCCCGAGAACTGTACGGTGCTGCCCAATTCCAGGGGCACGGCCAGCGGCATGTGGTTCGAGGTCCCTGGCCCCAATGATGGCAGGCCGCCCCGTGTGCTCCTCAGCATGCCAGGCGTTCCTTATGAGATGAAAGGCATCATGCTGGAACACGGCCTGGAGAAGCTCCGCGATCATTTCGCACCTCCGGTGATCGTGCACCGCACGCTGCTCACGGCCGGGCTGGGCGAAAGCCTGCTGGCCATGCGCATTGAGGCGTGGGAGGACAGCTTGGCTCCGTTGGAGATCAAGCTGGCCTACCTGCCATCCCCAGGCCTGGTGAAACTGCGCCTATCGGCATACGCCAATCGCAACGCGGCCGAGGCCCGCCAGCGCGTGGATGAACGTGCCAAGGCCCTATATACCCTCATACCGGAGATCATCTTCGGGGAGGGCGATCAAAGCCTCGAACAGGTGATAGGGTCCATGCTGAAGGAACGCGGGCAGACCCTGGCCCTTGCGGAGAGTTGTACGGGGGGCTACCTCAGCCACCTCATCACCCGCATCCCCGGCAGCTCAGCCTATTACATCGGCGGTGTGGTGAGCTATGCCAATGCGGTGAAAATGGAGGAACTCGGCATCCCCAGTGACATGCTGGAACTCAACGGAGCGGTGAGCCAGCCCGTGGCCGAGCGCATGGCCCAAGGCGTTCGCGCAGCGTTGCGCAGCGATTGGGCCATTGCCACCACGGGCATTGCCGGGCCGGATGGAGGCACGCCTGAGAAGCCCGTGGGCACAGTGTGGCTGGCCGTGGCAGGTCCGCACGGCGTGGTGAGCAAACTGGGCAACTTTCCGGGCATGCGCGAGCTGGTGATCGAACGGTCCGCCATGAGCGGTCTGAACCTCCTGCGGAAGCAGCTCCTGGGCCTGCATTGAACCTCGACCCACCGGATGGGGAGGTGATTTTCGCACGGATGTACCAATTTCCGTGAATTATTCGCATCTTCGCGGCCCGAATTCGAGAGAGCCATGTCCCGTATCTGTCAGATCACAGGCAAAAAAGTGATGGTTGGCCACAGTGTGAGCCACTCCAACATCAAGACCAAGCGCACCTTCGCCCCGAACCTTCAGGACAGGAAGTACTTCCTGACCGAGGAGAACAAGTGGGTGAAACTCCGCGTGAGCACCAATGGTATGCGCACCATCAACAAGATCGGCCTGGCCGAAGCCCTGAAGCGGGCCACCGCCAAAGGCTTCTACAAGGCCTGACCGACCCACCCCTTTAAGCAGCACCAATGGCCAAGAAAGGAAATCGCGTACAGGTGATCCTGGAGTGCACCGAGCACAAAACGTCCGGCAAGCCCGGCACCAGCCGATACATCACCACGAAGAACCGTAAGAACACCACGGAGCGCATGGAGTTGAAGAAGTACAACCCCATCCTGCGTAAAATGACGGTTCACAAGGAGATCAAATAACCGCGCCATCGCGCGATCAAAATCCAGCGCTTCGGCGCGTGAAACATGGCTAAGAAGGTAGTAGCAACCCTGAAGAAAGCGGACGCCAAGGTGTTCGTGAAGGTCATCCGCATGGTGAAGAGCGAGCGCACCGGCGGCTATCAGTTCCAGGAGCAGATCGTCCCTGCCGAGGAGGCCGACAAGGCCCTCGCCAGCCGGAAGTGATCCATTCCAGATAACCTCAAGAGAAAGGCTTTCCGGTGATCCGGGAAGCCTTTCGCACATCCCTCCATGGCATTCTTCGGTCTGTTCTCCAAGGAGAAGAAAGAGGCGCTCGACCAGGGCCTTGATCGCTCCCGCACGAACCTGTTCTCCAAGCTCACCCGCGCCATCGCCGGCAAAAGACGCGTGGACGACGATGTGCTGGATGCCTTGGAAGAGACCCTCGTGACGAGCGATGTAGGGGTGGAGACCACCCTGAAGATCATCGAGTTGATCCAGGCCCGCGTGGCACGGGATAAGTACGTGGGCACCGACGAGTTGAACGGCATCCTCCGGGTCGAGATCGCGAGCCTCATGAAGGATGGTCCCGACCCCGAGAAGGCCTTTCTGCCCCACGGCACCAAGCCTCATGTGATCATGGTGGTCGGGGTGAACGGGGTGGGCAAGACCACCACCATCGGCAAACTGGCCCACGCCTATAAGCAGGCGGGGAATTCGGTCATGCTGGGCGCTGCGGATACATTCCGTGCCGCTGCGGTGGATCAATTGCGGATCTGGAGCGAGCGCGTGGGGGTGCCCCTCGTTACGCAAGGAATGGGGGCCGATCCTGCTGCCGTGGCCTACGACTGCGTGGAAAGTGCCAAGGCCAAGGGGGTGGACGTGGTGATCATCGACACAGCCGGGCGCCTGCACAACAAGGTGAACCTGATGAATGAGCTCACCAAGGTGAAGCAGGTGATGCGCAAGGTGATCCCCGATGCTCCGCATGAAGTCTTGCTGGTCCTGGACGCCAGCATGGGCCAGAACGCGATCGAACAGGCCCGCCAGTTCACCAAGGCCACGGAGGTGACGGCGTTGGCGCTAACGAAGTTGGACGGTACGGCGAAGGGGGGCGTGGCCATTGGCATCAGCGACCAATTCCAAGTGCCCATCAAATACCTGGGTGTGGGCGAGGGTATCGACCACCTTCAACTGTTTGACAAACAGGCGTTCGTTGGAAGCCTGTTCAAGCAGGATTGAATCCGCTTACCGCCCTCAGGCGGCACGCTTCAGCATCTCCAACGCGAGGATCTCGGCCTCAGCACGGCCGGCCACGTCGGTGATCTCACGGAAGGTCAAGGGCAGGTCGAGCAGGTCGATGAAATTCTCGCCCGATTCGCGCATGAACTCATCGTTGTTCTCGACGTCCCAGATGACCTCATGGGGCTTGCCGACCGCGATCTCCGCTTTGATACGGGCGAGCATCTGGTAGAGCCCCTTGGTGGACGACGTGTTGAAGTAATGCATACGGAAGTGCCACTTCACCGGACCGGTCATGGCGGGAAGGTGCTGTTCCAACCAGGCCATCAGCTGGCCATAGAACTCCATGGAGTTCTCCGGCATGGAGTCGCCCACCAAGTGACAATTCCCGGTAGCGTCGTCGAGAATGACGAGGGGAGTGGTACGCGATGGACGCAGATATAGCAGGCTCATTTCTCTCCAAGATGTGTTGAGACTTCACTACGGCAGATGTACTGGTCGCCCTCTTTGGGCGTGATGTAAGCCTTGATGTTGGCATTGGACCGGCGGGCGATCTCCATGAAGCCCAATCCCGCGCCCCCCTTCTCTCCGAATTGACCATTGGTGAGTTGAGCCCGAAAGGCATCAGCCAATTGGTCAGGGGTCATTTTGTTGACGGCCTCTACCATGGTCAACAGTCGGCGGGCGTCCGATTCCTTGGCCTGGTTCTCGATGCAGATGACCAGTTCATTGCCCCGGACCTCCCACGTCAATTTAACGTTCCCGGCGCTGCAATACCGCTGGGCATTGTCCAACAGCTCGATGGCGATACCACAGAGCCGCTTGATGTTCGTTCGTCCGTCGAGGTTCGCGATGGCCACGACCTTTAAGAGATCGGTGAGCTGAACGCGCACGTCGCTCGTCAATTGGCCGTTGTATTCGGTATTGCTCTGGCTCATCTTATGGGGTATTACGCGGCCTTTGCCTGCAAGGTTCCATTGATGCTGAATCCGATGAGGATGATGTCATCGGTCTGTTCCTCATTCCCCTGCCATTCAATGTGTTGGCTGCAGATACTGGTGCCGATCTCCTGAGCGCTCCGGCCGTTGAGCGCCTCGAGGCGCTGCATGAACTGGGTGCTGCTGAACTTCTTCCGGCCGTTGGGGCCGCCGAACTGGTGGATGAGGCCGTCGCTGAACAGGCAGATCCTGTCAGCTGGTTGCAGTTCGATCCGATGCGTGGCAAAGCCGCCGGAGCTATCGCCGGAGGGGTCGCCGATGGAGCACGAACTGCCTTTGATGCGCTCGGCACCGGAACCGCGCAGGATCACCAATGCGCTCTGCGCGCCGCTGAACCACATGGTGCCGGTGGTCCGGTCCAGTTCCACCAGGCCGATGTCCATGCCATCGCTCATGGAGTGACCCGATTCATTCTCGTGCACGGCCTTCTTGATGCGCTCGTGCAGCAGGAGCAGGATGGTGCCCACATCAGCAGAAGGATTCGCCGTGATGATATCGTTCAGGTTGTAGTAGGCCATGAAGCTCAGCATGGCAGCAGGCACGCCGTGGCCGGTGCAATCAATGGCCGCCAGGAACACCCGCTCGCCACATTGGCGGATGTACGGGAGGTCACCGCTCACGATGTCCCTTGGGCGGTAGTACAGGAAGCTGTCGGGGAGTATGGCCTGGATGTCGGCCTCGGAAGGAATGATCGTGCCCTGGATGTTCCGGGCGTAGTTGATGCTGCTGAGCAGGTCGGCGTTCTTGTCGCTCAACTGTGCATTGATCTTTTCGATCTGCTCCACTTGGTGGTGAATGGTCTTGTTCTTCCCTTTCACCTTGCCCATCACCCAGAAGGCGAAGAGGGTAAGGCCGACGAGGATGGCCCCAATGGCCATGGCGAATCGGCTGATGAGCCGGTCGCGATGCTGCTCCTCGGCCTTCAGCTTCTGCTCACTTTCGAGCAGTTCGTTCTGGCGCTTGAGCATGGACATGGCTGTTTCCTTCTGCTTGCGCTCCAGATCGAGCTTCGAGAGTTGCAGCACTTGCATCTGGCGTTGTCCTTCCAGACTGCTGATCTCGTTCTCACGCCGCTCCGCATCGAGCGTGGCGCGCGCCAGGTCCACCGCCTGTTCGGCCTTTTCCTTCAGCAAGGCCTCCTGCTGGGCAAAGGAGCGCCGCAGATCCTCCTTGTACTGATCGATGTCGATCTGTTTGCCTTCGTTCTCCGCCATCAGGATGGTCTGCATCAGGTCCATCCGGTCGCGTTGTTCGGCGTTGAGCAGGGCCATGATATCGTTCTCCTGGCGCAGAATGCCGTACAGCGCATCCTCACGCCGGCGATCGGCCTTGTGCTGCCTGTCATAGCGCTGCTCGGTCACCTTGTTGAGCGCTTCGGTCATGCTCCGGGCCTCCACGGCCAGCCCACGTTCCTGGGCGATCCGGGCGAGCAGGGAGAGCGCCTCCTCCTGGTCCTCCAACAGCTCGTTCTTTTGCGCGATGGACAAGGCCTTCTCCGCGGATGAGGCGGCGCCCGAGCTGCTTCCATCCAACAATTGGATGCCGGCCCGGATCAGCAGGGCATGCGAAAGGCCCTTGGCATTTGCACGCTTCTCGATGCGGGTGACAACGTTGTCGATGACGGCATGTGCCTGTTGCATGCGACCGGAGCGGGCCAGGGTGATGGCCAGGTTGGTGAGCATCCGGTCGTTCACCTCAGGCTCCCCAGCCAGCCAGGTGCCGGCATCCCCGAACGCATTGATCGCGGCATCGTAGCGGTCCTGACGGGCATATAGTTCGCCCAGGTTGTTGTAGATGATGCCCGTTTCCAAGGGTGTACCCACCACCTGCAGCAGGGGGATCATCTGTTCGGCAATGTCCACGGCCTTGGGCAGATCACCGCTTTGGGAGTAGATGGTACTGATCCGGCTCATGCAATCCATCTCCATATCGCTGTTGCGCGTTCTGCGCGCGGTGGACATGCACTGCGTGTAAGCGGCAATGGCCTCCGCGGTGTGTTGCCCGTCGTCCAAGGCGCGCGCAATGGCCATTTCCGCTCGGGCCTGATCCGTGGCATCCAAGGTTTCCGTAGCCAGCGCCATCTTGGCATGATCGGCCGCGCGCTCGGACAGGCCCAGCTTGCCATACACTTCGGAGAGGAGCACTGCGCACCGGCTCTCCTGCGCAAGGCCGGCCTCCTTGCCATAGGTCAATGCCCGCAACGCATGTGGTAGAGCAGCGTCGGCGTGGCCCTGCATCAATTCCATCCGGGCAAGCACCTCGGAGCACACGCTCGAAGGCCCTGGTCGCTCCATGGCAAGTCCGGCATCCAGGCCCATGTTGGCCAGGTCGCGGGCCTCTTCGTGATCACCTTCGAGCAAGCTGGCCATGGACGCCCTCGCCAGTACATCCAGGCGTTGGCCTTCATCCGTCAGCGTGCTCAATTCCCCCAGGAGTTCCGCGGCCTTTTGGCCGTGCGCCTGCATGGCCATCAGCAGGGATACGAGGATCAGGAGGTGACCGAGGCGTTTCATAGGGGGAAGCAGTAGACGAGCTTCACGGTGAATTCCCGGCCGGGCATGGGCAGCGAGGGCAGGCAATTGTTGTAAGGGCTTTGCACGCTCCAGCGGTCATCCAAGAGGTTGTCCGCCCGGAGGCTTGCTTCCAACCCTTTTACGCGCGTGAACGTGTGGCTGATCGCCAGCCCCACGCGCATCCAGGACGGCGAGTATATCGTTCCCACTACCGACTGTTCGGTATCGATGTACTGGCACGACCAGCTGTCGCTGCTCCACACGGCACTGCAACCCAACCGGGTGTTCTCCGCCAGCGTATAGCGAGCAATGAAGGTGGCCTTGGAACGGGGAAGTCCCAGGGATCCTTCCCCTTGTTCCCCCGGGATGGCGGTCTCAGGCAGGTCGGTCCGCCCAGCATCCGAACGATAGGTGCTGTATGAGGCTGTAATGCCTCCCTTGCCCCGTACATAGGACAGGCGCGCTTCGAGGCCTTCACTGGCAGAGGAGGAACGATTGAGATAACTATCCGTTGCGGTGCTGTCCTCCTGGAGGACGTAAACGATGGGGGCGTTGATCTGCGTATGGAAACCGACTACGGATAGGGTCAAGCCTTTGTCCGTGCTCCACCCCAGTTCCAATTCCCGCGTCAACACCTGCTCAGGTCGCATGCGCTGTTCGGCATACGCACCGTTCACGTTCTGTAACGTTGGCATCTTGAACGAAGCGCTGTGCATGGCCTTCACGTGGAAATGGCCGAAGCGCCCGACGTAGGCGAAGCGTGGCGCGGCCAGGTCGCCGCCCAGATCATGGTGCTCACCACGCGCTCCTACCAGCAGCGAGCCCCATTTGCCCCGCACCCTGGCCTCGGCAAAGCCCGCAAGGTCGAGCACACCCATGCTGCGCTTGCCGTTGATGGTGAAGACCGTTCCGGGGTGCTTGTCCTGGAAGGTGAACTGATCGGTATACCCACTGAGGCCCCATGTCAATTGAAGGGCTTTGTTGATCTTGAAGAGGAAATTGGCGCTCAGTGAAAAACGCTGGTCGAGCGTGTTCGTCCGGTATTCATCCACGGACACCAGGCCGTGGTAGGACCAGGGTAGTTGGAAGCGGTACATGGCCGTAAGGTCCATCTGGGCCTTTCGGCCTATGGTCAGGCGTTTGGTGCCTTGTGTGGCCACTGTCCGCATCCACACATCGTACACCTGATCGCTGACGCTCACCTGATGGTCGTTCATATAGAACTGCCCCTGGAAACCCTTGTGCAGGACCCGGAAGAAACCGCTCAGGCTTTGGGTGCTGGAACTATCCTGGTAGGAAACCCGTGTACCGTCGGCCATCAGGCCCTGTGGCGCAAAACGATCGCCCATCACGATCCCGGCCTGATAGTCCAGTTCCGTTTCGGGGCTCACCCGGTGCTGGCCGGCCAGATCCACGGCGCGGTAGCTGATCCCCGTGCCTGAACTGGCTCCCGATACGGAGAATCTCAAGGCCTCCTCATCAGCAAGGGTCTTGGTCACGATGTTCACCACACCCAGCGCAGCGAAGCCTCCGTACATCACCGAACCTGGCCCGTTGATCACCTCGATCCGACTGACATGGTCCAAGGTGAAACGCAGTCCCAGGGTATAAATGCCATAGGAGGCCTCGTTCAGTGGCATACCATTGAGCATGAACAGGCATTTGCCTTCATGCGCCCACTGGCCACGAATGCCCACACCCAGCATATCGTCCACGTCCCTCCCCAGTGAAAAGCTGGGAATGAGCATCAGCGCATCCTCCAATGTGCGACAGCCGGCCGCTCGCATGTCCGCTGCAGTGAGCACCTGGATGATCCCGGGAGCCTCCCGGATGTCCTGGTCGATCAGATCGGCGATGCAGGACTGTTGGCCAGGTTCGATGGGCGTTTCATGCACAGTGGTGGTCAGCAACTGATCCAAACTGCTCTCCAGCAGGCTCAAATGCGTTGTATCCTGCTGTGCCCACGCCGGTAAAAGCCCGGTGAACAGGCTTGCGGCGCACAGTAGGAGACAACGATACATGTGGATGACCAAGGCGCTTTTCACAGCTGGTGGGCTGCTTCAAGGCGTTGGAACGTGAACGGAGCGGTGGGGTTTCAACACGTTCGTCGGCGCGCTGGTCGCTTCTGCCTTCCTTTGCAGCCCGGCCGTCGCCCGGAACGCCATGAAAGCCAAGACCCTCAAGACCACCAAGGTGAACGTTGTTACCCTGGGCTGCTCGAAGAACACCTTCGACAGCGAAGTGATGATGGCACAGTTGAAGGCCAATGGAATTGCGGTGGACCATGAGAGCAGCAGCGGCGAACACAACGTGGTGGTGATCAATACCTGCGGCTTCATCGAGAACGCCAAGCAGGAGAGCATCGACACCATCCTCAGCTATGCGAAGGCGAAGGACCAGGGGCTGGTGGAGAAGGTGTACGTTACCGGCTGCCTGAGCCAGCGCTACGGCCCGGAGCTGAAGGCCGGGATCCCACAGGTGGACGCCTGGTTCGGGACGCGCGACCTGCCCCGACTGTTGAAGACACTGAAGGCCGACTACAAGCACGAGCTGGTAGGGGAACGCCTGCTCACCACGCCCGCCCATTTCGCGTATTTCAAGATCAGTGAGGGCTGCGACCGGAAATGCTCCTTCTGCGCCATCCCGTTGATGCGCGGCAAACATGTGAGCACGCCCATGGACCAACTGGTGACCAGCGCCAGGGGCCTGGCCGCGCAAGGGGTGAAGGAATTGATCCTCATCGCACAGGACCTCACGTATTATGGCCTCGACATCTACAGGAAGAGGAACCTGGCGGAGCTGCTCGCGCAGCTGAGCGACGTGGAGGGCATCGACTGGATCCGGCTGCACTATGCCTTCCCCAGTGGTTTCCCGATGGAAGTGCTGGATGTGATGCGCGAGCGGGACAACATCTGCAAGTACCTCGATATGCCCCTGCAGCATGGCAGCACGCGGATGCTCACCCGCATGCGCCGGGGCATCACCCAAGAGAAGACCGAACGACTTGTACAGGACATTCGGGACCGTGTGCCGGGCATTGCCATCCGCACCACGCTGATCGCCGGATTCCCGGGAGAAACCCAGGAGGACCACGAGGATGGATTGCGATGGATCGAACGCATGCGTTTTGACCGCCTTGGGTGTTTCACCTATAGTCATGAAGAGGACACGCACGCCTTCAGCATGGAGGACGATGTGCCCTTCGATGTGAAGCTGGAGCGGGCCAACGAAATGATGGAGGTGCAGGGTGGCGTCAGCTTCGAACTGAACCAGGCCAAGGTGGGCAAGGCATACAGGGTGCTGGTGGACAAGGCCGAGGGCGGCTACTACCATGCCCGCACCGAACACGATTCGCCCGAGGTGGATAATGACGTATTGATCCCAACAGCAGCGGGTCACCTACGCATTGGCGACTTCGCACAGGTGAGCATCACCGAGGCGCGCGAGCATGAGCTTCGTGCCGTGCCGATCGACTGAGGTCAGGGACGAAGCGTCTCGAAGAAGGCGATCAGTTCCGTTCGTTGCGCATCGCTCAGGCGAGCATCGGCATGCATCCACGTGTAGCTCGGCAAGGGCATCTCGCCTTCCGACACCTCTTCATCGATCTCCTTGATCTTCCTGGCGATGCGCTTCGCTGAGTAGGTGCCCCACTGGGAGAAGTTGAGTTCCTCCCGCGCATCGTTCATGTGATCCTGCAACCACCAGTTCACCGGGGTGATGTTGGCGTACCAGGGATAGCGGGCATGGTCGCTATGGCAGTCGTAGCACGCCGAGCGCAGGATGCCTTCCACCGCTGGAGAGGGTCTGCCGATGGCGATGACGTCAGCCGCGGGATCGCTGGTGGCGGCGGAGCGGGACGGTCGGATGAACTGGGCGAGCAGGAATACTGCGGCCAGAATGAGGATGATACGCTTGGTCATCGGCTCGGAATGAGCCCACAATGTCGGAAGAACTGGGGTTGATCCCCTTGATACCGGTCATCCGCCGAAGGGCATGGTTGACGCGAAGCCTTGTGGGTGAGGCCGGGATCCCAAGGTCCTCGATATCAGGTAAGCAGCCGCTTCATCGCTTGTCGATCTTCAGCACGAAAGCCACGGAGTTGCTGGTGGCCGGCCCGGCCGCCCCGAAGGTGGGCCCCTCACTGTAGGTAAGGCCGTCCGCGCTCATCAGTTCGGTGCCCAAGGCCCCCACCAACTTCGCCTCCAGGCCCTTGGCGGCGCTGGTCTTCATCACCTCGTTCAGTTGCGGGAAGTTCACCGCCAGGTTGTACACCAGGACGGCCATTACGTCCGTCGTGCCTACTTCATCGGCCGTCAGGCTCTGGTCCTTGGGGAATACGCGCGTGCCCGTGATCCCGCAATAGGGCGAGTGCTTCGGGGTGTATGGGAACAGGACGTAGGTGCTGCCGTCGGTCTCTTCACCGAAGAGGTAGGTGAAGCACTCGATGTTGTTGGTCACTTCGATCTTGAAGCGGGCGCCTTTGGCAATGGGTTGTGCGGTGCGGAACACGCGACCACCTTCCCGCACCAACGGAATATTCTCGCCGGTCGCCTTGCCGTTCGCATCCACCACGGCCAGCCCGAAGCGCATATCGAAGCGGGATGGCTTCACATCGCCGCTTTCACCCTGCGGATACACCGCATACGCCTCCTTGGTGAAGTGCTCAAAGTCGGCATAGCTCACCCAGGCCAGTCCGTTCCTGCCCCACTCGGTTCCCCAGCTGTTCATGATCTGGAAGCCGCCCTCCTGACCGAACTTGTAGTCGTCGTACCCGATAACGCACATGGCGTGGCCGCCGAAACCGGGCATCTGATAGTCGCGGTCGTTCGGGATCCATTTGTCCTGGCCCTCCATTTCCTGCATGAACGAGCCGCCGACCATCATGCCGATGACCACGGGTGACCCTTTCTCCAAATGCTGTTTCATGGCCAGCATGTCCACCCCGCTGTTCGGGTCGTCGCTCCTGCTAAGGCGTTGGAACCCTTTGATCTTGTACCGCTGCGCGGACTCAATGGCGTCAGGCGGGGGACGGCGGCTGCAGTCCTGATCGTCGTAGCCGAACTTGCTGAACGGTGCCACGCCGCCTTTCAACATGGTCTCCATGGCGCGGATCAAGTAGCTGCCCTGGCAATCATCTCCCAGCTTGATCTGGTTGTACAGATAACTCGGACTGAAAGCGGTCTCCTTCGATGGGGCCTGCTTGGTGGCTTCGTTGTTCACGATGCTCCGGGCGGCATAGGCACTGGCCCAGGCCACGCAACTTCCTTGCTGACCTTGATTGAGCCGGGGAGGAGCGAAGGCCTCCAGGCTCACGCGTTCGGGCAGCGGCTCCTTCACATTATCGGCCAGTGGCTCGTACACATCGGCCTTATCATACTCCTTGGGATCCAGGGTGGCGCCTTTCGTGAACACGTCCAGCAGGCCTGCATTTCCGCCTCCCCCGGGATCGGCCATGCTGCAACCGCGACCACCTCCCATGAACCAGAAGATGGCCAGGCCGGCCAAGAGGAGCAGCAGCATCTTCGGCCTGCGGAAGAGCATGGGCAACAGCATGCCGATGAGACCACCCCCGATACCTCCGCCACCACCACCGATGTTGGGAAAGCCACCCCCTCGACCTCGACGTGGACCTCGGTTCTGTTCCTGGCCCTGATCGGGCGTCATTCGAATGGGCATGTTCGCTGGGTGTTAGGGGACCTTTCGGACGTGTTTCCTACCGACCGGTCACTCGATCCGATGACACGAAGATGCAGTGTTCAACGCTTCATCACTCGCACCACTGCGGTGTGCTGATCATCCGTCAGGCGGATGATATAGAGACCTGCAGGCTCCGTGCTTAGATCAAGGTCCATGGGTCGTCCGCTCGTCACGCTCAACTGCTGCGACCCCACGGAGCGCCCTGTACCGTCCAACACATCCACGCGCGCAGGGCCATTGAACCCTTCAGGGGTCAATTGGAACCGCCCGTTGGTGGGATTCGGATGTGCGAACAGCATCCTTGCGGGAGTTCCGGCCTCCGGCACTGAGGTGATGGTGCCGATGCCGAACGCCGCGTATATCCGGTGACCGAAGTCCGCCCCGAACGTGCGCAAGGTCTGGTTGGTCAACGATCTGAACCGGAAGAAACCGCTGCCCGCAGCGGTATCCGCCCAAAAGGTCAACCCATCATTTCCGGCATCGGTGAACTCCAGTTCGTAGCAACCGGGTGCGAGCTGAAGGGTATCGCGGTAGGTGGTGTTCGCTGTGAAGGTGGTGCGGCTGAAGACCACATTGCCGCTCATGTCGCGGACGAAGAGGTCATTTTCCCCGGGTCTGTTGTTGGTCTTATAGTACACCACGAAGTTGCCCGGATAGATCACCGGCATGTTGAAGTGTGTGCTGTAGTGATCGTTGTCGCCCTGCTCATCCGCACCGTTCCCGTTCGCATCGGTGATGTCCACGAGGAACTGGTGCAGCGTATCGCCCGCCCAGAAGACCCCGTCGCTCACCGGTAACGCGATCTGCAGGCGCTCCATGTGGGCCAGGTTGCCCGTCCACGTGTACTGAAGCGCCTGCCCACCACTTACGCGATAGTCGAACGTGACGCTCGTAAGCGGTTGTGCGCCTGCGTTCCGCAGGACGATCACGGGATCATGGCAGATCGGATTTTCGCGGCTGCGGTAACGGTCATCGGTGGGACTGAGAACCTCATAGAGCTCGGCATCCCGCAAATGGGTGGCCGGGCCGTACTCGACGAGTTCCATGCTCACCACGTAGTTGCCGCCCGCCATACCGGGGTTATTCCCCGGCACGAGAGTGATGCCATAGTCCACGGTCAGTTGATCGCCTTGGACGTACGGCGTTAGCTCTGTTTCGCGGTCGCGCACAACATCGCCCGGGCACCATCCTTCCCGCGCATACACCCAAGTGCCTCCCTGCGGATAAACGGGATTGTCCGCGCAATCGTTCGTTCGCCAGATCAGCCAGCTGTCCACCTGTGAGGCGTTCGCCAGAAGGCTGTGCGTGTTGTCCTTGAATTCGCAACAGCCCTGAACGTTGGGGTTGCTGGTGGCGTCGCCATGGCCGGTAAGTCGGCTGCGCATCATCCACTGTGTGGCCTCCGGGTGAAGATCGAGCGTGGTGGCGGCCAAGCTGGTGTTGTCGCTCAGGCTGCCATAACTGTAGCTGCGCATCGGCCCCCATGGCCATTGCGTGTTCACCACCGGGCGGGGTGGATCGCCCTGGATCATCAGGAACTTCAGGTCGATCAACTCCTGTTGGTTGCCCGCGCTCAATTCCACGCTGTCGTGCAGCAGGTGTTGGTAGTCGGTGATGTCGTATACCCAGCTGAAGCCGTTCGCTCCAAGGTTCAGGCCTATCCCGTACGGCGTGATGTAGCGCCCGATCTCGTGGTTGTTGACCACCTCGAAGGGGGCGCTGAAGTAATGCAGCGTGTCGTTGACATAGGTGGTGCCGCCGTTCAACGTGGAATCGATCACCACGCCTTGTGGATCATAGGTGTACGACCAGCCTGTGCTGTACCCAAAGGCCGTATCCACTGGTACAACGCCATTGCCTTGCACTGCGAAGATCTCGCGCGAAAGCTGTGGAAGGAAGTCCGTAGGAGGATAGCTCGTGAGGATACTGTCGACGGCGATCATATGGTCGCCTTGCACGAAGGTGAGCACGGGTCGAACGCCGATATCCACGGGGGCCCGGAAGAGCTCCGTTGCCGGACGCTGAACGCGTTGCACGGTGCCCATCAACCAGCCCTCGCCGTTTCCCGTGGCTGCGTTCGTCAGGGACGGAAGCCCCGGAAATGAACCTTCATCCATCTCGAACGAATACAGGAGCGATGCTGCGTTCGGGTGCACTGCCGTGACCTTCCGATCGTGCCATGCAGCGATGGTGGCCGCGCTCAGTTCGGTGCTGAAGATGTTCAGTCCATCGATCTGGCCCGGGTAGGGATTCCCGCCGTTCGCGTCGCTGGCGATGCGCATGCGCACGATACCGGTCATGGGCTTGGTCCGGCCCGCCACGGCATACCACGGCATCCCGTTCAAGTAGATCCTCATGAAGCCGGTGGTCGCGTTCTTCACGAAGGCCCAATTGTTCCATTGGCCTTCAACCTCCGCAGTTGCCGCGGCCTTGTCCATGCGATCGTATGCGCTGCCATCACTGCCCGCATCCCAGTACACCCGTCCATTGCTCCACGGCAGATGGATGTTCAGGATGCGTTGACCGTTCGCACCAACCGCCTCCAGGAAGGTCGTGTTCAACGGGAGTTCGGGCGCTCCGTAGGTGCGGAAGGTGATGGTGACCTGGTCGCTAAGCGAGGCCAGTGCACCGGCCTCGATGCCCACAAAGTCATTGTTCGTGGCGATGGCATCGTCCGCGCCAAGTTCCTGCAGCGCCAAGCCGGGTCCGACATGCGAGGCCTCCAACGCCACCGGCAGGTAATCGTCAGAGCTCTCTTGGGCGATGTCGATCAATATGTTGCTGGTGCCATCCCATAGGAAGGGTTCGATCAGGACAAGGCTCAGCGTGTCATAGTTCAGTCCTGCATCGAACACGCTGGTCAGTCCGAGGTCATCAAATCGATCGAGCGTGGATGCCGTGCTGTTCTTCATGCGGATGGTGCAGCGCACGTTCAATGCCGCGTCCGTGCCCATCGGATGGAACCGAAGCTCATTCACCGCTCCGGCGACCAACCCTGCACTGGTGAGTTCCGCAGCCGTGTAGAGGTACTGGCTTCTGCGCGTGAAACCCAGGAAGCTGTTCGCATCCGTCGTGTCGTTGGTTCCCACTACGCTCAAGGTGGTGTTGGCGGCGTTCACCACGTTCGCACGGCGCTCCCAACGCTGGTGCAGGCTGAACGGATGGCCGTCGCTCACCACAACGCTCTCCGGGGCCGCCGTGCCTACCAGGAAATAGGGATGCGTAAGGGCCGTGCTATCGTTCACCCCGGTATGCTCGTGGATGAAATGGTAGGTGAGGTAGTCCCACTCACCACAAGCGTACTGATCCTGCGTGGTCTGCGGATCGCACTTCAGCGTATGCACCATCAGCACCTTGCGGTACTGCTCCGTTGCCGGGGGGAACTCCCACCATCCACGACGCGTGGTGATGCTGTCGAAGGTGAGCGTGCTGATGACCGTGGTGTCCTGGGCGTTCAGCGGGAAGAGGGAAAGCAGTCCGAGAAGGGTGATGGGATGGCGCATTTTGCTAGGGAAGGAGGTGTGAATGTACCGTTCGGGGGGACACCTGTGGCCTTTCGATCAGCGCAACACACGTGAGCATTCCCCCGAACGCAAAAGCCCCCCGGATCTCCGGAGGGCTTTTACATGAAAGCAGTTAAGGCCTATGCCGTAGGCTCGCTCGCTGGAGGCAGCTCCTTGGTATCGTCGCCCTTGCTGATCTTCTTCTTGCCCTTGGTCACCTTGATGGCCACATCGGACTTCTCCTTGTTGAGGCCCACCACGATCTTGTCGCCTTCCTCGATGCCTTGGTTGATGATCTCCTCGGCCATCGGGTCCTCGATGAACTTCTGAATGGCACGCTTCAGCGGGCGGGCACCGAACTTCTCGTCGTAGCCCTTTTCCACAAGGAAGTCCTTCGCCTCGTCGGTGAGCTTCATGTCGTAACCCAGTTCGGCCACGCGCTTGTACACGTTGGCCAGCTCGATATCGATGATCAGGTGGATGTGCTCGCGCTTGAGCGAGTTGAACATGATGATGTCATCGATGCGGTTCAGGAATTCGGGGGCGAAGGCCTTCTTCAGCGCCTTTTCCACGATGCCGCGGTTGGTCTCGTCTACAGCGTCGGTGCGGGCCGTGGTGCCGAAGCCCACGCCTTTGCCGTAGTCCGCCAGATCACGCGCCCCGATGTTGGAGGTCATGATGATGATGGAGTTCTTGAAGTCGATGTGGCGGCCAAGGCTGTCCGTCATCTTGCCATCGTCCAGCGCCTGCAGGAGCAGGTTGAACACGTCCGGGTGCGCCTTCTCGATCTCGTCCAGCAGGATGATGGAGTAGGGGCGGCGGCGCACTTTTTCGGTGAGCTGTCCGCCTTCCTCGTAACCAACGTAGCCCGGAGGAGCGCCGATCAGGCGGCTCACGGAGAACTTCTCCATGTACTCGCTCATGTCGATGCGGATCAAGGCCTCCTCGGTGTCGAAGAGGTATTTGGCCAGTTCCTTAGCCAGCTGCGTCTTACCCACGCCGGTTGGGCCCAGGAAGATGAAGCTGCCGATAGGGCGGTTCGGGTCCTTCAGGCCGGCGCGGTTGCGTTGGATGGCCTTCACCACTTTGCCAACGGCCTCGTCCTGCCCGACCACTTTGCCCACCATCTCCTCCTTCATGCGACGCAGCTTGCCGCTTTCCTTTTCGGCGATGCGCGTAACAGGGATGCCGCTCATCATGGCCACCACCTCGGCCACGTTCTCCTCGGTAACGGTGGTGCGGTTGTTCTTGCTTTCCTCCTCCCACTGGCGCTTGGCCTTTTCCAGTTCCTCCAGCAGGGTGCGTTCGCGGTCGCGCAGTTTGGCGGCTTCTTCATAGCGCTGGCTGCGTACCACCTTGTTCTTCTCCTCCTTCACCTCCTCGATCTTCGCTTCCACATCCAGGATGGCCTTGGGCACCACGATGTTGCTGATGTGCACGCGGCTGCCGGCCTCGTCCAGCGCGTCGATGGCCTTGTCCGGCAGGTGGCGGTCGGTGATGTAGCGGGCGGTGAGCTTTACGCAGGCCACCACGGCCTCCGGCGTGTAGTTCACGTTGTGGTGGTCCTCGTACTTCTCCTTGATGTTGTGGAGGATCTGGATGGTCTCCTCCACGTTCGTTGGCTCCACCAACACCTTTTGGAAGCGGCGCTCCAAGGCACCGTCCTTCTCGATGTACTGGCGGTATTCATCCAACGTGGTGGCGCCGATGCATTGGATCTCACCACGCGCCAGGGCGGGTTTGAACATGTTGCTCGCATCGAGGCTGCCGCTGGCTCCGCCCGCGCCCACGATGGTGTGGATCTCATCGATGAAGAGGATGACGTCCGGACTGTTCTCCAGCTCGTTCATCACCGCCTTCATGCGCTCCTCGAACTGTCCGCGGTACTTGGTGCCGGCCACGAGGCTCGCAATGTCCAAGGCCACAATACGCTTGTTGAAGAGCACGCGGCTCACCTTGCGCTGGATGATGCGAAGGGCCAGGCCCTCTGCAATCGCGCTCTTCCCCACGCCCGGCTCGCCGATGAGCACAGGATTGTTCTTCTTGCGGCGGCTGAGGATCTGGCTTACGCGCTCGATCTCCTTCTCGCGGCCCACGATCGGATCCAGCTTGCCGTCCTCGGCCAGCTTCGTCAGGTCGCGGCCGAAGTTGTCCAGCACGGGCGTTTTGCTCTTGCTGTCGCTGGCGCCTTTCTTCTGGCCGCCGCTGTACTGGCTACTGCCGCTGTCATCATCATCGTCCTCGGCGCTGGGGCCGGTGGCCTTGGGGCGGTTCTTGCCCGGAGCCGGTACCGGCCCGTTGCCGGCAAGGATTCCGTCCAGCTCGTTCTTCACGTTATCGTAGTCCACTTTGAATTTGTGTAAGGCCCGCGTGGCCAGGTTGTCGTTGTCCTTCAGGATGCTGAGCAGCAGGTGCTCCGTCTCGATCTGGGGGCTCTTGAAGAGCTTGGCCTCCAGAAAGGTGATCTTCAGCATCTTCTCGGCCTGGCGCACCAGCGTGATCTTGTCCTTGTCCGGCGGGCGCATGGCACTGGCCGGCTCCATGGCGCCCTCCACCATGCGGCGGAGGTCGTCCAGATCCACCTCCAGGCGCTGAAGGATCTTCACGGCATTGCCTTCACCCTCGCGGATGAGGCCGAGCAGAATGTGCTCGATGCCGATGTAATTGTGGCCCAGCCGTAGGGCTTCCTCGCGGCTGTAGCTGATGACCTCCCGTACCTGCGGGCTGAATTTGGCGTCCATGTTCATGGGTGCGTCGTTGATCGTGAATATCCCCTCCACCTCCGGCGTCGCTGCCAAGTTACGCGGCAAGCCAGCGGGGGCAAGCTATCCGCGCGAGGAACGGCCGACCCCGGAAGGGGACGGACATTTTTCCACACGGGGCTGTGTGACTGTGGAAAACTAGGGTTCGGCAGCGTGTGCGATCGGGATACTTTCGGGCTCCCTTTCACGGGGGGTAGTAACAACTTCCGTGCAAGACCGAAGCACCTGACAAGAATGGCAGAAGGAGAAAAGATCATCCCGATCAATATCGAGAACGAAATGCGCACCGCCTACATCGATTATTCGATGTCGGTGATCGTGAGCCGGGCCTTGCCGGACGTGCGCGATGGATTGAAGCCTGTGCACCGCCGCGTGCTCTATGGCATGCAGGACCTGGGCGTGAGCAGCACGCGGGCCCACAAGAAGAGCGCACGTATCGTGGGTGAAGTGCTGGGTAAATACCACCCGCACGGCGACGGCAGCGTTTACGACGCCATGGTGCGCATGGCCCAGGAATGGAGCCTGCGTTATCCGTTAGTGGACGGCCAGGGGAACTTCGGCAGCATCGACCCCGATCCCCCGGCGGCCATGCGATACACCGAAGTGCGCCTGCGCCGCATCGCCGAAGAGGTGATGGCCGACCTGGACAAGGAAACGGTGGACATGCGTCCGAACTTCGACGACACGCTGCAGGAACCGAGCGTGATGCCCACCCGCATCCCAACACTGCTGGTGAACGGTGCAGCCGGCATCGCGGTGGGTATGGCCACCAACATGGCCCCGCATAATCTGAGCGAGGTTTGCGACGCCACCATCGCCTACATCGACAACCGCGATATCGACACGGCAGGCCTGATGCAGCACATCAAGGGACCTGACTTCCCGACAGGAGGTACCATCCACGGCATCGAAGGTGTGCGCGAGGCCTACGAGACCGGCCGCGGCCGCATCGTGCTTCGTGCCAAAGCCCACATTGAGGAGGATCCCAAAACGGGTCGCGAGACCATCATCGTCACCGAGATCCCCTACATGGTGGGCAAGGCCGGGCTCTTCAAGAAGACCTGCGACCTGGTGAACGAGAAAAAGATCGAAGGCATCAGCGACGCACGTGACGAAAGCGACCGCAACGGCATTCGCATGGTGTATGAGATCAAGCGTGACGCGATGGCGAGCGTGGTGCTGAACCAGCTGTACAAGTACAGCGAAATGCAGACAAGTTTCAGCATCAACAGCATCGCCTTGGTGAAGGGCCGCCCCATGATGCTGAAGCTGAAGGAGCTCATCAGCAACTTTGTGGAGCATCGCCATGACGTGGTGGTCCGCCGCGCCAAGTTCGACCTGCGCAAGGCCGAGGAACGCGCGCACATCCTGGAAGGCCTGCTGATCGCGCTGGACCACTTGGACGCCGTGATCAAGTTGATCCGCGCCAGCCAGACGCCGGACGAGGCCCGCGAGGGGCTCATCAGCCAGTTCGGCCTCAGCGACATCCAGGCGCGCGCCATCCTGGACATGCGCCTGCAGCGCCTCACCGGACTTGAGCGCGACAAGATCAAGGCGGAATACAATGAACTGATGACGTTGATCGCCCACCTGAAGGCCGTGCTGGCCGACGAAGGCATGCGCTACGGCATCATCAAGCAGGAAACCCTCGAGATCAAGGAGAAATACGGCGACAAGCGCCGCACCGTGATCGTGACCGCCGGTGGCATGATGAGCATGGAGGACCTGATCGCGGACGACGCGGTGGTGGTCACCATCAGTCACCTGGGCTACATCAAGCGCACCAACCTCGGCGAATTCCGCACACAGGGCAGGGGAGGCATCGGCAGCCGTGGAAGCACCACGCGCGATGAGGACTTCCTGGAGCACCTGTTCGTGGCCACCAACCACAACTACCTGCTCATCTTCACCCGGAAAGGGCGCTGCTTCTGGATGCGTGTGTACGACATCCCTGAAGGTACCCGCCAGAGCAAGGGCCGCGCGATCATCAACCTGGTACAGCTGGAGAGCGACGACAAGGTGGTGGCCTACCTGAACGTGAAGGACCTGAAGAGCGAGGACTACCTGAACAATCACTTCGTTGTGCTCTGCACCAAGAAGGGCATCATCAAGAAGACCACGCTGGAGGCATACAGCCGTCCGCGCGCCAATGGCATCATCGCCGTGGGCATCCGCGAGGGCGACGAACTGCTCGAAGCGCGCCTCACCAACGGCAACTGCCACATCATCATGGCCAGTAAGGACGGCAAGGCCATCCACTTCGAGGAAAGCCGTGTGCGCCCGATGGGCCGTGGCGCCAGCGGAGTACGGGGCATGAACCTGGACGATGAGGACGGCAAGAACCAGGTGGTGGGCATGATCACCATCGACGCGGCCGAATCCGCCACACGCCAGGTGCTCGTGGTGAGCAGCAAGGGCTATGGCAAACGCAGCCCGGTGGACGACTACCGCATCATCAACCGCGGTGGCAAGGGCGTGAAGACGCTACAAGTGACCGATAAGACCGGCAAGCTGGTGGCCATCAAGGACGTGCGCGACGACGACCATCTGATGATCATCACCCGCAACGGCATCACCATCCGCATGAGCCTTGCGGAGATGCGCGTGCTGGGCCGTGCGACCCAAGGTGTGCGCTTGATCGAACTGCGTGACAAGGACAAGATCGCGGCGGTGGCGAAGGTGGACAGCGAACTGCACGAGGACGACGAGGACTTAGCAGCCACGGAAGGCGGACCCATGACCCCGGATGAGGGCGTTGAGGGCGCCGGGCCTGATGTGGAAGCGGATGGCACTGATGTTGCAGAGGACGCACCCGAAGTTTGATCCGACCACGAATTGAACCAACCCACACGCCTTACGGCGATCGACGGATGAAGAAGACACTTTTGACCTTGGGCCTTCTGGTGAGCATGGGGGCCACCGCGCAGAACAGCAGCGTGGTGAGCGCATTCATGGCCATGGAGGATAACAAACTGGCCGAGGCGGCCGGCTACATCGAACCCGCGATCCTGAACGAAGGAACGATGGTGAAGGAGAAGACCTGGCGCTACCGTGGCCAGATCTACAGCCGCATCCTCTTCAGCGACGATGCCGCCCTGAAGGCACAGTTCCCCGATGCATTGGACAAGGCCGTGGCCAGCTTTCAAAAGGCCATGGAGCTTGATGTGAAAGGGGCCGAGAAGGAGAACAACCAAAAAGCCCTGCGCGCGCTACAAGGCATGGCGCTGAACGCCGGCAATGACGCCTTCACCGCGAAGGAGTACGCCAAGGCCATTCAACTGTACGGTCAGAGCGAGAGCATCGCGAAGACCTTCGGTGAGGTGGACAGCAACGCGGTGTTCAACAGTGCGCTGGCCTATGAGAGCAGCGGCGACCTTGCCAATGCCCTGCAGCGTTACCAGCAGTGCCTCTCCATCGGGTACGACAAGGCGGAGATCTTCCGTTACACGGCCAACCTGCAGAAGCGCAACAACGACCTGGACGGGGCCATCGCCACCACGCAGGCCGGCCGCAAGCGGCACCCGGGTGACAAGGACCTGATGCTGGATGAAGTGGCCTACCTGCAGGAGGCCGGTCGCACGGCCGAGGTGGAGACCAGTGTGAAGGCGGCGCTGGAAAAGGACCCCGGCAACACCATCCTCCACAGCCTGCTGGCCAGTATTTACGAGGGCAAGGCCGATCCCAAAGGGGGCACCAAGCCTGCGGAGGCGGAGATGTACAAGTGGTATGATATGGCCGAGGCCGAATACAAGAAGAGCATCGAACTGGATCCCACCTTCTTCGACAGCTACTTCAACATCGGCGTGCTCTACAACAACCGGGCGGCGTACGAATATGAAAAGGCCGGCAACATCAAGGATGATGCAGCTTACACCAAGGCCAAGAAGGTCGCTGATGATGTGTACATCAAGGCGGTGCCCTACTTCGAAAAGGCCCATGAGCTGCGGCCGGATGACCGTCCGACCATCGCGCAGCTGAAGACGCTGTATGCCAAGATGGGGGAGACCGAGAAGTTCAACGCGATGAAGAAGCTCCTCGGCGAGTAAGCTGATCCCGATAACATGATCGTTGAAGCGCCCCGGCCCTGGTCGGGGCGCTTCGTGTTACAGCCCTGGTCCATAGGCTCGTTCGCGCGTTAAGATCCGCATGGTGTGGGATAGGGCGCCGATCGCCCTGCGATCAACTTCGACTGACGTTCATCAGTTCCAGCCGAACGGGCGTCGATCACTTTCGCGCCGATGAGGACGAAGGAACTGACCACCGTCACCTGCTACCACTGTGGCGATCCCTGCGTGGATGAGGTGCGGGAACACGCTGGCCATGACTTCTGCTGCCAGGGGTGCGAGGTGGTGTACGACCTGTTGAACGAGAGCGGCATGTGCGAGTATTACGCGCTGGAGCGCCAACCCGGCGTGAAGCAGCGCAGTACGCTGGACGAGCCGCGCACAGAGCTCTTTGATCTGGAAGAGGTGCGCAAGGACCTGGTGGAGTTCAGCGAGGACGGCATCACCCGCGTGCGGTTCCATGTGCCGCAGATGCATTGCAGTTCGTGCATCTGGCTGCTGGAGAACCTGGACCGGATCGACCGCGCCATCCTCCGCTCGCGCGTGTCGTTCACGGACAAGGAACTGGTGGTGAACTTCCGCGAGGAGCAATTGGCCCTTGGTGGGCTGGTGAAGTTGCTGCGGCGCATCGGTTATGGTCCACAGCTCACGGGATCATCGGCAGGGCGCAAGGAGAAGGCCCCAGTGCCCCACATGGTGTACGTGCGGCTGGGGGTGGCCGGCTTCATCTTCGGCAACACCATGTTGTTCAGCTTTCCCGAATACCTGGGATCCTCGGGCGACGAGGCCGGCCTGCGTACAGGGTTCCAGTGGCTCACGGTGCTGTTCTCCTTCCCGGTGGTGTTCTTCCTAAGCACCGAATTCTTCCGCAGCGCGTGGGCCGGGTTGCGCAGCCGCATGGTGAACATCGATCAACCCATTGCCTTGGGCATTGTGGCCTTGTGGACACGGAGCCTTTGGGATGTGATCACGGGCATCGGTCCGGGCTACTTCGACTCGCTTGCCGGGTTGCTGTTCTTCCTGCTCATCGGGCGGTGGTACCAGGCCTATACCTATCGAGCGTTGCGTTTCGATCGGGCGCTGGAGGACTTCCTGCCATTGGTGGTGCTGCGCATTACCGCGAGCGGGGAGGAGCCTGCGAAGGTGGCCGACCTGCGTCCGGGCGACCGCATCGTGGTGCGCGACCAGGAACTCGTGCCGGTGGATGCGGTGCTGAAGGCGGGCGACGCACGGATCGACAACAGCTTCATCACAGGAGAGCCCATGCCCGTGCGGCGGAACGTTGGCGATGTTGTCCGTGCGGGAGGTCGACAGCGCGGTGCCGCCATCGAACTGGAGGTCACCCGTTCCTTCGCCGACAGCCGCTTGAAACAGCTTTGGTCCGAGCAGGCCACCAGCCACGCACGCCCGCTGATGCCGAAGATGATCGATGGCGTGGCACGTCGCTTCACCATCGCGGTGCTGCTGATCTCCGCCGGTGCCGCGCTCTACTGGCTGGGTCATGACCCCACGCAGGTATGGCCCGTGGTAACGGCCGTGCTCATCGTGGCTTGTCCGTGCGCCTTGGCCTTGAGCATGCCCTTCGCCTATGGGCACACCATCCGGTTGATGGGCAAGCGGGGACTGTTCCTGCGCGATGCGGAAGTGGTCGAGCGCATGGCCCACATCGATGCGGTGGTGTTCGATAAGACCGGCACCCTCACGGCGCGCGAGGCGTATGAGGTCCGCTGGCATGGGCAGGCGTTGAATGGCGAAGAGCAACGATGGGTGCGATCGCTGGCGCGCAACAGCACACATCCCTTGAGCGCTGCGCTGGTGCACGAGTTGAAAGGTCCCACGATACCCGCAGTGAAGGTGGAGGAGGAGGCAGGGTCGGGTGTTAAGGGAATGATCGGCGCGCATACCGTGCGGATCGGATCGGCGACGTTCTGCGGTGCAGCGGAACAGGTCCGTGTGGCTGGTGAAGCCCATGTGCACATCACCATCGACGGGCTGCACCGCGGGTGGTTCGCCATCCACAAGCGGACCCGTAGCGGTATCCTGCGCGCAGTGGAACAATTGGACAAGCGTATGCGCCTGGCCCTGCTCACCGGAGATGCCACGGCCGACGCGGCCTTCACGCATGCCTTCGCGAACGGGGAAGTCCGGACGCGGTGCTCACCGGCGGACAAGTCGGCCTTCGTGCGGGAGCAACAGGATGCCGGTCAACGTGTCCTGATGGTGGGGGACGGATTGAACGATGCCGTGGCCCTGGCCCAAAGTGATGTGAGCATGACGGTGACGGAGACGAGCGCGGCCCTTACCCCTGCGAGCGATGCCATCCTGGAGGCGGACGCATTGAAGGACCTTCCGCACTTCATGCTGTTGGCCCGGCGCGCTCGGCGGATCGTGGTCGGCAGCCTGTTCATCTCGTTGTGCTACAACGTCACCGGCGTATCCTTCGCCGTGAGCGGCCACTTGACACCGTTGATCGCCGCGATCCTCATGCCGCTGAGCTCGGTGACCGTGGTGGGCTTCGTTTCCGTGGCCGTGTGGTTGGCCGCGCGCAACATCGCGTCCAAGGCCGGATGAGCATCGTGCAGATCATCATCATCCGCGAGTTCCATCCGTTCCAGCTGATCCTCTTACTGCTGGGTGCGGTCATCGTGCTGATCGGAAGGTCGCTTTGGTCGAAGGATCGAGGCCTGCGTTCCTCCAAGGTCCGTGAGAGCAACTGACGCCGGCCCGGTGGCAGCGGACCTGACGGAAGTCATATTGAGCCCTGACGGACCTCAGGTTCAGGCCGGAGCCGGGCCATCATTTTCGCGCCACGAGCGCATGAATTGATGAGCGTCATCTTTCTCTTGATCACGGCAAGCACATTGGTCGCCGGGCTGTTCCTGGCCGCCTTCCTCTGGGCCGTGCGCACGGGTCAGTTCGACGATGACCGGTCGCCTGCGGTGCGCATGCTGCACGATCCGGTGCCATCCCTTATCGAGCCACCTCCACCTTCCATCCATTCGTCCCGCAAGGATCCGAACGAAACCATGTGACCCCCATGCTCGAACGATTCCAATACGACAACCGCATCGTCAAGAACTTCCTGTTCATCACCATTCTTTGGGGAACAGTGGGAATGTTGGTGGGCCTGATCATCGCCCTGCAACTGGTGCTCCCGGACCTCAACCTGGCATCCTGGTTCTCCTTTGGGCGACTGCGTCCCTTGCACACCAACGCGGTGATCTTCGCCTTCGTTGGCAACGGCATCTTCGCGGGGGTGTACTACAGCCTGCAACGGCTGCTGAAGGCACGCATGTTCAGCGATGTGCTCAGCAACATCCATTTCTGGGGCTGGCAGTTGATCATCGTGAGCGCGGCCATCACCCTGCCGCTGGGCATGACCACGGGTAAGGAGTATGCTGAACTGGAATGGCCGATCGACATCGCGATCACGCTGATCTGGGTGGTCTTCGGCATCAACATGTTCGGCACCATCCTCAAGCGGCGCGAACGGCATCTGTACGTGGCCATCTGGTTCTACATCGCCACCTGGGTCACGGTGGCCATGCTGCACATCGTCAACAGTGTAGAACTGCCCATCAGCTTCACCAAGAGCTATAGCTGGTACGCCGGAGTGCAGGATGCTTTGGTACAGTGGTGGTACGGACACAACGCGGTGGCCTTTTTCCTCACCACGCCCTACCTGGGCTTGATGTACTACTTCCTGCCCAAGGCAGCGAACCGTCCGGTGTACAGCTACAAGCTTTCGATCATCCACTTCTGGGCGCTGATCTTCATCTACATCTGGGCCGGTCCGCACCACTTGCTCTACAGCGCGCTGCCTGAATGGGCGCAGAGCCTGGGCGTGGTCTTCAGCATCATGCTGATCGCACCGAGCTGGGGTGGCATGTTGAACGGGCTGCTCACCTTGCGCGGTGCGTGGGACCGTGTGCGCGAGGATCCCGTGCTGAAGTTCTTCGTGGTGGCCGTTACCTGCTACGGCATGGTCACGCTCGAAGGACCGCTGCTCAGTTTGAAGTCCTTGAACGCCATCGCGCACTTCACCGATTGGATCATCGCCCACGTGCACATCGGGGGCATCGGTTGGAACGGCTTCATGACCTTCGGCATGGTGTACTGGCTGGTGCCCCGGATGTACGGCACGAAGCTGCACTCCATGAACCTCGCCAACGTGCACTTCTGGCTTGGCACGCTGGGCATCGTGTTCTATGCCGTGCCGCTGTACTTCGCCGGCTTCACCCAGAGCCTGATGTGGAAACAGTTCACCCCGGACGGTTACCTGGTGTACAAGAACTTCCTGGACACCCTCCTGGAGATCCGCATGGCTTATTGGCTCCGCGCGCTGGGCGGCACGATATACCTGGTGGGTGTGTTCATCATGATCTACAATGTGTGGCGGACCGTGGCGGCCGGCAAGCTTGTCGCCAACGAGGACGCCGAGGCCATGGCGTTGGAAAAGGTGGGCGTGGTGAACGAAAGCGGCCACTGGCACCGCTGGATCGAGCGTCGCCCCATCCAGATGCTGGTGTTCAGCCTGGTGGTCGTGGGTATTGGCGGGCTGTTCGAACTGGTGCCCACCTTCCTGGTGAAGTCCAACATTCCCACCATCGCCAGCGTGAAACCATACACGCCACTGGAGTTGCAAGGCCGGGACATCTACATCCGCGAAGGATGTTACACCTGCCACTCGCAGATGATCCGGCCGTTCCGCAGCGAGACCGTGCGCTACGGCGAATACGCAAAAGCCGGTGAGTTCGTGTATGACCATCCGTTCCAGTGGGGCAGCAAGCGTACCGGTCCCGACCTCCTGCGTCAAGGCGGCCGGAACCCGGACAGTTGGCACTACTACCACATGTTCGATCCCACGAGCACCAGCCCTGGTTCGCTCATGCCTGGCTATCCGCACCTGCATAACGATGTGCTGGACATCAGCACCACACAGAAGAAGATCGAGGCGATGCGCACCATGGGTGTACCGTACGCCGAGGACTTCCCGGCCCGGGCCAACGACGATCTGCACGCGCAGGCGCGCAGGATCTCCGAGAACCTGAAAAAGGACGGCATCACCGCCCCGGATGATCGCGAGATCATCGCCGTGATCGCCTACCTCCAGCGCCTCGGTACCGACATCAAAGCGAAAACCAACACCACCGCGGCCATCGCACAACCCTGACCCGCATGCTCAAGTTCATCAAACATCATGTGGACACGATCGTCGGGATCGAGGTCTATCCCATGCTCTCCTTCATGGTCTTCTTCCTCTTCTTCATGGCCATGTTGCTGTGGCTGGTGAAGGTGAGCCGCAACCACGTCGACCACATGTCCGCACTGCCATTGAGCGATGATGCACCTCAAGTCCGTGAACACCATGCGCACTGAACAGTCAATATCCGCACGCACCCTGCTGCTCGCGCTGGTGCTGCTCGGTAACCTGCCCGCTTGGGCCCAAGCAGTATCTCCCGCACCGATGCAGGCCGAGGAGCCTGTTTCCATGACCGTGAACTACATCCTCATCGCTGCGGCGGTGATCCAGGTCATCTTCATCATGAGCATGTCCAGCATCATGCGCACCATGGGTGCACCGGGTGCCAATTGGATGCGACGCCACGGATCGCGTACGGTGGTGGTGCTGACGCTCGGCATGGCGGCCCTACAAGCGAATGCACAGGCCTACCAGGGCGATGGAAGCACGATCAGCAGCACCACCTTGTTCTGGTGGCTGGCGGTAACGAACGGGCTTCTGCTGGTGGTCCTGTTGGTGCAGTTGATCCTGATGAAGAGCATGACCCGGGCGATCACCGGAGAAGATGAACGCGTGCAGGAGGAGCCGTTGCCTGTGGGACCCAATTGGGAGGAGCGGATCCTGCAGCGCTTGACCCGCCGGGCACCGGTGGAGGAGGAGCAGGACCTGCTGATGCACCATGAATACGATGGCATCCGCGAGTTGGACAACGTGCTGCCGCCGTGGTGGCTGTGGCTGTTCTATGGCACCGTGGCCTGGAGCGTGATCTACCTCATCAACGTGCACGTGATCAATGTCGTTCCCTTGCAGGACGAGGAGTATGCGCAGGAGATCGCCCAGGCGCAGGCGGATGTGGATGCGTTCAACGCGCGGCAGATGGGGCAGGTGGATGAGAACACCGTAACGCTGCTGACCGATGAGGGCACACTGGCCGCAGGCAAAAGCAACTTCAAACAGTACTGCGCGACCTGTCACGGGCAGGGTGGCGAAGGCATCGCCGGACCCAACCTCACCGACCCGTACTGGTTGCACGGCGGCGATGTGAAGAGCATTTTCACGGTGATCAAGTATGGTGTGGCGGGCAAGGCCATGAAATCGTGGAAGGAGGACTTCAAGCCCTTGGAGATCCAAGCACTTTCCGCTTATGTGCTGAGTTTGCAAGGCACCACCCCGCCGAACCCGAAGGCACCCGAAGGCGAACTATTCAAGGCCGCTCCTGCCCGAGCGGACAGCACCGCGGTAGTGGCGGACAGCACAGCGGCACCAACGGACAGCGCGAAGGTGGCCGCACGGTAGAATGGACAACAAGCAACCTGCGCACCTCACCCGGGACGCCTCGGCCGGGCTCCGCCCTCCGAAGGACGAGAGCTTCCGCGACTCCATCGCCACGGTGGACAAGCAGGGGAAGCGTGTGTGGGTGTACCCGAAACAGGCCCACGGGCGGTTCACCAACTGGCGAAGATGGTTCGGATACGCGTTGCTGGCGGTGCTGTTCGCGGGGCCGTTCATCCGCATCGGCGGCGAACCCTTGATGATGTTCAACATCATCGAACGGCGCTTCGTGTTCTTCGGACAAAGCTTCTGGCCCCAGGACTTCCTGATCTTCGTCCTGGGCTTCCTCAGCTTCATCATCTTCATCGCCCTCTTCACCGTGGCGTTCGGCCGGCTGTTCTGTGGGTGGGCCTGCCCCCAAACGGTGTTCATGGAGCAGGTGTTCCGCCGGATCGAGTATGCGATCGAAGGCGACTGGAAGCAACAACAGGCGCTGAACAAGGGGGCGATGAGCACCGAGCGGATCTGGAAGAAGAGCGTGAAACACACGCTGTTCTTTGCGATCTCCTTCCTCATCAGCAACATCTTCCTGGCCTACATCATAGGCAGCGAAGAACTGCTGCAGATCATCCGCGATCCCTCATCACAGCACACCGGCGGCCTTACGGCGATCATCCTGTTCAGCGGTGTGTTCTACGGCAACTTCGCCTTCTTCCGCGAGCAGGCGTGCACCACGGTGTGTCCCTATGGCCGATTGCAGGGTGTGCTCCTGGACCGCAAGAGCGTGGTGATCGCATACGACCATGTGCGCGGCGAGCCCAAGGGCCTTTTTCGCAAAGGCGAGGACCGCGCGGCGGTGGGCAAGGGAGATTGCATTGACTGCAAAGCGTGCGTACATGTATGCCCCACAGGCATCGACATCCGCAATGGTACCCAGCTGGAATGTGTGAACTGCACGGCCTGCATCGATGCCTGCGACCACATGATGACGAGCGTCGGCCTGCCCACCGGACTGGTACGCTACGCCAGCGAAGCCGAGATCGCCGAGCAGAAGCCCTGGCACTTCGATCTTCGCATGAAGGCCTATACGGCGGTGCTGCTGGCGCTGGTGGGTGTGCTGGTCACCTTGATCGCCCTGCGTAGCGATACGGAGACCACCGTGCTGCGTGCCCAGGGGATGCTCTTCCAAAGCGCGGATGACGGTCGTATCAGCAACATCTACGCGCTGAAGGTCATGAACAAATCGCACTACGACCTGCCCTTGCGCTTCGAACTGCTCAACGCCCAAGGCGAGATCAAGCTGATCGGCAAGCCCATGGAGGTGAAGGCCGGAACACTGGGCGAGGGAGAGGTGATGATCCTGCTCGGCAAGGACCAGTTGCACGGGATGAAGACCAAGCTTCGCATCGGCGTATACAGCGGCGATCGTCTGTTGGAGAAAGTGAACACATCCTTCGTGGGACCCATCAACGCGGACAACACATGAACTGGGGAAAAGGACTTGCGCTCGCCATGACCGCCTTTGCTGCGATGATGGCCTATTTCATAGTACGGGCCGTGCAGAACCCTGAACCCTTGATCACAGAGGGGTATTACGAGCAGGAACTGGTATACCAGGCCCGCATCGATGCCACGGAGCACGCCAGTTCCCTGGGCACCGTGGACATGCAAGCGGACCGGACCCACGTTCTGTTGACCTTTCCCGCGGTACCTGATGGACCGAAGGTCAACGGGCATTTGGAACTGATCCGCACGAACGATCCCACACTTGATCGCACACGGGAGGTGGTGCATGCCGCCAATGGTACACCGGCCCGGATCACCGTGGACCTGGTGAGCGGTCAATACATCGCGCAGCTGGCGTGGTCCATGAACGGTAGCGCCTGTTACACCGAACAACGCCTGATCGTCCCATGAACGCGGTATGGCTCTCGGCCCTTGTCCTGGGTGCCGCGGGCAGTGCGCACTGCGTGGTGATGTGCGGCCCCATTGCACTGGCCGTGCCCACCACCGGCCGAAGCTGGAGCGCACGCGTGGGGTCCACGCTGTTGCTCAACGGAGGACGACTTGTCACCTACGGCCTGCTGGGGGCCCTGTTCGGCGCGTTCGGCATGGGCCTGCGACTTGCCGGACTGCAGCAGATCGTATCCATCGCCACCGGATCCCTGTTGCTCCTGGCCGTGTTGATGCCGCGCTTGCTGGACCGCACGGCGCCCTCGGCGATCGTTGCCGTGGGCCTTTCGCGCCTGCGCTCGTTCCTGGCACGGCACCTTCGCCGCACCGCTCCCGAGGCCATTTTCCTGTCGGGGATGATCAATGGCATGCTTCCGTGCGGCCTCGTGTACGCCGCGCTGATCGGCTCCCTCGCGTTGGGCTCCAGCCTGGAGGGCATGGTGTTCATGATGCTCTTCGGCATCGGTACCTGGCCTGCGCTCTTCGCATTACGCCTGGGGAGGGTGATGCTCGCCACCGATGCGCGGCAGTTGTTGCAGCGGCTCGCCCCGGTCGCGTTGACCGCCATGGCCGTTCTGCTGATCCTCCGGGGGCTCGACCTGGGCATCCCCTTCATCAGTCCAAGCGCACCGACCATACCTTTCACAGTGACCAACTGCCCGCAACCCTGATCCACCATGATTCCATCCACCACCATGACCACGGCCACCAAACGCGTACACATCACCGACCTCCACAGCGACCATCACCTGTGGCTGAACAGCCTCACCTTCTTCAAGGAGGAGATCACCATCCTGGAGCGCCGATTGGAGGACGTGGCGCGGCGCAATACGGAGAGCGAGGTGTTGGCGAACCTGGAACACTTCCAGAACCAGTACATCCGCCAACGCGAGGTGATCGATGAACTCCGGCACGACATCAAGCAACACGAGAACGCATTGGAGAAGGCCGTGAGGGAGAACGCCACTGCGGTGGATCACCGGCTGTTCCCCGATCACGCCGAGCTACGCGACAGGATGATCATCTTCGAGCGATTGTACGCCGAACTTAAGGCCGAGCTGATGCACTGGCTTTCCGGGAGGCTCTGAAACAACCAGGCGACTACACGAAAAAGCGCGGCATCACCGCGCTTTTTCCGTTGCATGGAGCGTGTCCACGATTTTTCATCAAGGTTGACATAGGTCAGGAATGAAGGCTTGGGGTGCCGGTACGTTTGCTCAGTAGATGTCAATGTCCGCAGGCGTCATTCATACGATCCGTGAACTGGTGCAGGAGCTGCTTCGCCATCGCGACGTTGCGTCCTATCCACGCATCCTTGAGCGATACAGGGGTTGGAGTCCTGATCTGGAACCGTATTTCCGCTGGAATTCGCGGCACTATACCCGCACCTGCATCCATCGCAACTCCGAGTTCGAGCTGCTGGTGATCTGCTACGAGCCCGGACAGCGCACCAGCATCCATGACTATGACAGTCAAACCGCGTGGATCCATCCGGTGATGGGTGAGGTGGTGGAGGAACGCTTCAGTCTGCAGGCCGGGGACGGAGTGAAAGCGGTGGAGGAAAAACTCCTGCGGCCTGGCACCGACGATTCCCTCTCCAACGGCAACACCATCCACCGCTTCACCAACCGCGGACCGGTGCGTGCAGTGACCTTGAACCTGTATGCGCGACCGATGAGCAAATGGCGCGTGTTCGACGAGCGCACCGGTGCTTCGACCGTGGCCCCGGCAGGGCCGCCACGGTGAATGACACGAGCCGTTCGGCTATCTTGCCATCATGATCACACACCTCAGACCGGGCTTGGACAAAGCGGACGTGGCCCGTGTGTGTGAGATGCTGTTCAGCACCGCAGCGGAAGGCCTGGTGGTGGTGGATCAGAACGGCATCATCCTCATGCACAATCCGCGCTTGGGATCCCTCTTCGGCTATGCTGATGGGGAACTCATTGGACATCCCATTGAGACCCTGATACCCGCAGCGCAACGCCACCGACATGTGCAGCATCGGCAGGGCTACAATGCCCGACCTGTGCAGCGGTCCATGGGCATGGGCATGGACCTTAAGGCGCAATGCAAGGACGGAAAGGAGATACCTGTGGAGGTCAGCCTCAATCACTTCCAAGTGGACGACAAGAACTATGTCATGGGGCTTGTCACCGACATCAGTTTGCGCAGGGCGGCCGAGGACGCCTTGATCCGCACCAACCAGGAACTGGAGGATCGTGTGGAACAGCGGACCATCGAATTGAAGCAGGCCGAGAACAGCGTGCGCGAGGCCCTGGCGAAGGAGCGCGATGTGAATGCCCTGAAAAGCCGCTTCGTTTCCATGGCCAGCCATGAGTTCCGCACGCCACTGAGCACCATTATGAGCAGTGTTGACCTGATCGGGCGGTACACCGAAGCAGCCGCCGATGAAAAGGTGCGGAAACACGTAGGCCGTATCCGGTCCAAGGTGCGCGAGCTCACCTCCATGCTCAACGAATTCCTGTCGCTGGAGCGCATCGAGGAAGGCCAGGTGCACCCGACCCCCACCGAGTTCGACCTGGTGGACCTGAGCATCGAGCTGTTGGAGGAACTGCGTACGCTGGCCAAACCAGGGCAGGAGATCACGTACGACCATGTCGGTGATCAACGCGTGGTATTCCTGGACCGCCAGATGCTCAGCAACGTGATGACCAACCTGGTGACCAACGCGGTGAAATACTCGCCCGAGGACAAGGTGATCCAACTGCACACACGAACAACGGGCGACCGCCTCACCATAACGGTCACCGATGAGGGCATTGGGATCCCGGCGGAGGAACAGCATCACCTCTTTGATCGGTTCTTCCGCGGAAGCAACGCCCTCACCATCCAGGGCACCGGCTTGGGACTTAACATCGTAAAGCGCTACCTTGAACTGCTGACGGGGGCCATTTCCTTCACCAGTCGACCCGGCAATACCACGTTCACAGTGGAGCTGCCCCAGCGGCTCGCCGTGCGCGTTGATCCCATCGAGAGCCACCAGAACCCATGAAGACCATTCTCCTGATCGAAGACGATGCGGACATGCGCGACAACACCGCGGAGATACTTGAATTGGCCAATTACCGTGTGCTGAAGGCCGAGAACGGCAAGCGCGGTGTGGACATGGCCCGCCATGAGGTACCGGACCTGGTCCTCTGCGATATCATGATGCCAGAGCTGGATGGGTACGGCGTACTGCACCTTCTGGGGCGCGATCCGCAGACCTGCGAGGTGCCGTTCATTTTCCTTACGGCGAAGACCGAGCGGGGTGAAGTGCGCAAAGGGATGGAGCTGGGGGCGGATGACTACCTCACCAAACCATACGAGGAGAGCGAGCTGTTGAACGCCATTGAAGGCCGCTTGAAGCGGAGCGATCTGTTCCGCAAAGGGTTCGATGGTGGCCTCGACGGGCTTAACAAGTTCATGGACCAGGCACGTGGCATTGAGGCCTTGAAGGACCTCGGACGCGATCGCAAGCCGCGGCACATTCCCAAGAAGGATATCATCTTCCACGACGGTGATGAGCTCCGGCAGGTCCCCTACCTGATCTCCGGCAAGGTGCGCACCTTCAAGATCAACAATGACGGAAAGGAGTTCGTGACCGGTCTGCATTCATCCGGGGACATGCTGGGGTACATGGGTCTCCTGGAAGGGGGCCATGCCATCGAAACGGCCGAGGCCTTGGAGGATTGCGAAGTGGCCATGATCCCGCGGGAGGACCTGCTGGCGCTGCTGTACCGTGATCGCGATGTAAGCATCCGTTTCATCCGCATGCTGGCGCGGGATGGGAAGGAGAAGGAACAGCACCTGTTGCAACTGGCCTATGCGAGCGTACGCCAGCGCGTGGCGCAGGCGCTCCTGCGGGTGCATGCCCGGTACGCACAAGCCGGTACGCCGGACCTGGGGGTGAGGATCAGCCGCGAGGACCTTGCCAGCATCGTGGGCACGGCCACGGAATCGCTGATCCGCTGCCTCACGGACCTGAAGGATGAAGGCCTGATCGAAACACAGGGCCGCGAGATCCGCATCACCAACAAGGCAGGATTGGACCGGCTTGCAAAAGGGTAGGAGCCCGGGACCATCCACCCAACCTCCAGCATGGCATGAGCAAGGGAACAAGCGGGTGGCAGTTGATCATGGATGAGGCGGGCGACCTTTCGCGCTTCACAGGACGCTTCTTCCAACAGGCCTGGTCCGAACGCTTCGAGTGGCGTGAACTGCTGCGCCAGTGCTTCATCAACGGTTATCGCTCCTTTCCCCTGGTGGCCGTCACCGGCTTCATCATGGGCATCGTCCTCACCGTGCAGTCGCGGCCAACGCTGGCCCGCTTCGGTGCGGAGAGCATGCTGCCTTCCATGGTGGCCATATCCGTGGTGCGCGAGATCGCGCCGATGATCACGGCCCTGATCTGTGCGGGCAAGATCGGGTCCAGCATGGGCGCGGAACTGGGTTCCATGAAGGTGACGGAGCAGATCGATGCCATGGAGGTCTCCGGCACCAACCCGTTCCGCTACCTGGTCGTTACGCGGGTGTGGAGCACCATCCTGATGTTGCCATTGTTGGTGATCATGGCCGACGTGTTCGCCATCTGGGCCTGCTTCCTCGGGGTGAACATCAAGGACGTGGTGAGTTGGGAACTGTTCCAGCGGCAGGTGATGGAATCCCTCGAGTTCAGCGATGTGCTTCCCGCCCTGTCGAAGTCCTTCTTCTTCGGGCTGGCCATCGGCATCGTCGGATGTTTCAAGGGCTATACCACGGAAAAAGGGACCGAAGGGGTGGGGCGTGCAGCCCATTCCGCGGTGGTGGTCTCCTCGTTGATCATCTTCTTCATGGACCTCATTGCGGTGCAGGTCATCGATATCCTGGGATTGAACTGATGGACACCAGCGGAACCTACTCCCCGGCGGAAGGTCCGGTCATCTCGGTACGCGACCTGCACAAATCCTTTGGCGCAAATCATGTGCTGCGCGGGTTCCAGATGGACCTGGCCCGCGGGGAGAACGTGATGGTCCTGGGGAAGTCAGGCTCGGGGAAATCGGTGCTGATCAAGCTGATCGTGGGCCTGTTGAAGCCGGAGCGGGGCACGATATCCGTATTGGGCAGGGACGTGCTCAACCTCGATCGCGATGAACTCGACCTGCTGCGCGTGAAGATCGGTTTCCTCTTCCAGAGCAGTGCGTTGTACGATTCCATGACGGTGAAGGAGAACCTGGAATTCCCACTGCGCCGCCATTGGATGGCGCGGGAGGAGGGGGAACGCGATGCACTGGTGCGCGAAGCCTTGGAGAACGTGGGGTTGTTGAGCGCCATCGACCTGTATCCCTCGGAGCTTTCGGGGGGCATGCGACGTCGGATCGGGTTGGCGCGCACACTGATCCTGAAACCGGAGATCGTGCTGTATGACGAGCCCACCACAGGGCTCGACCCCATTACGGGCAAGGAGATCGTGGAACTCATCCTTCACCTGCAGAAGAAGTACGGCACCTCCTCGGTGATCATCTCCCACGACCTGAACGTGGCCAAACTCGCCGCCGACCGCATCGTTGTGCTCATCGATGGGAAGAACTATGCGGAAGGCACCTACGACCAACTGCATGCCTCCACGGATGAGCGTGTGAAGGCGTTCTTTATCTTCATGTGATGAGCGACGAGACGGGATCGAACGTGAAACTGGGCGCCTTCGTCATGGTCGCCACCGCCATACTCGTGCTGGCCCTGTACATGATGGGCAGCAAGAAGGACATGTTCAGCAGGAGCCTGGACATCACGGCCGTATTCCGTGAAGTGAACGGCTTGCGCAAGGGGAACAACGTGCGGTATGCAGGTATCGACGTAGGCACGGTAAAGGCCATCGAGATCCGGAGCGACACCGAACTGGTGGTGCACTTCGTCGTGCGCCTCGATGCTGCCAAGTTCGTTCGTAAGAACGCACTCACACGCATCGGGTCGGATGGGCTCATGGGGAACAAGCTGTTGAGCATCGAACCCGGCGAAGGTGTCGGCGAACCCATCGGTGAAGGCGATGTGCTGCGAACGGCGGAAGCGCTGGACACGGAGGCCATGCTGCGCACCCTCGGGCGTTCCAACGACAACCTGGAGGCCATCACCCTGGACCTTCGTGGCCTTACAAGCCGGCTCAGTTCGGATAACAGTGTGCTCACTGTTCTGAACGACAGCACCATGATCCACACTGTTCATGGGGCCATGGCCGATCTGCGTGTCACGGCCGCCAATGCGCGCCGCATCACGGAGCGCATAGATGCCGTGGTGGTGGACGTGCGATCGGGCAGGGGCGCCCTCGGTGCGCTGGTGAATGACCCATTGGCCGAACAACAGGTGCGCCAGTTGATGCTCAATCTGCAACAGGTCTCCGATTCGCTGAACGTGGTGACCCAGCAGTTCGGCACATTCTCCAAGGGGCTCAATGACCCGTCCGGCACCGTGGGTGTCCTGTTGCACGATACCGCCATGGCGAGGGACCTGCGCCGCGTGATCGCCCATATGGACACCAGCAGCGCCACACTGAACGAGGACCTGAAAGCACTACAGCGCAACTTCCTTCTTCGGAAATACTTCCGCGAGAAGAAGCGCAAGGAGGCGAAGTGAGGTTTTATACGCGTTACTGACGGAACTCATGCCGTGGCCTTGGTGACGAAGGCACCTTTAGGAAGGAAGAACGGATGGATGCCATGAACCCCGGAAGAGCCCGCTCCAGCACCACTGCCAACCCCCGTGGATCCATCAAGAGCGATCCCTTGATCGGTGTCTGGTTCGATATGGAGGAGTCGAACATCATTGCGTTGGACGGATCCGCGGCGCGTGTTGAGAAGGTGACCAACGACCTGGAGAAACATAAGGAGATCCTCACTTCACGGTATGGCGGTACAGGGTCAGGGCGGCAGTTCATCAACAGGGAACGCAGTGAGCAGGAGAAGCTGGACCATGAACTGGACCAATACATTACCGATGTGCTGAAGGTGTTGGTCTTGGCTCCACGCATGGTGGTCTTCGGTCCGGCGGGGACCAAGAAGGAATTGATCAAACGCATGAAGGTCAATGCCCGCTGGCGCCGGTCGGAACTATTGGTGGAGCCAGCCGATAAGATGACGGATAAGCAGAAGGTGGCCTGGCTGCGCGCATATGCCGGGCACAATTAGATGCAGAAGATACGCTCCCCGCATGGCTGAGGTACGGACACTCCAAGAGGCTGTATCGTTCGTCCGCAGTGGTCATCGGGTGTTCGTGCATGGAAGCGCTGCAACGCCGCAAGCCCTGTTGCGCGCCTTGTTCCAGCGTGCCGGTGAACTTTCTGGCGTTGAATTGATCTGCATCAGCACGCTTGGCGCCATTGGATCCGACCGGCCCGAAGTGCAGCGGAGCTTCTTCATGAACTCCCTCTTCGTGTCGGAGAACGTGCGCGAGGTGGTGAACGGGCCGTATGGCGATCACGTTCCGGTGTTCCTGAGCGAGATCCCGCTGATGTTCGACCGGGGAGTGCTGCCGTTGGATGTGGCCCTGGTGCATCTATCGCCACCCGATCGCCACGGCTTCTGTTCACTGGGCGTGTCGGTCGACATCGCCCGCTCTGCCGTGCGCAACGCGCGTGTGGTGATCGCGCAGATCAACAAGCAGATGCCGCGCACGCATGGCGATGGTCAGGTCCACATCGATCGGATCAACGCATACGTATATGTGGATGAACCCTTGCCGGAAGTGGACCATGCGCCCGGCGTGGGCCCTGTGGAACTGCAGATCGGCCGGCATTGCGCCGGGCTGATCGAGGACGGAGCCACCCTGCAGCTCGGCATCGGGGCCATCCCGAACGCCGTGCTCAGCGCATTGGGCCAGCACAAGGACCTTGGTGTGCATACGGAGATGTGTAGCGATGGACTGGTGGACCTCATGGAGCGAGGCGTCATCACGAACAGGCTGAAGAAGAAGCACCCGGGCCGCGTGGTCACGTCCTTCGTATTGGGCACACGCCGGCTATACGACCGCGTGAACGACAACCCCGAGTTCGCCTTCCTCGATGCCCGGTATGTGAACGACGGTCACGTGATCCGCCAGAACCCCAACGTGGCGGCCATCAACAGTGCGATCGAGCTCGACCTCACCGGTCAGGTGTGCTCCGACAGCATCGGCACCTACCAGTATTCCGGGGTGGGAGGACAGATGGATTTCATGCGGGGAGCGGCCTTGTCGGAAGGGGGCAAGCCGATCATCGCCATGGCCTCCACCACGCGCACGGGTGCCTCGAAGATCGTCCCCCTGTTGAGGTCCGGTGCAGGCGTGGTGACCACCAGGGCCCATGTGCATTACGTGGTGACCGAATTCGGCGTGGCCGATCTGTACGGACGCAACCTGCGGCAACGGGCCGAAGCACTTACCGCCATCGCTCATCCCGATCATCGCGAATGGCTGCAGCGTGCTGTGGTGGAGCGGTTCGGTCCGCGCATCAGATGATCGGCCGATGACCGATCCAACGATCATTGGCTACCTTTAGCAACACATGTCAGCGACCGGTCCCACCGCATCACGAACCATCGCAGGAAGCACACCGCTGTTCAGTTTCAAGGGGATCCGGGTGTACATTCATTGGACCTTCCTCTTGTTATTGGGCTGGGTGGCCATGAGCAGTTGGGCCGAAGGAAAGGGGTGGGCCGTGGTGCGGAACGATGTGGCGCGCATGCTGTTGTTGTTCCTGTGCGTTCTGCTGCATGAATTCGGGCATGCGCTCACGGCGCTGCGGCTGGGGATCAGGACGCGCGACATCACGCTACTTCCCATCGGTGGCCTGGCCAGCTTGGAGCGCATGCCGGAAGAGCCCCGCAAGGAGTTCCTCATCACCATTGCAGGCCCGTTGGTGAACCTGGTGATCGTGCTCCTCACCAGCGCCGTCATGGGCGTGGCCTATTTCCGATCCCTCCTGGCGCAGGGCTACACGGAACCGGATGGATGGATGGGACTTGGCGCATTCCTGGTGATGGCCAACGCCAGCCTCTTCCTGTTCAACATGCTCCCGGCCTTCCCCATGGACGGCGGGCGGATCCTACGGTCCATCCTGGCGTCGTGGATGCCCCGCCCCAAGGCCACGCGCATTGCTGTTCAGGTGGGCCGCTTGTTCGCGCTCGGTTTCATCCTCGTCGCCTTCGCCTACCAGCAGCCCATGCTCGGCCTCATCGGCGTGTTCATCTATTTCAGCGGCGGTGCCGAAGCGCGCGCCACGGAAGTACAGGACCTGTTGCAAGGCGTACGCGTGGACCAGGTGATGCGTCGTCGGTTCTGGACCCTGCAGGCAGCGGCCACCGTTCAGCAAGCCGTGGAGGAACTGTTGAACGGAGGCGATAAGGACATTGTGGTGATGCAGGGTGATCGCGTCCTGGGCATTTTGCAGCGCAGCAAGTTGGTGGAGGCACTGAAGGACCAGCGACAGGAGGCAACACTGGGATCACTGGCCATTACCCACGTACCGGAACTGCGGCCGGATGATCAGGCTTCGAAGGCCTTCCAGGACCTGTTGGCCGGCGGATGGCCGCTGATGCCGGTGGTCGAGGAGGGCCGCCTCATGGGCATTGTGGAGCACGAGAACCTCACCGAATATCTCCTGGTGAAAGGGGCAAAGCGTCCCACCACCTGAACGACCCATGAAAGGACTGCGCCAATTCCTGCTCGGTGGCCCATCTGATGACCTGGGACGTTTGGTGCGTGAAGGGGCCACCATCCTGGATGTGCGTTCGGAGGATGAATACATGGAGGGTCACCTTCCCGGAGCCATGCATGTGCCGGTGAGCGAGTTATTGCAGCACCTGCACGAGATCCCGAAGGACCTGCCGGTGGTCACGTGCAATGCGGCGGACGCCAACAGTGCGACCGCGATGGAGATCCTGAAGGCCCATGGTTACCGGGCATTTGATGCCGGGGCATGGACCACGCTGCGCGGGTTGCTGGAGCGAGGGGAGGGGAAGCCCTAGGCGTCGGACCGGTCGCGCAACACGAGCATGGGCACATCCACATGCAACGCCAGCTGCTTGGCCATGCTGCGGTGGAACAGGTCGCCGAAGAAGCCCAGCTGGCGATGCAGCACGGCCACCATGTCGGCGGCGTGTTCCTCCACCATGATGCGCAGGGTCTCCTCCACATCATCACCGGCCACCGTGATGAACGTGCGCTTTAGGTCCTTGAAAAGATGCTCGTATGCTACGTGGTTCCGGGTATCCAGAGGCGCGTCCAGGTCCGTCCGCACATGGGTGATGACGATCTCCGAACGTTCCTTGCGGGCCAGTGTGACCAACCATTTCAGCGCATCGGCATGGAACGGCTGATGATCGTCGGCCAGCAGGATGCGGGAGAAGGGTGCTGACCTGTACTTTATCGGTACTGTCAGCACCGGCAGGTCGCAGTTGCGCACCACATCGGCCGTGTTACCCCCCATGAAGTGTGTGGAACCAGCCCCTTGCGTGCCGATCACCACCAGGTCCACGGACCGCTCCTCGCCGATCTGGTCGATCACGGACACCAGCCCCCCGTATACCGCCACGGTGTCGATGCGCAGCTGGGCTGCACCGGCCAGCCCGCGACATCGCTTTTCGAAGTTCTGCAACCCTTCCAGGGTCACTTGATGGAGTTCCGTGGTCATGTCGGGCATCAGCGGGTCGGTGAGGCCAGGAGCCATGTAGGCATGCAGCAGGATGAACTGGTCACCCACGGCCCCAATTCGTTCAAATGCGAATGTGGCCGCCTTGAACGAGGCATCGCTGAAGTCGGTGGGGAGAAGGATGGTGGCCATGGGATAGGATAATGGACGAACTTAACGAGAAGGCCGGGAAACGGTGCTGATACAGGTCATTCGCCTGGGCCGAGGGTCCAGATGATATCCTCGCGAAGGACAGGTTGTTGCAACACATCCAGCGGCACCAACGTGCCGTTCCGGTGCACCCGGAATGATCGGTAACCGCATGCACGGAGCAGTTCGTCGATAGCAACGGCCCTGGGTCGGAGATGCGGTTCCAGGCTGGTCTCCACCAGAATGGTCTTGATCGCGCCGTGCCCGAGCAACCGTCGTGCTCCCTGTAAGGCGCTCAGTTCGCTCCCTTCAATATCCAGCTTGAGGAAGGCTATCCTGGTGATGTTGCGTTCGGCGCAATGATCATCCAAGGACCACACATCGACCGGATGTGGTATTCCATCCTTCGGCTCGAACACCCCTTCGAGGCAGGCGAATCCTCGGGAGATCACGCGGGGTGTATCATAGAAGGTCGCGCTACCGCTGCGATCGCCCAACGCCGCTTGCAGCACGGTCCAGTTCGCGGGCCGGGGTGATGGGTTGTTCCGTATCAGGTAGGAAAAGGCCGTTCTGCTGGGCTCAAATGAATACACGTGGCCAGCCTTCCCGACAAGACCAACGCACACGGCCGCGAAGTAGCCGATGTTCGCCCCGGGATCGAACACCACATCACCCGGCTTGATCGTGCGGCGCAGGTGGTTCATCACATTCTCCTCATACAGCCCGTAATAGATCATCCGGTGGATCAACAGTGCATGATCCAGTTCCACATGCACCCCGTTGATGTGCACCACCTCGTGCACACCCCCTCCAAGCAGGGCGCCGACTTTGTCGGCCATGCGGTGCCGGCCATTGAAGGGGGCAACACGGATGAGGGCACGCAAGGCTTGGCGGAAGAACTTCATGATGCGGACGCGCAGCCCTCAACGGCCTGGAGGCGAAGGTAGATGCCCCTGTTCACCGATGCTCGATCACGAAGGCTGGGAACGGATACCTTTGAGGCCCTTTTCCCACTAGACACCGAATGAACTTCAACCTGATCCAAGCCTGGCTCGATATGAAAGCGCAGATCCCTGCGCTGGCGATCGAAGGCATCGGCATCAAATACGTGTACCCGATCTTCCTGGTCCTCCTGCTGATCGAGTATTTCAATGCGCGGCACCTCTACAACCTGAAGGAGACCTTCGCCAGCTTCATCATCCTGGTGGGGGCCACGGTCATCCGGGTGATCACGAACGTCTTCGAGATCTCCCTCTACCTCTTTCTGTTCTGGAAGGCCGCCGATCTGCGCGAGCATTACCTGGGCTATACCAGCCTAGGGTTCGCCTGGTACACCTGGATCATCTGTGCCATTGCCGACGACCATAACTTCTACTGGCACCATCGGCTGGCGCATAACGTACGCCTGCTGTGGGCCGCGCACCTGCCACATCATTCCGCGAAAACGTTCAATCTCACGGTGAGCATCCGCAATGGCTGGTTCATCACCTTCATCAAGCCGATCTACTGGCTGTGGATGCCGCTCCTGGGCTTCGAGCCGATCATGATCGCCACCTGCCTTATCGTGAACGCGTTCTACCAGTTCACCTTGCACTCGCAGCTGTTGCCCTCATTCGGGTGGTGGGAGAAGATCTTCAACTCCTCCTATGTGCACGTGGTGCATCACAGCAGCAACACCGAATACCTGGACCGGAACCACGGGGGCATCCTCACCATCTGGGACCGTCTGTATGGTACCTGGCAGGAGCCGATCAAAGGGATGGAACCGAAGTTCGGCATCAGCCATGACCCCGGCACGGACAACCCGATCACCCACAATCTCTTCGAATTCCAAGAGATTTGGCGCGACGTGAAGAAGGCTCCGGGCCTGAAGAACAAACTGATGTACATCTTCGGTCCGCCGGGCTGGAGCCACGATGGCAGCAGCATGACGAGCAAGCAATTGCAGGCTGAGCTCGCCGCCGCCAAGGCCTCGGGGCTGGCGATGGTGGAGCATGAGCACGTCGGTTCGCACTGAATTGATCGAACGGAATGAAAAAAGGCTCCGGGCGTTGCGCCCGGAGCCTTTTTAGTTCGGATGGCCTATGGCCTACCTGCGTGGACCACGCCAGCGGCGGTTGTTCTGTTTGGCGGCCGGCGGGCGTTGCGATGTGCTCTCGGGTGCCGGTTTTCCCTTGTTCAGGAAGGCATCCACATCGGCCAGCAGTTCGCGGGTCAGTGCAGCGTAGTCCTGGCCCAGGCTGTCGCCTTCGGCCTTGGCGGGTGCGGATCCGCGAGGCTCGGCGGCGGTGGCGGGCGCTGGTCCTCGCCGTTCCTGGCGGTGATGCTGGGGCCCACCATCGCGTGATGCCGTTCGCTGCTGCTGCGGCTGGCGTTGCTGCTGGGGACGGCCCGGGCTGCGTTGGCCACGTTGGTTGCGGCGGCCCGGATCCACCTCCGGTGTTCCACCCACCATCGGGAAAGGATGGCCTTCAACAACGGGCACGTCGCGCTTGATGAGCTTCTGGATATCGCGCAGGAACTCGACCTCCTCCTGATCGCAGAGGGATATGGCCAGGCCGCTCGCACCAGCGCGACCCGTGCGGCCGATGCGGTGCACGTAGCTCTCGGGGATGTTGGGGATGTCGTGGTTCACCACGTGGCCCAGCAGGTCGATATCGATGCCACGGGCGGCGATATCGGTGGCCACGAGCACGCGCAGTTTCTTCTCCTTGAAGTGCGTGAGCGCACGTTGGCGGGCGTTCTGGGCCTTGTTGCCGTGGATGGCATCGGCCTTGATCCCGCCCTTTTCCAGGTACTTCGCCAGTTTGTCCGCACCGTGCTTGGTGCGCGTGAACACCAGTGCCTGCTGGATGTCCATGGTCTTGATCAGGTGCATGAGCAGCGCGCCCTTGTTGCCCTTGTCCACGAAGTAGATCTGCTGTTGAACGGTCTCCGCAGTACTGGAGACGGGTGTTACTTCCACCTTCACCGGGTTGGTAAGGATGGAGGAGGACAGCTTGACGATCTCCGGCGGCATGGTGGCACTGAAGAACAACGTCTGCCGCTTGAGAGGAATGGCGGCGATCACCTTGCGCACATCGTGGATGAAGCCCATGTCGAGCATGCGGTCCGCCTCATCGAGCACGAAGAACTCCAGGGTGTTCAAGTGAACGTAGCCCTGGTTCATGAGGTCGAGCAGGCGGCCCGGGGTGGCGATGAGGACATCCACACCAGCGCGAAGAGCGTCCGTCTGGGGTTTCTGCCCGACGCCGCCGAAGACCACCGTGTACTTCAGGGGTGTATTGCGGCCATAGGCCCGGAAGCTCTCCTCGATCTGGATGGCGAGCTCGCGGGTGGGTGTGAGCACCAAGGCCCGGATCGGTCGCCGGCCCCGATCGTTGGCCACGGGGTTGTTCATCATCCGCTGGATCATGGGGATGGCGAAGGCGGCCGTTTTACCGGTGCCGGTCTGGGCGCACCCCAGGAGGTCGCGCCCTTCCAACAGGTAGGGAATGGATTGCGCCTGGATGGGCGTTGGGGTGGTGTATCCTTCGGACTGAAGGGCTTTTAGAATGGGCTCGATAAGGCCGAGCTTGTCAAAGGTGATCTGATGCATTCTTGATGCTTGAGGTGCGTGCTCAGGGTCATTGGGCCTGAACCACGCGTAAGGTGTTCCGATAAAGCCCCTCGATCGGTCCGGCGCACAATGATCCGCTGGGGATGGCGCCTGGGACAGTTGCGGAACCGGTCGAGGACCGGGGAGCCGAATAGCTTGGCGCTTGGGGTGGGCCAAAGGTAGGTGAAGCACGGTCACGTGTCCGCAGCTTCATATAGGGCAGGATATCAGCCCCATATGACTTAACATAATATAAATTATGCGCCAATTGGGCTAAAGTCCAGTGGAGCACGGAGCGTGGTCCCAAAGCCGGGACCATCGGGCAAGATCAGCCGCCCGTCCTGCATGGTGATGCCGGTGAACGGATCGTTCGCCAGCAACCACGGACCATCGAGATCCACCACATCCGCCCTGCCGGCGAGCTGTGCCATGGCCGTGCATCCAAGCGAGCTTTCGCTCATACTTCCCAGCATCAGGTCCGATCCCGCTCGCGCGGCTTCATCGGCCATCACCAACGCCCGGTCCAAGCCGCCGCATTTCATCAGCTTCAAGTTCACGCCGCCAAAGAACCGGCTCCTGACCTGCAGGTCGTCCAAGTCCTGAACGGATTCGTCCGCATATACGGTCACACCGCCGTGTTCAGCCAACTCCAGGTTCCACGGATCCCGTTCCACGCTGAACGGTTGTTCCACACCCAGAACGCGATCTTTCCCGGCCGCACGGATCCACCCCAAGGCCTCATCCACACTTGAAGCACCTTGGTTGCCATCGAGGAATAACATCCTGTTATCCAAAGAGGTTATGGCCTGTATTCTTTTCACTGATCCAGCATCTCCCAACTTCACCTTCAACGCACCGCTCCATGGTAGGCCGGTAAGCTTCTGACCCAGCGTTTCCACCGGCCCGATGCCCAAGGTGACCAAGGTGACGGGTTCCCGCACTATGGCGATGCCCATGAGGTCACGGACCGTCCTTCCAGCGATCCGGCCCAACACATCGAGCAACGCACAATGGAGTCCCGCTCGCAGTCCTGGGTGGCGGCCGGGATCCACCAGTTCATCCAATGCCACCAGTAACCCGGCAGCGGTGTGATGCGCCGGTTGGTGGAACGACCGAAGTCTTTCCAGCACCTGCGGTACCTGTTCATGGAGGTACGGCGGCAAGGTCACCTCGCCATAGCCGATGAAGCCGTCCTGTTCTGCACGGATGATCACGGAGTCCGTGCCATCGCGCAGGCCATGCGCCGTACCGAACGGATGCGTGAACCGCAAGCGGTACGGGCAGTAACTGAGCGTGAGCGGCATGGGTGGCAAAGATCCCGGCCTGGACCCACCGGGTGAGCCCCTCCATCAGTGATCCGTCAACACCGTTCCGGTGATCTGGAAAAAGAGGAAGCCCGGCCAAGCGACCGGGCTTCCTTCAAATACACGCTCAGGCTCACTTCACCAGATACACCACGTTGGTGTGCCACTTGGTGCTATCCGGCTCCTGCCCGGGATCGGTGATGTACTCTTCGATCACCACCTCGTTATACTCGACGCTATCCGCTTTCATGCGGGAATCCATGGCCTCGTGGGCCTTACCGATGCCATGGTAGCCGCCCGTATAGTCGATCACGTAGGCCTTGCTTGCGGGTGCTTCGTAGAAGTCCAGGCTCTTGAGCTTGGCTTTGGCATCCACGGCTACCGGAACGGCGGCGATCAGATCCGCGGTCCGGTCCTTTTCATTCCATTCGAAGTACACACCGCTGGGGGCTCCGGCCGGGGGTACGCCTGCTTTACCGATCGCTGCGAAGCCGGTGCCGAAGTTCTTGCCGAAGAATTCCTGCATCTCGGCCCATTTCACCACCTGGCGCTTGCCTACGTACAGCATGGCCGGCCGGTCCACCACGGTGATCTGATACGATCCTGCGGGGGCCTGTTTGTTCGCGGCTGCTTGCTTTTCCTCACAGATCCGCTTCAGGTCGGCCAAGCCCATTTCGAAATCCTTGCCCACCTGTGAGCCCATGCCCATGAACAACATCATCGCGCGCAGCTTGAACGGGATATCTCCATGGAGCGACCAGGTCACCTCGGTTCCGGCGGCGGTGGGTGCCATGTCCAAGGACACCTGGCTTACCATGAAGTCGGCAAAGGCAAGGTCGCTTTTGATGCTCTTGTTCGGCTCAAGGGCCGTGATGGTCATGGATCCCTGCATCACGGTATCCCCATCCCAGGTCTGCTTGGCTCCCACCGTCCCATCCTCACCCAGGAGATCATATTTCGCGTCCTTGTCCATCCGGCGCCAAACGCCCCATTCGTACATGTTCCTGAGATACTTGGCGTAGGTGTAGACCGTCTCGGGCGTGGCATTGATGGTGGTCGACCGCTCCACGTGGGTGGTCTTGGGCCCGAAGAGGCTGGCGAGGAGCCAAACTCCGAACAGGACGCCGATGATGATCAGAATGGTCTTTAGTGCTCTCATGAGGGGTGCGCCGATGCCAGGCGCAGGCGTTGGTGAAACCGTCCGAAAGATGGCATTTCCGCGCCAGATCCCACAGTTTCCGAAAATATGGCCGTTGGGCCTTGGCACGGTGTTTTCTTTGCCCCGACCAACCCGATCGAAATGACCACCCTGCAACGACTTTCCCTGGTGCCCGCTTTGGCTGCGCTGATCCTGGTAGGAACAGGCTCCGGCTGTAAAGGCGGCAAGAAGATCACGTCCGCCGGAACCAAGGTGGAGATGCCCTTCACCGGCAGCAAATACGAGAGCAACAACCGCTTCTTCCGGGGAACCGGCGTGGGGGTCAGTACCGCCCAGAACATCTCCCGCAGCAAGAGCGATCTGGACGCCAAGAACCAACTGGCCGGACAGGTCGGCACGAACATGCGTTCGGTGGCCGATCAATACCTGGGAGAAACAGGCAATGCCCAGGCATCGGAGGTGGCCGACAAATTCCAGTCCCTGGTGCGCGAAGTGATGAGCACGCAACTGGCCGACCTGCGCAAGATCGGCGAGGAGACCCGCTTCAACGAGACCACCAAGGATTTTACTACCTACACCGCCTATGAGATCAAGAAGGCGGCCATGTTCCGTTTCATGAAGAAACAGGCGCGCATCAACAACAAGATCGACGAGGCACAGCTGAAGATCATGGACGAGATCCTCGATCAGCAGATCAAGGCCGCAGAGACGGAAGGCGAGTGACGGCGACCTGACAACTTGCACGGATGGGACTGACGATCGGCCCTGTTCGGTGTGTTCCGGGGGGAATGGAACCAGATCTGCGGAGAAAGACATCAATAACACGAACAGAACATGGCAGGAGCTTGGATCATAGGTCTCATCATGATGGGCATCAGTTGGTTGGTGAGCAACCAATTGAAGAGCCGTTTTGAGAAATATTCAAAGACGCCGCTGGCGAACGGCATGAGCGGTGCGGAGATCGCCACGCGTATGCTGCACGACCACGGCATCAACAACGTGAAGGTCGTCAGCGTTCCCGGTCAGCTTTCGGATCACTACAACCCGGCCACACGCACAGTGAACCTGAGCGAGCCCGTGTACCATGCGCGCAACGCGGCCGCCGCCGCCGTGGCAGCGCACGAATGCGGACACGCCGTGCAACACGCCACCGCCTACAAATGGCTCACCATGCGCAGCAAGCTGGTGCCCGTGGTGCAGGTGACCAGCAGCCTGGTGCAGTGGGTGATCCTCGGGGGCATTCTGCTGATCAACACCTTCCCGCAACTTCTGCTCCTCGGCATCATCCTGTTCGGCTTCACCACCCTGTTCTCCTTCATCACCCTTCCGGTGGAGTACGATGCGAGCAACCGCGCACTGGCGTGGATCAAGAGCAATGGTATCGTGACCACGAGCGAATATGCGATGAGTGAGGATGCCCTGAAGTGGGCCGCCCGCACTTACGTAGTGGCCGCCATCGGCTCGCTCGCCACCCTGCTCTACTACCTCTCGATCTTCATGAACCGGCGCAACTGATCGGCGGAACGGACATTCACAGAGCCCTCCGGGATCTCCGGGGGGCTTTGCATTTCAGCTAGCGGGCACGCAGGACCACGGGCAGGTGATCACTGAAACCTTGGGGGTGGTACTTCCCCCTGCCGCTGAAGGTCCGGTTGGGTTGTTCGCCATAGCGCGGATGGCGGAAGATCAACGGTTGGGCCTTCAAGGAATTCGCCTTCACTCGCTCAATTCCGCCCTCGGTTTGAAGAAAACCCCGGCTTACGATCATCTGGTCGAAATAGCTCCATTCTCCATCCCTGGCCACGCTGCCGGGGTATGCGCCGCGATCGAAGGCCACCAGGTCCACGAGGTCCGCCGCAGGATCGTCAGCACGCAACGACGCCTTCAATCCGGTCAGAACGCTTGCATCCGTGGGTGTGTCGTTCAGATCGCCCATGATGATGATCCGCGCGTTGGCATCGACGTCCAGCAGGCGTTGCACGGCCTTGCGCAACGTGCGCGCTGCGGACATGCGTTTGGGCGCGCTCTCTGGCACGCCTTCACCCCGGCTGGGCCAATGGTTCACGAAGACGTACACGGGCTGGCCACTGCCCTGTTGGAGGGTCACCTGCAGGATGTCCCGCGTGCGGTCGCCACGGTCCAGATCCACCGGAAGCATCTCCACCCCCTTCACCTTACCCGCATCAGGCCTGACCATGAGGGCCACATCGATGCCCCGCTCATCGGGTGAATCGCGATGCACCACCACATAATGCGCATCGGCCAGGTTCCCGGTATTGGCCAGGTCGCTCACCACCCGCTTGTTCTCCACTTCGGCCAGGCCGATCAGCAGCGGAGCACCGCCGGACATGCTGATGGCCCGCGCGACCTGCACAAGCTTCTGCTGATAGCGCTCATCGTTCCAGCGCATCTCTCCGTTGGGCGTGAAGTCCTCATCGTGTGTGGTTGGATCATCACGCGTGTCGAACAGGTTCTCCACGTTGTAGAAGAGCACGTGACCCCGGGAAAGAAAAGGTTCGATGGAAGTTGCTTCCCCTGAGGCCTCCGGTGCGTCGGTGGTGGTCCTCCCCTGCTCCGGCACGGACCCGCAGGCCGTCAGGCCTACGAGCAGGATCCAACGGGGATCGCGCCACATGCTCAACTGAAGAAGCCCGTCTTCCGGCGGCGGCGGCGCGGCGCAGCTGCTGCTTTGATGCCCAACACCCCCAGCAGGCCGCGCATGGCCACATTGGCCACGGTGCGTCCCACCTGCCGCACCATGGTGTTCTTGCTCAACGACTCCAGTGTGCTCTCCTCCTTCTTCGCAGGTCGGTCCCGGGATTCCTTTTCCTCCTCGGGCTCCTCTTCCTCCTCTTGTTCATGCGCCTTCATGCGCTTCTCGAGCAGTTCGAAGGCGCTTTCACGGTCGATCACCTCGTTGTACTTGCGGGCCATGGCACTGCCGTTCACCAGCGCCTGGATCTCCGCGGGGTTCAGGATGTCCATGCGGGTGGCGGGTGCGCGCATGAGCGTGTGGGCAAGCGGCGTGGGCGTGCCCTTTTCGCTCAAGGCGCTTACAATTGCCTCTCCGATCCCCAAGGAGGTCAACAATTCCTCGGTCTTATAGTAGGAGGTGAGCGGGTAGTTCTCCGCGGTCTTCTTGATGGCCGTGCGGTCCTTGGCGGTGAATGCGCGCAGCGCGTGCTGCACCTTCAGGCCCAATTGGCCCAGCACGCTGTCCGGAACGTCCATGGGGTTCTGCGTGCAGAAGAACACCCCAACGCCCTTGGAGCGGATCAACTTGATGATGGTCTCGATCTGTTGCAACAGGGCCGGTGTGGCGGTGCTGAAAATGAGGTGCGCCTCATCGATGAACAGGCAGAGCTTGGGTTTCTCGGGATCGCCCACTTCGGGGAAGCCGCTGTATATCTCGTCCAGCAGGCACAGCATGAAGGTGCTGAAGAGCTGCGGTTTGTCCTGGATGTCCGTGAGGCGGACGATGTGCACCACACCCTTGCCATCGCGCTGCACCAGCATGTCCTGCGGGTCGAAACTGCGCTCGCCGAAGAACTTTTCCGCGCCTTGTTGCTCCAATTCGATCAGCTTGCGCATGATGATGTTCACCGTGCTCGGACTCACCGAACCGTAGGCCTTCTGGATGTCCGCCTTCCCTTCTTGCGTGATGAACTGCAGGATGCGGCGCAGGTCCTTGATGTCGAGCAGGGGCAGGCCCTTGTCGTCGCAATACTTGAACACGAGCGCCAGTACGCTCTGCTGGGTCTCGTTCAGGTCCAGGATGCGGCTCAGGAGCACAGGGCCGAATTCGCTCACGGTGGCACGCATCCGGGCACCGGGCTCGTTGCTCAGCGTCAATAGTTCCACCGGGATGTTGGCGGGCTCGTAGGGAAAGCCCAGGCGCTGATGGCGCGCGGTGATCTTCTCGTTCGCCACGCCGGCTGCCGCGATGCCGCTCAGGTCGCCCTTGATGTCCATCAACAATGAGGGCACGCCGGCCAGTGATAGCTGCTCGGCCAGGGTCTGGAGCGTCTTGGTCTTGCCCGTTCCCGTGGCACCCGCGATCAGTCCATGCCGGTTCATGGTGCGCAACGGCACCTTTACATGCACGCCCTGGGGGCATTCGCCGTTGAGCAAGGGTGCGCCCAGGGTAATGGTGGCACCACTGAACGTGTAGCCATCGGTCATGGCCTTGATGAAGTCGTCGGGAACAGGCATGGTGGTTCGGGGTCGGATGGTGAAGGACGGGAAAAGGGGCCGGACGAGCTGAAGCTTGACCCGACCCCTTGTCGTGAATGAATGTTCGGCAGGCGCTATTTCTCGATGGCGAAGGTGATCTTGCAGTTCACCCGGTACTCCACGATCTTGCCTTTCTCCACCACTGCGCTCTGGTTGTGGATGTTGCAGGATCGAATGCCGCGAACGGTCTTGCTCGCCTCTTTCACCGCGTTGGCGGCTGCCTCCTCCCAGCTGTTCTTGCTGCTGGCGAGGATCTCAATGACTTTCAGGATGGCCATGGTGGTGCGTTGGTTGGTTGTTCCCGAATGTACTCACTTAAAGAGCTTGCCCAGGAGTCCGCTGGCGATCTTCCCGATACCACCGGCATTCGCACCCGCGAGGCCTCCGATCAACCCTTGAAGGTTGCCGGCATTGCCGCCGACCTTGTCGGAGAGCAGTTTCATCACCATGGGTAGCACCAGGTCCTTCACGCTGCCCGCCTTGGACGCGTCCAAGCCTACGTTGTTCGTGAGCTTTTGCGAGAAGATGCCACCGATGTTGTTCAACAAGCCATCGGCACCCGCGGAGTTCTTTGCGCTGCTGAAGAGGCTGAGCACATCGTCCATGCCGAAGCCATCGCCACCGGAGATGGCCTCCTTCACGCTGTCGGCGGCCGCGGTGATGGATCCTTTGGCCTGGGTCTCGTTCAGGCCGAGCTTGCTGATGAGTTGGGGAGCGGCCTGGCTTTGCAGGGAGTTGAGGATCTGGTCAAGCATGTTCGTAGGGGTGGGTTGTGTGTGCGTAAGGACGTCGCGAACGGTCGGGGGTCACATAACGATGAAGTGGACACGGGCCCCGCCTCATCAAAGGAACAGGTAAGTTGGTCATATGCCCGGAAGGATCGGCCAACTTTTATGGTCCTGGTCCCCGGAACCTCATTGCGCACATCTGCGTAGGAACGAACGCCGCCCGCAAGGTGGCACATGTCCATGGTACGCCCTCCCCTGAGCACAAGCCGCAAGGTCCTGTTGGTCCTCTATGGCGGGGCACTTGTGTTGGGTGGATCGTTGATCGCCTGGGTACACAGCGGTGAACTGCGCTCCCTGAAGGAGGAACGATACGCCCGCTTGGGAGGGATCACAGGAACCCTTGCCGCCCAGGTCAGCGGCGATCGGGTAAGGCACCTGCTGCAGAAATACGATTCACGCGGGATGTTGCTCAGCTCCACACAGGACGCGTGGTACTACGTGTTGCACCAGACGCTGGCGCGAAGTGCCAAAGCGAGCGGATTGGAGGTGCCTGTCCAGATCGTCGTCCACGACGCAGGCAAACAGGAACTGCAGTTGGTGGCCGCATCCGGCTCACACGCGGTGCTCAGGGAGCGGTATTTCGGGGTATGTTCGGCGCAACTGCTCAGCTATCTGCAGGGTGCTGGAGCGGATGGTGAACAAGGCACCTTCGGCGCACACGTGGCCGCCTACGACGCGATCCGCGACCAGCGAGGCGTGGTGGTGGGCGTGGTGATCGTGGAAGAACCTATCGACGGCCTGGTGGGCATGGCCCGCGCGAGGCTGTGGCGCAACATCGGCGGCTTCGCCCTGGTGTTCCTGTTCATCGGACTGCTGCTCTTCCGGAGCGTGGGACGTATGGTGCAACGGGAGGAACATGCTCGCGATCACTGGCAGGCGCGGCATGAGGGCATCAGCGACAGCATCGCCTATGCGGGCAAGATCCAGGACGCGCTCATCCCCCGCCCGGAACGGTATCGTGAGATGTTCGCCGATCATTTCATCCTGAACCGGCCCAAGGACGTGGTGAGCGGCGATTTCCATTGGTACCATAAGATCAGCGAGGATGAATGCCTGGTGGCCGCGGCGGATTGCACCGGACACGGCCTACCCGGGGCCATGCTGGCCGCCATTGGCTGTTCACTGCTCAACGAACTGGTGGTGCAGCACCCCCACAGCGACCCGGCCGAACTGCTGGCGCAGCTGAACGAGCGCCTGATACAAGCGCTCAACCAGAACGGCCAGCGCCGGGGGGCGGGCGACGGCATGGACATCGCACTTTGCCGCATTGATCGCACCAAGCGCGAATTGCTGTTCGCCGGGGCCTTCCGTCCGTTGTATTGGATGCACGACCGCCAATTGACCGTGGTCAACGGCGACCGCCGGCCCATCGGCGGTGCACAGCACGACCCCCATCGCAAATTCACGGTCCACCGCATCGCGTACCATCCGGGCGACCGGCTGTACCTCTTCAGCGATGGGTATGTGGACCAGTTCGGAGGGCCGGAGCGGCAGAAGTTCCTTACCCGCCGGCTGCATGAGATGCTGTTGGCCGGACAACAGTTGGACATGGCCGGCCAGGGCGCCATGCTGGAGCAGGCGTTCCTCGATTGGAAGGGCACGAATGATCAGGTGGACGACGTGTTCGTGATGGGCCTTGAAGCGGTCTGAGCCAATTCCGCCGTTCCTCACTGCCGCACGCCCTCGGCGTTTATCTTTGACCTCCCGCGAAAACACCGACGATTCGCGGTGTTGGAACGGATGACTACGAAAAGCGAGCTGATCGCGCGGCTGGAGGAACTGCTCCAGCAACCCGATGTGGAACAGGTACATGAGCAGGTGGACGCCCTGAAGGAGTCCTACGAAGCGCATATATCCACGGCACAACAAGAGGTACATGCCGAGTCCGCCGCGCTGGTGGAGGAAGGCGAAGCGCCCGCCGCACCCACGACCGAAGTGGCCCCCATTCCTGTGGAAAGCGCCCCCCTGACGGACGATGAGGACCGCAAGTTCAAGCAGCTCATCGACAGCTTCAACACGAAAGTGAACGAGATCCGAAAGCAGCGGGTCAAGAAGGAAGCGGAGAACCTGGCGGCCAAAATGGCCATCATGGACGAACTGCGCACCATGATCACCTCCGAGGAGAACATCGGCACCGCCTTCCAGCGGTTCCAGGAACTGGGCGAGAAGTGGAAGTCGATCGGGCCGATACCGCAGCAGAACTATCGTGAGCTCCAGCGCGACTACAGCCACCTGCGCGATGAGTTCTTCTACCACATCCGCATTTACAAGGAACTGCGCGATCACGACCTCAAGAAGAACACCGCCATGAAGCAGGCACTGATCTCCGACATGGAGGCCGTGCAGCATGTGGACAGCGTGAAGGAGGCCGAGACGATGGTGAAGGAATACCAGGAGAAGTGGCACCAGATCGGTCCCGTGGTGAAGGAGGAATGGGAATCCATCCGCGACAACTTCTGGAACGCCACACGTGTGGTGTATGACCGCATCAACGAATACTACAAGGCCCGCCGGGCCGAGCACGAGGAGAACCTGCAGGCCAAGCAGGCCTTGGTGGACAAAGTGAAGGTGATCGCGGCCGAGGCGGACGCCAAGAACGCCAAGGACTGGAAGTCCCTCACCGACCAGGTGATGGAACTGCAGACCGCGTGGAAGAACGTGGGCTTCGCGACCAAGAAGGACAACGAACGCATCTGGAAGGAATTCCGCGGGGCCTGTAACGAATTCTTCGAGAAGAAGAACACCTTCTTCACGGAGATGAAGAGCCAGTTCAAGGGTGCCTTCGACAAGAAGCAGGCGCTTTTGCAGCAGGCCATCCAACTGAAGACCTCCACCGACTGGAGACAGACGGCCGACAAGCTCAAGGCCTTGCAGGCGCAATGGAAAGAGGCCGGAAGTGCCGGTCCACGCGATGAGAACAAACTGTGGAGCAAGTTCCGCGAGGCCTGCGACACCTTCTTCCAGAACCGCAAGACGCATTTCGATGCCTTGGACGCGGAGCAGGCGGTGAACGCACAGGAAAAGGAGCAGTTGCTCTCGGAACTGGAACACTTCACGCACCTGCCCGACCGCGGCGCCACGCTCGACACGCTGAAGGCGTTCAGCACGCGCTGGATGAACAGCGGCCGCGTGAGCCCCAAGATGTTCGACGCCTTCAACGCACGCTATCGCGCGGCGATGGACAAGCAATACTCCACGTTACGGCTGAATGAGGATGAACGCCGCCGCATGCAGTTCCAGAACCGGGTGGATGATCTGAAGAGCGCTCCGGACGGTACGGACCGACTGGACAAGGAGATCCGCTTCCTGAAACGGAAGATCGAGGAGATCGAGACAGAGGGCAAGCAAATGGAACGGAACATGGGCATGTTCAACTTCAAGAGCGCCAGCGGCGCAGCCATGAAGGCGGATATGGACAAGAAGCTTGAGCGCAGCCGTCAAGATGTCGAACGCATCCGCAAGCAGATCAAAGCGCTGCAGCAGGAGCTGAAGAACCCGGGTTCGACCGCGCAAGCTGAGAGCGCATCATCAGCTGCCCCTACGCCTGCGCCTGCTCCTGCCCCTGCGACCACAGCAGGAAGTTCCAACGAACAGGGGTGATCGACGCGGCGCGGCTGGTGGTCGGCATCGATGTGCCTGTGGCCTGGGGGGAACAGGACCTCTTCGGGCACGTGAACAACATCGTCTATTTCCGCTATTTCGAGAGTGTGCGCATGCATTACCTCGAGCGGATCGGCGTTCTGCGCTCGCACACCGAGCGGGGACATGGTGTCATCCTGGCCAGCACTACCTGCGATTTCCTTCGCCCTGTCGAATGGCCACAGACCCTGCACGTACGCACGGGCACCACCCGGGTGGGCAACACCAGTTTCACCATGAGCTACAGGATCACCGACGAACAGGAGCGGGCTGTGGCCGAGGGCATCAGTGTGTTGGTCATGTACGACTACAATGCAGGGGTCAAAATGCCCATACCTGCAGGTATTCGGGATGCAATTGCCACCTTGCAACGATCATGACCCGGAACTCAGCCGCCCTTTCCCTCTTCGTCCTTGTCCTGTGCGCCTGCCAGGGACCCACCGAACATAAACCCGCACCGGCACCCTCCCCCGCACCCTCCCCTTCACCTGTGGTGGTGGACAAGCTCGGAAAATACCGGCAGCTCACCGGCTCATGGTGGGACAGTACCACCAGCGATCGGTACACATTGTTCGAGTCGTGGCGCGTAGAGGACGATAGCACGTTGGTCGGTAAAGGATATGCGTTGGCCGGGAAGGACACGGTTTTCGTCGAGCAATTGCGCCTGGAAGTGCGGGATGGCCGTCCAACTTATCTGGCGCGGATCGACAGCCAGAACAACGGTTCCTGGGTGCCGTTCCAAGCACAATCGCACGGCCCGGATTCCTTGATATTCGAAAATCCAGGTCATGATTTCCCGCAGTGCATCAGCTATGTGCGTACTGGCGCATCCACCTGGGATGTGCTGGTGACCGGCACCCAGAACGGTGTGGTCCGGGAGGATCGTTCGCGTTTGGTGGCGCGATGAGGTTCCAACAATGTGACCTCCGGGTACATTCGCCGTCTCTACTTCACACTAACCCCCGGAATTGATCCGGAAAAAACCACCAAATCATGGGAATGCTTAAGGAGTTCAAGGAGTTCGCGATGAAAGGCAACCTGATCGACATCGCAGTCGGTTTCGTCATGGGTGCCGCTTTCAACAAGGTCGTATCCGGTTTCATCGATGGCCTGGTGATGCCAGCCATCGGCATGGTCACCAGCGGTGTCGACTTCAACGACATGAAATACATCCTCAAGGCGGGCAGTACGGAGATGAAGGACGCCGGAGGTGCCATCATCACGCCTGCCGTTCCTGAAGTGGCCCTGAGCTACGGTGCGTTCATCACCACCTTGATCAACTTCATCGTGGTCGCCTTCGTGGTGTTCATGATCGTGAAGGCCGTGAACAAGACCAAGAAGGAAGCTCCTCCTGCTCCTCCTGCTGGACCTACGCTCGATCAGGCCCTCCTCATGGAGATCCGCGACGCGCTGAAGAAGTAATTCCAACACGCCGGTCGATCTTCCGATCGACCATCACGACAGCCCTGGCACTATGCCGGGGCTGTTGCTTTTTACGGGGTGAAGCGATGGGTCCCTGTCGCGGGATCGAAGTGGATGCCCGCACCGGCGAAAGCCTGCTGCAACTCGCCGGAGGCCAGGGCATCGGCCGGGCTTCCGTGCCAGAGCGGTGCATCGCGTCGCATCAGCACGATGCGGTCGCAGAGGTCGATGGCCATCTGCAGGTCGTGGGTACTGAACAGCACGGCCTTTTGACCTGTCCTGGCGATCTGCTTCAGGAACCGCACGATGGCCGCCCGGTTCGGTAGGTCGAGGTAGGCTGTCGGCTCATCCAGCAGGATCACTGGAGTGGCTTGGGCCAGGGCGCGTGCGATCATCACCTTCTGGGCTTCGCCATCGCTGCACGCGCCCAAGGCCTTTGACCGCAGGTGTTCGGCTCCTGCGCTGCGCAAGGCATCGGTCACCGCGGCACGATCCACCACCGATAAGGTGCCCCAGCGGCCGGTCCACGGCTGGCGGCCAAGCGCCACGATGGTCTCCACATCGAGCATGCCGGTGCCGGGCCTTCCCGTGAGCACAATGGCCGCTTTTCGCGCCCGTTCCGCCGCTGACAGCCGGTGAAGGTCCTGTCCATCGATCGCCACGGTACCCTGCAAGGGCTGCAGCAGTCCGGCCAGTGTGCGCAGCAAGGTGCTCTTTCCAACGCCGTTCACCCCGATCAAGGCCACCATCTCCCCCGCATGCAGGTCCAGGTTGATATCCGACACCACGACGTTCGAGCCATAGCCGATGGACAACCTGTTGGTATGCATCAACGCCTTCATGGTCGATCACTGCTCACCCACCGTTTACCACCGAGGATCACCCACAGCACAACAGGCGCCCCCAGCAGGCTGGTCACTGCGTTCAGCGGCAATGGAAGATCGCTGCCGCTCGTGCGCACAAGGAGGTCGCAACCCAGTGCCAGTGCCATGCCCAGGAGCATGGTGGCCGGCATCAGCAGGCGGTGATCATTGGTGCGGATGAACATGCGCGCCACGTGCGGCGTGGCCAGGCCCAGGAACGCGATCGGTCCGCAGAAGGCGGTGATCGTACCCGCCAGCAGGCCCGTGGTCCAGATAGCCCACCGGCGTGTGCGTTGCACGTTCGTGCCCATGCTTCGCGCGTAATCCTCGCCCAGCAAGAGTGAATTCAATGGCTTGATCAGCGCCAGGGAGGACAACAGGCCGAGAAGCACGGGGAGCACCAGCCATCCTGCGCGCTGGATCGCCACGCCTGCGAACGACCCCATACCCCAGCGTATGTAATCCTTCAGGGCCTGGGCCGAGCTGGCCGTCTGCAGCACGTTGATCACGGCGGAACAGAGATAACCGACCATCAGGCCGATGATGAGCAGTGTGATGCCATCGCCCACACGCTTATCGGCCAACACGATCAGCATGAGCACCGCAATGGCTCCGGCAAGTGACGCCCCGATCACCATCACCTCGCGCGGCACGGGCAACATCATCCAAAGCGGCTGGGCCAGCATCACAAGGGCCACGCCTAGGCTGGCACCACTGCTGATGCCCAGCACGCTCGGCCCGGCCAGGGGATTGCGGAAGAGGGTTTGCATGATCAGCCCGCTGGCCGCCAGCCCGGCACCGGCGGTGGCCGCCGTGATGACCTCCGGCAGGCGCACCTGGCGAACGATGGTGGTGAAGGTGCCGGAGGAACCGGGCTGCGTCAAGGACGACCATACATCGCTGAAGGGCACGTGGACACTGCCCGTGGCCAGCCCCAGCAGCGCCAATGCCAGCGCAGCCAGCGCAAATATCAACGACCATGTTCCGCTTCCGCGCATACGATGCCCACCGCCATCGGGGCGGCCGGCAAACTTAGGCGCCCGGGGGGACGAGGCTTTCGCCGAAACAGGATCTCAATGCATGTTCCCCATGTGCATCAATCCATCCACAAAGCAGAGGCCATGCCCGATGATGGCCACGACCAGCGCGGCCAGCAGGTACTGTCCGCCCGACTGCTTCGTCCCGGGCTTGAGCAGCGCCACGATGCCAAGGATGAACAGGGCGATAATGTGGATGGCCAGCAAGCCCCAATGGATGCCGATTATATCCGGACCGATCCATTCGCCAAGGATCATGAAAAGCACAGAATAACCGACCATGATCAGCAGGTTGAGAAGGAGGATGGTGGGTTTCATAGCCAGAACATGACGGCGAAGCACATGGACGAACCGACGAGCGGCACAAAGGCCGCTGCGAGAAAATAGTGCTGTTTGGCCACGGAACCACGCTCCGCTGAGAACCCTTTTACCAACATGGTGACCGTGTGGGCAAAAAGGATCAAGATCAACAAAATGGATCCCAAACCGCCAGTCATCAACACCGTGAGGCATAGGACGGAATAGGCCACCATGATCAACGCTTGCTTCCCTAGAATGCTCATCTCGTTCATATGGGTGGTTCCGGATCAGGTACAAACGACCAAGGCGGACAACAAATAGAACAGAAAGGCCACGGGCCAGAGCAGCAGCCCGGTGAGCACCAGGGGCAGACCTCGGTCGGCATGTCGCTTCACCGCCTGGTAAATGCCACCGCTGATCAACCCAACGGATAGAAGGCAGGTGAATGCGCCGATGAGCACGGCGAGGAATATGGGCGTCTTGTCGCTGTCGTTGTGAAAGGCCGCGTAGACCGCTACTCCGCACGACCAGATGAAGAGGGCGGCCATGGCGCGGCGGAATAGTACGTTGCGGTGCATTCAGGTCCGCTTTTCGGGCACCGCTCGTTCAGCCCGCAGTTCATCCAGGCGCTTCAACTGCGCATCTTCCCGGTAGAACAGGTTCATCGTTTCGAAGGGGATCGCGTTCATGGTCCGTGGGTCCACGATGTGTACGCAACTGCGTTTGATGGCCCTCACATCGAAGTCGTAGGCGTCGATGAAGCGCATGATGATGATGCGGAACAGGTTCTCATAGCCCAGCTCCGGCGCATCGATCTGGGGAAGACAGCACATGATCCTGTGCATCGTCTCGGCCGCCTTGTCGCTGGGCGTGCCCGTGCTGAACAGCTTGATCATGTGCTCCTTCAACCGGGAATCCTGCTCATAGACGATGGTGTTGCGGCTGTTGTTCAACAGATCGTCCGGATCGATCATGCGCGTGAGCGGGAAGACCTCGCCGTTCAGCTTCAGCGCGTAGCCCATGGCCAGGGCATCGGGGTTGCAGGGCACGGGCACGATGTCCTCCGGCGTGAAGAGCGGACTTTGGTCGATGATGCCCTGCCGCACTTCGGTGAGGGTGATCCGGTCACGTGATGGATCGAAGTTCTCCACGCGCCCCGCCACCTGCACGGGTTGAAAGGTGACGCCGCGAACACACCGCTGCTTCAGGCCGTAGTCGATGATCGCGCCAAGCTCATCATCGTTCGCGCCCTTTTCCACAGTGACCACCAGCGTGGTGCTCAGGTTGAACTCGTTCAGGTGGTCGATTGCCTTCTGGCGGATCGCGGTGAGGTCCTCCCCGCGCAATCGCTTCAGCACCTCGGGCCTGAACGAGTCGAACTGCAGGTAGATCTCGAAGTCCGGCATGTAGCTGGACAGCCGCTCCGCGAAGGCCCTGTCCTTGGCGATGCGGATGCCGTTGGTGTTCACCATGAGGTGCCGGATCGGCCTGCGTTTGGCGGCGTCGAGGATCTCGAAGAACTGCGGATGCACGGTGGGCTCTCCCCCACTTATCTGCACCACGTCGGGTTCACCCTCGTTGCGCACCACCGCATCCAGCATGCGCTCGATCTCCTCCAGCGTGCGATGCTTGCCGTGCATGGGACCGCTGCTGGCATAGCAGATCGGGCATTCCAGGTTGCAGCGGTCCGTGACCTCCACGATCGTGAGGCAGCCATGCTGCTCGTGGTCCGGACAGATGCCGCAGTCGTAGGGGCAGCCGAAATGGGTCTTTGTGTTGAAGGTCTTCGGAAGCTCACCTGGTTTCAGGTAGTGCCGGCAGCGCTTGTAGTACGCGATATCGGTGGCGATGAGCACTTTCTCCGGTCCGTGTTCCGGGCAGCGCTTGAGCATGAACACCTGTTCATCCTGGAAGATGACCTTGGCATCAACGCGGCGCAGGCAGGTGCTGCACAGGCTCTGTGTGAAGTCGTAGTAGATGTAGGGGCGTTCAGGCATGGTCATTTCAACCGCGCCTGCCTGCCGGCTGGCAGGTGAACGCGGATGGACCTGCCGGCCGGCAGGCGGGCGCGGATGAATATGATGCGAACTCAGCCATTGCCGGGCTCCGCTGCGGACATGATCGGTACGCCTTCAGGTTGAAGTAGTGACCGGGGTTCGGTCCACACCTTCCAATAGTACAGCACGCCGAGCTCTGCGGCGATCTGGATGGTGGTGAGGCCCCACAACACTGGTTCCGCGGGCTTGATGAACTCAATGCAGAAGCGGAATTCGAGGTAGAGCACCATGAAGATCATGAAGCGCGCTCCGGGCTTCAGTTCCCACTTGCGCTCGATGGCGATGATGAGGAGCCACACGATGCCCAGCCACAGGATCTCATAGAGGTTCGTAGGATGCCTGCGCACGCCATCGCCCAGATCCAGTCCCCATGGCAGGTCGGTACGCACACCATACGTGTTGTCCTCCAACCCACCGAGCATGCAGCCGATGCGCCCGATGATCATTCCCAGGATGATCGGGAATACGAACAGGTCGCCGCTCCGCTGCTTCGCACCGATGATGTACTTCGTCACCTCCACTCCCAAAAGCCCCCCGAGCAGGCCCCCTACAATTGTGCGGGTGTTGAGGGCGATGACCAAGGCTTTCCAGTCCCACGCGAGTTTGGTCGGGTCCTCCAGTGCCCCCAGAACGCGCGATCCGATCAACGCTCCCACAGCTGCGCCGATGATGATCCACATGCGCTTGTCATCAGCGATGCCATCGCCTTGACGCTTCCGCAGAAGCGTGTAATACTGGTAGCCGGTCACGAAGGCGGCGACCTCGAACAAGAGATGAAGAAGTTGATGCACCTCTGCGAGTTAATGAATGTTCCAGCGGCGGATGGGAAAAGGATGATCAACGGTATGCGGATGATGCCCAACTTCGCCCCCGGACCATGACCACCTCCACTCCCATCCTCCGTCGCTTCAGGGCCTTTTGCATCGCTGAAGGCATCAGCTGGGTCATCCTCATCGCCGGCATGGTGGTGAAGTATGGCCTGCACAAACCCGAGGCCGTGCGCATACCCGGCATGGTGCATGGGGTCTTGTTCATTGGCTACATGGTGACGGCCGTGCCTCTGTTCACCAAGTTGAAGTGGAGCAGTGACCGGATCTATGGCATCATTGCCGCAGGTTTCCTGCCCTTCGGCACCCTGGTGGTGGAGCGTAAGTGGTTGCGCTGATCAGATCCACTCCACCCCTTTCCGCAGCAGCGCAAGCGTATCCGCCTCGGGCGATCCCGGAGCGGGATGGTGGTCGTACCTCCAGCTGGCATCGGCGGGCAGGCTCATCAGGATGCTCTCCGTGCGTCCACCGGTCTCCAGGCCGAATTTGGTGCCTCGATCGTGCACCAGATTGAATTCGACGTAGCGACCCCGTCGCAATAGCTGCCATTCCTTCTCGCGCGTACCGAAGGTCCTTCCCCGAAAGGGTGAAACGGATTCGGCATAGAGCGGCGCGAAGAGCCGCCCAACGTCGCAGGTGAATCCGAAGATCTTTTCCAGCGGCTCATCGGCGCTCGGCACCATGCGATCGTAGAAGATCCCGCCTACGCCGCGGGTCTCCCCGCGATGGGGAAGGAAGAAATAATCATCGGCCCACCGTTTGAAGTCCGGGTAATAGCGTGCATCCCAGCGGACGCAGACCTCCTTCAACCGGCTGTGGAAGGCCTTTGCCGAGGCCTCATCCACATACATCGGCGTAAGGTCGATGCCACCGCCGAACCACTGCTCCACGGGTCCTCCATCGTTGCCGCCGGCCGCTTCGAAGTAGCGGATGTTCATGTGGATGGTGGGCACCCAGGGGTTGCCGGCGTGCAGCACGATGCTGACACCCGTGGCGTAGAATTCGGATGCTTCGATCTTCAAGGCCTTGGCGGCCATGGGCGATAAAGGCCCGAAGACCTCGCTGAAGTTCACGCCCCCTTTCTCGATCAGGTCGCCGTTGGAGATCACGCGTGTGATGCCGCCCCCTCCCTCTGCCCGGGTCCAACGATCCTCAATGAAGCGGGCCTTGCCATCCAATGCTTCCAATTGCGCACAGATGCTGTCCTGGATGGCTCGGAACTCAGCAGCGATCGCTTCGCGGTGCATGATCAGGGAATGGGCCGCAGACCTTCCGGTTGGAACCGGAGCATCACCACATTCTCGTTGCGGAAGCCGTTCTCCTCGCCGGTCTTCATCAGCTTGAAGGACATGTGGAGCGGGTTGGTGTGCACCTGTTCGAAATGTTCGGGGAACACGGATCCGAACTGTTTCAGGGCCGTGCCGTAATAGAACGTGACATCGAAGCCCAGGAAGGCATAATCGCCCGGGTCGTTCTCGTACCGATCGCGATACGCCTTCACGAAGCGCTGCACCGACGGGGTTCCGTAATCGATGTAACTGGAAACGGGGATGGTGGCCTTCACGGCTTCGAGCTTCGCGCCTTCGATGTTCTCCATGCCTGTCCAGCTGTTCAGGCCGAACACCACAATGCGTGTTTCCCGGGACCGGTCGGCCAGCTTGCTTACGAGCGAGGAGACGAATTCAACGCTTTCGCTCGGCACCACCACCACGTTCAGCTGGTTGGCGTTCAACTTGGTCATCACCTCGGTCACCACACCCTTGGCCCCATGCACCACGATCACGCTATCGCGCATGCGATCGGGACGTTTGACGAGGCTTTCGTTCAGGGTCCTGCGCATGTTCTCCAGCAGGTCCTTTTCGCCGTTGGCGTCAGGTGAACAGAGGATGATGTTGTCGCGCGCATGATGATCGGCCACATAGCGCGCCATGAACTGCATCTGGTCGGGCCTGCCGCTCATCACCTTGCTCACGTTCGGATTGCCGAGCAGCACCTTGTTGCTCTGGGGTACGGGGCACACCACATGGGCGCCACGTTCGCTACGGCTGATGCTCTCGATGGCCTGGCGATGGAACGGACCGATCGCCAGTTCGATGTCGTTCAACGCGGGATCCTTCAGTGCGGTGGTCCATGTTCCGGCATCATCGCCCACATCAAGCACGGTCAGTTCCGCGCGCAGCCCCAGGTGTTCAAGGGAATCGAGGGCCATGCGGGCACCGGCATAGAACTGTACCGCCGCGTCGGTTACGGAGTAAAAGGCCTTGTCCTTGCTGCGCGATCGCACGCTGTCATTGGTCTCCACGCTGAACGGGAGCAACAGGGCGATCCTGTGTGTAGCGTTCGCCGACGGTGCCACCGGCGCAGGAGGTGCGGGCTGCTCGGGTTCGCGCCTGGCCGGTATGCGCACGTAGGTACCCGCCTTCAGTCCTGCGGGGAGGCCCCCGTTCGCTGCCTGAAGCTCCTCCACGCTCACTTCGAAGCGTTTGCTCAGGGAGAAGATGGTCTCGCCCGGCTGCACAAGGTGCGAGGTGCTCTTGTCATCCACCGCAGGTCGTACCTGTTCCGGACCCACGGTGGTGACCTTGGATACGGGGATCACCACCACCATGCCCAGTTTCAGGCCCGCGGCCAGTTCGGGATTGCGGGTGAGCAGGTCGCTCTGGTCCACACCATACTGGCGGGCGATGCCGAAGAGGGTCTCCTTCTTCTTCACGATGTGGGCCAGTTCACTCTCCATCAACGCTGGGGCCGTCTTCAACTCCTTCTTCACCTGTGCGCTCACGGGGATCAACAGCACCTGGCCGATGCTGAGGCCCGCGCGTGCGGCGGGATTGCTGTTGGTGATGGCCTCCACCGGCACGGCGTAATGGCGGCTCAGGGCAAAGAGCGTCTGCCCGGGAAGCACGGTGTGGGCGATGTATTTCTGCCCGTCGAGTACCCGTAGGACCTGAGCGGAAAGCCGCACCGGACCGAGCAATGCGGTACACAGGAGCAGGAGGTAAGTGCAACGGCGGATCATTCCCATTCGATGGTCGCTGGAGGCTTGCTGCTGATGTCGTACACCACGCGGTTCACGCCCCTCACCTGATTGATGATGTCATTCGAAATGCGTGCCAATACCTCATACGGAAGGTGGCACCAGTCAGCGGTCATGCCATCGGTACTGGTCACGGCGCGCAGGGCTACGGCGTTCTCATACGTGCGCTCATCGCCCATCACCCCCACCGTCCGCACAGGAAGCAGGATGGCCCCGGCCTGCCACACCTTGTCATATAGACCTGCCTCACGCAATCCCTTGATCCAGATGTGATCCACGTCCTGCAACAACGCCACCTTCTCCGGCGTGATGTCGCCCAGGATACGAATGCCCAGACCTGGACCGGGGAAGGGATGGCGACCGAGGATGGCGGGGTCGAGGCCGAGCTCCTTCCCCACCCTTCGCACTTCGTCCTTGAACAGCAGTCGCAAGGGCTCCACCACCTGCATGTTCATGCGGTCAGGCAGCCCGCCCACATTGTGGTGGCTCTTGATCGTTACGCTGGGGCCGTTCACGCTGACGCTCTCGATCACGTCCGGATAGATGGTGCCCTGCCCCAGCCACTTCACATCGGTGATGCGGTGTGCTTCCACGTCGAACACCTCGATGAAGGTGCGGCCGATGGCCTTGCGTTTGGCCTCGGGTTCGGAAAGGCCTTTCAGAGCGCTGTAGAAGCGGTCCTTCGCATCCACCCCGGTGATGTTAAGGCCCATGTGCCTGTAGCTCTCCAGCACGCTGGCATACTCATCCTTGCGCAGCAGCCCGTTGTCCACGAAGATGCAGTGGAGCCTGTCGCCCACGGCGCGTTGCAGCAGCATGGCGGCCACGGAACTGTCCACACCACCGCTCAAGGCCATCACCACCTGGTCGTTCCCCAGCTGGCGCTTCAAGCTGGCGATCGTGCTCTCCACGAATGAATGCGGGGTCCAATCGCCGCTGCAACCGCAGATGCCCATCACGAAGTTCCGCAGCAGTTGCAGGCCTTCCGTGGTATGGTACACCTCGGGGTGGAACTGCACGGCATACGTGTGCTGGTCTTTCAGCTGGTAGGCCGCCACGGGTACGGCATGGGTGCTGGCCAGCACCTCCATGTCGCCGGCGTGGGTGGTGATGCTGTCGCCATGGCTCATCCATACCTGGGTTCCGGGATGGATGCCGGCGAACAGCGGCTCGGGGATATGGATGTTGTCCAGGAAAGCCCGACCGTATTCGCGCACCTTGCTGCGCTCCACCGTGGCGCCGGCGCGCTTGGCCAGCAACTGCGCGCCATAGCACACGGCGAGGACAGGCACACGACCCTGCAGGCCGGTGAGGTCGGTATCGGGCGCATTGGCCTCGTGCACGCTGCAAGGGCTGCCGCTGAGGATCACGCCCTTGATCGCGGGGTCATCCTGGAACTGCTGCGCCTTGCTGAAGGGATGTATCTCGCAATACACGTTGAGCTCGCGCACACGGCGCGCGATCAGCTGCGTGTACTGGCTGCCGTGATCGAGGATGAGGATGCGGTCTGCCAAGGGGCGGGGAGGAATGGGCTGCGAAAGTAGCGGCGGCGGCCTGCATTTCTCCTGCATCTCCTTCACCGGTGCGAGGATGCGACCTGGCACACCGGCCAGCCGTGGTCCATAGCCCGTTCAAGCCTCCTCCACCAGCACGCTGAAATGCGGATCCAACGGGTCCAGCGCTCGCAGTAGCTCATCGAGGAAGGCCGGGCCCTTGGCCACATAGCGCGAAAGCATGTTCTCCTGCCGTTCCTGCAGGCCGTTCGGCAGCACACCGTGCAACACCTGGTCCAACCTGGCCAAGGCATCCGCTTGCTGCCGCTTGGCCGCGCGCACCAGCTTCGCTTCGATAGCATCCAGGCCCCTGGCCGATCGCGCCTCCCGGGCCTCCACCGCCTTCCGCAAGGTGGGATCGGCGCGCATTGCACGCTCGGCAAGGGACGCGTAGAACGCGGCGTGCGCAGCGCGTTCCTGATCCAGCTCCGTGGTGAAGGTGGCCTTGGCGATGGCCACCCGCCGGGCCAGTTCCTCCCTCGGTTTGAAAAGGTCTTCAATGGCCAACCCCAGCTCCTTCCACCGGTGATCCTGTTTTGCGGTGAGCAACGCGGCTGACGTTCGTAACAACACCACGGGCATGGGAACGCGAAGGCCTTGGAACAGCCAGCGGAGCTGAGACCAGTACGCCACTTCACCCCCACCCCCCACATACGCGATATTCGGTAGTACGGTCTCCTGGTAAACGGGTCGGAGGAGCACATTCGGTGAGAATCGTTCCGGGTGCGCTTCGAGTTCGGCCAGCAGGGTGTCGAGCGAAAAGACCGGGCCTCCGTCCAACACCCGGTAATGGTCGTCCTCGCGCACAATGCGTGAGCGATGGCCTGGCCGCAGGTGGAAGAGGTTGATGTCGCGGGCGTGGGCTTGCAGGGCGTAGTGGCCGGCGAGCTTCTCATTCGCGTACTGCACGGTGCGTGCGGTCACTTCGTTCACGAGCTCCTCCTGCATCACCGGCGCGAAGGCCTTCTTCAGTGCCCGATCGTTCCCGTCGATGATCACCAGACCGAAGCGGCCAAAGAGCGCGTTCGCGAACCTCCGGGTGGCCTGTGCCAGCGTGGTCTCCTCGGTATAGGATTCGCGCAGCAGGCGTCGCATGGCATCGGCCTCGGTGCCGGGGCCGAGGAGGCGGTCCACCTCATCGAGCACTTCACCGATCCCCGTCAGCAGCAGGTCGCCCACTGGGCCTCCCGCAACACCCGGCCAGTGCACGCGGTGACCATTGATCCAGGCGTGATCGATCTCGGCGCGGTCGTGGTCCTCCGTGGCCATCCAGAAGACGGGTACCACCGCCCGTGCAGGCGTGGAGAGCGCCCGTGCGAGGCGGACAACGTTGAGGATCTTGAAGGGAAGGTACAGGGGGCCTGTGAAGAGACAGAGCTGGTGGCCTGTGGTAACGGTCAACGTGCCTTCAGCCTGGAGGAGGTCGAGGTTCGCCCGCACCGCCGGATCGGCCTCAATGCCGCGATATTGCCGTTCAAGTGCCGCACACAACACCTGGCGCATGCCAGGCTCGAAGGTGCGCGCCGCCATGGTGGCCTCGAGCCCACGCCGGTCAGGAATATGCGGAAAGAACTCCTTCAGGGCCGGTGCGCCTTCGATATGGTCGCACACCAAGTGCGCAAAGCGACCGGTGGCGCGATAGGGGATCGGGTGGCGCTTCATGGGCCGCGCGAAGGTAGCTGACCCGGCATCCAGCGGAAGTATTCAGCGCAGCGCGCGGCAGGAGCTACGTCGCGGGTCCCCCTCCGTTAGCGACCACATATCGGTGCGGATCCCACCTCCGGAGCTTGGGCGTTCATGTCAGCAGGTCTCTCGCGTCGCCTTCGCGCCTCCGCACGTTGGAGCGTTATGGCCCAAGAGATGCGCAACTACACCCCTCACGGAGCAGGAACGGCTACTTGATCGGAAGTCCTCCCTACTCGGTATCCCGGCTCCAGATCCACTCGGTGATCACCTGGCCGTTCTTGAAGTAGCAGGTGTTCACCTTGCCAATGACCTTGGTGTAGTTGTCGGCCTTGTTGCCTTGCACCACCACACGGCGGATGATCACCTTGTTGCCTTCGGTATAGCTCTCCTCGGTGACGCCTTGTGGATAGGTGTTGGCCAATTGCCCGCGGTTATAGTCGGCGAAGGACCGTTGCTGGCTTGCCGGGGTGTGCTCCATGGCCTCCAAGGCGGACATGCGGCTATCCTCCGACCGGTTGGCCAGGTCGCGATGGCGGGTGGCCAGTTGCTCCTTGCTTTGGGTCACCTGGTCCAGTAGCCCCTGCCCCAGCTGGGTGCCTTTTTCCTGCAGGGCGGCGCGGCCATCCGCCAATGCCTGCAATTCCTCCAGGGCCTGTTCGCGGCGTTGTTCGTTGGCCGCGGCCTCATCGGCGAAGGCCTGTGAGCGTTGTTGGGCCAGATCCTGGAGTTCGGTACTGCGCGCAGCGTGTTGCTCCTGTTGGGTCACCGCGCGCTGGCCGATCTGTTCGCGCACAGCGTCATTGGCGGCCATGGAACCTCCGCGGGACTGATCTGCCCGTTCGCGGATCTGCTGCTGACGCTGTGCCCAGGCCAGTCGGAGGGAATCCAGTTCCGCTTCATGGCGCCTGCGCAGCTCATCGCTGCCGCTGTATATCGAGCCTTCGCTTTCGAGCGGAGCAAAGGCGTTGCGCCGTGCCTCCACGCGACGACCGGAGGCCTGCTCCTCCTCCGTTACGGCCAGCTGGGACATGTCGGCCTTCATCTTGCGGATGCGCTCATACTTCTCGGCCTCCTCCCGTGCCATGGCATCGCGCATGAACTGCTCGGCCTCCTGCTCCTTACGGATATCGATGGTGGAACTGGTGCGACCGTCGTCCACGGGTTCGGGCTCGGTGTGCTGTTGCGCGGCCAGTTCGGCAGCCCGTCGCTGGCGCTCCAACTCCTCCAGCAGCCTGTCGATCTGCTCGATCTTCGCCTTGGGGTAGGTCTCATCGGCCTTGATGTCCAGGGACTGCGTGTACAGGTCGCGGGCGCCACTGTAATCCTTGCCGGCCATGGCCTGATCGGCCTGTTGGATGATGCGCTGGTATTCCGCATCGCGTGCCTTCTCGGCGGCCAGTCGGCTTTTCTCGTCCTCACCTGCCAGCCGGGCGGCCTCAGCATCCTGCGCAGCCTTGCGACGGCGCTCCTCCTCCAGCCGCATGCGTTCGCGCTCGGCATCATCCGCGCTCAACCTGGCCTTCTCCCTGTCGGCAAGGAGTTTCTCGATCGCATCCAATTGGTCCTTCGGGTACTTCTCACCCGCCTTGATGGTGAGCGCTTCCGTATAGCGTTCGCGGGCATCGTCGAACTTCTCCGCGCCGAAGGCGAGATCGCCTTTGCTGATGGCCTCTCGGTAGCGCGCCTCGATCTGCGCGGCGCTCTCGTTCCGCTTGCGCTCCTCCTCGGCCAGTCGTGCCTTTTCGGCTGCATCCTGCTCCGCCTTGAGCCGGTCGGCCTCGGCCTTTGCCGCCAGATCTGCGAGGATCTTGTCGATCTCCGCGATGCGTCCGGTGGGATGCTTCTCGCCGGGTTTCACGCTCAGTGCATCGGTATAACTCGACCTCGCCCCTGCGTAGCCCTTCGTGCCAAAGGCGCGATCGGCCGCTGTGATCAGGTCGGAATATCGTTTCTCGCGGTCCTGTTTTTCACGTTCCAAGCGGTCCGCCTCGGCCTTCGCCTTGGCAGCGGCATCCATCCGCCCGTTGATGTCGGCGATGCGTTCCTTGGGGTGCGACTCGTTGGGCTTCAACTGCAGCGCATCCTTGTAATCGTTCAGTGCGTCTGCGAACTTCTCGCCGTCGTAGGACTTGTCCGCCTTCGCGATCAGTGCATTGTAGCGGTCGTTCAGCTCCTTCAATTTGCGTTCATCCTCGGCCTTTCGGGCAGCATCGGCCAAAAGGGCATCGATCTGCGCGATCTTTTCTTTCGGATAGGCCTCTGCGGGTTTCACGCCGGCGGCCTCCTGGAACTTGGTCTTGGCGTTCTCGAGCTTCTGCTCCTTGAACAGCCCGTCCGCGGCCGCGATCAAGGCATTGTACTTGTCGTCGAGCTCCTTCCTCTGTTTGGCCTCCTCAGCCTCGCGGGCCGCATCGGCAATGGCCTTGTCGATGGCGGCGAGCTGATCCTTCGGGTACCGTTCTCCGGCCTTCAGCTTGATGGCCTCGTTGTATTTGCTGCGGGCAGGTTCCCACGCCTTGCTCTGGAACGACGCATCCGCAGCAGCGATGGCCGCGTTGTAGGCGTCGTCCAATTCCTTCTTCTTCCGCGCCTCCTCGGCGGCTTTGGCATCATCGGCAATGGCCTTGTCGATGGCCGCCAACTGATCCTTCGGGTACTTCTCGGCCGACTTCAGGCCCAGGGCTTCATTGTAGCCGGCCTTGGCCTCGTCCCAGTTCTTTCCGCGGAATGCACCGTCGGCCTTGGCGATGGCCGCGTTGTAGGCGTCATCGAGCTCCTTCTTCTTGCGGTCCTCCTCCGCCTTCTTCGCCAGCTCCTCCAACTTCTTATCGATCGCCGCCAGCTGATCCTTGGGGTACTTCTCCTCGGCCTTCACGCTGAGGGCCTCGGTGTACTTGGTCTTTGCCTGCTCGTAGTTGGCCGCTTTGAACGCCGCGTCAGCAGCTGTGATCAGCGCCTGGTACTGGGCATCGAGCTCCTTCCGCTTCTTATCCTCCTCCGCCTTTTTCGCCAGTTCATCCAGCTTCTTCGCGATGGCGGCCAGCTGATCCTTGGGATACGCCTCTTCGGGCTTCAAGCCGGAAGCTTCGGTGTATTTCGTGCGCGCATCCTCGTACTTCTCGGCCTTCATGGATGCGTCGGCCGTGGCTATGGCGGCCTTGTACTTCTCCTCCAGCTCGCGGGCCTTCTTCTCCTCCTCGGCCTTCTTGGCCAGTTCATCGATGAAGGCCTGGCATTCCTTGATCTTGCCTTTTGGATACGCTTCCTGGTCCTTCACCTCCGTAGCGGCCTTGTACTTGGCCATGGCGTTCGCATAGTCCTTCTTGGCGAAGAGCCCATCGGCCTCCTTGATGAGCGCGGCATACTGTTCAGCCTCCTTCTTGGAGGCGTTCAATTCGTCCTGTTTCATTTTGGCGTCGCTCAACTTCGCCGTGGCCTTGGGATCACCCGCTTTCACGGCCAGAGCACCCGTGAAATGCTCGATGGCCTTCACGTAATCGGCCGCGCCCATGGCCGCATCGCCTTGGGCCATCAGCTTGTCATAATCCGCAGCCGCGCCGGCCTCACGCTTCTTCTTATCGTCGTACTCCTTCATCAACCGCGCGATCTCGCTTCGCACCTGGTTGGTGTAGTCAAGGTCCCACGTGACCTCCTTGGTGGTGGCGTCGAACTTGGCCTTGCCGATGGGTTGCTGCAGGATGCTGAAGTCGATCCCCGGAAGTTCCTGGAAGAGCGTCATCTCCACGTTCATCCCGTGCCCGCCCACACGCTCCTCCTCCGGTATGTTCTTGGTATCGATACTGATATTCTTGCTCACCATGCCCGGCTTGGTGTACACGAGCTTGAAGTCGCTGCCATAATCGAGGTTGAACTCGTACTTACCACTGGCGCTGGTGACCACTTCGGCCAGCTTGGCCCCGTTCTTATAGACCGTTACCGTGATGCCGTCCAACTTCTTGGAGGACACGTAATCCTTCACGGTCCCATAGACATACACATTATCCACCTGGGCCGAGGCGACCAGCGTGCTCAGCAGCAGGAACGTGAACAGGAAAAGGCGCTGGAAGCGCGAAGCTGGACCGATGGACATTCGTGCGTTGGGAAGAAGGCCTTCGCAGGCCTGCCAAATTACGACAACTTTAGTGCCGCGGTCGAGGCCCGATAGCCTTCCTCGGTCGACAAGCGGATGTTGAGCATTTGGGAACAGCAGGGGTTTCAAGGGGATCAGGACCTGGTGGTGGTGGGTGCCGGGCTGATAGGCCTGTTCACGGCCCTGCATTACCAACGGAAGTTCCCCGGCCATCGTGTGCTGGTGGTCGAGCGTGGGGCTCACCCGGCCGGGGCCAGCGTGAAGAATGCCGGATTCGCCTGTTTTGGCAGCCCCAGCGAGATCCTGGCCGACATGAACGCCGAAGGCGCCGACGCCGCGCTGGCACGCGTGGAGGAGCGCTGGCGCGGGCTGCTGGAGCTGCGTGCGGAACTGGGCGACGAGGCCATCGGCTTTGAGCCTTGCGGTGGTCATGAGGTCTATGGGGCGGGTGATGCGTTGTACACGGCTGTGGTCCAAAGGTTCGATGAGCTCAACACCCTCTTGCACCCCATCTTCGGTAGGCCTGCCTATGAATGGCACGACCAGCGTATAGGTGACCTCGGGCTGGTGGCTGAACACCTGGCCTACACTTCACTGGAAGGGACAGTGAACACCGGAAGGATGATGCGGTCCTTACTGGCCCGTGTTGTGGGGGTGGGTGTGCAGGTGCGCTTTGAGCAGAATGTGCGCTCGGTGGAAGATACCGGCGGCTCCGTGGTGCTGGAAATGGGCAACGGTGGCCACATCCGCGGAGCCCATGCGGTGATCGCCACCAATGGCTACGCCAGCGAGCTGTTGCCCGGTGTGGATGTGGTGCCGGCCCGCGGTCAAGTGCTCCTCACCTCCCCCATTCCCGGCCTGCGGCTCAAAGGCACCTTCCACGCGGAGGAGGGCTACTACTACTTCCGGAACTTCGAAGGCCGCGTGTTGCTCGGCGGCGGTCGCCACCTTGACAAGGCCGGTGAGACCACGCCGGAGGATGGTTTGACGGCGCTTATCCAGGATGCATTGGAGCAGATGCTGCGGACTACGATCATTCCTGGCACCCACTTCACCGTTGAACATCGTTGGAGCGGCATCATGGGCTTCCGCGGCAAGGGCAAATCGCCCTTGGTGGACCGACGGTCACCGCGGGTGGTGGTGGCCGCCGGGCTTAGCGGCATGGGCGTGGCCATCGGCATCCGTGTGGCGCGGAAGGCAGCGGAGCTCATCCTGGGCTGAAATGGAAAAGGGACCGCCGTGGCGATCCCTTTGAGAGCCTCCTGTCAGAATTGAACTGACGACCTGCTCATTACGAATGAGCTGCTCTACCGCTGAGCTAAGGAGGCGTACTACACCCGCCTGATGGTGAGCGGGGCGGCAAATGTAGGGGCCTTCCCCGTTCACCACCAAGGCCGATCACTGCTTGCTGAAACGGGCGTTCATTCCATTGGCGAAGACCACCGTGTACAACCCGGCGGGCAACGCGGCGATATCCATGGTCACTTGGACCCCGGTGACCGTGATCACTGGCTGCACTGCACGACCAGCGGCATCCTGTACGCTTGTTACCCGGGTGCTGGTGCCCGCAGGCAGGTTGATGGTGACCCGGTCCGTCGCAGGCACCGGGAAAACAGTGGCTGCCGCTTGTTCAACCTCGGTGATGCCCGTGGCCGAACGCAGGTCCAGCGCGAGCTTACCGGGGCTTACGCCCACAGCCACCGAGCTCAGTACCGCGCCGTTGAGGTCCATCACGTGAAGTGTTCCGGAGGTCACGAAGTCCGTGGTGGTGCCGTACAGGACATTGTTCACCGCGTCGTGGATGAGGCCGTAGGTGGCGGGTGATCCGGTCAACGTATCCTCCACAGTGGCGGTGGTCAGGTTGAAGCGGGTCAGTTCGTTCTGGGCGTATTCCATGAAGTACACGCGGTCCTCCACCATCGCCGAGGATGCGCAACCCGAGCTGCTGGCCACATTGATGGTGTATTCAAGCGCGCCTTGAAGCGAGATGCGGCTGATGCTGCTTCCTGTGAAGTCCTTGTTGTTGAATGCGTACACGGCGTCATCGTTCACCAGGATGTTCTCCGGGTTGAGGCCGTTCGCCCCAAGATCGATCGTGGGTTCCCAGGTCTGGGTGGTAAGGTCCAGCACGCGCACCTCCCCCATCAGGTTGCTCCAGTCAAAGGCATTGTTCACGCCGATGTAGGCCTTGTCGCCCACTACCTGAACGGCCTCACAGCTGTATGGAAGTACACTCAGGTCAACACTGTACAGCAGGTCGAAGGTGTGCTTGTCGCGCACTTCGACGTAATGCGGAAGTCCGCCCACCTCGCCCAAGGTGATGACCATCTCGTTGTTGTGGAAGGCAAAGCGGCGGATGCCCGGCACCGTGGCCTGATCGAGCAGGGTGTAATTGTTGGCGTCGTACTTCAACAGCTGATCATCGGCGGAAACGTAGATGGCGCTGCCATCGACGGCCACGAAGTTGCCGAAGCGCGCACCGTTGATGGTGGCCACGGCTTGGTACGTGCCCGTTGCGGGCTCGTAGCTGCCGAGCGAAACGGGCACCTCCTGCGTCTGGGTGTTGAAGTTGAAGTAGCCCTCGTTGAGCACCAGCACCTGGTGCACGTAGGTCTGCGCGCTGAGCATGGATGCAGCGATAAGCGCGGCGGAAACGAATAGAGAACGGAACATGGGTAAAAGGTGTTGCGCCTTCTTCACCGGAAGGCAGGTTGCCGAAAAGGGCCTGTAGGTCGGCCTTGACCTTGCGCTCGGTTCAGGTCTTCTGGCTCACCTCCATCCCTCGGCGCCTTCCCACCCCGATCGGGGCAGTGGCGTATTGCCGTGGTCTTTAACGGAGGTATACAGCTGCGGGAACAGCTCCCGGTTCACACGGGATTCCCTTGGTCGAACGCGCGACGAATGTAGGCGCTGTGCCCGACCCGATCATCGCGGCTATCTTGGCCGCAAGCACAGCCGCAGGAACATGAGCGACTACACCATCAAGCCGGTAGGCACCGGTGACGCGGAGATCGCCACCATGGCTTCGCTCCTGCGTGTGGTGTTCCCCGACGCGAAGCACTTCACCGAAGAAGTGCTCCGGTGGCAATACCGGGACAACCCTGACGGCCAGGTGGTGGGCATGAACGCATGGCTGGGTGAAGAGCTGGCGGCGCATTACGTCACCATTCCACTGGTGGCCCGGGTGAACGGCGTGGTGGAAAAAGGGTTGTTGTCGTTGAACACGGCCACGCATCCGGCCCACCAAGGGAAGGGCCTGTTCACCAAGCTCGCGAACGCCACCTACGCGCTGGGCGCGGAAAAGGGGTTCGGCTTCGTAGTGGGTGTGGCGAACGCGAACAGCACCCATGGCTTCACCCGCAAGCTTGGATTCCAACATGTGTCGCCGCTCCGCGCCATGATCGGCATGGGTCCCATGCCGCTGGCTACCGGTCATAAGGTCGAATACGAACGCGTATGGTCACCTGCGGCGCTGGCCTGGCGCCTGCGGCATCCGGCCTATCCATACCGGTCCAAGCGTTCCGGTGATCATCATCTCATCCTGAGCCTGCGCACCCAATACGGGGCGCGCTATGTCCTGGGCGCCTACACGGGGCTGTCGTCCGCGGGAGCGCTCCCGGAGGAGGGGGCCGGCGTGATGCGCAAGGTGTGGATCGGGCTGGACCCCGACATGCGCTGGGTGTCCGCTCCGTATATCAACATCCCCATGCGCTTCCGGCCCTCCCCCTTGAACCTGATCTTCCGCGACCTCAGCGGTAAGGGGCGTGCATTGGATCCATCCACGGTACGCTTTCAGGCCATGGACTTCGACATCCTGTGAGGACCGATCACAGCTTCACCTGGATGCCCAACTGGAACTGCACACCGGAAGTGCGCAATTCCGCCTCGTAGTTCAAGCCGGTGAGAAAGGGGTCCTCTGGATCCCGATCGCGCCACTTCATGTTGTGGAAGGGCACCTTCAGACCCACGTTCATGCCGAACGTGTTGCCGAAATAGTGCTGGAATTGGAGCCCTGGTCGCACGTGCATGCCCGCGTAGGAATCGTCGAACCGCTTGGTCCCGCTTTCGACATCACCGATGCGAAGGCCGCTCACGCCAAGGTCCAGGTTGAGGAGCAGGGCGTTCTTTTCCTTGTTCAGGAGATAGAACCGCGGGCTCAGGCTCACGATCAGGAATTGGTTGGGATGTGTACCGGCGGAGTCGATGTACTGCCCACCTTCCAGGCAAAGGCCCAGGCTGAAACGGTTGGACAGGCCGATGTGTACATCGAATGGATAGGACACGGTCGCTGCTCCGTCATCGCTGCTATCCTCATATCGTAGGCCATTGAACGAAAAGCTGTTCTTGAAATGGGTGGCATGCACTCCTCCGCTCCAGGCCAGGCCGAGCTGGAACTTTCCGGGGGCGTTCACCTGGGCAACGGCGATGAGGCCACTGGCTGCGGCGATAAGCGAGCAAAGAAGTCTGTTCATGTGGGTGGGTGGTAGGGGGGCAAGATATCCGGAACACCCCTCCCTGCGGTGATCATGCGGCATCCTTCGGGGCGCTCCACAAGCCCCCTTATCCATGGAATGCTGTTCGCAAAGGGGGCGTGAGGAATGTTAACGGAACGTGAAGAAGCCCCATATATTCGCCCCATCGAACGCTGCAGGCAGACCCTGCGAGCACGAAAACAGCGCAGGAGATGAAGAAGAGCGTCGAAGCGGGTCAGGAGAAGTCGATCACATCCACACACAAGCGCTGTTATCGCTCATACAACAGCGGCGGAGCGCTTGAATTCTGCCCCATGAAGGACCTGAACCTGCCGGAGAGCTACGAGGAAGTGCTTGCGCGCTTTGAAAAGTTGCAGGGCGAGCGGGCCATGGAGGTGCTGAACTGAGCCTTCGCCCCTTACGCTGAACATACACCCAGAAGCCCCGCCCCGGCGGGGCTTCTTCATTTGGCACCTCCCCGCCGGCCAGTCCCCCCGAAGGCGTGTTTGGAATCCACCGGTGTGCTGTTTACTTTCAACCCATCCTCCGCGTGTCGGACCGCTCCTGCAGGTCCAGCCTGCGAGCTGTGACCGGCGGATCGGAACGACCTCCACGGTGGGGAACGTTCCACAAACCAACCCTACCATCATGAAAGTCTTTGATGATAAGCACATCAAGAACGTCGTATTGCTGGGCTCCCACGGATGCGGCAAGACCACGCTGGCCGAAACCATGCTCTTCGAAGCGGGTCTTATCGATCGCCGCGGCCGAGTCGAGGACCAGAACACCGTAAGCGACTTCCACGACATCGAGCACGAGCGTGGAAGCAGCGTGTACAGCACCTTGCTGCACACCGAATGGCGCAACTACAAGATCAACATCATCGACACCCCCGGGTTGGACGACCTCATCGGGGAGACCGTACCGGCGCTGCGCGTGGCCGATACCTGCGTGCTGATGCTCAACGCCCATCATGGCGTGGAAGTGGGCACGGACCTCGTGTGGGAGCATATGCAGCGGTATGACCGTCCGGTGATCATCGGCGTGAACCAGCTGGACCACCCCAACGCTGACTTCGAAAGCACCGTGGAGCAGGCGCGTGAGCACTTCGGCGGTGCCGTAACGGTGATGCAATATCCCGTTGAAGCGGGAGAAGGCTTCCATCGCATCATCGATCTGTTGAAGATGACGATGTACGTCTTCAAGGATGCCGGTGGCAAGCCGGACAAGCAGCCCATACCGGCGGACGAGCGCAAGCGCGCCGATGCGCTGCACAAGGATCTGGTGGAGAAGGCGGCGGAGAATGACGAAACGCTCATGGAGCACTATTTCGAGCGTGGGGAACTGGATGAGGATGAGATGCGGATCGGGTTGAAGCAGGGCATGATGAAGCGTACCTGTTTCCCGGTATTCTGCCTGAGCGCCTTGCGCAACATGGGCAGCGGCCGGCTCATGGGCTTCATCGACAACGTGGCGCCCAGCGCCGTGGAGATGCCGGCGGAGGAGCTTGAGGGCGGTGGCACCTTGCAATGCAGCGCCTCGGGCAAGCCGGTGCTGTTCACCTTCAAGACGATGATCGAACCGCGCAGCGGCCACATCAGCCTCTTCAAGGTGATGAGCGGGATCGTGCGCGAGGGCATGGACCTGGTGAACGACAACAACGGAGGCCTGGAGCGCATCAACCAGTTGTTCATCCTCGACGGGAAGACCCGCAAGCCGGTGGAGCAGCTCGTTGCCGGAGACATTGGTGGCACCATCAAGTTGAAGGACACGGCCACAGGCCACACCCTGCACGCACCGGGCATGTCGGTGAAACTGAAGCCCATCGCCTTCCCCGAACCCCGCCTGCGCCAGGTGATCAAGGCGAAGGACCAGAAGCAGGAGGAGAAACTGCATGCCGCGCTGCTCGAGGTGCAGAAGGAGGACCCGACCATCGTGTTGACCTATCAGCGGGAAACGGGGCAGCAACTGGTGGCCGGCCAGGGCGAATTGCACCTGAACCTGCTCAAGTGGAAGCTCAGCCACCACTACAAGGTGGATGTGGAGTACAACGCCCCCCGCATCCCCTATCGCGAGACCATCCGTAAGAGTGCCGATGCCATGTACAGGCACAAGAAACAGACCGGTGGTAGCGGGCAGTTCGGCGAGGTGCACCTGCGGATCGAGCCCTGGTACGAGGGCATACCGGAGCCCCACGGTGTAAGCGTGCGGGGCAAGGAGGAACACGACCTGGCCACCGGTGGCAAACTGGTCTTCTATAACTGCATCGTGGGCGGGGTCATCGACAACAAGTTCATGCCGAGCATCCTGAAAGGTGTGATGGAGAAGATGGAAAGAGGGCCGCTCACCGGGTCCCCTGCGCGCGACATCCGCGTGGTGGTGTATGATGGCAAGATGCACCCCGTGGACAGCAACGACATCAGCTTCAAGATCGCCGGCCTGCAGGCATTCCGCGAGGCCTTCGGCAACGCCGACCCGCAGCTCATGGAACCGATCCAGGAAGTGGACGTGCGCGTACCGAACGACCTGATGGGCGAGGTGATGACCGACCTGCAGGGCCGGCGCAGCATCGTGATGGGCATGGACACGCAGGGCCGTTACCAGATCATCAAGGCCCAGGTGCCCCTTGCCGAGCTTGACCGTTACAGCACCACGCTCCGCAGCCTTACCCAGGGGCGCGGCACGTATTCGGAGCGCTTCCTGGAATACCGTCCCGTGCCGGGAGAACTGCAACACAAACTGGTGAGCAGCCACAAGGAGACGGAGATGGCCGTCTGATCATCCGCAACGCACGAGGCCCGGCCCTGCTTCGCTGCATGGCCGGGCCTCCTTGTGCGCGGCCGTCCCGCTGGCGTTCCGATCGCTGTTGATCAGGGTCGTATCAGGCCTTGTGCCCCCTCTTCCAGCAACAGGTGATCATCGTCCGGGTGGGCATCGGGCATGCGACCATCCGGGTCGATGACCACGGCCCGCAGCGAAGCGATGTTCCCGGGCACGCCGAAGGTGTAGGTGGGGGCCGTCCAGGCCCAGGCCGGAAGCACACGCGCCTGCTGTCCTACCGGGAACTCGGTACGCGCACCGAGCATCAGCGACAGCGGGATGTTGTAACGCACCGTTCGCCCCAGCGCATCGGAGACCAGCACATCCAACGGCATGATCATGCCGCCCTTCCGTTCAATGGTGATGAAGGTGCTGTCGTTGCGCCCCAGCGCCGCGCTTACCCGATGGTCCAGCACGCGTGTGGTGTTGATCCATTCATCGAAGTACCAGTCGAGCTGCAGGCCGCTCTGCTTCTCCATGATCCGTTGAACATCGATGGGTTCCGGATGCTTGAAGCGGCAGGCGCTGTAATAGCGAAGCAGACCCTGATGCAGGGTGCTGTCGCCGATCACATAGCCCAGCTGGTCAACGAAGAACTCGCCCTTGCTGTACGCGGTGCTGCCATAGCCCCGGTTGGTGGTGAAATGATCGGCATGGGTGCTCATCGGTTCATGGTGGGGGCCCTCGGCCAGTTGCCTGTATGCGTTCACTGCGTCGGCATGCACGCGGTCCTGTCCGCTGTTGGGGAACAGGTCACGCATCACCTCACTGCTGGCATATTCCGTGAAGCCCTCGTCCATCCAGGGATAGCTGCCTTCATCACTCGCCAGCAGGCCGTAGTACCAGTTGTGTACGCTCTCGTGCACGCTCGTGCCCACCAAGCTGCCGAGCTTCCGGCCACCGGTGATCAGTGTAAGGTTGGGGTATTCCATGCCGCCATCGCCCCCTTGTGCGAACGTGAAGTGCGGGTACGGATACGGCCCGAAGTGCTTGGCCATGTACTGGAAGTTCCGCACCATGTAGCCGGGCAGCTCCTTCCAAAGCGTCTCCAGCTCCGGTTCGTCCTCGTAGATGAAATGCAGCCGTGGACCCCCGGGCACCTGCGCCGTCACGTGTTTGTAATCCGGATCGGCCGACCATCCGAAGTCATGCACGTTCTTCGCTTTGAACACCCATGTCAGCCTGCCATCGTTCCGCTTCTGCGTTCTCGTGCGCACGGCATAACCGTGGCCGATCTCGGCCGCGTTGATCAGTTCACCCGTGGCCGCCACAGTGAACGAGCTGTCCAGCGTTATGCGCACGCCGAAGTCGCCCCATTCACCATAGAACTCACGCCCCACGTAGGGATCGGCGTGCCAGCCCTGATGGTCGTACGCGGCCACCTTCGGGTACCATTGGGTCATGCTGTAAGCGATGCCCTCGGCATTGTTGCGTCCGCTGCGGCGGATCTGCACGGGGACCTGCCCATTGAAACGGAAGGTGATGCGGCTGCTCTTGTTGGGAAGGATGGGCCTGGCAAGGCGTACACGCAGGATGGTGCCGAGGTATTCAAGTTGCACGGGTCGGCCATCCTGTAACATGTCCGAGCAACGCAGATCGCCCTGTTCATCGGGCTTCAGTGCGGCAATACGGTCGCCGACGCGCGGATCGGGATCGGCGATGGTGCGGGAGCGTACATCCATCTCGCTGCCCGGCCTGAACGCGTTGAAATAGAGATGAAAGAACAGTTGTGCGAGGGTATCGGGACTATTGTTCCGGTACACCAGCACCTGGTCCCCGGTGAACCGATGGGTCGTCACGTCCAGATCCACGGACATGTCGCAGGTGATCCGCTGTTGCCAGCGGTCGCATTGCGCTGCGGAACAGAGGGGAAGGAAGGCCAGTACGGGAAGAAGCAGGAAGGAACGCCGCATGAATGAAAAAGCGATGGTACGGCGGCAAAGATGGTCGGAAGCGCCTGGCCTGCGGCGGCGGACGGCGTGGTCAGCTCAGCAAGCGCTGCCGCAGTGCGAACTCCAACTGCTGGTTGCTCTGCACCAGTTGGGCGGTGTAGGCGGCCTGTCTGCGTTCCTCCACCACGGAGGCATAGGCATTGAACACCGCCTTCCGCACAACATCCACTTCCCACGGCTTCTGGATGTAGAAACAAGCGCCGCCATTGTTGAGCGCATCCACCACGGCCTGCACGTCGGCATAGGCGGTGATGAGCATGCGGCGCACCTGCGGAAAGCGCTCCCTGATCTGGGCCAGCACTTCGCTTCCGGTGAGGCCCGGCATGCGCTGATCGGCGATGACCACATGAACGTCGTTGGCCTTCAGCAGCTCCCAGGCTTCGTTGATGGAGTTGGCCACCAGTACCTTGAATTCCGTGCGGAAGGCCGCCTTGAAGGCCTGTAGATTCGGGCGCTCATCATCTATGTAAAGCACACAGGGCGAGTGACTTGCGGATCTTACGATGGTCATGACAGGTAGGGATTGAAGCGGTGGGCGGCCGTCCCTGTACGGAGAACGGAAGGCGCGGGTTACGTTTATATCCTGTTCGCAATTTGTTCATAAGTCGAAGGCGGCTATATTCGCCCCAAGTGGCCAGATCGTCCTAATCTGCGCTGCTCCAATTACGACCTTATGAACCTTGGGCTTGAAGCGTTGACCAGCGCTTCAGCAGCCGATCGGGACCTTCACCGACCGGAATTCTTCAGGCTAGCGCTCCCGGGAGACCGGGAACGGCTGGATGAGCTGCTGAAGCGTGAACCAGGCATGCACGTGCACGACGAACTGCATTCGCAGTTGCGTGAACTCGTGCGAGCGCTGAACCCATCCGTCAAATACAACACACCCGAACTCGACGCAGCGGCCCTCGCCCACTTGGGCCGTACGCCCGCGCAGATCTACGGGGTGTGGGTGTATTACCCGTGGTCGCGTCGATTGGTGCACCTGCTCGATGAGCCGGAGTTCGTGCTCGTGCGCACGGACCGCAACCGCAACAAGATCACGCGCGAGGAACAGGCGGTGCTCGCCACCAAGAAAGTGGGGGTCATCGGTCTGAGCGTGGGTCAGAGCATCTGCCTGACCATGGCCCTGGAACGCAGCTTTGGTGAATTGCGCATCGCCGATTTCGACATCCTGGAGCTGAGCAACCTGAACCGCATCCGCAGCGGTGTGCAGAACATGGGCCTGCGCAAGACCGTGATGGTGGCCCGCGAGGTGGCCGAGGTGGATCCCTTCCTGCATGTGACCCTCTTCAACGAAGGGGTCGATCGCGCCAACATCGAGCGATTCCTCACGGAGAACGGCACATTGGACATCCTGGTGGATGAATGCGACAGTGTGGACGTGAAGATCTTCGCACGGCAGCGTGCCAAGGCCTTGGGCATTCCGGTGGTGATGGACACGAGCGACCGCGGAATGATCGACGTGGAACGCTTCGACCTGGAGCCGGAACGACCCATCCTGCATGGGATGATCGACCATCTCGATCCGAACGACGCGGCGAAGGCGAAGACCAACGAGGAAAAGCTACCGTTCGTGGTGCCCATCCTCGGGCTGGACACCTTGAGCAAACGCATGAAGGCCAGCATGCTGGAGATCGAGAGCACCGTGACCACCTGGCCGCAGCTCGCCACGAGCGTCGTGCTGGGCGGAGCCTTGGGAGGGGATGTGTGCCGCAGGATCGCACTGGGGACGTTCACGGCGAGCGGGCGTTGGTTCGTGGATCCGGAGAGCCTGATGCCGGGCGTCGTACAACCGCTGCGGAAAGAGAACGAGTCCATCCCCTTCTCGCGGGAAGCATTGACAACGTCGGGGATGAGGGCCATCGCTGCTCAGTTGCCCGAAATGCAAAGCGGCCGGGGAATGATGACCGATGCCATGGCCGACGACCTGATCACAGCAGGTGCATTGGCGCCTTCGGCGGGCAACCTTCAACCCTGGCGCTTCATGGTGGGCAACGGTCGCCTGCTTCTTTTCCATGATGCGGCCATCGGCGATTCGGCTTTGGATAGCGGTCGCCTCATCCCTGCGGTGGACATGGGGACGTGCCTGGAGAACATGCGCCTGAAAGCGGCCACCTTGGGATTGGGCCTTCACATCAACGCCTATCCAATTCCGGACGACCACCGGTTGGTGGCGGTCATGGATGTCGACCCCGGAACTGCTCCGGTCGCGGACCCCTTGGCCATGCAGATCGGTGCACGCTGTACCAATCGCAGAAAAGGCGATGGGCGCCCAATACCATCCACCTTACTCGCCCAGTTGGCTGGTGCAGCCACCGGCGTGCCGGGCTGTCTTGCACATTTCATCACGGAGCGGCACGAGTTGATGAAGCTCGCCCGTATCATCTCGGAAGCAGAACGCATCCGGGTATTGAACCCGATAGGACACCGCGAGCTGTTCCACAAGGAGATGCGCTGGACCCCCGAAGAGGCGAAAGCGACCCGCGATGGATTGGACATTGCGACGCTCGAACTGAAACTGAGCGAACAGACGGGATTCGCCGTGGCGGCTGACCGCGAAGCGATGGATCTGGTGGAGCAATGGAACGGCGGCGGTGCGTTCACGAAATTGTCGATGGACGGCATGCGCGCGGCATCGGCCGTGGTGCTCATCACCAGTGATGGTAGTGACGCGCGCACGCTGCTCAACGCAGGCAGGGCCTTGGAGCGCGTGTGGCTGACGGCTTCGGAACTGGGACTTGCCGCACACCCGGTCTCCGCCCCCATCCTACTGGCCCACCACATCCGCCATGGCAACGGGATCGGATTCTCCGCTGGTGAACGCAAGCGCTTGCTCGAACTCTTCAACCAGTTGCAGGGCGGATTCTCCGCTGGAAACCGCGAACCGGTCTTCATGCTGCGGCTCTCCTTTTCGGACGCACCAAGCGTGCGGAGTTTGAGAAAGCCAACAGCTGCATTGACCCATTCATTTCAACCCATCAACGCATCAGCATGGAACGGATAACCATACGCGCATTCAGGGCACCGGATGACAAGTTGCGATGCGCCCGCTTCCTGATGGAGCACATCCGGGTGTTGTCGGATATTGGGGTCACCGGCGTTGTTAAGCCCGGTATCGAATGGTGTTCCGACCCGGATGTGGTCGTGGTGGTCGCAGAACATGAACAACTTGGAATGGTTGGCGGCTTTAGGATCCAAATGGATAAGGAGGGCTCCACCTTACCTATGGAAAAGGCCCTGATCCCAATGGATGATGGCATCCGTTCGGTGTTATCTGAACTCCGGCATGCGGGCAATGGCGAACTGACAGCTCTTTGGAATGCCCACCGATTTGCCGGCAATGGGGTTCCTTTCCTGTTAATGTCAACTTTGGTGGCTGCAGCCGGAAAACTCCCATTGAGTCATTTATCGATACTCGTCTCCGACTACATGGGACCCTATGCTGTGCGCAATGGTTTCGTGCCGTTCAGCGGCATTGGCGCAAATGGCAAATTCAATTACCCTATTCCTGGTTATGAGTCCTATGCAATGGTCCTTAGGGACGTTCGCTTGCTAGAACTACTAAGCTTGGAGGACAGGCATCGGATCATCAGCCTACGGATCAGGCCAATGCAGACGCGGATCGAAAAGCCTCGGTCCGTCCCCCTCGAAGTGAATTACGACCTCCGTTTGGACCAGGACTCTTCGGATACCATGCCGCAAGCGGGACGTAAGGAGGAACGTTTCGCAGCTTAGAACGGGGTGATACGGCGCTCGGCAACCGAAGTAGGTTGATCGCCGTATAAGGCCGCATGCGTGTGATCCAATTATTGGTCCTTGCGACCATTTCCGTGCTAAGTCCGGCCTATGCCGGCACACATCCAGTATTGAACGACAATGCTGAAACAAGTCCAATAGGGCGACTATTTGAGATCCTTGTTGACGATTCGGCCAACTTGAGACCCAGTGAGGCAATGGTCTCAACGGGGTATCAGAAGGCGTTGTTGGACGTCCCGAACCTTTTGCCAACGCAGTCCGCCTACTGGCTACGCTGCTCGATCACCAATGAAACGCAGGATCCATCGACCTACATCTCGATCCCGTACGCGGACATAGACGAACTTGATATCTATCTCGCTGACGGCGATGACATCACGCAAATCGCGCATTCCGGTCGTTCGATCCCGAAGAGTGAAAGACTCGGAAATCCGGTTGCGTTCGAATATAAATTACCCATCCCAGCAGGTGGATCAATGCGGGTCCTGATGAGGATCCGGGGGTTCAAGACCATGCATATTCCTGCCATGGTGGCTGGAGAAGGTGTGTTCCCTCAAGCACGTGCGGAAAGGAATCTCCTCCTCGGACTATTCGCTGGAATGATGCTGGTACTTGCGATGTACAACCTCTTCATTTACTTCTCGATCAGGGACAGGGCGTATCTGCTGTATGTATTGTACATCATAGCGATCAGCCTCGCCCAACTCTCCTATCTGGGGATCGGCCCGTTCGACATAATCGGGGATAATGCCTATTTGAACGCGCGCTCCTCGTTGTTGTTCTCCCTTCTAGCGATCGTCCTGGGAATGGAATTCCAGCGACGGTTCATCAACACAAAGCGATACGCACGGGGGATCCAAAGATGGTATCCAGCAGTGTACGCTTTGATCTTCGCGAACATGGTCATTTACCTGGGGATCGACCCGTGGTTGGGTTTCAATATCGGTAATGCGATCTGTGGATTGACGGCGCTAATCGTATTGGCCACGGCCATTATTTCCTTCAAGAACGGATCAAGGCAGGCGGGGTTCTTTCTGTTGGCGTGGTCGGTCTTCCTCACAGGTGTGGTCATTTTCGTGCTGAAGGATGCAGGGGTACTTCACTATACCCTGATCACCGCTCATGCCATGCCCATCGGCTCCGCCATCGAAGGCGTCCTCCTCTCCTTCGGTCTCGCCGACCGCATCAACATCCTTCGCCAGGAAAAGGAACGATCCCAAGTAGATGCGCTAACGGCTGCCACGGAGAACGCCCGCATCATCCGCGACCAGAACGTTATCCTGGAGACCAAGGTGACCGAACGGACCCAGGAATTGCAAAGGAGCCTGAACGACCTGAAGGAGGCACAGAGCCAGTTGGTGGAGGCCGAGAAGATGTCGTCCCTTGGTCAGTTGACCGCTGGCATCGCGCACGAGATCAACAATCCGATCAACTTCATACGGAGCAATATCGCCCCGTTGAAGCGCGACCTGCTCGATATGTTGAAGTTGCTCAAGGCGTATCGCGCACAGGGTGCCTCCGCCGAGGTGGCCGCGTTGGAACAACGCATTGGCGTGGAGGACACGGTGCGCGAGATCCAGGATATCCTGCACAGCATGGAGGATGGCGCCAACCGAACGGCCGAGATCGTCCGCGGGCTGCGCACCTTCAGCCGCCTGGACGAGAACGACCTGAAGCCCTCGGACCTGAACGACGGCCTGAAGAGCACGCTGAGCATACTCGGCCCGCAATTGCGGGATCGTGTAAAGCTCTCGTTAGAGCTGGGTGATCTGGCGCTGGTGGAATGCTTCCCCGGGCAGATCAACCAAGTGATGATGAACCTCCTGAACAACGCCCGCCAGGCCGCGATCAAACGCCATGGTGAAACCGGCGGCCATATCAAGGTGGTCACGCGCCAGGAAGAGGACCAGGTGGTGATCATGATCTCGGACAATGGCATCGGGATGACCGAAGAGGTGCGCGCCCGGATCTTCGAACCGTTCTTCACCACCAAGGATGTGGGCGAAGGCACCGGTCTGGGTCTCTCCATAGCGCACAGCATCATCGAGCGGCACCAAGGACACATCGACGTGCAAAGCCTGCCGAACCAAGGCACGGAATTCAGGATAACCCTGCCGAACACGCAGCACATGCCCCAACAAAAACGCGCCTGATCCCATGAACGACGAGCGCATCAAGGTCCTGTATGTGGACGACGAGGAGGGAAACCTCCTGGCCTTCCGTGCAGGGTTCCGCAGGGAGTTGGAGGTCTTCACCGCGAAGAGCGGACAGGAAGGCCTCGCCTTATTGGAGAACACGCCGATGCAGGTGGTGATCAGCGATCAGCGCATGCCGGGGATGAACGGCACTGAATTCCTGACACAGGTGCGCGAGCGTTGGCCGCGCGCGGTACGCATCATGCTCACGGGATATTCCGACCTGCAGGGTGTGGTGGACGCCGTGAACCGGGGGGGCATCCATGCCTACATCACCAAACCGTGGGATGATGCGGACCTCCGCCTCAGGATCCAACAGGCGTATGAACTGCATGCCCTGAAAGAGGAGCGTGAGCGATTGTACGAGCGCTTTCAACAGGTATTTGCCAGCAGCAGCGATCCCATCTTCATCGTGGAAGGCAACGGACGGCTGCATGATGCGAACCCTGCGGCGGAAAAGCTGTTCCGCTTGACACGGGAGCAATTGCTCACGTGTCGATCACAGGATTTCGTGGTCGATCCTGTCCGCCTATCGAAGGACCTTCAGGCCAAACGTCGTGGTTCTGGGCCTGAGGACATCGAATTGGGCTTGCGCATGGCGGATGGGAGGATCTTGGACTGCCTGCTCACCGCCACCTGGCTCCGCGGAGCTGGACGGGCCACCGGGCTCTTCCAGGCCGTACTGAAGGACATCACCGACCGCAAGCAGGAGGAATTGCGCTTGAAGGAACTGAACCGGCAATTGGACCAACGCGTGGCGGTCCGGACGAAGCAGTTGAAGGAGGCCTTGGAGGACCTCAACTCCTTCTCGTTCTCGGTGGCGCACGACCTGCGTTCGCCGTTGAAGAGCCTGAAGAGCATGGCCGACCACCTCTCCATCCTCTCCGTTATGAACGTTGATCCGGAGATGCGGCAGGTGACCGACCGGATGAACGTGGCACTATCCAGGCTGATCCTCCTGGTGGATGACCTGTTGCGCTTCGCTCGCACGGACAACCATGCCATTGAGCGGCAGGATGTGGACCTGGGACAGGTGGCACGGGAATGCTTCAACGAACTTGTACATGACGGCAGGGACATCACCCTGATCGTCCCCCCTCCCGGAACGGCCGTGATCCCCATGGACCCAGCGATGCTACGGGTGGCGATGACCAACTTGCTGGCGAACGCCGTGAAGTTCACGCGCACACGGGAGCAGGCGGTGATCGAAGTGGAACACGATGTGGTGCGTGATCATCACGTGGTCACCGTCAAGGACAATGGCGTTGGATTCGATCCATCGAAGGGAAGCCAGCTCTTCGGTGTGTTCAAGCGGTTGCACCGACCCGAGCAGTTCGAGGGGACAGGGATCGGCCTGGCCATTGTGCAACGGGTGGTGCAGAAGCACGGGGGCAGTTGTTGGGCCGAAGGCAAGGTGGATGGCGGTGCCATGGTGCACCTCCGCATCCCCATGGCCGCGGCCGATGGTGGCCTCCGAATCGCCGTTTAGCGGCGTAACCAATGCACCGGACCTTCGTAAGAAACATTGAACCAACTGGATCACGATCCGATCCCCAGCATATGGAACAACGCTACTTCTCCCTATTGCCTATGCTCCTGCTGAGCCATTTCGGGCAAGCCCAAAGCGCGATCATCGAGCGCCGCGACCAGGCCGAAGGCTGGTACCTCCCGGTGGTCTGCACGATCACCGCCAACGGTGGCAAGACCTCCGATCTGACCGTGACGCTGTACAAGGACAATGAGAAGGTAACGGAGCTGCAACCCACGAACCGCTCGGCCTTTGAGCTGCACCTCGATCTCAATTCGTTCTACACCATCCATGTGAGCAAGCCGGGATACCGCGAAAAATCGGTCTTTGTGGATGCCAGCCTGCCTCCGGATGTGGTGAAGTACGAAGCCTACAAATGCTTCGTGAACCTGGAGCCCATGGACAAGTTCGCGCATTCGGACCCGTTCTACCTTGACTTTCCCAGCGCCATTGTGCGTTGGAACGAAGCGCACCATGAATTCACCCACAACGACGAATACCTGGCGAACATCCAGTTGAAGATGGCCTTGCTAGGTGCCCAGATGGAGACCAACTAACACGTTCGACCCGCCCGATCCAGCAACAACGACACTGGCCGGGGGCTCACACCAACGGCGGTCCGCAAGGGCCGCCGTTGCTTTATTCCTGCCCGGGGATCAATGTTGATCGTAATCGATCACCACGCGCGGTGACCGCGGATGGCTCTGGCACGTGAGCACATAACCATCGGCCACTTCCTCATCGCTCAAGGCGTAATTCATGGCCATCTCCACCTGCCCTTCGAGCACGCGGGCCTTGCATGTGCAGCAAACGGCGCCCTTGCACGCATAGGGCACGTCCAGGCCCGCTTCGATGGCCGCATCCAGCACCGCATCCCCTTTGCGGTCCATCGTCAGTTCATACTCGCGGCCATCCAGCACAACCTTCACCTGGGAGCTGCCGGTGGCGCTGGGGGCCGTCGCATGGGCGGTCTCCTTGCGCCCTTCCGGGCTCACGGGGGTGGTGAAGAGCTCCACATGGATCTGCTTCTTGGAGACGCCGCTCTTCTCGAGGGCCTCGGTCACGTTCACCATCATCTGTTCGGGTCCGCAGATGAAGAATTCCTTGTGCATCGCCCCGGTAACGAACCTGCCGAGCAACTGTTTCGCCTTGTCGGTGGTGATGCGGCCGTTGAAGAGGTGGTCCTCGTCGATCCCTTTGCTCAGGATATGATGCACATCCAGTCGGCCGGGGAAGTGCGCCTGAAGTTCGCCGAGCCGTTTGCGGAAGATGATGCGCGACTCCTCGGTATTGCCGAAGAACAATGTGCACCTGCTGCGTGGTTCGGTGCGCAGCACGGTGCTGAGGATGCTGAGGATCGGCGTGATGCCACTGCCGGCCGCGAAGGCCACGTAATGGTACTCATGGGTGGCGTCCAGCAGGGTGTGGAAGTTGCCCATGGGCGCCATCACCTCCAGCTTCATACCCGGCTTCAGCTTCTCAACGAGCTCGCTGCTGGCCCGGCCATGGGACACCTTCTTCACCGCGATACAGAGCTTATCGGCATCGAGCGGGCTGCTGCAGATGCTGTAGCTGCGGCGAAGCTCCTCTCCGTTCACATGCAACTTGATGGTGACGTACTGGCCATGGATGAACCGGAAATCCTCCCGGAGCTCCGGCGGGATCACGAAGCCCACCACGATGGTATCGGGCGTTTCCTGATGAACGTCTGCGACTTCGAGCGAATGAAAACGGGCCATGCGGTTGGGATGAACGGAAAGGGGCGTAAAAGTAGCCGTTGGCAGTGAGCGCCATCATGCCCCACCGAACACCGGGGCCGACCGTACTGTTCTGTTGACCAGTGGCCATGACCACCTTACCGGCCTCCCGTATCTTTGCGCCCTTGCCGAACCCCATGACCGACGTAACCAGCTTAGAGGAACGCTTCCAGTCGAAGATCGACGCGGAACTGAAGATCGAACCGAAGGATTGGATGCCGGAGAAGTACCGGAAGACCTTGGTCCGCCAGATGAGCCAGCACGCGCACAGCGAGGTGGTGGGCATGCTGCCGGAAGGCAACTGGATCACCCGCGCCCCGAACCTGCGTCGCAAGGCCATCCTGCTGGCCAAAGTGCAGGACGAGGCTGGCCATGGCCTCTATCTCTACAGCGCGGTGGAAACGTTGGGGGTCACGCGCGAACAGACCGTGGATGACCTGCTCACGGGCAAGGCCAAGTACAGCAGCATCTTCAACTACCCCACCCTGTCCTGGGCCGATATCGGCGCGGTGGGCTGGCTGGTGGACGGTGCCGCGATCATGAACCAGGTCATGCTGTGCCGCACGAGTTACGGTCCTTACGCCCGTGCCATGGTGCGCATCTGCAAAGAGGAGAGCTTCCACCAGCGACAGGGCTACGAGATCATGGCCGTGCTGGCCAAAGGCACGCCGGAGCAGAAGGCCATGGCGCAGGACGCGTTGGACCGATGGTGGTGGCCCAGCCTCATGATGTTCGGTCCGAGTGACGCGAACAGCACGCACAGCGCCGAGAGCATGAAGTGGAGGATCAAACGGCAGAGCAATGATGAACTGCGCCAGATCTTCATCGACCGCACGGTGCAACAGGCGGAGGTGATCGGCCTGACCATCCCTGATCCCGAAATGAAGTGGAACGAAGCGACGCAACACTATGACTGGGGAACGATCGATTGGAGCGAGTTCAACAACGTGGTGGCGGGCAATGGACCGTGCAACAAGGAGCGCCTGGTGGCCCGCAACAAGGCGCATGCGGAAGGTGCCTGGGTGCGCGAGGCGGCCCTGGCATATGCGGCCAAGCGGTCGAAGAACAAAGCAGCATAGGCATGAGCAACGAGAACCCGAACAACTGGCCGCTCTGGGAGGTGTTCATCCAGAGCAAGCGCGGATTGGACCATAAACATGTGGGCAGCGTGCATGCCACCGATGCCCGCATGGCCATTGAGAACGCGCGGGATGTCTACACACGCCGCCAGGAAGGCCAGAGCATCTGGGTCGTTCCGGCCAGCGAGATCAGCGCCAGCCAGCCCGAGGATGCAGCCATGTTCTTCGATCCTTCGGACGACAAGACCTACCGGCATCCCACCTTTTACACCATGCCGGAAGGCGCGAAGTACATCTGAGCCCGATCATGCAGGACGCGTTATTGACCTACTGCCTCCGCCAGGCCGACGACCTGTTGATCCTGAGCCATCGCCTCAGCGAGTGGTGCGGACATGGCCCTGTGCTGGAAGAGGACATCGCCCTAACGAACCGTGCTCTGGACCACCTGGGCGAAGCGCGCAACCTCCTGGCCTATGCGGGTACCGTGGAGGGCAAAGGGCGCAGCGAGGATGACATCGCGTTCCTGCGCAATGAACGCCAGTTCCTGAACACGAAGCTGGTGGAGCAAACGAACGGCGATTACGCGCACACCATCGTCCGCAGCTTCCTTTTTGATGCCTACCACCTTCCGCTGGCCCAGGCCCTGCTGTCCAGTTCGGATGCACAACTGTCGGCGATCGCCGGCAAGGCCGTGAAGGAAGCCCAATACCACTTGCGCCACAGCAGCGATTGGATCATCCGCTTCGGTGATGGCACGGCCGAAAGTCACCAGCGCGCCCAGGAGGCCTTGGACGATCTATGGACCTTCACCGGGGAACTGTTCGTGATGGATGCGGTCCATCAAGAGCTCGTCAAGGCCGGCATCGCTCCGGACCTTGCCCCGATCAAGGCGGCGTTCGACGCCACGGTGGACAAGGTGTTGAGCGAGGCCACGCTGAAGCGACCGGCCGATGGTTTCATGGCCAGCGGCGGACGTGAAGGCAAACACAGCGAGCACCTCGGCTTCATCCTGGCCGATATGCAATACCTGCAGCGGGCCTACCCAGGTGCGACCTGGTAGGGGTTGAACGCCAGGTGCGCCCCATCCCACACCTCCTCACATGATCACCAAGGAGCGCATTCTCGAGGTACTGCACTTTGTGAAGGACCCGGAGATCCCGGTGATCGATGTGCTGGAGCTGGGCGTGGTGCGCAGCGTGGAGGTGAGCCCGGAAGGAAAAGCGATCGTCACCATCACCCCCACGTACACCGGATGTCCGGCGATGGACGTGATGAAGGCGGACATTACCAAGGAGCTGGTAAAGGCCGGGGTCACCGACCTCGAGGTGCGCATGACCCTCTCCCCTGCCTGGACCACGGACTGGATCACCGCGCCGGGAAAGGCGAAATTGAAGCAATACGGTATAGCACCACCTGAGCACACGGCCGACATCCGTGCATTGAAAGGCGGCCTACCCGTGGTGGAATGCCCGCAGTGCGGCGCGAAGGACACCGTGATGCTCTCCCCCTTCGGCAGTACGGCCTGCAAGGCCTTGTGGAAGTGCAACAGCTGCCAGGAGCCGTTCGACCAGTTCAAGTGCTTGTGAGACCGATGCCGCGAAGGGATCCGATCAGCGGTCCTTCTGCTCCAGATGCAACCGGTGCAACAGCCGATGCAACAAGGGAGCGAGGATCACGGCCACCGTGGTGAGCAGTGCGATCCCGCTGTAGAGCGCGAACAGCGAGGCGAAGACCTTCGCATCATCGGTCCGCAGGATGTCCACCGGCCCCATGCCCCCCATGATCATGCTGGCATTGAGCAAGGCATCCACGAAGCCCAGTTGCGCATAGTGCATATAGCCCCAGATGCCGATGGCCAGGCTCAGCCCGATGAAGGCCAGGGCGGCCAGGAGGAAGGCGAGCTGGCGAAGGGCATAAGTGCGCGGCGAGGCGAGCTGCTCCTTGTGGTGTTCCAACTTCATGGCCGTGAAACTACGGTCCGATCAACAGCCACTGGTTGACCATGCCGGTCCTCCGCATGTGGAACCGCCCCCGGCCCCGGAGAACTTCGCTGCCGCAGGAGGCTCGCTCCTGAAGGCCATTCCATGCGCGACACCTGCACCATCGTCCTGATCCTCCTCAGCAACGTCCTCATGCCGATGATCCGCTATGGACATCGCCATTCGCGGGTGGCCTTCCGGAAGGTCCCTTCGGATCGGCACCCTGGTGGGGCCATGTTGAACCCGGGGGCGGTGCGGCCTGTATTCCACGGATAACATGGAGCAGGGCCTGTTCGGTGAACTGATCGTGGTGCTTGCACTGGCCGTGGGCATCATCCTGCTGTTTCGCCGACTGAAGCTTCCCGGTGTCCTGGGCTTCATCCTTGCAGGGGTGCTGGCCGGACCGCACGTGCTCGGTTGGGTGGACGAACCGGAGTCGGTGCAACTGCTGGCCGAACTCGGGGTGATCTTCCTCTTGTTCGTGATCGGCATGGAGTTCAGTTTGAAGAAGCTGGCCACCATCGGTGTCACCGTGTTCGTAGGCGGTTCACTTCAGGCCTTGCTCACGATCGGACTGGTGACGGGTGTGGGCCGCATGTTGGGCCTTTCCCTGCCCGCGGCCGTGTTCACGGGTTTCCTGGTGACCCTGAGCAGCACGGCCATTGTGCTCCGCATACTCCAGGAGCAAGGACGCATGGATGCACCCTTCGGCCGGATCAGTGCGGCCATCCTGATCTTCCAGGACATCCTGGTAGTGCCCATGATGCTGGTGACACCCATGCTGGCGGGCAAGAGCAGCGACATAAGCGGTGACCTGTTGCGGCTGTTGGTGAAGATGGTGGTGCTGGTGGTGGGCGTGTACGTGAGCGGACGGTTCGCCGTGCCCCGCTTGTTGCGCGCGGTGGCCAGTGGCAAGAACAAGGAGCTCTTCATCATCACGGTGGTGGTGCTGTGCTTTGCGGCAGCCTGGGCCACGCAATCGCTGGGGCTTTCGCTCGCCCTGGGTGCGTTCTTCGCCGGTCTCATCATCAGCGGCACGGACCAGGCCTATCATGCGACCGGCATCGTGCAGCCCTTCCACGAGCTCTTCATGAGTTTCTTCTTCGTCAGCATCGGCATGCTGGTGGACCCGGGCCTCTTCGTGCAACAACCGTTCGTTCTGCTGGGGCTCACCCTGCTGGTGGTGGTCCTGAAGACCTTCGCGGCCTTCGTGGCCGTGTGGGTGCTGCGGCATCCCGTTCACACGGCATTGAAATGCGGGATCAGCTTGTTCCAAGTGGGCGAATTCGCTTTCGTGCTGGCCGTTGCTGGCCTATCGGAAGGCTTGTTGACCCCGGCACACCACCAATTGTTCCTGGCCATCTCCATCCTCACCATGGGCCTGACCCCGTTCGCGATGCGATCGTTGGATGGCATTGTACGGCGTGTGTTCACCGTGTTCCTGCCACGCACCGTGGGCCGCAGGATGGACAGCATCATGCGTGTGCGCAAGGAGGTGGAGCGCGTGGAGCGCAAGGCGCTCAAGGACCACGTGGTGATCGTGGGCTACGGCCTCAACGGTCAGAACGTGGCACGGGCGGCCCAGAGCACACGTATCCGATGTGCGGTGGTGGAGGACGATCCCGACCTGGCCGACCTGGCCCTGCGCCAGGGCAACCATGTGGTGCATGGTGATGCCACCAACGACCACGTGCTGGAAAAAGCACACGTGGAACAGGCCCGCGTGGTGGTGGTGGCCATCGCCGATGCGGACGCCACGCGGCGGATCGTGGCCTCCGTGCGGGCGCACACGAGCGCCTACATCATCGTGCGTACGCGTTACGTGCGCGAGATCGAAGGGAACCTGGCCGCTGGCGCGAACGAAGTGATCCCCGAGGAGTTCGAGACCAGCATCGAGATCTTCTACCGCGTCCTGCGCAAGTACCTGGTGGCGGAACGGAGCATCCAGGAGATCGTGGCGCACTTCCGCGAGGATCACTACGGCATGTTGCGCGGGTCGCCCTCCGCACAGGCCCGTCCGGCGGTGAACGGTGGGCCGCTCCGGCCCGACCTGGGCGATATGGAGATCGCCACGGTACCGGTGGACCTGGGTCGCAGCCGCATCGTGGGCCGTTCGCTGGCCGAGGTGGACCTGCGCCGGCATTATGGCATCACCATCCTTGCCATCCGCCGTAAGGGCCGCACGCTTACGCAGCTCAACGACAGCGAGCGCATCCGCACGGACGACACGCTGTACCTGCTGGGCACGGCCGAGCACATAGCGCGCCTGGACCACGACCTGCGCTGAAGGCAACTTCCGCGGCGGATCCCCGTAGAAGGCGCTAACGTGAGCAACAGCATACAACACATCATGCTCGTCGAGGACGAGGACGACCACCACTTCATCACGAAGCTGGTGCTGCGTCAAGCGCAGTTCAATGGCACGTTCACAGCGTTCCATGACCCCATGGACGCATTGGAGCATTTGCGCAGGACCGGTGAACGACCTGACCTGATGTTGGTGGACATCAACATGCCGGGCACCAGCGGATTCGAGTTCCTGGGACATTGCGAGCAGGAAGGCCTGTTGCCCAATGGCCATACCCATGTGGTGATGTGCTCGAGCAGCATCCATCCCATGGACATCGAGACCGCGCGCCGAACATCCACCATACACGACTACATCGAAAAATCATTCAGCCTGGAGCAGTTCCATCGCCTGGCTGAAACGATCCAACGAAAGGCCGACTGAACGCCGGCGTTCATATCCCGCACCATGAAGAAAATACTCATCATCGAGGACGAGGCGATCATCTCCTTCGGCTATCGATTACAGTTGGAACAAATGGGCTTCACCGTAATGGGCGCCGCACGCAGCAGCGCCGAAGCGGAGAGCATGATGGCAGAGGAGCGTCCGGATGCCATCATCATGGATGTCTACCTGAAGGGTGACAAGACGGGCCTCGATCTGGCCCGGGAGATCCACGCCAAGGACCCCATCCCCATCATCTTCCTAACGGCCAGCACCAAGCCGGAGATCGTGGAGGGGATCCGTTCGATCCAGGATGCCGAATACCTGGTAAAGCCGATCGACAGCGACAGCCTGATCGGCCTGTTGCACACTGTGGCCCGCAGTCATGCCTGAGACCCGACCCCAGGCGATCACCACGGATCGCGAACGATCCGATCGCCTGCATGTGTTCGCGCACGATCTGCGCAACCGGCTCACGGGCCTATGGGAGGTAATGAAGGCCCTGCGCGCGGGCGACCCCGCCATGGACCCCGACGAATTGCATGCATACGCGGAGAAGGGGTACTTCCAGGCGCAACGCCAGATCGAGGAGCTATTGAACGACTTCCAGGTAGACCGGGATGTGCGGATAGTGGAGACCTCGGCCATCGGGTTGTCCGATGTTCTGCGGAGCATGTTGGAACGCGAACAACACCGGCTGGAACGCAAGGGACAGCAGGTATCCATCGCTGGGGATCCGGAGGCACGTGCCGCCGGGGATGCCCATTGGATCGGCCAGATCATCCAAGCGTTGATCAGTAACGCGAGCAAATTCTCGCCCAAGGCATCGAAGATCGAGGCGGAGATCCTGCGGGATGGTCCGCGGGTCCTGTTACGGGTCACGGACCCCGGTGTTGGCATGGACGCGGCGGACCTGGAGCGGGTCTTCGTGCGTTTTGCCCTGCTGAACTCGCGCAGCACCGATGGAGAAGCACAATCCCGCGGTACGCTGGCCCGCGCGAAGCAATGGGCCGCTGCCATGGATGGTGAGCTGCGTGCTCACAGCGACGGCACCGGCCAAGGCGCCACCTTCACACTTACCCTTCCGGCTGCGGATTGATCCGCCTCAGGCGGTCACCCGCTTGATGTGCTTGGCCACCCGCTGGCCTTTGCTGTTCACCGCCGTGTTGAACTCCACCATGTCGCCCACGGCGAGGGAGGCGAATTCAGCGTCCTCCAGGTCCTCATGCAGGAAGAACAGGTTGTTCTCCGGAAAACGGATGAAGCCATAGCCATTGTGCAGGCTCATGATCTGGCTGCTGTGCCGCTCGGTGTCCTCATAATTGCTCATGCTCACCAACGGCTTGTCCAGTTCGGCTGAAGGGTCGCGCGGCAGGAGCTCCTTGGTCACGAACATGTCTAGCACCACCTCATCCTTGGCCTGGAGCCCCTCCTCCACCAGGTCGCTCATCTCCAAGGGATACGACACATTGTTCCACAGGTCGTTGCTGGTGCGGGTGGTCTGTTGTTCGCCGCTGTTCTCATCGGTATACTCAAAATCCCAGCCCAGCAGCATGGTCTTGCAGCCCAGCGCATGCAGCTTGCGCACCAAGGGCACATGGTCGCCATCGCTGGCGATAAGGGCCACCACATCATAGCGTTTCAGCATGCAGAGCTCGTAGGTCTCCAGCGCCATCAGCACATCGATCCCCTTTTCGCGTTTACGCCCCTGCTGATCCTTCACGGGCAGGTAGTGCGTTTGCACCCCGTTGTACATGAGCACCTCATCGAACACCCGGTCGTAGTAAAGCTGATTGGTCTTCTCGTTGGCATCCTTGGCACTGAAGCGACCGCGGAAGAAGTGGGCATCGATGATGTGGCAGAGGTTGGCGCTGGTGCCTTCGCGCTCGGCCACCATGTGACGGATGAAATCGTGCAGGCCACCGATGTGCAGCCTACGGCGATGCGGGTGCACATAGTTGTAATAGTTGCTCACATGACTGAAATAACTTCCATCATAGAACACGCCCAGTTTGACCGCTCGATTGCGAAGGATGTCGGAGCTCATGGATAAGGATGGTTGATGGTACAAAGGTATCCGGGCATCAGGCGTGGCCATATTTTTGGAGGCCGTGGTCCCTGCCCGTCCGACCGGGGAATATCGCCCACCTTCACACCCGAATGCGCGCTCTGCTGATCCTGTTGCTCCTACCCCACTGCGGAATGCTCCGGGGCCAGGAACTGAGCGCCACGTCGGGTCCGCCGTTCATGCTGACGGAGGAGATCGGCCTACCGTTGAACAGGGCGCAACTGGTGGTGGCCGCCAAGCAGGCCTGGGACGCCAGCTTCGGACAGGAGCCGGGAGCGCGGATGGTGCGGCTCGATCAGGTGGACGGTGTGCTGGAGGGCCAGGCGCGGTTCAACTTCCGGAGTGCGATGCTGGCAGGGCGCGAAGAGAGCATGGGCGTGGTGAGCTACGCCGTATCGGTGCACATCCGTAACGGGCACTGCATTGTGCACCTCCATGATGTGAAGCACACGGGGAACCGGGGGGCCAGCGGCGGAGGGTTGGACGTTGGTCTGCTGCGCGAGGGGGAGGCGCCTGTGGAGCATTACCCGGGGATGGGCCTGAAATTCTCGCGTCGCTTGCACGCCGAAGTGCGTGCCATGGCGGAAAGCCGATTGCGGGAGCTGATCCGCCTTTTTTCGGCCCGGTTGCGCCTGGAGGCCAACCCCTAAGGCCGGGGTGCAACCCTGCGGGGCGTTCAGCGTTCAAGGGGCATCGAAACTCCAACCTTGCACGCATCGAACTGGCGTATGTGGCCCATCATAGCCGCAGGCATCGCCGTCCTCTTCATCGGCTGGGACCTGGCCTTGGTATCGCGCACGCATGCCATCCAGAACCGCATTGGCCGCCAGGTAGAGCTGTTGGATGAGCTCAGCGGCCTGAACAGCAGCCTGGGGCAACTGGGCATGGTGCACAGGGTGGATGTGAACACCGGCAACTACGATTGGAACAGGGAGCTGGCCAGGGTGCGGGGCAGGCTGGCGTTCATTGAGGCACGGCACTCCGCGGAACCGTGGATGGCCAGCATGCCCACGAACCTGAAGCAGCAATTACATGCGTGTGATTCGCTGCATAAGGAGGTGGTGCTACGGTTCGGCGGACACAGTGCCCAGCGCATGCCCGAGGCCGTGTTCCAGATCATGCTGGACCGCGCACAGAAGGAGATCGACCGCACGGCCCGCCGGGTGCATGAGCAAGGCCTTGGCACCGAAACAGCGGCCTTGAACGCGAGTTGGGACCAGACCCAGATGCTGTTGATCCTGGCCTGCCTGTTCGCGGTGGTGTTCGCCCTGCTGGTGGGCATGGCCCGCAGGCTATTGATGGAATCGCGCCAACGCGCCGAACAGCTGGCCGTGGCCAAGCAGGACCTGGAGCAGACCAACCAGGAGCTGCGCCAGACCATGCTCAGCAAGGAGGAGAAGGAGGTGATGATCAAGGAGATCCATCATCGCGTGAAGAACAACCTCCAGATCGTCAAGAGCCTCATCCGCTTCCAGCAGGACCAGGTGGAAGATCCGCGCACACGGGAACTGTTCAACGAATGCATGACACGCGTGAGCGCCATGGCTCTCGTGCATGAGCAGACCTACCTGAGCAAGGACCTCGCGAACATCAACGTGAGCAGCTACCTGGACCACCTGGTCCGCGACCTCGTCTATGCCTACAGCGTGAACAAGAAGTTGCAGATGGACATCGACATCCAAGTGCCCACTTTGGGGGTGGACACCTTGGTGCCCCTTGGATTGTTGATCAATGAGGTCATCAGCAACAGCTTCAAGTACGCGTTCGAAGGCCGGGACAAGGGCACGATCATCGTTCACCTGGCCGGCAGTGAACAGGAAGGACTGCGCATGCGCATTGGCGATGATGGCGTGGGCCTGAAGAGCCGCGACGGCTTCCACCGCCCCAACAGCCTGGGCATGGACCTGATCCATACGCTTGCGGGCCAGTTGGATTCGGACATCAACCTGTTGGACGGGCCCGGCACCCAGTATGAACTGGTGAGCCAGAAGTTGATGCACCGAAAGGTGGCCTGACCTGCTCAATTCCTTACTGGTCCGTACCCACCATAACCGATTCCGTCCGGATCGTTGGGCTATTCGGCGAACAGCGCATGGTGGTATGGGGAGCACGCATAGTTTGGAGCGCATCAAAACGGATCCCCACATGAAACGAACGGTCCTCTGTTCCGTCCTTTTCCTTTCACTGGCCTTGAACGCCCAAGTGGTCAAGGTGTTGTTCGATGCATCGCAGGCCGAGATGGCCGGTAATGCCGATTGGGTGCCCGACGCCGACACCTACAACCTCGGTGTGAACTCCACCACGCACCTGATGCAGACGGGGGCGGGCAATGAAGCGAACCCCCAGCGTTATCCGACGCCCGCGCAGAGCGGCATCACCACCAGCACGGCCCAGAGCTACTGGAAGGGCGCGCTGTCATACTGGGCCATCGATCTGGTGCGCCAGGGCTACACGATCGAGACCCTGCCTTACTCCGGCCTGATCACCTACGGTGTCACCACCAACGCGCAGGATCTGAGCAACTACCAGGTCTTCATCGTGTGCGAACCGAACATCCCGTTCAGCACGAGCGAAAAAACAGCCATCCGCACGTTCGTTCAGAACGGCGGTGGGCTCTTCATGATCGGCAACCACAACGGCAGCGACCGCAACAGTGATGGGTGGGACCCGGAAAGCATCTGGAACGACCTGATGAGCGGGAATCCCTTCGGCATCACGTTCGATGCCACGAGCTTCTCGCAATCGAGCACGAACATCCGCAATGCGCCGAGCGATCCGATCCTGCATGGTGCCATGGGCCATGTGACGGGGATGGTCTACAACAGCGGAACGAGCATGACCCTCAGCACCGCCGCAAATTCCACCGTGCTGGGCCTGGTGTACAAGACCGGCGCATCGAACACGGGGACCACGCAAGTGCTCATGGCGGCCTGCAACTACGGCAGCGGCAAGGTGTGCGCCATCGGCGACAGTTCACCCCCCGATGATGGCACCGGCGACACGAACGATGCGCTCTACAGCAGCTACGCCACCGACCTCAGCGGGTCGCACCGGAAGCTCCTGGTGAACGCCACGCGCTGGCTTGTAACGCCCGGCACCCCCGCCATTTCCGGAGGGGATGTGCGTGCGATGGAGGCCGCACAGCCGGCATCCTTGGGCATGGACCTCTACCCCAACCCTGCCTCGGACCGGATCAACGTGCGCTTTGCGAGCGATGAAGGAACGAGCGTGGGCATCGCGCTCTTCGATGGCACCGGCCGGATGCTGAGCGAGCGTTCCGTGGGTGCGCAGGACGGTGTGAACATCGTTCCCATCGACGTGAACTCCTTACCCGAAGGCATCTACATGGTGCGCCTGAGCAACGGGGTCGAGACGCTCGTGGAGCGTTTCGTTCGTCGCTGACACTTACTGGACCAACTGCGTTCCTCGGGCCACCTCCGGGCGGCCCGTGCGCATTCAACCGTTCGTCCTACGGAGCCGGGGAAGGCATTGCCCCGATGCACCTACTTTCACGACCCCTAATCCAAGAACATGAGGATCCGACCCGTGCTGATCTGTTCGCTCCTGGCGGCCTGCAGCACATCAACCCAACTCACCGCGCAGAAGGCCGTGCAGAAGATCACCTATCCCGATGTCCGGCAGGACAGTTCCGCAGTCGATGACCACTTCGGCACCAAGGTGGCGGACCCTTACCGCTGGTTGGAGAACGACACCTCGACCGAAACGGGCGATTGGGTGAAGCGGCAGAACGAGGTGACACAAGCGTACCTGGACAGGATCCCCTATCGCACCGAACTCGCGAAGCGCTATGAGGAACTGTACAACTTCCCCAAGGTCACCACGCCTTACAAAGTGGGCGACCTCTTCTTCATCAGCACCAATTCCGGATTGCAGAACCAATATGTGATCAACGTGCGAAGAGGGCTCGATGGCAAGGACCAGGTCTTCATCGACCCCAACGCCATCGACCCGAAGGGCACCACCACGTTCGGGTTGATGGGCGCGAGCACGGACGACAAATACATGGCCGTTGGTGTGCAGAAGGCCGGTAGCGACTGGCAGGACATCACCGTATATGACCTGACCACGATGAAGCAGATGCCTGACGTGTTGAAGTGGGCGAAGTTCAGCGGAGCGGCCTGGTACAAGGATGGGTTCTTCTACAGCCGTTACCCGGAGCCAAAGAAGGGCACGGAACTCAGCGCGGCCAGCCAATGGCAGAAGGTGTACTACCACAAACTCGGTGACCCCCAGGAGAAGGATGCGTTGGTGTATGAGAACACCACCGATCCCAACCTGTACATCGGCATGGGCGTAACGGAGGGTGAGGAATATGGCACGCTCACCATCAGCACCGGCACCGATGGCTTCGAGCAGTACTTCATCGACCTGCGGAAGAGCGGCATTCCGGCACCTGGAGCCGCTTGGGTGCCCTTGCAGCGCGGGTACGACCATAAGACCAGCATCGTCGCCTATGACCCGAAAGCGGACCGCCTGCTGGCCATGACCGAAGTGGATGCGCCGAACTACCGGCTGGTGAGCGTGGACCCGGCCAAGCCCGAACAGGCGAACTGGAAGGACATCATTCCGCAGAAGAAGGAGCTTTTGCAAGGCGTCTCCACCGGTGGCGGCATCCTGTTCGCCGAATACCTGAAGGACGCCTCAAGCCGCTTCTATCGTTATGCCATGGACGGCAGTGGCGAGCAGGAGATCCAACTGCCCGACATCGGCAGTGCGGGTGGCTTCGGTGGCAAGCGTACGGATACGTTCGGCTTCTATGCCTTCACCTCCTTCACCGACCCGGGCTCCATCTACAGGTACGACTATGCCTCAGGGAAGAGCGAGGTGTACTTCCGGCCGGAGCTGAAGTTCGACCCCACACAATTCGTCACGGAACAGGTCTTCTATCCCAGCAAGGACGGCACGAAGGTGCCCATGTTCATCGTGCACAGGAAGGGCGTTGAGAAGAACGGCAAGAACCCCACGATGCTATACGCCTACGGCGGGTTCAACATCAACCTGTCGCCGAGCTTCAGTACCAGCCGCATGTTGTTGCTGGAACAGGGCGGCATATACGCGCAGGCCAACTTGCGGGGGGGCGGCGAGTATGGCGAGGACTGGCACAAGGCCGGCATGAAGGAGAAGAAGCAGAACGTGTTCGACGACTTCATTGCCGCTGCTGAGTACCTGACCAAGGAGAAGTGGACGGACACGCCGCATCTGGGCGTGAACGGTGGCAGCAACGGCGGCCTGCTGGTGGGTGCAGTGATGACGCAGCGCCCAGACCTGTTCGGTGTGTGCTTCCCGGAGGTGGGCGTGTTGGACATGCTACGCTATCACAAGTTCACAGCGGGCTTCGGCTGGATCCCGGAGTATGGGTGCGCCGACAGCAGCAAGGCCGAATTCGATTTTCTCCACGCCTACTCGCCTTTGCACAACATCAAGCCTGGAACGAGTTATCCGCCGACGCTGGTGATGACGGCCGACCACGACGACCGCGTGGTGCCGGCGAACAGCTTCAAATTCATCAGCACGCTGCAGGCCGCGCAGGGCGGCGATGCCCCTGTCCTGATCCGTGTTCAAACGCAGGCGGGCCATGGCGCGGGCATGCCCACCAGCATGATCGTGCAGCAGCAGGCCGACAAGTGGGCCTTCTTCTTCCACAGCGTGGGCGTAACACCCACGTTCAAGTCGGCGAAGTAGAGCGCGCTCAACTCCACGGGAAGCCCCGATCTTATTCAGAGGTCGGGGCTTTTTGTTTCACCCTGTAGTTTCGTTGCATGGGATCCTTCGCACTCCGCCCCTTCCGGATGGATGACCTTGCATCGCTGGTGCAACACGCGAACGATGCGAGCATCGCGGCCAACCTCACGGACGCGTTCCCGCATCCGTACACCGAAGAGAACGGCCGGGCCTTTCTGGAAGAGGCCATAAAGCCCATCCCCTTCCGGCGCTGCATCGACATTGGTGGAGCGTGCTGCGGTGCCATCGGGCTGCACCCGAAGCCGGACCTCTGGCGGCGGAACATGGAACTGGGCTACTGGCTGGCCCGGGAGCATCGGGGCAAGGGCATCATGACCGAGGCTATCCGGCAGATGGTGCAACTGGGCTTCGCGGACTTTCCGGAGATCACACGGATCTATGCCACACCCTTTGGCAGCAACATCGCCTCGCAGAAAGCGCTGGAGAAGGCCGGCTTCACGCTGGAGGCCAATCTCATCGGCACGCTGGTGAAGCACGGCGTGGTACAGGATGAGTGGATCTATGCGGTGCGCAGGTCTTGAAGGTCGCCAACGCGATCGGGTTCGATCATTCGTCGCCACTCTGCCTATGCTCGCCGAAAGGCCTGTCCCGGCCACCCGGTGATCCCCAATTTAGCGGATGCCCCAAACCCGCAACATGAACACTCCTTCCCTCTTTCATCGGCTGTTCGCCAGTGCGGTCATTCTTATCCCATCGTTGACGCACGCACAGTCCATATTGACCAATGGCGCTCCGTCCGTGGTCCAGGACTTCAATTCCATGGGCGCCACCCTGACCCTGCCGGCGAATTGGCGCATGCATGCGAGCACGGCATCTCCTGCATGGGCATCGGCATCAGGCGCGGTCACGCAACAGGCATCATCAGGCCAGCCGACGGCAGGAGGCACGTACAACTGGGGCACCTCGGCGGGCGAGCGCGCGGTGGGGGCGATGACGTCGGCATCCTTCGCCAGCCCGAACAACCTGCTCGGTTCCTTCAGCAATGGCGGCACCACGAACATCACGTCGCTGAGCGTCGCCTATCAGGCCGAACGCTATCGCATCAATACCGCGGCCGCTTCTGTGCAATTCCACTGGTCAACCGATGGCGTGGCGTGGACCACTGTGCCTGCCGGGGATATTGCCACGACCAGCTTCGCCACGGGTGCAAGCGCATACGGTTTTACTCCCCTGACCATCGTACCTGTGAGCGGCATCAACATCCCCGCACTGTCGATCCCGCCCGGCGGAACGTTCTACCTGCGGTGGAACATCAACACCACCGGCAGCAGCTCCCAGGGCATCGGGATCGATGATGTATCGGTGACTTCAGCGTTCAGCGGAGGAGGTAATGCGGTGGTCGGTTTCGCGAGTTCAACGAGCAGCGTGAACGAAGGTGGCACGGCGAACATCGGCGTAAGCATGCTCACGGCACCTGCGAGCGACGTGGTGGTGTCCGTCGGTGACGCGCTTTCGGGAACGGCCACAAGCGCCATCGACTATTCAAGCCTCACACCGGCATCGCTCACCTTCCTTGCGAGCGGCACCTACCCGATGACGCAGAACGTGTCGGTTGCCACGGTGGATGATGCGCTCCTGGAGAGCAATGAGACCGTGGTGTTGAACCTATCCGTTGTCAGCGGGCCGGGCACGCCCGGCATCGCCGCCCACACCCTCACCATCACCGACAACGACCTCGTGGCCATCACCGGTTGCAGCAGTTCGCAAAGCCCGTACATGCACAACACCGTGGGCAACACGAGCACCACCTCGCTCCTCACCGTGGGCGATCTGGCGGGCAGCTACAAGATGGTGGGCCTACCCGATGGGCTGGGCGCGCACGACAACGGCAACGGCACCTTCACGGTGCTGATGAACCATGAGCTGAACAACACACAAGGCATTGCGCGGGCGCATGGATCGATCGGCGCGTTCGTGAGCAAGTGGGTGTTCGACAAGAACACGCTGTGCGTGCAGAGCGGCCAGGACCTGATCCAGAGCGTGCGGACCTGGAACGGCAGTTCCTTCGTCACCGGCACCACGGTCTTCAACCGCTTCTGCTCGGCCGACCTTCCGCAGCAGAGCGCGTTCTACAACGTGGCCACGGGCAGGGGCACATTGGAGCGCATCTTCCTGAACGGTGAAGAGGCCGGCACGGAAGGGCGCGCCTTCGCTCACATCGTTACCGGACCGAACGCGGGCGTGTCATGGCAGCTGCCGTGGCTGGGGCGATGCAACTGGGAGAACCAGATGGCCAGTCCCACGATGAGCGACAAGACCGTGGTGGTGGGCACCGATGATGCGACGCCGGGGCAGGTGTATGTGTACATCGGCACCAAGCAGAGCACAGGCACGGAGATCGAGAAGGCCGGCTTGCAGAACGGGCACGTGTTCGGTGTGGCGGTGAGCGGGCTGGCCACGGAGGTCACGGGGAGTTTTCCGGCGCCCAACACGCCGTTCGCGCTGGTGGACCTTGGCGACGTGCACAACCTGACGGGAGCACAATTGAACACGACCAGCAATTCGGCGGGCGTGACGAACTTCCTGCGGCCCGAGGATGGCGCGTGGGACCCCGCCGTTCCGGCCGACTTCTATTTCAACACCACGGCCTCCTTCACCGGGCCCAGCCGCATGTGGCGCCTGCGCTTCAACGATCCGCTGCAACCGGAGCTGGGCGGCACCATCACGGCTGTGCTGGGCGGCACCGAGGGACAGAAGATGCTGGACAACATGACCATCGATGGCAGCGGCCACATCCTCATGCAGGAGGATCCCGGCAGCCAAGCACACAACGCCAAGATCTGGCGGTACGACATCGCCACCGATGCGCTCAGCACGATCGCCCAGCACGATCCGTCGCGCTTCATCACCGGCGGTGCGAACTTCCTGTCGCAAGGCGAGGAATCGACGGGTATCCTCGACGTGTCGCACATCCTTGGTGCAGGAAAGTTCCTGGTCGCGCAGATGGGGCATTACGCCTTGAACACCGAGCTGGTGGAGGGTGGCCAACTGCTGCTGCTGTCCAGCACACCCATTGCCTCCGCGTGCATCCCTCCTGCCCCACCGACGATCACCGGTGCAACGGCCATCTGCACGCCCGATACGCTGCAGCTTGCAGCGAGCGTTGCTGGCACCAGGATCATCAACCATGTCTGGTCAGGACCGGGTACATTCATCAGTGGTGCAGCGCTGCCGGCGATCAAGGTGACGGGCGCTGCCACCGGGACCTACACGTTGAACGTGAGCAACGGTTGCGGATCGAACAGCGCCGTGGTGAACGTTACGGTCACACCCATTTCAACCGTTTACCAGGATGGGGATGGCGATGGCTATGGCGATCCGGCGGTTAGCGTTACGGGCTGCGCGCCACCAACAGGCTACGTGCTGGACAACACGGACAATTGCCCATCGGTCTCCGGCCGCATCGGCGATCCCTGCGACGATGGCGACAGCGGCACGGTGAACGATGTGCTCAATGCATCCTGCGCGTGCGTCGGCACTTCCGCCTCCGTCAGCGTGAACATACGTGCCTTCCTGGAAGGGCCGTATGACACAGGAACGGGCCTGATGCACGACAGCCTGCGTGTGCACGGATCCCTCCCGACCACCGAGCCGTACAGCGGCCTTGGATACGCACACACGGGCGGCGGCGGTGGTGAAGCCGTGGTGCCTGCGGTGCTGGCGGTCACTGGTGCCAATGCCGTGGTCGATTGGGTGGTGGTGGAGCTGCGTGACGCGAACGCGCCGGCCACCGTGCTGGCCTCGCGAAGCGCGCTGCTGCAGCGTGATGGCGATGTCATGGGAATCGATGGAACCTCACCGGTGACCTTCGCTCTTGCAGCGGGCAGCTACCACGTGGCCATCCGACACCGCAACCACCTCGGGGCGATGACCGGCACGGCAGTGACGTTGAGCCAGGCACCCACCTCCATTGACCTGACAAGTGCGGCCCAAGGCACATACGGCACGAATGCCCGGAAGACCGTTGGGCCGGTGATGGTGCTCTGGACCGGGAATGCGCTGCGCGATGCGGCCGTGTTGTACACCGGCGCAGGGAATGACCGCGATCCCATCCTAGTGCGGGTGGGCAGCACGACACCGAACAACAGCGCTGTCGGCTACCACCCGGAGGATGTGAACCTCGACGGAAGCGTGAAATACACCGGCTCCGGCAACGATCGCGATCCGATCCTGGTGAACATCGGCAGCACCACACCCAATAACGTTCGGACCGAGCAAATGCCCTGATCCCATGTGCATCGGGCCCGCTGCTCAACTCACCGAGCTCTCCCCTTCGGAAAAATGACGATCGTTGGGTCAGGCCAGATGGTGACCTCATCGGTCCATCGTATATTCGAAGGATGTCCTCTGAACATGTATTGGCCGGCCTCTGCTGTCTGCCATTGGTCCTGAACGCCGCTACCTGGCAGGTGGGCCCTGGACAAACCTTCACAGTTCCCAGTCAGGTCTCAACGCTCGTAGGCGATGGCGACACGGTGAACATCGAGGCTGTCACATACCCGAGCGACGTGGCGCGCTGGCAGGCCGATGACCTGGTGCTGCGCGGCGTGGGTGGCTATGCGCACATGGAATCGAACGGGCTTAGCTACGGCGGCAAGGCCATCTGGGTGATCCAGGGCAACAACACCACCGTGGAATGGATCGAGTTCAGCGAGTGTGTGGTGCCGGACCATAACGGGGCGGGCATCCGCTTGGAAGGACTTGGTCTCCGGGTGGATCATTGCTGGTTCCATCACAACGAGAACGGGATCCTCTGCGGCGAGTACCACCCCAGCACGGTGCGCATCGAATACAGCGAGTTCGGCCACCACGGCTACGGCGATGGATACAGCCACAACCTCTACATCGGCAATGTCGACTCCCTGATCTTCCGCTTCAACTACAGCCACCATGCCGATGTGGGGCATGAACTGAAGAGCCGCGCGTGGGTGAACGTGATCGAGTACAACCGCATCGGCAACGAGGCGGATGGCACGGCGAGCCGCGAGATCGACCTGCCCAACGGTGGACAGGCCTACCTGATCGGCAATGTGATCCAGCAGGGTCTGATGAGCGAGAACAGCAACCTGGTGGGCTACGGAATGGAAGGGCTGAGCAATCCTGGTGCGCACGAACTCTATGCGGTGAACAACACGCTGGTGAATGAGAAGGCCAACGGAACGTTCTTCCAGATGCCCAGCGCGGCCTACTTCAAGGGGTACAACAACATCCTCGCCGGTGGGGGCAGTACCATGAGCGCATGGCCCGCCAGCCTCGACACGCTCGCGAACCTTCGGGCTACGAACATCGCCTCCGTGGGCTTCACCGACGCGGCCAACTACGACTACCACATCATCACATCATCCCCGGCGCATAGCACTGCCTATCCTGCGGGTGTGGCCAACAGCGGCTACCCGCTCGTGGCCTGGTACGAATACGTTCATCCGCTGGGCAGTGTCACGCGCTGCCAGCATGCCACGCTTGACGCAGGCGCATTCGAGACTTGCACCACAGCGATCGGCACGGTCCTCCCCGCTATGGAATTCACCGTGTGGCCGAACCCGACGAACGGCCTGTTGAATATTTCCAGCGATGGTGCTTCCCTCGCGCTGGGAACGAAGTTGCTGGACATGCAAGGCCGCGTGTTGGATGTACCTGTGCATCACCATGGCGATCGCACCGAACTTGATCTCTCATCGTTGCCATGTGGTGCATACATGGTCGCGATGACCGGGCAGAGCACCCGGTATTTCCATCGCGTGATCAGGCAGTGAGCTGCGGGGTCCGCTTCAGCATATCCAACGCATAGCCGTTGGCCTTCACGCGATCCAGGATCGCCTGGTACACGGCATCGGGCATCTGTGGTGTGCGGGACAGGATCCACAGGTACTTCCGCTTGGGATGACCGACCACTGCGTAGCTGTAATCGTCGGCCAGGTCGATGATCCAATACTTGCCCCTCAAGGGCCAGAAGAACTGCACCTTCAGCTTCGCGTTCCCCGAATTCGGAACCACGAAGGCCTTGCCCTTGATGTAGGACGACTTTCCTGTGAGGCTGTTACGGCGGCACCGGTTCTCCACGATCACGTAACCCTTGTCCGTGTTCGTGTAGGTCGCCGTGGTGGCCTGGCAGCCCTTGGTGAAACGCTGGGGGAATGAAGCGATCTCGTACCACGTGCCAGCATATTTCTCCAGGTCCACCAGGGGTACAGTGCGCAGCGCTTGCGCTGCAAGGGACGCTGGCATGGTGATGAGCAGTAGGATCGGAAGCAGGGACTGCTTCAAGCGGTTCATGAACGTAAGGTAGAACAGTGGTCGTGGTGTGATCGATGGATCCCGCTGTCGACGTGCGCTATGGATGATGCCATGCGCCCATCCCCTGCCTCAGGTCCGCGCCACTTCGGGTGATGCCACAGGCGCCTCGCCCAACACCCTTTTCAATCCGTCCAGCATCGTCGTCCACATCTCCACGGCGTGGTCACTGGCCTCCTGTGTGGCATTCTGGCCCTGGGTAAGGCGCAGGTGCGTAGCCCCGGCCACTTCCTTCATCTCGATGGTGATCACGTGCTCTTCAGGCTCCCCTTCCGGTGTAGTGGAAACATGGCTGTACTTCAACAGATCGGGATGCATGATGGCCAGCACCCTCCCCGTGTCATCGAACGGCTTGCCGTTCCATTCACCTTTCCAGGTGATCGTGCTTCCGGCCTTCCAATCGCTGGTGACCTGTGCGCCCATCATGTATTTGGCGATGTCCTGGGGGTCTGTCAGTGCGCGCCACACCCGGTCAATGGGTGCATGGATGATCGAATTGACGCTGGCGATGATGTCGTTGCCCATGGTCGTTGGTCCGCTGTTGCTTGGAACGGCTGCCATACCCGTGACAGATCCGTGCCATGGTTCACGGTCATCACGTTCATGCGGGTTCCATGGGCGCCCCTTTTCTGCGCCTTTCATGCACTGGGGAAAGAAGACCTCGGGGTGTTGCGCATGATGCTCATATATGGCGGGCCCAGTGTACGTGTGGAGCGCCACAAGCCTCCTTCCCACCCACAAGCCCAGCCCACAGGTGGACATGGGTGGACACGGTACTGCACCGTGTCCACCCCGTCCAACCGAGTGAAGAGTGCCCGAAACTGTAACAACATGCGATCACAGAACTACGCCAGTAGCCAATGGATCACCGACCGGCTCAACATTGTCGATCAGGGCGATGCGCTCCAAGAGTTCCAGCTTGAGGGTCTTGAGGTCCATAGCCCAAAGCTAACGGCCGGATCCCATGCACGCGTGAGCGATAGGAGCAAGTAGCCCGGACCGCGCGCATCTCAGGACCCGAAGAAGCGCCGAAGCGTCTTGCGGTGCATGTGCCGGACATGGTAAATGACCACGACCTCGTTCACCACGGCATAGATCAAGTGATAGCGGAACTTCCGGGTCTTGGCGAA